>CAJXMO010000017.1 GCA_913056495.1 uncultured Alteromonadaceae bacterium | reverse complement strand
GTGGCTATTTTTCCTGATAACTGCGTTGAATTCGCTAGTAATAGCCAGCTATTACGTACGCAAATTCGCCTTGTTCTGAGAAAAAATCTCTCACTAGAAAACGAAGTTAAACTAAAAGCCAATAAATTTAGGACCTTAGCTAACTTCTTATCCAGAGTTGAGGTTAAATTATCAATCTTACATTTTATATTGAATAAGATAATTTTATTTGTAAAACTGAGACTTATTATAAAATGATGGATTAAAATAATAATGCAGGAGCAATCATGATAGTCCCTAACTGGAAACAAATATTCTTGATTCTGGCGACAAGTAATGGACTTTTAGCCTGTGCAAATACAGCCGATGATTCTCAGTCTGATATTCAGGTTAATCTGCCAATCACTCAACCCGAAATACCCGCCGGGCAAAGCTTAGATACAGGCTTTAGTCAGCCTGATATACCAATCAGTGAGTCAGTTAAAATGAGGCCACAAGGCACTCAATCACCGCCCCAGAGCAGAAGTATTGAAGATATACTAGCCGGGCAAGATCAGTCTAACCATGTATTAATTCATAAACATATCTGTAAATGGTCTAGTGCTCAATATCGCGTAGCAGACAATAATGGCTATATGAATTCATTTCAAACCAAGGTGCAACTACAGGCAAAAGTCGTCAATGTTTCACCCAATGGTGATATTGTCAGATTTAAGTTAACCGGCTGGTATACAGAGGATCAAACATTTAAAGCTTGGGCACCCAGACTCAGAAAACCGGCTATCTCAGAAGGGTTTAAACTCATACTGGATGCCGAATACTCAGATGATCTGGATGAATGGTCTGTTTGTAAACTGACTGAGGGTTAACATGTTTGCAGCCATTTCTGATTCAAAACCATAAAGCGCCTTTGTCCTGAAACAAAGGCGCATCCAAATTTATTTAACCTCAGCTGCGTATAAGAATAGTTGAAGTAAAATTGGACTCTAATTTTCTAAACATAGCCACAATCTTGTTTATTTTACGTTCCAATGTGGATAGTTTTTCGTCTATCAAGGCATTTTTGTGTACCTAATAGCGAGCTATTAGTAAGAAAAATAACGCTGAGAGGCGGAGAAATAGACTCATTGGGCTATTTTTCTTATGCGCAGCTGAGGTTATTTAACGTTAAGCTGAACATCAACATTGCCACGAGTCGCATTCGAGTAAGGACAAACCTGATGTGCTTTTTCAACCAGCAGCTCTGCAATATCACGTGCGACTTCACCAAGATCAACCGTTAATTTGACCGCAATCGCAAATCCGGTATCAATTGGACCAATTGCAACTTCACCGGTTACTTTGATATCGCTGCCCAGCTTTATTTTTTCAGCAGCAGCAACGTGTTTTAACGCGCCAATAAAACAAGCAGAATAGCCTGCCGCAAACAGCTGCTCCGGGTTTGTCCCCTTACCGTCTGTGCCACCCAAGGCTTTCGGAGTTGACAATTTAATATCTAATTTATTGTCGTCTGACTGAGCAATGCCTTCACGCCCGCCGGTTGCCGTTGCTGTACCTGTGTATAAAACTTGTTGTAGCGTATGCATAAAACCTCCAATCAATTATTATTTACTTTGCATGCAAAATAATAACAATAAACAAATTTGAAAATCAAGTAATTTGCATGCAAAATATAAACTCATTTCAGGGGGAATTATGTCTGACATTCTTAAACTCGAAAATCAGCTTTGCCACAGGTTTTATACGATTTCAAATGCACTCACCCGGGCTTACCGTCCTTTATTAAATGAACTGGATATTACCTACCCTCAATATATTGTGATGATGGCGCTGTGGGAAGCAGACAAAATTACCATTGCCAGTTTGCTTGATAAAACCAAAATGGATGGCGGCGCCATGTCGCTTATACTCAAAAAGCTTGAACAAAAACAATATCTTGAAGTTAAAAAAGATGAGATTGACAAACGCGTTCGCCGGGTATTTTTAACGGAAAAAGCAAAAGCCGCAAAATCCAAAGCAGAAGCGATTCCAATGCAAATGGTATGTAAATTAAACGGCTTAACAACACAAGAAATGCTTGAATTAAAACACCTTATGGATAAACTGCAGAGCTGCTTCCCGGATGAATAGCCACAGATAGATTAAGCCACCCTGGTTAACTTTTTCAAACTAAGCGCGATAAAGCACGAGCGCAGACATGCTGTCTTAGGGTTCATATCAGGTATAGTATTATGTCAGTTATCAATGATTAATCGACTTTCAAGATATTCAACATTTTACCTACCACTTCATTAAACAAACTGATTTTGGTTTGTATTAACCCATTTTGCATCTTCGATAAATTCACATGCCGAATCAGACAAATTAAATCCTGTGACTTTATACATCGTTTAAAATCGAGTCCATCACCCAGGCTGTATGCACCGCGGTCTCAGCCGTTGAAGGATGGAGATTTTGGCCAGTTAAATGACGATATATATTTTCGACATGGTTAAACTGCACGTGCATAGGGTTATCTATCATAAAAGCTTTTATCCCCTGCCCGGTTGATAATTCAATTGCCCTGTCGGCAAAAATAGCAAAACTAATTTCTCCCCGACTGCCTGTAATTGTCACTTTATCCTGATGATTCCAACTGCCAAAATTCCACAGCCCTGAACCGGTAACGCCAGACACATGTTGCCAACAGGCTGAAATGGCATCACTTGCAGAATACAGGTTTTGTTGGTTGCCAGATATCCCTTTTACCTGTCTAAACTCGCCCAATAAAAAAGCAAATAAATCTAATCCGTGGCTGGCTAAATCATCAAAATAACCACCAGGGGCAACTTGACTATCCGTTCGCCAGTTCGGTGTTGAGGATAAATCCGTTTGACTGGCTGGCTTGCTTAATGTCCAGTGAATATGGCGAATATCGCCAATCGCATTTTGTTCAAGTAAAGTTTTAACTTTTATAAATCTGGGTAAACTGCGGCGATAATAGGCAACGAAAAGCGGCAACCTTGCCTTTTCAAATGCTTCTTTAATCGCAAGACTATCTGCTAAATTTGGCGCCAGCGGTTTTTCAATACAGCAAATTTTGCCAGCCTGAGCCACTTTTAATGCATAGTGTTTGTGTGAATCCGGTGGGGTTGCGATATAAACCGCATCGATTGCTGGATCATTAATTAAGACATCAGCATCAGAGCAATAAATAGCTACACCATGACGGTTTGCATAATCCCTTGCTAATGCCTCGTTTCTGCGCATTACAGCTTTGAGCTTAAAACCTGCTACTTGCTGATAAGCAGGGCCACTTTTAACTTCGGTCACATTGCCGCATCCAATAATGCCCCAGTTAAATACCTGATTATTTTGCATAAAGAAGCTCCCGTTTGTCAATGCCAAGCATGCCAAACTCAGTATCTAACAAAGACGCTCATTCAACAACTGAGATTTGGTTAGATGTTTATCTGGATAGCAAACAATCCACTTGCGCAATTTAGATGTCATTGATAACAATCATTTTTGAACGCCTACAATAAAAAAGGCACCCGAAGGTGCCTTTGACAATTAACTTAAGGAAAGTTGATTTACATTTTGTATGTGAAACCAGCCGAGAAGATACGACCAGACCATTGTAAATCGTTGATTCGACCTACACCTGAGGTTTCAACTTTAGCTTGTTTATCTAAGTTACGACCATCAATGTAGAATTTAAGGTTGTCGTTATAACGGTAAGTAATTTTACCATCTAAATAACCTGCACCATCAACAAATACGGGTAAGCCAGCAAATACACGTGAATAATAATCTTCACGATAGTTATAAGCTAACTTAATACTCCATTGCTCATCTTCATAAAAACCTTCAAGGTTATATGAATTTTCAGACTGACCGCGCAGTGGCATTTGCTCACCGGTTAACGGGTTAAAGTCATCAACGTTATCTGCCGTAATATGCGTAAAGTTGGCTTTAGCACCCGTATTTTCTAAAAACCCAGGTAAGAAAGTAAAGAAGGTTGATGCCTGTAATTCGAAACCTTTAGTGGTAATACCTTGTTTGTTAGTTTGTTGTCTAACATCCCAAATGCGACCATCGTTAAAGAAATCAACATCTTCATGCCACTCTTTACCAAATACATAGCTTGTAATGTCTTTAACAAAATATGCGCCAGATATAATTGAAGTTTCGTCCGGATACCAGGTTAACGCTGCTTCGTATTGATTAGCACGGTATGGGTCTAAATCCGGGTTACCAGAGTCACAAGTATTTACATAAGATAATGTACGAGCTAACGGATAATCATGAATTGTACATGAGCCACTGATATTTAAGTCATTGATATTTGGGCGAGCCATTACTTTCGCAATACCGACATAAGCTTCAAATCCTTCAAACATTTCTAATGTTAAGTTTAAGCTAGGTAAAACATCAATAAAGTCTTCAGTGATGGCTAAACGGCCTTCGTACCAGCGAGGATCGGTTCTGTCTTCAACACCACCTAAATCTTCACCAGCAGCACCATATACAGGAATACGGTCACCATTTTCATCCAATACTGGGTCTCCGTTTACATCTTCTTCAAACGATTCAACCAATACTCGAATGCGTTGATAACCTTCTGATTCAGTTTCGGTGCGCGCAATACGAACACCAAAGTTACCTTTTAATGTCATATCACCTAAATAGGTTTCAAAATCAGCCTGCGCATAAGCAGATTGAGTTCTGACATTAATGTTATATCTATTGTCGTTACCTGGTAGGTTATCCCGTGCGGCTACAGCCGAATCATAACCACTGCGCTCCAATAAGGCTTCTAAATATTTTTCCGTATCAACCGCCATATAACTTTCAATAACATCAACACTTTGATCATAATCTTTTAAGAACTGATCAGTTGCAAAACGGTTATTCATTAATACATATTCATGGTCATCCTGTGTCCAGAGTTTACGAACACCATTACCGTCAGTGTAATAATTACCAACGTTCTGAATTAAGTTATAACCCCATGAATTATTGGTGAATTTCTGATTGGTTGTAATAAAACCGGTGCGTAAAATAGTGAAAAAATCTGATTCAGGAATATAGCTAGCATCAATTTTTATAATATTTTCAGAAGCATCACTTTGACCTGGTGCGTATTTAAATCTGTCTAATGAGGTGTAAGCAGAACCATCGTTATAATGGAATGGCGTATAAGTATCAAATACATCATCCGGATTTACAATGTAGGCATTCGTGAAATCAATTTCTGGCAAACCATTTTTTTGCTCAATGATAATACCACCTACGTTATTTTGCGCCGTTTGTGTATCACGTGAATCTATATCTTCAAAGGTGGTTGAACGTGCAATATACCCATCAATTTTTAAACCGTCTTTGTTATAATCAAAACCGGCTTTCATCATTTTACGTTCCTGATCCCAGTCAAAGTTCAAGGTACGGTTACGAACAGTTACACCTGCATACTTTCCGGTATCAATATTTTGCGCAATAGTGACCTGGCGGTATACATTTTTATTTTCCGTAACATAATCAGGGTGAGATGTGAAAACGGAACCAATCTCAACTTGGAAGTTACGGTCGGTCGCTTTCTTATTCCGGCTGCTGTCTGTATAAGATAAATCAAATGAGAATTCATCAGTCAATTGATATTGAGCTTCGATATTGGCAGATAAACGTTTTTCCTGACGGCCCCAGATACTGTATCTAGGTGTACTTGGACTGTATTCATGCCACTGAACGTTACATTCACCCCTGTCTGTCTCGCCAAGTAAATAATTGCCAGCATCATCTGTTTCATTACACTGTTCTTTGGCAGTATAATCCGCCCAATCCGGATCCGGCGCCGTTTTTTCGGGTGAACCGTCCACATCCTGAAACTTATCCCAGGTCGTATTTCTTAAACCATGAAACATCTGATGCTGATCAGAACCTGTAACATTCACCAAAAAGCCCAATTTATCAGATGCTTTATATACGCCGGTTACGTTGAACTTTGGCATATACTCATCAATCATTGTATTATATTGAGTTTCTGCGTTAAATTGGAAAAAGTTATCTGTGAACTCATTTGGCTTACGGGTATTAATTTGAATTGTACCACCCACACCACCTTCAGTCAGGCGAGCTTCAGAGCCTTTATATACATCAATGGATTTAACCAATTCTGATGCCATATCACGGAAGTCAACTGAACGGCTACCGCCTGTACCCATAGCAGTCACACCATTTAACTCAACCCGTACCAAACCTGATTCGACACCACGAACACTTACCGAGCTACCTTCACCCATATCACGTTCTAGCTGGATACCAGAAATACGTTGAAGTGCTTCTGCAACGTTTTTATCCGGGAATTCACCAATATCTTCAGCTACCAGTGAATCCATCATAGTACCCGCATTTTTTTTACGGTCTAACGCGCTTAACTGACTGTATCGGATACCTGAAACTTGAATCTCTTCTATTTCTTCGTCTTTTTCAGAAACTTCTTCTGTTTGTTCTTCTGATTGTGCTTGCTGTTCTGCTGCAAACGCATTTGCGCCTGCGAATGCACTCATCGCAGCACCCGCAAATAATATAGACGCAACACGATTAGCTAAAGACTTTCGTTTAAAGTGCGGAATAGCTGATTCAGTGCTATCTAATTTTTTAGACTGATTGTAGTTATTCATTATGAAATCCTGCGTTAATTGTTAGTAGGTGAAGATTTTGTTAAATACAAAATTTTTTTTAACAACAAGGATAGTATAACCAAAACAAATCAATTTCAACAAATATTAAACAAAAAAACCATTTTCAATCACACACAGTCACGCAATGTGTATTTATCCTGATAGAATAAGCAGAATAATAAAAGCAAAGAATACGATTTAACCAACAACTTATATCAATTGCTGGTTTCATAAATAAATGCGCACACATCAGGTGAATTGAACACAGCATAAATAAATGTTATTCAAAAAAAGATATAATACTTTATAACATATTATGCACAACAATCTGATTGCAGAGTTCAATATGTAATCATTTTATACAATCAATAAGCAAATATAGGCATTTAACTGACCTACTCTGTTAAATTTTGAAGTATAAAAACAACGTACTGACTCAATAAGAATACATTTTTTTATTTATTGTTAAATAATCATTAAAAAACACTGGATATGTGACCGTTAGTGATTTATTATGATTGCTGATGGTGTTATTTTAGTTTACATAAAAACATAAACAATCGATTTGGTTAGCACTAATCTATAAATAACAGGGTAATTTGATGTAGCTTATTTGTTAATTCTGCATCATCTTCTTAAAATCATTTTCGGAGACCGCATAATGAAAAAAGACGGAAGGTATCTCAAACACAAGAATCGCGTATTCGCCAAAGCTGTCGTGCCTTTAGCATTAGCGAGTGCATTGGTCGGCTGTAGTGACGACGATTACACACCGGCAGAACCATTTACACAACCGCCGTTAACAGACGCAGAGCGTGATACTACAGGTGGTTCAAAAGTAGAATACCTGGATCCGGGCTTAATTGTCGTGCCAGCAGAAGATCAGGGTATGGCGATTAGTTGGCGTTGGTCAGGCCTGGACGAACAAAGAGCTATTTATAAAGTCTATAAAAATGGTGAGTTCTATCGTTCAGCACGTCCTAACGATCCAACTTTCATGATTGATATTAATGGTCTTCCTACTGACACCTACCAGGTTAAAACGTTTGTAGATGATGCTGAAAAAGACGCATCAAAAGTTGTACAGGCATCGGAAAAACCATTTTTAAGCATCCCCCTAAATACGCCATCCAGTGGTTTTGTCGACGGTGTTGAATACAGTTATTCGGCAAATGATGCTTCAGCTGCAGATTTAACCGGTGATGGTCAATACGAACTTATCGTAAAATGGGAACCAAGTAACGCTAAAGACAATTCACAAGCCGGTAAAACAGGCGATGTATTAATCGATGCTTATACAATGGAAGGTGAATTATTATGGCGCATCAATTTAGGTAAAAACATTCGTGCCGGTGCTCATTATACCCAGTTTATGGCATTCGACTTTAACCAGGATGGCCGCGCTGAAATCGCGATGAAAACAGCAGAAGGCACTATGGATGGTCGCGGCAACTATGTTTGCTCTGATACTGTTGAGTGCGACAATGACGCTGACTATCGAAATGACGGCGGTTATATATTAGCAGGCCCTGAATTCCTGACTATGTTTGACGGGGTTAGTGGTGAAGCTTTAGATACCATTGATTACATCCCTGAACGTGGTGATGATATCAACGCTACCTGGGGTGACGGATATGGTAACCGTGTTGACCGTTTCTTAGGTGGTGTAGCTTATTTAGATGGTCAACGACCTAGTTTAATTATGTCTCGTGGTTATTATACGCGTGCTGTGGTTGCTGCATTTGACTTTAACCAAGACGGTCAATTTGTTGAAAAATGGGTATATGACTCAAATACAGATCCTGAATCACCGACTATTGCCGGCCAGGGTGCACACAGCTTAAGCATTGCTGACGTAGATGCCGATGGCGCAGACGAAATTATCTTTGGTGCTGCAACTATAGATAATGACGGTACCACTTTATATAGTACTGAATTAGGCCATGGTGACGCACTGCACGTAGCGGATATTATCCCGGATCGTGAAGGTTTAGAAGTATTTATGGTTCACGAATGTCCATCTTGTTATACCAAAGATGGCGTGGGTTATGGTGTTGAAATTCATGATGCAGCGACCGGTGAAATTATCCACTCTCAATCTGGCGATGGTGATGATGTTGGTCGTGGTGTAACTGCAGATATTGACCCTAACTATCCGGGTATGGAAAGCTGGGGCTCACGTGGCCAATTAATGGCATCAGACGGTACGCTTATCGGTGACAGTAAACCATCAATGAACTTTGCTATCTGGTGGGACGGAGACTTATCACGCGAATTACTCGATGGTAGTTTAATTACTAAATGGAATCCGGATGATAAACTCGTTGAAAAAGAACCTTTATTTGACGCGCTAACAGTCAGAAACGGTTCAGGTGTCTCTAATAACGGGACTAAAGCGACCCCTTCATTACAAGCAGATATTTTAGGTGACTGGCGTGAAGAAGTGGTTATGGCAAATGAAGATAGTAGTAAATTGCTAATCTATACGACTAACCATGAAACAGATATTCGCCTGCCAACATTGATGCATGATAGACAATACCGCAATGCAATTGCATGGCAAAATACAGCTTATAACCAGCCGCCGCATCCAAGTTTCTATATGGGTACGGATATGGAGCTATACAAACATGTTGTTAAAGAACTGCCTCAGTTCAAAACGACTATGGTTGAAGCTCAGCCGTTTACGAAAATGGTTGCACAAGGTAACAATGATAATATTTTAGTTAAAGTTTATCCGGGTGAAGCAGAAGTCGGTTCCATTACAGTAATGCGTAGTGAAACAAACGACATGAGCTCTGCTCAAACAGTTGGTACATTAGAAGATGGCTCAACCACTTTTGCCGACACCACAGCTGTACCGGACACAACTTATTATTATTGGGTAGATGTTAAAGATGCTGGCGGTAGCACAATTTCAGGCCTAGATATGTCGTCTATGGCTCGAATGACGTCTACTTTAATTCCTCGTGTTGAAGCGGCCAGTTCAAATAACTATGTAGATTTAACCTGGGTAACCGATCTTCATTTAAGTGAAATCAAAATCTACCGCGCTGAAACGACTGAAATGGGTGTGATTCCGGCTAAACCAGATGCCTATTATGCAATGGTTAATCCCAATGCAAAAACCTGGACGGATGAAACGACAGTTGAAGGCGGTAAATATTATTACTGGGTTGAATTAACCACTACAGATGGTGATGTAGCCATTGCAGAACCAGCATTTGGTGAGAATATCATTTTCCAGGAAACCAACCTCGATTATACCTATCGTGACGAGACTATGACCATTTGTTGGGATATGCAAAATTTCCCTGTCATTAACTGGTCTCAGTTATACCGAAATACCAGTAATCAAGCTGCTGGCCGTGGTAAAATCCATGATTTATCAAGTGATCAGCTATATCAGGGCTGCACTGTTGATGGCATCGATATCGTTGAAGGCACCAGCTATTGGTATATGTTTAAATATAATACAGCAACCGGTACACCAACTTCAGAAATTGTTGGTCCGTTTGTACCAGATGAGGCTCCTGTCACAGGTTTAATGGCAGATTCTGATCCTGTATTACAAACGATTAACCTAACCTGGAACTTACGTAATTTTGGTCAAGACATTACTAATGTTGATTTGTACCGTGGTACAAGTGCATCTATGGATAACAAAGAGTTAGTTCGTTCGGATGCACGTGTTATCGATGGTCGCTTACGAGATATTGGTGGTGATAACGGTTTTGTTGATGGAACTACCTATTGGTATTCCTTTGAGCTGACTTTAGAAGACGGCTCTACTGTGACAACAGATGCAGAAGGCGAAGTCTTATTTGAACTTCCACAACCGGAATCTAATCTAATTACTCGATTAGAAGATGGCGGTATTCGTATCGACTGGAACCTAAAAAATTATGAAGGTATCTTCAGTAATATCGAGATTTTACGAAATACTGAAGCAATGGCAGACGGTGCTACACCAATCATAGGTGGGTTAGAACCAAAAGGTGCAGTAGCTGACTATGATAACCTTGTAGAGACTCAAACTTACTGGTATATGATGCGAGTCACTATGGACGACGGCACTGTTATAACGGATGAGCCTATGGGTGAAATCGAATACTTTGCAAATCCAACTACTACCGCACTCACCATTAACGAAAATGAAGATGGTTATTGTGAAATGGTTGACGGTTTGATTGAATCTAACTGGGTTGGCTATGAAGGTGAAGGTTTCTCTAACACCAACAATGCCGAAGGTATGTACATCTCATATAAAGTTAATATTCAGGAAGCCGCAACTTATCGTTTCTTATTACGTTATGGTAATGGTGCTGGTGATAACCGATTTGCAAGTGTTGATGTCGGTAGTGCTATTGATGCATTTACAATTGATATGGAATCAACTGGTGCATGGGATACTTGGTTAGAAACTTACGAATCATATGAGCTTCAATCTGGTGAATACTTGGTTAAGCTAAAAGCAGCAACCGGTGGCGGTTTAGGTAACGTGGATTATTTAACCATTGATAACCTGACCGGTACTAAAGCACCAATTGCTGTACCTTGTGTACCATAACCACTGATTAAAACAGTGTAAAACAAAAGGCCAGACGGTATTAACCGCCTGGCCTTTTTCGTCGTAACTATTAAAAATAATTGAGGACATTATCTTGTCTCAACCGGTAAATGATTTCCCCGGTTGAATTGATCAAGCTTACAGGCAAAATAACAAGGATTGATAAATGAAAAGTTTATTGAAAGGTCTCTGCCTTATCTGTTTAGCTTTTACCGTAAATGCCAATGATGATGAATTCGCTTCAAAAGTCAGCGAAGCCATTTTTTATTTGCAAGACCACACTATAGACGAATTATACGAAAATATAGATTTAGCCCGCTCAAAACAAGCGGTTGAATACATCAGCCTATTTCTTGAGAGGCGATCTGACGTATCCCTGGCCTCTGCTTTGTATCTTAAAAACATTCGCGGACAAGCCTTAATTGAGATCAACGGCAAAAGAAACCATCTTAAAGAAGAAGCAGACATACCTGCGGTCAATCTGGCTGAGGTTGAAACTGCGCTGAGTGACCTTGAGGCCGTACTGGCTAATCAGGACGAACCAGATTCTGCATTATACCGGCCGATGGCTTTTGCAGCAGAATACTTATTAAATGATGAAAAGCGTTCAGCCGGTTACTACGAGCGCTGTGCCCGGTTAAACAATATTGCCTGCATGAATGTACTGGGTCACCGTGCACTTTATGGTCTCAAAGGTGTCAGTCAGGATATTAAAAAAGGCATTAATTTGAGTAAAGCAACTTATAACACGGGCACTAAGTGGGGATGTGCCGGATATTACTCAGCTACTATTTTAGTTGATATTGCTTATTTTACCCCGTATGAAACAGGTAATAGCTGGCACACCTGGTATCAACAAGCGCACGCCTTATTGCCTAAATTACAAAAAAGGTTTAATAAAGATCTGCCCTGCGCAAGTGTCTATGGATTAACTCAAGAATATCTGATGTACCTTGGATATGGTCAGAAAAAGCCTGAACTGCTGACGCAGGCTTTAACGCTGGAACCGACAGATACACAAGAGGCTTTTATAGCGGCATTGCAAAATACGCCAGATATACAAACGCCCGATGACTACTTTTATCATAAAACACCCGATCCTGTTCACTGTAGCCTAGGGCTCAGTTTATTAATGGTCGCTCATCTATCTAAACAAGCTGACTTAATTAAAATCCAGCAAAATAATTTTACAAACTTAGATGAAAAAATCTGCGCTTCTACGTATTTTTTAGCTGAAGAAGCCGGTTACCTCCCGGAAGAACAAAATTAAAAAATTTCTACATAGTCCTTCATACTGTTGTTATATGTTAACTGATTAATCATCTCAATTGAGAAAGGATGAATGAAGTTTTTAAAACCGTTTCTGCTATTTACCAGCCTGTTTTATGTGTACGTCGCAACAATAGCTAAACACTTCACGTAACACTATTCAGTAAAACCTCAGGCTTCAGGTGGTAGGGCAATGCAGGAGATGTATGGACTCCTCCCCCTAACGGAGTTTTGCGGTATAAAGTGAAAAGTATTCACTCAAATCAACTTTTACCAGGAGTCCACACAATGGCGCAATGTAACGTAATTGCTATCGATTTAGCAAAAGATATTTTTCAAGCTTGTATTATGACACCCAATGGAAAAATCACTTTAAATAAAGCAATGAGCCGAGCAAAGTTAACATAATGGCTCGTTAGTCCCTTGTGGCTATGGAAAGCTGTGGCGGCGCTCATTATTGGGTAAGGTTTGCTAAATCTTTGGGCCATAAAGTGATGCCTATACCGCCTAAACAAGTTAAACCGTTTAGAACGGGGCAAAAAACAGATGCTAATGATGCCATCGCTATTGCGGATGCATCGCGTGCGCCTAATATCAAACCTGAAAGAGTGTTAACCGTTGAAGAGCAAGGCATACAATCCGTTAGTAAAATGAGAGATTTACTGGATAAACAAAAGCTTCAGTTATCAAATCAAGTGCGTGGATTATTACTCGAGTTTGGCATCATCATCAGTAAAAGTATAAAAAGCTTTAAAGCACGTATACCTGAAATATTAGAAGATGGTGAAAACCAGCTACCTATGCCAATGCGCCACTGTATAGATAAAATGTGGCAGTTATATTCTCGCCTAGAAGATGATTTTCAAGCCCTAAATGAGCAATTAATTCGCCTAACTGGACAAGATGATGATTGTAAAAAGCTGATGAAACTTGAAGGTGTTGGCCCTATAACCTCTATGAGGCTGAAAATACAGTTAGGCAGTGGCGACCATTTTAACAATAGTAGGCAGGTATCAGCTTGCATTGGCCTTACCCCAAAACAACATAGTAGCGGTGGAAAAGTACAACTCGGCTCAGTCGGGAAAATCTCATGTGATAAACCACTACGAAGTAGTCTTTTTTTAGGGGCAAGAGCCGTGGTGTCAAAACTAAAAAACAGACCCACCAAAACAGAAAAAGAGCGTTGGCTAAAAGCTTTAATCGAACGTAGAGGGGTTACTTGTGCATCAATGGCATTAGCGAATAAAAACGTCAAATTGCTACAAAGAAGATCTTAAAAAAGGTTAGACCAACCTTCAAGAGCCTGTAAATTGCTCTGAACATATTTATAATGTCGCGCAGGAGATTAGGCATGAAGGTGCGAATACATCAAAGTGGCCAGGATAGCTTCCCATTATGAGCCCGAATATAAGTTAGCGTCTAATTTATTTCAATTTTTGATTTTGACATTAACAGGGGATCCATATAAGGCCCTAGGGTTACAGCCTTTTCAACTCTGTAGTCCAGTGTCTTTTAGGCCTGAGACAAAAATATCTCATAAACAAAAAAAGCAGCAAACCTGACGGTTTGCTGCTTGATATTATGACGATTAATTCACTATTTATTAAGGAACAGCGATTTCACCTTCAGGTGCTGTACCTTTAATTTTTAAGTCTTTGGTAAATTTGAACATATACCAATAAGACTCTCCGCCCGGTACGGTATCGTCTACAAAACTGCCGGTTAGTTCAGTTGTTGAGTGAACACCCACACGTCCTGCAGCTTCATTTTTGTTGTTTCTCATCAGCTCAATCACAGTACCTTCGGTAATGTTTTGCAGATCCCATGAGATAACCACATTATTGTTTTCATCAAGACTGGTCGTCATATTCGTGATGATTGGTGCTTCAGGGTTAACCATAGGTCCCGGAATCACACCATCGACTGGTGGGAAGAAGACTGCATCGGCAGGAATAGTAATTTCGCCTTCAACTTCTGTACCGCCCGTTACACCATCCTGAACCATTTTAAACATATACCAGTATGTTTTACCTGGTTCAACGTCATCATCCACTAAAGTACCACTTAACGGTGTGCCCGCAGAAACCCTGACACGACCTACAGCTTGCGGTTGATCATTTCTTAACAATTCAAGGTAGGTAATTTCCGGGTCAAAATATTTTAAGTCCCAGCTAACTTCAATGAGTGAACCATAAGCAATTTTAGTGGTTAAATTAGTCACCGGAATTTCTTCAACAAATGGCTTTCTAATTTCACCCTCAGGTTGCGTATTAATAGCATCACCACTGGTGTGTAGCTTAAACATATACCAGTAAGTTTTACCAACTTCAGCTGTATCGTCTATAAATGTATCACTTGCATCAACGCCTCCAGCAATTTTATCTCTGTCAGCGTTTATTTCAGCTACGTCATTGCGGTAAACATCAATAGAAACCAAATCGTCCGGTAAGTTTTCAAGTCTCCAGGTCAGCTTAACTTCTGTACCGTCAATTTCAGTGACCAGATTTGTCATTAATACACCCAAGCCTTCACTGTTATTAAATACAGCTTCATAAGTCGCTTCTGCATCTGTGGTATCAAACTCATAGATCATATCAGTTGATACCTCAGCGCGATTTGAATCTAACCATTGAGTAAATTCATCATCCTGATTGGCTACCGCTTTCAACGTAAGTGGTGTACCTGCCGGATATTCAAATGCAGTTGTAATGGTACCTGCCTCATGTGTTGGTGAAGACACACTTACTGAGTAAGTTGGTTTTAATGCATCCACTAAAGGTGCAATTGCATCAACAGAGCTTAATTCACTGATACCTTCTGAAACTAAGCGAGCGATTTCAACCGCACCTTGTTTCTGGAAGTGCACAGTATCGGCTGCAGCAGTTGCGTTACCATATTGGTTTGCACCAAAGCCCATGTAGTAGAACTCATTAGCATATGCTTCACCAACTGCTTCTAATAGAGCTTTATTTTTAGCATTGAGATCAATTAATGGAACGCTTAAGTCAGCCGCTAACTGTCGTGTAACGACTGGATGCTCGTGATAAGCATCATAAGGTTCGCCATCCCGCCACTGGTTACGTCTGACCGTTGTCACCAAAATCGGTGTAGCACCTAGTTCACGGGTTTCGTCAACAAAGCTAGTCATAAAACCTTCAAAATCACCACCTGTTGGCGCATATCTTGATGGATCCTGACTTGCTCTATCATTGATACCAAATTGAATAAAAACAAAATCGCCTTCATTGATACTGGCTTTGACATCATCCCAGTGATTTTCATAAAAACTTTTTGAACTACGTCCACCTAAAGCACGATTATCAACCGTAATTTTGCTATCGTCTAAATAGCTCTGGAAAACCTGTCCCCAACCTGTTTGCGGATAATAGCCATCAGCATAATCAGACATAGTAGAATCGCCAATTAAAAATGCTGTCGCAGCATCAAAGTTGGCCACCGGCACCGAGCCATTAAAAGCAGCAGTGAGGGTAAATTTACTAGCAGGCATGGTTGTCTGATAAAGGTTGTTCTCGCTGACAATCGTGCCAGCACTATACCAAGCATCAAATGTATCAGTGTCACCGGCACGTGTTTTAAAGGTTAATGGCGTGCCCGCAGGATATTCAGAACTTGATGTGATAATGCTACCATTGGCGCCTTCTTGCTCAACAGTCATTGTATATCTGACGTTAACCGCATCCAATAATGGCTGAATATCTTCATCCGCGTTAAGCGCTTCAAGACCTTCAACTACAATTCTGGCCATTTCCATTGCACCCGCTTCTTGGAAGTGAGTGAAATCATCAATACCATCTGGATAGTTATCGTATTCGCCTGCATCTAGCTTAAGGAATATATAATGAGAGGCTTGTTCCAGACCAACTTTATTGACCAAATTCCAGGATTCAGTATTTAAATCAACATAAGCGACATCCAGTTCTTCAGCCACTTTTTCCATAGTGCCAGCATAATCGTTGCCGTCTTCTCTAAACACATTACGCAAGGCACCGTCACGCCATGCATTCATCACCATAGGACTGACTAATACAGGGATCGCATTTTTTGCGCGAGTTTCAGCAACATATTCTTTTAAGAAAGTTTCGTAATCCGCTTCATTTGCATAGCGTTCTTCTTTTGTCCAGTCACGGTCGTTATGCCCAAATTGAATAAAGACATAATCATCTTCACTCACTTCTGCTAATACTTCATCCCAGATACCATCCACTTTATAGCTTCGGGTACTGCGGCCACCTCGTGCACGGTTTTCAACATCAATTTTTGATTCATCAAAAAAGAACTGTAGAACCTGACCCCAACCCATCTGTGGATATTTAGATTCACCGTAATTTGCAACGGTAGAGTCACCTACAACAAAGACTTTAGCATCTGCTTCCGGCTCAACCACTACCGGTGGTGTATATGTACAACTACCCGCTTCAATACCAACACCCGAGATTTTTAAAGAGTCAATATTTGGCATACCACTCACTGTATTAGATTTTAATACAATGTCATTCATACCCGCTTTTAAAGATAAAGTAGCGGTTTGAATTGTCCAGGCATCCCATGCAGTTGAACTGACAAATGACAACTCAGTATCTGTACCATTACTCGATAGCATGCCCGCTCTGTCTGAATCCGCGGCATAAGTAATTTCAACATCATAATCACCATCCGCCTGCGCATTAATCTGGTAGGTAATTGCTGAATCAACTCGGTTTTCAACATTAGCAAAACCAGTGCCGGTAAAACCGGTATGGTTGCTTTCGATTACACCATCAATGTCACAAAAACCAGCCATTGACTCTTCAATGACAACATCAACCGGCTCAGGCTGTGGTTCTGGTTCTGGTTCAGGATCCGGCTCTTCTTCTTGCTGTGCTTCCTGCTCTCGCAGATAATCAATAACTTTAGACAGATCTGGTTCACTACCATCTAGTTCAAGACCATCTTTACCGGAGTCATCACTATTACAACCGGTAATAAGCGACGAAAGCAGTAACAGATACAGATATTTATTCATGATATCCCTCGTTTTTATTTTAATGCGTTATGTTTAACGTTTAACCCATTGCTAACAAAAAACAGATAAGTTAACAAATTCGTTTCATATTATTGACCCATATCCAGTCAAATACAATCATTTTTATTCATAAATTAAACATTTCATTAAAAATATCGGGTAAACATTGGTCAAACCTACAGTTTTTATTATTATATTGTTAATATAGACAACAATATTAAATCATTTTCGTTTGGTAAATGACGAAGTTTGATTACTCTCTGAGAATCTGACTACCGCTATCGAATATCATTAAAAGGAATCAATAATAATGATCAAACCAGTCAAACTGACCCTTATCTCTATGTTGCTGATGACTTCACTCTCAGTAAAAGCGGAGCACCAAGTAACATTTACACTCAATACAAACCAGGACGGACCCAGAATAAATAAGAATATCTATGGGCAGTTTGTTGAGCATCTGGGCCGCGGCATATACGAAGGGATCTGGGTCAGCAAAAATTCAAATATTGCCAATACGAATGGATTTAGAAACGATGTCATTAAAGCGTTAAAAGAACTCAAAGTGCCACTTATGCGCTGGCCAGGTGGCTGTTTTGCAGATGAATACCACTGGCGCGACGGTATTGGCGATCCTGCGAAAAGACCGACAAAAGTTAATACCCACTGGGGTGGCGTTGAAGAAACCAATGAGTTTGGAACACACGAATTTTTTGAGCTGGCTGAAATGGTTGGCGCTGAGACCTATGTGAACGGTAACCTTGGCACAGGCACACCACGTGAAATGGCTGAATGGCTTGAATACATGACTTCAGATAAAAACTCAACGCTGGCCAATGAAAGGCGACAAAACGGCCGCGAAGCGCCATTTAAAGTTGATTATTTTGCGATTGGTAACGAAGCCTGGGGCTGTGGCGGACATATGCGCCCGGAATATTACGCCGATTTATATATGCACTGGGCTACTTTTTTAAAAACGCCTAAAGGACACAGACCCAAATTTATAGCCAGTGGCGGCAGTGGCAATGCGCGCGGACTGGAATGGACAGACGTACTCAGCAAAAATATTACACGTAACATGGATGCTATTTCTTACCATTATTATACCTTGCCAAAAGGTCAGTGGCAGGAAAAGGGTAAAGCGATAGACTTCCCAGTATCAGAATGGAACTCAACTATCGTAAATACGTTAAAGATTGATGATTACATCGCAAAAAATCTGCAAGTATTAGAGCAAAATGATCCGGAAGGCAAAATAGGTTTTTATGTGGATGAATGGGGTACCTGGTACGATGCAGAGCCAGGACGGGAGCCTGGCTTTTTATACCAACAAAATACCATTCGCGATGCGGTAGTCGCCGCGGCTAATTTTAATATTTTTCACAAATATGCCGAGCGAGTTCATATGACCAATATCGCGCAAATGGTCAATGTGTTGCAAGCGATGATTTTGACCGACAAAGAAAAAATGCTGCTCACACCAACTTATTATGCTTATCAGATGTATACCCCATTTCAGGATGCAACCGCTTTAACGGTTCATACTGAGCAGATGGCATATGAAAAAATTGGCGATGACACTATACCTGCCGTTACTATCTCGGCAGCCAAAGGACAGGATGGTAATACCTATCTGGCGTTGGTAAACTTATCCGCAACTGAAACTTCTGATGTTTTCTTGACGCTCAATGGTGAAAAGCTCAAATATGCAAAAGGGCAACAGCTTACTGCAAATAAATTAGATGCACACAACACCTTTGCTAATCCCAATCGGGTAAAACCTGTTGATTATCAAACAAAAGTAAAATCAGGTAAACTCAATTTCAATTTACCGGCAGCCTCTGTCACTGTCGTAAAATTATACTAATCCGTACCCGTTAAAGCCTGCCCGGACAACATTATTCATGTGTCCGGGTAGCAACTACATAAAAAGAAAACATCTGTTATGAAATCAATCTTTAAAGCCCAGCTAAAAATACTTAAACAAAGTTCAACCTTGATACCCGCATTTCTATGTTGCACATTATTAAGCGCCTGTGCTGACTCTGTTAGTGAGAGCGAACCTGTCGATAAAAACACAAGCCAACTTATTCAAATTAGTGATAATGCGTTTTCCGGTAGTTCGGTTAATGTGCTTTCCGGTGTCAAGCAAACCCTGTATACCCATCAAAATACTCAATACACAGGGTTTTATAATAAAGATGCATATCTGGTGATTGCAAAAAGAAAACTGGATAGCCAGAACTGGCAACTACACACCACAGAGTTTACCGGTAATGTTAATGATGCTCATAATCACATCAGTCTGGTTGTTGACGGTGAGGGCTATTTACATGTGTCCTGGGATCATCATAATAATCCACTCAATTATGCCAAAAGCAAACAGCCGGGTAGCCTTAAACTGATTAGGTCCAACATGCTGGGCCAGCAAGAAAAAAGTGTAACCTATCCTCAATTTTATGCCTTATCAAACGGCGATATTCTGTTTCAGTATCGAGACGGTGGCTCAGGGCGAGGTACACTTGTGATGAATCAATATGATGTTAAGCAACAAAAATGGCAACGCCTGCATACGGCTTTGATTGACGGAGAAGGCCAGCGCAGCGCTTATTGGGATATGACGGTCGATCAAAACGATGTTTTGCATTTAGCCTGGATTTGGCGGGAAACGCCGGACGTTGCAACCAACCATGACCTTATGTATGCCCAATCTGTAGATCAGGGGAAAACCTGGCAAACCATATCGGGTCAAACTTACCAATTACCGATTCGACTGAATAACTCAGATGTTATAAAAAAAATTGACCAGAACCATAAACTCATGAATCCGCCGTTTATTACCGCAGATGAAAGTAGCTTGCCTTATATAACCAGTTATTGGGCTGATAGCCCAACTCAGGCGCCAGCCTTTAATGTGGTCAGATTCAACGGCAAACAATGGCAGACTTTTAAAGGACCGGAATCTAAACAAAATTTTTCACTGTCTGGCATCGGGACCAAAAATCCGCCCTGGTCACGCGCGGTTTTATTAATTGATAACCGTGATAAACAGGATCGTATATATTTAGTGCACCGTGATGATCCGGCCAAAGATATAAAAATTCATACAATTGATCCACTTCAACCCAATAAATGGCAAACGGAAACGCTATATAGTCAATCATTCGGGGCCTGGGAACCTTCAATCGATCCGATTCAGTGGCAACGCCATCACACCTTAAATATGCTGGTACAGGATGTTGTTCAGCTCGATGGTAACGATAATCAAGCCGCGGATGTGGCAGCCAAGCCAATCAGTGTTTTGAGCTGGCGCGTTCAATAATTTAACAGGGATTCATACTATTAAATAAGTGACTAAAGCTTGCTTTTAGTCACTTATTTGCACCTTCTGAATGGGTGCATGCACACAAAACGTCAAATAGATATAACAGGAAAGGGTTAAGGATGAAGAAAGTAATTATCAGCCTGTGTTTTAGTTTGCTGGCCAGTTTTAACTTGTTCGCAAAAAACACATATATTCAGACAGAAGCGTTTGCTAGCAAGCCGGATATCAGCCATATCGAGATTTCACCGGATGGCAAGCAAGCTGTCATGCTCTCCAGAATGAAACATGACGGCGCCATAGGAACAGCGATTAAATACGTGGATTTAATTTCTATGGGCGTATTTAATCTAGCATTTTCTGAAGATAAAGATTTTATTATTTCAGGCCTGAACTGGGCCAATAATGATGACCTTTTGGTTGAAGTTTTGTATACAGATAATATTGGAGGCCTCAGCCTGAAAAAAACCAGATTGATGAAATTCAATATCTTTGAAAAAAAATTCAAACCAGTTTTATCTTTACACTATATCGACAACCTGAGCTATATCTCAAATATTATGTCCAGAGTAGTCGATTATTTACCCGAAGATCCGGATCATATACTCATGTCGCTGCCCGGCGCCTCAACCTCAGCAGATTATTATTTTCCGAGCGTCGTAAAAGTATCGATTCACGGTAAAAATCATAACAAAGTCGTTCAATCAGCAGTTAATGACGTCACTGGCTGGATCACAGATGAGCAACATAATGTACGTATCGGTATTGTCAATGACGACGCCAGCTATAAAATTATTGAACGCAAGAATACAGATGAGGCGTTCAGAACCCTATGGGAATTTGGCGCATTTGACGAAGATGAAGTCTGGCCTATAGGTTTTGACAGTAACCCTAATATTCTGTATGTGACTGCCAATCACGAAGGCCGCAGAGCGGTATTTAAAGTTGACCTGAGCGACCCTGAACTTAAACGTGAGCGAATATACAGCAGTAAAAAGTATGATGTATCATCGCGCCTGATTAGAAATTACAAAACCCGGGAAGTGATTGGTGTCGGAAACTATATCTGGGACAAACAAAGAAAGCAGTTAGTTAAACAAATCGATAAAGTTTTACCTGATACAAAAAACAAGATTGTCGAGATGAGCGCAGATAGCAATATTTATTTTGTTTTAGCTACCAGTTCGACTGAACCGGGTGTTTATTTTATGGGCAATATTAAACAGAAAAAAATTGCGTATTTTGGCAGCCGATTTTCAGAGCTTGCACCCGAGTATTTAGCCGAACGACAACAAATTGAATACAAAGCCAGAGACGGCCTTAAAATAGAGGGGTATTTGACGCTACCCAATTCCGAGGTCCAAAAAAACCTGCCGACTATTATCCTCCCTCATGGCGGCCCGATTTCTGCAGACACCGACGGCTTTGATTATTGGGCTCAATTTTTTGCTAACCGCGGATATGCCGTTTTGCAAATGAACTTTCGTGGTTCATACGGGTATGGCCTAGAATTTATGAAGCAAGGCTTAAAAGGCTGGGGACAGGCCATGCAGGATGACATTGAAGATGCGGCCAACTGGGCCATTAAGCAAGGCTATGCAGATCCTAAACGCATGTGTATTGTCGGCGCCAGTTATGGTGGTTATGCCGCATTAATGGGCGCGGTCAAAACGCCTGAACTGTATCAGTGTGCAATCAGCTTTGCTGGTGTCAGTGATTTGCAAGAATTGGTAGACGCATCACGCTACTTTTCGAATCATGAAGTCGTCAAAAAAATGATAGGTGATGACGAAGATTTTCTTGCTGAATACTCGCCGGTCAATCATGCTGACAAAATAAATATTCCTGTATTGCTGATCCACGGCAGCAAAGATCGCCGGGTCAGACCCGAACAGAGTGAATTGATGTATGATGAATTAAAAAGCAAAAAGAAACAGGTTCAGTACATAGAGTTGGAAGACGCTAATCACCACCTGTCTAATGCAGAAGACAGATTAGTGACCTTTAAAGCCATGGAAGCATTTCTGGCCCAATATTTATAAAGATAAAGTCAGGTTAACAGCCTAAACTCAATAAAAAACCCTCTGCCTTTAAATAAACGCAGAGGGTTTAATTTATTGAGTTAAAGGCACGCCTGGTTAAGTTAATTTATGGCGTGATCTCAGCTTCTGGCTCAGTATTCCAGCTGGATAAATCCTCAAATACAATTTTAAATATATCCCCATGAGTTTGCCCAATAGTAAAAGTCCGTGTTAGATACCAGCAAGGGTTCTTTAAAATAAGTCATTATTATTATTTGCATAAAATACACCTAACAGATTAATGGAGTCATCCACAAATCTGGACTATAGTAAGTGTAGTCAGCTATGGTTTTTCGGGTATACCCCGCATACCAGACGGATTACGTAAGGTGAAACAATTTTCGACAAAGTTTAAGTGAGATTAAAGATGCCGGATTTCTTTTCTAAAAACCTAGATCTTCAGAATGAATCCCTTGATAAAAAAAATGACAGTGATCTGGATGCACTCGCACAAAGCTTAGAGCAGTTCGAAGAAGAGATCATCAGCTTACATAGCGAAGATGAATCTTTCGCTGCGAACCTCGACAGTTTTGATAGCAGTTTAAACGGGCCTGACAGCAAAACACATGAAAAACCAACCGAAACCGCAGAACCAGACGTCAAGCCAACCCATAATGATGATACCAGTTATACGGATTATTCTCGCTCTGTTAACCGGCTAATGAATATTGCCATTAACGACAAAGGTGCAGAGGGTCATGCCGCCGCTCAGTTTATGCTGAGCGCCTATAATGGCAAAGAATGGCATTTTGGGGTAACCGATTTGGATAATTTAAATTATGAAGACGTGGTTCATGTAATCAGAGGTCGACAACTCTATTCAACTGATCCACATTGTGTGGTCGACAATGGCCAGACAAAAATATACGAAATACAAGATGTCTGGCCTAATTTAAAAAGCAGTATCAGGTTTGCAAACCAAGATTAACCATTCAAACACCAGCGCAAATGACGGGTTAATTGCATGAACCATTGACCACAATCAAACTTAGTTTTTAGCAACAGGTGGCTTATAACCCCATTTAAAAACAACGAACTTAAGTGGCTTGTCGCTTGTATTTGAAATGCCGTGCAAATCCCAAGGTTTAGCGTATAAAATATCACCCGCTTTGGCTTTAAATTCTTTTCCCATCACACTCCAGGTGCCCTCACCTTCTACCACCATTAAATATTCTTCTTCATAGTGTTTGTGAGGCGGATGAATTTCCATCCCCGGATTGATAATAGCAACAGCGGTTAGCGCATCTTTAGTCGCATAAGATTCACCCTCAAAATAGCTTATCAACTTACCCCATTCAAAGGTTTGTGTTTTAGCCGTTTCTTGAGTCACAACACCCGTATCGATATCAGGTGCGGCAAAACACGCAGAACAGACCATAGCCATACACCAGGTTATATAACGTATTATATTCATCAGAGTTTCCTTATCACCATAAAAATGTAAACGATTTCACAAATTCCAACTATATAACAAATATTAAACAAAGAAAACAGATAAAAACATTGGTTGTGATCAACTATGATTTCAGAGACTTTGACTAAACGAAGAAGTCATAATTGATCCAACCAAATTTGGTAATAATTAGATAACCGGGTTAACTGATTAAATTTGAACGAGACTCAATGAAAAATTGCACTTTATCATTGTGTCTGAAAGTTGAATCGATACCCAAATTACTTAAAGATACATGTTTGATAGCTATCACAACGTTTATAGTACAAAGAATGTTAAAACAGGAATGTAAGCACCTTTCAAATTAACATAACGCAGTAATAGAAGTGCTGTGAAGCTCCCAAGGGCAAGGCTAAAATCTCGTATATTCAAGTAGCTTGGGCATATATAACGCTCCAACCTTAATAAAAGTACTAATGTATTAGCCTAGTCCTGGCTAATGCCTGCTAGTGTTGGTTCTACCCGAATGATTTTCCCATCTGCATCAAACGCTAATTTATCGATACAGACTTCACGATGAAAACCAGCATCACCACCCATAAATAATCCATTTGGACGATTAAATCTGTGATAAACGATAAACCACTCACCTGTACCTGCTTTATTAATTACTGAGTTATGACCGGTTGCAAAAATTTCTTTAGCTTCGTCTTTTGCAATCACCAAATTATCTTCACTAATGGTTAATGAGCCCATTGGTGAATCTGACGTTGCATAACGAACTCTGTAATTTGGAGAGCGGGTATCGTCTTCAGACCACAGAAAATAATAAGTACCATTACGGAAAAATACTTCCACTCCTTCGCGGAATGTGGCGTCCGGCGTCATAACCTGAACAGTCGATTTATCAATGCTGGTCATATCGTCATTTAATTCGGCAACAGCTAAATAACCGTTCCCCCAATAAAGATAACTTTTACCCGAGACCGGATCGGTAAATACATCCGGATCAATTTCCTGCCCGCCCTTAACCCCATCCGGTTTAAAATCAATTAACGGCTCACCAGAATCCACAAATGGCCCTTGCGGATTGTCCGCAACGGCCACCCCTATTTTTTGTGCAGCGGTAAAATAATAGAAATATTTATATTCACCGTTTATTTTTTTCTCAATACCGGATGGTGCCCATGCATTCCGATTAGCCCAGCTAACATCTTTTTTCAGATCTAATATTGTGCCTTCTTTCGTCCAGTTGACTAAATCCGGGCTAGAGAAAGTTTCAAAATACGTGCCTGACCAGCCATGAAAGCCATCACTGGTTGGATACAAATAATATTTGTCATCCCGCTCAGAATAAATAATTTCCGGATCGGCGTAATAACCTTCCACAATAGGGTTATTAACCGTTTGCGCAAATACACGATAAGTCTTTGCCCGCTGCCCTTTTGTAAATACATAATCGACCGGACCTTGGCTGAAATCCTGCGGACCTTGCGGCGAAATGCTCACTCCGCTTTCAATCGAAAATTGTGGATCAAATGCTTTAATATTTGCATTCAAATTAAGTGGCAAATGAATCGTTTGACTCATTTCACTAATGATTACATTCATTGATTTAACTAAATCAGAATTAACCTCAGGTGCAGAAATATCTAAGGAGTTAGCAAAACGAACAAGCTTTGGCTGAGATAAATCCGGACTTGGCGCTTCTTGGCTGCAACCTATTATAAAACCGCTTAGAACAAGTGAAACGGATAGTTTTGATAGTGTCTTCATTCGATATTTCTCTTTTTAATTTTGGTTATTTATATTTATAACATTTGTTGGCTCACTATAACTGATTAATAAAAGACGAATTTTGCAACCAGAACCGTAAAATTATTCATCCATTGTTAAAATTAAAAAATTAAACCGCCTAGCTGGACAGGTTGAATATGCCGCCCTCAAAAAATCACACAAATCATAAATATTTTTTAAATTATTAAATTCAATAACTTAAAAAGTAAAAACAATAGACCACACCACAAAAAAGAACCGTTCATTAACAAATTAAATATATTTTTTTACGGCTTTTTTTCAATTCTCCGTTTTATCTGTAATAGCTAAGTTACTTGTTCGCCTAACCAGCTATAAAACTCAGTTTTAATTCAATAAAAACATTTTTCAAACCAACACACATATTTAGTGGAGAACATTATGCGTAATAATAAATTCCCATTTATTCCTACCGCGTTATCGTTAGCTTTAGCGACTGCTTATGCGCCAGCTGTTTTTGCTGCTGAAGATATTGAAGTTGAAGAGGCTCAAAGTCAGGAAAAAGAAGTTGAAGAGGGCACAGAAGTTATTACAGTTAAAGGCCTGCGCTCAAGCTTAATTAAAGCACAAGAAATTAAGATGAATTCAGATTCATTTGTTGATGCTGTTGTTGCTGAAGATATTGGTAAATTGCCAGATGTAACTGCTGCTGAAAGTTTAGCACGTATTACCGGCATACAGGTGACGCGTTTTAACGATGAAGCCAATGCAATATTAATACGCGGTTTGCCCGATGTAACAACGACCTATAATGGCCGTGAGTTTTTCACCGCGGAACTGCGCCGTGGTCAGTTACAAGACGTTCCATCTCAAGCACTGGCAGGTATTGAAGTATACAAGTCAGCCACAGCAGACTTAATTGAGCCGGGTTTAGCGGGTTTAGTAAATATTCGTACGCGTCGACCATTTGACTTTGAAGGTGAAAAAATTGCAGGTGGTGTCCACATTGGTTACAACGACCAAAGCGAGCAAAATTCACCAGCCGCTAATATCTTATATTCTAATCGATGGAATACTGACTTAGGTGAATTTGGTTTTCTGGGTAACGTGACCTACGCTGAATCTAATTATTATAACGGTGTTCGCTATAATGCGACTTGGAATGTCAGAGCTGAACCTTTCTGGAATATCGAAGCACCCCATCAGGAAGGTGGTTTTGTCATGCCAGCACAGGTTGGTCTATACAGCGAAAACGGTAAACGTTATCGCCCTTCCGGCAATATGGCTATGCAGTGGCGACCAAACGATAAATTAGAAATTTATATGGATGGTATTTATCAGGGCTATCGGGGCAAAGGCAACCGCGATAATATGATAGTATCAACCGGCGCATGGGACTCACTCAATGGTAACGGTGACGATGTTCCGTATGATGTATCTTTGACAAACATTGAATTTGTTGAAGGAACAAACGATCTTCAAGTCGCTAGCTTAACCAAAACGGATGGTCTTCCAACTGAGTTTTTCCGCTCAACAAATGATGCTTATACCAACACCTATCAGTTAGCAATTGGCGCAAAATATAATACCGAACGCTATAAAATAGTAACTGATTTAGCGTACACAGACAGTGAATACCATAATGAAGAGTGGAGTTGGGATACAGGTTTAGCCTTTTCACCGACATACAATATTGACTTTATAGGCGGTGACGGCGCAGCGGTATTTGAGTCTACTGACTGGGATCCAATGGATGAAAGTAGCTATGAAGCAAGAGGCTTTTATAACAGCATTTATCATGTAACAGGCTCAGGCTGGCAATGGCGCACAGACGTTGAAATTGACACCGGCTTAGGCGACTGGTTACATACAGTTAAAACAGGTGTTCGCTTAAGTGACCGCGATGCGACAAAAGAGCAAGGCAGCCGATACGCCTGGTTTTGGGACCAGCATATTTCGCTTACAGACATTGAATACCTGAAACTGGAAAAAACATTAGATCCATTCCGCAGTGATGATCAAGTGCTCAAAACCTACCTTGCCCCAACGCGTGATAGCATTCAGGATAACGCAGAAGAATTACGTCAACTCGCCTACGATGCTTTAATTGAAAAAGGAGATACCATCGGGGCAGCTTTGTGGGAAGGTGATATTCAACTTGATCCTGCAAATGATTGGTTAGCAAAAGAGAAAACCTATGCAGCTTACATACAAACGAAATCATTTTTTGAAATTGGTGATGTGGGCGTAGATGTATTTGCCGGTGTTCGAATTGCAAAAACCGAAAGTGAAACACATGGTATTTCAACCGTGACTGATAAAGAACGCAACAAAACACTTGAGCCAAGAGAAGCATCAAATGAATATACAGATGTACTGCCTAACATCAGCTTCCGTGCACGCTTAACCGATGATTTGCAACTTCGCATGGGCTTTACCCAAAGTGTAACCAAACCTAATTTTAGCGATTTAAATCCGGCATTAAATATTACTCAGACCCAGGAAACCGTTGAAAACCCTAATGCGCCAGATGGTGAAGAGGTATCAATCGATGCATATGGTTCAGGCGGCAACCCGGATCTTAAATCACTAACCTCTAATAACTATGATGTTAGCCTGGAATATTATTTCTCTGAATCCGGTTATTTAAGTGGCGCGGTTTTCTATCGTGAACTGGATGGTTTTATTAACTGGTATCCGCGTTTTATTGAGACTGAAGAATATGGCAGAGTGAGTCTGAACCGACCAGAAAATGCTGCAGAAGGTCGTTTAAGAGGCTGGGAAGTCAGTGCTTCAACTTTCTTCGACCATGACTTTTTACCTGATTACATGCATGCATTTGGTGCGTCTGCCAACATAACCAGCCTGACTGGTAAAAACAGAATACCGGAAGGAGACGGAACATTTGGTGACTTCCAAAAAATACCTGGGTTATCTAAATACACATACAATGGTGCCGTATTCTATGAGCAAGAGCGCTTTTCCGTTAGAATTTCTTACAACAGACGATCTGAATGGGTTAACTGGTATGGTTCATCACCTGATCCGGACTTAGACGGGTTTATCGGCAATATGTCTGAACCGGTCAGTCGTTTAGACTTTAGTATAAACTATGATGTACATGACAACTTCAGCGTTTATTTTGATGTTGCTAACATCCAAGCTAAACCGTTCAGAAATTATACAGTTAATTCGTTTGGTCCATCCGATGATGAGCAATATAGCGTTAAATATGCTCAGGACCGCCGTGATGAAGGCCGTTATATTGGCGGTGGTTTCAGATTTAATTTCTAATCACTTTTATTGTACTCGTGCAGCCGGTTTAACACCGGCTGCACTTTTTCCTCATTCCTCAACCAGCCTATCAAAACATACTTTCAAGAGATCATACTTTAAGTTGTCGCCAAATTTTAAATGGAGGAGCTAAAATTTAGAACACAGGATTTTTGTGTCTAGACAAATCCTAAATAACTGGAATCCCTCCATATACATTACTGACTTCTACCGTTGCCAGAGCGACAGTCAAAGAGCGGCATTTGGGCCTGTTGAACTTTTTTGGTTTATTCACTAAAAAGCAGAAGCATTTTTCGCTGAATTTAGGTATTCATAACAATACGGGACAATTTACCAACATCCGCGCGTCATGTATTAAGTTCAAAAGCAAACACGATTATGGATAAGTAAAACAAAAAATAAAAAAGCCCGCTTAGTTATGATAACTGAGCGGGCTTTTAACTAGTCAAGTTGCTATTGATTAATCATCTAATGCCTGACCAAAAACCGGAAAACCATTGTCATCCCACTGAATTACTCTCACTCTGGCATGACGATTGGGATCAGTTAATGGGTTGCCTTTTACGCCGCGATAAGTTCGGGCGTGATAAATCATTAAATCAGTTTCACCATCTTCAGCAATTGTAAAACTATTGTGGCCTGGGCCATATCGACCAACGGATTCATTAGTAGAAAAAACCGGTGTTTTTGATTTATTCCAGTTTTTAGGATCCATAATATCCGCATCCACATCTGCCCATAACAGGCCCATTGCATAATTGTGATCTGTAGCACTGGCTGAATAAGTGACAAATATTTTTCCATTTCGAATCAGTACGGCCGCGCCTTCGTTCACTTTATAGGTCACTTTTTCCCAGTCATATTCAGGTGTAGACAATTGAATAACAGGACCGGTTAACTCAGTGGCAGAAGCCATTTCTGACATCCATAAATTTGAGCTGTCATCTTTATATTGTGCCCAAATCATATAGCGTTTACCTTTATGCTCAAAACTGGTTGCATCTAATGAAAAAGATTCAAAATGGCTTTTGATCTGGCCTTCTTCTTTCCATTCACCTTGCATCGGGTTGGCTGAGTCGTTGGATAACGCATACATTCGAATGTTCCAAATATTTTCCGCTTCACCCGCAGCAAAATAGATATACCACTTACCATCAATTTTATGCAATTCAGGTGCCCAGATATGCGCGCCCATTATTCCGGACGCGTGTTTTTTCCAGACGACTTTTTCTTTGGCATTATTAATTTCATTTATCGATTTTGCTGAGCGCAGTATAATTCGATCAAATTCAGGCACTGAGGCAATAAAATAGTAGGTATCGTCAGTGTCTTTATAAACCCAAGGATCCGCCCGCTCCTCTGCCACCGGGTTAATATAATCCGCTTGTTTAACCGTATTTGCATTAAAGCTGGAGCTGCAACCCGCAACCGCGAACAGCAAGCCAAAAGCCAGTATAGATTTTCGACTTGTTCGTTTTAATATTTTTCGAAAATGAAATGTCATTCAATTAATCCTTATAACCATTTTTAATATATTGGCATTATCATAACCATAAATTAAGTTGTTGATAGCCTTTTAGAATATTTATGCTTTGTTTTTAAAATACTTAAAGTAAATTAATAACGAATATACAATAAAAACCCGTAATTTAAGTTAGTCAGAAAGATAAGCCTGATTAAAGCTGCAGATAGCTAAAAAGCCAGAGATAATCACTTATCTCTGGCTTTTGTCAATCTTAACTGTCTTTAGGTCCGTTGACCTTTGTTGATAAGTTGAGTTGAGAATTAGTTAACTTCAGCAAGCTCGGCAATGGCATCAGCATTTAATGCATAATTATAAATTCTAAAATCATCAATTGAACCGATAAAAGTCGGGTCGCCCCATTGGCTGCGACCAATAAAGTTTTGCTGATTTTGCGCATCTGCATATATATCTGACGGATTAATAAACATATAACCAGCTACCTGTAACTGCCCATTTATATAAATTTTAGCCGTATTACCACCCAAGGTAATCGCGATATGAACCCATTCGTTGGTTGGAAGCGCTTGAGTCACCATTGATTGCTCATCCCACCAGCTTTGGGTTGTCATTGAAAATCGCATTTTCCCATCAGCATCCGCTGGGGTTAAAAACATATAACGATTAGTATCTATACCAAAATCAAAGACACGCTGCAATGCTGCGCCGCCTTGCCAATTGATCCAGCTTGCAATCGTAATATCTTCACTATTAGCAATATCGGACGGAAGCTGAATATGTTCACCCCACCAGTCCCAACCACCGCTCAGTTCTAAATATTGGCCCTGATTTTCAGCCGGGTTTGAATCATCATATGAAATCGAACCTGAACCTGAACCGTGATTTAATGCGGCACTGCTATCTGAAGCATCCCCTTCAAACTGATAATGAGCAACCAACTCACCATTTTGTGAATCTTCAACTAGCTGAAATTTCCATTGCTGGCGATCACTGTCATTGAATTCACCCTGAATCACATTTTTAGAATGAGTTTTTACATCCTCTAAATACAGGTTACTGTGACCACTTCGAATATAAAAATACCCTTCTTCTGCCGGCTCTAACCACCATTTCTGATTAAGGCTGTTAAAGTTATCCCATTGAGCAATATTGCCACCATCTGAGGTTGACCATTCATACACATCGGCAGACTTGCCAGTGCCCACGTTTATAAAGCTTAAATACCCATCTCGTGAACGGGATATTTTCCATTTTTGGCTACTTGAGTCACTATCTTTGGCTGTCCGTAAATTGGCGCCATTATCTAAACCTTCAGCTTCAATAACCCGATTACCGGCTTTATTGACTATTTTCCAGGTGTAGCCATCTAGTGCAGGCACAACCGGTTCTTCATCTATATTAATATACCCGCCGTGTGGATCTGCCCAGGTTGGCATCATAAACTCTTTGATAGGTCCAATGCCTTCAAAATATACAGCCTGATCATCTGATATATATCTGAATGAATGATTTGGCCCTTCACGTTCAAAACTGCCAGCAAAACCGTACACTTCGCCATCCGGTGCACGATAAACCGCTCCGGTCGCATCTTTCCAGCGAAGCTCGCCGTAACCTAAACGTTTCCCCTGAACCGCATTAACCAGTTTACCCCGTGTCAGCAGAGCATCGGCCCACCAGATCCCGCCTTGCATGCCATACTCAGCTCCATATAAAACTTCAGCCATACTATGCAATTCGTCGTTGTAAGGAATATCGCCGTTTGCTTTAACATGCTCAATAAAATTAATATAAAACTCTGAGCCATTACCGCCCCAGCTGGCTAGTTGATGCAAAGTACCATGCGTCGCAACATCGGCTACAGCGTCGTACCAATATTGAGCACTACAACTACACAATGTACTGGCTGCGTGAAGCTCAGTTTCAGCAAAAACCGGACTTTGTGCCGTTAACAGCATAATTTCACGTAAAGTTTGCGGTGTACCCATGCCTACCCAGTAATCAGGCTCATTAAAAATTTCCAGCGCATGAATAGGTTGACCAATATATTTTTGAGTTGCTTCCATTAACGCTAACCAGCGCTCAGGGATCGCATTGCCGTTTTCATCCAAATAATAAGGATGAGTTGGTCCGTCAACTTGCCCGTCTCCGTCATAATCTCTGTATTCTCCGGTTGCGGGGGTGAGTGCAATTGGCACTGCACCGGCTAAGGCAGCCAGAGATAATTGATTATCAATAAAGGCTTTTGACTCTGGGCCAATTTCGCCATTTTCATCCAAAGGTTCAAACATAAAAAAGTTAATACGCACAACATCAACCTGCTCAAGCCCCATATGAAAAATAGACTGGCGAACATTATCAGGGCTAGGCCAAGCGGTATCCACACCCCAGTGCGTCATGGCTTTGCTTTCACCCTCGCCATTGAACTCAAAATGAATATCCTGCGCTGACACCGCAGAAATACCAGCCAGCATAAATGCGGATGCAAGCAGCATATTTTTACGCTTTGATTTGAACTGATTTTTTGTTTGTAATAATTTTATCTTCATCTAATCACCCATTGCATCATCCACTAAAGTTTTTAAACTCAGTGAATTTGAAAATTGGAAAGCGAGTCTTACTAAACAGCTGTTACATAAAAGGCTGGCAAGCAAAACGACTTGTACCGGCAGACAAAAAATTTCCTACTCAATAAATGAAGCTAAGTTCGACTAGCCGGTTATATAAAAAACGATTAGGTAAACAGAATCCGTAAAAATAATTATATATTTGTTAACTAAATATATTTAAAACTAAAAAGGGAATTTATTAAAACTTGATATATCACTGATAAATATAGTTTTTTAATGAAATTTTAGAGAGGTTTTATAATTAGCGTCGCATTAGATAAATTTACCGATACCTATAAGATTTGCATGTTGGGATTAAAAGTATTAATTCAAACACGGTAAATAATAGCTTGAATAAGGTTAAACTTATTATTTTTCAGGCCGATAACAGGAAAAACTATTTATCTAACCTCAGCTGAGGTTAGCTAGGACGCATATTAATGGTTTCACCCATTCGAACGAATAGTGTATTGCAAAGCTATATGGCAAATGAATCCAAGCCTGACAGTAAAACGTTAGCTCCAACTCAGTCCAATACAACAAGTTTGGAGCGAGCCAGTACAGCGTCAAGCAAAGTGATTTTTAGCCAAGCCGCACGAGAAAAACTGGAGCTTAGCCTTTCAATTAATTCCTACCACCAGCAAATATCAAAAAAGACCGAGCGCGCGAACGGGCGGCAGAAATAAAACAACGCGTTGACGAGTTAAAAGGCTTGGTAACTCTATTAGGGGCTTCGGTGCCAAAAGCACTGCTGCGAGAATTAAAACAACTGGCCAATCAGCTAAAAAGAATCGCTGTTGAGCTAAAAGAGGGTTGGTGTGGAACAAATATTAGTGAGGGTTTAACTGCGCCCGCATCCGAAAAATCAGAGCAACTGGCTTCCCAGTTGGGCGAAACTGCGAGTGACACTAATAAAATAGAGAGGAATAAAATAGCGAAGGCTGAAATAGAAAAGACTAAAAAAGAGCTGACTGAAACAGCGCAAAAATCCATATCTCACCCGTCCAGGCAACCGAGCGCAGCCAATGATAAAAATAAAACTTCGCAGAGCGACACATCTCCAGTAAACGCTTTTTCGCAGCAAACCAATAACGCACAATCTAAACAACGCAGTGACGACCAACGCCTGCTACAAGAAACGACACGAGAGCTGAAATCGCTATTCAATCGATTAAAAGCTTTATTACGAAAAGAAGATCATGATCAGGAAACGCAGAAGCAATTAGCTGAAACCGAAAAACTACTGACGGATACCAATACAATTGCAAGTCAACTCACTTCCAGCACTAACCTAACAATGTCAGGCTTAAATATAGCAATATCTGTTTAATCCAATTTTATCAGCCTGAGGGGCTCCACATTATACCTTAGGAAAAGAAAAGAAAGTTAAGCTGTTGTACATTGCATTAGCTGAAAGCCAAACCAAATAAGCCGAGCGATTGCTCGCATCGGCGTATGCTTTCTATTTGGCGATTAACGTTTATAGAGCGCTTCAATCGTGCTCGTCGCGAGCGCATGAGCATTAATCATATAACCGGTTAATGCACCCGAAGCATTTTCCGGCAACTCTAATTTTTGTGATAGAGCATGCACAGTAAATTGGTATCGATGAGCGCCATCGCCAACTGGCGGACAAGCCCCGCCAAAGCCTGCATTACCATAGTCATTAATAATTTGCATACTGCCACGCGGCGTGAGCTTTTGACTTGGGTTGCCAGCACCAGCAGGTAAACTATTTGCATTTTTTGGAATATTGACAATTTGCCAATGCCACCAGCCGCTGCCTGTTGGCGCATCAGGATCATAAACGGTCACAGCAAAAGCTTGTGTACCTTCAGGCGCGTTACGCCAAGAAAGCTGAGGCGATGTATTGCCGCCATTGCAGCCAAAACCTTTGAATTCTTGCGCCATATTCATAAACTCGCCATGCTTTATATCCGTACTGCTCAGCGTAAAGGAATCTGCGAGTAAGTTGCCCGATACAAGCATTGAAGAAACCAAAATAGCCAATTTATTTAATGATGTTTTCATATTCATCTCCATTTATTCAGAGCCGCAATCATACGATGCATAGCGTAAACTCATTAGTCCCAAAACAATCAATTATTTGCCTGATTTGCTCATTATCGTTTTTCGCAAAGCAGTCGGCGTTATATTAAAAAGTTGCTTAAATTTATCCGTAAAGCGCGATTGCGAGATATACCCGCATTGTTCCGCAATTAAACCTATAGGTTTATTGCTGGTTTGTACCAAATGCAAACCATAGCCTAGTTTTGCTCTATCTTTTATAACTTGGAAACTAATGCCTTCCGCACTTAACTTGCGGCGCAAGGTTGATTCGCTCATAGCTAACATTGACGATATTGTGGCAGCATCAATATCATGGCTTAAATTGGCATTGATTATAGTATGAACTTCGTGAGTCAGCGTGGGTGGTTTCATCACTGAACCCACTTGTTTATAGCCTAGCGAAGCTAACGCAAGCAAAATTTCCTGCCGACGAATATGCCACATTTCAGCGGGTGAAAACGCGGCCCACTCAACAAACTGTTGCAACGTATACTCAAGCCTTGGCGCTATCTCCCCCTGAAAATGCGTGTTCGCGCTAAACTCTCTATGTTCAAGGCAATCAAAGTCTGAATATTCAAATTCAATTAGCAAAGCATAATAGGCTTGGTCGCTAGGAATATTTCGCATTGAAATATTCGGCATGTTGGATAAAAACACAAAACTGCCTGACGGGCAGTTTATTTCTGTCTCTTCCATACCCAGTTTTTTATTGCCTGACAGAATAAATATCAATAAGGGTTTAATAATCGGCACGTTTACCATGCGCTGCTCTTTAACCGAGCGATAAACCGCAAAAGGTAGCGTTTGTTTTTCTTGAAAGATGCTTTTTGTTGTATCAATTAATTTTTGCATAAAGTGCGATCACTAAAATGATAACTAAAATAATGCTGCGCCAAGTCGGCTAAATAGATAATAAAAAGCCGATTCATACTTGCCAAAATTCTAGACCCTATTTATTGCTCATTGTTAGATTGATTTAAACTCGCCTTAATTTTTGGCCCTTGAATTTTTAACAGAATAAAAACCGGTGCGAGCGGTATAAATGCAAACCAAGATAAATTGAGCACAACCCAAAAATAACTAAACCAAGCCATAAGTCCAACCAAGGCAGCCGCCTTAAAAAGCTTAGGCAATAAAGCAAAATCGCCCATTACAGCTAATATTCCGCCATAAACCAAGGCGCCAACACTAACCAAAACTGGATGCGGCACCTCAACCTTTAGCCCTTGAAACCAATAGAAAAATTCGTACCCATAACTGAAAAATAAAGGCGAAATTATGACAAATACAACAAAGCCTGCCCATAAATCATTTCTATGGTGTTTAGCTTATCTATTATTTTTCTCTTGAAGTGATTCCATAGTAACCTTTACTAATAATCTGTGCTTGGCGGAATAAATAGCTAACGTTAGCTATTTTTTATTAGATAGTACTGAATTAATAAAACTATTTTTTGCTTTTGTGTACTTAAACTTATCTTGCCCGCAACTTTTTACGAGTGATTCTTTTAATTTTTCATATTTTATTTTAAGTATATCATTGTCTCGAAGTACGTCCCTAAATTTAATTAAATCAGATAGATAAGGACTCCCGCTTTGAAACATGTGAATTTGGTGGGTTCTAGGATTACCTTTACTCCAATAATGTCTATCGGCAAGCTCATCAATAATTCGGTGCTTGTATCCTAAAACGCCAAGAGCTTCTACACATTCAAATCCAGTTTGAAATTCAGCAATCTCAACCGCTATATCAATTATCGGTTTTGCTTTAAGAGAAGCCACTGATGTACTGCCAATATGATGAATTTTAACGACATAATGACCAATCTGGCCAATTATTCGTTCTGATTCGAATTGAAATTCGTCTACCCAGGCTACATTATATTCACAGAGGAACACCTCTCCTTTAGCTAGTCCAAGCATATTTACTCCGAAAATATCTAGTACTCTTTCTACTTAATTTTGAATGGTTAATTAACATATATGTCTCTATGTAGACCGGGCTTTAGCCCGTTGTATACAGCGTTCTATCGGGCTTAAGCCCGACCTACAAATTGCTTTCGAACAATCAAAACTTATTGGAAACGGTACTAGTTATTCTAATGCTAATACCCATTTTTCCTGCTCTACAGTATCTGGTATTTGCACACCTCTGGTAACTGAAATTTGGTGTAAAGCCTCTTGAGGAGAAACCCCAAGTTTAATGAGTACCGCCGCCGCGATAATGCCTGTACGACCGATACCGGCTCGACAGTGAATGGCAACATGTGCGCTATTATTAATTTTTGTAGCAAGACTATCAGCTAAATTCATAGCTTGTTTATAGTTTGGAATACCGCGATCCGGAATGGGAAAAGAGACAAACTCTATATTATTTTGTGAACATAGCTCTGCTTCTCGAGTTAATCCTAATTCAATTTCTTCATGTTTTTCGATTAACGAAACAATTAAATTAATACCCAAGCGATTAAAGCCAATAAACTCATCCTCAATCCATTCTCCCGACACGGGTTTTGCCATCACTGACAACTTGCCAGATTCTAAATTGGATAAAGTATAAATAATCGGTAACATAATTCTATAGCGCCATTTTCTCCAATTCAGGGCGGTAATGCTTGGCTAAAATTATCGAGTAAACTGAAACCGAGCCAAGCTTTAACGCGCCCGAATACATGTACATTAGGCCTTTTTTCGATTGGCTCGTTTATATTTAGCTTGATATTCTCTTCGTTGTTTTGTTACTTCATAAAGTACAATGCCCGTTGTCGTTGCTAAATTTAAACTCTCGATCATGCCAAACATTGGTATAGATATACAAGCTTCACTTCGATCAACAACAATATCACTTACGCCACGAGCTTCATTGCCAAACCACACAGCGAGTTTAGCTTGGGTGTAATCGGCTTCATGCAAAACAAAATTTTGTTTCCCTTTAATATGTGGAGAAGTCACGATTGAAGTAAATCTATTTTTTTCAAGGTGTTCCAAACAGGCTTCGGTACTGTCAAAGCGTTTAACGAAAGTCCATTTCGAAGCTGAAACTGAAATTTTTGAAAGTGACCTCCTCTCTCGCATCTCTTCCCAATCATCAGGTAACGAGTTGCGGCTATCAACAACATATATTTTTTCAACACCGAGCGCGTTAGCATTTCTAATTACAGACCCGATATTCTTGATATCCATTGGATTTTCTAAAACAGCAATGAGATTTTTACATTGATATTCTTTTATTTCATCAGCTCGTTGTCGAACCGTACTTTTTGAGGTTTCCATACTATTCTCGATGAATAATTAATAAGACTGAATGCCCTTTTAATGGCGCAATAAAGCTTAGCTAAAATTAGGACCGAAGTAACGCGAGCCAAGCTTTAGCAGTCCCTGCATGATGGCTTTATTAGTTTTCATGTGGGATGGCTACCAATACAGTTAGCCCAGAACCCTCATTAATCCATTGATTACAAGTAACAGTTAAATCTTTTTTATCTTCTGAAATGTCAATATAGTAACTTGCACCCACAACAAATATTGCATGTTCTTGAATTTCAATTTCGTTGTCGCAGTGAAGTATAAATTTGAACCCATCAGTTGGTTGCAATGCTTTAAAAGTGATTAAAGCCCAATGGTCTTTTCCGTATTCTTTAATTTTTAATTCAACATCTAAGTGTTGATATTGATTATATTCTGAGGTTTGCACAGTTGTGAGCTTAGAAATATCACCACCTTCGTCGACCTCATTAAATTCTAATTTATCTTTTAATTCTCGCTTTCCATCTGGGGTACAAATAGAAATATGCTTACAAGTAGATGGGCCATCTTTTCTTTCAGCAAACCCAACTGTAACTTCATGAAAGCCATCGGAACTAGGATATACTCGATAACTATAGGTTCCATCAATTGCAATGCGTTTTTGTTCAGGATCATAATAAGCGCGTGAGCTAACTTGATAATTGCTTCGAACAGATTTTTTACCTATCCCTAGTGTTTTGTTAATAAAATAACCGTAGTAATCACCGATATTGGGGTATTTATTTTTCTCTGTATCAGATGGCTGAATTAATGACTTTAGCGCCTCTTTTTTTCCTTCTGGATCAATGTTTCCTAAAAAATTTCGTTTAATAATTATGCCTTCTAGCAAAGATTGGATCTTATCAACAAAACCAGAAGTTCCTGATGCGAAAGAAAATATTGAAGAAATTAAAACGGCAATGCCTATAGATTCCAAAGCTTTTATTGTGACTTTTATGTAATTAGGAGTCGCTTGAGCTTGCAAATAATGAAAATCTATTATGATTGAAAGCAGGATTATTACTAAGCCTAGCCAAAAGTAATTGATAAAGAATTTCTTCAATAACTCTAATGCAAATTTCACGTACTCTCCTTGAAAACTAACAACTTAATCGTCTCTAAATCGGTGCAATTAATCCCACCAATTTGTCCAATATTTCTTTTAGCTGAATCTTAGCTCTAATGCTAAGTATTTATCAAGCCTTAAAATTTTTGGCTTTATTTTAAATGCTATAAAAATAAATCCACCAAAACGGGCGTTTTAGGCAATATGGCTAAAACTGTCTAAAACATAACTTATGTTAGCTAAATTAGCTTGGCTGAACTTAGTTAATTATTATAAGGGGATTAGTTTCTTCGTGCTTGCACAATTTATTTTAATCGGCACAAATAGGCTATAAATGTTGCGACTTGTCAGGTGCGCCTCTGGCTTACCAGACCTACACAAAACACCTATTTGAAATGCTATTAATTAGTTTAATGTTCGTTGGCTTTTGGCTCAATTGTAATAAACAGTAGGCGGGTTAATTTTCGCCTACTGTTTTTGCAGCTTAAAACTGCATATCGAGGTTCCAATGTGCGGCTAATTTTGTCGCCTCTTCTGCGGTTAACTGAATCACCGCGCCATGTTTGGGTGAGCTAAAGTTTGTCGCTTTCATTACGCCCTCGTTAAAATGGCCAAGGTCGGTAAAATTGACAAAGTCAGTGGTTTCCCTAAAGCCAAAATTATGCGGCGAAATGCTATAAATATCGTACATTAGCACCCATTTATCTTCGCCAATGCGCTTCCACACATTAGGTGCTTCACTCGCTCCGGCTTCAGTGTCGTACCACTCAGGGTCGTATTGATAATCGGCATTAATTTTGTTTGATGTGGCTTGTTTTATGCCCGGTGTGCCATCGTGCGGCGTATAAAACATGTGGTAGGTATCCCCTACTTTAGTAATATCAGCATCTATATAGGTAATATCTTTAGGGTATTGAAAAATAAGTTTGGGCTCTGTAGTGAGTTTATTAAATTCATCATTAACGTAGGACCAATACATTTTATTTAAGCCGTTGCCAAAGCGCATTGTGAAATACAACATCATTTTGTCGGCAACCGGATCGTAAATAGTTTCAGGCGCCCACGCCGCACCTATATTTTCGTATCCGGCAAAACTTTGATCGACCCGAACACGAGCGGTTGACCAATTAATCAAATCATCCGATTTCATTAATACAAAACCTTGGTTATTGCCCCAACCATATTGCTCACCCGGTCTTTGCCATTCGGTATCACGCAAACCGTCACGTTTAGCATAAATATGCAGGTCTGTCATGGCTAAATAAAAACGGCCATCCGGACTGCGGTAAATATGCGGGTCACGGATCCCTTGTTGTTCAGCCACTTTTTTACCATCAATCACAGCTTTGCCCTGATTAATATCAGTAAACGAATAACCGTCGGCACTTAACGCCATATGTAAGCTATGATCATCGTCTTTAAAATAAACCATTAAATAAGCGCCCATTTGCACTTGGGTTTCGCTATCTTGTATTTGCTCAGATTGTGTTAAGCCGATATCCGACATAGCCGAACATCCACCCAATAATGCGGTTAGCAAAATCAACGAGCTTTTAAATTTAAACTTTTGTTTTTTCATAAAAATACTTACTTTCATTGACGCTTCTTTAGATTCACAAAATTTTGACTATCAAGCCAAAGTTCGAATGAGCTATCGAATAACACCCATATCTTAAAACTTGCATTTTGCTTGGATAATGCATTTATGATTTTTTACGTTTTAGCCATATATAAAAACGAAAGAATCAGTAAAAACCGTAAATACTCATAAAATCATATACCTATTGACACTTGATTTTTATATCTATCATACTAATCTGATTAAAATCAAAGTAACCTATTAACAATTCAGAAATATTTTTACGGTTCAGCGAGATTCAATCGTTAATAAGTTAGTAACTATCCAATCTAAAACGATTCTAATAATCTAATTAAAAGAGAAAATTATTTATGAAAAAATTATTACTTGCATTGCTAATCGGCTCTAGCTGCGCAATGTCTGGCTGTGGCACAGGCAATTTAGCTCAAACAAATAATGCCAGCACAGAAATGCAGTCTGAAGTGGGCGGCTATTTATTTGCAACTTTCCGTGGTGAAGCGACCCCCATGACTGAGCAAATTTATTTTTTGTTAAGTGAAGACGGTAATAACTGGCAGGCACTTAATGGCGCTGAACCTGTGCTGGTCAGTGACTTAGGTGATAAAGGCGTACGTGACCCTTTTATTATTCGCTCGCCAAACCATGATAAATTTTTCATGATAGCAACAGATCTTTCTATTCATTTAACCAATCACGACTGGGACCGTGCATCCACTCGTGCCAGTAAATCGCTGGTCATTTGGGAATCAACTGACTTAGTCAACTGGTCTGAACCTCGTTTAGTGAAAGTTGCACCCGATAATGCAGGCAGCGCCTGGGCACCAGAAGCGGTATGGGATGAAGAAAATCAAACCTATATGGCATTTTGGGCATCACAAACCTCAGATGATAACTTCTCAAAATTCCGTATTTGGGCTGCTCGCACTAAAGATTTTAAAACCTTTGGCGAACCATTTATTTATATTGAAAAACCAACTACTGTTATTGACACGACAATCGTCAACGAAAACGGCACATACTATCGTTTTACCAAAGATGAAAAATCAAAAGCGATTACAATGGAAACCAGCCAACATTTAATGAGCGGCTGGCAAGATGTTGAAGGCTTTACCTTAGATAAGTTACAAGGTTACGAAGGTCCAGCCGCATTTGTTTATCAGCAAGCGAAAGACGGCCAGCCAGCTAAATGGAAGTTATTACTCGATCAGTACAGCAAAGGCACTGGCTATCAAACATTTGAAACGGATAATTTAAGCTCTGGCAAATTTAGCGCAGGTGAAAAAATGACTTTTCCATTCCACCCTGTGCGCCATGGTACAGTTGTCAGTTTATCAAAAGCTGAGTATGAGCGCTTAAAAAATGCGGATAAGAACAAGCAATTCAATAAATAACAAGCATAGGCAGCAGAGATAAACGCTTGCAGTGTATGCATGTTCTGAAAATTATGTTGCTAAAGTTAACAAACGTTAGTAATTAAAACGAAGGCCGGCCCCAAAATATCGGCCTTCATATCTTACATCCTGAGGATAGCGACTATCTTCATTAATGTAAGTATCATTTTTGAATGGCTCGGCTAATAAATTATTCACATCGGCATATAATGTTAAATGAGGATCAAGCTCATAACTAACTGAAAAATCAATTCGCTCTCGGGCGCGAATCTTATTCCCGGCAAAACCAGCCCCTACAGCATCTGCATACCAGCTTACCCACTGAGATCGGTAATTGTATGATAGTCTCGCATTGATAGACTCACCTTCATAAAACAGAGCGACATTATGTGTCCATTCAGACAAGCCTGCCAGCTCTCTGTAGTCAGTATACTCGCCTGCTTCATCCGGATCACTGGTGACACCTTTTTGATAAGTCGTATTGGCGTTAAATCCAAAACCTTTTAAATCACGATTGAAAAAATCAAAAAATGTCTGAAAATTAAATTCATGCCCATAAATTTTGCCTTTTCCGGAATTGACTGGCCGGACTAATTCTATTTTGCCATAGACAGGGTCCTCAACAGTTTGGGTCTGGCTGTTAACAAAACCAAATAAATCCCGATAAAACGCAGCCCAGCTCAAAAATCCGCTATTTGAAAAATAGTACTCTGTACTTAAATCATAATTATGAGATGTAACAGGCTTTAAGTCAGGGTTTCCACCTGACCCAACTGCATCAACTCCAGCATTTAATTGCAGATTAATAGCTACAGCCGGATTCAGATCAATAAAGTTAGGACGTGTAATCGTCTTGCCATAAGCCAGCCGGAGCTTTAACTTTTCAGTGATTTCAGCTGTCAGGTGTAAATTAGGTAAAGTATCAATATAATCCTGAGCCCGGTTCGTCTCTTCGAAATTTATTGTATTGTTTGCTGTTATAGCGGAAAACCCGGATGTATCTAATTCAGTCTTAGCAATTCGAATACCGGACATTATGTCGATATTAACCTGCGCAACCTTCAAACTAGATTGAGCCTGCAGATATCCGCTATAAGTGAATTCATTTGCTGTAAAATTAGTGATCGGATTAGTGGCAATATCAGTCTCTTTCCAAGCACTCGCTTGCTGCTCTGCCCAACGCCATCCTTCGCCCTGCTCAGATAAATTTATTAAATTTTGATATGCAAAATTCGCTAAAGCATCCGTATTATTAATAATACTTGAACGTGTCGGCGCTAAATATTGTGAAAAGCTATCCGAATTATCTCTGTAAGGCACAGGCGTGGGCCTGAGGTTAAGGAATGAAAGTTCTGATAAGGGTAAGTTTAAGTCCAGCAACCAGGCATATCGGGCTCCGTCTTCACGCGCGGTTTCCCTTGAAGCCAGTCGCATCCCGGCTTGAACAGCGTGAATAAAATCCCAGTCCGTTGTATAGCTGACATCAGTGCGCCATTGAATATTCTCGCCATAAATTTTATATCTGGATTCATAATACCCTCTGAGCACATACTCGGATTCATCCAGCGCATTAAAGTCTTCGAATGAAAAAAAAGAACCGCCGGCCGGATTATAAAAACTCACGTTCAAAGTTTGAGGCGCTTTAATTGCGGAATCAAAACTCCAGACGTTATCAAAATAACGACTATCCGTAAAAGCCAGATCACTAAGAATTTTAAACCCGTTATCCTGCCAAATCATTCCGATGGCGTACTGGTAGGTATCAGTTTGAGACTCCGCTGTATGACGATACATCCAAGATGCACGACCTGCGCTTTTTGTTAAACTTTGAGCCAGATTAACTTCTGGGCCTTTTTTGACAGTCACATTTTCAAGTACCGGTGAACCATGAAGTGGATCTGTATCGGTCAGACTGACAAAAAAGTTATCTATGTACTTGTTGCTCCGGTATCCTTGAAAAATCCCTTCGAGATAGATTTCCAGAGTATCTTTAGGTTGTAGTTGAACAGAAAAGTTTGCTGAAGGTCGCCAGCGTTTGCCACCGGAATTGTATAAACCGACTGTATCAGGCAAGACAAAATTACCCGATGAATATTCTTCCGGTGAAATTCGCCAGTCAGCCGAAGCCTGAGGGAACCGAGTGCCATTAAAACGTACCCCATTGTAGAACTCAGACTCAGCATAAGTCAGATTAGCCAAAAATCCTATCTCACCAATCTCGCTGGACCAACGGTTAGTATATAAAAGATTTCCGTTAGGTGATGCAGATTTGTGTTGATCGTTATAATTATAATGAAGTCCACCGGCAATTTTTTCACCTTCAAAATCAAATGGTCTTCGCGTACGAATATTAACTAACCCGGCCAATCCCGGATCTATTAACTCTGCAGAACTGGACTTATAGACTTCGATTTCAGCTATTGCCTGCGAAGGAAAATCCTGAAGACTCGCCAGACGCTGTTCCGCTGTGAAAAATTCTCTGCCGTTATAGGTAGTTGTGAAAAATGGCAGCCCTCTAATCAGAACATTATCGACTTCATCATTAAATCTTTTTACCTGAACGCCTGTGAGTCTGGCGATACTCTCGGCAGCCGTAATGTCAGGTAACTTACCTATATCTTCAGCAACAATTGAGTCAAGAATAACATTAGACTGGCGTTTGATATCCTGTGCCTGATACATGCTGCGACGAATGCCGTCAATTTGAATCACCTCAACCCGATGAGGTGAATGTTCAACATTCAATGGGGTGGCCGCTATTTTAATAGGTTCAGGACTGTCTGCTTCATCAGGAACAGTCGGTGCCAGTGAAATTTTAATACTACCGTTAGACAGGGTATTTGCGCTTAAACCAGTATTTAACAGCACATATTCAAGCGCGTCAGCCAACGTAAAATAACCATAAATTGCGTTGGCCTGATATTTCCTGGCCTGCTCATAAGAATAAATGAGTACAGAGTCAGTTTGGCGAGCTAACTCATTGAGCACACTCGCGGCATCTGAACGAGTGATGTTTAAATAGAAAACTTGCTCGACCGAATTTATGCCTGTGTTTTGTTGAGCCTGTCCGAAGGGGATTATTCCTAGAGACAAGCTCAAAAGCAAACAAAGATAAGCGAATTTTCGATGCAGCATTTACACCCAACAAAAAACCATCATTTATAACTTAAATGTAACATTTGTATTATATAATTACATCTAAAATAGTTTAAATTTCGGATTTTATTGTTAGTTTTTAAATGCTTGACCTGATAATGACTTTATCGAGCGCACTTTTTTGAACTTCAATATTAAAATTCGCTTCTAGGTTCTTAAACAAACTTTCAATGTTGTTAATTTCAAATCGACCACCGATTTGCAAATCTTCCAACTCAGGATCTGCAATTTCAATCTGCAAAGGTGAATATCTTTGTAAAAGTACAACAACCTCTTTTAACGACTGCCCGGTAAAAACCAGTTCTCCCTGCTGCCAGGCTTGTTTAGCTTCAATAGCTTGCGCAGTAAGTGATTTAATTGAGTGAGTTAAGTCATGTTTTACTGTTTCAATGTCCATTGAACTATCAAAACCCACAAAATCACCGGCGCTCATAAAAGCAACGTCCTGCATTAACCCGCTATAAGCCGAATGTACAGTTAAGTCGTTTGTTGAGAATACTTGATCTAAGTTCAGTTGATTATTTTCAGGACGCGCAAGTGAAAGTGCAATTTGGCCTTCAGTCACCAATACATTCAAATTGCTCTGACTCGCCAAATCAACAGTAAATGCAGTGCCTACAGCCTGAACCCGGCCATTTGCCGCATATACATTAAAAGGTCTTGATTGATCTTTAACAACTGAAAAATGCGCTTCGCCTTTTACCAGCCATAAATCCCTTGCCCCTTCAGAATAAGCTACTTTTAGCTGGCTGTTTGAATTTAAGTTAACGGTAGAGCCATCTGCCAACTTAATTTTTTGATGCTGCCCATAAGCAGTGACATAACTATTTGAATACACTGGTATCTGAGCCAATTGAAACCAATAGAAGAGCCCGCCGCTAATCGCCAGCATGATTGCAAAAGAAAAGCCATAAACCGGATTAAACCAGTTTGTATTTGTCTTGGATTTGGTTTGTTCCATTTTTTTAGCTGGCTGTAATAATTCAGCTAAAACCTGGTTACCCCAAAACTCATTTAGTTTACGGATCTGTTCGACATGCGCCGGGCTTCGGGCAAGCCAATGTGTTAACTGAGATTTTTCACGCTCATTTAATTCATCATCTGCATCTAAACGAATGATCCAATCCCAAGCTTCAGACTCTAGCCTGGTCATATTTTTTGTAAACTCTTCAAAATCATTCATCGCAAATTCCTCTTCCTCAGTTCACTGACATTATCAGCGACAGCGCTCACCGAGCCTTTTTTATGACTAATATACTGCTGACAAAATGCACCACCCAATTTCAGATGTTTCTCGACACTACTGAGCGAAATGCCAAGCTCAGTTGCTATGTCTTTATGTTTTAGCCCGTATACTTTACGCATTAAAAATATTTGTTTACATTTATCCGGTAACTGTTCTATCGCCTCACAGTATAGAGTCAAAGATTCATTAGCCTCAACTTCGCTTTCCATACTCGCAGTTTTTTCCAACGGGATGGCCGCAATACAATCTTCAATATAGTGAGTTACCAGACGAGATTTTTTATTTAACTCATCAAGGGCCAGGTTTTTAGCGATTTTAAATAAAAAAGCTTTCGGTTGTTCAATAACTTTTTCTTGCTCAGCATTATGTGCTTTTATGTATACTTCCTGCACTATGTCTTCTATATCTTGCTCTGAAGACATGAAGCGTTTTAAAAATTTTTTTAAAAAAGCATTATTTTCCACAAAGACCCGGGAAATGATTGACATTCTTTTACCCCAAAACTAAGGCTGCTACAACGACCTTGATTGCCGGTTCGGATAATACTTATATATCCATTATTCTGCATTAAAAAGCTAAAACTAGCCTCTACAAAATAAAACGAAAAAGCCATAAAAAACCGTAAAATTAATTCGAAGATATGGATTGAAAACCTGGAGTGTCGTTAAGTCAGGGCAAAATAAATGTCAGGATAAACACATCCGAAATAACAAATACTAACCCTATCTTATTGTGTAAGGGAATAGAGGTTTCAGCCAAAGAAAAATACTTTGGCTGACTATTTTATTCATTTTATCTCAGGTTGATAGGCTTAAACTGGTACGAGTAGCGATAATCTAACCAGGGTAAAATATAGTTTGGTAATGGTGCCGAACCCCAAGAATCTGTACCGCCAACACCTCGCTGTGCATAGTCGATATTCACAAAAATGCGGTCACGCTTTTTAAGCTCGTTCGGATGCAAATTACGGTTAACATGGTCTTTTTTCGACGCATCATAATCATCAGTTGAATAATATTCTGCACCGAATCCAATCAGTTTCGCAGCGCTGAAGCGAATCCCCTGACCTTTGTTATTGTAAAAATCGACATAACGAACATCAGTGCGATAGCCGTTTTCAGACGGTCGAACATATGGGACATACATGCCGTCTACATCCGTTTCATATAAGCCGACAAACGCTGATGCTTTTCTGTCTGAGTAATTTTCGTGTGGACCACGGCCATAGTATTGGATATTACTATATTGAGTGTCTAGTTCGAACATAGTACCGATTCGCGGCAATTCACCAAACTTTTTGTGCGGCGCTGCATAGAACCAAATATCAACATCAACCTGACCGTCACCATAAATGTTAAAAATCGTTAAATATCGGCTTTCAATTGCCGGTAACGCATGTTCAATTTCAACTTTCGCCTGACTGTCTGAAACGCGTGAAATCACTAAATCAGTTAATTCTGTATTTCTGCCCAGATGCTGATAAACCGCAAATTTGCTTTCATAACTTCCAATTTCCAAATCGTTATAAACCGGCGCACGCCAGAATTCAGGATGAGATTCTGCTTTTAACAGTTCTTTGCCAAAATATTTTATTGATGAAATCAAACCCGATTTTTTATCAATATTCAGCGCAAAGTCTTTACCGCTAAACTTAACCGAACTGCCTCTTTCACTGTAGTTAAGTTTTGCAGATGGCTTAACCACTGGTGCTGCTGGCTGATTGTCGAGCACTAACTGCTCTTCTGCAACAATATGATTGGCCGCCAATAATGGCTCATCTTGCTTAAGTTTGGCCTGCACATTAATAAAGTATTCTTTACCCGGTTGATACTGGTAATGAATTGGCAAGCGTACCTGTTCGCTTTGTCCTGCTTTAGCGGTGAGTGGCAGTTGTGAACCGGATGCAACAATATGACCATCTTCTAATAACTGCCAGTCTAAATAATAAGCAGTTAAATCAATAAAGTAGTTTTTATTTAAAACATTAACCAGATTCTGACTGCCTTGTACCAAACTAAAGCCTATATTCTGCTGAACTTTTTTCACTTCCCACAGATATGGGTAAGGTGTTCTGTCAGCAAAGACTAAACCGTTTGCACAAAAGCTGTCGCTGTTTGGTGTACCGGCTGGCTCTAAATCACCACCATAAGCCTGATACATGGTGCCATCTTCAGCCACTTTAAGGAAAGTTTGATCAACCCAGTCCCAGACAAAACCGCCCTGCAATGAATCATACTTTTCAAATGCATCCCAATACTCTTTAAAGTTACCTAAAGAATTACCCATTGCATGTTCATATTCAATCAGTAATACAGGTCTTTCATCATGTTGAGTTTGGGCATAACGGATAATATCCGGCAGTGGTGCGTACATTTGACCATAGGCATCAGTATGACGGCGAAGCTGTGCTTGCTCAGACATAACCGGAGAAGCTTCCTGAGCTTTTAACCAATCGTAAGTGGCTTCTAAATTAGGGCCATCACCAGACTCATTACCCAGTGAACGGATCACCACTGACGGGTTATTTTTACTGCGCTCATACATGTTAGCTACACGGTCAATATAAGCCGCTGCCCATTCCGGTTTATTGACAATATGTTTCTCCGGATCATACGAAGATCCCTGATTCGATGCACCTAATCCATGAGATTCAGTATTAGCTTCATCCATCACATACAGACCATATTTATCGGCCAGATCATAGAAATACGGGTCGTTCGGATAGTGCGCCATGCGAACCGCGTTAATATTAAATTCTTTCATTAATTTAATATCAGTTAACATAGACTCACGGCTAACCACATGACCGGTAATCTGATCGTGCTCATGTCGGTTTACCCCTTTGAATAAAACCGGCTTACCGTTTACTAAAAAGTTACCGTCTTTATATTCAGTTGATCTAAAACCAATATGTCGTTCAATATACTGGCTGCTTTTTGCATTGGCTGAACTTAACTTTAGTTGTAACTTGTAGAGGTTAGGCGCTTCAGCACTCCAAAGCTTAGGATCAGACAATGTGGTTGTAAATTTAACTTGAGTTTTACCCTGTGAAGCCATTCGATTCACTTTCATGGTTTTCTGGAAAATAGTTTGGCCATTGCCTTCAACTAAAGTTGCGGTCAGGTTAACCTCATCTGCAACTGAATCTGAACGGTTATCAATATCCGCGCTGAATTCAAGTACCCCCTTGCTATAGTTATCCGATAAAGTGGTATAAGCATGGAAATCTCTGACTGCCACTTTAGGTGTTGCATACAAATAAACATCTCGCTCAATACCACTGACGCGCCACATATCCTGACACTCTAAGTATGAACCATCGGAGTAGCGGTATACTTCTAGGGCAAGGGTATTGTCACCCTGTTGAATATAAGGCGTAATATCAAATGCGGCATCGGTTTTAGAGTCTTGAGAATAACCGACCTTTTCACCATTTACCCAAATATAAAATGCCGATTTAACTGCGCCAAAATGAATAAACACTTGTTTACCATCCCAGTCTTGTGGAATCGTAAACTGACGACGATATGAGCCGACCGGATTATATTCAATTTCGCCTTCTAAAAACTTCAGCTCGTTATCAAAACAGGCATGGCTATGGTAAAAAGGTGTACCATAACCATTAATTTCCCAATTAGCTGGTACGGGAAAGGTATCCCAATCACTGACATTAAAACTGGGTTTGTAAAAGTCCGCTGGTCGTTTATCTGGGTGGTCGACCCAGTTGAATTTCCACTGGCCATTTAATAATTGATAATTGCTTTGCCCCCAAGGCATTTCAGCATCAAATGCTTGTGGCGTTTCATAGCTAAAAAAGAAGCTGCGAGCAGGTTCTTTGTTGATCCGAAACACTTCCGGGTTACGCCAGTCTTCAACCGCGCTGGCAGAAAAACACAGCACAGACGCAAAAACGCCTACTATTGCTGATTTTAAGTTTTTGAGGCTCATATTAAGTCCTTAACTATCAAACACACTGGCTTGGCTGAATTTGCCTGCCAAAATAAATAAACTAAATTTTGTACTTTGCGCTAACCAAAGCGACTAGCCCAAGCAAGAAAATGAATCCGGCTCCACCACCTGAATGACGTTCTACTGGATGATGGACCGCATCGGGCGCTACCTGAGTGTTTTCTTGCGCTTCAATGAAAGCGTCTGGGTCAAACTCGTCAACTTTGCCCACCAAGGTCATGATGGAACGCTCAGGTATGACTAAACGCTTACTTGAACTGACGTTTGCCTGCTCGGTTAGATTGTTTTCATGATCAGTCTGGTACACACTAAAATTTTGCAGCTTTTTACCAGATGGTAAATTCTTAAGCTGAATATCTACCTGTTGGGAAGACTTTGAGGCATTAATCACAACAATAACTAATTGCTCATCATTGGGGGTTTTATAAGCGGATGCCATAATGCCTTCTAAATCATCTGGATTTGATAATTCAACTCTTTGATAGCCAGGACGAATAAATCGGCTAAACTGACCCATAGCCCACATGGCTTTAGAAGCTTGCAGCGAATCCGCTTCTAAATCCGGATTAATTTTCAATAATCCATCTTTATAATCATAAGGCGTAACGGCCAGCCACCAATGCCATGCGCTCGCGTTCATTCGCGATAAATCCCGGTGCAGCATTTTGCCAACATGCAGCGCATAATCCAAATCATTCACGTCAAATCCTGATCCATAAAATCGGCGACTATCTCCGATTCCACCCAGAATACACATTTCGCTCATCCATATTTTGGCATCTGATGAAACAGATGTTACATTGTCTAATACTAACTCTCGCAACAAGCCCATTCGATCAGACCAATGATCCGAGAAATATCCATGCAAAGATAGCTTGTTACCAATCTTGTGTTTTAAGCCGTCATCACCCAAAAATTCATCGATATAATTTCTATACAGTCCCACATCTCGAGCATTCATACCTTGGTTGTATAATGCCCGCCCGCTGTTCATAAATTGCTGAAAGTGTTTATCGCTCAATGCGGCTGAATACTCGACGACTTCACCGGCCTCAATTGCAACTGAATCCTTTAAACCCGCGTCTGCCAACTTTGAATAAAGCGCAGTGTATACCGCTTTTGCTTCAGTCATATTGTAGCGATTGCCTTCCTGAAAGTGGCCTTCCCATTTCCAGGTTGGTTCATTAATCGGGCTAATATAATTAATCGTTATGCCCTGTTCAGCTTTTAAATACTGCACAACATTAACTAAAAATTGAGCGAAGGCTTGAGTTTTATCCGGATTTAAGTTGGTTGAACCTATGTGTTCATCAACCGGGTGCGCTAAACCATTTTTAGTCGCCCAAACCGGCGGACTATTACTAAAGGCAATCAGGTCTTTTACACCTCTTTTGGCAGCTTCTTTGAGAAATCGTATCTGGCCAATTTGTTTGTTGGGATTGATGGCTGCATTTTCATTTACTTGCATCAGTTCAGCCCGTCTGTAATCTTTCCCCAGCTCATCCAGATTAATTTGACTGGCTGCGCCTTGCTCTTTACTGCCGGCACCGATATTGAACCGCCAGGCTGATAAGCCGATGCCACTTTCAACCGAAAATAACAGATCAGCCAGTTCATTAATTTCTGCTGTCCTACCCTCGGTCATCCATTTTTTGATCATTGGATCAAACGTCCACGCATCTGACGCGCCGAAATTATCTATACTCTGATAAGTCCGAGTAAAATCGACAACAATATTCTCTACAGCCAGGCATACATTTACCGACATCAAAGAACAAGTTAACAAGATGGAACCGACTATTTTGTACATATTTAAGTAGAATTTCACAATTAATTTTGCTTTGATATAAAACGAACAAGCGATGAAAAACCGTAAAACCAAGGCTTTAAAGATGAATGAAATGTACAAGAAACCGGTTTTAACTGTAATCATCTGCATCATGATTGGATTTACGGTTATGACTCAGTCAATTAGCAGTATGACTTTATGTGGCGGCACCCTGATGCAGATATGGCACAACTTGAATAACTGCACAGATACTCAGCTTAACTTTATGGGTTATTCGTCGGGTTTCATAGGCAGGGAATTAGCCGGGGTAATCGTATTGATTGCTTTTCTAATACTCTCAGTTGGTCTATTAGGCTTACGCAGAATATTCAGAAAAACCAAATAAGATAATGCTTATCTATGCCCTAACATTTGCGGCCCTATTTTAATGGTGTCGCCCGTATCCTCTGCAGAATAAATCTGCAATCGGGTAAATGGCTGATTAAAATATCTGTGCAAAGCAACTCTGAGTTCACCATCGAAGGTTTTAAAAATATTGCCGTGGCCTCTGTCACCGTCAATCACAGGCTGTTCTCTCTGCAACCAGTTACCGCTTAGTTTGCCATTATCTGAATAAGCAAATGACGTGGTGTAGGCTTTTTCTCTGTCTTTATTCCAGCTCGACCACATAATTAATAAACGCCCGTCTTTGGTTTTATAAGGCCAGGGGCCATCTGATATCGATGCCTGAATATTGGCGAACCCACCGTAACTGGTTGTTCTTTCGGTCCAGTTTGCATCGGCTGCACTAAATAAGATGATAGGGTTTCCAATGCTTTTTGAGAGGTCTTCAGATAGTTTGATAGCTTTAAATAAACCGTATCCAGTTTGCAACCATTCCTGACAATAAATCATCCAGGGCTGGCCATCTTCTATCCATAAAGTGCCGTCCAATGCCATCTCATTAAGCGGTGTATGTGGCTGATTAGCAAATCGTTTAAAGGGTCCGAATGGTGAATCACTAACAAAAATCTGTGTGCCGCGCTGGTGAATGAGTGGACGGTCATCAGGTTTGAACATCACATTTTTATAATTATGCAAAGTCGTAAACAGATAGTATTTTCCTTTATAAAAACTGACTTCTGGAGCCCATGGGGCATGCATAGGTTCCGCCCAGCTGTCGTTGGGAATTTCATAAACCAACTGAGGTCCTTGCCAGTGAACTAAATCCTGACTCCAATATACTTGCACACCCGAATTACCTGATTTTGAAGTGAGCTTATCGTATTTTGAACCTTGCTGAAAACTATCGTATACATAATACATTTTGCTGACTGGATCAGCGATTACAGCCGGATCATGGATATTGAGCGTATCAATATGATGGAACTGATTTTGAATCGCAACAGAGGCCGCCTGATTTTGTGGTAATTGTATTGAATCATTGTTTGCATATGCCAACTCCGCAGTTAAAAGCAAAGACACTGCGTACAATAAATCTTGGCTAGGAAACTGGAACCATAAGTCACGCTTAAGTTTTTGCCAGACTAAATACACTCGATTGTTATCATTGTCTTGCTTTACGGGTCGTTTACTCATTGCTCAGTTCAGCTCACTTATCATCTTCAAAACTCATCCGCCAATGCAAATCAGGCGGTCTTTAACTAAACGAATCAGCTGTAATAACCCGTAAAAATAATCTCCCTAACAATTTGCTCAAGCGATTACAGGTTTGATTAATATCAAATTACAACCTATTGTTTTAAATTATAATTCTATTTATTTTTAGCACACTTACAAAGCATAGAAACGGGGTATCTGCACCTTCTGTGTATGACAATATGTACTCTTAGCGGTGGCTATATTGGATATTTTATTCAGTTTAATTGTGATCACCATCATTTGTGTGCTCATTTTTGATTTAACCAATGGGTTTCATGATGCCTCCAATATGTTGGCAACTTTAATTGCTTCCCGGGCTATGTCTCCTTCATATGCGCTAATATTGGTCGCGCTGTTCACATTTATCGGACCTTTGGTGGCGGGTACGGCGGTGGCCGACACAATAGGCAGTTTTGTAGATCTAAGTGAACTGGAAGCACTAAGCGGTGTCAGCTTGGTGTTAAGTGGAGTACTCGCGGCTATATCCTGGAATATACTCACCTGGTGGCTGGCGATGCCCTCATCTTCTTCTCATGCTTTAGTTGGCGGGCTGGTTGGCTCTGTTCTTGTATCGGCCGGTCCGGGGGAGATCCTCTGGGGGCTAACACAGCTTTTTCATGGTGAATTAACCGGCGTTAGTAAAATATTAGTGGCCTTACTGGTTTCACCTTTGCTCGGATTTGTTATCGGTTTCATCATTCATAAAGTCAGTTTAGTAATGCTCAGAGCAGCCCACCCTGCCATTCATCGGCGTTTATCTCAGGCACAATGGCTCACCGCTGCAACGCTGGCATTTGCGCACGGCACCAATGACGCACAAAAAGGGATGGGCATTATCACTTTAGTACTGCTTTCAGGTGGCACTCTAAATGAGTTTTCGGTGCCTTTATGGGTCGTTTTTCTGAGTGCATGCAGCATCACATTGGGTACTTTGATGGGCGGCTGGCGCATTGTCCGGACAGTTGGATATGGCATTTATAAACTAAGGCCCCTGCATGGTCTGAATGCGCAACTGGCCTCCGCCGGGGTTATTTTTGGGGCTTCTCTGCTCGGCGGCCCTGTATCAACAACCCATGTCGTCAGCTCTTCGATTATGGGGTTGGGGGCAAGTGAAAGACCAAAAGCGGTTCACTGGTTAAAAGCCAAAGAGATTGTATTGACTTGGCTGTTTACCCTGCCCGGCTCGGCTCTGCTGGGCGCATTATTCACACTAATTGTTTCACTTATGAATATAGAATAACAGGAAGCAAAACCATGCAATCACATCACTCAGGATTGGTCACCCGTATCTGGTATAAACTGTTTCCACCTGCGCCAAATTTTCATGCTCTGTTGAATAATCAGGCAAAGTTGATGGTTGAAGCAACATCACACTTATATGAATTTATGTGCTCGGGTAACGAAATGCATGCCAGCCATGTGATTGAGTTAGAGCATAAAGGCGATAAAATAAAAACTGAAAATATGGCTATATTACATCAAGCATTTGCAACCCCGTTTGACCGGGAAGATATTTACAGAGCCATCGCCGCCATTGACGAAGTGCTGAATTATACCAAAACCACAGTGCGTGAAATGCAAGCACTTCAATTAGGGCCGGATGAGCATACTTGCTTGATGGCAGAACAATTATATACAGGTGCAGTTGCATTGCAGCAAGGCTATGCCAGACTCGCCAAACAACCTTTATTATCGGAAAAAGACGCCGAAGCCGCCCGCAAAACAGAGCGAAAAACCGAAAAATTATATCGTAAAGCCTTGTCAGAATTATTTGACGCCGAACACTATGTTTCCACTCTCACCCCAGAGCAAGAAGCAACCGAAAACTCACTGGAAGTATTAATGCAACAATTGAATACACGTGAACTCGCCGCGGTTGGCTCCGCAATAGGCTTTGTGATTGAAATCTTAAAACGCCGGGAAATCTACCGGCATATGTCCAATGCGGCCGACCGGATTGTAAAGGCCGGCGAGGTATTAGATGATATTGTTGCTAAAATAGCCTGATAAAACCCTGATTAACTTATTGACTTAATATCTGCATAGGCAAGGTTAAAATAGCACTATCTGAATCAGCAAACGCATATATCACTCCAATATGACCCGCTAAAACCAAAACATACCAAACCGATGAAAAAACCTGGCCATATCTGTCCAGTGGGATCAAATGTGATAAATGTCGCTGTTGCCACTGAGTGCCAATTTCAATCATGCCAATAATTAAAAAGAAGACTAATAAAAACAAGCCAAATACGTACGAAATAAAAGCCCCTAAAACAATGCCGGCCGTGCAAACCGATAAACCAATCCAGGAACGCATTGAAAAGCTGATGCTTTTAATCACATGGCCACCATCGAGCGGCAAAATAGGCAATAAATTAAACAGGTTTAATAATGATCCTAATACTGCCGCGCCAGCAAAAAGCTCAAGTTCAGTCAAACCATATAAAATCAAACATAACACCGACATCATCAGGCCAAAACAAGGGCCCATAATCGAAATCACCACATCCTGCCAGCGGGTATTAATTTTATCGTCCGCCACCGCAAGACCACCGACAAAAGGCACCAGATAAATACCTTTAGTTTTAATGCCAAAATATTGCATAGCTTTGACATGACCATACTCATGCGCAACTAAACAAGCAATCAGTACTAGAGCAAATTCCAGCGAAAATAACCAGGCATATCCCGCAACCGATGCGCCTGCTAAAGCCACCTTAATCAGCTTTGCGCTTTTAAATAGTTTAAATCCCAGCGCAGCAAGTCCAAAAAAGCTGGTTTTAGATTTTGCAGGCTCTACTTTTAGTGCCTGATTGAAAAAATTTCCTGAATCAAGCCTTTGACTATTCTGCCAAAGCTGGTAATTAACGCCTTTATCTGTGAGTTGCATATTTAAGCTGATATTAACGTTTTGCTGATCTGCTGGCAGTTCAAAGCGGTGCACAATTTCCGGGATTTTAAGGCTTTTCAAATCGACTTGACTGACAACCTGTTCACCCCAAACAAGATACTGCACAGCCTCTTCATCCATTGACAAAGTTAAAGGCTGACCAAGCAACTCAAGCGATAATATTTGCATCTTTAAGCACTCTATTGTTAGCGGTTATTTAAACTGAACGTTTTGCTTTAAAAAGTTCACCTTGTCGACAGTCATCCCAATACCGCCACCACGGTGAACAATTGTGATTTCCAAATTAGGATGCAAGGATTTAATAATATCGCCGCCTTTAATAAACAATATATCTGTAGCGCCCATATTTTTGATGTAGCTTTCGTCTTCTGAGATCACAACAGTGAACGCATCCGGTGTTTGTTTTGATTCATACACCAAATAATCAAAAGTCGGCTTTTCTTCATCAAATTTTTTCTCAATGGCAATATGAAATTTGGTATTTAAAAACTCCGCAAAAAATTGAGTTTCTTCCACTTTACCCTGCTGGACTTCTTGGCTTAATGTCTGAAATTGAGTTAACTCAACTGACGGTTCTGATGACGCTTTATTCATGATGTTCCGGCTTTCATTTTAAAAGCCGCTTATCATAAAGTTGCCAGCGTATGAACACAAGTTTTTACATAAACAAGATATAAATAGAATTCAAATATCGAGTTTATGCTTGGTTTAGCGCTGCAGGCGTGCGCGATGAGGAATCGCATTTTTTACCCGTAATACAATCCATTTGGCTCCAGAACCATTTTTCAATATTGGTTGATATCAAACCAGTACGTTTTCCAAAAAGATATGAAGAATTAAAGAGGTTTGTAGCTCGGGCTTTAGCCCGTTTTGTGCAGACTACCTCGAACCACTGATGGCGTACTGCAGAAAATTAAACATTCAAAATCAAATAAAAACGGTATAAGGCTTATAAGTTTTCAAAGCAATCTAATTAATAATCCATTTTTAACTAGAAATTTAAATTGGATTGCAGATTATAAAATAAACTCAATGATATCTTAGTAAATTACATCTTCTCTGAACATTATCCTTGAGAATGACCGATTACAAACTGAGCACAGTAACAACTGTGCCTATTATCAATAAGATGTCACTTTAAAGGCCTAATCATACTATGCATTCTGTAATATCTGCTCTTGTATCTGATGAAATTGGCCAGAAACAGCTGCCTAAACAGACGTGTAAAACATACCAGAACTCCCGCTTATAACTGCACTTTACTCGGCAATAAAGCTTCAAATGCTTGCGGTGAGTTGGCCAATTCAATTGCTTTTTCCAGCACTAGATCCCTTCCTTGTTTAATACTTTCTATCGTCGGCTTGACTTCCATATCCGGAATAATGCCCACACGCTGTGTTTGTCTTTTTTCAGGGGTTAAAATCCCTAAGCCCGATATCGCTGTTTTAACACCGCCCGGTAATTTTATATAGCTCACATTGCCATCCGCCCCTGCGGTTTGACTGCCGACTACAATCGCTTTTGGTGATTTTCTAAGCATCATCAGAGTATATTCTGATTGACTTTGGCTATTTTCATTGGCTAATAAAATCACTCTGCCTTTGTAATAATCCGGGTTAACTATACCTAGCTTGTAAACTGGACTCATCACAAAATCACCCGGTGTTTTCTTATCTGGGCTGACAAATCGGACAAAACCGGTAGGCTCTGGCAATAAATAATTAACCAATGTCCATGCGGTTCCTTTAGGGTAAGCCCTAACATCAATAATAATTACCGGCAAATCAGCAAAAGTTTCCATTGCAGGTTCTACTTGCTCAGGGGTCAATAAACCTAAATTTAAATAACCAATATCGTCAGTTAACAACTTATAAGGCTCTGCTGTTTGAGCTTTATTATAAAAATGGCGCTGAGTCTCGCCGTATGCGACGGCAGGTTCACTTGCTTGCTCACCACTTTTTAAGCTAACAATGGGTCTGCTTTTGCCGGTTCGAACAATTCTTCGTGCAATAATTGAATTAATAATAGCGTCATTACCACCAGCTGCCCATTTTTGATGAAATTTTTCATATTCAAGCAGATTGCGGCCATCAATACTTTCAACAACGGAGCCGATTTTAAGCACATCGTCATAACCCGTTATAATGTCGGCAATCACCCACTCATTTTCAACTTTTTTAACTCTGATGGGTAATTCGTAAGGCTCGAATAATTCATCAATCGCCTCTTTATTGTATTTTAGAAATCCTGTGTGCGCATCGTCGGTTTCAGCAAACAGTCTGAGTAATGCATCATGGTATTCAACATGATTTTTTGCGCTGGCAAATATGGGGATATATTCAGTCAGGACCTGCTGCCAGTTTTTGTCTGTTAGGTATTTATAGGGCGAAAAATACTCAACCAGATTCCAAAAGCGGAATAATGCAATAAGCTGAATGCCGGAGTCATGCGCAGCTTTATCTGGATAATCATCTTCGTGTAATACTTTGACATTGCCCGTGCCTTCATACCCATAATAATAGTGTGCCTGTTCAGTCCGGTTATGCAAAATATAAGTTAATTGTTTACTGAGTTGCTCGCCAAGATAGTTTTGATCTGTGAGCCAGCTAAAATCAATGCTCAGATGATCTTCCGGCTTTTCGATTAAAGTATATTCACTAGATTTTGACTTAAATTTCACATCTGGAAATTGCTGAAAGTTAGTATCCGTGTACTTCTTATCAAACTCAAAAGTATTGAATGAATCAGATTTACGCACAATGCAATTAGGTTTGCACTCTGGCATTTCACCTAAGCTTTTAATCCATTGGGAAAGCATTAGATTGGCTTGGGTGGTCGATTCAGCTTCAAGCAAGTCAGGCATAATTCGAATAATTTCTTTATCTAAATTATGCTGACCTTTGGCAACATTCGGATGGAAATACTTTACAAATCCCCAAACCCGGCCGAGTTTTGCCAGCTGTTGGATCTGCAATTCAGTCAACGAAGCTAGCTTTATACTGGGTTGAGAAACTTTTGCATTAACATGACAAGTTATCAATAAACTTAATAAGACTAGGCTTAAATATTTCATCTCTGAGCTAATTCCTTTTAAAAATTAAAACAATACATCTGTTGATCTAAAGCACGCGTAAACAACTTCCACTCTATTGAACAATCGCCCTAAAGGGCGACCTACATATCATTCATTTATACCCGTATATAATCGTAGCTCGGCGTTTACGCCGTTAAATTTCAGCCAGCCGAAATGCGCCCCGCCGGCTATAAAATATATACACTTACCTTTATTGTCTAAGCGCCTGTTTAATCGCATTATCTTTTATCTGATGAAATTGTTTAGACACATCCGCATCGCGGTAAACATTTTCTGACGCATGAAACATACCCGGTAAAACATGTAACTCGGTTGCAACACCGGCCTGAATTAAGCGTTTGGCATAATCGATATTTTCTTCTACAAATAAATCGATAGCGCCGACAATAATGTCGGTCGGCGGCAGGCCGGATAAATCTTTAACTCGGGCCGGAACTGAGCCATAAGGCACAGTGTCCATGCCGGCAGGCTGCCCTAATAATGACGACCAGCCAAACTGATTTGAGGTGCGCGTCCACAGTAACTGGCCAATATGCGCCGGCACTTTGCGACTGCTGCCGGTTCTGTCGTCTAACATAGGGTAAATTAAAATTTGATGCTTAACCGGCATTTCGCCTCTGTCACGTGCAGCAATAGCCAGCATAGCCGCATGTCCGCCCCCGGCACTGGAACCCATAATGACGATATTATCTTTGTTTATGCCGATTTCATCTGCGTTCTGATACATCCATTTAAGCGCAGCGTAATTGTCTTCTAAGGAGCCGGGAAAAGGCGTTTCCGGTGCAAGCCGGTATTCTACGACAACCACAGTTGCATCGTGCTGTTCAGCCACTTTTTGCATACCGCCCACTGAATGAGCTGCACTGCCGAGAATATAACCACCGCCGTGCATATATAAAAGCGCAGGTTTTTTGTCGCCCTGCTTCGCATTAATCACATATACAGTCACATCCGCTTGGTTAGGCTGACCTGGTATCACCTTTTTAAAAACGTGAGGCGATGCTTTAGGACGATAAGGTTTAGCCGCTTCATCTGCTCTGAATTTAGCCAGGTTATCAGCGGTAATATGTAAAAACCCTATCTGGTCGGCTAAATCTTTAACACCGTCTAATTTATTTTGATAATCCTCATTTAACGCTTTTAATGCAATTTCATCTGATACAGATGCGCCGGATTGTAATTTGGCGACTTCAGATGCAGACTCATGCGAAATATTGTCTCCATTGGTAACACAAGCGCTTACAGATAATACAGTCAGGGCCATAGCCATTAGATAAGCTGAATTTGCTTTAAGGTACTTTAAAACAATCATATTGATGCTTCCGTTTAGGATCGATTGATAATAAAAAGCCGCTTGATATTCAAAGCGGCTTAAAGGACGTGGTTTTTAATTAAAGGAGTTGGTTATTTTTAAGCCACTGGGCCAAGGATTCAAACCAGTCAAACTCATTACGCATACCAAAGCCATGACCGCCGCTTGGCATAAGGACTAACTCTGTCTGCACTTTATTTTCAGCCAGTGCTTCAACATATAACAAGGCATTTTCAACCGGTACGGCTCTGTCATCACTGGCGTGGGCGATAAAAGCAATGGGTGTTTGTGGGGTAATTTGAGTTTCATTGGAATAATGCGCCAGCGTCTCAGCGCTTGGTGTTTTGCCCAATAAATTTTCGCGTGATCCCATATGAGTCACCCCGTCTTTAGTGCTGATAACCGGATAAACCAATACCTGAAAATCCGGTCGTAAATTCGCATTTTTATATTCCGGCATAACAGCATGGTCAAAATGCGTCGCTGCCGTTGAAGCTAAATGACCACCGGCAGAAAAACCCATTATCCCAACCTGATCCGCTTTAATCCCCCACTGTTTGCTCTTTTCACGCACCATATGAATGGCTTGCTGAACATCCTGCAGTGGACCCGTTGTTTTATCCAGCATGGTTTTGTCATTGGGCATACGATATTTTAAAACAAATGCGGTCACGCCTAATTTATTTAAACGCTCGGCGACCTGATAGCCTTCTTTTACTATCGAAACCCCTTTATAACTGCCGCCCGGACAGATAATCACAGCCGTGCCATTGGCAATGGCTGGATCGGCCTGGTAAACCGTTATTTGAGGCTGGTTTACATCCATAATAAAAGTATCCGGATGTGTCGGATCGCGAACGACTTCCTGATTCGGTAATTTAATTTCACCCGGAATATCCCCGGCATATAAATCTATCACCTGAATATGCTCAGATGTGTCATCCACTACTTGATTGGCTGCCGTTGCTTTTAAAGTAGAACCACAGCCATTCATTAATAAAGCCCCTAAACAAATGGCGACCAGGCGTTTTTTCATATTAGATACCTTTATATTATTTACTTTTGTTTGAGCGTCATCCGGGTTGGTGAATTACGATCAGCTGTTAGCCATTCACCATCAAACTTTAGTTCGGTTACCTGAATAGAGCTGCGACGCGTTTCATAATTATCTTTGCCTTTATTCTCACCTACGCGACCACCATGAGTAAAGTAAAACAAATAGGCTTTGCCATCTTCAACAATCACATCCGGGTGACCACCGTTAATACCATCATCTTTACCTGTACCCGGCTCTGCGACTAAATAAGAGTCCTGCTGTTGCCAGTTCTCTAAATCCGTCGAACGGTAAACGGCTAAGCCTCTCCAGGCATCTACTACTAACCACCAATAGCCTTTCCAGAAAAAGGTCGTTGGGCCTTCACCGCGACTTTGCAGTTTAGCTTTACCCTGATCGTGCCAGGTATACAAATCCGGGCTATCCGCATAATAAACCGATTTACCATCCGGCTCATCATTATAGAACATGCGGTAACCGCCTTGCGGTAATTTCACCACATCGGCGTCAATCACTTTATTAGAGTTTAATTTAAGCGTAGAAACATAATCCCAGTTGAGCATATCTGTACTGGTAAAATGCGCGATAGAACGCGGATGACGCCAGTCTTCAAATACACCCGGCACTATGGTCAGGTACATATGATAGACACCGTTTTCATGGAATACATCAGGTGCCCAATAGGTCGCAGGTTCATCTTTTGGCGCATACGGATAGTTAATGTTAGCGTCCGTTTTATGAGTCCAGCTTACGCCACCATCGGTCGATTCAGCAATGCCAATCGGCGTGCCATGAACCCAGGCCACACCGCTTAATCCCTCAGCACTGGCGCGGCGGTTGGTATAAAACATAAACCAGCGTTCTTCCATTGGATTCCACATCACAATAGGATCTGCTGTACCATCATATCCAGGGTCCCGGTATAAAGGCTTAGGGGCAATATTATTTGTGGTTAATTCATTCGACTTTTCCTGCTCAGTGGATTGGCAGGCAACTAAAGACAAGGTTAAACAAAGCGCTAATAAACTTCGCATTGAAAGTTTCCTTAAAATTTTTTAAACCCGAATGGGTTGACACAAACCGGGTATAAATAGAAAAAAGGGGAACTGAATCCCCTTTTCTCGTAGAATATTTTATTGGTTATTTTTCCGCTTCAACTGAAACAGCATATACATGAACAGGACCATGCATATTCGAGCGGAAAACAATCCATTTACCATCCGGTGTAAAAGTCACATTCGGTTCTAAGCGATAATCATGTTTTTCCATGTTGACCAGTTTAGTGGCTTTTAGTTTGGCCGGACGCACCAGTTCTTCTGCATTGCGGGCATGAATACCGGCAACATCATGAATAGGCTGAGATTCAAATAAATAAATCCATTTGCCGTTTTGTGCTTTGGCAACCATTTCTTCATCACCGCCATCACCAGCAAACAATTGACCGTCTCGCGAAATATTAAAATGTACAGACCATTCATCCCGTTCAAGATGGCGCCAGACTTTTTTACCGGTTTCCAGGTTATAGCTGGCTAACCAGAAATCTTCGCCTCGTGGCGTTTGTAAATCATAATAAATCTCTTTGCCATCAAAGCTCCAGAATTCATGACCGGCAATTTCCATATTCATCATCCGGGTATGGATTTTTTGCGGCGTTTTACCATTAATGTCAGTCAACCAAATACGATCCACTTTATGCCAGGGGCCTTCATGTGAATACATCACCTTTTCAGGATCCGTTGGTGAGAACTGAATATGGTTAAGCCAGTCAGTTGACTGCATAATGACTTTTTGTTCGCCAGTTTTAGTATCCACTGTGAACATTTGCATAGGAATGCGCATTTCCAAACGCTCGTCCATGCGCACTTCTTTTGCTTCAGCAAATGTAAGTGGCTTACCATCCGGACCTTTTGCTTCGTATCTGGCTTCAAAACGCGCTAAACGCGGGCCAGTTTCTAAGCTATGCGCTTTTTCTGCAAAAGCACCAATTAAAAGGCTTTCATTCATATTAATAGAATGAATTTTACCGCGTGGTATGCTTGCAATTTCACGTACATTGCCAGAATCAATATTAACCGCGATTATTTTGGTCGGCTTTTGCAATTCATTTTGCGGGTGTACAGGCAAACCATCTTCATCCGGGGCTATTTGAGTTAAATAAACCTCACGTCCTTTGGGCCCCATAAATAAAATGCCTGCATCCGGATGGGTATAAAGACGCTTACTTTCAAAGGTTTTTAAATCAACCACTGCGACCCCTTTAGGCTCAGCAACCGAAATCACCATTTTATCACCGTCAGCCGCATATGCATTTTGGTGGAAATAGAGTGAACGTGAGCCTGGTTCATCCGATAAGCGTACCACTTTATGGCCCGTATCCGGATCTATCCATGATTTAGGTGCCGACGCTTGCTGAGCTTGGCTGCTGTCAGCTGTACCGGTAAGGGCACAGCCTGACAAACATGCAGTAACGAACAGTGAAGCCGCTGCAGCATAATTAAATACTTTCATAGCTATGCTTCACCTGCGCACTTTTTTTCAGATACTGACTCTCCGGCCGCTTCACGACCTACTTCATTATTGCCCCACAATTGATCATATTTCCAACCGGTTAAATCTTCAACAATCGCTTGTGCTTCCGGGCTTGATGGCTCTCTGTGGCCAGCTTTAAATCGGGCAATCTCATCCATTAAAATTTTATGAGTATCTGTATCTAATTTAAATTTAGTTGAAACCCAATAACCAAAAATTAATACCAGAATCGGACCGAAAGTCATAATAGACACAATCGATTCCATCACTTCCTGGCTCTGCATTTTCTGACCTTTAACCAGCCCCCCCATCTCAAGCGCTGCACCTACCGCAAATACAGCGCTCGCCTGAGCCGCTTTACGGATAAAAGTCATCACCCCGGCAAAACTACCTTCACGACGTTGACCAGTAACAATTTGGTCAACATCAGCCATATAGTTGTAAGTATTCCAAGGAATATAATTTAATAAACCACGGCCAATACCCGCAAAAACTAGCGCTATCACCATCCAGCTAATCTGACCAGCCTGTGATTCAGGCGTTGCATAATAAAAACCGGCTAAACCTACTATACCGACGATATAAGCAACGGCGGCAAAGCGATATGTCAGTGCCGGGAAAAATCTTGGTAATAAAGCAACACAGGCAAACACAGAACCAACTGCAATGGTTTGAACTGTGAAAATAGAAGCCATCAAATAAGATGTTAAACTAAGAGATTCACTCGCGCTGTAAGCAAAAATACTGCCTAATGCAAAAGCGGCAAAATAAGTAAATGCAGCGTTAAATATATCCTGACTGATATAACCACCTAGGTACATGCCCAGATGCAGACGGAATGCGCGAATTTTTAAAGTAAAACCTAAGCCTTTATATAATTTACCGAAAACTTGTGAAAGCGGTACTTTTTCAGCTTCAATTTTAGCCAGCTCTTCTTCGGTTTTTTCACGCTCCCAGGTAAAGAAATAAACAACCGCAACCACTATCATAAAGGCAACAGCAAAAATGCCCCCCATGTACAAGAAGGTATCCGGTGAATCTTTACCACCTAAAACAGCCACAATCCAAGCAGGTAAAATCGTCGCGGCGATTGCAGATAAATGGCCCACTAAAATACGAGCACCTGCAAACATGCCTTTTTTACGAAAATCATCTGTCATCTCAGCTGCCAGCGTTTCGTATGGAATCAATACAGAGGCATAAACCAGTTCAAAGAAAATATAAGTAAATAAATAATATAAAAAGTGCTGCCCGCTCACCCACATGAAAGCAAAGCTGGGCAATAATGGAATAGCAAACAGTAAAAATACTTTACGACGGCCAAATTTACGGCCTAAACGAGTTGAGTCGGCATTATCAGATAAATAACCAATTAGGGGGCTGGCAACCGCATCTAATATACGAGCAGAGGCGAAAATAATACCCGCTTCAAGCGGCCCTAAGCCACAATAGGTTGTATAGAAGAATAAAACCCAGGCACTGATAACAGCCATTGAACCTGCGCCGAGTACATCACCTAAACCATAGGCGGTATAGTTAAAAAAACCGATTTTACGTTGTGTCATTATAGCCCCCAAAGCTATTACTTCTGTTAATGGGTAAGTTTGAACCTAAAAATAAATAGGTTGGGCGCTAGATAGCCCAACCTATGTCGTTTTAATTAGATGTATTGGTTCATAAACTCAACTAATGCAAGAATGGCCATTGACTGACCATAAGGCATAGAAGTTAAAGGAATGTCTTTGTAGCCCTGAACATCATCAAATACAGGCGTACCGAATGAAACCTGTTGTAATTCACCTGTTTCATCAATGTTTTCAATTACAGCTTTAATCGCTTTAATACCACATTCTTCGTATTTCTTATCGATATAACCTTTACGAACCGCTTTTAAAATACCGTAACCAAAGCCAGCTGCCGCAGAGGCCTCAAGATAAGAATCTGGGTGATCCATAATCGTATGCCACAAGCCACTTTCATGCTGAGTTTCAACTAAGGCTTTAACCTGAGCTTCTAATGTTTCAATTAAAAACATACGGGTTGCATCTGTTTCTGGTAAATCTAACAATTCAATGAATTCAGGAATTGCAATTGTGACCCAAGAATTACCACGCGCCCATAATGCATCAGCAAAGTTATGGCGACCGTCAAATGTCCAGCCATGGAACCATAAACCTGTCTTACGGTCAGCTAAATATTTGGTGTGCAGCATAAACTGACGTTTTGCTTCTTCTACATAGTGAGGTCTGTCTAACAACAAACCAATTTTAGCTAATGGCATAACACTCATCATTAAAGTGTCATCCCACATTTGCTGATAGTTTTCTGAGTTGTAAACGATGTGCTGAATGCCCATTTCTTCAGTACGTGGAATACCGTCCATAATCCACTCAGCCCATACATCTAAATAAGGTAAAAAGCTACGATCGCCACTACGTTCTTGCATATAAGCTAAGGTTAAAAACGGTGACATAGTATTCACGTTTTTAGTCGCAGTCCCTTCAGCTAATCTGTCTTTAAACCATTGCTCAATAATTTCTTTTGGTTTTTCATCACCGGTGATGTCCCAGTACTTCATTAAACCGTATAAACCAATGCCATGGGTCCATTCCCATCCGGCCCAGCCTTTTGTATCAATGACGCGACCATCTTCTAACTTTAATAAAAACTCACCGGTTTCATCTTTAATGTTAACAAGATTATCAATTAATTTATCAATTTTAGTACGAACAGTTGAATACTGAATATCATGAGCTAGTGCTGGCATGCTGGGTTTTCCTCTATCTGAAACGCTAATAAGCCGTGATCATAAAATCAAAATAAAACTTAACTGATTAAAAATTGCCTATTCACTGATTAACTTTCAGTCAAACTATTAAATTAGTTAATTCAACAAAACTACAATCCAATCACAATAAGTTACAAAAGTTAATATTAAATTAAATTTAATGGCAACTTTATGCCAAAATGAAATAACATGCAACCTTTTGATTGTTTGTGAGCGAATATTTTGTGGTTATTGAGTGAATTTAAATTAGGAAAGGGAAAAGAAAAGTTTAATAATTGACTAAAAGTCAGCAATTATTATCAATAGAGGATAATTAAAATAATTTATTTTATCTTTTAATACAAGGTGTTATGTGAAAAGTTTTTAGAAACATCCGGCTCAACTGCTTGAGCCGGATAATTTACAACGCTATGATTAAATATTTAACAAAATGTTACTCTAAATAATCACCGGCTAATGCAAGGTTTTGAATTGCAGCCAGACCCCACTGAGATGCACCATTGGTCGATACCCAAGGCGCTTCATCTACCGGGTTTAACACATCAGGCCCTTCAACTTGGGTCGTTCCTATTGTCTTTTTACCCCCCCACTCTTTGGTGAATTCTATCCAGGCACGTTTAGCCAGTGCAGGATCATCCTCATTTTTAGAGGTGTAAGCGGTCAGTCTTGAATGGCCAACCGTTAAACTGTTACCTCGGAAAGAGCGGCCAAACTCGGCTTGTTGCTCTTCACGGCTCGCGCTGTAGAAACGCCCGTATTTAAGCCATGCGGCTTTGTATTCAGGCACATCCAATAGCTGGTTCAGTTCAGTATTAACTTCAATCAAACCAAATACTGAGTTCAAATGAGAAATAGTTGGCCCGGCATCCGGATACGGAATCAGCGTTTTAGTTTGGGTATCATAACCAAATGAACCGGCAAAGAAGCCATTTTTATGACCGCCAATCACTTTCATCGCATTAACTAAACGCTGTTTATATTTATCATCACCAGTTCGCTCCCAAGCGGTTAGCCAGTTGGTTGCAACTGAGCCCCAGTCGGTTCCTACGCCCATCACAGCTTTATCCGGGATTGGATTTACACGTGCAACTTTTCGGGTCGCATTCAGATTCGCCAATGATTCATCCGCATCAACCACTTCATTTAATACATCGCCAGTTCTGTCATCCACCGTCAGATAATAATGGAAACGGCGATAGGCTGAAGTACTGACCCTGAGCTGTTTTGCACTACAGCCCCAGTGCTGTACATTATGACGGGTACCAAAACCTTTAAATCGACCGGCATGATAGATATCCACATCCCGGTTATGTCGTGTCATACGCTCAGCAATTCGAAAGGTATCTGCATCGCCCGTTCGTAAAAACGAAAACCACAACCATAAATCAGGCGATAGCTCTGAATTATCCCAGGCATATCCACCAATGTCATAACGCCAGACATGACGGTCTTCATCATAAGTGTGCATGACATCGCCAAAATTCCAGAAACCATACCAGTGGCGCTGATCGACTTGTTTTTTATAATACTGAACACTCCAGTCGAGCCTGTCTTCAATTTCTGTTTTAGCTGGCGTTGAGCGATCCGGTAAGCTGAATAAACCACCAAATACCCCGCTGGCAATAAAATCTTCTGGAGAAGCCACTACTAAATCAGACTGACCAATAACTTTGGCCATATCTACCGTATCTTGACGTGCAGGCGTTTTATCTAAAATCGCCAGCGTAAAATCGGTTGTTCGGGCAACGCCATAGGCGGTGCCGAATCCGGGTTCATAATCTTCATAGGTAATATTCAAAGCGTCTAGCTGCTGGTCGTAAGTTTCCTGGCCCAAACCATCATGATAAAAACGCACATCCATTGCCGGCGCTTCCGGTGAATAATACCAAAGCGTGGCTTCTGACTCGTCTAAACCAGCACCGCGAATATCAACCTGCACCGGGTGAAGTTGCCAGAAATCGCGCATGCCAAACAATACGCCGCCCGATACCCCACCTAAATAAGTGGAACCATTCGCTCTGTGGCCCTGATCCGCATCTATCCAGGCATGACCGGCTTTGGTCCGTTTTTTCACGGTAAAACCATTTGCATTAGCCTGAGTTAACGTAAAGTCATTCCAGGTTGGGATCCAGTGCATTCGACTGCTGACTCTTTCATCCCACTCACTAATCGGCGGCGTTGCAATACCCGCAACCTGCGCATCTTTAACCGCCTGACCAGGATCACGACGTAAACCTGTAATGCCTTTTGGTGACTCGCCCCATAGCCCGTCATTTTCACCGACAAATCTTACGTGGCGGTTATAAAGTTCTTTATCGTTTTGGACAACATTAAAGCGCAGACCTAAGCCTCGGATAAAATCATTTTGATCGTCACCGTCATAAATGAAGGTATGACTTATTTTAATGGTTTCGCCGCCTGCATAAAAATACAGACGAAGTGTAAATGGCAGCCATTCACTACCGGACTGGCGCTTTTGTTTACCACTCACTTTAATAACAGCCCGTACCGGACCCGTTTGATCAACTTCAACCGTTTCCACACTGGAGACAAAGCTTTCAACCTGAGCCGGATTTTCCGGTTCATTTTCGGCCTGATCCTGAACTAATCCGACTAATCGAGCGTTTTTCGCAATTAACTTACCGCCACGTTTCATATTGGTGACTATATATTCACCCTGACTCGGCACTAAACATGAAATAACGCCAGTGGAAACCGCAATACCGTTTTCTTGTTTATTCACCTTAACGGCTGAGCTAGGCGTTGCAGGTTGACCTTTTTCAATGTGGAAATTTTGTCCTAACTTTTCATCAGCAGGAACCGCATGAGCCGTCCACTTTATACTACCATCCGGCCAGTATGCGGTAGGCCAACTTTGCAACGGCACGTTTTGACCCTGTTCGCTAATCAGTTTTAAAGCTTGAGATTTATTCAATTCACCCTGAGGCCAAGGTTTACCCCAGGTTGTACCCGGCTGGTAGGCAGCTTCTTTTCCTTCCAACCAACTTAACTGACCAGGTTTGCGTAAAATTCGGTTTAATGGTTGACTGGTAGCATTGGCCATCTGAGCGGTCTGACTACAAGCGGATAGTGCAAGTGGAATAGATGCAGCTATCGTGGTTCTTTTTATAAATTCTCGACGATCCATAATTTTCTCTGCTTTATTAGAAGTTACTGCTGAAAGATTAACAAAATAGAAAACTATTCAAATAGTGTTTAACTTATATCACACATGAATTACAATGACCACTATTGATTGTTTTTGATTTAATATGTTTAACAAGCCAGACATTGTGCTATGTATTCATCTGTAAGAAGGCATAAAAATGATAAAAAATATAAAAACGTTACTTAACTTCAGCTTATTAGCCATGACCTTAAGTCTTTTGTCGGGCTGTCAGAGTACCGCGCAAAGCGACCCGAAAAAAGGCGCGCTTTTGTATTCTAATGACTTATCTTCAGCTGAAGAGGTTCGAAACTGGGTCATGGAAGGTCCAGGGAAAACGGAATTCAGCGATGGCTGGATGCAAATGTATTCACCCAATGAAACAATGCACCATGTGTTTTGGTGTCCTCAGGATTTTCCGGATTCTTTTATTGCAGAATGGCAAGCTCAAAATTTAAAAACAGATGCAGGACTCGTTATTGTCTTTTTTGCCGCTAAAGGCGTAAATGGAGAAGATATTTTTAGCCCCGCACTCCCGCAAAGAGACGGTACCTTCAGCCAATATACCCAAGGCGATATCAAAAGTTATCATATTTCGTATTATACCAATGCAGCACATAATCCGGATCGGGGCCATGCTAATTTACGTAAAAACAATACCTTTTCTTTATTACAGGAAGGAAAAGAAGGCATAGCAGCCCAGTCCACCCACCCCCATACCGTTCGATTGGTTAAAAACAAGAACCATATCAAAATGTATATTGATGACAGAAAAGTGATAGATTACATTGATAATCAAGCTTTTATAGAAGGTATTGATACAGGCAGTGCGCTGACAGGGGGTAAAATTGGTTTTCGTCAGATGAAATGGACCCAATTCCAATACAAAAACTTTAAAGTCTGGGCACTGAACAACTAACTTGCCACTCAATGTCAACTTATAACAATAATTATGTTAACGAGATAAAAATGATACAAAAACTAACCAGCCTTTTTATAATCCTGCTTTTTAGCTTTACCGCTCAGGCACATGATGTATTTTCCGGTGAAGCCAAAATGACCATTACTGAACAAAAACAGTTACGGGTTGAATATAATTTTGCGTCAGTCACAGCTGATGTGTTTTCGCAGGACATTATCGACAGAAACAATCAAATTAGCCCGGGTAATTTACCAAAAATACATGACCATTTGGCCGCTAAAGCCAAACAGTTTATGCGGGTTACGCTTGATGGTAAGCCACTAAAAGCAAATCATGTCGATATTCAAATTATTACCAGTGAAGATGCCGTTGTATTTAATGTCACTTACCCAGGCCCGATTACACCGGGGCGACTTGATTTTGTCAGTGACTTTATTGAGCAGACAAACCGCGAATATAAATTGACCATCCCAGTATTAAATGAAAAAGGCACTCAACTGGGCTTGTTTGTTCATAACTGGGATCATAGGTTGGACGGGATTCAAATTACCCAAGCTTCTTACACGGCTAAAAAAGAAAATGAGGAAGGCGTATTCGCGTTATTCCTTGAGCTAGGTGTTGAGCATATTTTAATTGGATTTGATCATTTAGTCTTTTTGCTGGGTTTGCTCATTATTTGCCGTAATTGGAAACATGCAGCGCTCATTATTACCTGCTTTACGCTGGCGCACTCTGTCACTCTATCTTTAGCTTCACTCAATATTGTCACTGTGCCTGCTAAATGGACCGAGCTGATTATTGCGCTCTCTATTGTTTATGTTGGTTTAGAAAATTTATGGACCAAGCACCACCCGCATTTCAGATGGATACTCACCAGTGTCTTTGGCCTGATCCATGGTTTAGGTTTTGCTAATGTGCTAATGGATATTGGCCTTGGCGCCGATGGCGCTCCTGTATTTGTACCGCTATTAGCCTTTAATCTGGGTGTAGAAATTGGTCAGCTGAGCTTAGCCATAATCACGCTCCCCATTATGTGGTATTTGCTCAGGTATAAAACATACCAAAAAGTCGTGATGCCGCTGATTTCATTGAGCATTGTATTGTTAGGTTCATTCTGGGCATTTGAGCGTATCGCCTGATCCCAGATGATTTAAGGGGTATTTAACTGCTACTATTTTAATCTCCAGCTCAGGTAAAAGAAGTGGATTAGAACCTGCTTCTTTTACCGGTTCAAATTATACCCACCCTTTATAGTTGCCCAAAAACTAAAAATCGTTCTGCCTGAATGCGTGAAATTTCCGGATTATGTATTTGACCGAATGAAACATTAACTGCACTATCCATATGCTAAGCTTGGTTGCCATAACATTAAAAATTAGATGTGGTTTATTTTTTAATAGTAAATTAACCAATCTGCATTATGGTTTGTGCTTAGGCTAAAAAACCTGATAGTTAAAATAAGTCTTTTAAAGGAATAAGGAAAATCTAATGGGAAAGCAATTTAGCGAACTCAATCAAAAGCATATCAATTTTATTCAGGCGCAAAATATTTATTTTGTTGCAACGGCTGCCGATACAGGACATGTTAATTTATCCCCTAAAGGGGGAGATTCGTTAAGAGTGCTGGGGCCTTCAAAAATAGCCTGGCTTAACTTAACCGGCAGTGGCAATGAATCGGCCGCCCATGTATTAAAAAATCCTCGAATGACAATGATGTTTTGTGCATTTGAAGGCGCGCCTATGATTTTACGCACATACGGAAACGCGTCAGTTTTACATCAGAAAGATGATAATTGGTCGCAATATGCCAAGTTATTTCCCAAATTTACCGGTACTCGCCAAATATTTGTTTTAGATATTGATATGGTTCAAACGTCTTGTGGCATGTCTGTTCCCTATTTTAATTATCAGGCTGACCGCGATGATTTAACCAATTGGGCTGACCGAAATGGTATAGATGCAATCGAGGCTTATTGGCTTAAAAAAAATCAAACCAGCATTAACGGTTTTGAAACTGAAATCGCTGAGCGCGCCGGTATTACCGAAAATAATTAATTTCCTGCTAATAACAAAATAAAAGGATTGGCGACATGCCTGATATTTTAATCACTTTATTTATAATCGCGATTTTACCTATCGTATTGTCGATGACAGCTGGCTATTTCAGAATAAAAGAATTGGGTCAATTTGATAATAATCACCCCAGAGCTCAACAGGCTCAGTTAACCGGCGCAGGTGCCCGCGCGATTGCGGCACAAAAGAACGCATGGGAAGCATTAATCTTTTTTGCGGTAGTGGTACTAATAGCTGCAAATAGTTCACTTGATTTAAACCAGCTGGATAATCTGGCCTATACATTTTTAGCCGCCCGGCTTTTGCATCCGATATTTTATATCACCAATCAGCCAACGTTAAGAAGTCTGGTCTTTGCAATTGGCTGGTTCACCTGCATTTACATATTTTACCTGACCCTGATGCAATATTAATTTATCTGAAGTTGAGTTAAATTATATTGTAGGATTATGAATTATATAGATTTATTTTTTAAATAGTCATCGCCTAAATAAATGCCTCAAACTATGGGAACAATGATATTATGAAACGAACATTATTCGGCTTAATCACAACGCTCGCATTAGCCGGATGCGCCAATACAATCCATACCTATAGCTATAATCTGGATACAGCTGCGGGACACTATTCACAATGGGCGTATCAGGGTTTAGGGCATGAATTTAACATCGAGCTATTCGCTAAATACACGATAAAACGAGAAAGCACTCAATGGGCACCTACTTCTGTTTTTTACCTATCAGATGACACCGAAAAAAACAGTATTAGTGTCAGGTTTGTACATGACAATTCGGATGAAAGGTATCGAGCTTACGTGATTGACTCAGCCCAAAAAACAGAATCGAACCCTCAAGCGATTATATTTGAGTTTACACCTGTCGATTTTGAAAAAACCTTTAACTTAGGCTTCAGTGCCAGTCAAAACAGAGTTGAAATCCGTTTAAACGAAGAGCAGTTTCAGCTTAATACCAAGTTTACACCTGCACGTTTATTAATTGGTAATTCCTCCGGTGAAATTCAGGTCAAAGAAATGAAAATTTCCAATCAAGTCAAACTGAGCAATACTAAAGAAGTAAACCGTTACAAACCTAAGTATTAATCTTTGCAGGAAAATCTATGCTGTATTTTGCGTATGGCTCTAATATGTCAACGGCCCGGTTAACATCCAGAGTCCCGAGTGCAAAACTAATCGGCCGCTTTAAATTAGCCGGTCATCGGCTAAAATTTCATAAAGTCAGTACAGATGGTTCAGCCAAATGTAATGCATATCAAACGTTAAAAAAGCACGACGAAGTGATAGGCGCTTTATTTATAATCGACCCGCTAGAAAAGCCACGATTAGACCAGGCTGAAGGATTAGGCCAAGGTTATAGCCAGTATCAAGTAGATGTTTATAATGATACAGGCTTAATTGAACGTGCATTCACCTACAAAGCCACCATAATTAACGACGAACTTAAGCCCTATGACTGGTATTTAAATCATGTATTAATTGGTGCGACAGAAACCGGTTTGCCAAAAGCTTATATTCAGCAATTTATTTGGTCAGTTGAGTCTGTCGCAGATAAAAATATACAGCGTGCAGCCCTCGAATTAGCTATTCATAACCATAGCTAACTTTCGGGGAAGGTAACTCAAAACGCAGATAATAATCAGCAGGCATAAAGCGTGTGAAAATAGAGAGAAGATGACAGCAAACTCAAATGTAAGAAATAATCATTCAGTCATTCTAGTATATGATAATGAATGCCCTATATGCAGTCGTTTTGCAACCTTGCTGCGCATTAAAAAAAGTATCGGCTCACTTGAGCTGATAAACGCCCGGGATAATCATCCAGTAGTTAAACAAATCAACCTGCGAGGTTTTAATTTGGATCTGGGCTTTGCGTTAAAGTTAGGAGACGAGTTTTATGTTGGAGCAGATGCTATGCATATATTAGCCCTTATCAGCAGCAAATCAGGCACTTTAAACCGAATACTTTATTTTGTTTTTCGGTCAAAAATAAGATCTAAATTCCTCTACCCACAACTACGCACTTGCCGAAATCTGCTGCTCAGATTGTTGGGTAAACAAAAAATTAATCACTAAAAATAAACGACCCTGAATAGAAAAGTTACCCATAGCGATAAATAAAGGGGTACGGAAACTATAAGCTCCCCATGACCTTTTTAATGATGTTGCCACACTCATTTGGGTGCGTTTGCGCAATAAAATGACCACCAACCAAAGACTTAACCTCGATATTCTCACAAGCATTAACTAATTGCCTGACAGCATGTTGACTGACTAAACAATCCTTTGTTGGTAAAATATAAGTACAGGGCGTTTTAAGCTTAGGCGGTATTTTGGGTAAATAAGCGATATTTTTAATTCGCTCTCTAAGTATTATATTATTTGCTGTTTGAAGAGACTGATGAAAAAGTTCGATCAATTCAGGGCCTGCAAGACGATTAAAACATATGTGGTTAATCAAGCTGTCCGGCATCCATTTGGTTTTCAGCAAACTGAATGGCAACATCGGATAAAACCGAGTCAACCATGTAGGATTGGTTATAAAACTCGCAGCAAATATAACATGTTGAATATTCTCTGGTTTTAATAGAGCTAGCAAGTAGGCTAAATACCCTGAATAAGACTCTGCAAATAAAACGACTTTTTTATCACCAATAATATCCATCAGCTTATTCAGCTGGTGTTGATATGTTTGCTCTCCTTTAAGGGATAAAGCCAATACTTGAGCATCATGATTCAACTCGTCTAACAAAGGCTTAAATAATAAACCCGAGCCGTCCATTCCGGGTAAAAGCATTAATTTACACACAAAATTCATCCTGGAAAATGATTGAAATATTTTGGCTTTTGCCTGTTTGCTAATTTAACCTCAGCTACGTACAAGAATAGTTGAAGTAAAATTGGAATCTAATTTTCTATACCTAGGGCCTGTTTATTTTACGTTCCAATGTGGGTACTTTTTCGTCTATCAAGGCATTTTTATATACCTAATAGCAAGCGATTAGTAAGAAAAATAGCGCTGAAAGGCTGAAAAATAGACTCGTTGGGTAATTTTTATTATGCGCAGCTGAGATTAATTTAGCAAATAGACTACGGACTGTCGCCTAATTTTGCTTAATCTAAATGAATGGTGAATTAATTTACTCGTGTAAAAATACAAAAATAGAGGCAAGCGGGGATCCTGCCTCTATTGGTTCAAGGACTCAAGAAAGTTGCGCTAGCTCGAATCAAGAACTCAGTTACAGCGTATATCGGGCACCTACAAAGAAATAAGTACCAGTATGGTTGTATTCACGGGTTAAGTTTAAATCGCCATAACCTGTGCCATAAATACGCTCTTTTTCGTCTGTTAAATTAATGACTTCAAAAGTGACCGTCAGATTTTCATTTACGTTATAAAACGATGATAAATCAATATGAGTCGGACCATATTTCATTTCTTCAACATGACCATTGCCACCTGGGCTGCTTAATAGATAGTCATCACGCGTATTGGCAGAAATACGCGCGCCATAATCCTCTTCTTCGTAATACAAAGTAAAGTTATACGAATTTTCAGACATACCTGTCATATCTTCAGCAGACACCCTGGTATAGTTAGTGACCACACCAAAGTTAGACAGCCAGCCGTCTAAAAAGCTAAATGGCTGTTGATAAATTAATTCATACCCTTTAATACTGAAACCTTCGTCCGTATTAACCGGAATATAATGAGTATATTCAACCGAAGCAGGATCTGAGTTATAGGTTTCATCATATCTTGGATCGGCATAAATCGCATTGTGATAAGTCGAATCAATTAATTTTTCGACGACATCGGTCGTTAATGATGTCACTACATCTTTATAAAAATAGGTTGCTGATAACAGTGCTTCATCGGCAAAATACCATTCAAAACCTAAATCATAATCGTTAGATTCATAGGGTTGAAGACCAGGGTTACCCATACTGACCGTTCGGGTTTCATAGGTAAAATTAGGATTAGCGATATTCAGTGAATTTAAGCTCGCACGAGTCATACTGCGACCCGCTGCAAAACGGGTAATTAAATCATCTGTCACTTCCAGCGCTAAGTTCATAGAGGGTAAGAAATTATTATAGCTGGTTTCTTCTTCAACCGGGTCACCATTAAAATGACTTTGAGACGTGGTTGTGGTTTCAACATAACGCACACCAAAGTTGGTTCTCAGCAGCATATCGCCTACATCATAAAACCCATTCGCTTCAGCATACGCCGCTATCGTTTCTTCGCCAACCGTCCACGAATTAGATAAATTAGTCGTAAAGTCTCTGACTAATACACCACCAGCTTCAAGCGCTTTAAAATCAGCAACCGGGAATGGCATTAAATCTTGATCTAAGCCGTCACCAAAATCTGAATATGGGAAATCTTTGGTATAACCTACACCGGAAACCGGATCTGAATAAACCCCATCACCGACTATATAGTTAACTTCACGATCATTATAAGCAACACCCGTTTTAACCTGCATTTCTTCTAATTCAATCGTAAAATCGGCTTTTGCCGTTAGGTTGTCACGGTTTACATCATTTGAACGAATGGTTGCCGGACGAGCTTCATAGTTTGCAGCATCATAATAATCATAACCTTCCCCATAGCTGACTTCTGCAATATTTTTACTGTCAGTAAAATCAAAGGTATAGATATGCGGCTGTGATACATAATAAAACCGAAACTCTTCACGTTCAGCTTCAGATGATGCCTGACCAATCATAGCATCCAGTTTAACAGCATCCGTTAACTGAAACGCGCCAGATAATACATATTGGCTAAAGTCTGTATCTGAATTTTGCTCACGGCTTTCAATCCAAGACTCAACATTATCAAAGGTAGCAGCTTGAATTTGTTTACCGTTCGGATCGATGGTAACCGCCAGAGGTGTAACCGTTGCGGGCGTTAAAAACCACTCCATAGAGTTATAACCGGTTCGTTTGTTTTCCAGTTTTGAATGCAGCGTATCAAATGTAATAGTCACATCTGAGCTCGGGCGATATTGAAAAGAACCTGTCACCCCTAACCGCTTTTGTTTATTGCCAAAAAAGTCAGCACGCGGTAAACGAGGCAGCCATAAACAGTTGAGCGGATCAACTTCAGCACCATCAAATTCACAGTTATCGTTTGCAAAATTTCCGGTGACCTGAGTATTGTCTGTATCAGGAAATAATTGCCCAGCTTCAACCGGTGTCGTGTAGCGCACAGTGCCAAAACCTTCCTGACGTACGGTTCGTTCTGAATAAGCAACAGACACTAATGCGCCGAGCGTATTATCAGCAAACGTATTGCTCAGCATCAGCGCCATACGAGGGTCGGTTTCTGAGGTCAGTGAATTGTAGCCACCCTGAACAGATGCAGCTGCTTTAAATCCGGCATAATCAAAAGGTTTTGCAGAATATAAATCCACGGTACCCGCGATACCACCTTCTTCCATCGAAGCTGTGGTCGTTTTTTGAATATCAACCCGGTTAAATAATTCAGATGCAAATACGTTAAAATCGAACGAACGACCATTATTAATACCATTACCCGAATCCAAACCATCTGTACTGGCGGGTACTTCCATACCGTTCAAAGTTGCCCGGGTAAATGACGGCCCCAAACCACGTAAGGTAATCTGCCGGCCTTCACCACCTTCGCGCGAAATAGCTACCCCAGGCACACGCTGAATCGCTTCAGCAATGTTTAAATCAGGAAACTTACCCATATCTTCGGCCAGAATGGATTCGGTCACATTCACCGCATTTCGCTTTTCTTCTAAAGATTCAAATAAAGCGCCACGAAAACCGGTTACTTTAATTACTTCGGCTTCTTGTTCAGTTGCTTGTGTATTCACCTCTTCTGCTGCATTTGCAGGTTGAGAAAATGCCATACCACCAAGTATCGCCAGGATAGTGCTTGATAATTTGCTTTTGTTATGTTGTGCCATACTGTCGGAATTCTCCATCTTTGTCTCAAGATAAATGGCAAGCTGACCCGACTCCCTCAACTCTCCTTTTAAACCTGTGTGATTTAAAAGAATATGCAAACCATCCTCAATGCTGTACTCCCCAATCAGCTGGTTTGCTTGTTTATCCAGTGCATCTTCCTGTGGAAATAACAAAGTTAAATCCGCTTGTTCGGCGAACTGAATAAGAGATACGTCTGCTTGCTGTGACGGTATATCAAACTGGTAAATGTTAGAATTAATATCTGCTAACGCACTAGCGCTAAAACTAGCAACCACTAGATAAGATAATAATTTCAAACTAAACCACCTAATAACCTTAAATACGCTGTTTTAATGGCAGCGTAATGAGTAAGACGAAAGACAAAAAAATTTCCGCTATAAAAAAACAAATTAATTTTTACTTATTTATTCATATTAATTTACATGCTAGTTTTTTTTTAACATTAAACGCAAGTCAGACAAGCGAATTTAATAAAGCATTGACGAGCCTTCAAATACACATCAGCACTCAACTACCGAATTGAATACATAGCCTATAAGCGCTTACCAAATACAATAAAAACAAAGCATTAAAATACCTTTTAACATTTCCAGCTCACACTGAACAGCGCCAACCAAGCCAGCTGTTTTATTTTTACCAACCCCAATTTACACCTTTTGTACAAGCCTAATGGTAAACCTGTATCTTCAACGCACTTGATATATACTTTAAAATAACGCAATTCAAACAAATAATGCTATTTTTTTATAAAAACAAATTAGCGGAAACTTAAAATTAAATCGTCTTGTTATTATCGGCGCTTAAATAATACCCAGACGATTTAGCTATGACGCATGAGCCAATGTTACATAAAATATTTTTAGCCTCTCGCAATACCATTGCCAGAGTCGTATCGCGCATTGTACCGCCCAAAGAAATTGAAGATATTGTTCAGGAAACCTATGTTCGTATCTGTCAAATAGAGCATAGCGAAAAAATTTCGTCGCCTCGTTCGTTCATGCTTAAAACGGCAAAAAATCTTGCATTTGATCATCTTAAAAAAGCCGATACCCGATATTTACTTGGGGTTGACGATGAGCAGGAATACCATGAGCCAGAAGTATCAGGCGAGGATCCAATGTTTGAAAACGCTGCAAATAAACAAGCGTTTTCCGATTTTTGCGAAGCAGTCAGAGAGCTGCCGCCACAATGCCGTAAAGTATTTGTATTGAAAAAAGTATATGGCTACAGCCAAAAAGAAATTGCAGAACAATGTGATTTAAGTGAAAGTACAGTGGAAAAACACATAGCAGCAGGACTCAAAAAGTGCACACTTTTTATGCGAGCACGCCAACACATAAGCGATTCTCAACCCGGAACAGCGCGCAAGCGTGGAGGTTCGCATGAGTAATATTTACCCGTTTGCCAAAAAAGTAGAGTCTGACAACGAGCAACGATTAGAGCAGGCTTGTTTATGGGTTAGCCGGTTAGATCGCGAGCTAACTCAAACAGAACAAACCGAGTTAAAAGCATGGCTGGCTGACAATCCACAAAATTTAAATGAACTGCTTGAAACGGCAGGTTTATGGGACAAAATGGACGAGCTTAGCCGTTTATCTGATTTATTTCCAAAAACCAGAGAGACTCACAAAGCCAAACCCAACTACGCTTTATATGCAGCAGCTTGTACCTTGCTGGTCATTTTTGCGTCTTGGTTTTTCGTGTCTAATCAGGCGCTGTTGCCCTTACATACTGAACAAACCAATATATTGGCGACACAGACCAATTACCAGACCAAAATAGGTCAAAATCAAACCATTCAATTGCCGGACGGTAGCGAATTAACCTTAAATACCAATACCTTTGTTCAGGTTAAATTTAGCGAATCAAGACGAATTATAGATTTGCAGCGTGGTGAAATTCATATTCAGGTCGCTCACGATAAAAACAGACCATTGGATGTGCTGGCCGCGGGTAAAAAAATTCAGGCGGTAGGCACAGCATTCAGTGTACAAATGAAGCAAGATATTGTTGAACTTTTAGTCACTGAAGGCAAAGTTAAAGTGGAAACATCAACACCTGAAGTGATAGCCGATAACAAGCTCAAAGAATTATCTGAAACAATATCTAACATTCAAAAACCCGCGCAATTTGTTGCACAGGGTGAAAAAGTAAAACTGGATTTAACTGGCAAAAAAGCCGAAAAAATTGAAAAAGTAGCAGCTGCTGAAATTGCAGCTAAACTATCTTGGCGCTCTGGCAATCTGGTATTCAGAGGCGAAACTCTAGCCCAAGCAATGGCCGAAATTGAGCGTTACACAGAAACCAAAATCAATTTAGCGGATAACGAACAGCTCAAAAACATCAAAGTTGCTGGGGTATTTAAAACCGGCGATATAAAAGGGCTATTAATTGTACTGAGTCAGAATTTTAATATAAAACACAATACGATGGCAGATGGCACCATTGAACTGAACCTGGCGGGCTCTTAACTTAACATACATTTGACGACCCAATGCAGCTGCGCAGATAATTGCATCACCAAGCGGTAAATGTAGTGGCCAAATAACTTGACCATTACAGATAATGAACTCAATGCTTAGAGACGGTGTTTTGTGGGAAGCGCCAAAAGTTTAAAATTAACTATTGACGCCATAGTCTCTTGTTATGTGAATTAATCACCACCACCGTCTCCTGAATCACCTCCTGAGTCAGAAGAAGTTGAACCTGAAGATTCATAATAAGAACCTCCATTAACATCAATCCATTGACCTCGGTGCTTAATATATTTCTTCAATATGTTGTGAGCTATGATTGGACCCAAAATTGGAATGATCAATGCTAGTAATAGTAATCTTAATTTTTCAGACAGAGTTCTTATTTGACAAGAAACTACTTCATAACCAACAGAGAAAAACATTAGAAAATGAACTAGTGCTGATACTAAATATATTGGCCAGTTTTCCATAACTCTCCTAATTCACATGACGAGACTTTAGAAAAACCTCGCCCTTAAAAAATTATCGCTCTCTACGTTAAAAACGTTTACCTGTTCAATGATTAAACCTATCAAGATTTTACGTAGAAACGCGTTTTTAGTCTATTTATTGTACAAAAATTAAACCTGTAAATTACCAGAGAGTTTTTCTACAGGCTCAACGCCCGCCTAACACGCAATGTGTTGGCATGGCTTTTTGCGTTGTTTGCCAAAACCATGACAACTTAACATTGCCGGAGTTTAGGCGCTTGTTATAGCTCTGCGATGTACGACAAAGTTTCTGGGTGACGCTGCACTAATTTTAGAAGAGTAACAGCTTGCCCATTTGGTGCGCTACGCCCCTGCTCCCAGTTTTCTAAAGTACGTGATGATGTATGTAGTAGCCGAGCAAACACGCCACGGGACATATTAAACTGCTCGCGAATACTAACTATTTCATCAGGCGAGATATCTAACTCACTGATGTCATTAACTTGGTGAGTTTTCAGAGTCACTTTACCCTCTGAATGCTCCTTAGCTTCAGCAAGTGCGGAACTTAGTTCTGCAAATAGGTTACGATTGCTCATTGCGCCAAGCCTCCATAAAAGCCTTTAACTGTTTCTTTTGATCTGCGGTTAAGTCTGACATTTCATTTTTGCCATAAATGGTTAGCAAATAGAAACGACGCTTTTCATCGAGGAAGTAATAGATGACACGTGAACCACCGCGCTTTCCCTTACCTTTACTTGCTACTCGAATCTTTCGCAAACCACCTGTACCTTGAATTACGTCTCCTTGCTTCGGGCTCGACATAAGTTCAGCTTGGAACAGTCGAAATTCCTCATCACTGAGGTATTCATTTCGGTACTTTTCAAATATGGTTGATTCAACAAATACACTTTTCATAAACAAAGTGTACGTAAATAACGTACAGATAACAAGCTATACGTGAATAACGTAGTGATTAGATTTGGAAGTTCAGAGCTGACCAGGGCTACGCCGCCATAAACCGCGCGAGCTTGCGAGCGTCGGGCGACCGAAGGGAGCGAATTTGATGGCCTTGTGTACGCCCGCCATGGGCATTAACTAATGAGGTGAAAGTCCTCTGTAGGAAGATCACCGTTTAAATAACTGATTGTTATTAAACGATAACTACTAGCGAATGGCAAGTGCAAATCCGTGAGGGTTTGTGTGGAGGACTGATATATTGCTTATATGGACTCCTCGTATTGTACAAGAAAAAATTTTCAAAATTAGATTAGCAGGCATCCAAAAAATGGACGATGCCGATAAGAAATTGGAAATCGGCCTTAAATCGATTTATGATCGAATTCGAAGACCGATTAAAAGATGTTATTTAAAACTGGCAGTTACACAAAATGTGTTACAGAGTCACCATTATCAAAAATTAGTGGCTGCCGGAAAACCTAAAAAAGTGGCCATAATTGCCTGTGTACGCAAGATGGTTGTGATACTGAATTCAATGCTTAGAGACGGTGTTTTGTGGGAAGCGCCAAAAGTTTAAAATTAACTATTGACGCCATAGTCTCTTGTTATGTGTTGCCTGCACTTCCTAGCAGAAATTCACTGACTTCTTTACGTAGCTCTAGATTACTGCACGTACGAGCATTTTCATCTGCCCTATTTGCCCATGTTATTGCTTCACTTTTATTACCTGCTTCCAAGAAGCGCTCAGCAATTGCAAATTGGGAAGAAGCCACATACTCGCTTAAATTTAATTTTGTTGCGACATCTATTGCAATTAAATAGATATTTAAAGCTTGTTCGATATTTCGTGTGTAATCCGCAAGGGCTTCCCATTGAAGCGGATGATCTTTGCTAGTTCCTTTATGTAATTCACATAGTTCATTTAGTTTTTGATAAGCATGCCAATAATTTTGAGTTAACTCTGCACTAGAAGAATTAACCAGCTCACATGCTAAATCTAAAACTGAATTGTAAATTGACTGATCAACCATAAAAACACATAACGCCCGCGTCTCACAAATCCCCTCATAATATTGAAAAGATTCAATTATATAGACACGCATGGTGCAAACTAACCAGAGCAAACGACCATGCGCGATACCAATACCTTACACGATTTATTAAAAAAACAATGCCCCAATTTACACCAAAAACGCTTAACCACATTAATGGTTGCCGTTAACGCTTTGCTAGATGGACAACAATTATCGTTAGCTGAACTCGGCCGCAATATTAAAGGCAAAGTATCTGCCAAACACAATATCAAACGTATCGACCGTTTACTAGCCAATCAAGCGCTTTATCAAGAACGAACCGCCATCTATCAATGGCACGCCCATTGGTTATGCTCACAACAACCGCACCCAATTATTCTCGTTGATTGGTCTGATGTTCGCGAGTGTAGTGGTCAAATTATTTGACCACTGTTTTATCGTTATGCCAGAAATGATTCTCTGCCTGCTTTGGTGTCAAGCCGCTGTTATGCTGATGCAGCCTAACTGGGTTGTTTATTGATTTGCCTTAGGTCTTAAGCCGTCACAAATTTACCGGTCGCTTTTTTTAGACTATGAGCGCGGCTAACCAAGTCATGTGTCTTTTCTAAATTATCGTTAAACTCGGTTTTATTGGCATTGATTTGCTCGGCCAGTTCAACAATGTTTTTTGCAACATCCTGTATCACTGTGCCTTGTTCGGTTGCAGAAGTTGCAATTTCCGCGCTCATAGATTTTATTTCTGCCGCTCTTTGCCGGGCTTGTTTAAGATCTGCCGACAGTCTATTTGCATCTTCTATTCTTTCCTGCGCAATCTGATTACCGGTATTGACCATGGTTTCGGCTTGAGTGCTTCGAATTTGCAAACTTTCAATAATGCTTTCTATTTCGGTTGTCGATTGTTGAGTTCTCGCTGCCAGTTCTCTGACTTCATCAGCAACAACAGCAAAGCCGCGTCCGTCTTCACCTGCTCGGGCAGCTTCAATGGCTGCATTTAATGCGAGCAGGTTAGTTTGTTCGGCAACCGCACGAATAATAGCAATCACACTGTTAATCTCATCACTGCGCCTGCGTACGTTTTGCACTAATCCGCAAGCCTGCGTCATTTGCTCGCCCAGCTGTTTCAGTTTATTGGCATTATCCGTTGAGAGCGTTTCACTGTTGGCAATTAAATTATCAATTTGATCAACCTGATTTTGCGTGTGGTTTGTACGCGCTTCAATATGTAATGCCGACGTTGCCAGCTCCTGCAAAGCGGCAGAAAGCGTTTCAATATCAGCACTAATTTTGTTTACCCGGGTGATACTGGTTTGGTTATTCTCCAACAAAACATCACTTGACCGATTCAACTCTGAACTGGTTAATACCACTTCAGAAACCAACTGATTCAGATGAAGTGTAATCTCATTTAGCATACGGCCTATGGTGCCAAATTCATCATCAGGTATCCGGCACAAATTATCGGTTAAATCGCCACAGCTCAGGCGATGACTAAATTGTGTTAACCGTTTTAATGGGCGTCTAATCCCGAGCACGATAATAATGCTGATGACAGCTGCAATTAACGCACTCACAATACCTATCAAAATGAGCCAGCGAGTTGCTGTTTCATTTATTTGTTTAGCCTGTAAAGCATTATCTGAAATGCGTTGTTGTACCCACTCAGAAAAGGTATCCAATTGATTAATTTCAGTTAACCAGCTTTGCTGATAGTTTTGCAGCTGTATCGCTTGCCTGTCTCTGATCTCTAGGTAAGTAACAGCTTTTGGCAATAAGCCTTGCCCAGACAATAACAGTAGTTCGACGCTTTTGACTGCTTGCATCAAATCATTCACCGAAAAATAATCCTGGTAGGTTAAAATTTCTAAATTAGCCGAAATCGTACCAAGAGTATCAACAGCGGTTGGAATTAATGTTGGGTACACATTTGGATCGGTCGTGGTAAATACCATTTCAGTTAACGCTCTGAGTCTGTCCAATCCATTTTGGATTGCCAGTAAAGATGAGGTCCAAATCAGGCTATCGTTATTTAAAAATTTCTGCTTTTGTTCAACCAAAGATTGTAAATCTTGCCACTTTTCTAAAAACACCCGATTCGAGTTTAATAGCCCTTGTTGCGCAGAAACAGTTTGTCGGTTCAGTACTAAGAGTTTTTGCTGTTGGGTAAAATCCGGAGCTACCCCTGAGTGTGCCTGATACTCAAATATCTGATTAGCCTGCTTTTTTATTTTTTCAGATAAATTAACAATTGTTTTGGCATCTGATGTTAGCTGCAGTTCCAACTGATTTTGTTTAGCTGTAGCCTGTGTTAAGGCATGCTCAAGCACCAGGCTATCCTGCTGTTGAAACTTAACCCGAATATCCGCCAACTCTTTTAGTAAGTGAGTTGCCTGACCGGAAAATAAGTTAAACCTGTCACTGATAAACTGGCTGTTTTTCACGCCAGCTGCGATTGCGCCTAATATTACACAAGTTAAAAAACTAAATACCAAAGTAATTTTCAGTTGTAATGACATATCTATTCCGCCCACCCGTTAAAAGTATCCAGATTGGATTGACTTAATAAGCTAGGTTCTATTAAAAAAGAGGACTCTTCTAACGTTTTACCCTGCATAAGCTGATAGCCGAGTTGAACAGCCTTTTCAGCCATTTGGTCTGGGTACTGGGCTGCGGTGGCTCTGATCATAGCGCCGGAAGCAGCGAGTGCTTTTTGCATAACCGGTGCGCCATCTACAGAGGTGATCACCAAATCTGTCTTTACTGATTTTTTGGCAAACAGTTCGGCACCGATTGCACTGGGGTCATTTATCGCAAATATACCTTTAATATCGGCAAATTTTTCCAAAATCGCCTTCATTGCATCGGATCCGCCTTGCTGAGTACCATTTCCGTTCGGTTGAAAATGAGCTAATTCAACCGAACTATATTCAGCCAATGCAGATTCGCACCCTGCGACCCTGTCTCTGACAGCAGAAACTGATGGACCACCAATAATAGCAACGCGTCCGCTGTAATTAATTTGTTTAGCCAGGTAATCACAGGCAATCACACCTGCTTTATGGTTGTCTGTAGCCACAGTCGCGATGGCACCTTCTGCCGATACATCCACTGCAATTACCTGACTACCTGCTTGTATCGCGCCTTCAATTGCTGTTTTCATTTTATTTTGATCCGCTGCAGTTATGACAATAATGTCGGCTTTACGTGCAACCAACTGACGCAACTGAAATTGCTGCAAAGCCAGTGAATAATCGCTAGAAACCACCATAATTTCGGCATTACCATCCGTTAGTTGATCGGCCTTGCGTTTTGCACCTTTCACAATTTGCTGAAAAAACGGATTATTCAGGTCATTAATTGCAATCCCGACTGAGAGTCCGGCAAAAGTCGGCGTACTCAATAATAAAATCAAAACAGCCACACCTGAGGATAAAATAGGTCTCAAGGGTTTAATTTTCATACACCACCATTAAACAACGTTGTCTATTAAAAATATGATATTAGATTTTAAAATAATGACATTATCAACGGGCAACCTGAGGTTTCCTTGATAAGTATCGAACTCAATTACGCCAACTAACAACGTTGTTTAACCATACAACTAAATTATCCCGTGCGCAATTAAAAAGTAAATTAAGTGTTAAAAAATAACCTTGTGTCTCTTTATGCACCTTTAGGCCAAGTCGATTATTCGCTACTATGCGTGTATTCATTCTATTCGGGCAAGCGTTATGTTTTATGCAAATCAGAACGACCAGCAAACAGAGCAAATTTATTTAGAACGTGAGAATGACTGGCGTAACGGCGCCATTGTGTATCAGGTGCTGGTTGACCGGTTCGCGCCACCTAGCGACCTTGCAACCAAAAAACATTTCTACCCGGCTCCCAAACAACTTAAATCTTGGCAGCAAGTACCTGAACATGGCTGCTATCTGGAAAAAGAATCTTTATGGAGCCATGAAATAGAGTTTTGGGGCGGCGATTTAAACAGTGTATCTGAGAATCTGAAATATATTTGCGAATTGGGTGTGGATGTTCTCTATTTAAATCCGATTCATCTGGCGTACACCAACCATAAATATGACAGTCTGGATTTTTTGGCAATCTCACCCGAGTTTGGCAACAGATATGACTTAAAACAATTAATAGAGAAAACCCATTCTGCAGGCTTAAAAATCGTACTGGATGGGGTTTTTAACCATATGGGTCGTAACAGTGACTTTTTTAAACAGGCGTATACCGACAATAATAGTGAGTATCGTGACTGGTTTGTTTTTGATGAGTCTATATCAGTTGGCTATCGCGCCTGGGCGAATGCGGCTAACCTGCCTGAGCTTAATTTAGAAAATAAGCAGGTCGCTGACTATATTTATTTGTCACCTGAATCAGTGGTACAAAGTTATCTGGCGGATGGTATCGATGGCTGGCGGCTAGATGTTGCGCATGATATCGGATTTAACTTTTTAACTGAACTCACTCAAACTGCACACCAAATCAATCCTAAAAGCCTGATTGTCGGTGAAATCTGGTGTTATCCTCAGCAATGGTTTCCGGCCGTAGACGGCGTGATGAACTTTAGTTTACGTGAAATCATCTGGCATTTATGTCAGCGGCAGATCTCTGCACAAGTAGCAATGCAGATGTTAACACAAATGCTCGAAGAGACCCACTTCGAGCACCTACTAAAATCTTGGATTGTACTGGATAATCACGATACGCCACGGCTTTGCAATATGTTGCCAGATAGTCGCCAACAAGATTTAGCACTGGTTTTACAGTACTGCCTGCCGGGCGCGCCCAATTTATATTATGGCACTGAATTGGGCATGACGGGTGGTGAAGATCCGGAAATGCGTGCGCCTATGCGTTGGGATTTAGTCACCAAAGATAATTCAAGGCTCCAGTTTATTAAGCAGTTAATTCAACTTAGAAAGAAGCACAGAGCACTAAAAATTGGTGACTTTAAGCCTGTTTTCAGTGACCGTCTGTTTGCGTTTATCCGTTATACAAATCGGGTGGCTGATAGCACTATTGTTGTTATTAATCCGAGTGAGACAGAGATCACTGAATATTTGATGATACCCGATTCAAAGCTAATGAATATGGGTGGGATGACTGATTTAATCAGCGGGGAACCGACAGATATTTATATCAAAGCGGCAATGATTAAAGTAAATATTAAAGCCGGTGGATTTTTAATTTTGTCACCGGATGTCAGCGAAAAAGATGGATATACCACTTACAAAAGAGTGAATTAGCCTGGTTTACATAGCCCTTGTGTCTATTTACGAACGCGTAAATAGACACAAGGGGCTTCAAACTTAATTATTATTATTCGCTCAAATCTTCTAAATTTAGCCAGTATGATTTGTTTTCAAGCGGTGTTTCGGGTGACAGATTCGGGTTATCAATTCTAAATACACGGCGGGATTGAACATTCACTTTATTTAATACATCTTTAATCAACGGATAATTAAAAAAGAATTCATCAAATTCGCCGCTCTCAATCTTGGCATTGAGCTTATCTGTAATCACCTGTGCCAATTCTGTATTGTCGCGCGCAACAAACAAATATAGAGCAAGTGGGTATACCAACATTAGTTCTTTTTCAACCGCTAAGCCGAGCTCTGGGCGCGCTGCTATTTCAGAAAAAGGTTCATGTAATGCACGCGGAAAATAATCAAAACGTCCGCCTTCAAGCATATAAAATAAATTAGGATACTTTAACACAGGCACAGTTGGAATTCCGGCGTTTTGCAGCACGGCTGTATCTGCCCAGCTACGTCCCTGTCCGGCTTTATACCTTAATAAATCAGAAAAAGATTCAACTGTTGAAAACCTGGCCTGATCATCACCGCGAATAATAAAGACTCTGTGTCCCAAAAGCCCTTTTAAAATTGGTATACGAATCGGCCGCAATCTTTTTTCGATTTCAGTATCAGTTGCAAAGGCGGCAATAGTGACATTACCTTCTTCTATTTCGGCTTTTGTTCTGTCATAAGACAGGTTAGTAAATTTAGATATTTTAAGTTGATAATTCGCATCGTCTTTAAATAAAAATTTCAGCAAATCAATATGATATTTATCTTTAGCTTCGCTTGTCTCAACATAAACTATGTCTTTTGCAAACGCCGGATTAACAGCGAATAAGATACACATAGCGAAAAACAAATTTTTCATAAAGCGCACTGCACAACTCCTCAAAGTGTCAAAAGCTAAATTTAAAACTAACCGTTACCTATATCAGTAACCTTTTATTATGGTCTTCAGGCAGTTAATTTTGGGTTAAAAAACGTTGGCCTCAGTCTCGATCTTAGGTTTTGTTACAACAATGTAATAATAGCTTTAACCAATCGAATCACAAGCGCCAGCGTAATGAATACGAATTCAGCCATGCAAAATCAAGCCTGGATTTTGAGTTTGCTGTCATCTCTGTCATCGAAATTAAGTGTAGCGCCAAACATCTTACTTGCTTGATACCTGCAACAAATAAGCTTCAAATATTTCAAATAAACTAGGGGCTGTTTATCTTTCGAGTACAAATTTTGTTCTAACTGGGCGCTTTCAAATTGCGGCGCGAGGGCTGTAGTATAGTGATTCTATATAAAAACCGAGCAACAAAGAGTTGAAAGCGCTCAGGACGAACCTGAAAGGCAGCGTCCGTATGGCCTTTCTACTGCGTTATCGCTCATTTATGTAGCGCACTACACT
>CAJXMO010000016.1 GCA_913056495.1 uncultured Alteromonadaceae bacterium | reverse complement strand
AGATTCGACACCTTTATCAAAACGGGTAACTCTCAACTTTTCAAGAAGAAGTGTCAGATCAAGTCGAGACTAATTCAGTTAAGTTGATGACTTGTTTCTGTAATTTTAGTAAACGATTCACTTTTATCGAAAACTTTAACCGTCTAAAACTAAGTCGGCTTGAAAGTAGCCGCCAATTCTTGTTCACTTTGCGTAAATAACCTTAACGCCGCCTTCGCGGATTTTTCAGAGGAAATTTTTTCAAATAGCACCTCAAACTCTTTATCTAACTCATCTTTTTTCCGTATTTTACCTTTAGGCTCTTTGGTATCTCTTACTATTAATTCATACTCCAAATCTTCATCAATAAGCAACTCAACAATTATGTTTGCGCGAGCTGCTGGTTCCAGAAATTTATTATCTAAAACTGACTTAGCATAGGGACAAAATCGATCTGCATGACTCTTGATTAGCCTGTAGACCGAACCTGATTTCTGTTTCCAGACAAAAAAGCTACCAAGATCTATAAGTTCATTTAAATTTGTATCGCCTGAAGATAAACGCCATTGTTCATTTTCAAACCAGCTAGAGAATATTTTATACATACAATTATTATCTGGGGCATTAATTCTTAGTACAATCCAGCTATCAGGCACTAGCAAGGTGCCGCCTAGGTCATTAATATCTGGCCCTCTCCCTTCAAAAAAACATCTTAAATTAATTTGACCAGACATAATATCGTAAAGCCCTTCTAAATGAGCGATGCGAGCAATATACCTCAATGCGACTAAAGCTTTAACTACACTGGGTTTACTATTACAAATATTATTACGTATGTTTGATAAATGAGTCCATAAACCATCCTCACTTGGTTCACCGGCCTCAATATTCAAAATCATCCAGGTTGCACCAGCACAAACCAACCTTTCAAAATCTTCAAATAATGAAGCCTTGCGATTCTTACTCATAACAACCTTCCCGCCACTTATTTAATTATCTATATAATATATTTGGCACTAAAACAGTGCCAAATATATTAGTGTAGCACCGGCACTGTTTTGGTGCCAAGAGAAAATAAGAATAAAATGCCAAAATGATAAAACACATCAATGATCCCCGCTATCACGATTTAATTCAGTGGCTTAAAACTGTTCGTTCCGAGCAGGGGCTAAGTGTGCGTGATTTGGGCGAGTTACTGGGTGAGCCGCATCAATTTGTTGTGAAAGTTGAAACGTTAGAACGGAAATTAAATGTTTTTGAGTATGTTCAATACTGCACCGCATTGAACATTGACCCCTCTATCGGCTTAAATAAATTAAGTTCATCAAAAAAATCTTAACTATTGATTCCCCCTAACTAAATTTAAACTCTTACTCTCTTTACTTCCTTTCTGCCCATTTTGTAATAAATATAAGTCCACTATCAGCTATCTCAATCATTTATTTAATAAGCTATTGTTTATTTGTAATTTTTTTAAGTATAGTACCTACATTACTAAAAATTAAAAATAGTTAATTAAAAGGTATTATTATGTCTAGTTACTGCTTTTTTACCCCTGAAGCACAGACTTTAGCAGAAAGAGTTGGAGTTAAAGATATAATAGAAAGTTTTTCTGAATCGAGTAAGAAGCAAACATATGTCTTATACCGGCCTCTTTCAAAAGAAGATGCTTCCTACGATTACGATGATTCTTTTATAATCTTTGCATCAGGAACCAAACCATGTTTTGTAAACATTGGTAACGATGAAGAAGGGTTTGAGGATTATATCGAGGACTTCATTGACGATGTATCTTTTCTTTCAGAAAAATTTAAATACAGAAAAAAGATAGGAAGAAAAAAACATTGGGCGGAGTTATTCCAAAAGTGTCACTATAAAAGTATAGATTTTGATTCTTTGTTGATAGATAGACCATCCGATAAGAGAGAAGCTGATTTACTTACATCTCTAGTAATTGGTAGTATCAATGATGTATCCAAAATAGATCTGCAAGCCGAAAGTCTGCTTGATATAGTCAAATCAAAAATCGTTTTATTCGATACAGATCAAACTAGTTTTGTTTTTAAAACCGGTAACAGTAAAAAATTTTTAATACAAGGCTTAGCCGGTTCCGGCAAAACAGAGTTACTACTTCATAAACTCAAAGAAATATATTCCAATGACCACTCTGCGAGAATTGCTTTTACTTGTTACAATAAAATTCTTGCCTCATCAATGAAAAATAGGATACCTGATTTTTTCGATTTCATGCGCGTTGATCGACAAATAGATTGGGGAAATAAGTTGTTTTGTTTCCACGCATGGGGAAGTTCAAAAATCGCAGATTCAGGAATGTATCGTTATATTTGCTACAAATATGGAATAGCTTTTGGAAGCCTGCAATCGGGTTCCTTCGACTCCCTGTGTCAGAGAGCGATCGAAGACATTAAAAAACAGTCTCTCGTTAATGGTCATGAATATATATTTGATTATGTATTTATCGATGAGAGTCAGGACTTTTCTGATAGCTTCATTGAATTATGTGAAATGGTTACAGCAAAAAAAGTTTTTGTTGCTGGCGATGTATTTCAAAATATTTTTAGGCCAATTGATGTTTCCGTCGCTAGGTCAGACTTAGTGCTTAAAAAGTGCTACAGAACAGATCCTAGAAATCTGATGTTTTCACATGCTTTGGGTATGGGATTATACGAAATTCCTGTATTACGATGGTTAAAAGAGCATGAATGGGACGCCTGTGGCTATAATTATGATGAATGCAATGGGAAGGCTATTATCAACAGAGATCCACTGCGTAGATTCGAAGACATCCCTGAAGACTACAAATCAACTGCTATTCACGTTGTGAATACGCACCAATCTATTTCAGAAACAATTTTTCGTGTTGTTGAAAATATCAGAAAAAAACACGAAAGTTTAACTCAAGGCGATATTGCTGTCCTCTTTCTCGATACACAGAATTATATATATGACGTAATACCTGAACTAAGAAATATCATCACTACACGTCTGGGTTGGGATGTAAATGTTTCATTTGAAACGAAACAAAGTGATTCTTCCAAGTTTTTTATCTCTAATATTAATAATGCAAAGGGTTTAGAGTTTCCTTTCGTGATTTGTTTCGCAATGGACTTACACAGGAATCCATCATTTAGGAATGGCTTGTATACAATGATGGCGCGTTCTTTCCTAGAAAGCCACTTAGTGCTTGGAAATCCCTCAAACAACGAGCTAGTTAGAGCACTAAAAAATGGCTTAGGCTACATGAACGATCATGGGTGTATGGAACTACGAATACCATCACCTGACGAAATAGCTGATCAAGAGGATTTAATTGTTTGGGAAGAAAAACCTTCTATTGAAGATTACGTGAAGCAATTTTGCTCAAGTAAACAAGCCTCTCCCAGATTAGTAGCCAAAATGATGAGCAGAATAACTTCTATAATTGACGAAGAAGAATATGACCAAGCTTATTTAGATCAGTTACTGGAACTTGAATATTCTAGGAATTTAAAGATATGAGCATTTATTATCTACGAAATATACCAGAATATTATTTAAACAGGTTTAGTTCCGTCAGAAGCTCTTTTGACAATTTCCTAAATTTGCTTAACCTTGCTGAAATAGTAAACACTTGCCATGAATGCTATGTAAAAAATAGCAATCAGTTCGACATTGCTATTTTTACAGGGGGGCTAAACAGGGCTGTTATTAAAAAAAATGATGGTTATTTTTCAATGTCAATCCCGTTTCAAATTATTAATTCGAATGATCACATTACTTTCATTTCCAATTATATGGAAGAAGAAGTGAGCGGCATATTCATCTCGATTATGAGAAACACCTTACAAACAATGAAAAGCAATTCTGCCTCTCATGAAGATGTAATACTATCTTTAATAGAAAATTTTAATATAGAGCTTCAAGATTCGATCAAGTACTACGATGCCTTTGTTTCTATTCTATCTGAAGATCATGGTTATTTTCGCTTCGATAATGACCCAGAAAACGAAAATGGAGATATACATCCTAGATTCCACTTCGATATTTTTTACAAAGACTCAACGGCATTAAAGATAGGCTATGATAGAGATGCGAGACTAGAATGTTTTCAGTCGTTATTCGATAGTACAAAAGAGAAAAAATATCTTACAAATAGCTCCGTACTAAATAAACAATAACTATGGTGCTTCTGACACATACTGCCAATTTAAATTGATGATAACCCTCTTTATTAATTTTATGATTCAAGAAAAAGATACTAACTGTTAGTGAATAAAGTCCACCTTAGTAAAAGGCATAACGAAAACTAAGTTGATTGTATAACCTTTTTAAATGATGGGTACTTATTTGCTTTTCCGTCATATCGCTCTTCAAGCTCTTTAATAGACTGGTCATCTGCAAACCTAATTAAGGATCTTGAAAATCCATCTATGCCGGGGAAAAGACTTGCATCATTGATGTTTACTTTTTGTAAATATCGTAACGCTTGTAATTGAATTGCACGTTTAATATCAATTTTTACTAGTATAGTACTGTTTAAAGTCAAACCAAGTGTCTCATCATTGGAATATACAAAAGGAGCTGATTTGTCTAAAAATATTTCCTCTTCAAGCCCTAATAGATTTCCTAATGCCTGCATAAATGAATATTTAATATTAGCTGGACACAAGAATAGTCCTTGCTGCACATCTAGCCGCTCAATTTTTCTTAATGGCTCTAACGGGATCACAGCGTTAACAGGTTCGTCAGTGAGAAATTGTTCTCTCCCCCAAACATCAAGTTGGTTATATACTTCTGCCCAACCAATTTCACTTGGCTCAGACAGTTGATTTACCCCCATATTTTTCAATAATTTTAGTAATTTAGTTAAATTCAAAGCCCAAATTGAGGATTCTTCTGAAATTCTTTGACAGGCGAAAAATGCAGCAATATAGAACGAATACGAAAAATCAACCATTCGAGTTGGTGCTCCATGATGTTGCATCATAGCTAACCAATCAAAGTATTGTGTATATCTCGGCAAGGAATCAGAATACCTATGTGCAGTGCGCTGAAACTCCCTAACCATACAGACTTCCGCATATCTTCTAGCTTCTAATGAACAATCGTATTGACTAAAAGCCCTTTCAAGTGAACTCTGTAAAGGCCAACTAGAATTACTTTGTCCACGAAAAATCCAGCGATCTTCCAAATTTGACTCTAATGCAACCAAGTCATTCCATCCTAAAGCGCCAACTCTTAGAAACTTATTCATTGCAATCCCTTATATTGTAAAAACCTTTCAGCTTTATTTTTATAGAATTAGCCCTCGAATATCCAGAGCTATACTCGTTCCAGACGCTCAATAAGCTTATCCAACTTTTTCTCAAGAATTTTATTGTGTTCTAGAATCTCTTTGTTTTGTTTTCTGAGTTCTCGGTTTTTAACGTTTGTATCTGCGAACCCCAAGACGCTATTAGCAATTAGTGCCCCAATAAAACCAACAATCCCTATTCCAAAATAAAACAATACAGACACGATCAACCGACCTTCCAATGTGACTGGATAAAAATCGCCAAACCCTATTGTTGATGCACTCATTTGTAGTGTCCAGAAAGCATCTGCGTAATTGTGAATATTTGCGTTAGGGGCACTTCCTTCAAAATAAAGTAACAACCAAGCCAGTAAGGCGATAAGTCCGTATAAAGCGAGAATACTAACCAAAGCTAAATGTCGGTTTTTATAGTTCTTAACCCCAAATTCATCTACTATATATAAACTGTCTTTATTAAAGTTTTTGAAAAAGAAAAACATGATTATCAAGCCTCAATTTGATTTATTGGTAGTTTATTAGAAATTGACAACTTAAAGGTCAAAAATAAGATAACTGGGAAAGATGTTGTAACCACATAATAATATGGGTATACACCAAAATCGATTAATGCTTGTTCCTGCGCTAACCATAAACCTAACCAGCTAAGGATAAAATGCAAAGCCAACAGGATACCAATCAGTAGCCAGCTAAATTCATTTAACTGGTGCTGGAAAAATTGAATTACTCGTCTAATCATCATCTTAGATATAAGCCAAACTCTAATTATTTGTTTTATTTAAATTTTTATTTTCCGTTGAAAGTTATATGACAATACTGTCACACACAAACAAAATAAAACAAAGTTTTCGTACACTTAAGTTTACATATTTTATAACCCTTAGGGCTAAGCTGGTTGTTAAAAATTAGTAAATCTTAACTATTTATCGCATTCTATAGCCAATGATTAACAGGCCCTTATAGGTTTTACTGACGGCATCTTCAGCTGTACTACCGGAGTAATTTTATGACCAAATTAACCACATTATTATTAGCTAGCTTGTTTACAACCGCGAGTTTCGCCGCCAGTGAGCAAAACTTGTATCAATGCGTCAACAAACAGACTTTAGCGCAAGACGCCAGTTGCGTGGCTAATATGATAGCCAACAATCAAGAATTCAAAATTGAACTTGATGCGGTTAACCAACAGGCAGCTGATCTGGATAACGATAAAGTATTGTCACTGATGCGTATGAACCCCAATGATCTGTCGATTGAAGTGATCGCACTGTCAGAAGCACCGACAGAATCAAACACCAGTACTAAGTTGTAGTTCCCTTATCCAACTTGCTAACATGTAAATTTATTGATTCAACTGCATGTTAGCATTTTATAAGCCCGCATCCAGTTTTTCACGTAGATAAACAGCAAATCGTGGTAAACCTGTTTTTGTATAACCTGTATATTTGTAGCTAATCACTGAGCCAATTTTTGGCGGATTTTGTCTTTCCTGATCACTAAATCCGGTGCCAATTTTAAATATTTGGCCCGCTTGGTTTTTAACCAAAAGCGCGCCCATCATGTCCTTGTATTTTCCCTTCCCCGGTATGTGCTCAATCACAACCGCATCGGCATCTACAAAGCGTTTTAATTTTAATAAATCATCACTTCGAGTCGCATGATACAAAGCGCTACCTTTATGTAACATCAAGCCTTCACTGCCGTTGGCAATATACTCATCCAACAATAACATTAACTGCTGATGAGTGGCTACTTTGAACTGTTCAACCGGTTTAAGGAATTCACTGTGCGTATTTTGCAATAGCTCAGTTAAATGAACCAGTCTGCTATCAAAAGTCAATGGACTCTTGGGTAAATCAAACACCATAAATTTAACCTGACGCCACGCCTGTCCGGCATTTTTGGTTCTAACAATGCCGGATACCCTGGCAAACTGTTGACGGGCAATCCAGAGTTCACCGTCAAGTGGTTGTGTGGGAAAGTGCTCGGTGAAGAACTGAGGTGCTGAGATTAAATGCCCGGAACGACTCCAAAGCTGCTTGCCATCCCAAAAAGCACGTACGCCATCATACTTTTCGCTGACCCAATAATCGTCTAACACTATACCCTGTTGATACACGTTAGCCAGCATTAAAGGTTGGGGTTTGGCAAACAGCGAAAAACTCAGGATAACAGATAGAGCGAACAAGCTACGCGCGGTAATCCTTACCATGATTAAAAGTCCTTTTAATGTTTATTATTGAGTCATCTGGCCATGTCTAACAATTATCATAGTCAAACTAGAGGCTTATTCGGATCACTTTATTTCCAATGTTATTTTTTCCATCAGTGAAGTCGCCAGATTATTGTCATAATAAGCCGCTTCATTTACAAAAGCCGTATAAACTGTCGTATCACCATCATAAGGAATAACGTCACCGTCAAAAGTAATAAATAAAGGATCGCCGGGATTCAGCTGTTTAAAATCTTTATCCTGAACATTTTTATGAACCATGCCAATACGCTCACCTGCTTCATTCAATGGCAATTTCAAACTTTTTAAAAATCTGAAGGCTTCTATACTGGCGGGCAGTTCAGGTAATTTATCCTGATTGTACAAATCCACAAAATCGAGAATGACCTGAGTGAGCGCTTCACTTTGCTCAAACACATCATGTCGTAAAACCGACTGTGGTACAGGTCCAACTTCGACGACTACGCCATATTTGCCCATAGTGCATACCATATGATGTTCATCATTATGTTTGTGGTCTTCATCACAAAATACCGTCACATCCGGCATTTGTTGTTTCACATAAGCCGCCAGAAAATTATAGAAACGACCTCTTTGAGGCATTAACAGCGTGGGTCCCATATTACTGGTGGTTGTGTGTAAATCGATGACAAAATCTGTTTTTGGGTCCGATTTGGGCCCGATAATTTGGTTCAGAACTTTGGCTCTTAACTCTTCGTAACCCGACAAGCTCTCATTTGCCAGACTTGCTTTTGAAAACTGACGATTTAAGTCTTGATCAACGTATCTGCGATTCACTTCATACGCCTTTGGGTTGCCCTGTACCAACTTGGTTTGGAAGGTATCCCGCGTAATTAACTGGCTATTTTTTTGCCATTTTTTCATCAAATAAACACCGGTAATTTCATTACCGTGTGTGCCACAGACAATTGCTAATTGTTTAATCGACATAAGATCCCGGATAAATATTTCAATTGAGACTTGATATAACTTCAATCTAGCAGAAATTAATACCAAATTTTAATTACTTATAAGCATATATTAGCAGAATAAAATTAGCTTATATGAGTTTTATATTAGCTGCCAATATTTTGACTTTTATCTTGGCACCTATTTTGCGTAGTCTTGCTTAGTTAGTCATTAGATGACATGTCACATTATTTATCACGACTGAGGTAACATATGATTTCAAATATTTCTGCAAACCAGGCTTCTCTGAACACTAACCTTCAATCTTTACAAAACACAGCAGAAAGTGCAAAAACAAAAAGCGGCGAAACAACACTTTCTTCAGAGCAGGCTAAACAACTTGCTCAAAGCATCAGTCTTGCCGACCCAAGCGCTTTGATAAATGCAATCAATATCAATAAACTGGAATCAAGCCAAACTTTTTCGTTAATGGCATAACTAACTGACCCAAGCCCAGTTTTAAAAAATTATCGTGATTTTTTATTCATTTGAACATAAATTATGCTAAGTTAGATCTGATATAAATTTAATAGCCGTAATTTTGAATGCAATCACCCGTCGTTACTATTGAGCCAAATATTCAAAGAATAATTGATAAGCTAATCAGTTGCTATCAATCTGATGAGTATGAGGCTCAATATAATAAACTATCGCATTCCCTGCCCACCCAAAAGAAATTTTTAATTAAACAAGAGTTGGCCAGACTCTTCAAACCCAGCATCAAAACGATAGACCTATCAGGCAAAACCGATTATCCGGTTAAAGAATTCAAATGGCAAAATAAGCGTTTTTATCTTGATGAAATCGCAAAACGCATTTTTTTACAGGCAATTGATCAGTTTGGTGGAGAATATACTGAAGGTGTCTATGATACAGTTACATCCGATAGCATTTATCAGGATTACGAAAAACATTATCAGGAAGAAGAAAGGCTCGCTTCATACAAGGTCAATTTAACCGAACTAGGCAGAACAACTAAGCGCCTCGAAGAAAGACTCTATTGTGCAAAACCCGTAAAGATAGAAACGGCACAAAACCAAACACTGAGTGCGATAACCTCTAATATTTCCCGGTCGGGCTGTTTAATCAGAATAGAAGATATTGCCAACCTCAAAGTCGATGATTTGATTAAAATCAGCTTCACCAGTTTAACCGAGCAGTTTAAATTTAATAAAAACCCAGTATGTGAATACCAGATCAAATTTATTGCCAGTGAACCCGATAAAGATAATCTATATAAAGTGGGCGTTCAACTACACGAATCAAATCATGAATGGATGCAGTTTTTAGATAAGTATGTGCTAGCCAACAGAGCATCCTTTAAAGTAGATATCAGCAACGCTAAAGAGTTGACTGAATCTCGCTTGCTTGAAAACCACTTATTAAAAACCAGCTTATGGTTGCCTGTTTTTATTCAGCTAAAAAACCAGCAAGTTAAACAGGTCAGATATGTCCTGACCAATGAATATAACGCTCATTCACTGTCATTTTTTGATGATCTTGAGCAAAACAATCGATTAAACTCGATTATTTTTAAAGTCTGGCCCAGCCTTGCTCAGGCTAAGTATGATAACCCTTTATTACTGGTTGCTCGGCTTAAAAATCACAATAAAAGCCAGTTTATTGCAGCAGATTTAGCTGAATTAATCGAAAGTCAACGACTGGATACATTTATCTCTTTCGCCCGATTAAAAGGTGAACTCAAATTATTTCAGGTCAGAACAAAGGCGTTAACCGATAACCTGATTGATCAGTTTAAATTGAATTGGTTTAAATCAAGTAAAGAAGCCGATAGAGCGCTAGAGCCGCTAACACTTACAAACCACTTAATTTATCTGCATCCTCTTGATCAAGCGCTCGCTTGGCTGCTCGAAAAGCCACAAAGCAAATTAGCTAAATCTGAGCTGGCTACATTGAACCAGTATATCTGTCCGAAAATAAAAAATCAGTCTGTCGCCAACTTTGATGTCACGGCAAAATGTTCGCGCGCTGAACACAGATACTTTTTAAACTCAAACATCGTATTTTCTGATCAACGTCAGGCATACAAAGCACAATTGCTTGACTTATCGGTCCGAGGTTTAAGTATCAGGGTTGAAGCTATCCCTAAAAATATCGAGTTAAACCAAGTTGTGACGCTAAAAGTCGGCAAGCTTGCTCAGTTTAATAAAATTGTAGATGACACATCAGCTCAGTATAAAATTGTTGGCATTAATGATTACAAGCACACCTTGCATTTGCAATTAATTGAAACCTCCGAAGACCGACCATTAGAAAAGTACATGCGCGCACTGATCAAACAGCATAGAAGTAAGCTGAAAATTAATGATCAGTACGACAAATTTGTTATTTTGCAAAAAGCGCTCTGCATTGCATTTATCAGTTTATATCCGGGCTGCGCTTTTGGTATTACCCGGAGTAAAAAGAATCTGTTTGATGTGAGTCGCATATTAAGTGCAGACAGAAACAACAGTGAACTGGCTTTACTAAAACAGCTACAACAAACGCTCAACGCCAAAGAGATGACCTTATATCCAATCTTAAAAGGCATTGGTGAGGATGCTTACCTGACCGAGCTGGTTGATTTTACCCGACAAAAACAATTTAATCAGGCGCAGCTTATTTTTCCGATCAATAAACATCAGCAACTTGAACAGAAGGTTAATGTTCAATTACTGTCTTTTGAATCTCTTAATGACACACTGTCAGGCCAATTTTCAGATAAAAAAATTGTCGCTATTCAGCTTAAGATGTACCCGGTCGTGGACCATGATATAGAAATAATCTCAGATAATCTGAATTATATAGCGCGCTACAATCGCCATCAGGCTGAACAGTTAAAACAGTTTGCCGGCAGATTATTTGGCATGATTGAAATGCTTGATATCAGCCTTTTCTGGCAGTTGGTCACCCGCAAATAATATATTTCAACATTTCCAATCAGTAGCTAGATGAACATTCAGATTAATAACGCTGGCTGTTTCCCTTGCTTAATTCACCTCAGCTGCGCTTCATTTTGAATTGGCTTAATAAACAACAATATCCATATCCATAATAGAGCGTCAAATCATAAAGATTAAGAGCTAAGCCCGCCTTGAAAATAACCTGACTCAAAAACGAAATTAAAAGCTTTAGCTAACTTCTTATCCAGCGTTGAGGTTAAATAGATTGTCAGGGCGTGATGAGTTACAGGACGAAACAATAAAGAAGCCAAAAAAAAGGGCGCCAAAGCGCCCTTTTTTGTCATTATTTTAAGTTGTTTTACTCAGCAACTCTGAAATAGAAGTGTTGATAAATAGTATCTTTCCAAACTTGTTGGATAATGTTATCACCATTATCAATTGATTCGCCTTCAACTTTCATTGATAAACCATAATTGCGTGAGGTCATGCGCATAGTACCATTTTGCATAGGTTCAAAACGCCATTGACTGTCAGCTTCGCTACACGCCGCCTGAACCAGATTGTCAGCAATATCAACTTTACCATCATCATCAGATACACCGTTTACGGCTAAACACATACCTGGTGCATTGAGCGATTCAAATGTGTAATAACCCATATCAGTTGCTGTCGTTTTCCATTTCTGGCAAGCAGAATCTGTATAAGCTTGTTGTTCAATATTAGCATCGGCTTCTTGGCTACATTGCGCCACACTCACAACCTTACCGCTATTTGCATTGATCATTGCAAAGCTATCAACCGGCTCTAAACGCCAGTCTGTGCAAGTTGTGAAGCGATCACCACCCGTCTCAACAGCTGAGCCTGATTCTTTTGAGCAAGCTGCCGCTTGTAAATGACCGATTGTTTGTGCATTAGCAAAACGTAACCAACCATGTTCAGAGGCATCAACTGACCAACGCTGGTAATTAGAAGAAATCCAGTCGCTGCTTGATACTGAATTTTCACCAGTCTCAGTCAAGAATGTACCATACTGATAGTTTACAAAACGATAGAAGCCATCATTTGCCGGATCAACAACCCAATTAGTCGCCGGATTAGAACACTCAGTAACTTGTGTTTCGCCCTGACTATTAGCGGCTAAACATAAATCCGAATCGCGGCTAACAACTTTGTAGCGAACGCCTTCAACTTTTGCTTTTAAAGGGCCTTGTTCACCACTAGGAACCGGTAATTGCTGCTTATCCATTAATGGTTCACCAAAGTTAGGTAAACCTTCATCTGTCCAGGTGAAAGGTTGCGCACGAGCGGCACGTGTACCACTACAGCCATCAGTTGGAGATGAATTACCGTGATAGATTAACCACTCTTCGCTGCCGTCAGGCGACGTAAAGAAACCATGGTGACCCGGACCATATACGCCGTTTGCTTTGCTGAAGAAAGGCTCATCGAACTTTTTCCAAGATTCAGGTTTAACCGGATCATCGCCAACCAGTTCAACAACTGCCAGTTTATAATCTTCTGTATTACAGAAGCTTGAAGAATGGGTTAAGAATACACGGCCATTATGCTTGATAATTTCTGGACCTTCATTAACCGGTAATCCAGAGCGTTCCCACTCATATTCAGGCCGAGTGATAACATTACGCTCACCAACTAATGTCCAAGGGTTAGACATTTTTGAAACTAGGTTAACCTGCTCAGGACCATGCCATTCTGACCAAGTGAAATAAAGCTCACCATTGTGCTCAAAATAGCTGCCGTCGATGTTCCAGTGATCCGGCATTGGTGTACCTTTATACTGGTATGGACCCATAGGATCTGAGCCTTCACTTTCAAGAATGTGGTTTTTCTGACCACCAAAACTTTCTTCTACACCAGATGTAATAATAATGTACCAGCGTAATCCTTCAGGACGTTCAATCGGATGAAACTCGAAGGCCCAGAAATTAAATGCACGACTTGGATCGTCGCCTGACCAAACATAATGCGCTGGTGCATCGGCCAAACCTGCGATTGTCGGGGACTTACGCATCACCAATTGTGAAGTCCAAGTTGTGGTTGTCAGGTAATAGTTACCATTAAAATAATGCATCCATGGATCGGCACCATTTCTAAATAACGGGTTAGCAAAAGTATCTGCTGCAATTTTTACGTTTGCAGCGCTATTTTGTGCCGTATCTGTAATTTCGTTTTGCTGTGTTAAACCACATGCTGTCAGCGACGCAGTTAATACGCCAACAGATAACAAAGATTTAAGTGACATCATTTTCTGTTTCATTTTCATGTTGTGACCTTATTTAAACAACAGGTTCATAATAAGTAATAAGCCAATAAGTATTATTATATAACAATATACAAAATTGCAAACAAAAGCGCTTAAAAATTAAACTTTTGTTTGCATAATATTAGCTTACTCTACTAAATTGCTCTTATAGTTCAATAATTGTTCTTGTGTAACAACCGGCCACTCGGCATCCCATCTAACCGGTAAGATTTTTAATTTAGGTAAACTTTTATCATTTGCATCATATGCATGAACGGCTAAATAACTAATACCATCAAATGTATAAAAGCTATTGTGACCAACGCCGTACCAGTTTTCATCGCCCTGAACCAAGATAGAGCCGCCACCTTGCGCCATATCTTTGCCGTCTTTATCTAAAAATGGACCGGTTGCAGATTTGGAACGACCAACGACCACTTTATAAGTACTTTCTTCACCACGACAACAAAAATCCCATGAAACAAACTGGTAATAATATTGTCCATGTTTTGCGATAAATGGCGCTTCAATTGCGCCCGGATACGCCACTGTGTCTGAAATTAACAATGAACGCTCGCGTTTTGCGGTTGAACGCCACTCTTGTGGTTCTGCAACTTTAAGCAAACTATCGTCAAGTTTTACCATTTTAATGCCAGCCCAGAATGAACCAAAACTCATCCAGGTATCGCCATTTTCATCTTGAATAATCGCAGGATCGATTGCATTAAATAAATCGCGGTTCGGAATAGATTGCACAACAACCCCATGGTCAGTCCATTTATACTGCGGACTCGATTTATCCAGTGTCTTGTTGGTCACTACACCAATCCCTGAAGTATTTTTACCGAATGAAGAGACGGAATAATAAAGATAATACTGGCCGTTTGCCTGATAGATATCCGGCGCCCACATATGACCATCAAACCCCTTAATTCTGTTTGTCCATTTTGGCATTTCGCTAAAAACCGAGCCTTGATTTTGCCAATTTTTCATATCAGTCGAATGATAAAAAACAATGCCCGGCCCTGTACTAAACAAATAGTAGCCTTGTTCATTTTTAACCATTACAGGATCATGCACTATGACTTCCTGGGCGTTAGCAATGCCTGATAAAAATACCATAACCATTGCTATTATCTTCGTCATTTTCATTTCAAAACCTCATGCGTTAGAAAATTATTTAATTGTAAATCTGGCGTAACATACTATCTAAAGCTACTCTTTCACTGATTTGATTTAATGTTAAAACTCTTAGAAATCTGACTCAATTTGCTTAAAACGAGTGACATAATAAGTCATACGACTTATTATGTCACGGCAACAGAAACAAAAAACTTTTGTTTTTCATATAGATAAAAAATTAAACTAAACTAAAACAAGGAGTTAGTAACAATAAAATTAATAAATATATAACAGATTTATGCTATAGTAATACCATTTGATTGATGTTAACATAATTGATTAAAGATAACTGAAATTTAACGTGATAAATATTAGGGTAGACTATGAACTCAAATATATTAAGAAAATCCAACGGCCGTCTTTTAATGACGGGCATGCTGATGACACTCGTCAGCTTAGTCTCTGCTTGCTCATCAACCAGTCAGTCGGCAGACGACTCTGACAGCTGGGCAAAAAAGCAAGCTGAATATATCAACCCTCTAGCTGAAGAACGCGCAGACCCTTGGGTTCATAAAGATGAAGATGGCTCATATTACTTCATCGCTTCAGTACCTGAATTTGATCGTATTATTTTACGTAAGTCAGATACAATTAATGGTATTAACAATGCCAAAGAAAAAACCATTTGGACTAAACATGAATCAGGCCCAATGAGTAAACATATTTGGGCACCTGAGCTACACAAAATTGACGGTGTTTGGTATGTCTACTTTGCTGCATCTCGTGCAGAAGATATCTGGCATATCAGCATGTATGCCTTATCAAATGATTCAGCAAACCCGATGGAAGGTGAATGGAAAGAAGAAGGCCAGATTAAATCAGGTTGGGAAAACTTCGCGTTAGATGCAACCAGCTTTACTCACAAAGGCAAGCGTTATTATATTTGGGCACAACGTAGTCCGGATGATTCAAATAACTCTGCATTGTGGATGTCTGAGCAAAAAAATGCACTTGAGTTAACCGGCCCGACTATCCAGTTAACCAAACCTGAGCTAGATTGGGAAACCGTTACTTATAAAGTAAACGAAGGTGCTGCTGTATTAAAACGTAACGGTAAAATCTTTATTACCTATTCAGCCAGCGCAACTGACCATAACTATGCAATGGGTATGCTGTGGGCTGACGAAGACGCTGATTTAATGGATCCAAAAAGCTGGAACAAAATGCAAGAACCCGTTTTTTATACAAACGAAAAAGTAGGCCGCTATGGTCCAGGTCATAACAGCTTTACGGTTTCTGAAGATGGTAAAACTGACTTACTAATTTACCATGCTCGTACTTATAAAGATTTAAAAGGCAATCCGTTAACAGATCCGAATCGTCATGCACGTGTACGTGTAATTGAATATGATGAAAATGGTTTCCCTATGTTCCATCAGGAATTAGGTGACTAAGCCGATCATCAAGCTAATAGATTAAAAAAGCAGGCTCTGGCCTGCTTTTTTTGTTTCTTCGACACTGATAATCAAATCTTCCCCTATCCTCAGGTTACCGCCTATATCACTCTATTGGGTCCGCTTCTTTAGATGACCAATGATACATTTATTTTAACTTGCCTGAACTTTGGCCAGATTCAAAGAATAAGTTTTAGGTTTGTAATTAATAAAAATTAATTGTAAATATAGGTGTTTTTTATCACACAATAGTAGTAACAAAAATAAAACTACTATATTATTTGTGGAAATAACAGAATAAAAGATATAAGAGAATTTCCTTTTGCTTAAGAATAAAAGAAGAGTCACCAAGCGCAGTTTGTATGGAATGGTCGCCAATGCATTAGGCGAGCGGATTGTGAGTGGACAATATGCTCAAGGCAGCGTTTTACCACCCGAAACCAACATTATGGAAGAATTTGATATTTCCAGAACCGCTCTGCGTGAAGCATTTAAAGTATTATCGGCCAAAGGACTTATTCAGTCTAAACCTAAAACCGGAACCAGTGTTAACTTAAAAAAATACTGGAATATGCTGGACCCAGATATCCTAAACTGGAGTTTTGATACCTCATCCGGAAAAGAACTACTTGAAGATCTGTTTCAGATTCGACAGGCGATTGAGCCTAAAGCTGCTTATCTGGCCGCAGAAAAGCGCACCCCGGAGCAATTGCAAAAAATCGAAGAAGCTTACTTCAGAATGGAAGAAGCTCAATATGGTACAGATGAAACTTTCTATTCGGATTTAGACTTTCATCAGGCCATTTTAGATGCCTCAGGCAATGCTTTTATGGATTCATTCGGTACTATGATTGAAACCGCATTAATACGTTCATTCAATGTTACTACAAACCGAGGTGAAGAATACTGGCAAGCATCTTTACCTATGCATAAAGCCGTTTACTTGGGCATCAAAGAAGGTAATCCTGAGCGTGCGCGCTTTGAAATGGCTGCTCTGCTAAATGTCACTGATGAAGGGGCTAAAAGCGTCTTAAAATAAGATGAATTATTCAGCGGGTTGAGCTGACTTCATTGCATCGAGCTGACGACCCAGTCGGCTCATTTCGACTCCTTTTAACGTATATTTCTGCATTACAATCCCAACCAGTATGTGTAATACACCCGGTATAATCGTAAAAGCAAATGCGATCCCATACATAGCATATTCAGTCGCTTCTTCGCCTGGTTTATAATCAAGCACAACCAACAAAGTACCAACAATCGCCCCGGCTAGACCAATAGCAATTTTCTGACAGAAAGAGACCAGACAAAAAGTCATACCAGGTACGCGAACACCATGTTTACACTGTCCATAATCTACCGCATCAGCAATGGCAGACCAGAAGACAGGTGCGTGCAGGTCCACAATAAAACTAATTAAAAAGAAGAAAATAAAAGCCAGTAATATTTCATGATCAGCAACACAAAAGAACATTAATACACTCAGCACACCAGCGACGATCTGACTGGTATAGAATAGTCGAATCTTACAATATCGCTTGGTTAACCAAGTCGACGCCACCATAGCGAGTAAAGATGCTGATACATTGGCTGCCAGAAAAGCAGACTGAACTTCGATACTGCCCCCAAGAAAGTAGCCTGCATAATACATCGCCATAGCGCCGCGGATCATAAATCCGATAGAGCTTAAGAAAAAGCTAAAGCATAAAATCAATAACTGATCATTTTTAACCAGATGAAATACTTGCTGGCTGAACTTTAAGGTAACATTCGGGTATCGGATCCTTTCTTTGACTTGTGAAAAACAAAAAACAAATAAGAATATTGCCATAACCGCCATAAATCCCATCGCCATCTGAAAGCCTAACTGAAGATCACCCTGCCAAATCGTAGCGCTGGATAACATAGGAACAAAAATAGTCACTGAAAAAGCGGCCAGTTTTGCCATAAACAGCCGGTAGCCGCTCGCAGACAAGCGTTCCTTAGGGTTAACAGTTAACACATTCAATATAGAGATATAGGGAATCGTCACGGCTGTAAACATAATGGTCACAAATGAGTAACTGGCATATGCCCAAATTAGCTTGCTACGATAGTCAAAATCTGGGGTTGTGAAGGTCAGAAATATAGAGAAACCAAAAGGGATGGCTAAAAATAACAGGTAATGCCTGTAGCGGCCCCAGCGTGATGTAAAATTATCACAAATGTAACCCACAACGGGTGTAATCACAGAATCCAAAACACGCACAATAACAAACATTAACCCCATATCCTGAGGTGCAAGACCATATACATCTGTATAAAAGTACGTAATCAGCAACATCATAGATGAATAGGCAACATTAATAGCCATATCACCGGCACCATAACCCAGCTTTTCAAGCCGAGAGACACTGCTATTAATTTGAGTATTTGCTGATTGAGTATTCACTGGATTTATCTATCTGTTTATTCGGATTATAAGATCTGCGTTATTGTCGCCTTTTCGGGCTGACAATAACGCAAGTCAAGTTTATTGAGCGAGTTGTTACTCACGTAATAAACGCACACCGTAAAAGCCACCGGCAACGGAATTCGGATGCGCCACAAATTTCACCACCAATTTGCCATTGCTTTTTGCGACTAAATCAGCTGGGATTTCATAATCCAAGGTAAAGAAATCATTGCCCTGCTCACCGGTTAACGTTTGCGTTGCAATTTTTTCTCCATTGATTTCAATATCAAATGATCGGCCTTGGTCTAATCCAAAATAAGTAATGCGTAATTGCTTCGCTTCCTTTTCCGGATCATTCATATCATAACTAAACCAGTCTCGAGTATGACGCCAGTGTTTACCCATATGCACACCAGCTTCGGTTTGTTCACCCTTAAAGAAGTGATCAGACTCAGGCTGTTGTTCACCCGGTGCAACTTTATCAATTGTAATGGCTTCTAAAGCAGCTCTAATCTGAGCTTCTTTTTCAGCTTTCTTTAAAAAACTATCCATTTCAGATTTACTGGTTTGTGGCCAATAAATTTCATAGCGTGAGTCATGCAACCTGAAAAATGGGATCAACTCCAGTTTTTCCTGAGTTGGGTTATAAACACCATCATTGATCTGATAGGCTAAGCTTTTGCCTTTAACCGGTGTTAAACTGTTTAAAAAGCTTTCAGGCTCACCAACAATAAAAGGCGTCGCTTCCGGCGGACAGACGGGACCGGATGCGATATGACCCATACGCGAATCATCCGCTACAAAGTCTAGTTTTTCATTTTTAAACGGATTAACCTTACTGGCCATCGCAATAGGCCCATGCATGACTGCGTAATACTGTTGGCCGTCAGGTAGTTGCTCTAAACGATTTCCGATTGGCAGTGTCAGGCTCAAGGTATCACCTGTTTTCCAACTACGGTCCAACGTAATAAAGCCATGCTCATCAAGCTCAACATCAATCGCCTTACCGTTTAATTGAGCACTGACCTGACCACCTTGAATCCAGTTTGGACGACGTACTTTAAGCTCAAATTCACCAGCCCCCTGTTCTACCGTCAACTCAGTTGTATTTTCATCCGGGAATTTAGTTTGCTGAGTTAATACAATACCTTTATCGTCATCTGTTAACTTTGAAGCTATAAATAGGTTTACATAAATACTGTCTTCATCTTTGGCATAAATCATTTCACCATATTTACCATGGTTCTCGATACCTGAGCCAACACAACACCACATCCCTTTGTCATGTTCTGAGTACTTTCTGTAATGACCTGGACGCATTGGCGTAAAATAAACTAAACCGCCGTGTTCAGGATGTTGTGAAGACAAGATATGATTATATAAAGCCCGCTCATAATAATTCATATACTTATTATCTGCCGACGTTAAAAATAATAACCGGCTTAGTTTGAGCATATTGTATGTATTACAGGTTTCTGGCCCTTCTACATCTTCAACCATGCTAGTGAAATCATCTGATGGGTGAAAATGTTCTCGGACACTGTTACCGCCAATAACCACAGAACGCTCAGTGACTACATTATTCCAGAAGAACTCAGCTGCATTTTGCCAATCCGGATCGCCGGTTGCATCGGCAACCTTTTTAAAACCAATAATTTTTGGAATCTGTGTATTGGCATGTAAACCATTGAGCTTATCCTGCTCTTTGATTAAAGGTTGTAATATCGATTGCTGAGAAAAGCGCTCCGCTAATTTAACAAAAGATTGATCACCCGTGATATTCGCAATATCGATAAAAACAGAGTTAAGACCGCCATGCTCAGTGATCAGCATAGTTTGAATTTGTTCATCTGATAAATTAGCCGCTAAACGCTGAGCCCAGCGCCCCATATCCAATAACATAGTTTTAGCTAAATCATTTTTACCAATCAGATACGCATCACGTAAACCTGTATACACTTTATGCAAGTTATACCAAGGTACCCAAAGCTTATTCATTGAGAATAAATCAGCATCAATTTTTCCAGCAGCAACATCGCGCCATACGGGTTTAGCCCCCGGAATGCCACCTAAATAGCCGTCACCATTTTTAACTTGAGCGTGGCGTAGCTGGTCAATCATATAATCAAGCCTTTGTTTTAAACGCTGATCACCCGATGCAGCATAACTTAGACTCAATGCGCTTAAATAATGACCACCAATATGACCATCTAAGCCTGTATTTTCCCAGTTACCATAACTGTCGCCAACCGGCATTCCGGCTTCCCTTAAATAAGGCGCTAATAATTTTTCCGGAGAAAGTCGCAACAGGTATTCAACATTAGTTTCCTGGGCGTGAAGAAAAGGCCCGTTTAATAACTTCACATCTTCAATTGGATACATTGATAAAGGATCAGCAAATACACTGCTGATTTGTGCAGCAAGCGCCCCGGCACCTACTAACAAGAATTTTTTAGTGCTTTTGAACATTAGATTCTCTTATATTTTTATGACTAAATATATGACGATTTACTCGGCTAAAACCATAAAAAAGCCAAGTAAAAACTTGGCTTTATAAAATTACAGTTGAAGTAAATCTGCCGGGCTGCCAAAAATTGGCATGCCATTATCATCCCAATCAACCGCTTTTACAAATGTATGCCTGTCCGGGTTCCATAAAGGGTCGCCTTCGATCTCGGTATAATTGCGCGCATGGAAAACCAATAGGTCAGTTTTACCATCTTCAGAAACGGTAAAACTGCTGTGGCCCGGTCCAAACATCTTATTTTCATAACAAGTTGTAAATACGGGCTCTTTTGATTTTTGCCAACTCGCAGGATCTAATAAATCAGCATCTTCATCAGCGGTTAACAGACCCATGCAATAGTTTTCATCGGTTGCACTGGCTGAATAGGTGATAAAAATTTTGCCATTACGCTTTAATACATAAGGACCTTCATTTACCCAAAAAATACGGGTTTCCCAGTCATACTCAGGAATACTCAAGCGAATAGGCTCACCTTTTATTTTTGTAGGTGTTTCCATTGGCGCAATGTAGATATTTGAATGACCTTTAATGCCTTCTTCTTTCTGGGCCCATAAGTAATATAGTATACCCTTATGGGAAAAAGTAGTTGCATCCAGACAGAATGTATCCATGCCCGTATCAATCTGACCACAAAAATCCCACGCGCCTTCCAGCGGATTTTCGTCTGCACATTTAATCGCATACATTCTGTGTTGGAACATACCTTCTTTTAATTCACGGTTCGGTGCCGCAGCAAAATACACATACCAGGCTCCTTGGTTAAAGTGAATTTCAGGTGCCCAAACCAAATCAGAATATGATCCTGTATCAGGTTTGGTCCATACCATTTTAGTTTCAGCATCAGCCAAACCTTTAATCGTTTTAGCACGACGTAATTCGATACCTTCGTAACTAGGTACTGACGCAGTAAAATAATAATAGCCGTCAGTATGCTTAAAAATTTGAGGATCAGCTCTTTGTGGTATGAGTGGATTAATATTGCTCACTTTAATCTCCGCTTTAATCATGTCTTGCAACTTGCGTTACGGGTGGTTCAGCCATTTCAGCGGCTTCCTGCTCGACCGGTACACCTTGATGTGATGACGCAACTTGAGGTTCAATTTGTTGATAATAATCGTCGGTAATGAAATATTTTTTCATTAATACACCGACCAGAAAATGGAATGCACCCGGAATGATGCACAAGATTAAGGCGATACCAAATAACGCCTGTTCAGACTGTTCCTGATTTGGAACATAATCAAAATACGCTAATAGCCAGCCGACAATTGCCCCAGCAACCCCCATGCCCGCTTTTTGGCAGAAAGAAATGCCGCCATAAGCTAAACCAGAAACACGCTCTTTATTTTTAACCTCACCATAATCAACGGCTTCAGCGATCGTTGACCAGAATACAGGAGCGTGTAAATCGACAACAAATGACAGCACAAAATAAATCACTAACGCCAGCATCATATCACCGGGCTGAACAGCAAAAAACATTAATAGGCTCAGCGCCCCAACCCACATCTGGCTATATTTAAAAAGCTTAATTTTACAATAAGATTTGGTTATCCAGGTTGAAGCAACCATAGCTAGAATCGCAGCAGCCACACCACTTGATAAGAATAATGACTGGAATTTTTCATCGCCACCCAGGTAATATTTTGCATAATAAATCGCGATAGAACCACGAACCACATAGCCAATCGTAATCAGTAAACAGGAAGAACATAAAATTAACCACTGGTCATTTTTTACCAATAGTTTAAGTTGCTTTAAAAATGGTTTGGTATCAGCGACATGAACGATTCGCTCTTTGGTAGTAAAGAAACAAAATAAAAATAAACCCACGCCCATAATTGCCATCAAGCCCATAGCTGCCTGGTAGCCCAATTGCTGATTACCTTGCCAATACTCATGTTTAGCTAAAATAGGTACAATCGTCGTTACTAAAAAAGCAGCAATTTTTGCAAAGAACAAACGATAACCGTTGGCAGAAAGACGCTCTTTTGGATCATTTGTCAGCACACCGATTAGAGAAATATATGGGATCGTCACACTGGTGAACATGATAGTGACAAAAATATAGGTCGCATATGCCCAAACTAATTTTTGGTTATAATCAAAATCTGGTGTACTAAAAGTCAGAAATACCGAAATACCAAACGGTACAGACAGGAATAGGAAATAAGGTCGATATCGGCCCCAACGAGTTGTGTACTTATCTGTGATCATCCCCATTAAAGGATCAGTAAAAGCATCAATAAATCGAACAGCTAAAAATAAAATCGCCAAATCGGTCGGCTTCAGGCCAAAAATATCAGTATAAAAGAAGGTAATGATCAGCATCATGGACGATATAACGACATTAACTGCCATATCACCAGCGCCAAATCCAACCTTTTCAAGCGTGGATAACTTGTACGATTTCATCCGAATTCCTCATAATAACTGCTCTGTGGGCTTAATCAGACGCAGTCCAAAAACAAAAAGTAATACTATACTATATGTTAATCTTATGTATCCAAGGTGTCAACCAAGGATTATCCTTTATTTAAATCTTTAGACCACCTCAATACTGTTTAAAATTTAGCCTGCTATAATGTAAAGCTTTTATAATGTTAAAAAAATAAAAACATTTAATTTACGTTAATATTATATTACTATTATTATATGACTTATCTCAAAATTAAACATTTAAACATCTAAATAAGTGAGGCTAAGATGAAAAAAATACTAAAAACAATAGCAGCTTCGGGCTTATTATTAAGCGCCGGTGTATTTGCTAAAAACCCAATCATAGAAGATGTATTTACCGCTGACCCAGCTGCTATGGTTTACGATGATACTGTATTTCTTTATACAGGCCACGATGAATCACCCAGCAATAACGTATTTTTCCAAATGCATGACTGGCTGTTATTTACGTCAAAAGATATGGTGAACTGGACAGCACACGGTCCGATTATGAAAGCAACTGACTTCAAATGGGCAAAAGGCGAAGCTTGGGCTTCTCATATGGTTGAGCGCAACGGCAAGTTTTATTTTTATACCACAGTTCGTCATAAAGATGATAAACCCGGCTTTGCTGTCGGTGTAGCTGTTGCTGATACCCCGTATGGTCCATTTAAAGACGCACGCGGCAGCGCTTTAATTACAGACGATATGACTAAACATACGCCAAATGACTGGGACGATATTGACCCTGCAATTCATATTGAAGAAAACGGCGATGTTTACATGTTCTTTGGTAATTTAATGCCAAAATACGTAAAACTCAAAGACAATATGATTGAACTCGATGGTGAAATCAAAACAATAGATTTACCAAACTTTACTGAAGCATTATGGGTACATAAAAAAGATGATAACTATTATGTATCTTATGCTTGTGAATTCCCGGAAAAAATCTGTTACGCAATGAGTAAAAGCATTCATGGTCCATGGGAATTTAAAGGCGTCTTAAATGAGCTGGCAGGTAACAGTGAAACCAATCATCAGTCAATTATTGAATTTAAAGGTCAAAGTTACTTCTTTTACCATACTGGCGGACTGCCGTTTAAAAAGGGAGAAGAAAGTGGTGGCCGTTTCCGCCGTTCTGTAGCAGTTGATCCTTTATACTACAATGAAGATGGTACAATTAAGCGTATCCATATGACCACTGAAGGTATTACAAAGCCGGTTAAATAAATACGATAAAACGAGCACTGTTTAGTGCTCGTTGCTCCACTTTAGCTCATCGGTTATATTCTTTTTGAACATTTCTTATTTCGTTCCGTTTTTTACATTTCTTTACACTTTAACCATAACCTTTTAATTATATTAAGTTTTTATTTTTCAGTTGCATTTATTCAGGCCAAATGTAGCTTACAAAACCTATCTATTTTCATCTAGTTAACCTTTTAGTGACTTGTAATTACCACTTTTAAAGTAATATAATTATATTGTATTACTTATTATACATATATCACAATGTCTTCTCATTCCCCTGTTCACTCTGCTTGAAAGTGAACGTAGTAACGGAGATTTTAATGTTTTCAAAAACATATCTAACTAGCGCAATTGTTTTAGCTTTAACAGCCCCAAATGTAATCGCGGCAGAAACGCCAGAAGAAAATACCGAAGTAATCCAGGTTAAAGGGATTCGTGGTAGTTTAAACAAAGCATTGAGCATTAAACGAGATGAAGTTCAAATCGTAGATGCGATTGTTGCCGAAGATATCGGTAAATTCCCGGATAATAATGTTGTAGAAGCACTGCAACGTTTAACGGGTGTTCAGGTTACTGACCGTGGTGCGGGCGAAGTCAGCACTGTATCCATTCGTGGTTTAAATGACGTAACAACTACAGTAAATGGCCGCAACTTATTTACGGCAACCGGCCGTTCAGTTGCATTGGCAGATATTCCAGCCAGTTTATTACGTCAGGTAGACGTGTATAAAACTCGCTCTGCTAATTTATTAGGCTCAGGTATTGCCGGTCAAATTGATATTAAAACTCAGCGTCCATTTAACTTCCAAGGCGACAAAGTGGTATTGGCTGCACGCGGCATTTATCAGGAACAAGCTGAAGAATTTGATCCAAATGTGAGCTTATTAGCCAGCACACGCTGGGAAAGCGACTTAGGTGAATTCGGTGCCTTGGTTAATTTCTCTTATGCTGAAACTAACTATCGCGACCAAAGTGTCACACCGGGTGCATTTGTGCCATTTATGACGGATAACCCGACAGGCCCATATGGCGCGTATGAGCGTATCTTTTTAGATCGCCCTGACGTAACAGAGAGCCCTATCTGGGAAGCAGGTTTAGATCAAGGTTTGCCAAACGAAGCTGGCTCGACAATCGATATCAATGGTCAACCAACAGAATATTTATTATCACGTGACGCCATTTTCCAAAGTGATTACACAGGTAAACGTGAACGTCCGGCAGCCAATATTTCTTTGCAATGGGCGCCAAATGAAGACTCTGAATATTTATTTGAAGCTTTCTACAATGGCTACCGTAATAGCTCAAATAACGCCCTGTTATTTGCTTACGCAGATGCCTGGTGGGATTTAGAAAATGCCACTGCTCCGGTAACCTATGATGGCACCAATGTAGTTAAAGAAAGAACCGTATATAGTGGTTCAGGCTTTACCAGTGGTGACTATGTTGACGGTAAAACTGACAGCTATGTTTATGCGTTAGGCGGTAAATGGTATTTGTCTGCTGATTTAATGATTAAATCAGAACTTATCTATCAAGAAAGTGAATACAATGAGTCTTTCTTCGCGATGCGCTTTAATGGCGGTTATTACGGCTTAGATATGGACTTTAATGCGGATGATGGCCTGCCGGCATACCAGTATCTGGACAACCCGGGAACAGCTGACACTGATGAATCTGATCTGACTCGTGCTGATGCCTGGACAGTAGCCGACTTATATGACAATGGTGCAAAACGTAAAGGTGAAGCGACCACATTTAAAGTTGATGGTGAATATTATTTAGATGCAGGCATTTTCACTAAGTTAATGTTTGGTGCTCGTTACGATGCACGAAAAGCAGAAGAGCATGCTAGAGATGCAACTAATAATAATGACAACCATGGTGGCGAACCTTTAGGATTAGGCCCTGTATCAAGCTATGATGCTGGTTTAATTAATACAACGGCTGGTTTCTTTGATGGCGAAGCAGATATCCCTACCTCATGGATTTCAGCAAATGGCGCATACATTCAGGAAAATAGAGATGAATTCAGGCAGCTGTACAAGCTAGATCCAGTCCTTTTAGAATTGCAAAAAAGATTCGAAATTGAAGAAGACACAGCTGAACTATACCTGCAAACTAACTTCGAGACAGAGTTAAACGGTCACATTTTAGATGGTCAGTTTGGTGTGCGTTATACCGACGTTCAAACCGATATGACATTTATAGAGAAAAAGACGCCTGATAACCTAAATCCAGCAATAACCACAGCAGATGCATCTACAACTAAGTTATTGCCAAGCTTAATGGTGCGTTATGAGCTAACAGATGATGTTATGGTTCGCTTGGCCTATGGTGAAACTTTACGCCGCCCAGATTTTGCGCAGTTAAATTCAAATATTACTTATGTTGAAGATACTACTAATAAAGGTTATGGCACGGCATCAGGCGGTAACCCTAACTTAAAACCAACTGAATCTAAAAACTACGACTTATCATTAGAATGGTATTTTGCAGATTCAAGCTCAGTATATGGCGCTTTATTCAAACGTGAAATCGAAGGCTTTATAACTGATTTTGCTAACCTTATCTATTATGATGGTCCATTAGCTGCTGAAGATGAATACATGGTTTCTCAACCGGACAATGCATCAAACGGCGAATTAAAAGGGGCTGAGTTTGGCTTAGTTTATTTCCCGGATAACTTACCGCAAGCATTAGACGGTTTTGGTATTCAAGCCAGCTATACCTGGTTAGACTCAACTCAGGATATCCCAAGAGTTGAAGACGGTGAAGTAACAGGTACAGATACCACCAAAATGTTTGGTGTATCTGATTCGTCATACAGTGTTGTCTTTGCTTATGAGAAAGAAAACTACGACATGCGTTTATCTTACGTATGGCGTGAAGATTTCTTAGCGTCTAACGAAGCACGTGCGTTTGCAAACCCGTTAGGTATCTATCGCAAACCAGAAACCAGTGTAGACTTCCAGTTAAGTGTTGATGTTACAGAAGACTTAGTCGTAACATTTGACGCAACTAACTTAACCGATGAGATCTACCAAAGCTATTATGGGGATGAAACCTTATATAACTTAGGTAACGCTATTTACAGCAGAACCTTTGCTTTAGGTGCACGTTACTCGTTCTAAGCTAAAACGGATAACTCAGCATAGATTAAAAGCCAGCATAGCAATATGCTGGCTTTTTATTTTTATGACTTTAAAGTCAGAGAGTTTGTTAAATTGAATGACTTAGATTAACATACAAAAAAGTATTACAATAATGTTAATGAAGAGGCAATATGAAAATAACAAACCTGGCCCTTCCGTTTCTGCTGTCTGTATCTATTTCACTGGTAGCCTGTAGCGAGAACGCCGCCACCCCCTCAACTCAACAAGATACCAAGCTTACGATAGAGAAAACAAATAGCGCGGATACTGTCCAACCTGAAACGTCAACAAATCAAAACTCAAGTGAAATCATTGATCAAAAGACTATTGATAGCGGCGGCAGCGGCCCGTATAAAGCCATTGCGGTCACTGAAGAATCACTCGCTGATTTTGTGATTTACCGACCGCAAGATATAACTGCGGCTGCACAGTCTGAAGGTAAACTACCGGTTGTGGTGTTTGCCAATGGCGGTTGTAATAATACCTCGATTCCACACGAACGTTTATTGTCTGAAGTCGCTTCACAAGGCTATCTTGTTGTCGCTTTAGGTGCGCTACAAAGAGAACTGCTGGACAGAGAATTAAATAAAGCCCCAAATGCCATGATGATTGAAGCCATTGACTGGCTCTCGGCTAAAAGTGCTGAAAAAGACAGCGAGTATTTTCAAAAGCTGGATATGAATCAAATTGCCATCAGCGGTCAGTCATGTGGCGGCGCACAGGTGTTGGCGGTTGCGGCCGACCTGAGAATTAAAACCTATTTAATGTTTAACTCTGGTATAGGTGATATGACCATGGCGCAGGCAAACCAGGATTCACTCAATAACTTACATGGTCCGGTTTTATATATAGTCGGTGGTGAGTCTGATGTTGCAACAGCCAATGCTGAGTTAGATTATAAACGAATCAGCCATGTCCCGGTTGCGTTTTCAAATTTGCTGGCTGGCGGACACGGAGGTACATTTGATCAAAAATATGGCGGATCATTTGCAAAAATGACGCTGAACTGGCTTGACTGGCAATTGAAAGGAAAAACAGAAAAAGCCGAATTCTTCCTGGCGCAAAATTTAGCCGCATTTCCCGGTTGGACAATGAAATCCAAACAGTTTCAAGCAGCCAATTAATAAGCATGAAAAACAGGAATTTTAAATGAACCAACTAAACTTAATCAAAGCTCTGGCATTCGCCCCACTGATTGCGCTTTTTAGCCTAAGTTCACAGGCTGCTGATTTAACGCAAGTAAAAGTAGAGCAAGGTCTGCTAAAGGGTAAAACACAGAATAACTTAACCGTATTTAAAGGCATTCCATTTGCCAAGCCACCGGTTGGTAAGCTACGCTGGCAAGCGCCCCAACCTGCTGAAAATTGGGATGGTGTAAAACAAGCTCAGGATTATGCACCGGCCTGTATTCAAGCCGGTAATCCGCCGTCCGGCATCAGTGAAGATTGTTTGTATTTAAATATTTGGGCACCGGCAAAATCAGCCGATGAAAATATTCCGGTATTTGTCTGGATTTATGGCGGTGGCTTTAGTTTTGGAACCTCATCAGACCCGATTTTTGATGGTCGTCATCTGGCCAAAAAAGGCGTGATCGTAGTGACCATTGCATACCGGGTTGGTCAACTAGGATTCTTAGCACATCCTCAGTTGAGTCAGGAAAGTAAAAATGGGGTTTCCGGTAATTATGGCTTACTGGACCAAATTGAGGCGCTAAAATGGATTAAACACAACATTGCCTCATTTGGTGGCGATCCTAACAAGGTAACCATCGCGGGTGAATCTGCTGGTGGTATTAGTGTCAGCATGCTTGCCGCATCGCCTGTAGCAAAAGGTCTTTTTCATGGCGCTATTTCACAAAGTGGTGGCTCATTCGGGCCTGATCGTAAGCAAGGCTATCCGGGTGAAAATATGATCCTACTTGAGCAGGCAGAGCAGGAAGGTACAGCTTATGTTAAACAGTTGGGTGCTTCATCCATTAACGAGCTGAGAAAAATGGATGCGAAAAAATTTATTCCAGCAGGTTGGTCTCTGCCTGGCGGTTGGCCAATTGTTGACGGTTATGTTATTGCAGATGACCAATATAAATTGTATCAAAAAGGCCAGTACAATGATGTGCCAGTACTAGTTGGCTACAATTCAGATGAAGGCGCTAGTTTTGTCTGGAACAATAACCCAAAACAATTTATTGAGGGCGTTAAAAAACGTTTTGGCCCGTATGCCAAAGATTTATTGGCCGCTTACCCAACCAGCAATGATAAAATTACTCGCATGGGTCGTAACTTAATCAGAGATGCAGCGTTTGGCTGGCATACCTGGAGCTGGGCTAAGTTGCAATCAGAAACCGGGCAGTCGCCCGCCTATCTGTATTACTTTGACCAACATCCAGAGCATAAAAAAGGCTCAGACAAATATAATTATGGTTCTCCGCATGGACAAGATATCGCTTATGTATTTCAGCATTTGGATTCAACCAACCCGGATATTAACCAAAACGATTTACGTTTAGCTGATGCAATTTCCAGTTATTGGGCGAATTTTACCAAAACCGGTAATCCAAATGGTAAAAAACTGCCTAAATGGCCCGCATACAATTCAGACTCACAAAAAGTCATGTATTTTCAGCAAACGCCTAAGCTAGGTCCGGTTGCCGATAAAGCATCACTTGAAGTGCTGGATAAATACTTCGAGTGGCGCCGCACTGATGAAGGTCGCAAGTGGGCAAATCAATAAACCAAGACTGCACCATTTCACTAGCTGGTGCATTTTATTCCTTTATTTCAAGTGATAACAATTAATTCTGACAGGTTCAGATTTTACGCGAGATCAAGGTTTATGCCGTTGAATATCGCGGGCTAACGGCGTAAACACCGATCTACAAGGTGTACTCATTAATGTGGTTAACCATGGTATTATTGTGCCGGAAAGTGAAACACAGGTATTTTATTTTCGCACTTCGCCTCAGTTTACCGCGCCTGAAGGACAGTATGACTGGCTAAACAAAGCCATTTTTGTCGGCGGTGTGCGCACGGTTCCCGATAAGCAAAATACCGTATTAATCGATATTTATAAGTTAAAATAATAACCAAGGCGTACACAGGTTAACAGATGAGGGTTTAGCTCTCTGTTAACCTGAACCAGGTGGATTTTAAATTAGCATATTGTTGAAGCGACCAGATAGATTTATCTTTGCCCATCCCGGATTGCTTAAATCCACCAAATGGTGCTGACAAGTCATCTTCACCATAACAGTTAACATGTACCGCACCTGCTTTAAGTCCATTGGCAATTTTATGGGCGGCATTTAAATCATCCGACCAAACCGAACCAGCCAAGCCATAGCGGGTATCATTTGCTAATTGCAGCGCATGTTCGGGGGAGTCTGCACGAATAACGGATAATACAGGGCCAAACACTTCTTGTTGTGCAATATCCATATCATTCGTTAAATTTGTAATAATTGTGGGCTCAAAATAGGCTCCGCCTGTTACCGGAGATACTTGTTGTCCGCCACACACTATCTGACCGCCCTGCCCGACTGTCTGATTGACGCTCGCAGCCACTTTGTGACAGGCGTCCAGGCTAACCATAGCACCCACCCGGTTTGCCATATCCAGCGGATTACCGGGTTGATAATTCAGAGATTCCTGTTTGATTAATTGCAGTAATTCAGCTTCAACATCAGCCTCAACAATCAAACGGGAAGCTGACGAGCAAATTTGCCCTTGATTAAAAAACATGTGGCGGGCCAGGCTTTTGGCCGCATAAGGTAATTGCTTGGAAGAATTTAAAACGATAAAAGGGGATTTGCCACCACACTCCAGCGCCACTCGTTTTAGGTTTGATTGACCAGCATACTGCATCAATAATTTACCCACTTCGGTTGAGCCGGTAAATGAAACCATATCAACATCATTATGCAACGCTAACAACTTACCAGTCTCACCATCACCGGTTATCACATTCAGTACCCCTTCTGGGATACCGGCTTCTAATGCTAAATGAGCGAGCTTAATAGCGGAGAAGGTTGACTGCTCGGCCGGTTTTAAAATAACTGAGTTACCCATTGCCAGTGCAGGGGCTATTTTCCAGGCAGTCGAAATTAATGGATAATTCCAGGGCACAATACAGGCGACCACACCAATCGCTTCGCGAGTTATCGTACCGAGCGCACCTGCCCGCGGCGGCGCAGTATAGTCATACAATTTATCTAAGGCTTCAGCAAACCAGCGAAAACTGCGAGCACAGGTAGGCACATCGTCATAAATTAGGTTAAACATAGATTTGCCCATCTCTAGGCAATCTAATAGTGCAAGCTCTGAGGTATTAGCTTCAATGAGATCGGCTAATCGGTAAAGGCATTGCTTTCGTTCTTCAAGCGGCATATTCAGCCAGCTAGCTTTTGTAAAAGATTGCCGTGCGGATTGAACTGCCAAATCAACATCTAGCTGCCCAGAGCAAATAACCGATGGAAGCGCCCTTCCGTCAATCGGACTACATTTTGTAAAGCATCTTTCACTCTGTGATTGATAGCTTCGACCATCAACCACAGAATCAAGGTCAAACTTAATTTGTTCAGCTGTGCTATTCCAATTTTCAATCGACATGCAAATTACCAATTATTGACTACATTTATAACGGTTGTTTCTCATATTAACTTTTTACAACTAATTTATTAATAAAAAATTTGCATAACACCTCGCTTTTACAGTTTTTTTTATTATAAATAATACAGTAAGGAAATAACCCTATTTCCCTATTGTCCGCATTTTTACTCTGTTGTAGCGAAAGTTAAAACTCTAATCTACACTAACCGACACCAATTAACAAAAAATTTACTATTCAAACATATTGACACAGTTTAAATAGTATTATTAAATTACAATAATGTGTTATTACGGATATGTATACATAAACACACGACATTTATCATTTTAATGACAAATGAATAAAAACATCTCAAATCAAGAGGGCTTTTAGATGAAATTAAACAAAATAACATTGCTGCTCAGCAGTGTTTTAGCCATCACAGCTTGTGGTACAGATGATGGTGAAACATTATCAACAACACCAGCTCCAGCTAACCCGGGTACAGCTTCAAGCGTGATACCTGACGCACCCAGTTCAGAGGTTTTAAATCCAGACACTGGCAGTGCTATGTTTACTGATGTGACTGTCCATGACCCATCAGTGATTAAAGATGGTGATACTTATTATATTTTTGGTTCACATTTGGGTGCAGCAAAATCAACTGATTTAATGAACTGGGAATATATTTCAAACCCTGCAACCGAAGAAGAAACATTTTCATTGGCTGATGGCACATCCTATACAGCAGAAACACTTCAGGTGGATGATTCACCATTATTTGATGTCTATACTACAGAAATAGCCGAAGGCATCGAATGGACTGGTGGCTATAAAGGCAACTGGGCTGCTAATGTTATTAAAGCGCCTAACGGGAAATACTGGTTCTATTACAACCACTGTGCACAAGATAACCCAGACACTGCAGAAGTAGATGAAGTGTGCTGGAACCGTTCATATTTAGGTTTAGCCGAAGCAGATTCAATTGAAGGCCCTTATGTAGACAAAGGGGTTTTCTTACGCAGTGGTTATAAAAATACCCCCATTCAAAAATTGGATGCGAATGGAAACCCGATACCAATAAAAGATGCAGATGGAAACCAACTTGAAGATGCTGATGGGAATTTAAGGTGGGAAATGCAAGATTATTTCCCTGAGTTTGAAGAATATCCATTAGACAACGGCAAAGAGACTTGGTACGGGAACGTCGATCCTAACGTAATCGACCCAACCGCATTTTATGATAAAGACGGCGCTTTATGGATGGTTTACGGTTCATATTCTGGCGGTATCTTTATTCTGGAAATGGATGAAGCAACCGGTATGCCGGTTGAAGGCCAAGGTTATGGTAAACACCTAACCGGTGGTGACTTCCGTGCAATTGAAGGTCCATACGTTTTTTATAGCCCGGAAACGGATTATTATTACTTAATGGTATCAACTGCAGGCTTTAATTATAACGAAGGTTATAATGTTAGAATCGCACGTTCAAAAACGCCTGATGGCCCTTATTTAGATGCTGCAGGCAATGATATCGCAGGCGCCGGTGGTTTGGACATGGGTGTCAAATTAATTGGCGGTTTTGTTTATACTCAGGAAGTAGCTGAAGAGGCACAAGCTTGGGGTTATAATGCACCGGGTCATAACTCGGCTTTATACGATGAAGAAAGCGGTCGTCATTTAATGGTGACTCATACCCGCTTCCCACAAAGCGCAACTGAATTCCCGAATAATGCTAACGCTCACCAGGTGCGCACGCATGAGCTATTTGCAACCGCAGATGGCTGGTTAGTAGCATCTCCACAACGTTATGTGCCACTTGACGGTGATAACGTCGTCAATGAGACTGATATCCCAGGTCATTATAAATTTATTAATTTTGGTAGCGAAGTTAACTACCAATCAATCCCTTCAGGTCATATTTCATTGAACCAGGATCATACTGTATCAGGCAGTGATACTGGTACCTGGCATATGTTGTCTGCAGGTCAGGTCGTACTTGAGCTTGAATCTGGTACTTTCCAGGCGGTTGCTAAATGGCAGTGGGACGATGCACGTCAAGAAGTGGTACAAACCTTATCTGGCGTAGCAAGCGACAACTCAACAATGTGGGCAAGCCATGTTGATGATATCTCTGCGACAGCTGAAATTCTGGCTGATGTTCAGGAAACATTAGAATTACCTACAGTATTAACCATTAACGAAGAAAACTTTGAAATCCCTATGGTTGGTCGCAGCGGTGCACAAATTAGCTGGAACAGCAGCGATGAATACTACATTGGTAATGATGGTTCTATCTTTATCCCAACGCCGGATCGTGGTGATCAGGTTGTCGATTTAGAAGCGACCATTAGCCTGAATGGCCAAAGCGTGACTAAATCCTTTACCATTGAGTTAAAAGCACGCCCTGCATTTAAAAATGCAACGGCTCACTATAAATTTGAAGATAGCTTAGCCGTATCTTTAGGTGATTTTGGTGCAGGAACAATTACCGGTGACCGCATTGACAACACTGGCGGAACAGAAGCCTATGTTGATGGTCAGGAAGGTAAAGCGGTCTCTTTAGATGGCGCATCAGGTGTTCGTTTACCGGATGACTTGATTGACAGCTTCCAATACACAGTTTCATTCTGGATTAACCCAACTGAAATTACTAACTTCTCAACCAGCTTCTTTGGTGCACAAAACACAAATAACTGGTTAAGCTTCTTGCCTGGTAACTGGGCTGGTGAAACTATGCTGTGGAGTGGTAGCGAGCAGTGGATTGACTTGGTTTCAGGTATGACAATTCCAACCGGGGAGTGGAGTCATCTTGCTGCAACAGTCAATAATGGCGAAGCTAAGTTCTATATTAACGGAGAACTTAAAGCGAGCACCAGTGCTTATAAAGACTTATTCAGCGCTGAAGGCAGCTACTTTGCATTAGGTGTAAACCATTGGGACTTACCTTTTAATGGTGCAATCGATGAGCTAATCATTTATGACTACGCATTATCATCACTGGATATTAATGGTGCTGCGAAAAATAACCTGACAGATCCTGAAGATTTTGCTGTGGTTATCAAAGAAGCGCTTGATTTAGGTGATACCAGTGCGGTTCGTGAAAGCTTTGACTTATTACGAGTTGGCCCATTTGTTTCAGGTATTAGCTGGACATCTAGCAATCCGGATTTCTTAAAAGTTGAGAACGGTCGTGCGGTGGTCACTCAGCCAAGCGGTGAGTTAGGTGACCAAGAGGCAACCTTAACTGCGAACATAGCGTTCCAAAAAGCCGACGGTAGCTTCTACACAGATACAAAAGTATTTGATGTCACCATTAAATCACTCGCTCCGGCTGAATATAGCTTTGAGGGTGACTTAACAACAATTGGTGATGCCGCAGAACCTGGTACTGTAACAGGTGACCGTATTGACAACGAAGGCGGTTCAGTCTCGTATGTTCAAGGTGTTAAAGGTGACGCACTTATGCTTGATGGAGCATCTGGTGTTAGATTACCGGATAACCTGATTACCACTTATGACTATGCTGTCTCTATGTGGTTAAAACCAAACGTGATTACTGACTATACAACCACCTTCTTTGGTGCAGCTAATACATCGAGCTGGATAAGCTTTGTACCGTCTCCGGGTGGTGCAAGTCGTTTATGGTCAGGTACTGCATGGTACGACGGTAACTTACCTGAAAAAATCCCGGCAAATGAGTGGACACATATAGCCTTCTCAGTAGCAGATGGTGCTGTTCAGGTTTATGTAAATGGTGAGTCTAAGTTTGAAGGCGTGAACTTCCCGAATGTATTTGGTACAGGTGGTACAACCTACTTTGGTTTAGGCGTTAACCACTGGGATACACCATACAATGGTGCAATTGATGAACTGAAAGTATTCGGTAACTCAATTTCAGCGAGCAAAGTACAAGAATTGTTCAATGAAGGTGAAGTTCCAACTGAAGAATAATCAGCCAAGTTGATTAGAGGAGGCTTGCCCTCCTCTATATCCCATAATGAATAAGATGAAACAGCGCAGACTGTTTCAATAAAACGAATATAATTACGGAGTTACAACTATGTACTCAAAATCAGCTATCGCAAGTGCAGTTTTAACCGCGTTACTAGCACAACCTGTTTTAGCGGCCGAAGAAGAAACACAAAATGAAGATGTTGAGGTAATCCAGGTACGCGGGATTAAAGGCAGTTTAAATAAAGCGTTAAATAACAAACGTTTTAATACTCAAATTGTCGACTCAATTGTTGCAGAAGACATTGGTAAATTCCCGGATAACAACGTAGTAGAAGCTCTACAACGTGTTACTGGTGTTCAGGTAACTGGCCGTGGCGGCGGTGAAGTCAGTTCAGTATCGATTCGTGGTTTAAACGATGTGCATACCACAGTTAACGGTCGTGACGTATTTACCGGTACAGGTCGTGCGGTTGCACTACAAGATATTCCGGCGAGTTTATTATCAAATGTAACAGTATTTAAAACTCGCTCTGCTTCACAAACTGAGCGTGGTATTGCTGGTTCAATTAACATTGAAACCAACCGCCCATTTGACTTTGAAGGCTCTAAAGTTGTTTTAGCGGCACGTGGTATTTATGCTGACCAGCCTAAAAAAATTGACCCTAATTTAAGTGCGTTAGTCAGTAACCGCTGGGAAACTGACTTAGGTGAAATCGGGGCTTTGGTTAACGTTTCTTATGTAGAAACCAACTTCCGAGATGACGGCGTGGTTGCCGGTGCTGCATTCCCGTTTTTCTCAGCAAACGCGCCCGTTGGTCATCAACCTTATAAAATCATGAACTTTGGTGCAGCTAGTGGCTATTGGACGCCAGGCTTAACCAATGGTTTACCAAGCGAAGCAGGATCAACTTTAACGGTAGGCGACCAAGAAATTCCTTACCTATTAGCTAGAGACGCTATGTTTGGTACTGTCGGTGAAGCGAATCGTGAACGTCCTGCTGCAAGTGTTTCATTCCAATGGGCCGTTAATGAAGAGTTAGAGTTATTAGCTGAAGGCTTTTACACAGGCTACCGTCAGGAATTACAAAATTCTTTATGGTTTACCAATACATTTGAGTCAGATGGTAACCCTGGCAACCTGCTGATTGATGATCCTATCTTATTTGATGGCACTAATATCATTAAAGAGCGTGAAGTATACGCACCAAATGGCTTCCAAAGTGGTGATGCGACAACAGGTAAAACGGATAGCTACCTATTCGCTTTAGGTGCTAAGTGGATGCCAACATTAGATTTGAGCATTAACTCTGAGTTAGTTTTCCAGAAAAGTACATTTGAAACTAACTTTTTTGCAATGCGATTTGATCGCCAGGCATATGGCTTAGACGTTGACTTCAATAACGGTGAAGGTGTACCTGCTATCGAATTTTGGGATAACCCTGAAACGGCCGTTGATGAATCAGATATGGCTGAACCAAGAAACTGGAATTCAGGCACTTTATATGACAACGGCGGTAAACAAGATGGTGACGCTGTAACTTTTAAAGTCGACGGTGAATACTTTGTTGATTCATTTATCGAAAAAGTACGCTTTGGTGCCAAAATAGAACAACGTGGCGCTGATAACTTCGCCCGTGAGCAAAGTGCTACTACAGTTATGCGTGTTGATGAAATGGCACAAGCAATTGTAGACGCTGGTGGCTCAGGTGACGGCTCAGGCTTTACCAAAAAAGTTGACGACTATATGTTTGGCCGTGCAGATGTAATGGATAGTTATATCACTGCCAATGGCTTATACATGTTAGCGAATGAAGATGCAGTACGCTCTGTCTACCAATACGAAAAAGATCCTCTAACGCAAACATTTGACATTTCTGAAGATGCATTTGCTCTGTATGCAACAGCAGATTACAGATATGGTGATGTCAGCGGTGAATTCGGTGTCCGTTATGTTGATTACAAACAAGATATGGAGTTCTGGGATTTTGACGGCAACAATGATGTTGCTGAAAGTAACCAACGTGAGGTACTCCCTAGCTTTACTGTAAACTGGGATATAACTGACGACTTAGTTGGTCGTATTGCTTATACCCAAACCTTACGTATGCCTTCATTTAACTCATTAAGTGCATTACAGTTCTGGTATGACCCTTTAACTGAAGGCATTTCATACGGTACGGGTAATGGTGGTAACCCAGATTTACAACCTACCAAATCGAAAAACTATGATGTTTCTTTAGAGTGGTATTTTGCACCGGGTAGCTCACTTTATGGTGCAATGTTTAAGCGTGAAATTGATGGTTTAGTTATCAATGGTTCGAAAGTAGTTCGTCGTGTAGGTGAAGATGATGTTGAACGTGATTACATCTTAACTGCACCGGTTAATGCATCAGATGGTGAACTATCAGGTATGGAAGTTGGTTTGGTTTATGTACCTGAAGACCTACCTGAAATCTTAGACGGTGTCGGTGTGCAAGCCAGTTATACTCAGTTAGATTCAGAACAAAGTACAACTGACTTTAACGCTGATGGCTCTGTAGCAGCGGTTGTGAAATCTAAGATGTCAGGTGTATCTGATTCTTCATACAGTGTTGTTACCTTCTATGAAAAAGAAAACTTCGACATGCGTTTATCATACGTATGGCGCGAAGCTTTCTATACAGGTAACGAAGCTTTATTCTTTGCTAACCCACTTCAATTCTGGAGCAAACCAGAGCAAAGTTTAGACTTCCAGTTTAGCTATGATATTACTGAAGACTTAATGGTTACATTAGATGCAACTAACATCTTAGATGACAAGTATCAAAACCATTATGGTAAAGGCAACGTAGATACATTTAACTTTGCTACCAACATCTATTCACGCACATATGCTGTGGGTGTTCGCTACTCTTTCTAATAGAGTCGCAATCTCTTAAGCAAAAACCCCACATTAGTGGGGTTTTTTATTTCTAAATATTTTATTTTTCTATAAAAAATTAAAATCTTACCTTTTATAATCTAAGCTATATTTCAATTTAATTCTATTCCACGTATATTCTATACAACAATTCCATCACAATTATTAAATGCTTTATTAAAGCATTGTAATTAAGTATTATTATAACTAATATACCATAAATCATTATAGAGGTTTAAGATGACTAAGTTGGTAAAACTCACACTCATTTTCGCTAGCCTACTTTCTGTTTTAACGGCTAATAACCTAAGAGCAGAAACCATTCAGATAAGACATAACCAAGTTGAAGGCAATGGCGCTAAAGAAGAATACCAATTTGGTCTGGTCAAACTGGCCTTGTCTTACGATACCGATAATACCTATGTCTACAAACCTGCCAGTAGTTTTTTGCCACAATCAACTATGATTGAGCAACTTAAATCGAATCGCCTGGATGTTGCCTGGACAGGGACTTCCAAAGAATTAGAAGCACAAATTCAACCCATTAGAATTCCGCTTTATAAAGGACTTTTAGGCCACAGAATTTTCATTATTCGCGAAGGCAATCAATATAAATTTGATAATGTGAATACCTTTGAGGATTTAAAACAGCTAACCGCAGCACAAGAGCGCACTTGGGCTGATACTAAAATACTAAAAAATGCTGGTATCCCCATGGTCGTGACCCGAAGATATGAAAATCTGTTCTATATGCTAGAAGGTGGACGTTACGACTATTTTCCAAGAGGTGTACACGAGCCATGGTCTGAGATTGCCGCCAGACCAGAACTGCCTCTGACAGTAGAAAAACGAATTTTAGTTAAATACCCAATGCCGGCATACTTATGGGTGAATAAGAATAATACTGAGCTCGCGCAAAAAATTGAAAGCGGATTAAATCAGGCAATTGAAGATGGCAGTTTCGACCGATACTTTTTTGGCAACCCTATGATCAAGGATGTAATCGAAAAAGCACATTTAACCGAGCGTGTATTGTTTGAAATTGACAATCCATTTGTACCTGACACAACTCCGTTTGAAGATAAAAGGCTTTGGTTAGATATCAATGAGTTATAAACCGGAAAATTAAACTAAGCACAAAGTGGAAACCTGGAGAAGAAAATGAATTTAAAAGCAATTCCGTTTACCTCGGCCGCCCTATTCGGCTTATTATTAAGCGGCTGTAATGCAGTAAGTGAACAACAAAACGCACTACCTTTTGAGAAAAAAGCATCCCCGATTCAAAGTAGCTACTATGGAACCCTGCCAAACGGTGAAGAAGTGACAGAATATACACTTCGCAATGACCAGGGTATCGAAGTTTCGATTATTAGCTTCGGTGGTATCATTACATCGCTAAAAGCCCCTGATAAAGACGGCAATTTTGAAGATATCGTATTCGGATATGATAATTTAGAAGGCTACATCAACGACGGCTATTTCTTTGGTGCATTAATTGGCCGCTACGGTAACCGAATTGACAAAGGCTTAATTAATATAGACGGCACTGAATATCAGTTAGATACCAATGATGGACAAAACCACCTGCATGGTGGTAATCAAGGTTATGACAATAAAAACTGGTTTGTAACACCTTATGAAGACGGTGATGATGTCGGCTTAAAACTTCAATACTTCAGTCCGGACGGTGAAGCTGGCTATCCAGGCAATTTAACGGTGCGCGTAGATTACCGATTAAGTGGCAATGAATTATTCGTAGACTATAAAGCCACAACAGATAAAGCAACACATGTAAACTTAACTCAGCACAGTTACTTTAACTTAGCCGGTGAAGGCGATATTTTAGATCATGAACTTATGATCCCGGCTGAGCATATTACGCCAGTAAACGAAACCTTAATTCCAACAGGCGAATTTATGCCAGTTGAAGGTACACCATTTGATTTCACGCAAGCAACGCCAATTGGCCAACGCGTCAATCAGGACAACCAGCAGTTAAAATATGGCTTTGGTTATGATCATAACTGGGTATTAACACAGGAAGATGTTTCTGAGTTTAAGTTAGCGGCCCGATTAAAAGATCCTAAATCAGGTCGGGTATTAGAAGTCTACTCAGAAGAACCAGGTATTCAGTTCTACGGTGGTAACTTCCTGGATGGGACAAAGCAAGGTAAAGGTCGCACATTTGAATATAGAAGTGCGCTGTGTTTAGAGCCACAACACTTCCCTGACTCACCTAACCAGGAAAACTTCCAAAGCACTTTATTGCGACCAGGTGAAGTTTACCATACACGTATGAGTTATAAATTTACAGCAGAGTAAAACACATTATATCTGCTTTACAGCCGGCTTTGTCCGGCTGTCCTTCCTAGAGCGTGTTGAACTTTTGAGTACAATATTGCAGCCGTTTGTTTGGTATTTATCCAAGGCATAGCGATTGACGTATAGTGAGCTACATAAAGGAGCTACAAGGCAGAAGAAATGCTAAACAAACGCTGCCTTTCAGGTTCGTTCTAAACGTATTTTTCTCTTTGTTGCTCGATATTGACATAGAATAACTATGCTACATATCTCGCGTCGCGAGTAAAACACGTTTAGTTAGAACAAAATTTGTACACCAAACGTCAACACGCTCTAGCACCAAATTCAAAACTTTAAAATTGATCTAGTAAAGGATTAACCATGAAAAAGTTAGCACTAACTATAGCTGTCACATCTATTTTATCGGGATGTGGGCAAACTTCATTTACGCCGATTACAAGTCCAAATAAAGATATTCAGGTTAAGCTGGGTTATGAAGATAACCAATTGGTTTATAGTGTGTATCGTAGTGGAAAACAGGTGATTGAAAATTCTGATTTGGGTTTGATTTTCGAAGACAGAAGCTTTGATAAAAACTTAGAATTGCTTACGCAATCCGAAGTAACAACCATAAATGATGAATATCAACTGTCATCCGGAAAAGTTAAAAACATCCGCTATACAGCAAACGAACAAACTGTCACGGTGGAAAACGCTGATAAGCAAAAGCTCGATATTACCTTCAGAGTATCAGATGACGGGGTAGCATTCAGATACACAGCTCAGGGACCGGCCTCTGAACAAGTCACTTTGCTCGATGAAATTACAGAGTTTGATTTTAGTATGGATACCAAAGCCTGGATCCAACCCGTCGCTGAAGCACAAACAGGCTGGGCAAATACAAACCCAAGTTACGAAGAACATTATTTACTTGAAACTGCGGTGGACACTGCATCTCCAACCAAAGCTGGCTGGGTTTTTCCGGCATTATTTAATGTAAAGCATGAAAACAGCGATACTTGGGTTGCCATTACTGAAGCAGGTATAGGACCATACAATAACGCAGCACGGCTTGCACCAGAGTCACCTGACGGTGCTTATGAAATTGATAAGCCAATGGCTGCAGAAGTCAAAACAAATGGCGCTTTAATGGGCCATGGTAGCCTACCCTACTCAACGCCTTGGCGGATTCTGGCAATTGGCGATTTAAAAACTATCTCTGAATCAACACTGGGCACAGATTTAGCCGAGCCGAGTAAAATGGCCAATACGGATTATATCCAACCAGGCATTTCATCCTGGAGCTGGGGCATGTTGAAAGATGATTCAATAACGTACGAGGTTCAAAAATCATTTATTGACCATGCAGCCGATATGCAATGGCAATATACGCTAGTAGATGTGAATTGGGATAGCCGGATTGGTTATGAAAAAATGGCTGAACTGGCCAGTTATGCTAATTCTAAAGGCATAGGTTTACTCGCTTGGTATAACTCTTCCGGTGACTGGAATGAAACGCCTTACACACCTAAAAGTCAGTTGCTGACGTCAGAAGCCCGTCAAGCTGAATTTGCCAAACTTAAAGAAATGGGTATCAAAGGGGTCAAAATTGACTTTTTTGCCGGTGATGGTCAGTCGATGATTGCCTACTACCATGAAATTCTACAGGATGCTGCTGATGCAGAATTATTGGTTAATTTTCATGGCGCGACTTTGCCCAGGGGTTTACACAGAACTTACCCTAACCTGATGACAGTCGAAGCTGTACATGGTTTTGAAATGGTAACCTTTTTCCAAAAAACGGCTGACTTAGCAGCCAGCCATAGTACAGTATTGCCATTTACCCGTAATTTGTTTGATCCTATGGATTATACGCCAACCCGGTTAAACCCATTACTGGATAATGATATCAAGCGTAAAACAACAAACGGGCTTCAGTTGGCGCAAAGCATTTTATTTGTATCCGGCATTCAGCACTTAGTTGAAACGCCTGATGGCATAAAGAATGTGCCTTATTACGCTAAACATTTATTACAGGAGATCCCGGCAAGCTGGGATGAATCCATCTTTATCGATGGTTACCCGGGTAAACTGGCGGTATTTGCAAGACGAGCCGGTGATAACTGGTATATTGCAGGGATAAATGGCGAAAATGAGGCCAAAGAGCTGAATCTGGATTTATCTCGCTTTAGTCATAAAAATGCAGAAATTATAGCTTCAGGACAGGGCCAGGCTCATTTAATTAAGGCACCTATTGAGTTAACGGAAAACACCCGTATTCCGCTAAAAGCTAATGATGGTTTTGTAATCAAACTTTAACGTAAAAACTTGGATTACAATATCAGGCTAAAAACAAAAAAGGATAAGCTGGGCTTATCCTTTTTTATTAGGCTAACTTAATAGCAGATGTGAAATATAAGACAAATTAACTTTTTACGACCGGATACCCTAATGCTTCCCAGCGACGATAACCACCATCCATATTAATCACATTTTTGTAACCCATTTTAACCAAGTTTTCAGCAGCCAGTGCAGAGCGAAATCCGCCACCACAATATAGAACCAGTTGAGTTTGCATATCCGGATAAATGGCCTGAATGTCTCTTTCTATCACACCCTTACCCATGTAGACGGCTTCAGGCAAATGTCCGAGTGCCCATTCATCCTGTTCACGAACATCAACTAAAACAAACGGTTCACCAGCAGATTTCATTGCCAGCATAGTTTCTATATCGATTTCTTTTATATTTTGGCGCGCTTGCTCAACCAAAGCTAAAAACGCAGTACTGTGCTGATTTGACATAATCATTATCTACCTGAAAATAATCAAAATCTAACCAGGCTGGTTGATGACAACCAGCCCTGTTTCTAAAGGTCTGCGTTTAGTTTTAATTATACAGCGTCTTCGTTTTCTTCGCCGGTACGGATACGGATAACACGTTCAACATTGGTTACAAAGATTTTACCGTCACCAATTTTACCGCTCTGTGCAGTTTTTGTAATTGTATCAACACAACGTTCCACCTGATCGTCTGTCACCACAATATCGATACTGACTTTAGGTAAAAAATCGACATTGTATTCGGCACCACGATATAACTCGGTATGCCCTTTTTGGCGACCAAAGCCTTTAACTTCAGTCACAGTCATACCTGTAATACCAATTTCAGCTAATGCTTCTCTTACATCATCTAACTTGAAAGGTTTAATTATGGCTTCTACTTTTTTCATTGTTATATCCTCTTAATTGTGCTCTCTACCGAATCCCGAAGTAATTGGATAGCGTCTGTCTTTACCAAAATTACGCTCTGTGACTTTTGGGCCGATTGCAGACTGTCGGCGTTTATATTCGTTAATGTCCACCAGGCGCAATACTTTTCTCACTATAGATTCATCATAGCCTAAGCTAACAATATCTGTTAGTGATAAATCGTTTTCTACATATGCTTCGAGTATTGCATCGAGCACATCATAATCAGGTAAACTATCCTGATCAACTTGATCCGGCGCAAGCTCTGCTGACGGGGGTCTGTCGATAACACGTTGCGGTATCACAGGCGACAGCGAGTTTCTGTATTCAGCTAAACGATAGGCCAGTATTTTCGGCACATCTTTAATAGGGGCAAATCCGCCAGCCATATCACCGTATAAAGTACAATAACCTACCGCCATCTCAGATTTATTACCTGTTGTTAATACTAAACGACGTTTTTTATTAGACAACGCCATTAAGATTACACCTCGACTGCGTGCTTGTAAATTCTCTTCAGTCGTATCCGCTTCAGTGTCTTTAAATAAAGGATCAAGCGCTTGCATAAAGCTGTTAAACATTGGCTCGATCGATACAATATCAAATTCAATCCCCAGAGTTTCGGCTTGCTCTTTAGCATCTTCCACACTCATTTGCGCCGTATACTTAAATGGCATCATCACAGCCTGAACTTTGTCAGCGCCTAATGCATCAACCGCAATTGCGAGTGTTAACGCTGAGTCAATCCCCCCGGATAAGCCTAAAACCGCACCTTTAAACCCGTTTTTAAATACATAATCTCGCGTTGCAAGCACCAAAGCTTGATATATTTCGGCTTCTTCTGAATCCGGCAATTCATTTATTTCACTGGAAATTAAATCTGCATCAAACTCGATTGTCTGACATTTTTCCTGATACACAGGTAAACGACACACTAGTTCAGAATTTCTATTTACAGCAAATGAGCCGCCGTCAAATACAAGTTCATCCTGACCGCAAACATGATTGACATAAACAATCGGTAACTTATGATTTTCAGAGCGTTTTTTTAATAAAGCTTCGCGTTCACTTTGCTTTTCACAATTAAACGGTGAGGCATTCAGTGACAACAATAAATCAACTGCTTGTCCATCTAACTTAGCAATCGGCTGGTCGGTCCATAAATCTTCGCAAATTAATAAAGCGATGCGTTTATTCTGATACTCAAAAATTGCTGATTCACTGCCTTCTTTAAAGTATCTTTGCTCGTCAAATACACCATAGTTAGGCAAGGCTTGTTTGAAATAACGAGTCAGCAAGGCGCCCTGATAAAACACGCTGGCTGCATTATAAGTCAAATCCTGTTCTTTCCATGGATGACCCACTACAATCACATGCTCTAAGGATGCTTCAGCAATGGCCTCTAATGCCTGCTCTGTCCTTTGATATAAGTCAGGTCTGTATAACAAATCTTCCGGCGGATAGCCGGTCACCGCTAACTCAGGAAATACAACAACAGCACCTTTTTCAGCCTGTTGCGTCGTTTCAATAATGGTTCGACAATTTTGAGCAATAGCGCCCACAGTAAAATTGCATTGTGCAATAACTATCTGCATACAAATACAGCCAATTCAATAAACTAAAAAATTAATGGGAATGATATTAAAAGCCTTGCTCTGTGTCCAAAGCTGAATGCATATTTAGCAAATAAATCTGAAAAATCTAAAAAAAACGCTACAAAATGCAGCGTTAAAGGGAATGTTCGAGGGGATTATTTAAACTAGCCTAACTAGAGGTCCGGACTAAATTGATTAATTTCGGCTTCATAGTGATAACCAATACGTGCCAGTTTATCTTCAATCATATACTCATCCACTTCCATGACACAGGCTAAACTATGTAAATCTTCGCAATCATGCCTTAGCTGATCATTTACGATACCCAATAAAATATTAGGCTCCAAAGAAACGGCTTTATGTAAATCCATCTAAACCTCCAAGTATAATTAGACAGGCAAACCTAACCGAAAACTATGCTCAGTTATTAAAATCAATATAGTCGAGTTCGCCGATATTGCCAGATTTGCAATATTCCGGCAGAGCAGCCCCTACTACCTTTGTAAATAAAAGCGGACAATAAAAAATCAAAACTCTGCGCGCAAAATTATGGTTCGTTTAGTTCATTGCAAATTCAATTGTGGCATAATCTAATTTTTAAATTTATGCAGGGTGAAGCTTAGGTGGCACAAAATTTAACATGGCAAGCCAAAAAGCCGACTCAGTCGGTTGAAGATATCAAAACGGCGCCGCATTCCGAAGAAGCAGAACAATCCGTTATTGGCGGCTTATTATTAGAAAATGATGCTTGGGACAGAGTGGCTGAGCGTGTTGTCGCCAAAGACTTTTATCATTATGCAAACCGAGCCATATTTGAACATATGGCAAAATTGGTTGAACAAAGTAAACCAATAGATTTAATCACATTATCAGAATCACTCGAACAAGAAAAAATTCTCGAAGATGTGGGTGGCTTCGCGTATTTAGCGGAAATAGCAGACAATACACCGAGTGCGGCCAACATTACGGCTTATGCCGATATTGTGCGGGAACGTGCAGTCATCCGGGAAATGATTGCCGTTGCTAATGAAATTGCCGAGGCAGGTTACGATACTCAGGGCCGCAGCAGTAACGAACTGCTTGATTTAGCTGAAAGCAAAGTCTTTAAAATCGCTGAACAGCGCACCAATGCAAACGAAGGGCCGCAAAGTTTAAAAACCGTGCTGGCTAGTACAGTAACTCGCATAGAAGATGCCATGAAAAATGGTGCCTCAGGTGTAACCGGCGTGACCACAGGATTTAATGATCTGAATGATATGACGTCAGGTTTACAAGGCTCTGATTTAATCATAGTCGCAGCTCGACCTTCTATGGGTAAAACCACCTTTGCAATGAATTTGTGTGAGAACGCAGCTATGTCATTTGATAAGGCGGTATTGGTATTCAGTCTGGAAATGCCCTCAGAACAAATTATGATGAGGATGCTTGCCTCTTTAAGCCGGGTGAATCAGACAAAAATCAGAACCGGCCAGCTTGAAGATGAAGACTGGGCCAGAATTTCTTCCACTATGGCACTGTTAGCCGAAAAGAATAATATTTATATTGACGACTCCTCAGGCTTAACGCCAACTGAAGTACGTTCACGTGCTCGTCGGGTCGCGCGTGACCACCCAGGCGGTATTGGTTTAATCATGGTCGATTACCTTCAGTTAATGCAAGTCCCGGGCTTGTCTGAAAACAGAACACTCGAAATCGCTGAGATTTCACGTTCACTAAAAGCGCTTGCTAAAGAATTAAACGTACCAGTTGTCGCCCTATCTCAGCTTAACCGTAGTTTGGAGCAACGTTCAGATAAGCGGCCGGTCAACTCAGATTTGCGTGAATCAGGCTCGATTGAGCAGGATGCCGATTTAATTATGTTTATCTACCGTGACGAAGTTTATTATCCGGACTCTGAACGAAAAGGCGTTGCAGAAATTATTATTGGTAAGCAAAGGAACGGTCCTATTGGTCATGTCGATGTGGCTTTCTTAGGTCAGTTTTCTCGCTTTGATAACCTGGCAAAAATGAATTACGACGGATATTAGAAGGTTACACTAACTAAAATAACAAGCAGCCAGCCCCTTTTATTAATATCGTCTGGCTGCTAATCCGGCAAGCTATAGTTATTTCACAACTTATCTTTACACAAGTGTGTCACCTACATAAATTGACGGATTTCACAAAAAATATCACCATATAAAGACAAGCTCATATAGATTAATTGAGCCAGACCACTTATCCGGTATAATACAAGTTCACAAAATTAAGGACACTCATTCAATGCCAAAATTTGTAGTATGTATTTTAGGCATCTTATTATTTATAACGCCCGCTTATGCCAATCAGGTGTGGTATGTTCAGGCTGCTGCCTGTTTAAAAGAAAAGTGTATCAACACTTACCGCCACTATATTGAAGCGCTGGGTTTAGATTCACAAGTGCAGCACAACCAGTCAATCAAAAATACTTTCGATATTATCTCTCACCCGACACGGGATAGAAGCCAGGCTATTGCTTTTGTCAAAAAAATAAATGCGGATCAAAGAGTGAGAGTAAAGGCTAAACTCGAAGAGATTGCCGACTTGGTTTATGTAGATCTTGGCCACCAGAGCAATGAAAAGCAAGCTGCATGGCTCGTTAATTTTGCAAATTTTATAGGCCAAGATTATCAATTAGAGTTTAGTTTCAAATTAAAAGTCGAACGTAAGTTTTCTGTGAAAATTTTATCCGGACCATTCCTAACTCAGGAATCAGCGTACGAAGCCTTATTAAAAATTAGAGAAATAAAAGATTTTTCAACTGCGTTTGTCGTTTCTAAAGAAGCTGAATAAAGATTTAAAACAAATAAAAATGGTACCAGTGGGCGGACTTGAACCGCCACGCCCGAAGGCAACGGATTTTGAATTGATGACGTCTACTTTTTATATTATATTTCAATGCATTAAAAACAAATCTAGACACTTTGCAAATTCTTTGCAAGCCATTATTTTGGAATTAGCTCAATATGGCCACACAAATAGCTCGTCACGACATTAAAGACCAATTATACATATACCTGCAAGATAACAGTAAAAAATGGTATTGCCGATTTGTTTTACATGGTAAATGGTACAGCAAATCAACCAAGATAGCAGATAAAGATGAGGCCATTGCTAAGGCCAACATGATTTATTTAGAACACAAGATTAAATATGAACACCAACCACCGGTTAGAAGCAAGCGGTTCAAAGATATAGCAAACAAAACGATTGAAAAGCTACGGCATCAACTTGATATGAATACTGGTAAGGTTATCTATAAAGATTACATTGGTGCTCTTAAAAAATATCATATCCCATTTTTTGACCGGACCTATATTACTGCAATCGACCAATCTAAAATAAGTGAATTTGAAGTTTGGCGACGACAACATAATAAAGGTCTAGTCTTAGCAAAATCAACGATTCTAACCCACAACGCAGCCTTACAATTGGTTTTTAAAGAAGCTATCGAAAACAAATGGATGATTGCAGCTCAAGTTCCTACTCTTTCAAACGATGGCGGCTCGGGGCAACGCAGAGCTTCTTTTACTGAAGATGAATACGATACTATTTACTCACAAATTGAGTCATCAATAGATTCAAGTCGCAAAAAGGTCACACGCCAGATTAGAGGTCTGTTACTAGATTATATGGATATAGCTATTAATACGGGTATCAGACCGGGTACTGAGCTGGAAAACCTTACATGGGGTGACATTGAAATGGTACGGCAAGATCACCAAGTTAGATTTCGAATTAAAGTTACCAAAGGTAAAACAACTAAACACACTGGCACTCGTACAGTGGTCTGCAATGACGACATTATCTATGCATTAGAAAATTTGAGAAATCGGTTTCCGAACCGTCGTCCCAAAGATAAATTGCTGGTTTTAGAAAACGGAGACGAAACAAAAGAGTTATCTAATGTTTTTTCTAAAGCCCTTATAGATTGTGATTTAAAAGACTCGAAAGACGGGCCGAGAACCTTGTATTCATTGCGCCATTCCTACATTACTTGGCAGTTATTAAAACGTGAAATTCGACTGGACATACTGGCTCGCCAATGCGGCACCAGTGTTGCCATGATTGAACAACACTATAGCCATGTTGTACCTCAAATGTTTGAAGAAGAGCTGTCAGGTGTTAAGTTCGAAAAAGAGGCTGTTAAAGGCCGTATGTCCAAAGCACGACTGAAGAAAACACATGAACGACTAGCTAAACGATTTGAACAGTGGGAACGTGAATATAAAGTACGTGGTTGTATTTAGATAAAATTGTTACCTCTAAATTTTTCGAGGTTTGAACTGCTTAACTAACGCAATGCCGTCAACAGGATCTAGTTTTAAAGCGTTGCAATATTCAACAAACTCGATGACATCTAGACGGCGCTCTAGTTGTTCTATTTTTCCGACATAGCTATGCGGGCGGTCTAATTTGACCGCTAAATCACGCATGGTATAGCCCTTAGATTGGCGCGCTTTAATCAGCCAATCAACCAAAGCTTTGTATTCATTTGAAGCTATTGTCTTTTTCATGCTGGCAAGATATGCCAGATTTAGCTTGTACCCAATTCAGGTACACCGTAAACTAACAGCTTATCTGTCTATGGAAGGAAGGATGTATGCGCACGATAGTTTTAGGCATCAATATCACCCAAGCACCGTGGTGATAATTTAGTCATTCGTTTTATCGTTAATACTTATTGCCTTTATTGGCAAGGGCTTTATACGTCCTATATGTACCTAGAACAGGAACAAAGGAGTAGTATATGATTTTAATTTTTGGACTCGTACATCAATATGGTGTGTTCTCTCACTCCAGGAAGGGCATCCAAAGTGAGGTACATAACTCACCATCCTTTCCGTTTGCCTTACGTGAACGGATTGCCTTTCCATTAACGAAAGGCACACCAGTACCGCTTCGCGTTGATGCAAACCAAAAGCAAATGTTAACTAATCTACCTGCAATTTATTCAAGCGATGCGACTAATCAGCAACCTAACTTGGATGGCATTCAACAGTCTATCCAAGAAATAGCCGCAACTACAATTGGGCTAGTCAATTACTGGCGTTGCTGTAAGCAGCGTCATTTAACTTCGAATTAAACTGAGATTCAACTATGAAATTATTACACATCATCACTGTATGTTATCTGAGTGCATCGGTATTGGCTTGTGGCGATACGGTGACCGTAGACGCAGACAATAACGTTAACAATCCATCTCTTGCAACAACTCACTATGTGTTAACTAATAACAATAGTCTGGATATCTCTATTGCAACAGCAGATAATTCAGATAGTTATCAAATATCATCCATTTCAGCACTTTATGGACATGTAGAAGCTAATGCAGGGATGATTGTAACTTACCAGCCCAACAATCTATTTTGGGGTAAAGATACGATAACCCTTGAGTTAGTGGATGCAAAAGGTAATACATCTGAGCATACCGTTTTGATAAGTTACGTTCCAAAGCAAATTGATTTATCAAGTTTAACCAGTCAGCTAAATGAGGACGCTCATTTAGGTTATGTCATTGACCACTCCGCTCGTTCAGATGGTGCTATGTTTGGTATTTCTCTGCAAAATGCAGGTGACATTAATGGCGATGGCTTAAACGACTTTATTGCTGGATACCGAACCTCGTCCCCTTTTGATGTATACGACTTAGCCATTCTAGGTAATTCGAATGTTTCAAATAATCACCTTTATGATGAACGTTATTTAGATGCCAAGCAGTCATCATTTAATGAAGCACTAAAAGTCGATAAATCGACTTATGCAATAGGTGACATTGATGGGGATGGATACGCTGACTTATTGTCTGGTAACACGGTTATTTATGGTAGTCAAAGCATCCAAAGTTTACTCACTACAAATCAATTGCAAGCAGAAGATGACTACACAAGTTTAAACTTTGCACTGGATGATACTTTTTACGTAGATAATTGCAGTATCCAAACGAGCGCTACCACGGCATTGAGACAGCAACTATTTCATCCAGTTGTCATGAGTACAGGTGATACGCGTTTTAGTAATTATCTGAAATTAAAATTGGCAACAACAGACCAGAGTTATTTAGTTGCTTCAGGCGCCATTCCTAAAAATACCACGGTTGATTTGTCTAACATTAATGATAGTGATTTTGTCAGAGCCATACCTGATTATTCGACTTGTTTTATTGGCGGCTTGAATGCATCTATCTTTCAGCAAAATCTTTGGGCAATTGACCCTTTAACCTATTCACTATTTGAAGTTGATTTAAATGCAGTAACCAGAACTGACTTTAAACAGAATGAATTAGCCTTCTCTGAATCAATTAAAGCCGCAAACTTTGTGGCTGATATTAATGGTGACAGTCACAATGACTTTGTACTGATGACACGCACCCAGTTATTTATTAACACTCAAGCGTCAATTTCCAGCTTATCTGACATGCAAACGAGTCCAAGCTCAGCCGATGGTGTAACCATATCGCTTGATTCAAACCTGTTAGAGTTTGGCGCGGCTGCAACTACAGTTGGTGACATCAATAATGATGGTTTCAATGACTTTGCATTTCAAGTATTGATTTATAATAGAACGAGCAAAGTTCATCGTGCTGATACTGTTATTCTATGGGGCTCCAGCGTTTCATCATCTGAACAAATCGCAATAGATTTAAATGACGATAATACCATCGAGTTAAGCGTAAATAACTATGTTGTATTGCAAGGTTACCAATCGATAACTAATTATGACTCCCCTGATTATTTAGGCTCTAGAATTGCTGCTGTAGGCGATATTAATGGGGACGGTATTGATGACTTTGTAGTCAGTGCACCCGCTTACCATACGAAACTAAGTTCCGGTGATTCATCGCTTGCTCAAGGCCGTTTAAGCGTTCTATATGGAGGTCAACATTGGAGCCAAGACAATGAATAAGCTTTTTATCAGTGCGGCATTATTTGCCGCTCATGCTGCCTGTGCGGATGAAGTTTCAATGTCCTTTGGCCATGTTAGTCATGGCAATCAGCTTTCATCGATAGAGTATAAAATTGAACCATATACATTGGCCCCATTTAGTTTACTGTTATCTGCTACTGATTGGGGCAGCGTGCATTCAAGCATTGATAACACTCATTTTGATGCGCCAGTTAAATCACTCAGCATTGGTGGAGCCTACACTTACCTTCAATCTGATAACTGGAAAGCGGCTGTGAACGTTAATGTACATTCATCCTTAACTGAGATTAAGTATGTGGATGACCAACATACATGGTCTCTCAGTGAAAGATACCGCCTGTTTGCAACGGTATCGAGTCGGTTTACATACCAGATAAATTCAAAATGGGGCGTAGAGTTAAATATTGGTCGTGCCATATTTAATCAACCAATAGCGAGCAGCAATTACTATAGTTTGGGGCTAGCCTATGCCTTTGGTAACGCGAAAACTAAACCTTACAAGGCACAACAGAGTATTAGACCCAAGCCGACAACAAAGCCTAGACCAAACTCAGCTAGCACAAGGCAGGAAGAGACATCCGCCTCACTAGATGTGGCCGTCATTAAACCAGTACCTAAACCAACCCCGCAAACGAACCAACGATTAGTGATTATCGGAGAAGGTAAGATTGGATTTAAATGCTTTCAGGTTGGTGCCTTTAAAAGCCTAGAAAACGCAGAGCTTGCAAAGCAACAAGCTACCGCTAATGGCTTTGACACACAAATACACGACACACCATTTTATTTAAAAGTCATCATTCGGGTTGATGCAATCATGCAACCAACCGTTTTGGCTAAATTTAATGATGCTATCGAAGTAGACTGCTCTGAGTTACTTCAATCGCACAATCATTAACCGAGAACATATACTGAACTTTATGAAAGCTAAGGGATTTCATCATGGCTCAATACAAAGTGATTTTTAAAGGTGAGTCATTAGACTCTGATAAACAATCTACTCTAGTTAAATTAGAAAAATGTCTTAAATTGCCAAGTGATAAAGCTAAAATGTTATTGAATGGCAAAGCCTATGCTTTAAAGAAAAACTTACCCGCAGAGGCCGCAATTGAAATGCAATCACGGCTATTAAAGCTTGGTATAGTGACCCATTTGGTTAAAGAGGTGGAAGTGACACCTGAAATTAGCTATCAAGAACCTGTTAATACGGAAGAAACCAAAGCGGAATCAGTCGATGAAAAAGAACCTGCAACAGGCCAGTTGTCTGTTACAGTTGATATCTGGTACGCCATCAAAATGTATTGTGCTGTTCATGCCGCAACATCACTCATTATATTTTATACCTGTGCTTACTTTCGGGACTCATTAACCGTTAGCCCGTGGCCTTTAGTTTTATTGGGCAACATACTGTTAATCCCTATTTCAACTAAAGTTTGGAAGAATTATTCAAAAGGCTATCATGCTGATATAACAAATAACGAGTTCAGCTTTCCAGCCAGTGATGTGGAGAATTCATTAGCCGACATTGTTACACTGAAAAGATTTAGAAATTTGATTCATCGAGAGTCAGTGCAGCTTTCGGACATAAGAGCATTAAACAATGAAAAAGGTCGAGGCCAAAGGTATAGTCACTCTGCTAAACGCAATGTTGGCTACGATATTTGGAAACTCAATATTTCAGGTGACTTTGGCTCTCGTCAGTTTGAGTTCAACTCTAAACAAAAACGGGATGAATGTCGCTCGATGATTTACACGGCTTGCTACCGTGTAGGGAATAAGTTAAGGGGTGCAAGTGATTTAAACTTGGATTTGTAATAGTAATATTCAAATGTAAATGATTCAATGTTATACTGTATTGACATACAGGTGAGGTTGTAATGAATACCCAACAAATTTTAGAATTAGAAAAAAATACATCGTTATCTATCTTAGATTCTGTCGATGCCATACGTATTGTATCAAATAGCCTTTTGGATTCTGGTACTCGAGGACGAAAAGGTCAGTTCATGACTTCGAACTATTCTTGCCGTATCTTAGCCAATATGTTTGAAAATCTTGATGGAAACCTTACTGTATTAGATGCTGGTGCAGGCGTCGGTTCACTTACTTCGGCTTTAGTTGAACGTTCGCTTCTTGAGTTTCAACCCGAGATAATTAACTCTTATACTTGGGAAATTGAAGATTTGCTAATCGGACCGCTAAAGTCTTCATTATCTCTGTGCAATGATGCCTGTGCCGAATCAAATACAAGGTGGCACTCTGAAATCTACCACACTGATTTTATTCAAAGTGCTATAGATATTTTAAAGTTAAGGGAAAAAGGACTACCAACCCCTACTTTTAACAAAGCTATTTTAAATCCACCTTACCTTAAAATTGCAGCGAAAAGTAAAGAGAGAGAGCTATTAAGAAGTGTTGGTGTTGAAACTGGTAACTTATACTCATGCTTCATTACGCTAGCTCTAATGTTACTTGAGGATGGAGGTGAGCTAGTAGCGATTACACCTCGAAGTTTTTGCAACGGACCTTACTTTAATGATTACAGGCGAGTACTACTAGAAGGCAACAACCTAAGCAAAATTCATATATTTGAAAGTCGGAAGAGTGCTTTTAAGACAGACAAAGTTTTGCAAGAGAATGTAATATTTAGAATTGTTAAAAATAGAGCGCAAGGCAATGTTGAAATTGTTTCTAGCACTTGTGAAAATGATCCAACCCCATTAATTAGGGTTGTAGAATTTGACGAAGTAGTGAATCCTGCTAATCCTGACAAATTTATTCATATAGTAACTAGTGAAGAACAAGCAACTATAGCTAATAAAATAAGTGGGTTACCTTGTTCATTGAGTGATTTAGGCGTTGAAGTAAGTACAGGTAAGGTTGTCGATTTTCGAAACAAACCACACCTAAGACACGATCCAGATCAAACAACTGTGCCGCTCATTTTTCCTATGCATTTTAGAAACGGTAAAATTCAATATCCAGTACAGAGTAACAAAAAACCCAATGCAATTCACTTAAACGAAGAAACAGTAAAAATGATGGTTCCTAATGGCACCTACCTTTTGACGAAGAGATTAACTTCTAAAGAAGAGACGAGACGAGTAGTTGCTGGTTTATATACACCTGAACTGACTTCAACTGATGTTGTTGGGTTTGAAAATAAAACAAATTATTTTCATGCCAACGGCTCTTCTTTAGATATAAATCTCGCTAAAGGATTATGGGTTTACCTAAATAGTACGATAGTTGACCAATACTTCCGTCAATTTAATGGACATACGCAGGTAAATGCAACAGATCTTCGAGTACTTCGCTACCCAAGTAAAAGCAAATTAATAGAAATTGGCCGCCAAGTCGATTGCTACGATCAGGAGCTTTTTGACAATCTAGTCCTGAATTTATAAAAAACCGAGCAAGTTTATTTGCTCGGTAATCATATATTTATTGTTGAATTAATATATTTCTTGAGGGATCTTCCCTTATCCACAGATAACTTTTGTCTGCCAAGTTTTTTAGCAACGATTGCCTCTCCGCTGCTTTTTTCCATGTAGGATAAGTTGTCGTAAAACCGACTCCAGTCTTGTTATTGCGGCATGCAAAACCTTCTAAACTTTGTTTTTTATGAATATCGACCTCACCGTCGCTTGTGACGGCTTCAATGACCCACAAATGATTCGTTGATGGATTTATCAATAAAACATCAGGCATAGAGTCATGGAGAGTAAGTGACAAACCTGCATCATTTAAGATTTTTAGTTGCTCTTCAGTGATTCTATCGCCATCACCATCATCCACATAAACTATTTGATAATCCGGTAGGAACCGAGGAACGTAAATTTCGCAGCTATCTTGGATCAATTGACTATGTTCACTGAAGATTATATTTGTTGTTTTCTTGGCTGCTTCAGCTTGAAGAGCGAGTCGCTCAACCATTATCTCTTTCTTGATCCATTCGTTAATCAATTGATCTATTTGACTGTCAGGACACTCTAAAATTCGAATAAATTCAGGCGCTAATCTATATGCAGAGTTTGGCGATTTTGCTTTTGGATGACCTTCCACGTATACCTTTCTTATCGGGTCAAAATATACCTTTTCAATGGCTCCGATTTCCCACAATGGCTTTAGCCAATAATCTCTACCTTCTCTATCTAATTTAATATTCCGTCCACGTTGCAGAATACCTATATGCGTACCAATATGAGAAGTTGTTGCCCCGTCCCTAAATTTAAACCCATTTTTAGCCCAAGCAGGTTTCCAATTATCTTCATCGCACAACAACGCAAACACAGCATCTACCATGTTATCTGTGCTACGATCTATCCTTGATAAAACGTTTGATATTTTTTGCTTGGTAACACCATTATAATTGTCAGGTAGTACAGCAACACCGCGGCTAGAAGCCGATTGTCGCCTTGAAATCATTACATCTTCAATGCCCATCATTTTCCTTTACATAGGGATTAAGTAGCCTCTTGATATTAATGGAAATAAGCATAGAATTCCAATGTTAGTTAATTTTATATAGGTCTATTTAAATCACTACAACATTAACCAATGCGTTAGCGTAGTGGCCAAATAACTTGACCACTACAACCTGCGATTTTCAGAATTATGTATTCTTATCTAGTTACTTGATCTTCTAACAAAAGAGCCTAACATTGGCTTATTGACATATTGAGAATAAAGAACATGACGAAATTTATTGATGTTCCGTATGCGGAAGGTTGGATTTATGTATGTATGACCGCGAGAGACCCTAATCGGTTCAAGATTGGCTTATCAGAAAGCAATCCACTCATTAGAATGCGAGCATTTAAAACGGCCGACCCCTACATTGCATTAAATCAAGCTTATTGTTTTCTCAATACTTTCGGAAGAACTCTCAAAGGCATCGAAGATTACCTTCACAGCCACCGATTTTTTTGCGACAGTCGCATTCATTTCCTAGGTGATGAAAATCAAGAATCTAAACCATCGGAATGGTTTTCGGGAGACCCTAGAGATGTAATGGCAAGTTTGGAGAGTGCTCTTTCTGAAATCGGATTCGATATCACCAATCCAAGCAGTGAAGACTATAGCCCATATAAGAAACGAGCTATAAGATTTTATGATTGTGATTTGATAATGGAGGAACCTGATCCATTTGCTCTAGAACTGATAAAGATGTTTCCACCAGAACGCCCAGATTGGATTTACTAAATTTATAAAGTAATCAATCTAAGTAGCAGCGGCCAGCTTTCAATTATTATTTTGGGCATAACGTAACCAATGCGACTAATCATGAGTGTTAATAGAGATTAACACTAACGATTTGTGGCGTTCCAGAAGAAACAGATAGATTTACTGAGTTTTTCAACAATGACTAGTGGACTTGCGTCAAATATACTCGATTGGCAATTTTTTATTATGCTCATCAGAGGTTACTTACAAAGCTTTAAAATTATGTTATGGCCAAAATTCTTGACCACTACAGTTTGAGTCGAATGTAGATGAAAAAATTAATTAAGTTGATGTTGTAGTTGGGCTATTTAACCTGAGATCTGGTTAAGCCACCATCAAATTGCCACCTCCAAGTAGCTCTATTTCCTCGGCAGTTAAGTCCAAAGATGGCTTTTTATCTTTTAAACAGTAAGCTATCAATCCTCCCAGTAAATTCAGCATAAAACCATGCATACTGCGGTGTCTGGAATGTTCAATGTACGAAATGTTTTTCAATTGATCGTTGACGGTCTCAATAATAAAACGCTTTTTTAAAATGGCTCTATCCCATAACGAAATAAACCGCTTCTTCATGTTTTTTCGTATCGTGGTGACTAAATTAATGTCTTTTTCTTTAAGTTCAGCGGTTAACTTATTGCTAATATACCCTTTATCTGCGTATAGCGTTCCGAACAAATTTTCTGCCATTTCAGGAATGGGGGCTCTATCGTCAGTGTTCCCCTTAGTTAATTTTAACGAAACTATTTCTCCATGATGATTGATAATTAAGTGAAGCTTAAACCCAAAAGACCAGCCCATTGTCCCCTTTCCATGATGTGCATACTCAGCTAGCACCTTATGTCTTTTGGCTCGCATTATATGACAAACTTCTATTTTGGTTGAATCCGCAAATTGAATACCAGTTGGCTTACCAAGTTTAGCTGTCAGGTAGCTACTCATTGGAACTACAACACTGGGCATAAGGCCTAGAAACCGCGTATAGCTTAGCAAATTGGGAAAATAATCTCTGAGATAGCGATAGACGTGATTTAAATAATAACTTTTGAAATTACGATAATCGGACTGGTGAAAATGGATAATAATTGTGATGATTTCTGATGGAGTTAATCGGCTTTTTCGTCGCCGTTTGATATCTCCGTTTTCAAGCAAAGCTTTTTGCCACTGCTGAATAAATAATTGGCAAAAATCATCGACATCACAAAAGGTTTCAACTAACTTATCCATGCTCGTACCTCATTTGGTTAATTCTTTTTTGGTCGAAAGATCTGATCAAGGTACGGGCATTTAGTTCCCTCATATTTAATTTCTTATCCAGAGTTCAGGTTATTTAAATTTACATGCATCCAGCAACTTCTTACGAGCAATTTCTTTTTGTGACAAAATATCATCTATTTCTTCTTGAGTTAATGGTGACTCATGCCATATACCATCATCATCAACTCCACCACCCGTACACAAACTTAGTGTTGGTAGATAGTATTTCTCGAACACGACCCTAATTTTAGACGACTCACCACCTACATGTATCTCTAAATCATCAATATCGGATTTACTTACTGGTATTTTATTAATTAATTTTTTCCTTATTTGTATCATGCTATTGTTAAATTCTTTTCTTTTATCCCTTCCTAAGGCTAATTTATGACCAATTAGACCACCTAAAAGAAGCATTGCCAGTGAAATTAATAAGGTATCTAGTTCATCAAATTGCATTAATAGTTCCAGTAAGTTTAATTTGAATTATCAGACGATGACTATACAGTTTTTACTATTGGTCGAGGTGTAGTGGTCAAGTTAAATTGGCCAAATTATTAGAGTTATTAAATATTAACCATGAGCAACTTTAAGTCATTCGAATCACAATCACTGAGGTTAACTATCATTAACGGTTAGCACTTCTTAAGCGACTTTGTGCCAGCAGCGGATGCCTAGCTGTGGCTTCTGTAATGTCAGCTCACTAGCAATAAGCAGACACTTACGTGATTCACTTCTCTTGTCCTAATGATATGTGGAGAGTCCAACCTCATAGGGCTGAAGAAAATATCTCAACAAATAAAATTTATCAAGGTACTTGTTGAGTTCGAATATTTACTTTAACTTTAATAAATTAATATCGCCAAAACCCAGGCATCAACATTGTAAGCACAGTGAAATACTCCAACCTACCAAGGATCATTGCGCCATTAAGTAACCAAATTCCATTATCTGAAACCGGAATAAAGTTACTGCCCACTTCCCCAAAGCCAGGCCCTAATACATTAATACAAGCTGCCACAGCTGTAAAAGATGACCAAAAATCCAACCCGGTTGCCATCAGTAACAAGGTAAACACCAGTGAACTTCCTGCTGCAATGGACATAAATGCCATCACAGCATGATGGACCCGATCATCCACCACTTTTTTCTGAAAACGTAACGGAAAAACAGCTTTGGGATGTAAGCATCTCAAGACTTCACGCCTTATTACCTTAAAAGTAATGATATCACGTATGATTTTATTCCCTCCGGCTGTAGAGCCGGCACACCCACCAAGATACCCGCAAAAAACAAGAAAAAATCCGGTTTGTGCTGGCCAGCTCCCCAAATCAGCAGCGCCGAAACCAGTACTGGTTATAAAGGAAATGACATGAAAGGTGGCAAAACTAACCCCTTCTAAAAAATTGTATCGATTTCCTTGTACAAGCATTAACGTTAATAGAATTGACAAACCGAGTACTATAAAAATGAATATACGGGTTTCTTCGTCTCGCCAGTATAACTTTAGCGATGTGGAATGTAGAACTCTAAAATGTAAAGCAAAACTGATTGCGCCAAGTAGCATAAAAATATTAGATATGGAAAGAATTAAATGGCTTTCAAAAAACCACATGCTTGCATCATGTGTTGAAAAGCCGCCTGTCGATATGGTCGTAAAACTATGAGCGATCGCGTCATACAATGACATTCCAGCCAAATAATAGGTTAAAGCACACAATACCGTCAGCAGCAAGTAAATAAACCAAAGGTAATGAGCTGTATTTGCGATACGAGGCGACAACTTGTCATCTTTGACCGGTCCTGGGGTCTCTGCTTTGAGCAGTCGCATTCCTCCGACATTCAACATGGGGAGCACCGCGACAACGAATATAACGACACCTAACCCCCCCATCCACTGCAAAAATTGCCGGTACATAAGAAACGACTTTGGCAAAGCATCCAACTTACTAAGCACTGTCGCGCCAGTAGTTGTTAATGCACTAGTTGCTTCAAAAACTGCATCTGTATAACTGACACCTGTCACAAACATGACGGGTATTCCACCCAATAATCCCATAACAACCCAAGTTAAGGTTGCAAACATAAGGGCTTCGCGGTAATTAATATCTCTTAAGTTTTCTTTTTTTAAGCGGTAAATCAGAAAAGTCGCAACCGCAATATAGATTAAAGCTGGATTAATAAAAGCTTTACCAATATTATCTCTAAATAGAAACATTGACAGTAAACCAAAACAGAGCTGAACTAACCCCATCCACAATACGGGTAGTGCCAAAAGTCGGATAATGTTTTTTATACTAACCATTTGACTTGCCATACCTTCAGTCTTTGTCAGGGTTAATGAATCGGTAGCCGATACCGGGCTCCGTAACAATATAACTTGGTTGATTCACATCATCTTCTAGCTTTTTCCTGAGTTGGCTGACCAAGACCCTTAAATAATGCGTATCGTTTAGGTGATAATCCCCCCAAATTTTTTTGAGCAACTGCTGGTGAGTTACAAGCGCATTAGGCTGTTGTATCAGGTACTTTAAGAAAGTAAATTCTTTTTTCGTCAATGTTATTGGTTGATCTTTTAACCAAACTTTATGATTAGCAGCATCAAGTTTAATATTACCTAATTGATATACTTCATGCTCAGCAGAGGGGGCAACCAAGTCTCGCAATAAAACTCGAATTCTCGCGATGAGCTCTTTTATCCCAAATGGTTTGCTTAAGTAATCATTTGCCCCCGCATTGAGAAGTCTGACTTTCTCTTCCTCCTCATCACGAGCGGTTAAGATAAGTATAGGCACCTGACTCCAAGACCGGATTTGACAGAGAAGCCAACTACCATCTTTGTCGGGCAAGCCTAAATCCAATATGATAAGGTCCGGCATGGCATTTTTTATCTGTTTTAACCCGTCAACAGCGGTATAAGCTGGCACATAGTCAAAATTTTCAGCAATAAGTGAAATTTTCATAAAGCGTTGAATTTGAGCCTCATCGTCAATAACCATAATTTGTCTATTCATATTTACTCTCATCAACACTTGGTAAAATAATACGGACAGTACAGCCTTTAGATGCAGGCTGTATTGAAATACTGCCTTTATGTGCTTCAATAAGTCCTTTTGCTACAGTTAGCCCGATACCAGTACCACCTTCTCCGGAATCTCCTTGTCGAGTAGAAAAAAATAAGTCGAACACTGCATTTTTGTCCTTTCCATTTATACCCGGCCCTAAATCCAGAATATCAATAACAACAGTGTTATCTCTGGCAAGGCATGTAATGGTTACTGTTGTTTCTTTAGGTGAGTATTTCAGAGCATTATCAACCACGTTATAAATAGCCTGCTCCAACAAGTATGCGCTCGCATAAACCATAGGTAAATCATCAGTTTGGACTATTTTAAGCCGATTCGAAGTGAACCTGGTGACAACTTTGTTAACAATATTTGATACATCCAGGTAAACCGCATTAAGTTTTATGCCCTGTTGTAATTTAGTGGCCTGTAGCAAGTTTTCTATATACCGATGCAACCTATGACTTTCTTCTAAAGCGCCAGAAAGTAATTCTGCCTTTTCTTGTTTAGGCAGTTTATCCTCATAGGCTTGTAATGTAGATAATGTGCCGATAATCGTTGACAATGGTGTTCGCAAATCATGTGAGACAGACATTAAAATACTGGCGCGTAATTCTGCCCGCTTCAAAGCCTCTTGTTGCGTTCTGTAAAAAGCAGCAAGATAACTGGTAATAACTGCGATGATCAAAAATATCAGCAAATTGACAATATCGTCAATATTTGACATATGCAGAGAAAAGCGGGGGGTTGTGAAAAAATAATTAAAAGTAACGCCACTCAAAACGCCTGCGAAGATTGCACTTCTTTTGTTACCGGGCAAAGCCGTGATGATGACTGCAAGCTGAAAAATTAATAGAACACCTTGCCCTGGCAAAAACCAAAAATTGAGAGCATAGGATAAAAAGCACGCCGCGCTAACAATAACAAACGCTATGAGATAAGGAGATTTTTTTAGTAAAACAATAATGTTCTTCACACTAAATAATTACTGCTAACCATTAATTCGTTGATTAGCAGCTAAATTAACACACCAAATGATATCTGTAGCGTAAAATTTGCGTAAAATTTTTCTAAGTGCACCAGCCCGCGTAGGTTGGGACGAACAGAGTGAATCCCAACAATATTATTTAACAATGCCAAGTGTTGAGATTCGGCGAGGCTCGTGCCAACCCACCCAATATTTATCAAAATGCGAAAGATACAAAACGTTTCCTAATCGCTCAAAGCGAAGATTTAAAGGGTTCCAGAACCCGACAATGAGGCTTCGGGTAAAAAAAGAATGTACACCTTACCTTCATTCAGGTTACCACGCAGAGCGTGGGAACCAGCAGCATATGGGATATTGAGTCGCGCAAACGTCTGCTTCTCGCTCAAAGCCGCATTCTGATTTATTTTTTGATAGTACCAATCCACTTATTATAAGTACCTTGCAACTCATATATTTTCTGATTGCGCCAAAGCTCTTCAAAATCGACTGGATATTGTTTATGCCAGCTTAGCATTAACGATTCCATTCCAACCCATATTCATCATGCATATATAGCATTGAACGTGCGATACGGCCTTTAATCGCATCTCTAGGCTCTATCAAAATCTTGCTTTGCTCAGCGCCATATAAACGTTCGAAATCAGAGCAACCTTTCTCTGAATATCTGTTTTCAGATACCGCATCGGGTATTTCGCCAAACGGATAGTTGCTTCGTGATGAGTTAACACTGCCATCGGTCGGCCAAAGATTGTGCAAATCTGCTTCAGCATATTTGTATGCTTGAATTTCACATGTATTTCGATTTTCACAAAGGTGGTGGTCAGCTATCCAATCAGCAGAGTAGACGTGCTCCAACGTCATCTTCTTTTCTTTGCCTTTGTAGTCAATGTACTTACCGTGTTCATTGAACTGAATAGAGCAATAAAAACCAGTACCGCCAAACGTGTACAGCTTATCCCAAAACCAGTCATCTCTAGCCGAGTCATAATCTGGTATTTTAGTTTGGGCACTTAAAGCCGAAAAACTAATAACAATTAAGGCAAATAACATCCTTTTCATAGCATTACCTTGTTCAGTAAAAATCTCATCTAAACATAACTGACTGTTCTAATTAAGTAAATGCTACTTAGGCTAAAAATCAGCAATTTATTTCAGGCAAATGAGCCCATCTAGTGGTGTACTGCGGTGATAGAAACGCTCTGCGCATAGACCATTTTTCGGTCATATTACTGCTGGCAATAAAGGTTGTGCCAGTACCATATTTACTGTTTATTTGGTCGTATATCCGCATGACTTCTGGTTTATCTTGGCTTTTATCAAAAAGGCTGAACTGGGTAAAGTTTCCACTATGTAGCTCAATTGCCCCCAGTCCACACTTATAAAAAGGCACATTAGCAACAAATAGCTTATCGAGGACCGAACTAACAGCGTTAGCGATTACACTCGTATCTGAAGTCGGTACGATAAATTCATATAAAAAGCTACGTTTGATAAATTGCGCGTCATGAGGTGAGTTATGAGCAAAAATAGTCAGTTTTTTAACCAAAGAACCCTGCTTTCTGAGCTTTCTACCAATAATGTCTGCATGTGTATTCAAGGCTGCATGTAAGCTGCTTTTATCGGTTATTCTTGTGCCAAAGCTTCGGGTAGAGAATATTTCTTTTTTATCTTGCTTAACTTCATCCCAACTCAAACATACCTCACCATTTAGCTCTCTAACCGTCTTTTCAAGCACAATGCTATGGAACTTACGCATTTTACTTGGGTCTTGTTGGGCAAGGTCATAGGCGTTATTAAGGCCGATTAATTCAAGCCGTTTAGATAACCTAGAGCCAATGCCCCATACGTCAGCCAGTTTCATTTGCTTTAAAATAGGCAATGCTTGTTTGCTATCACTAATAACAGCAACACCGTTGTATCCATAAAGCTTTTTAGCTGCGTGATTGGCGGCTTTTGCAAGCGTTGGTGTTATACCGAACCCAACACCGACAGGCAGCTTCACTTCGCGCCACACAGCTAGCCGTATTTCTTGACCTAATTTAAACCAATCAGGCGCTTGGCTGTTAAACTGTAAAAATGATTCATCAATGCTATAAACGTGCTGATTACTGCAATATCGGCCTATCACATTCATCATGCGGTCAGATAAATCGGCATAAAGTTCGTAATTGGAAGAACGTACAATAACATTATGCTTAGCTAGGTAGTTTTTAAGCTTAAAATAGGGTTCAAATTTAGGAATATTAAGCTCTCGTGCGATAGGACATACAGCACAAATACAGCCGTCATTGTTAGTCAGTACGACTACAGGCTTGTTGCGAATACTGGGGTCAAAGACCTTTTCGGCCGAAGCATAAAAAGCGACCGCATCAACTAAAGCAAACATTTCATGATTTCAGCGCAGCTACGGTGTAAACGAATAGATTGGGTCACAACTCCTTCAATTTGAAACTCGTCCATTTCAGAGATAAATACAGGCGCAAATTCACCAGAAGATGAAACCAAACATTTGTTACGTTTATCCAACACTTTACATACAAATGAACCGTTGTAATTAGCGACTATCACATCATTTTGCTTAGTGGTAATGGCTCTATCGACAATCAATAAATCACCATCATAAATGCCATTTCCTTCCATAGAATTGCCCTTAGCTTGGCCGATAAAAGTTGCATGCGGATGCTGTATTAATAGTTCATCAAGCGACAAGCCTAGCTCTTTGTACTCTGCTGCTGGCGATTCAAAGCCAGTAATGCCTGCAAACGCATAAATAGGAATGACTTTCATATTTTCACGACTCAACTTAAACAAACCCCAATTACAAACACTGGTTGTTTATACAGCTTAAATTCAAGGGAAGTTTTATTCAAGCAGATTCGAACGCTTTAGCTAGGCACCTAGTGGCAAATCAATAGATGTGAGTTACTTTAGTCTTTTTCTATAGTAAACATCTGTCCGAGTGGTTGGTAAGAACTGGGTTTATCAATTTGAACGACATCAAGGTCTTGCGGTATAAACGGCTCTAACAAAGGTACAAACTGGTCAACATCACTAAAATTAGGGTCAAGCCACATATCAACCCACGAGCCATATTTGGGCATAATTAACGGCATAGATTTAGAGTGTATGTCGGCTAACTTTGGATGAGGTGGTTTTGTTACGACCGAAAATGAAGTAACAACTTCACCACTAACTTTATCCATCCATTGCCGAGATAAACCACCAAGCAATATGCCTTCACCATGTTCGCCAAACATATCATGGTATGAAACCGACTTACCTTTGCGTTCTGTCTCACCAAAGCCAGAGACAGGCACTATACAGCGTGATGTTCGGTATGCTTGATACCCAGCGCTATTTTTAACATTTAGTTTGTCATAGCGTGTATTAAAAGAAGTATATTTACTGCATTTTAGGCCAGAATCAGTCTGCTCTTGCAGTAACCACCACACTGCATTAGTAATACAGCGTGTTGAGCTTTGCATAACAATAGACGCAGTGCTACCTGCGCCTATAAACCGTTTAAACAACAAACTTTGATAACCAATGCCCAATAGTTCGCATAAGTCACTTACACCTTGATTATCTGTTACATTTAAACGGCCACACATTAGTTTACATTCTAAGTGATAATTTTTACTTATATTACCTCAACACGTTGATATTTTCATAAATTCTCATAACTGCACTAGAAAGTACCAATCTTCAATATTTACTGAACTCAGTCACTGACATCAACCCCGCGTTTTTTAAGTGAGCTGCAATAGCTTTAGGTGAACGTTGGCATCTATCCGCAATGTCGTAAATTGAAACACGTTTAGCATACATATTTTTGACATAACTCTGTTCCTTTTCTGACCATGGAAAATGTGATTTTGGGGGCCGCCCATTTCTTAAATTTTTAGACCGTTTTTCTACCTTCTGTTTTTTAGTTAGTGTCCTTGGCTTCTTAGCTTTTTTATTTTCCTTTTTCTGAGTTGCAAAAGTAAGGATATCTTGCTCGATGGATTTGAGTTGCTCAGTTTTGCGCTCAAATATAATGTCAAGCCGTTGTATTATTGCGCCTCTAGATCTCTTCATGGTGCGAGATAACTGTGACAGTGTCAGTTTCTCTTCTGTAACTAACCTAATTAATTCCTGTTCTTCTTTTTGAGTCCATTTTTTAAAACAGTTATTGCTCGCTAATTCAGTATCTCCGCTTCTTATAAGATAGTTATTAATCTGTCCTTGTTCGTTAAGTTTTTTATTAAAGGTTTGAGCTGTATCGTAATTTCTATGTTTCATAGTGGGTATCCAAAGTATGAAGTTGCCAGTATTTCTTAAAACTGTAAAAAATACTGGCCGTACTAGTTAAAAGTTTCCGCTTGTTGTTATTTAAAACAAACGTAAGTTTTGATGTCAGACCTTTAATCCGTGCTTATTAACTTATTCACGGCTTCGCACTTCTTAATAACTTTTTCGGTCGCTCTAAGCTTCCTGAACATAAATTGAACATCCTGCGCTGCTTCTTGCCATAGAAGCTTCCAGTTCATATTTTCCAGCAGATCGATTTTTATGGTATCCAGTTTCATCATTACTCTTCTTCGCTCAACTCGATCTCGACGCTGAAGATATGGCTTGATAGAATACCGAGTAATATAATCAACCTCCTCATAAGAAAAACCTAATGACCGAAGTTCTGCTGCGTCAAAAAACTCGATCCTTTTGGCTTCATTTGGAAACTTTTCAATTGACATTAAATCAATTAAGTTGTGATTCAACTTCTTAAATCTAAACTCAACCCTAGTGACACTGCCTTCGTGTGGATAAGATGGCATTTGTACTTTTTTGTTATAAATACAAAGCTGTAATGCGGACTCTTTTCCCCCAAAATAAAATGTTTCAGGCAAACCACTTGAATTGCTGAATACGCCAGATTTACGGCTCTTACTAAAATTAAACGATAAATCTTTGATGTCTTTTTTTAGATCCAATGCCCAATGAACCTTAGTCAACTTGACCTTAGATATGATTTCATAATATTGCCTATTTGGCATAATTTGGGATAACCACTGAGACACTTCAAACCACATCTTTCTGGTGTATGGAAGTCCCTTGAATTCTATTCGCATAAAAGATCTATATTTCGAACTAACCTGAACATAAAGGTGCGAATTTAAACCAAATGTTGGTTTACTCAGCAGCGGAATGCAAAAAGTCAGTGCATAACGGCGCCCATTTTTAACGATGATTCCTTGATTGGCTGATACTAAATTTTGACAATTTAATATGATTTGTTTCTCTGTAACTGGACATTTAGGGTTAAATGTAAATGCTAAACCATCAATGTGAGATGAAAGAAGAGTATTCATTTGTTGCTCCTGTAATAATGGGCTTAGCTTGACTTGGCCCATTAATAAATAGTTAACTGGTTAATATTGAATTAAAAGAAAATGCGGGATCGGCTCTTGCCCTTGTTTTTCTTCTGCAATATTCGAATAAGCTTATCTTTGCCCAGCATTGAAACTAAAATCTTCGCTAGTTCCTTCGGAACATTTTTATCTGGCAGTAAGCTATCAACAGTGCGCAATATGGTTAATTGCTCCTCATCAAGTTTTCCAGATAAATGAGCGTATTTTGTACTTGAAAAAGACTGTTGAATGGTCGAGTTACCTAATTTAGGCGGTCCATCATTGCACCTAGATCCACTATCAACAGCGTTAGTATTATCTTGCAGTCCTATATCTTCAAAATTAACACATACACCGTCTAAATCTGTTAGCGGTATTTCTTTTGCTTCTGTCGGTCTTTTAACCGAAGGAAATATTTTTGATATAGCAGCCTCAACGACATTTTTGGTGACTTCATTACGCTCAGGTTTTTCTGTTTCTAACTGACGCTGAAGTTCTTTCCAGATCACTCTATGCTGCTCTGGATGTTCTAGTTTAAAAAATGGTTCCAATGAGTTAACTGAATACATTCCACAATGGTCATAGTTACCAAAAATATTGTATAAAACCACACCTGCTCGGGCATATTTTAGTGCGGAGTCATACCCAACCGTTAACTCCTCATTAACATACATTTTGAAGTCTGGATAACCAAGTAAAGTATAGCTTTTGTACATATACACTTGACTTAGCAAACGAGTTTCAATCTGGAAGCTACGAGAAATCCAGTTTGTAGCTATCTCTACCTGCTCAACGGTAGAATCATTAGTTAGAGTAATTGGCTCCATAGCTTTAGACATATTATGTCTTTCCATCTTTAGTTCCTCAGTTGACAAACAACTTTTAAGATTAAAAATACTTCACAATTGATTTCGCAATAATTTCTCAACTATGAAAAAAAACAGTTAAAGTGCTACTGATAGTTATCAGTTGCCAAACTGTTCCTTATGTTTACAGTTTTTGTAATCATTTGTTTATTAATGAGTTTTTTATTGTTTTTTAGTTAATGTTCTAGAATACCCTTATTAGAGACACCTTTTTTAGATAACATTTTTCTATTTGTTTTTTTTTCAGAATCATATCGGAAACGCCCCTTTTTTAGTGCGTTTTTGGCCTTTAAATAGTTCGTTTAAGACATAAAAAACATGCGTTTAAGCCAAATAAGCAAAGACGTTTTTAACGCACAGAATTAATGATTTGGGGATTCAAAAATACATGTATTCGCGTTATATTTAGCTTGGTTTCATATCTAAAAAATACAAAACCAGACAATATTTAACAAAAATAAGGAGCTATCGGTGAGTAGGAAAACAAACAGAACTGGCGAGGAATGGTTAGAATATGGGGATATGCTTCTAACAAATTTATCTAAAAATGGCCATCCCAAACTTCAAGATGTAACGGAACTGTTAAATTCATATAAGTTAAAACAAGATGATAAAACTCTAGCCTCTTTAAATAACTTAAAAGATGAGCTTGATGAAGTCTGGAAAAAATGGCTGACACAGATCAGAAATCAGAAACATAAAAACAATAAAGCAAATTTAAGCATTGATAAACCACTAATTGTTGACTTGTGGTCGCAAATTATAGGTAACGATACCTACTTGAAAAAGCTTAGGGCAAAACATGAAAAATTGTGCGTAGGTGAGAATAACTTGATTGAATATTTAGAAGCTGGAAAATTTGGTACAAAAAAATTTGATGAGGCGGCACTTAAATCTTTAATCGAATTTCAACAACAAGAAATTCACGAGGCTGAAGCAAAATTCTCTCAACAACTTGAAATTGCAAATCAGATGATTCAATTGTGTAAAACATCTCTGGAAAAACGTAAATGTGTAGATAAGAATACAGTCAGAGGAGTTGATAAATTAAATCCAGAAGATGGGCTGAAAAGTAGCAGCGTGAGGGAAGTGACACATTTTTATGAAGGTATAATGCCAGCAGACAAGCAACATTTTCAAAATGAGATCAAACAAGTCTTAGACAAATGCGCCAAATATTTAGCAGAAAATAATACCCCATAAACTTTCTAAACTTTGTCAAAAAATGACCGTTGTTTAAGCGTCAAATCCTGATAGTCTGGTGCTGTAAAAAGTAACCAGACTTCTTCTAAAAAGTCGCACTCAAAACCCTCAAAACTCACTATCTCAAGGTCATATTCATGAACACGCTAACACCGTGCGCTGTCTATTTACAGCGCTTAGCGGCTAGTGGTCGTCGTTCTATGGCTGCACAGCTTAAACAAGTAGCTATACGACTAAACTGGACGCAAGATGTGTATGAGTGTGCGTTTCATACGCTTAACTATGCACAAATTGAAAGTATAAAAATTGCGATGGTTGGTGAAGGTAAATCATTCAATACGATTAACCATCTGCTATCTGCCATCAAATGCATTAATCGAGAAGCTTTTATTATGGGGCTGATCAACGAGCAAGCTTACTCAAAAATACAGGCAATTAAGCGTGTATCTGGCACAAAACGTAAATTTGAGCCACCGCCACAAGCTGAAGTAAAAAAGCTGTTATCTGCTATTGCGTTAGAAACTGATCCAATAGCGATTCGTAATGCGGCTATTTTTGCTGTTTTATGTGGTGCGGGACTCAGGCGCTCAGAAGTTTCAAACCTGTTAGTTGAGCATTTTTCTAGTGAACAAGCCACGTTATTAGTTGTTAAAGGCAAAGGTAATAAAGATAGGCAGCAACCGCTTGCTGATTGGGTGGTAAACGCTATCAATAAGTGGTTATTAGTGCGTTCAAACGCAAAAGGTTATCTGTTTTTTGGAATGGGTAACCAGATTACACCGCATCAGGGACTGAGCCCAAATACCATTTATTGGACGGTTCGAAAATACACTAAAACCATTTTAGATACTTTATATGCTCCGCATGATTTCAGACGGGTTTATATCACGCAGCTATTAAAGCAAAACGTTGATTTGGTCACGGTTTGTAAATTGGCAGGTCATGCCAGTGTTGCAACTACTCAAGTCTATGACTATCGCGACAGTGAAGTGGCGCGCGTTGCTGCTCAAAACCTATCGTTTGGAGAATTAGACAATGATTAAAAAGAAACCTGCTAAGCGGATAAGAGGTAGAAACTCGTATTTAGCCATGAGTTTTGAGTATTTACATAACCTGTGTTCATCTGAATTATGGACAAATGCGGTTTACGGCTATCTGTGCAAACACATTATTACCGGTCAATCCGCTCATGAAAAAGCGATTAGAAACTGTGAAAAACGGGAGCAAAGGCCACTATGCATTGAGTTCTTTGAAAACGGTAAGGCTTATTCGGCTGATTGTCATTCACTTGATAGCAATATTGATGCAGTTTGTGAGCATCTAAACTTGTCTGACTTAACCGCTCAGGCATTCAGATTATCGGCCATATTATCGACCACATCTGCGTTTAGTACGCTATTGGATGGTATTAGCTATGAAACGAGTTGTAGTAACTTTTCGATTTATAGCGTGCTGTTAGATGAACCTGAGTTTGAAGTACAACAAGCCTTTATCGAATTATCTAAGATGGGATTATTGGCACAAAGCAAAGCTGAGTTTGACCGAACCTGCATTGAATTGTCAGATGCAATTCGAAATAAGTTAATAACATCTCGGCTAGAAAACAAAGATGATTTCATTCAAGGCATGGTTAAACAATCTGAACCAGCAAAACTTAAATTAGCGGATTATGAAGAGGCGTTTGCACAAGACATTGCCAGCTATATGCATATTCAGTCTTTAGCAGGTGAAATTGGCGTCAATATTTTACTGCATGGTCAGGTCGGTGTTGGTAAAACGGAATTAGCCCGATTAATCGCCCAACAAGCAGAGTGTGCCTTATATGAAGTATTACCAATCAGTGAAGCTGAAGAACTGGACGAATTTGATGCGTCAGGCTCAAGTGGTAAAGCCAGAGCCAACCAATTAAAGCTGATTAACTATCTGTTTAAATCAACCCATGACTGCATGTTGGTCATAGATGAATGTGAAGACTTATTTGTTTCTACTTTTAATCAGCGACTATCTAAAGAAGAAATACACCAGATATTAGCCACTAATGTTAGACCCTGTATTTGGATTACGAACCATGTGGATTGTATACCTGAAAGTGCGCTAAGACGCTTTAAGCTGGTCTATCAACTGCCGAACTTGAGTAAAAAAGCCAAGCTAAATCTAGTTGATAATACATTCAGAGGGTTATCCGTCAGTCCTGTATTTAAGAAAAAACTGGCTGGTTTAGCTAACTTATCACCAGCCGTTTTAACCAGTGTCTCGCAAGTGACTAAATCATTGGGTTATAAACAACAAGAAGCCGAGCGATTATGTGACACCTTAGTTGATGAATATCTAATTGCTGCGGGTCATAAAAACCAAGGGGCACAATATCAGGCTGAGCTTGCGTTTGATATGAATATGGTTAACTTAAAAGGGTTACCAGACACACTCAAAACCCTCAAAACAAGTATGGAGCAGTTGCCAAACATACGAGTATTAATGCATGGACCTGCGGGTACTGGCAAAACCAGCTTTGTGCATTATCTAGCTGATGAATATGATTTTAGCCTACAACACGTTAGATGCTCTGATGTGCTGGATAAGTTTGTGGGTGGCAGTGAACAGAATGTGGCGCGAATATTCGAGCAAGCAATGGATACAGAATCGATTATCTTACTCGATGAAGTTGATAGCTTATTAATGTGCCGACAAAGCTTAGACCGAAGTCATGAAGTGCAGTTGGTGAACGAGTTATTAACCCAAGTGGAATGTTTTAAATACCCATTATTTGCCGCCACTAATTATTACGAGCGATTGGATAAAGCGGTACTGAGACGATTTGATTACAAACTATTACTGGATTACTTAACCCAAAACCAAGTGATCAGCTTATTCAAAAAAGTCTGTGGTATAAAGAAGTTAAACGATAAGACACTTAATCAACTCGCACTTTTTAACCGATTAACACCTGGCGATTTTGCAATTATTGAGCGCCGTAAACAACTACATCCCGACCAATTTTCAATAGAAGCTGCAATTGCCATTCTGGCGCAAGAGCAATCATTAAAACAAAGCAAACCGACTATCGGTTTTATTAACTAACATACCCTAACGGAGTAACCCCATGAATATTCGTATTAATCACGAAGGCTTAGCTGTACCTGTTTCAAAATCAATTTGTGACTTGTTTATCAGCGTCATTCCAACAGAGCAACTAACCGAATCGGTTAACGCAATCACGATTAACTTTAGAGACCCAACTTACAGTGCTGAGCGTGGTGGATACCACCCTGTAGAAGTGAGGTTGGAGCGAATTATGGAATCCAAAGCTGATTTTTCCATTTGTTATATCACAGACTTTTGTTATGTCGGCAGACCACCTTTTACTGAATTAGCGAAAGACATCGATTTTGATTTCAAGTGCGGTATTGCTCAACTGCAACACATGAAGCCATTTGCTATTGAGAAAAGCAGCGAACTTTATGTCATTTGGGAGCAAAACTTTTTGCATTACGCCAAAGACCTCAAGGTATTTACCACCACTGTTGAATTGTCATCACATTAACCAACACCTGTAATTAACCAAACCTATAGAGGATATTACTATGTCTCAATCATTATTAAGTTCATTAAATTTAACCCAGCGCCCTAAAACTACAAACAAACCATCAGTTGCGAAGGAGAAAAACCAATTGTTGCGTAGCCTTTCTATTCAATTGGAAATGGCGCAACACTTAGTCGCAGGTAAAGAATTTATAATATATCGGGAAAAAGACGTTAAAGACCCTAAAACAGGTGAAATGAAAAAGGTTAAAGTAAAAAGAACCTTTAAACCTTGGTATTACGAACGTCAGGGTTGTTATTTCTTTGATGTTAACTTTAAAGGTAAACCACTGCCTATTGCTGGACGAAAATCAACAATTGAAGTTGGAGATAAGAACAATCTACCAAAAGTAATAGAAACGTTAATTCAGGCTTTAGAGCAAGGTGAGTTAGATAAAGCGCTATTAGCAAACAGGAAAATGTTAGAGAAAGAAAAGCAGGCTGATTTAGATAAGAGAAAAGCTAAAGAATAGAAATAAGGTAAGTAAATCAAGGTTTTAAAGTGGTACCGGTGGGCGGACTTGAACCGCCACGCCCGAGGGCAACGGATTTTGAATCCGTCGTGTATACCAATTTCACCACACCGGCACTATAAAACCAAATTGTCTTGCTTTAAAAACTTTGCAAATCTTTGCAAGAAAAAAGTAAGTGTTTACTTACTCTTCACTCAGTGTTTTGTCTACCTGCATATTAAAAAACTAGCTAGACACTATGTGTTTTGAATCCGTCATGTCTACCAATTCCATCACACTGGCACATATGGGAATTAACTCGTGAAGAGGCCTCGCATTATACAAAGGCGAACCAGCCGCGCAAGTGTTTTTTTATAAATATCAATTAAATGTTCAATATTTGTGCAACCAACTGGCTACTGCTAGGATTTCCGGTCTAAATTACGTATTATTCACCCGCTTTTAAAACACGAGATAGCATATGGCAATAGATTCACCGAATTTAAATACCCAGCCCCATCCAAGGGCCGGATTTTTGCGTCGTTTTGGCGCTTGGGTCTATGATTTTTTAATCGTAGTTGCAATTTTATTGCTAGCCACTCTAATTGCGTTAGCAGTTCAGGCCGGCGCGATTGAATTAGGCATGCTAAATCTAGCTGAGGGTTTAGACCCTTCAGAAAATTTAAGAACCAGCTTATTCTTTCAAGCTTATCTTGTGTTTTGTTTATTTGGCTTTTTCATCTGGTTTTGGCGTCGCGGCGGTCAAACTGCCGGAATGAAGACTTGGCGGATAAAAATACAAAGCCTTAACGGTCAAAGACTTAGTCGGAGACAATGCATTATTAGGTTACTCACATGTCTTCTGGGTGTCGGCAATATTTTCATTTTATGGCCAGGCACTAAAAAGCGCAGCTTGCAAGATCTTTGCTCAAAAAGCGAAGTTATAGTGCTTAGCAAAGAAGAAAACAAGCATGTCAACTGGAAAGGCTATATGTAGTGTATATATCCTGAATGCATAAAATAAACCTTCTAAAAACGATTTACTTACAGTATCTTAGCAAATTATCTGCGCATAATATGAATAACAAATCTATAACGGATTGTTAATTTGTATTATATATGATAATTTACGTCCGACTTTGACTACAGATAATTTTGTGTATCTCAGGCTCAGTGAATTGACCTATTTCAATGATTTTCCCTGCTCTGAAGTACTCAAATAATATAATAATTGACAATCACAACACGAGGTTCTGCCTTTTATGGAAATAGCAACCATAGATATAGCGATTTTCGCTGTATATATAGTTTTTATTGTTGGCTTGGCTTCTTGGGTTTCCCGAGAAAAACCGGGTCATGAAAAAGACTCATCAGACTACTTCTTAGCAAGTAAAGCTCTCCCTTGGTGGGCTGTTGGTGGTTCATTAATCGCTTCAAATATTTCAGCCGAGCAAATTGTTGGTATGACAGGTGCTGGCTATGATGTTGGTTTAGCCATTTCAGCTTATGAGCTGATCGCTGCCGCGTCATTAATCATTATTGCGAAATGGATTTTACCAATTTATTTACGCCACAATATTTACACCATGCCGCAGTTCTTAGAAGAGCGCTACAATACAAACGTTAGAACTGTATTAGCGATATTCTGGTTAGGCATTTATATCTTTGTAAACTTAACCTCAGTATTATGGTTAGGTGCGCTAGCAATGAATACAGTCGCAGATGTAAACATCATGTACGGCTTGATTTTCCTCGGCGTATTATCAATGGCTTATTCACTATATGGTGGTTTAAAAGCAGTTGCATTGACCGATATTGTTCAGGTGGTTTTATTGGTTCTAGGTGGTATTGTCACCCTGTATGTATCTTTAGAAGCAATCGGTATTCAATTTGTTGATGAAAGCGCAGGCTTCGGTGAAGGCGCAGCTTACCTGTTTGAACATTCACGTGATAAGTTTGACTTAATCTTTGATGAAAACCAGCATGGTTATGAGCAGTTACCTGGCATCTGGATGCTATTAGGTGGTCAGTGGATCGTAAACATGGCTTACTGGGGTTTCAACCAATATATTATTCAACGTGCACTGGCAGCAAAAAGCTTACACGAAGCACAAAAAGGTATTTGTTTTGCGGCTTACGTTAAATTATTCATGCCTATCATTGTGGTTATCCCAGGTATTGCAGCAGCGCTACTTTACCCAGACCTTGCAAAAGTTGATCAGGCGTACCCTGAATTGCTTAAGCTGGTACCGGATGGTTTCCGTGGCCTAGCGTTTGCCGCATTAGTAGCTGCAATCGTTTCATCACTAGCCTCTATGTGTAACAGTATCTCAACTATCTTTACCATGGATATCTATAGCCACTTTAAGAAGGGCTTATCTGAGCATCAATTAGTAAAAGTGGGCCGAATTACAACTTTAGTTGCATTAGTGATTGCAATGTTAACGGCTCAACCATTATTAGGTAACTTTGAGGGTGCATTCGCGTTCATTCAGGAATTCACTGGCTTCTTTACTCCGGGCATCTTAATTATCTTCTTATTAGGTATGTTCTGGAAGAAAGCAAATGTAAATTCAGCCTTGGTTGCAGCAATCGGTTCATTTGTCCTGTCAATCCTGTTCAAATGGTTCGCAGGCGATGTACCATTCCTGAATCGTATGGCATTGATTTTCTTAATCTGTCTGGCAGTTTCTGTTCTGGTTACTTACCTGACCGGCGGCGGTAAAGACGATCCTAAGGCGATTGATGTTAAAGAAATCGATACAACAACCACTGCTAGCTTCAAAGTAAATGCTGTAGCTGTATTCGTTATTCTGATTGGTTTATACACAGCGTTGAACTTCTAAACGCGTCAGATAAATCAAGCTTGTTTAAAAGCCAGTTGTTTATGCAGCTGGCTTTTTTATTTGTATAGCGATATGGACAAGTATTATTCAGCGAAAATAACGGCGCGACAGGCCGGCAAAAATTAAATAAGGGGATGACCGAAATTAATAATTAACAAGATTCGGTTTAAAGCCTTTTGTATTAATTTGAACTTCAAACAAACTACCAGCCATAACAGAACTGTCTTTAATTGCCGCGCTGGTGACAAAAAGCCTGTCCAACTCTTCACCTGCAAAAGTTAGGCTTGTGGGGCATTTTACCGGTAATTCTATAAATTGAATTTGCTGACCCTCCGGAGAAAACTGAGAAATCCCACCTCCACTCCAGTGCGCAATCCAAATATGATCATTTTCATCAACAGTCATCCCGTCCGGGAAACCAGCATATTGATTAAAGTCGATAAAAACCTGTTTATTAGTCAGCGCGCCATTTAAACTGACATCGAAACAATAGACTTTTTTATTACCGGTATCGTTATGATAAAGGCGGCTGCCATCGGTTGAAAATGCGGGACCGTTAGTGACCAGATAACCTTGATCAACTAGTTCAAGCCTACCTTCAAAATAAAGGTACAAGTTGCCGTCAGGCCGCGCTTCGTGATTATCCATAGTGCCAAACCACAACCGCCCTTTTGCATCTACTTTCGCATCGTTATACCGCATATTGGCTTGCTTCAAAGGCGCAAGAAGCTGCGTCACTTTATTAAATTGGCAATCCAATAACCAGATACCGGATTCAAATGCAGCAACAAATTGATTTTTATGGGTCGGTTGAAGCCAGTATATTTCTTCATTAAAGGCTAGTGTACGAATACTGGAATTTGACAGGCAATAAGCATGGAGCGCTTTACCGAATATATCCACCCAAAGAACTGAATTTAACCAGTCAACCCAAAGCGGACTCTCGCCTAGTAAAGCCCCCGGTGGCGAGCAGGAAGAAATTGAATCTTTATGCAAATTTATACTAAACCACCATCAACTATCAGAGTTTGCGCGGAAATCATTGCACTATCATCTGCAGATAAAAACATCACCATGTTGGCAATATCCTGAGCGTCTAACTCCTCTTTAAGACACTGGTTTTCTCTAATCCACTTCTGGGTACTTTCATCTACCCAGTTAGACAGCTGCCTTTGTGTCATTACCCAACCCGGGACTAAAGTATTCACTCTGATGCCGTGCTTTCCAAAATCATAAGCCAAATCCCGGGTTAACCCCATCATTGCAGCTTTACAGGAAGAATAAGCCGACATACCACCTTGTTTAATCATCCAACAGACAGAGCCAAAGTTAATAATAGAGCCTTGACCTTGAGCCTGCATTTGCGGCATGACCGCCTGTGCGGCAAAAAATGACGGTCGTAAATTGATTGCAATGCTATCATCCCAAGCTTCAGTCGTCAGGCTGGTTGCTGAATGGCGATTATCATTGGCCGCATTATTCACAAGGACACTAATATTGCCCAGTTCAGTTTTAACCTGTTCAATAGCGCTCTTTAACGCTTCAATATCCCGGATATCACATTGTAAAAATAGAGGCGGATTCTGATACTCATTTGCCAACCGCTTAACCAATGCCCGGCTTTCTTCCGCTTTAATGTCGACAAATGCAACTTTAGCGCCCTGACGACAAAACTCAGCAACAATCTTTTCGCCTATACCTGAGCCGCCACCCGTTACGAGCACAACTCTGTCCTGTAGACTAGGATAAACTGCCAGCTTTCTATTCATAAAGAGTCTTTACCGTGATTTTAGGGATAAATTAAGTCGCTATATTTTAGTAATGCGGATTAAACGCAATCTACCATCATTTTGCAAGTGGTAGCGAAAAATAAAGCACTCAATAAAAATATCACTCACCATCTTATAGGTTTAAGAAAAAATATCTATTATTTAACTATTTCAATTTGTTTTTATTCCATCGAATCAGATTGTTTGATAAGCTAGATGTTAAAATTATATTATAAATAATTTTTATGATGATTAACTGACATCTGACTTTTAATCCAGTATATCAATAAATATGTCATAAATTTGGTTAGGTACACTATATGTTTCAATTTGAAGGCAATCTTAACCTGTCTCAGCGTATGACGCATGAGTTAGGTAAAGCTATTGTTCGTGGGGAATACAAAGAAGTTGGCGGATTACCAACTGAAGCTGAACTATGCGACGAATTCGGTATTAGCAGAAGTGCAATGCGCGAAGCTGTAAAAATGTTATCAGCGAAAGGCTTAATTACATCCCGCCCGCGCCAGGGAATTCGGGTATTACCTGAAGACCAATGGAACATATTCGATTCAGATGTTTTAAAATGGATTTTGGAAAGTAACCCATCACTTGATCTGCTCAAAGAATTCCTACAAATGCGCATGGCAATTGAACCGGAGGCAGCTTCACTAGCTGCAAGCAATGCACACCCGGAAGATATTGATGCCATCAAAAAAGCGATTGATCGTATGGTTGCCGCCAAAAATGGCCTTGATGATCCGCTTCAGTCTGATATCGCGTTTCATATCAGTATATTATATGCCAGCAGAAACCGCTTTTTTATTCAGTTACGGGAATTTGTTCAAACAGCACTGAATGTCAGTATTCGCCACACCAACCAACTTAAAGGCATTACAGTGGGTGATATTGAAGATCATTCAGCAGTATATTACGCGATAAAAGAAGGTGACCCGGTAAAAGCCAAATCAGCTGTTAACCATATGATTGAAGAAGCTCAAGGGTTAATTGAATCCGCGTTAAAAGCCGGACAGGAATAAACCATCTCGGGCTAACACGTATCAACTCGGTTAATTAAAAAACAGTTCAACCTCATTAAACAAAAAAGCCGGCAATTGCCGGCTTTTTTAATTCATCAAACTCATCTAAAAGTGATTAGATGCCTTGAGACAACGCATAATATGCAGCGTTTTGACGTAATTCGTTTTTGAATTGACGGATACGAGTATCTTCATCAATAACCGTTAACTCAACGCCTGCCATTTCAGCATAATCAGCAATAATGTCTGTAGAAACAGCTTGGCTGTACGCTGAGTGGTGAGCACCACCGGCATGGATCCAAGCAGCAGCTGCAACCGCTAGATTCGGCTTAGGTTCCCAAAGTGCAGACGCTACAGGCAGATTAGGTGTATCAGCAGGCGGTGTAACAGCTTCAACTTCGTTAACCACGATGCGGAAACGGTTGCCCATATCGATTGGAGATACGTTAATTGCAGGACCCGCTGCGCCTTTGAACAATAAACGTGCTACATCACAACGCATACCGATTGTATGCAAGTGAACGTCTAATACCGGCTTTTCAGCAGCAATAGAAGGACAAACTTCTAACATGTGTGCGCCTAAAACTTGATCTTTTGCACCAAAGTTATAAGTGTAGTCTTCCATAAATGAAGTACCACCGTCACGACCAGCACCCATCACTTTCATGATGCGAACCATAGCAGCTGTTTTCCAGTCGCCTTCACCGCCGTAACCAAAACCTTTAGCCATTAAGCGCTGTGTTGCAAGGCCTGGTAAACCGGTTAAACCAGTTAAGTTTTCAAAACAGTTAGTGAATGCACCAAAACCGCCTTCAGTTAAGAATTTTTCCATGCCTAACTCTAAACGAGCTTCGTTTTTCAGCATGTTTAATTTGTATTCATCTTTAAATACGTCATCAGAAATAACATATTCATTTGCATATACATCTAACTGAGCATTTACGTCTTCATCTGATATTTGATCAACTACTTTAGCTAAATCACCTAAGCCATAAGCGTGAACTTCATAACCGAATTGGATTTGAGCAGCAACTTTATCACCTTCAGTTACAGCAACTTGACGCATGTTGTCACCGAAACGAGCTACTTTTAAGTTTTGGCTCTCGTTCCAACCAGCAGCAGCACGACACCAGTCGTCAACCTGAGTTTGAACATCTTTCTGTGCCCAGTGACCCACAACCACTTTACGCTCTTTACGCATGCGAGTTGCAATAAAACCAAACTCACGACAGCCATGTGCACTTTGGTGAGTGTTCATGTAGTTCATGTCAATATCGCTCCAAGGAAGCGCAGCATTGAACTGAGTGTGTAAATGCATGAATGGCTTTTTAAGCTCATTTAAGCCAGCAATCCACATTTTTGCCGGAGAAAAAGTGTGCATCCATAAAATAACACCAACACAGTTTGGAGCTACATTAGCTTCCTGACATACCGCATGAATTTCTTCCGGAGATTTAACAGTTGGTTTGCACACTACATTCATGCCGATTTCAGCTGATGCGTTAAAACCACTTACAATTTCTTCACTGTCTTTAGCAACTTGCTCTAATACTTTTGGTCCATAAAGGTGCTGAGAACCTGTAACAAACCAAACTTCTTTTTGACCGAATACGCTCATAATATCGCTCTCTTAATTAACTGGTTAAACTTATTTAGCTAATAGTGTTTGTCACTAATGCTATTTTTGCCCGTAGTAAGCATCTTTACCGTGCTTACGTAAATAGTGCTTATCGACTAAACCTTGTTTTAGCGGGGCAATGCCTGGCGCCAGTGTTTTAGTTAAATAAGCCATTTTTGCAATTTCTTCTAATAAAACTGCATGATAAACCGATTTAGCTGCATCTTTACCCCAAGTAAATGGTGCATGTCCTGCAACAATAATCATTGGCGATTCGTTTGGATCACGATCCTGGAAACAATCTACAATTTGAGCACCTGTTTCGTCTTCGTAATCACCTTTGATACGTTCATCAGACATAACCGGTGCACATGGAATTTCACCATATACATAATCTGCCTGTGTGGTACCTAAACAAGGGATTGCAATTTGCGCTTGTGCCCAAGCCGTTGCGTACGTTGAGTGAGTATGAGTCACACCACCAATGTTTTCCCAAGTACGGTACAAATAAGTATGCGTTTTAGTGTCTGAAGACGGATTTAATTTGCCTTCAACAATATTATTTTCCAAATCAACAATAACAATATCGTCAGCTTTCAAATCTTCATAAGGCACGCCGCTTGGCTTAATTGCCACAACGCCTTTTTGGCGATCAATTTGTGAAACATTACCGAATGTGTAGGTAACCAGATCTCTTTTATCCAGTTCCATATTCGCTTCATAAACTTCGCGTTTTAACTCTGTATAGCTCATTATTTTTTAGCTCCGTCAACATAAGCGCCTAAGGCTTTATAATTTTCATATAGCGCATCAAACTTGGCTACGTTTTCTGGGTTTGGCTGGTAAGTTTTACATACCGGAGAAGCCATCACTTCTTGCGCAGCTGATACATTTGGATAAACACCTGCAGCAACAGCAGCAAAAATTGCCGCACCTAACGCACAGCTTTGCTCACTTTCTAATACATCAATTGGGCTATTCCAAACGTCTGCACATGTTTGCATAACAAAATCAGACTTTTTAGAAATACCGCCAATAGTCACAACTGAATCAATGCGTACACCTTCATCTTTAAAGCGTTCAATAATGGCACGTGAACCAAATGCAGTTGCTTCAACTAATGCACGATAAATTTGAGGTGCTTGGCTACCCATTTTTAAACCCGTAATAGCCATAGCAACCGTTTGGTCTGCATCCGGCGTACGACGACCATTTACCCAGTCTAGCGCTGTCACACCTGATTGGCCAACTGGTAATTTTGCAGCCTCTTCGCCTAACTTAAATAAAGTTTTGTCTTCAATTTCTTCAGCTAACTTAGCTTTAGTTTCAGCATCTAACAGCTCTGATGCTTCAATATTTTGTAACGGCCAGTTAATTAAACGGCGGAACCAAGCGTATAAGTCACCAAATGCTGACTGACCCGCTTCTAAACCCACTAAACCGGGAATAACAGAACCATCTACCTGACCACAAATACCTTTGATACAGTTGTCACCAATTTCTTCATAAGTCGCTACTGTAATATCACAAGTAGATGTACCCATAACTTTGGTTAAAACGCCTGGCTTGATGTTTGCGCCGACTGCGCCCATATGACAGTCAAATGCACTGAAAGTCACCACTATACCTTCAGGTAAACCTAATTTGTCAGCCCATTCAGCAGTTAATTGACCACAAGACTGATCAGCTGTAAACGTCTCTGCCGGTAACTTGTCACGTAAACCGTCTAATAAAGGATCTATACCTGTGAAAAATTCATTTGGTGGATAACCGCCCCAGCTTTCATGCCACATTTGCTTATGACCTGCAGCACAACGGCTTGCACGGAATTTTTCAGGGTGAGTCGTACCAGTAATAACAGCAGACATCCAATCACAATGCTCTACCCAGCTATAAGCAGCATCTGCTACGGCTTTGTCTTCACGTAATACGTGTAAAGCTTTTGCCCAGAACCATTCAGATGAATAAATCCCACCTTCGTATTTCAAGTAGTTTTCTGATGCATTATTTGCAGCTTCAGTAATTTGCTGAGCCTCTAAAATCGCAGTATGGTCTTTCCATAATACAAACATCGCATTTGGGTTTTCAGCGAATTCAGGTTTTAACGCTAGTGCAACCCCGTCTTTATCTACTGCAACAGGCGTTGAACCAGTGGTGTCAAAACTTACACCAACAACTTGTTGAGCTGCACCTTCTGGTGCCAACTTCCATAAACCTTGAATAACTTGTTCTAAACTCTCAAGGTAGTCTAGTGGATGTTGTCTGAACTGATCTTGAGCAGGTTCACAATATAAGCCCTGCTTCCATCTTGGGTAATAAACTACATTTGTCGCTACTTCCTGACCTGTTTGAGTATCGACTAAAAGCGCTCGAACTGAGTCAGAACCGTAATCCAACCCCAAAGCATAAGATGTCATAAAACCACCGTGTTGATTTGTATTATTAAAATATAAAACTGATTTAACAATTATAAATAACCAAAGATTGAATGTATAGCATTTATAATATAATTAAACCAAATAAAAAGTATTACATATTAAAATTGTTAATGTAGCTTTACAATAAAACTCAATTTAAGCAACAATTTAATTTGTGTATAAATGAGCCTAGATAAATATTTTTAATATTCAAGTCAACCCACCTATCACCAATCTGGTCTGGAATTTGCTGTGACTAATTTATCTATATAAAAGGACGTCAATACGTCAAAAATCTAACTATGTATAAAAAACTACTGCTTCTGATTACCGCTGCCTGGCTGTCGCTTTCATTGCAAGCCGAAGAACTTAAAGTTGTTCAAATTTATGAACAGGAAGAGTTACTTGCATGGATAAAACAAAACACACACCTTAACAGAGTCGTTGAAGACAGGTGTCAACTGGTTCAGGACATAGAAGCCAGAGCCAAAATAGTCAAAATTCCAGCTTATCAGTTTTTATGGGGCGATATGCTCGCATGGGGAGTCTGTGTCGATAAAAATGCGGAGTTAGGTTTGTACTACATTGAACAAGCTGCACACCAGGGTTTACCGGAAGGCCTTGAACAACTCGGACGCTATTATGCGAAAGGCATTTTGGTTCAACAGGATAACAAACGTGCCATCAACTATTTAAGAGAAGCCTCGGCTATGGGCAGTGTAAAAGCCAGAGTACAATTTGCCGAATATCTGGTGCAAGGTTTGGGTAGCCCGCTAGACTTTGAAGAGGCCTATCACTGGTTACACAATAGTATTATTGCCGATCCAAAAATGCACGCCAGAGCAAAGGCTGCCCTCGCCAAACTGGCCAAAAAAATGCCAAAGCGTCTGGTAGATAAAGCAAAAAGGCCACTTGACTAATGCAAAGCACAGGGTGAAATCATACTTGAATAATTTTTAGACAAACATTAAAAATCGAGCTTTAATTTTCGCAAAAACGCTGCAAGCACATCCCTGTGAGCTTGGATTTTTCGTCCTGAAAAATACATTTTGACTGCATGGATGCAGTTACTTAGGATTTATCTGGAACAAAATCCTGTGCTCTAAATTATAGCTCTAGATAGTGTAAATCACTCTAATGAGTGAACTTTGAAGAAGTATGATCTTGCCCTGATGCAAAGCAAATTTAGCTGTATTAGCTCACTAAATTTTGTATAGTGCCTGTATCTAAATAAACACTATTCAGTAAAGTATGTACAAAAAACACTTAGGATTTATATTAAATTTAACGGCCATTACTTTTTTTGTGCCTGGCATTATCTTACCCATGATATCGCTGAATATGGAAATGAAAGCAAACATGGCTCAATCAGCACTCTCCTCAACCTTGGTTGATAAAGAGCTATCTATTCTCGCGACTGTGAATGATCTCTGGCAGGATGACAGGCTATTAGTCGCTTCCCTAATCTTCTTTTTTTCTGTCTGTGTGCCTGTTTTGAAAACCACCCTACTCTGTTTTACCTACTTTATTAAGCACTTGGAGATAGAGCAGAAAGTTTTGGGTTGGCTGAACGCGATCGGTAAATGGTCGATGGCAGATGTATTTGTTGTTGCAATATTTTTAGCTATATTGTCAACCAATCATGCCGAAACGACCAATAACCAGAGTTTTGCCCTCTTTGGTTTTAAACTAGAGTTACTGATAAGCAGTCAAACACTGTCTGCCGCGGGTCAGGGGTTTTATTATTTTACAGCCTATTGTTTACTCTCTTTGTTAGGCACTCATCTTGCGCAGGCAGGTTTGAAAGCACACCAACTAAAAATGCAGTCGTCAACCTAAATCTAACTCTAAATGAGAATGATTAATAAAATCAAGCCTTTGAATTTAAAGGTTTTTTTGCAAATTATTAAATCCTCAACTATACTGCTTGCATATTTTATATTTACTTAACTCTCATGTTGAGGTGAGGCCATGAAAGGCGATAAACAAGTCATTGAATATCTTAATAAAGTTTTAACTGCAGAGCTGACTTCCATTAATCAGTATTTTCTACATGCAAGAATGTTTAAAAACTGGGGTTTGCACAAGTTAAATGAAGTCGACTATAAGAAGTCAATCAAAGATATGAAACAAGCAGATGATCTGATTGAGCGTATTTTACTGCTTGAAGGGTTACCAAACCTGCAAAGATTAGGTTCTCTGAGAATTGGTGAAGATACTCAGGAAATGCTGGGCTGTGATCTGGCTTTTCAACAAGAGCAACTGCCGCTTTTAAAAGAGGCGATTGTTTGTTGTGAACAACATCAGGATTTTGTCAGCCGTGAACTGCTTGAAGAAATTCTGGAATATGAAGAGTCTCATGTAGATTGGCTTGAAACTCAACAATATCAAATTGATAACTTGGGTATTGAAAAATACTTGCAAGCTCAACTATAAACGGAGGCTATTATGCAAGGTCAAAAAATAGTAATTGATGCATTAAACAAGCTACTGGCAAACGAGCTTGCGGCAATGGACCAATACTTTATTCACTCTGAAATGTATGCTGACTGGGGATTAACCAAGTTATATGAGCGTATCAGTCATGAGTTTGATGATGAGAAAGGTCATGCAAAAAAACTCATTGAGCGTATTTTGTTTTTGGAAGGTACGCCTGACATGACAAAACGCGATGGCATAGTCGTTGGAACGGATGTCCCATCCATGCTCGAAAGTGACCTGAGAGTAGAATATGCGGTCGCTAATTTATTAAAAGAAACCATCAGCTTGTGTGAGAAAGAGCAAGACTATGTGTCTAGAGATATGCTGGTTACTTTGCTGGACGATACCGAAGTTGATCATGCGTACTGGCTAGAGCAACAACTTAGATTGATAAAAATGCTTGGACTACCAAATTATCTGCAATCTCAAATGTCATAATTTCTGGCCAGTTTCAAGAAGCGATAAAAAAACCGATGTTTTCATCGGTTTTTTTATGTGAATAATCCAAGCTGATTAAAGGCTTAAAGATTGCCCCGAATGACTTTAAAAATATCAATAAATGACGGTGCTTTCATCACGCTGATAGATAATTTTAATTTACGGGCAATATCGCTGGCAGAGATTAAACCTCGAATGTGATGCAAAGTAGAATCAACAACCAGACAATGCTGCACGCCATTTTGTTGTAGTGTATCCACCAAATTAGCGATATTGGCTTTGGACACATCTTCATAATCCAGTGCTTTAATCACACTTCTCGGAGTCATTAAATCAGCAACGGTCAGCTCGCTTCGCTGGTAACCATTAGCGACTAATTTAACGATATTCTGAGAGGCGATATCTTCAAAACTAATCAGACCAACAAACTCTTTGTTATCATCCACGACAAGTTTCATTTTTACATGTGAACGTAACATTTCTTTTTCGGCTTCCACAGCCAGCGTGTTTTTATCTATCATCAACGGACGGTGTTTTTTAAAGTCCGTAAAAATGTCCAGTGCTGATGATTTTAAAGTGACTTCTTGAAACTCTTCTGGTTGAACTAAATGATCAACTTTATCAATTGAATGTAAGGCTAAGGTTTTCATAACAAACTCCAAATATTTGAGAAAAAATAATGAATATAAGATGTTATGAAAATAAAGGCGGCGCTCTGATTGGTTGGCTATCGGTTTGTGTAACGAACAGCTGATGTGTTAACTGACAAACAGTTTCAAAGCAGCGGCTATCAGGAATAATTAAGCTCAGACTTAAAATATAAGGATTGTCGTCATCACTACCTAAGTCAGGGTTTACAAGTTCAGCTGACTCAATAATCACCACTTGCTGCTGCTCAACAGGTACTACAGATTGTTCTGAGTTGCCATCAAAAGCAAGACTCAAGCTTAAAATGAGACTGAATAATGCAACAAACTTAACCATTCAGAACAACCTTAATACCACTGAATCAAATTAGATATATTTGATTTGACAATTAAACTATAGATCAGTTTCAATTTTAAAAAAAGGACTTATTTCACGTTTAATACTTTTGAAAAGCGCATTTAGTTTATATTTGTTTCTGTACCAGACAAGATTTGATATTTTTCATCAATCAAATCAATTGTTTTTAATTTATGGGTATTTTGATACCAGTTATTAGCGACATCAAAATCTTTAGAAAATAAATAATCAATACACTGACTGACAACTTGAATATCGTTTTGCTGTTCTAACATCCAGGATTCGAGCAAGCCCTTATGATGTTCAGCCAGCGCCTGACATATAGCCAACTTAACCGGACGACTCATTTCCCCATCAAACCAGACGTCTAACTGTGGTTGCGCCTGTGAATCAAAATGCAGAGTAAAACGTTCCAGAAAGTCAGTTTGGATTTGAGTTAGTTTACCGCCCTGATACCGTGAAAAAGCCTTGTCAAACAACTGTTCCGGATTATTCCCAATCCACTCGGTTAAATAATTAAAATAGGCTTCGTCCGAATTAGAATCTTTTAGCTTTAACAACCTTTGCCATGCGTAGAGTTTTGGCATACCTTCCGCGAGGCGCTCGGCAATATACCTGTCACTGTTGTTACCTTCATGACTGCTGCTCGCATTACTGTTGGCGGAATTCGTTACTTTGTCTTTTTTGGGCTCTTCAACAAACCAAGGTTGAATAATTCGGTATGATACATAGAAAAAAACCAAAGCAAATAAGATGGTATTTCCTCTCGGCATTTACTTAATCCTTATTTATTTTTGTAAATACTGAATATTTACAATAGATTAAGAATAGGCAGATGACAATTAAATTTTACAAAAAGAAACTATTTTTCGTTTTTTAACTTTAACTTAGCTTGCTGCCACAAAGCTTCCATTTGCACCAGAGTCATCTCTTCCAGTTGCGTGTTTTGTTGCTCAGCCAGTTGTTCAACTAACCTGAAGCGGGTTTCAAATTTTTTATTGGCTGCACGTAATGTAGATTCAGGATCAAGCTTTAAATGACGATTTACATTGACCAAAGCAAACATCAAATCGCCTAATTCTTCACTCGCTTTCTCTTGGCTAACTTGTGTTGCATTTAACTCAGCCTCTAACTCTACTATTTCTTCTTTCACCTTTTCAATCGCACCGGAAACGCTCGGCCAATCAAAACCAACATTGACACACCGCTTTTGCAGTTTTTTTGCTCGGGTTAGTGCCGGTAAGGCGTTAGGCACATTATCAAATATGCTTTGAGTATTACCATCTTGCGCTTTAGCTGCTCGTTCTTTGGCTTTTTCAGCTTCCCAGTTTTCTTTAATCGCATCTTCAGTTAATAAATTCGCATCTGAAAAAACGTGAGGATGGCGTCTGATGAGTTTTTCGCAAATACCCTCTACGACATCATTAAAATCAAACTTTTGCGCTTCATTGGCAAGCTGACAATAAAAAATAACCTGAAATAATAAATCGCCCAGCTCAAGCTTGAGTTCCTCAAAGTCTTGCTGTTCAATTGCATCGGCAACTTCATATGCTTCTTCTAAGGTATGAGGGATAATGCTTTTAAAACTTTGTTTTAAATCCCAGGGACAACCCGTCACAGGATCTCTAAGTTGCTGCATTATACCTATCAATTGCTGAATTTTATGCTCAGACATAGTCACCTTAATTAATGTAATCTTTTAGCTTCAAAAACGCCCTGAATCTGACTTAGCTTACTTAATACTTTAGTCAGGCTGTCAAGATTAGGAACAGACATGGCGATATCGATTGCGGCTTCTTGCTTGTCTTCATCAGAATGACTCTGCACGCCAAGTACATAAGCTTTTTCATTTGCCAGTATTGTTGTGATATCTCGTAATAATCCGGTTCTGTCCGTTGCAATTAATCTCACTGTCACACGTGACCCTTGAGAATCTGAGCCACTCCACTCAACGTCAACCTGACGTTCAGGGTGCATATCCAGCATTTGGGCAAGCTGATCACAGTCACTTCTGTGTATTGAAACCCCCTTGCCATGAGTAATGTAACCGGTAACCGCATCCCCTTTTACAGGCTGACAGCATTTAGCCATGTATGTCAGCAGGTTACCAACACCTTGCACCACAATCCCAGAGGCATTTGTAGTCCTTTTTTTGCCGGTCGACTGACTTTCCAATTTATCCAGCAGCTTTTTATCTTCTTCAGCCTGATTTTTTTGCAGCCGGCTCTGGATAAAATTAATGACTTGATTCGGACCTATATCTCCGGCACCGATAGAGGATAATAAATCATTAAAGGTATGCAAATTAAACCGGCTTACTGCAGGCTCAGCATCCTCTAATGTCAGACCGGATCGGCGGAGTTCGCTTTCTAATAAATCGCGCCCTTCCTCTAAGTTTTTATCTTTATCCTGTTGTTTAAACCAGTGATGAACTTTAGCTCTGGCACGACTGGACTTTAAATAACCTAAATTAGCATTTAACCAGTCACGCTTTGGATTGGGCTCTTTGCTGGTCAGAATCTCAATCTGGTCACCGTTTTGCAGTTCATACGAAAAAGGCACAATCCGACCTGAAACTTTAGCCCCGATACAACAGTGGCCTACATTACTATGAATATAATAAGCAAAGTCCAGTGGTGTACTGCCCTGAGGCAAATCTATAACATCCCCTTTGGGCGTAAAAACATAAACCCTGTCTTCAAAAACCTGACTACGTAACTCTTCCAGCATATTACTGTCGTCATTAACATCTTCCTGCCACTGAAGCAGTTTTCTCAACCAGTTAATTTTTTCTTGGTAACTGTCTTCTTTTCCATTCGCAGTGCCTTCTTTATACCGCCAGTGTGCAGCAACGCCTAACTCAGAATCGTCATGCATTTGGTAGGTTCGAATCTGAACTTCAACGGTTTTACCTTCTGGGCCAATCACCACAGTATGAATTGACTGATAGCCATTTGGTTTGGGTGCCGAAATATAATCATCGAACTCTTTAGAAATCGGTCGCCACTTCATATGAACTGCACCCATTACCGCATAGCAATCTTTTACGGTTTTACACAGAATGCGTACTGCCCGAATATCAAACAAACGCTCAAAACTCAGTCCTTTTTTCTGCATTTTTTTCCAAATGCTATAGATATGTTTGGGCCGCCCGAACACCTCGCCTTCAATGTCCATTTTATCCAGTTCGGTTCTAACCTGACCGACAAAGTTTTTAATATAAATGGCTCTGTCTTTACGCTTTTCATCGAGCATGCTTGCGATGCGCTGGTATGTTTCAGGGTGCTGATAGCGGAAACAATAATCTTCAATTTCCCACTTTAGCTGACCAATACCGAGTCTGTTAGCTAAAGGCGCATATATAGTTGAGGCTTCCTTGGCGGCTAAAACACGGGTTTCTTCATCCGCATTTTTTGCCAGTCTTAATTCAATAATGCATACGGCCAGTTTAATCACAACAGCGCGCACATCTTCAACCATAGCCAGTAGCATACGGCGGATGTTATCGACTTGCTCAGACGGTAAATCATGTCTTTGTTTGTGTAAGAAGCGAATCGCCGCCATTTGCTCAATACCATGCACCAATGAATATACGGTTTCAGAAGCAAACTCGGTGATTTGACTTTCATCGACAAGTTGTCGTTGCCAATATGGATAGAGCATCGCAGCGGTCAGCGTCTCTGTATCCATATTTAAGGTATTGAGAATTTCTACTAATTCACGGGAAATACTGACTAACAATGGGCTGTCATCTAAGTCTTCAATATAGCTGTGGCACTCAGTAACAGCGTTTAGCCGAGCTTCATCTGAAAACTCCAGGCTGGTTATCCAATCTGAAAATTCTGGAAAATGATTATTTTTATTGTGTGACTGTCGAACTGAAACCATTGTTAATCCATTTTAAAGTCAACGATTATCTTTTATACAATAAGCTTATTTACATTTACGAAATAAGGCCATCGTTTCTACATGCGAAGTATGAGGAAACATATCAATAACGCTAATTTTTTGTAGTTGATAACCATTTGCTAATAATAACTGGGTATCACGAACCAGCGCATTAGGTTCACAAGCTATATATAATACCAAGTTTGCAGACCAGATGTGACTATTTTGCGTTATTTTAGCCGCACCATCACGAGATGGATCTAAAATTATTTTATTAAATTGAGCCAGATCAATCTCGGCCAATGCATCTCCCTGATTCAGGTCGCGCTTGATAAAAGAAAGATTGTCTAAATGGTTAAACTCTGCATTGGCTTGCGCCTTTTCAACCATCGACTGACTGCCCTCAATACCCGTCACCGATTGCACTTTCTGTGCCATAGGTAAAGAAAAATTTCCAAGGCCACAAAATAAATCCAATAAACAATCATCTGTTTTTAAATCAAGCCAATCTTTAGCCTGCCTGATCATAGCCAGATTCATTTGTTGGTTTACTTGCGTAAAATCACTTAACCCAAAGCGCACATGTAAGTCATCAATTTGATAAAAAAGTTCAGATTCATCTGCACGAACTGCCGTGTAATGTGCGTTATCATCCAACAAATATAAACTGAATTTATGCTCACTTGAAAATGCGCTCAATCGCTTCATATCTTTATCTGTTAAGGCTTTTAATACGCGTAATACAATCACTTTGTATTCGCTTGCAGAATTAAATTCCAGATGTGTAATGTGCTTTTTGCATTCAAGTAAATTCAGTGTCTGCACTAGGTCTGGCAGTAATTTGCTAAATAAAGGTGCAATAACCAAACATTGGTCAATCTCAATCAGCTTTTTACTATTGAGTTGGCGAAACCCAACTCTTAACCGGTTATGTTTGCCCTCATACCAGGTAGATAATCGAGTACGTGTACGATATTGCCAGCTTTCACCCTGAAGTGCTTTTTGCCAGGGCAAATTTTTTATACCACTTTTAGCAAATAGGTCATCCACTCTTAACTGTTTAACGTCAATTTGATTTTGAACGGCCAGGTGCTGTAACTGACAGCCTCCACACTGATTGAACCATGGACACTCAGGTTCCACTCGTTCAGGCGAAGCATGAATGATTTTAACGAGTTTGGCCTGACAGAATTGCTTTTTATCTTCGGTAATTTGAGCTTTGACAGTTTCACCTGGCAGTGCGCCGGCCACAAAACAAACTTTACCATTAACCCGGCCAACGCCACGAGACAGTTGGTCTAAGCTTTCGATTGACAATTCGACGTGTTTTTGTTTGATCTGTTTAGATTTAGCAGAGGACTTAAAAATTTTAACCATAATAAACAAACTTGAGAGATTTTAGGTATTATAAACCAAGGAGAAATATAAGTTAGATTATTAAATGGAATATATGGTGGACGCTACTGGACTTGAACCAGTGACCCTCGCCTTGTAAGGGCGATGCTCTCCCAACTGAGCTAAGCGTCCGATACATTAACAGATAGTGCTCTGTCGCTGTGTGTGGTGCGCATTATAGGGATGCGTTTTGCGCTGTCAACAAAAAATCTAAAAAAATATCTGATATTTCCGGAAATTGATTCAATCGCATAAAAAACCAGCAAAAGCACGTCCAAATATAGCAGACTCGGATATCAAATTATTTTTTAGCAAATTCGGCTGCAAAATTAGGAAACTTGCCAAGGGGTTGGTAAAATGCCCGCATCTTATGTTTAGCTATGTTAAAAATAGCTTTTTCTGTTTATTGATAATTATTAGGAATAATAATGACTGTTAAAACACGATTTGCTCCTAGTCCCACAGGTTATTTACATGTCGGCGGGGCAAGAACTGCGCTTTATTCTTGGTTATTTGCTAAAGCAAACCAGGGCGAATTTGTACTTCGCATCGAAGATACAGATTTAGAACGCTCAACACAGGCTGCTATCGATGCCATTATGGATGGTATGAACTGGCTCAACCTGGAGTGGGATGAAGGCCCTTATTATCAAACAAAAAGATTTGATCGTTATAAAACCTTAATTCAGCAGTTATTAGATGAAGGCAAGGCCTACAAGTGTTTTTGCACACCGGAAGAACTGGATGAAATGCGTGAAGCGCAAATGCAAGCTGGTGAAGCGGCACGCTATAATGGTTTATGGAGAGATCGTACAGATCATCCGACGGATAAGCCGTATGTCATCCGATTTAAAAATCCACTGGAAGGCAGTGTCATTTTTGACGACAAAATTCGCGGTAAAATCGAAATAGCAAACAAAGAGTTAGATGACTTAATTATTCAGCGTTCCGACGGCTCTCCAACTTATAACTTCTGTGTTGTTGTTGATGACTGGGATATGGGCATTACCCATGTTATCCGCGGCGAAGACCATATTAACAACACCCCCCGCCAGATTAATATCTTAAATGCACTGGGCGCACCGGTTCCGACCTATGCGCATGTCTCTATGATTTTAGGTGACGACGGCAAAAAATTATCTAAACGTCATGGCGCTGTTGGTGTGATGCAATACAGAGATGACGGCTATTTGCCTGAAGCTTTGCTGAATTATCTGGTTCGTTTAGGTTGGTCACATGGCGATCAGGAAGTATTCAGCGTTGCTGAAATGCAAAACTTATTTAAACTAGAAGATATTAATAAAGCCGCTTCAGCTTTTAACACTGAAAAATTAATCTGGTTAAATCAGCATTATCTGAAATCGTTACCGGTTGAGCGCATTAAAGAAGAGCTAGAGTGGCATCTGAAAAATCAGAATTTAGATACCTCAGCGGGTCCGGATCTGGACTTAGTCATAAAAGCTCAAGCAGACAGAGTCAAAACACTGAAAGAATTAGTAGAGATATCACGCTACTTTTTCGAAGATTTTTCTGACTTCGATGCCAATGCTGCGAAGAAACATCTGCGTCCGGTTGCAAAAACACCACTGCAAACCGTCAAAGCGAAACTTTCAGCATTAAATGAATGGCAGGCAGAAGCAATCCAGTCAGCAATTAATGATACAGCGACTGAACTTGAAGTCGGAATGGGTAAAGTAGGCATGCCACTTCGTGTAGCTGTAACAGGTGCAGGCAACTCACCTTCGCTGGATATTACATTAAGTTTAATAGGTCGTGAAAAAACTTTAGAAAGAATCGACTTAGCAATTAATTTTATAAATAAACGAGAAAACTCATAATTTTTTGTTGACATGAGAAGTCGAGCTAAATAGAATGCGCCCCGCGTTGAGGGAAAGCCTTTTAACAAAGTTTTTCTATCACGTGGTGCGCTTTTTTTATTTAAAGCACACAAAGTGGATATGGGGCTATAGCTCAGCTGGGAGAGCGCTTGCATGGCATGCAAGAGGTCAGCGGTTCGATCCCGCTTAGCTCCACCAATATCCATAAGTGCCTATGTGTCCCGTTCGTCTAGAGGCCTAGGACACCGCCCTTTCACGGCGGTAACAGGGGTTCGAATCCCCTACGGG
>CAJXMO010000015.1 GCA_913056495.1 uncultured Alteromonadaceae bacterium | reverse complement strand
TTTACTTCGCTCGATTCGTGTAAAATACGGAAAAATTTTCTGTGTAGTGGGTAAGCTCAAACGATAGTCAGAGTAGATATACACAGTCCTGTTTATTTGAATATTTTAAATGAGAAACGGAGCCATGAAAAAATCAGCAATTGCATTAGCGATGTTTTTTGGTCTGACCGCAACTAGTCAGGCGTCTAGTATTACTGGCGATGCCGAAGCGGGTAAAGCTAAATCAACAACTTGTACAGCTTGTCATTCAGTTGACGGTAACAGTGCAATCAATACCTACCCTAAACTTGCAGGGCAAAGTGCTGAATACTTGTACAAGCAATTAACCGATTTCAAATCGGCTGCTGCAGGTGGCGAAGGCCGTGCAAATGCGGTAATGGCTGGTATGGTTGCGCCTTTATCAGATCAGGATATGAAAGATCTGGCAGTCTATTTCTCAACACAGGAAACGGCTCCCGGCTCAACACCTGAAGATATGATAGCTAAAGGCCAAAAACTTTACCGGGCTGGTGATGCCGAGCGGGGTTTAACGGCTTGTACAGCTTGCCACTTAGCCGATGGTAGCGGTATGCCACTTGCCGGGTTCCCTAAATTATCAGGTCAGCATGCAGCTTATGTAGAAGCTCAATTGAAAGCTTTCCGCAGTGGTGACCGTAACAACGACTTAAACGGTATGATGCAAGATATCGCATCAAAACTGACAGACGAAGATATTAAATTATTATCTAATTACGTCTCAGGTTTACACTAAAAAAATATAAGCCAGTTAACTCGTTATTAACTGGCTTACTTTCAGTTATCTTCTATTTTTCGCCTGCTTCAAAAATTTAAGTTTTTCTTGTCTAAATAAAAAAATCATTATAAAACAATGTCTGCGCTATTTTCTTTGTAAGAAATGTCTTACAAGACATGTAGGAATAAACTCATTTTAAATACCCTACATCACCCTAGGTTTTAATAAATTTGACACAAAAGTCTTTTAATATCATAAATGTACCTGATTTGAATTTAACCCATATCTTAATACTATTTAAAAATAGTTATTTAACTCATTGTTATGGTTTATTTTTTAGTTAGGATAAGGGTCAGTTACATGGAGTAACGTCAACAGATAAAATTTAAACAGGATAAAATTGGTAAGGAAACTCTGTAAGGAAGCATAAAAAACAATTAGGACAATTTGGTTGAACACGGATGGTTGAATTACGTTAAGGGTGACGCATAAACCAACACTGACTATGGAAGAACCATAAACGTAACGGAAGTACTTTAATAATAAATCTGGATATAACAAAAACAATCTGGAGAGCAGAGACTGGGAATGTCAGCATATATACGGACATGCGCTCGGGTCATCTAGTTTCCCGACAGGGTAAAACTAACTTATCGAAGCGGCTTAGGCCGCTTTTTTTATATCCGCTTATCAAATCCTCTGATATCCACTTAGTTATTTACCAACATCATGTTAAAATCGAGTCTATTATTTCTTGCTAAGAGCTATCAAAATGACTCGCATCAAAAAATCCAGAAAATTAGGTTCGCTTGGCCCACGAAAAAGCGATAGCCGACCTGAAAAAGTAGGTAAAACACCTCGAAAAACCACACGTAAAGGTTTAACGTCAGGCGCACGAAATGCACAGTTGGAAGCCAAAAAAGCTGAAATAACTGAAAACCGTTCAAACCAAGACCCCAGAGTTGGCAGTAAAACGCCAATCAGTCTGGTTGCGCCAGATCCAAAACAAAACAATCAGCCTGAACAGATCAAACAGCCACAGGCGAAAGTTAGCAAACAAAAAAAAGTAGCAGAGCCTATTGAAGCTTGGCAACAGGAATTAAACGAGCTGGAAAATGACCAGCAATTGCAATCTTTATTAGATCGCTACGATAATCAGGAGCAGCTAACAGCACAAGAGCTCACGGAACTGAATAAAAAGATGGCTCGTCATACCTGGTTAATGGAAAAACTTGGATTGGACGACATGGATCTTGATGAAGATGAAGCTCTATTAGATCAATGGGAAAATAGCCAGTTAAAAGACGAAGATTTTTAATTATGAGTGAAACCGGATTAATCGTATTAGTTATTATAGGTGGACTGATCCTCGCAGGTCTTGCATTTTATGCCGGCAAATTATTATTTCAGTTGAAAGCGCAAAATCAGGCAGTTGCCGCCGCAAAACAAAAACGAGATGATAACCTGATAGAAAGTATTCAGACCATAGGTGAAGCCATTGGTCAGGAGCAATGTGAAGTCGGTGAAGGCGCTATCCGTCTGGCGGTCTTATTTGATCATCTTTCGGATTCCACGACAGCCAATTATCCAACCCAGTTTCCGGCTGTGCATCAACTCAATGAAAAAATAAAACATCTGGCAATTCTAGAAGCTCGCAAGGCTTTATCTAAGCAGGAAAGAATGAAACAGGATCTGTTTAGATTAAAAGCAGAAGCTGAATTCAAAGAAGCCGTAATAGCAGAAGCAAATCAAATCAGTCAATTTACAATTCCCGGTTAAAATGAGCGAGCTATTGCTCATTTTAACCTCTTAATCTTTTGCGCTTTAGCACCCGCAGACTAAACTTTGATCCAAAACCATTAGGAAATGGAGATAAGTGATATGCAACCAAACAAAGATACTATTATAGAGTTTGCACTTAAGCTACGCCAGGGAGGACAGATAGTTGATCGTAATGCCTTTAACCAGATTTCCGACTGGGAGTTCCTTGAAGATTGCATGCTTATCTGGCAACAATACCTAAATTCACATGAATCTCAGCCAGAACGTTTATTAGAAAATCAGCTCAGCAAGGATATCCACAGTTGCTTTACCTCAATGCTAGGGCAAATAGAGCAACAGCACCTGAAGTGGCAAAAACAAGCTGAAGATAAGATTGAATCTCTTCACCGACACTATAACAACCAACATAACCAGGCATTAATTCAGCAGAATAAATTGATTGAGCAAGTTGCTCAGTTAAAAGAGACTCTGCAACTTTCACAAAAGCAAAATAATCAGTTGCAGAGCGATTTTGATCAAATTTTTTGTCAAGCAGAGCAAAGCCGTCATCTGATTGATCAAAAAGAAGAAGAGAATCGCAGTTTATGGCGTCAACTGGAAGAACTCACCTCTGATCTGGATGAGCAAAAAGTCATTTTCAGTGAGCGTATGAATGAACAAAAGCGCAGTCAGAACAGTGAAACAATACACCACCAGCAACTGGAGAGTCGCTGGCACGAACAAATCAATGAACAAGCCAGAATCATTTCAGAACAAAACGAATATATAAGAACGCTAAGAGCAAACTTGCAGCAAGCCGAGCAAAAATTAAAATTTGCGAATGAGCAGCAACAGACAGATTCACAAAAAAGACAAACTCACCAACAGGATCAAGCCAGTGAATCTGAACATTTACATCAGGCAATCACTCAACTTACAGATCAGAATGAAAGCCTAAAACAGCAGCTTGACCTAGAAAAACAAAATAATCAGGATCAACATCACCAACTCAACAAAACCATTGCCGAATTAACTGACCAGAATCATCATTTAAACAGTCAGCTCGAAGATAACAATGCGCAGCAGCGCAGACAATCAACTGCCTCAGATGAAAAATCTCATCAGCTCATTCAAAAAGCACAACGCCTGGAAGAAAAACACAGCCAAGCTCAAATTTTACTGGCCAGACAAGAGGAAGAAATACACCATCTAAAAAATGAGCAAGAATACAAGCTAGAGCAACTCAGTCAGCAACACCAGCGAGCTCTGGAACACGAAGAATACCAATTCAGATTAAAAACAGAGCAGTACCAAAAATTAGAGAAAAAATTATCAGGCTTGCAAAGCGAGTTAGATAAACAAATAGAGTTAAGGGAAGCCGCGAATTCAGATAACCGTCAAAAAATACGTAAACAGGAAGAGCAAATTAAGCATCTGACACAAGACATTAAAGCGGCTAAAAAACAACTCAGCACGAGCCGTCTGGCTTGCGAAAACCTGTCCGAAGAGCTCTGTGTTGCGCAAAACAAATTAGCAGGCATCACAGAAAAAGATGCTCGAGAACTTGAAAACGCACAAAAAACCATTCAAATGCTAAAAGCCGAGATAAAACAACTGCAAGCTAACTATCAGCAGGTATAAACCATATGACAGACTGGACCTTAATTTACCAAGCCGACAACCTGATTCAGGCACATTGTATCAAAGGCCTGTTAGAGCAAGCCGGAATAGACGTGAATTTGCAAGGAGAAGCCTTACAGGGTGCAATAGGTGAATTGCCAGCCGTAGGTATGAGCGTAGACATAAGAGTCGAACAGGCAAAATTAAAACAGGCAAAACAATTAATTCAAACCTTTGAAAATACACCTCAGTCACAATGGTTATGTCAGGATTGTCATGAAATGAATGAATCAACATTTGAAATTTGCTGGCATTGCGGTCATGATCCACTTTCTGAAATTGGATAAGACAGCAAAATGAAAAAACCAGCAACATTTGCCAGAATTAGAGCACTTAAGCCGAAACAACAAATAGCATTTAATCAAATGTTGATTTGCCGCATGTTACCCAACTATGCACTTTATCAGGAGCTGACTCAAACCGGCGATATTAAAACTTTGGAAAACATTGCAGACTTGATCTGGCAATGGCTTTACACGCCTAAATTTAAAATAGATCAGGAAGTACAGCAGGAAAAAATTGAGGCGGAAATCCCTCAGGCACAACCGGATGACGGTATCGGGGTTTACGCAGCGATCGATGCAAGTATGGCGCTCATTTCCAATCTGGCTTTATTAACCGACAGCGAATTTCGTCATAAAGAAGTCACTCTGCCCTCTTTAATTTCGCAAGGTACCATTGAGCGGATGTTAATCACAACAGCTGAAGTTGAACACAGTCAGGAAGCACTTGCTCATCCACATATGCAATGGGAAATCGAAACCCAGAATGAATTTCTCGATTCAGTCGAAAAAATAAAAACCTTTACCAAAGCGGAATGCCGTGAGCTAAAAAAACAAGCGCTGGCAGATGGTGTGACGAATCTGGGTGTAGAGATTGAAGCATAATCTTTATTAAGGTTTAGCCTGATGCAATAGGCAGTGTCAGATTTGAATGACGATATTAAATCAAATCTGACCATAAAACCCAAAACAACCAATCATCCGGTTTTAGTATTATTAACCTTTTAAAACCGGTGCCCCAGCCAAAGCTTTAAATACATTAACATTTGCCTGTATTACATCCAGCTTGGCAGTTGCATATGTCAGCTTGGCACTAAACCAACTGCGCTGAGCATTTAATAAATTTAAAAAATCGGTATCACCGGAATCAAAACGAATTTTAGCCAGCTCGTATAATTGCTGGTTATTTTCAAGTTCTTCAGCGCGCACCATAAAAAGCTGATCCTGATATTGCAAATCGGTTAATGTATCCAGCGTTTCTTTAATTGCGGCTATTACCGTATCCCGGTAATTCGCCAGTGCGATATCCACGTCAGTTTCTGCAGCTTTAATTTGACTGTCTATTTTTCCGGCATCGAATAATGGCATACCCAAGCTGGCAGCCAATGACCCCGTCCAACCGGAGCCTAATTCAAGTAAATCAGCTAAGTTAAGACCTGAGCTTATATTCAGGCTAGGCCATTTCCTTGTTTCAGTTTGAAACAAGGTAGCATCCTGAATTTTTAACTGGGTTTGAGCAATTTGAATATCCGGTCTTTTTATTAACTGCTGCGCAGATTGTGCCTCGGCTATCACAGGTAAACTGAGCTGGTTGATATCTTCAGTCGCTAGGTCAAGCTTCATATTAGCGTCGCCTAACAATAAAGCCAACGCACGTTCACTGATCTTCAGGTCACGCTTAACTTTCATTAATTGCGTTCGGGCACTCAACAACGAATTTCTCTGTTGTGACACTTCTATTCCGGATACACTGCCAGCTTCAAACTGAGCTTGAATCAGCCTGAATAAAGATTCACTCGCTTCAAGGTTTTGTCTGCCTATCTCTAATTTTTGTAACAAAGATAGATGATTAAAATACTGGCTTGCCAGCTCACCCTGCAATTGCAATAAGGTACTGGCCAGTTGCTGCTCGCTGGCAATCACATTCAGTTCAGCACTGGCATTAGCAGCATCACGCTCCCCCCATAAATCAACCTCATAACCGGCTGAGAAACCTAACCCTGAGCTGTTTGATCCTGTATTATTATCAAAATTATAACCCTGGCTAGCTCTGGCGCTGGTATTCATATTCAACCAGTTCTCAGCAGTTTGCTGGGCCAATAAAGCTTTTGATTTTTCTAACCTTAACCGCACGACTTCCAGATTAATATTAGAATGTGCTAGCTGCTGCATGAGTTGATTTAACTGGTCTGAATTAAATACCTGCCACCAGCGCGTATTGATAGCTTGATCGGCTGAAATACTCTGTTTTTGAACCTCGGATTGATTGAGCCCGGCGGGCATACCGACAGACAAATCGTATTCCTTTGGCTGATAGGCACAGCCGGTCACAAATAAAATGACACATGTTAAACTTATTTTTTTCATTCAATCCTCTGCTAATGCGTCAATAGGATTTAGTTTTGCCGCTTTATGGGCTGGCGCATAGCCAAAAATCAAGCCAACTAATAAAGACGTGATAAAAGCCACTACTGGTGGCATTAAGGTAAAAGATACTGAGATTTCAAATAACTGAATAATTAATGACGCAATAAAACCAAAGGCAACACCAATTACCCCGCCTAAAATGCAAACTACCCAAGCTTCAATATTAAACTGTTTTAGGATATCTCCGGGTTTAGCGCCTGTGGCGATTCTTAGCCCGATTTCCCGGCGGCGTTCAGATACATTGACTAGCATGATGTTCATCACGCCTATCCCCCCGACAAATAAAGAGATACCGGCGACTGAAGCCAAAAGCCAGGTCAGAGTATCCTGAGTTTCAGTTACAGCTTCAACCAGAGAGTCTGTGCTGTGGATCATAAAATCCTCTTTGCCGTGTCGCTCAATCAACTTGGCTTTGATACGCTCAATCGTGGCCTGAACCTTATCGGTAGATTCCACTTTAACCACTATGGAATGTAAATAATCCCGGCCAAATGCTTTCATGATTCCCGTTGTAATTGGAATCAATACTTCATCATCCATGTCATGGCCACCGGCCGAGGCACCTTTGGCCTGTAACACGCCGATAATTTGATAAAATGCACTTTTCATCCAGACATACTTGCCAACGGGCTCTTCACCGTTAGGAAACAACTGTTCAGCAACTGTTGCCCCTATCACCACAACCGGTGCATAGTTTTCGATATCCGCTTCACTAAAAAAGACCCCTTTTGACATTTCCCAGTCTTTGGCCCCTTTATAATCTGAATTCGTGCCTTTTATCCGGCCGTTAAAATCATACTGACCATAGCGCATCGTAGTCCGGGTTGAACGTTCAGGTGCCGTAAAAGCGGCGCCTTCCAGCTCAGCAATCGCCTCGGCATCATCTAAAGTTAAACTGGCATTATCTCCGGAACGGCGAATATTAGCCCCACCCGGCCGAATCAAAACCAAATTAGTGCCAATCGTTTCTATACGCTTTAATACATCCTGCTTGCCGCCCTCACCAATGGCCATCATAGTCACCACTGAAGCAACCCCAATAATAATGCCCAGCAAAGTCAATAAGGTTCTGAACCAGTTAGCGTGTAACGAAGTGAATGCCATAATAACGGATTCAAATGTTCCGATTCCGGGCAAGGCAGTAATTTTTGCTGTGGCAGATTCAGATTGACTTTCAAGTCCGGCATCGAATGTTTTTGAATCGGATAAAATAATACCGTCTTTTACCTGAATTAAACGATCTGCATGCTCGGCGACTTCAGGGTCATGCGTGATTAAAATAATCGTCACCCCTTCCTGATTTAGCTGTTTCAGCAAATCTAACAGTTGTTCCCCACTGGCCGAATCCAGCGCACCAGTTGGTTCATCGGCCAATATGACTTCAGCGCCATTAATTAATGCTCGAGCAACTGACACTCTTTGTTGCTGACCGCCTGATAACTCTGTTGGTTTATGCAATCCGCGCTCAGCTAGGCCTAAACGGCCGAGTAACTCATTCGCTTTATTTAATCGTTCATTTTTGCTCATACCGCTATAAATAGCCGGCATGGCAACATTTTCCTGTGCGCTATAGTCAGACAAGAGTTGGTAACGCTGAAATACAAAACCAAAGGTTTTTAGGCGTAGCGCAGATAGACAATCTGCATCCAGTTCAGCCACCGGCTGACCATTAATTAAATAATCACCGGATGTGGGTTTATCCAAACAGCCCAAAATATTCATCAATGTCGATTTGCCGGAACCCGACTGGCCCATGATGGCGATAAATTCACCTTTATCTACACTTAAGCTGACCTTATCTAGTGCTCTAACTTCCACTTCACTGTTAGTGTAATATCTGCAAACATCATTAAGTTGCAGCAGAGGGACAGAGCCAGTCATCAGAAACGACCTCTTCGAGGCAAGCTCTTACCCGGGTTACCCGCTATCGCTCGTTTCTGGCCAATAATCACATCCTGGCCGATTTCTAAACCAGATAATATTTCAATTTCCGTTCGAGTTTTAACCCCGGTTGTTACTTTCACCCTTTCAGGCTTATCGCCTGTTGAAGGCAAAAGTGCAAATGTCCCTTTAGGCGTTTCGCGCACAGCACTTAAAGGTACAATCAAAGTATCATCGGCTTTATCCACAATAAAAAAGACCTGAGTTGTCATAGAGTCCATCAACTGTCCTCCCTGATTTTCAATATCCATTAGCGCCTGATATAAAACGACATCATTAACCACAGTAGGCGTTGGTAAAACCTGTCTTACCTGGGTATGCCAGTGTTTTTCTGTATTGCCCAAAGTAGAAAAATATACAGACATACCTTTTGATAATTTAGTGACATCAGCTTCAGATACTTCAGCTCTCAATGTCATCGTACTTAAATCAGAGATTTGCAGTAACAGGGGGGCATTTTGATTTGCATTTAAGGTTTGTCCAACACGAACTTCAATAGTGGCGACAGTACCTGAAATAGGCCCGTAAATTTTGGCGTACCCCAATCTGGCTCTGTCACCTGCAATACCCGCTTCATCGGCTTTAATTTGGGCAATACTGGTTTGGATTTTTGATTTTAAAACTTTGACATTCGTTGTACTGCTAACCAGCGTATCTTCACTAACAGCTTGCTGTTGATATAGTGTTTGATTGCGCTTGGCTCTGAGCTCAGCCAGTTCAAGTTCAGCTTCTAATTGAACAAGCTGGGCTTTTTTACTTTCCAGTGAAGCTTCCGCTTGCTGCAGATTGGTTTCAAATACAGTGGCATCAATTTCAACCAGCAGCTCTCCGGCTTCAACTTTCTGGCCTTCTTCTACATATATTTTCTCAACCAGCCCCGATACCTGAGCCCCCACTTCAACATAACGTTTAGGTTCAAGTGTGCCTGTCGCGACTATCGTCCGTTCGATTGTACCGCGCTTAACCTGTCCGATTAACGCTTGTGGTGCAGATACATCTGACTGATTAAAATACCAGTAACCGGCATAACTGGAACCTGAAATCAACATCAGCCAAATGAAAGGCCAAATCCATCGGCGGGACTTTTTACTTGTCACAGACATAAATTTTCCTGACTAACAAACTATTTTATATTGAATAACATATAAATAACTTGCTAATCAGTCGAGTTGATTTACTAAAGCTTTACGTTAGCTGAATATTTGCTGACGTTTAAAATGAAATGCTTTGTTTAAAAGGGTTTAAATCAGGCTTGCTCACTTTCTGTCAGCTGTCCGGGTTTTGAAATCGGCAAAATAAAATAGTGGCCATTAAACTCCCCGACCTTATTAAACTGATCAAACAGCTCAACCGTCAGTTTAATATTCGCTTTTTTATATCTCGTTAATACGGACAGTTCGCCTTCTACCGAGTTAATATTAACAATAGCCCGTGGAATTTTAGTAATAGGTTTACTGTATTTAATTTCGCCTTTACCCAGAACAATATCGCCATGCAGGGTATTTTCACGCATTAACAGATGAACCATGCCCCAGCCAGCCAGCGCAGCCATTGAATAAATAGAACCGGCAAACATAGTTTGATGCATATTAATATTGGCATTGAGTACGGCGCGTACCTCTAAAAATGCGCCTGTATACTGGAAAATTTTAATGCCCATTTGCTGAGTTATCGGGATTTGATTGTGCCAGGTTTCCTGCAGCTCTTTACACCATAACGGTTGACGCAAAATCACATCATATTCAGACAACTTTTTACACATTTGTTTGCGCTGGCCACTGGTGCCTTTGGCAATATCTATAATTGGATTATCCAGTACTTCATATCCGCACTTTTCGAAAAAACCAATAGAGTCTACTTTTGAAAACGTAATAACACGCTGAATACCATGTTCTCTGGCGGCCTGCTCCAATGTTGTCATCAGCATTGAAGCCAGCCCCTTGCCCCGGCTTTCACTGGTCACTGCAATATGACGTACCTGAGCCTCTTCCTGACTGACAAAATGAATTCGACCAACAGCCAGAACTTTACCGTCTTCACAACATATCATTCTGTGTTGAGCCAGACTGTCGTATTCATCTTTTTCCGAACCTTGGGCATAACCAAACGGCTGTTTTAAAACCTGCCATCTGAAATGATAATATTTTTCAAATTCAGCGTCTGTTTTGGGTGTGATTATATGATACATAGCGCTCTACATTATGATATATATAGGTCAGGCAACCGGTTTTATTAAAATTGGATATTGCTACCTGTTTATAATTCTTTTAATAACTCAGGGATTGGTCGTTTGTTTAAGACCCGTTATTATTGCAAACGTTCAAAGCCCACAGCAGATTAGCGGTAATTAAAGTGCTTGTCGATCTTAATTCATCTTTAAAAAACGGCCATTTATTAAGCTATCTTAAGCAAGATAGCATTAATTGGTCAATTTACCATAACGAACAATACAAATGGCTATTGATGAATCATACGGTTCAATCCATTATGGATACGCGCCTGCCGGGTTTATTGACACTGCCTCACCAGCAGCCACTGAAAGGTCTGGTAGACGAGCTGCCTGCACAGGCTGATGTATTGGAGCTTGGATTGGGCGGCGGCAGCAATGCAAGATATATCAAACAGCAAAGACCCGATTCACATATCACGATTGTAGAACAAAGCCCTATTGTTATCCGCTGGTTTGAACGCTACTTCAATCCACAATCCGTCCGGTTAAACCTGATAGAGCAAAATGCAGAAACCTTTATTTTAAATGAAACGACTCAATATGATTTGGTCATTACCGATCTATTCCGCTCTGAAACCTCAATATTGTCCTGCTTGAATGCCGAATTTTTTATTCATTTAAATAAGTTGATCAAACCTGGTGGCATGGCCTATTTAAACTTTTTGGCGGAAACCGATAAAGAGCCTGAAATCATTAAAAATTACCTGCACAGTACTGGCTTAAAAATTCATTGGGGAGAAAAGATTATCGGCTTTAAAAACTGGGTATTTTTATTATCCAAGTCTTTTAAAAAGTAACCGTAAGTCTGTGACAAAATGAAAGATAAAGACCACCCGCCCCCGGCAGATAGCCCTATCTTTTATAATCTTGGTTAGGCTAAAAGCTTAAGTTGGTTCATTACCTGGCTTCCATTTGATATTGCAACCAATTGAAGCCAGTTGGTCTTTATCAATAATCTTGCCGGCCAGTATGCAATCCAGCGCATAAGCTAAATCTTCACCGGATGCCGGATTTTTTGTTGAATCGTAATTACCCGATGAAATTCTGAAAGGCCGGCTGGCATCAAACTGACCACGATAAGCTAGCTTCTGGTTTTGATCAAATACATATATATCCGGTGTACAGGCTGCATCATAAGCTTTTGCAACAGACTGATCTTCGTCAACCAGATAGTCAAACGGATAGCCACGCGACTGCTTTTCTTCAATCATTTTGTCAAAGCTGTCATCCGGATAAGCTTTTGCATCATTGCTATTGATAGCAACAAATTCAACACCTTTAGCCTGATAAGCTTTTGCAAGCTCAGCTAACTTTGGCGCAATATGAATAACGTAAGGACAATGGTTGCAAATAAATAGTACAACCAAGGCTTTGGCCTCTTTATAATCTGCCAGTGAAGTCACTCCGCCTTGTGTATTTTTAAGTGAAAAGTCGGCAGCTTGTGTACCTAACTCCATCATATTTGAAGCAGTCATTACCATGGTGTAAACATCCTCTTGGAAACTGAAAAAAGTTTGCTGATCGCACAGCGTATAAAATTACCTTACAATAGCATTTCTAACCATAGTGAATAAACCTATTATGTTATCAAATTCAAACTCTCAATCCGTTCAACTAGTTGATGAATGGCTAACAAATGTTGTTATTGGCTTAAATTTATGCCCCTTTGCCAAAAAACCTTATAAACAAAATCAAATTCGTTATGCCGAAATTACTGAGACGTCACAAGCGGCTTTAACTGAGGCGCTACATGACGAACTCACCCGACTCGAAAACAGTAAAGAATCTGAAATTGAAACCAGTGTATTAATCATTACCCAGCAGTTATCCGACTTCTACGAGTACAATGAATTTCTCGAAATCGCTGACGATTTGATTGACAATAATGGCTGGCGCGGTGTTTTTCAGATTGCGAGCTTCCACCCGGATTATCAGTTTGCTGGCACGGCGCCTTCGGATAAAGAGAACCTGACCAACAGGGCACCTTTTCCACTACTTCATCTGATACGTGAATCTTCACTCGATAAAGCCGTAGACGCTCACCCCGATGTAGACTCAATTCCAGAGCAAAACATCATTAAAATGAATCAGCTCACAAAACAACAAATCGCTGAATTATTTCATTATTTGATGGACTAAACTGTTTTACTCTGTCAAACATAAAAATGGATTCATATGGTTAAGCAATTTAGAAATTCAGCTTGGGTGCTCTCTCTGGGCCTGATTATCGGCCTGATTGGGTTAGGTGCTTTGTTATCAAACGCAGCACTGCAAATTAAACAATACGAGCGCAGTGTGACTGTTAAAGGTTTGGCCGAGCAGGAATTGCCCGCGGATATTGTCATCTGGCCGATACAATTCACATTGGCTGATAATAATTTGGCGAACTTATATGAAAATGCTGAGCAAAGTACACAAAAGATCCGCGCGTTTTTATTGTTAAATGGACTGACTGAAAATGATATCAGTGTAGCGCCACCTGCGATTCAGGATAAATCTGCCCAAAGCTATGGTAATAATCAGTCTGAATATAGATACACGGCAACTCAAACGGTCACTGTGTATTCGGAACAGATAGACAAGGTTCGCGAGTTAATGCCACGTATATCAGAATTAGGCAAACAGGGTATTGTGATTAAAGGAGATGATTATCAGGCCAGAACTGAATATATTTTTAATCGTTTAAATCACATCAAGCCGGAGATGATAGAAGAGGCAACACAAAACGCACGTGCGGTAGCACTTAAATTTGCCAATGATTCAAATAGTGAGTTAGGCAAAATTAAACGTGCATCACAAGGTAGTTTTAGCATCCGCTCGCGGGATAAAAATAATCCACATATTAAAAAGATACGGGTTGTATCAACGATTGAATATTATCTATCAGATTAAACACACCTTTAAAATATCAAAATGCGATACTATAAAACCTCTATTTTATCGCTTTTTGATATACATCCGTCCGTAACAATATCTGCTCTTAACCCACCTGACAATTTAAACGCTGAAATGACCTGCCAGCGATTAATAGTTTCGTTTTCAAGCAGTTTGCCTAATAAAGTACAGGGCTCACACAATTCAATACCGATTAATTCAACCTCACCTACTTTAAACCGCTTGCCTACCAAATCGTTTAAACAAACGCCCTGAGTAATCAACCTCAACTCTGGATAACAAATTGCTTTCTAGTGGCTATTTTTCCTGATAACTGCGTTGAATTCGCTAGTAATAGCCAGCTATTACGTACGCAAATTCGCCTTGTTCTAAGAAAATATATCTCACTAGAAAACGAAATTAAATTAAAAGCCAATAAATTTAAGGCCTTAGCGAACTTCTTATCCAGAGTTGAGGTTAATCAGGTTGCGTCTGGTTGAATGCCAGCCAATATTCTGTCCATAAGTTTGATTAAATGCAGAAATGGCTTCAGATTCGATGAGCGTCAGATTTTGCCCAGGCCATTTTGATTTGGCAAAATGGCGGTCTCCCCATATACCTAATCCGGCCGCACACTCGATAGAATCGACTTCTGATAAGGGGTGTTTATGCTGCTGGCCGGCGATATAAATAGCTTTAATCACAGAATTATACCTTTGCCAGTTTACGGCTGAACATTCTTTTAGTGATAGCCATGGCTGTAAAACTCAGTAAATCAAATAAAGCGGCAAATAGGATAGCTGAAACCACCCCCCAAGCAACCGCCTGCACATTTAAAGGCACTACATAACTATAATTGGCTTTAGCTTGCGTCAATATATCCGGGTTTGCATTAAACGCTAAATGCCAAACCACTTTAACCGGATGCTGTTGCAATACGGACTGCTCCTGCTTTAACAACGCCACACGCTGATAAATTGCATCTATGTTGCGTCCGTCAGCATTCATCACCTGATCCGGATTTTGCTGATAATAAACAATGAGTTTTGCCAGATTGCCGCCAAAAAACTCATCTGCTGTTTTTTGAAAACCAGACAGGTTTTGCTCTGCTTCAGCCAGTCTGGCTTCTGATATCAGTGTATATTGCTGAATAAATCCAGGGATCTGCACCCCAAATAAAAGTGCAATTGCAAATATGGTCAATCTAAAATAACTTCGGATCATGCGCATATTAATTCCCCTGTTAATTAAAATACCTGCTATTGAGTTAGAGCATGCTTTCGATTTTTTGTTGCAATTGGGCAGCATTAACCTGCTGTGGAGGAACCGAGGGTGCGATTTCCACTTCTACTTTTGACCAAAAACGGCCCGGCCATTTTGTCAGGGCGCGTCCGTTTTTATGGCTGAAAAAAGATCCCCATAAACCTTTTAATGCTATGGGTATCACGGGCACAGGCTTATTCGCAATAATGCGCTCAATACCTTTTTTAAATACACTTAACTGCCCGTCTTTGGTTAAGCGCCCTTCCGGGAATATACAAATCACCTCGTCATTATCCAATGCGGCCTGAATTTGAATAAAAGCGTCGTCATAAGTTTGCCTATCCTGGTTTGGCGGACAGATAGGAATGACTTTAGCATGTTTAAAAAAGTATTTTAAAACCGACATCTCACTAATTGATTTATCCATTACAAAGCGCACGGGTCTGGGACAGGCACCGGCTAAAATCAGTGCATCCACGTAGCTAACATGGTTTGCGGCCAATACAACGGCCCCCTGTCTGGGAATTAAACTTTTACCACGGGTTTTAACCCGATACATACTGTGACTCAGTAGCCAAATCATGAGTCTTAAAGTAAATTCAGGTACCTGATAATAAATAAAGATGGCCACTGCCGTATTCATAAGCGCCAGTGTTAAAAACAACTGCGGGATGCTCAGCTCAATGATTGTCAGACAGACGATTGCAAATACAGCACTTACCACCATAAATATGGCGTTTAAAATATTATTAGCTGCAATAACCTGCGCCCTTTTAGCTTCGGCAGTACGACTTTGTACCATAGTGTATAGAGGTACTATATATAAGCCACCAAACAGACCTATCAGAGTCAGATCAATAATAACAGCCCAGTTATCTGAGTTTTGCAAAAAGCTGAATAAGCTTTGTGTACTATTTATATCAGGTACAGCAAACATTAAATGGGCGCCAAAAACCGTTAATCCAATTGACCCTATCGGCACCAGACCTAACTCTATATGCTCACCAGAAAGCCGACTGCATAATAAAGAGCCCAATCCGATGCCTATCGAAAACAAAGCCAGTAATACAGAAACCACTTCAGGTTCAGCGACTAAATAAATTCTGGCAAAATTTGGAAACTGAGTTAAATAAGTTGCCCCTAAAAACCAGAACCAGCTAATCCCCATAATGGATAAAAAGACCGCTCGGTTTTGTTTGGCGGCTTTAAGAATTTGAACAGACTGCATAAATGGATTAAAACTAACTTTGAGGTTTTCATTGGCGGCTCGGGCTTTAGGAATAAAATGAGCGGCAATCAAACCTAAAATAGACAGTCCCACTATTAGAATAGCAGCATATTGCACCCCGTTTTCCAGTCCGATTAAAACACCGGCGATCAGTGTTCCTATCAAAATCGCCAAAAATGTTCCCATCTCAACTAAAGCATTGCCTTGTACCAGTTGATCGGGTTTGAGATGTTGAGGCAATAATGCATATTTAACCGGGCCAAAATAAGCAGACTGAGTCCCCATTAAGAACAACAATAATAATAATGGAATAATGGCCTGAGAAATCAAAGCCCAGGCAGCAATAAGCATAATAATTAACTCACACCATTTAACCGCTCGAATAAGCTTTGATTTTTCATATTTATCAGCCAGCAGACCGGCATGGGCAGAAAACAGAAAAAAAGGTAGGATAAATAACCCCGCCGCCAGATTAATAATTAAATCAGAACTAACAGGTAAGGCTTGCGGCGCAATAAAAGCGACTAATAATAACAAGCTGTTTTTATAAACATTGTCATTCATAGCCCCTAACGCCTGAGTACAAAAATAAGGCAAAAACTGTCTTAATTTTAAGAGTCCGAATATTCCGTTTTTCATGATATTCCTTTTATTTTTGCTGCCAGCTAGCTAAAAAATGTGAAATTATCTGATTAATTAATACATCGCCCGGTGCGCCCGCTGAAAATAATTTATCTTCCAGGGTAATCTGAGTAATACCATGAACCGAAGCCCATAATGCACGGCTGGTATCAGCTAACTCAGCTTGTGTGGCACTTGGTTTGAGTTGATTCAATTCACCTTGTAAAAGTCTGAATAATTTTTCAATTCGCTGGCTTTGCCAATCTGGCATAGTATCACCCTCAGCCAGTCGTAAATCAAAAACCAGTTTCCAGAAGTAAGGTTTTTGTTGGGCAAAATCATAATACGCGGTTGCAACAGCCAGAACTTTATTTTGCCCAGCCTGACTGACTGAACATTTAGTTTCCCTGAGAGCCTGTTCACACACCATATAAAGCTCGTCCAGCACCCTGGCACAAACTTCAAGCCAGCATAACTGATAACTACCGAATACATTCAGAATAGAACTGGGTACATAGCCAACTTGTGCGGATAGCTGTCTGATGCTCAAGCTCTGATAAGGCGCTGTTTTTAAGTGTGCTATCATGGTCTCTAATATCAGTTGCCTGAGCTCTTCCCGGGTGTGGTCACTTCGTCTTGCCATATATAAATACCCAAAGGTTAAAAATAAAAAAACACCGTTCAAAATAAAGAATTTAATCAGATTGTCAATCACTTTTAGCTGATTCTTGTTTAATCAGAAAATTTTTCAATTTAATGATATTAAAATATCAAACTGAAACAGGCACTTAACTTTTAATTTTAAAAAATTCAAAAAAAAGTAAAAAAATAAATGAACCAAAGCTGAATGTCATACTCTATACATATACAAGCTGATTGAGATGTGTGTTTTGTTAGTTTGTAATGTGTGTTTAAAGTGTGTTCCTTGTTGTATCTCCCGTGTAACCGCCTTTATATTTGTTTATAAAGGCGGCTTTTTTTTGCCCGAGCAAATCTTTCTTACCTAATATTAAATGTCCGATTTACGATTGTTTTAAAAAGTCAGCTTATAGAAACAAAAAAACCAGCTCTGTCTAGCTGGTTTTTTTGTCAAATGTCAGATTGAATTCAATCTCAGGTTAGCAATCCATTTTAGTTTCTAGCTCTTCATTGGCTTGTTCACAAGCTTCTTTAGTCATTTCTTTTGCTTTATCTGAAGCATCTTCTGCCGCATCTTTTGTAGATTCAATCATGCTATCTAATTTTTCACCTGCAGTTTCCGGTTTATCTTCACACGCAGATAAAGCAAAAACGGCGGCCACTGCTACTGCAAATTGTAAAAATAAGTTTTTAAGTTTCATAACGCCTACTCCATTAAGGTAAGTTTTAATTCATAATTAGTATAGCGAACTGAGATACCTGTGTGTCAAATAAAACAAATTTGTGTGAACTGATTCAATCATAGTGACTGAAAAATTTCATAGCTACATTGCTGATTTCAATATAATACAAACCAGAATGAATCTATCTTGATTTAAATAAACCTTATTTAAAATCAGTTTTGTAGATTAAATAAAAAGGGCTTGTAAAAACAAGCCCTTAAACCCTTTAATCAAGAATGATTGTTTCTGTAATCCTTAAAAGGGTTTCTCTTACTAAAGAGAAAAAATATTTATGTAAATTATACATCAACCTATTATTTTATATAAACTTAAAATAAAAATATGGATAGATTAAAATATTTTTGTATAATTTTACGTTAACTTTACATGGAATTTATGAAAATTGCGAGCTTAACTTAACGCTTTTACTATATAGTTCTTTGGTCATTATTATCTTTCTCATAAAGTTAAACGCGCCCTTAACCTACTATGCCTGATTTTTTTATTAATGAGTTTTTTATTCTAAATGGTCTTGGCAGTTTTACTGCCCGTTATGGATTTTCTATTATCTGAATTTCGTTTGCTTGCAGTCTGTTATCGTTGAACACTGGCTACTTTGGTAAAGTAGAAACACATTGTGCTGAGCAGCTTTTAAATTCCAAGGCTTTACTTTCCGTACTCAACATTAAGCATCTCATGAATATTCAGGAACACTTGAACGGCTATTCCGGTTTCATTTTAACTGAGTGAGAAGCTGACCGTCGGTTAAACTCGTTTTTGGACAAAAACCTTCTAAAACCGAAGGGCGGCTGTGTGCCTATTACAGACATTGGGATTTGGTAAAACCTCAGTGTCGACTTTGAGCGATTGTGAGACGTTTGCACAACTCAAATTTTATATATGTGGTAGGTTGTGGTAAGCCAGAGGCGCACCCAACATTTGGCGGTGTTAAATTAAATTGTTGGGATTCACTCCGTTCGACCCAACCTACGCGGGCTGCTGTACAGAATTCATTCTTTTTCAAAGAATACTGAGCCTAGTGCATAAAGTCCAAAACAAGCTACAAACATAAGGAAACTCCAAAATAAAATCGGTGAAGATTCCATTTCCACTATACTTCCTCTCAAATTAATAAATTGTCTATCAATAGAAAAATAAACAAACCAAAAGCATAACGCGGAACATAAAACAAGAAATATATCTACTTTTTTTAACTTCATATTCTTTCCAAAAATTAGCTAACAGATATTAATGAAAAATAGATTTAACAAAATTATCTGTTCCTACTTTATCAGCCCACAAAATTTAACACGCCACATAGTGATCTGCTTCAGCCTGCAAGCGGACGTTCATAAGCGCTAAAATCGTTAAGCTGTAAGATCTGCTTTTCGCTCAAAGCTGACATTTATACAGCTTCATTTGTGTGAAAAACTGGATTCTGGATCTTGCCTCCGGTAACCACGCAGAGCGTGGGAAACAGCATAAATTAAACTAGCGCTCGTATAGGAGATGCGTGCGTACCCTGATTAATTAAGCCTTTAAAATATTGCAGATTTCTATCTTTGTTTGCCGAGGTACATTAACCCAAACTGTGAAATCTGACAGCTTTAGCCTAATACCCAATCCAGAAGCTGCAACACTGACAATTTGCTTAAACCAGTTTGTATGAGTCCATTTTCTTGGCACGGGCGCTTTGAAACCTTTTGCTTCATTATCCCAGTAAATCTCTGCTGCTTCTCGATAAATATATTGATACATAGGCTTGCCGCCGCTAGCCAGCACGATAAACATCTCATCGTTTTCTAATATTTCAATTTTGGATATTTCTTCAATTTCCATAGTGATACTCAAAGTACGCTACGCGCTCTAGAGATAGCTAGGCCAGTAAGTAACCAAGATAGCCAATCACGATTATGATCCTAGATATAGCAAGGGTTCTTATTATTATTTTATCTGGCGTACTAAAAAATAGCTCAAAATCATTCTTTTCATAAAGTGCTTTAATGACTTTTTCTTTATCGGTTTGAGGAAATAGTAGACTCGCATCTTCAGGTATTTTTTTAGCAACCTGTTTAACGTACAAATGCAAAATTAAACTCAAAAAATACAGAGTTGCTAAGACACTTATTAATTTATACATAAAACATTTACCATATAATTTTTCCAGGATAATTAGGTAGTTTAGCCCGCATAGGCTGGGTCCAGCGAAGCGAAAAATTTCACTCCGTTAATGCAAGCTAATTATTTTAGGCATTTCAATTAACGATTCATTATATTTAAAGTAAACCTGCCATCGATTATATGTGTCAATACGTCGTTCTTGTACTTTCCCATAATAATTTAATTGTTGTTTATCACCTATTTCGATATATTTTTCTCTCTCGTCTGAAGCGTAATTTCTGTTAAAAGACAAGTAATAGGAAGCAATAAATCCAAACTTAAACTTCGACGCTTCTATGAGGAGTTGGTTTCCATAAGTCCTGATTTCTTTTTTAGTCATATGTGGCGGTATAATCACATTTTCAGAGTATGAATAATATGCGCCTAAAAAAGTTTTTGCATTTAACACTACAAATTCATCATTTGAGTCCATTTGTGTCGACATTGAAGCAAGTATGAATTCAAGCTCTTCTTTATCTTTAAACTTAGACAACAGTAAATCAAAATAACTATGCTTGTAACCAAACATAGTTGCATAAGCCAAAAACAATTTTTTTTGGCTTATGTTGCCATCAAATTCGTAACACTTTGCCCCAGCTTCATATATCTCCTTGGGTACTTCAATCGAAGGAATATTATGTTTATTTTTAATGCTTAAATTTAGTTTGTAGTAATCGCACGGATTATCATACTCTGCTGCATAAACTGGCAGGTTACAACATAATAAAATATATATAATACTCTTAAATCTATTCATTTTTGTTCCAGTTTTGCTGGTTCCCACGCAGAGCGTGGGAACCAGCACACCTGTCTATTAATAACCCCACCGCGTCAACGTTTGGCGGTTGGCTCGTCAACCACTGTGACTTTGCCGTCTGAAGTCCAGCCGCTTAAGGTTGACTGCCAATCGCTGACATCCCAGTTCAAATCTTCTGCCAGGTCAATTGCGCTGCGCAGGTGTTTAACTGCTTTTGAGAGTTCGCGTGGTACTTTTTTAACATTAACCATCGCCTGTAAATATTCGTATTGGGGGTTATCCTGCTCATCTTCCGGTATTTGGCTTAAATAGGCTTGTGCGGTTTCAACATTATGCAGCTTTTCATTATTCGCCAGTAAACTCAGCTCTGATGCACTCAATAGTGCAGCGACATGTGATTTTTCAATCGCACTTTGCAGCCAGAATAAAGCTTTATCTTCATCTTTTTCAACCCAGGGGCTGGTTAATAAAATATTTGCCAGCCGGTATTCTGCTTTGGCAACGCCCGCTTTTGCGGCTTCGCCAATCCAATAAATGGCTTTGCCAATATCTTGTTGTTCGCGATACAAGTTTAAACCCAGTTCGTATTGAGCCAGCGGGTGACCCCCTTCAGCCGCGGTTAACAATAAAGCTGCAGGATCTTCTCCATCTTTGGCTAACCAGGCAAAACTGGTCAGCGCCATCGCAAGTTGGTATTGGCTGTCAAGTGAGTCGTCTTTTCTGAGTCTGCGCACTGCGCGGTTTAAACCAATATAAATATTTTCCTGACGTTTGCGAATAAAGGTTTCTGTTTGCCCGGCTAGGCCAATAAAAGCGCGGCTGATAAAACTGGCTTTGGTTTGATTAAATTGAGGAGGCGTTGTGGTAAATTCTTTTAAATTAGGTACAACCTGCTGGTGCAAACGCCCTATTTCCTGGGTAATTTCTAAATTACGGGTTGAACCATCGGGCGCCACTTCATAGTCCACAATAGCTGAATACGCCCGGTTTAAAAAATCCATCTTTTCAGGTCGGCCGGAGAAAAAGTCTGCTTCTATTGCATCCTGGGATACTTCATCCGGAAAATGTTCAATTGAATTTTCAAATAAGGCTTCGGCGCGTGAATCATAAAACCCGGATTTATCATTGACTGACTCACCAAAATAGATTTTGTCGGTCAAAGTTTGCGGTTTAATCACCGGGAAATAAGCCTGTTTAACCTGCTGCCAACCAAACTGCTGGCGAAAATGGGTGATCAATTTGAGAATATCCGGACGTGCCTGTTCAGAGCTTGCGGCCAGTAAATCTTGTACCACCTGTTCTGCATCACTAAAATTTTGATCCGCAGCTAAATCAAACCAAAGAATCGCTTTGAGCCGGTTTTTATCGACGCCTAAGCCGTCCAGATGCATGACACCTAACTGGTAAAAAGCACGCGCATTACCAACCTGTGACAGCTCAGTATAGGCGGCTTGCGCGGCTTGATAGTTTTTATCAAAAAAGTGGCTGTCGGCTTGAGTGATATCCGTCGCCTGACACAGCGTACTGAATAGCGCGCCTGATAAAAAAGCAAACGGTTTGAATAAACTGAGTTTACATTTAAACATAATGACAATTCCTTTGACTATTATTTATCCTTTATGACAGAGCGGAAAGTTAAGTTAAAAGTTAATCTTTGTCAATCAAATGTAATCAAAAGAATCCGTCAAGTCAGTCCCAAGGGCTATTAAAAAAGCAGGCTGAGTTTTTTAAACCCAGCCTGTTTTTTAAGTGGTTGAATATTATGGTCTAACGGCGTAAACGCCAACCTACAGTAAACACTAAACTTGTTATAATTTAACCAGAGGCTGATCGGTTACACTGACTTTGCCGCCTGAAGTCCAGTCGGTCAGCATGGCCTGCCAATCAGTCACATCCCAATTTAACTGTTCACCGAGTTTAATCGCCTTTTGAATATGATTAACAGCTTGATCCAGCTTTCTCGGCGTTTGTTTAAAATTCACCATCGCCTGTAAAAATTCATATTGAGGATTATCCTGCTGTGCTTCCGGCACTTTGGTCAAATAATCCTGAGCTGTTTTAACATTGTGCAATGTCTCGTTATCTGCCAGCAATTTAAGCTCAGATGCGGTTAATAGCGAAGCAATATGAGATTGTTCAACCGCTCGCTCTAACCAATACAAAGCTTTTGTTTCATCTTTTTCTACCCAGGGACTGTTTAATAAAATATGACCTAAGCGATACTCTGCTCTGGCAACACCCGCCTTTGCCGACTCGCCCAGCCAATGAATCGCCTGAGCAATATTTTTCTGCTCGCGATACAATTTAAATCCGAGTTCATATTGCGCAAGCGGATGCCCGGCATTGGCCAACTGAGTTAATAACTGCTCCAGCTCATCTTTATCTTCGGCGAGCCACTCAAAACTGGTGAGCGCCATGGCATACTGAAACTGACCTTCAATTGACGGGTCTTGTTTTAACTTGCGCGCGGCTCTGACTAAACCGGCATAAATGTCTTCTTTTTGATTACGAATATAAGCTTCGGATTCGCCCGCTAACCCGATAAAAGATCGGTTAATAAAAGCAACTGTTTCCTGGTTGAACTGAGGTTTAGACGTATTGAAGGTTTTTAATCCAGGCCAAACTTTTGGATGAATATAGCCAATTTTTTGCTCAACTTGCAGGTTGCGAACCGAGCCATCGGCTGCAATATCATAATCAACGATTGCTGAATAAGCTTGCTTGAAAAAATCGACTTTTGATAACCGGCCGAATAAAAACTCTGCCTGAGTTTGATTTAATACCGGGTTTGGACCCGTTAGTTTGACCTTATCAGGCACAATTGAATTTAACTCGACTTGGCTGTTGTAACTTGCCGTTTGATGATATTGGGGGACTGACTGGTTTTCAGTTTTATTGCCAAAATAAATTTTGCTGGCCAGTGTCTGCTGTTTTAAAACCGGGAAATAGCGCATTTTGATTCTCTGCCATCCTTGCTGAGCACGAAACTCAGCCTGCAGCTGTATAATATTTTCGTGGGTTTGAGGTGAAGCCAGTTTTAATAAATCAGCAACCACCTGACCGGCATCTGCAAAGTTTTGTTCCGCGGCTAAATCAAACCATAATACGGCCTTAAGCATATCCTGCTCAACACCCAGCCCTTCTAAGTGAATTTTGCCGAGTTGATAAAAAGCTTTTGCACTGCCCGATTCAGACAATACCAGATAGGCTTTTTGAGCCTCGGCAAAGTTTTTATCTAACAAAAACTGATCCGCCTGAAGAATATTGGCCGCATTAGAAACAGCACTCAGAGTCAAACTTGAGGCAAGCAAAATCGTTTTAAATAATCTATTGTTGGATGGGTACATATCATCAGTTCCTTTGCTGGTGGTTTGATATTTGATCAAAAACTACATATGTAGAAGATAGAAACAGACATACAAACTGTCAACAATTTTTTATAAATTTATTTTCAACCAGACTTATAAAAAGCTTATAAAACCAATAGAATCCCCTCTAATAAAACGAACAAGGCCCTGTAATGAAACTGATTTATATCTGCTTGCTGATTATCCTGACTACTTGCATTGGCTGCGCATCAACTCATACACAAAAAGATATTCAAACCAGGGATACAGCCATTAGCTACGACTTTCTGGTAGATGGGGATTTACCCGCAGATAATCCACAATACAAACAATTTAAAACGCTGCAAGCGGCTTACCAGGCTGCGGCGGCCGGCACCGCAGAAAAACCGACTGTGATCGCAATTAAACCTAATGTTTATCAGCTAACAGGCGGAAAAACCGAGCCGGGGCTAACCATTAACAAAGACTATATTAGCCTGGTTGGCTTAACCGATAACAGAGCCAAAGTGGTATTAGCCGACAATCGGGGTTTGCAGCAAGGGGCGCAAAACAATGGCTTTGTATTAGATGTGAATGCGACCGGGTTTACCGCAAAAAACTTAACCATAATTAACTACTGTAATATCGATTATAACTATCCAGGCGATCCGGCTAAAAACCTGAACAAGCGATCGGATGTGATTACCCAGGCGGTTGCACTGCAAGCCAGAGGCGATAAGCATGTGTATCAGAATGTGCAAATCTTAAGTCGGTTGGATACTATGTTCTTAATGGCAAAGCGCGCCTTTTTTGACCAGGTTTACATTGAAGGCACAGACGACTGGGTGGGCGGCGGTGATATTGCTTACTGGCAAAACAGTACGCTGGCATTGCCGACCGGAAAAGGCGTAATGCTGGCAATGAATAACGTCTTTTATAATACGAAGTTTATTGCCGAAAACGCACTGCAATTTTATAAAGTGGGTTTTAACAGCCACCTGCGCCCTTCAGTATTAATTAACAGTCAATTGGAACTGGGTGCAAACGGTCAGGCGCACTGGATGCGCGAACAAGCGCCGGTTCGCCCTTATCAATATTCACTCACCTGGCAATTAACCAACAAACGGGATCAGGTTATTCAGATTAACGACAGTGCTTATTCAGGCAATCAAAAAATACATAGTCGGGCCTTAACCAAAGCTGAGTTGCAGGCCTTTAATCCATGGAATTTGCTGCGCGCAGTGCCGGGTGAAATGCCGGATAACTGGGACCCGGCGAATGCCCGGCAAACATATAAAACAGCAGGCGATGCGGTATTCAGAATTAAGTTAAGCTCAGCTCAGCCTAACTTTCAAAACAGTCGGCAGCCAGAGTTTCATATTCGAACCGGGCAAACCGGGGTTAGGTTATCAGCCAGTGTGATTCCGGTTTATGCCAGCGACAAAACCGTCAGCTGGCATGCTGAATCTGACTTAATTAAAATTACGCCGCTGGATAACAATCAGGTTGAAGTCATTGCGAATAATCAGGGCGAAACCGCCAAATGGGCAGCGCTGCACGCTACAGCAAAAAACGGCCATACCGTCACCGCCTGGTTTTATGTTGAGCCTGCACGGTTAAATCCGCCTGAGCTGATAAAACCACCGCAAATTGTGATGAGTGGCGCCCAATTATCCGTTAACTATCAGCTAAAACTGGCCGGCCGGGCTGATGAGTCTAAAATTATCTGGTATTTGTGCAAAACTCAAAGCTGCGATAATGCCACTGCGGTGAATCAAAACCAAAGTCAAACACCGGCCAACACAATACGACCGCTGCCGGGCTTTAACGGCGCTTATATTAAAGCTGAGCTCTACCCTAAACACACACGGTCAGATTATGGCGACCCCATTTCTATCATCAGCCAAACTCAATTTAAAACCGAAACCCGCCAGTTAAATCAAGTAAGCGCAAATTTCAGCCAATTAAGTCTAAATACGAATAAAACCAATACACTTGGGTTATTCTCATTTTCCGATAATTGGGAAATCATTCCAGTGCCTGAAACCCCGGCGCAACTTGGGCTGCATTCAACCAATCCGGCTAATTTTATTTATCATCACCCGAATCCGGTCAAAGATATGCAAGTTAAATTAGCATTCAGAACGGATAAATCAGCGGGTCAGGTCTTTTCTGTACCCGGCTCGCCTGAAGATGACGGCGACAATAATTTACATGCCGACTTTTATATAAAGTACGATGCCGTCACTCGCAGCGGTTATTCGTTACGCTTTTGGCGAACCACTCAGGCGGCTGATGCGATCATGTTTCAGTTTTACAAAATTGAAAATGGTAAAGGCTCGCCATTATCTGAGCAACAAATCTTATCCGGTGTTTTTAAACGCAATACACAGCTCACACTCAGCTTTAAAAATGAGGTATTGAGTGTCAACGCGCATAATAGCAAAGACGAGCAAAAACTGAGCATGAGTACACCAGCCAAGGCGAATCCCTATGGCGGCGCAGGAATAAGCTGGTCTCGCGGTTCATCAGCCATTTTTACCGAGTATATTATCCGCTATCTCCGATAAGCATTATTCAAGGCGCAACGCTTCCAAAACGAGCTTAAAAGCAGCAGAAGGCTGCCGCCGGCTGGGATAATATAAATAATATCCGGAAAATGGCGGACACCATTCGCTAAGTACCTGAATTAAACGGCCCTGCTCAATATGCGGGGCAAATTCTTCTTCGGGCAAATACGCAATACCCAGCCCACGCAGTGCTGCATCGACAATATGAGCGGATGTATTAAATATAAGTTGCCCTTCAACATTTACATTGACTGGTTTACCGTCTTTTTCAAATTCCCAGACATAAACACCGCCATGGGTAGGAAACCGGATATTAATACAATTATGTTCAGTTAACGCTTTTGGCGAAACCGGGATCTTGTGCGTTTCAAAATACTCGGGGGTTGCGACCGCTGCCATTTTTAAAGCCGGTCCAATCGGCATGGCTATCATATCTTTATCAATTGTATCGCCAAGCCTCACACCCGCGTCAAAACGGCTGGCAACAATATCCGTAAAACCATAATTGATATCGAATTCCAAATTGATGTCCGGGTATTTTTTCAGCAAAGGGGCAAGTTTGGGTAACAGAGTGCTGCGAATAATATGATCACCACAGGTGATTTTTACTGTCCCAGCAGGACGTTCCTTTAATTCAGTCAGTTTATTAAGTTCAAATTCAATATCATCAAACCTGGAACCAATCGAGTCTAATAAACGCACACCAGCAGCGGTTGGAGAAACACTTCGTGTTGTTCTGGATAATAACCTTATATCGAGTCTGGATTCTAACCCTTTGATTGATTGGCTTAAAGCCGACTGGGTCACACCGAGTTGTGCAGCAGCCCGGGTGAAACTGCCCGCGCGAGCTACAGTTACAAAATTATAAAGTTCATTCAGATTACCCTGGATCATAGTTTTGTCTTAATTAATTAGAAATTCTAATTAAGTATATAAGCATTTATTAGCTAGTTCAGTAAAGCCAAATTTGAAATAATACGTCTGGTAAAAAATCCATTTAAAATATACGACGGGAGTTTAATGGAAAGCCACGAATTAAGCCTAGATTCCAGCAAATCAAATATACCTCATACTGAGCATCATGAGCCCGCTTACTGGAGCGGCGTATTCTCAATAACGCTTTGTATTTTTGCCTTAATTGCATCGGAATTTATGCCGGTCAGCTTATTAACCCCAATGGCAGATGATCTTGGTGTCAGCACAGGTAAGGTTGGGCAAGGCATAGCAATATCCGGTTTTTTTGCGGTTATAACCAGTCTGTACTCATCGGTACTATTTGCTAAATCAGACCGGAAAAAGGTATTAATCGGCTTGACTTTTTTAATGCTAATATCAGCGCTAATTATCGGTTTTGCGACAAATTACCTGATTTATATGATAGGCCGTTCGCTTATAGGCATTGTTATCGGGGGATTTTGGTCACTATCTGCCGCCTGCGCAATGAAGCTGGTGCCAGCGGTAAAAGTGCCCAAAGCACTGGCAATATTTAATGGTGGAAATGCGCTAGCAATGATTATTGCGGCACCTTTGGGTAGTTATCTGGGCGGTATTGTAGGCTGGCGTGGTGCATTTTTAATGTTAGTGCCAGTATCTCTAATTGCCTTGCTCTGGCAATGGATAAGTTTGCCCAAGATGCCAGCATCAAACCAAAAAGTTCGCTTTTTAGAAACGTTTAAAACCCTTAAATCACCGCTTGTCCATCGCGGAATGTTGGCAGTAGGCATATTTTTTGTTGGCCAGTTTACCTTGTTTACTTACATCAGGCCCTATCTGGAAATCGCTTTAAACGCAGACCCAACAATGATTTCACTTATTCTGCTTGGATTAGGAATTGCAGGCTTTATTGGCACTGCGTTTGTTAGCGCTTTTATAAAATGGAATTTATATCGCACGCTTATACTAATTCCTCTGATTATGGCCGGACTTGCGTTCGGACTCGTCTTATTGAATAGTAATGTGATGCTTGTAATTGCGCTGTTGCTCAGTTGGGGCATGGTTGCAACTGCTGCGCCTGTTGCTTGGTGGAGCTGGATTGCACAATCTATGCCTGACAAAGCTGAAATCGGAGGCGGACTTATGGTCGCTGTCATTCAACTCTCAATTGCGTTTGGCTCGACGCTGGGTGGTGAACTTTTCGATCTTAGTGGTTACAGCTCATCATTTTTCGCCAGTGCGACATTACTGCTCTTCGCTGCTGCGCTTGCATGGTTAACGGCCAGAGTCAAAAATTAGTTTGTCGAATTTAACCAAGAAATTAAGCATTTGTATGCCTGTTTAAAAACAGGCATACAAGGTCTCGTTTCTACGGCTTAATACCAGATAAAGTCGGTTTAACTCGAGCAATACTGCCATCCGGATGAAATTCTATTTTATCTATACAAACTTCACGGTGAAAACCTGCCGCTCGACCCATTGATAAGCCATGCGGACGGTTAAATCTGTGATAAACAATATACCATTCATCGGTACCCGGCTTGTTAATAACCGAGTTATGTCCGGTTGCATAAATCTGGCTGGCTTCATCCTTGGCAATCACTAAATTGTTTTCAGGGATATTCAGCGGCCCTGTCGGTGAATCTGAGGTTGCATAACGAACACGATAATCCGGGTGACGGGTATCATTTTCTGACCACATAAAATAATAAAGGCCGTTTCGGTAAAAAACTTCCACGCCTTCTCTGAAGCTGGTATCCGGTGTTAATATTTTAACCGAGCCTTCGACCAGACTGGTCATATCGGGGTTAAGTTCAGCGACTGCCAGATACATATTGCCCCAATACAGATAACTTTTGCCGGATACAGGATCAGTAAATACGTCCGGATCGATTTCCTGACCATCGGTTTCACCTAAAGGTTTAGCATCAATTAAAGGCTGACCAATATCAACAAACGGGCCTTGCGGATCATCGGCTACGGCAACACCTATTTTTTGAGCTGCGGTAAAATAATAGAAATACCGATATTCTTCGCCCACTTTATGCTCAATAGCCGTCGGCGCCCAGGCGTTACGGTTGGCCCAGTCTACATCTTTTTTCAGATCTAAAATTACGCCTTCATGTTGCCAGTTCACTAAATCAGAGCTGGAAAACGTTTCAAAATGAGTCCCCGACCAATCGGTAAAACCATCTGAAGTAGGATACAAATAGTATTTTTGATCCCGCTCGGAAAAAATGATTTCCGGATCTGCATAATAGCCTTCGACCACAGGGTTATTATTAATTTGTGCGCTCACTTTATAGCGCTTTGTTTGATTATTTAGGCTTACTTGATAACTAACTGCACCTTTAGAAAAATCCTGTTTGCCATCCGGTGTAACCGTTACGCCCGGAGTTAAAATAAATTCAGGATCGAAAGCATTCAAATTTGTGCCTTGCTTCACCGGTAAAAAAACGGTTTGATTCTCATCATTAATCACAATATTCATCTTTTTAACTTGTTCGGATGCAGATGAGGCGATGGCGCCTTCAAAACTGCCCCATTTAGCCATTAAGGCATCAATTTCAGATTGTGTGACCGGAATAACACTGCCATGACGAGGATGAAAATTCATTGTGATATCCTGGTCAATAATCTCAAAATTAAGCAGATCTGAGCTTTTGGTAAACTGGTATTCACCTTTTTTATAGACATCGTACATTAGAATATAGTCGCCAGAATCAATCAGTTTAAAAGTCGCACTACCCTCAACTGCGTTGACTTCACGGTCCACTCTCTCACTGCTGACCAGTTTGTACCCCTTGGTTAATTGGTCAGAAACTGCCAGTTTAACACCGGGTGAGCCATCTTCAGCTTTATGGTAAAGGTAAAATTTGCCATCTTTTTTAATAATATCGCCATCAATTGAGGCTTTGCTGTTAGCATAGTCAGGCGGAAAATATAGTTGTTTTGGCGTTGATTCTAGACCGGTAAAATCAGCGTTAGCATATGCATAATAAATGATGTCCGGGCCATCGCCCTGCTTCATACTAAAATACAGCATGTATTTACCGGCTTTCTCATCATAGATAGTTTGTGGAGCCCATACGCGGTTTACATCTGAAAATTGTTCAGGGAAAGTTTGTGGAATATCAATGATTGAATGCTGCCAGTTAATTAAATCATCCGAGCTAAGCATGACCATAGCGGTATTATTGTATTCCATCTCGGGCACATACAAATCTGTCAGCGCCATATAAAAGCGGCCATCCTGCCCTCTTAAAATATGTGGGTCCCGGACCCCGCCGGTTGAACTGATTTGTTCAGAACGAATAATCGGCTGGTTATTATTTAATGCCCGGTAATTGAAGCCGTCTGAACTCAGTGCATAATGAACTTGCTCTTCACCCGGATCATTGCCGATAAAGTAAGCGAATAGATACCCGGAAAAAGCGCTAGATTCTATTTTATCCGCTTGAACCTCTCTTTCGGAACAGGCACTCAAACTGACCATAATAACTATTAAAATCAGATACTTGTTGAAAATCTTCATTAGAAAACACCGTCTGAATATGATTAACGCCCGAGTCTGGTCAAATAAGCTTTTGGCAAAATAAAAGCTATCAACAAACTTGGCTTTATCAAAAACAAAAAAAAGCCTGAGTTTGTATATATAAACTCAGGCTTGACAATCATGTCTGCGCCCTACACACGCAGGAAACAGACATGCACAACAGGATTTAGTTTTAGAACTTGTAAGCAGCGCCTAAATAGAAGGTACGGCCACTGGTTGTCACGTTGTAGATACGGTCAGCCGTATCACTGTACTGTTCATCCGCTTCGTTGGTTAAGTTAACGCCTTCTAAGGTTACTTTCAGATTATCATTAACCTGATAGAACACAGACATATCAACAAAGGTCGAACCGTGGAAACCATGCTCATCTTCATCTTCTGCTACACCAGCACCCCATGTGATGTAATCACTACGAGTTGCGGCAGATACACGACCACCCCACTTTTCAGTTTCATAATATAAAGTGAAGTTAGTATTGTGCTTAGACAAACCTTCAAATGTTTTGTATTGGTCTTCACCTGAGTTCTGTACGTTTTCATACAGGAACTCACCATCTGCATAGGTATAGTTTGCAATAAAGCCCATGTTGTTAAACGGTGCAGGTAAGAAAGTCAATAAACTTTGATAAGACAATTCCATACCTTTAATATCGGTTGATTTGCCATTATCAGGGCGAGTATATGTGAATATAGTATCGCCTGTCTGACCGCGGCTTTCGTCTAATAATGAAAGTGGGAAACCAGTTTCTGAATAAGGTACTTCTACTGTTTTACCAATCACAAAGTTATCGATTTCTTTATAGAATAAACCTACTGCAACTGAACCTTCATCTGAGAAATACCACTCGTAAGAAGCATCATAGTTGTTTGATTCAAAAGGTTTTAATCTTGGGTTACCCGCAGAAACATCTAACCCACGTGAGCCATCCGGGTCAGTTTGCACTTCACCCGATACACCTAATGCACCAAGTGATGGACGCGTTACGTTTTTCGCTGCACTGAATCGAACCACAGTATCGTCGGTTGGTTCCCATGCTAAGTTTAACGCCGGTAATACGCCGTCATAGCCTGAACCAATCTCAACATTTGTGCCGTTAGTTACACCATAAGAAGTGATTTCAGTATCATAATAACGTAAGCCAATATTACCGCGCAGCACGCTATCTGACAGGTAGTTAATCCACTCATACTCAACAAATGCAGCATTCGTCTCTTCTTCTACTTTGCCCGATGCACTTTGAACAATATATTCATCACCCAAATCACGGTTTACACCATAAAAATCCATTGCGTCATTAAAGTTGATACCAATCCAGTCATAATCATCATGGTTAGTATAAGTGTATGCAAACTGATCTATAGTGCGTACATCATTGTTTTGAGGTGCATCTTGGCCACGGCCAATATCATTGTTGTCTTTTAAAACACGTGAGTTTTCAAACTGCTTCATAGACACACCAAATTTTAATGATGCGTCATCTGTTAAGATGTAATCACCGGTTACGCTTACAATATCAAAAGTATTTTTGATTTGATCTTCACGTAAGTCAATTTCGCGGAATGACCAAATATCCGGGTTGGTTGGATCAACACTATAGGTATTAACCGGATCGAAACGGCGCCCGCCTCGGTAATCGGTTGTAATATCTGCCGTTGACTCTGTATAGAACTTATCGCGTTTTGGATGACTGAATTTAGATTCAGAATGACCAATTAACGTATTGAAAGTTAAGTTTTCAGAGGCTACCCAACGGTTTGATAAAGTAATTTGGGTAAATTTAGTTTTATCTAAATCTTCACGAGTCTCAGTACGAATGGGTGTATCGCTGAAACGACCATATACCGCTTCATAACCGTCACCGTCTGATGCCGGGATAATTTCTAATTCTTCAATATAACCAATAGCTGTACTACTTGAGCCTGAGGTTGGTAAATGGAATTCGCTACGATCATTTTCTAATTCACTGTATAAAACGTCTAAATCAAAGGTTAAATCCATAGACGGACGATATTGCAGTGACGTTGCTAAACCGGTACGAGTTTGCTCATTTTCCCAAACTGAATAACGGTTACCCCGGTTGAAAAAGATTTCACCGGCTTCTAAAGCATCTTTTACTTCCTGATCAAGTGAATCACTATAGTTGTCAGCCGTGACGGTACGCTTACGCCAGCGATAACCATTGTAGCCTTGCTCATTAATTTCGCGTTGACTGTATGAAGCAGAGAATAAAGCACCAAAATCACCCCAGGTGTTTGATACAATAAATGACATGCGCGGGTCTACGCTATCTGTTTGGCTGTTAGTACCTAACTGACCATTTACAGCAGCCGTAAATCCATCATAATCAAACGGTTTAGCTGAACGCAGATTAACCGTACCACCGATACCACCTTCATCCAGGCTGGCTTGATATGACTTTTTAACATCAATTTGATTAAATAACTCTGATGCAAAAATATTAAAGTCGAATGCACGTGAACGACTCACCGCGCCGCGGCTGTCCATTGCAGATGCGCTGGTAGCCAGGCCTTCCATTCCGTTCACTTGCACACGGGCAAAGTCAGGTCCTAAACCACGAAGTGAAATATTTCGGCCTTCACCACCTTCACGTGTGATTGAGATACCAGGTACACGTTGTAATGAATCCGCTAAGTTTAAATCTGGAAAGTCAGCAATATCTTCTGCAACAATTGAATCTTGTGAACCCACAGCATCACGTTTTAAATCACGCGCTTTTATTAATGAGCTTCTGAAGCCTTTTACTTGAATGACTTCTTCAACTTCTGTCGCTGCATCGCTTTCAGCAGCTGCAGCTAGCGGACTGTATAAGCTTGCCAGACCACTGATAACAGCTAAAGATAACAAACTTTTGTTGTACGTAGTTTTCATGTTAGCACTCCCGGTTAAGGTTAAATCGTTTCAAATTTTGATTTAAGAGTTACCCAAAATTTTATAACTATAGTTTAATTTAGATTCGATGTTATGCTGCCTGAGACAAACTGACACCGGTGTCATATATCAAACAAAGTTTTCACTCAGATGTTATCTTTGCTGGCTAAAATTATGTAACTTCGCCAATCTTAGAACATCTCCGCGACTAATTAACAATTTAAACACACAAAAAATTATTAATTAACGTTGAGCTAACTATAAACCCCATCTGACACCGGTGTCAACAGAAAAGACAAAAAAAATTACACAACTAATTAACAAGGTAAGAATTTGATGACAGACAGTCAGTTGGATTAGGAGAATAGTAAACAGAAATTCACGTAAGCCGCCTAACTGGCGGCTTACGGCTTAGAATAGCTCAATACTTATTTTGCAATTAAACGATTATTCTTTGTATCTATTATAAAATGATCCGAAGGTTCAGAGCTAATATATTGATTTAACGTTAAAATCAAACAAGATAATCGATTTAGAAAATTAATACCCGAACTTAATTCAGATGCCTGAGAGCAAGCTAAAGACTCAAAACGGGATTTTAATAAATGATATGTGTGAATTCTGTTTTCACCAATATCTTCTCTTCTGGCCAGCTCATCAGCATTTGATAAACGATAAAAATCTTCAATTAATTGCATTACAGGCCAGTTCCAATCATCTACAGTCTGTTGATTTGTTAAAATCCACTGACTTGCGCGCTGCTGTGCGGTTACCCAAGCCGGCGTGCTTTTGATCGCCCTTTTTAAGCTCATTAGCTGATTGGCAGAAAACGTCCCTTCAACAAAGCTCATGGTCAACAAATCATAACCAGAAAAATCTTTATATAAGTTAATTTCCTGCGCTTGCCAGTCTCTTCCTAAAAACCGGCTTTGGATCAGCCCCAGTAAATGAAACTCGGTAAATTCACGATAGTTTTCTGCCGATAAAATGGCATCTGACCAGACTGTATCGGGTTGTATTCTTGCTAAAACAGCACGCTCTTTTTGATAATAAGGGAACAAAGTATCAAAATGTTCAACCGCTTCTACCGCTATACTTTGCACTTCAAATTGACTTGGTGAATGAAGCGTAAAAAGCTTATACGCCGGGCTGTAAGCTGCGATCGAAGGTGCCTGAATATTAAATAAAGCATTGCCTTTATCATCATGATACACAGACGAATCATTGATATGCATATGTCCTGCGACATGGACTTTGAGTCCGGTAGCGGCAAACGTATTCAAGGTTTTTTCAAGTGGGAAGCGGCGTTTATTATAAGTATCTTTGCCGGCAAATCCTGCTAAATACGGCACTGACTGGTCATAAAAATCGCCCAGTGGAAAGTGGCTAAACGCCAACAGTGTTTTATTTTCGGCCTGAGCGCGTTTTACGACTTGTTTAATCCACTCGATTAAAAAGGGTTTATAGTCCAAAACCGAGTTATAACCCGCATAACTGGAACCTTTAAGTAAATCAGAACGTTTGTGTTGACTAATCTCGGCAAGATCCTGTTTTAGCGTCTTAGGTTCGTAAACATTGGCATCAATTGACAATAACCAGAGCCCTTCAACCGGTTCGACCAAATAACTTAAATCCGGCATTTTAATGCAGGTTTTGTTTTCACCACAGTAAGAAAAGAGCCGCTGATTTAATTCAGCCGCTTGCAGTCCATCACTCAGTTTATAGTCTTGGGGTCGATAGTTTGAAAAAGGCGTCTCAAAATACAAATCTTTTTTACCGGGTTTAAAACCAAAATCGCCCAGATGTTCCATTAACCCCTGATACCCCATGGCCCGTAAATCATCATGACAATAAATTTTGACAGATTGCTCACCGGCGGGTGTTTGACAGGCAGAATGTGAAAGACTGTAAATTGCATATTCGTAGCCTTCGTTATTTAAAAAATCAGACTTTCCGTGAGCACTATCCCAGGGCCTAACCGGATCATGGTTACCAGGTGCCAAATAAAATCGCATCCCGTATTCAGACTTATAATGGCTGAACAATTGTTTTAATTTTCGCAAGTGAACCGGCTGACCGTCATCACTGAAATCACCAGGTAAAACAACCAGTTTAATATTTCGCGAGGCTAAATCATCGAGCACACTCAAAAATGCAAAATAAGGTTCGTTAAATAGCCGCGTTGAATGTAGCTGGGCTTTCATACTTCTAATCAGCAAAGGTTTATCCACTCCAGGCTGATCAGCTAAATCCAAATCAGCATAAATATCCTGAAAATGAATATCGGGTAAAAACGCAACTTTTAATCCGGCTAAGTCCTGAGCATAAGCGGCCGTTAAAAAGTTGAATAAAAGCCAGCATTTAAGGCTTTGTTTAATGATCCACATATTAAAATTCCTGCTTAATTATTGATAATGCGAATAAACTTACGCTCTGGCAGACTCACTTCAAACTGATATTTTTCTGACAAAACAGAGCCCGGATAACAGTCCGTCGAGATGATTTGCGCGCCACTTGAAATTGCTGCATTGGCTTTTTGTCTGTTTTTTGTTTCACAATCAATAGGCTTAGCATCTGAACGGGTTCGAACGATAAATCCGGCCTGAGTTAGCTTATTAATTTCTTTAGCGTTTTTAATCGGATCGTTGCGAATGAAAATGGCAGCATCAGGATGTTTTGGTGAATAGCTAGCAAACATAGCCGGCAAGGCATCAGCTCGCAAGCTCGAACGATATCGAGCGACCTGCTTGGGATTACCGTCATAAATAAAAACAATTTTACCTTTGAGGTCATTTAGCAAAGGCCAGCCTCTATTTTTTATGGCTTGCTGAACCGTATTAAAACCTGCTATGAGGTGTTCTGGCGTAAATAACTTATCTTTTAAAACCCGGTTTAACACCAGGTCAATTTCACGCCAGTCATTTTGCTCAAATGTTAAGACAGGCTCACCCTTTAACAGCCTTGTCTGACTTTCTTTAATATTCATCAATACAAAAACTGGAAAATGATTCGGGTTTTGATCAGACCATAATTTAAGTTGTTTTAAGCAGGTTTCAAATAAAATACAGTGAGATAAAAAATCAATATCCGGAATATGCATGACTTTAAAGCCCGGTTGATTCAGTTCTCGCTCCTCTTCAGGAGTCAACAATGTCTTGTTAATCCATTTTTCCGCTGCCGGTTCATTAAATTTACCGCCTTTAGGATCTTTAACAATATCAATTTCAAGTTGACGCAAACCCGTATTTAATTGTTCAGTAATGGTTGCATGTGCATAATTTAAATCCGCAGCACGTTTTGCATCTTTTGACTGAATAAACTGGTATAAATCGGGATCAAATGGCCTTTTATAACTATTGTGAGATCCTAACAACTGAAATTGATTTATCGGCAGATTCGGTAATTCATTAGCCGCTATTGAATTAACCATAAAAAACAAGCCGAAGATAACTATCGGAATTCGAGATAAAATATTTTTTCTATTCATCGCACTTTATAATCTGATCTGAGTCAACAAAAGAGTAAAATTTAGGTGAATTATCTGTGATCAAGCTGTCACAATTTGACACCGGTGTCAAGCCAATCTACTATAGAGTGTAAATTATATGGTATGATGACAGAATAATTATAAAAATTGCGATCGGATACGATCATTAGCAGTAATCTGACAACCGGACGTTACCTTAATAAAATTGAGTACTAAAAAATTAGAGCATAGAAGTTCATGAAATCTGCAACTATTAATGATGTCGCCAAACAAGCTGGTGTATCTAAAAAAACAGTTTCCCGAGTGATCAATAATGAAGCCAATGTCAGCGATGCAATGCGCGAGAAAGTGCAAAAAGCCGTTATTGAAACCGGATTTAAACGCAATCCTCTAGGCATGGCGCTGGCAAAAAACCGCTCATTGTTTATCGCGCTATTAACGGATAACCCTAGCCCTGGTTACCTAATGAAACTGCAAAAGGGTATTTTGCAAGGCTGCACTGAAGAGCATATGGGTCTGTTTTTATACGATTGCAGTTATTATTCCAACAACTTATTAGATGAAGTTGAAGAATTTATAGACAATACATTGGTTGATGGCTTAATTCTTGCCCCACCTATTTGTGACAAGCTTGAACTACTTGAAATGCTCAATCGCAAACAAGTCAACTATATCCGAATTGGTCCCAGCTATCGAACCCAAGGCGAATTTGTCGGCTTAAATTATCAAAAAGCCAGTTTTGAAGTGACCAGTTATTTAATTCGCTTAAACCACCAACAAATCGGATATATCAAGGGTCATCCGGATGAAGAATCCAGCGTCATCAAAGAGCAAGGGTACCGTAACGCACTGGAAGAAAACGGCATAAAAATAGATGAGTCGCTAATGGTTCAAGGCTATTACACTTATCAGTCCGGTAAAGACGCAGCCGCCCTGCTGCTAAATAAAACACCCAGACCAACCGCTATTTTTGCATCAAATGATGAAATGGCAGCCGGTGTATTATACGAAGCGCAAAGTCGCGGGATAAAAGTCCCGCAGGAATTATCTATATCTGGTATCGATGATATTTCAATCACGACTAAGGTCTTTCCGAATATTACAACTTATCGCCACCCACTGGTAAACATTGGCTACAACGCCGCCATGTTATTAATTAAGCGTTTAAAAAATAAAAAAAATGCGCCACCCTGTGGGGATGAAAAAAATAATCAGATATTTGAAGGTGAATTGGTTATCCGGGATTCTACCGCGACGATTAAATAACTTTAAAGGTGGGCGTTTGCTAACGTTAAGCTGCTTCAATACGAAGAAAGCACTTAATAAGGTTAGACTTTAGATCTAAATCCATTTAAATATCGGTAATCAATCCACTATACAATGAACGTAAAATAGAGGTCTGATTTGCGGTTAAGTAAATCAGACCCTATTTACATTTTGAGTTAGGCTATTTTGTCAGTTTAAAACCAATATCCCTCAAGCATAGGATGTTCGCTGTATAACTTAACTACGAATTGTTCATCAGATAATTGTTCAACGTCTACATACGCAAGGTATTGGCCTGTTTCGCATGAATCAGTAAACCTGCTTAAATACTGCGTAGATTTAGCTAACTGCCCACTAATTTTGCAGTTGTTATATTGAGCCGATATTTGCCCTGAAGCTGCCACATCCAATACAATTTTTTGATTTTGAGATATACCTTGATACGAACCCGTTAGTTCAACCTCAGTGTTTGTTGGCAATATAGCCAGCATAGGCAGACTTGTTAAATCATTCATGTTTGAACCCGCAAGATAGCTGCAACTAAATCTTGCTATGCTAGTGTCACGGGCGCAACTAATCTTGTCATCAAAAATGAGCATTTCATCATCCGCTACAAAACTCGCTTGGTAACTTATCGTTTCATCTCGGTCATTATTTTCAATTAAAAAAGCACCTTGCTTATCAATAATCAAAGTAAGCCTTTGAGCCTGATGAGCATGATTGCTAAATACACTTTGGTACATCCCCATGTTCAAATTTAAAAACTTAGCTTGGGCATCATCATCACTGTCTGAATTAATGCTAATGTCACAACCGGTTAAATTGAGCAGTACCAGAAACGCCGTACTAGCCAGGATGCGAGTGGATATATTTTTCATTACTAATGCCACCTTTTTAATCCACTAAGCCATTTAACTGCATTCGAATCCAAGCGGTTTTGCTTTGCGATGCTTGTACATTGGCTTCAATGGTGCTGATTGTAATATAACTTTCAGCCACTGCGTTGCCTTCGCTATGGCTGTTTTCATCATCAATTAATGGGGTAGAACGTTCAATTGATACACCCGCTTTACCTGCGTATTGGCTTTGTGCCATTTGCATCGCACTTGTCATATCTTGCGCATAACCGGCAGACAAAATACCTTGCGCGACATAAGCCACTATCGCAGGGTCAGCTGATAAATCATCAGAAAATTTCACATCAATACCACCCGAATTCCAGCCTACGTTCGTAAATTTATAACCTTTAACATTGGCCATATCTGCTGGAGTATTCACATTTAAGCCAGTAAATTTAGGCATTAATGGATGACCTGGTTGCTGATTAGCCACTAATTCAGCAACAATTTCTACCACAGCGTCGGCTACTGCATTTACGTCATCATCTGCTTCAGTTGAAGTATCGGCACTGACTGCAATTGCAGGTAAACCGCGTGCAATGCTGATATTTGCTGCGCCTAATGTCCCTGAGTTGTTGGTCATATAACCTAGGTTATTGCCTTCGTTTGGCCCTGAAATCACTAAATCAGGTGCAGCATTCCACGTTTGTTGCGAGAGTACATCAATACCGTATAAGGCGGCCATTACTGGGGTGCCCTCAACAAAATCTTCAAACTTAACCGTTTCGTCTGTATCGCCAACACACACTTTGCCCTCAGCAACTTGTGAAGTATCAACATTAACCGCTTTTAAAAAATGAATTGCGCCACCTTTACCACTTTGTCCGGTACAGGGCGCTGACATAATCACGTTATGACCTGCTGTTTTTAATTTATCAAACAAGGTTTGAATATTTTTTGTATGCCAGCTGTCGTCGTTAGTGACTAATATATTTAACGCATGGCTTGACGTTGAAATGCAGCCAGCAGTTAATAAAGCTAGCGTGATAAATGATTTTTTCATTGTTGTTTTCTCCTGAATAAAAGTTGAAACAACTGTAGAAAAAATAAAGGTCAGTTATATGAAAAAGATATCTCTAAACTTTTAGAGTTATCTTTTCAGCCGCGAGTTTAAGCCAGTGCTGGTAACGTGCGGTTCTCCCATCCCGACGGCTGTCAAACAAGTAGTTTTCAGCTAAATCTCCGAGTTGTTGGGTTAATTCTTCTTTTATTTTATTGCGGTTTTGGTCAAGCGTTTTTCCTTTTAAACCATTCTCTAATAAATCGTTAATCGCTTTTTTATGGCCGTCATATTGTTGCATCAATTCTGCCAAATACTGACCTTGTTCTCTATCCGGTTTGTTTATAGCCGGGTTGATATAGGCGCCTAAATTGTCTTTTTGTTTTTGCGCGTACCAATAATAATAAATCAGTGGGGTTATTTTGAGCTGACAAGTTAAGCCATGTATTTTAACCTGTCGGTTCGTTAGATCTATTTCTAACTCATCAGTTGACGTGGCAATCTTTATAGCCTCTTTAGCACTGAAGTTTTTACTCAGTGCCAGTTTCAGCCAGCTAAATTGTAAAGCAGATAGAGGCGCGTTGAGCAAATACTCGATTAACCAAGTTCGTTCACTGACTAAATTTTCTGTCATTACCCATTGGCATTGCTGCTGAGTACCAGCATTACTCGCGTTTAACTTATTTGCGAAAAATTTAGCTTGAGACTTGCGAAAGCCTATTTTTTGTAGCCGGTTACTCCAATTGACTAACTTTTGTTTGCGAGCGTTCGGAAAAGCGGCCACAAGTAAATTCAAGGATAAAAACACCAACAGGGTGTAAAGCGTTAAACTTAACCAGCTCACCTTGTAAGCTAAATTAAGCTGAGTATTGATGCGTTGATCTGCAAAATGAGCGTTAACAGCCAAGCTAAACCAAGGTGCAACTGATTCTTCGACTAAACGACTTTTTACATGTTGAATAGAGACTTGAGTAACGATAGAAGATAATAGTGGATGACCAAAGGTGAAAGGTCTGCTATCGCTCAGTTGTTGATCTAAATTACTTAAAAAATCGCCAGTAACTAACGTTGTATTGTTGTTTAAGTAAGATTGATTGATTGCAGCTGTTATTTGCTGGTGAACTAACCAATAGCTACGTACAAGGCTTAATATCAGCAAAAGTGAAGCAACGGCTAAAAACTGCGAAATCGTACGGCGATTGAATTGCATAATATGACCTTAAAACTTGTTTTGACTGATTTGTAGCGCCTGTAAGTAATGTTCAACTTGCTCAGTTAGCACACCGTGCAATTTAAGGTCAACCTGATTGCTGACATACCAGTTGCCCATAGGCCGGTTTTGCGCTAATACAGCTTGCTGAGCTAGCGGCCAGCCTTTTAACGCACTGATTGAACTAATAGATGGGATAATATCTAGTTGGTGGTTTAAAAACTTTTGAATTAGGCTTTGATAGTTAGCGCAATACATAATTTGTGATTCATCCACATTCATTTGGCGCAATTGAGTTAACGGTAACTGATAGGTGGATAAACTGGCCGGGTCGTCAATTAAGCCAATTTTTTTCTGCGCGAAAAAAGATTTGTCCAAACTCAATATTGCGCTATGGCTATACCATTGAATGTCGTAACTGGCTAGTTCAACCAATGGCTGGTAAATGGATTTGTAATCGGGCGCTAATCCTTGCATGCGATAGTCTCTTAACCAAATTAAGTCATAAGCCTGAGCTAAAATGGTTTCGCTACCTATATGCTTTCTAGGCTGCCAATTGATGATGACTTGGTGGTAGCTTTTTGCGATTTCTGAATTGGAACACAAATTTTCTGCTAGTTTTTGGCTGTTATAATTGGTTGGTATATATAAGTTTAAACTCTCGTTAGTTTGTGTATTATTAGTTAGACAGCTATGCTGGCTTAATCTTAATTGAATAGATTGTTGCGGCTGGTGCAGAGTGAAAAACCACATGCTTAGCGCAGCCACTATGCCAACAAAAATTAGTTTGCTTGTTGAAATATAAAGGTGTTCAGACATGACTTTTTGTTGATTTCTTTCGAGCAGGCTTACTATCAAAATCGCTATGCTATTGCAATTTTATGACGCCTGTGTGACAGGGGTTATAAATACTGAATTTACAAATCCCTAATGCACTTTTATTTGTTCATGACTATATGCAGGATACGAATGAACAGGTACCAGACTTTGATGTTAATGCGTGTAGTCTGTTAAGCGGGCTGCTCAGGCAAACAACTAACCCGATTGTTCTTCCGATACTACCGCAATTAACTAAACTCGAATGCGCATAATACAAATTGCCCAAAGAGTCTATTTTTACCTCAGCTATTCTTATACGCAGCTGAGGTTAACTAACTTATTACTGGAGTTTATTATGGGTTTACTTCCAATGAATGGTGGTAAATTAAACAAAATCCACCTTAAAAATGATAGCGCGATTAATCTTGCAATAAAACGCGCTTTTAGCTGGTTTATCAAAAACGTTTAGTCATTTCAGGCTCACGAAAAATCAGCTCAGTTTTACCAAAGAATCATTGCTTAATTCACTGATTTTTTTAGCACCAGTCAGTGTCATGGCAACTCTGAGTTCTTTTTCATATAAATCAATCAGGTTTTCAACACCGGCCTGGCCTTGAGCCGCCAGTGCATAAATATATGATCGGCCAAGCATAGTGCAATCAGCCCCCAGCGCTAACATTCTGGCGACATCCAGACCAGTTCTGATACCCGAATCCACCAAAATTTTGATATCGCCTTTTACCGCGTCCGCAATCATAGGTAAGGCTTTTGCAGACGATAATACACCATCGAGCTGACGGCCGCCGTGGTTAGAAACTATCACGCCATCTGCACCAAATTTAACCGCATCTTTTGCATCTTCCGGATCCAATATACCTTTAATAATCATAGGGCCATCCCAGAAATCACGGATCCATTCCAAATCTTTCCATGAAATCGAAGGATCAAAGTTTGCCCCCAACCAACCAATATAATCTTCCAGTTTGGTCGGACTGCCACGGTAAGTAGAAATATTGCCTAAATCATGCGGTCTGCCAAATAAACCCACATCAAATGCCCACAGAGGATGCTTCATTGCCTGTAACATACGACGAAATGGCGCATTTGGCCCGCTCATGCCTGAATGCATATCCCGGTAACGTGCGCCTGGAACCGGCATATCAACGGTAAAGACCAAGGTTTTAACACCCGCCGCTTTTGCGCGTTCAAGCGCATTTTTCATAAAACCCCGATCTTTTAAAACATAAAGCTGAAACCACATGGGGCGGTCTATTGCCGGCGTCACCTCTTCAATCGGACACACAGACACTGTAGACATAGTAAAAGGAATCCCTTTTTTATCTGCCGCTTTTGCCGCCTGAACTTCACCGCGGCGGGCATACATACCCGTTAATCCAACAGGTGCCAGAATTAACGGCAGACTCAATTTTTCGCCAAACAATTCGGTGCCCAGATTCAATTCTGACATATTGTTGAGTACGCGCTGTTTTAAGGCAATATCGGCCAGATCATCTGTGTTTTTTCTAAGCGTGTGTTCACCGTATGAGCCACCATCAATATAATGAAATAAAAATGGGGGTAATTTCGCTTTCGCTGCTTTACGATAGTCTGTTGAGGCTGAAATAATCACTGTGAAAGTCCTGTTATTTATTTTTAAGAGTTGTATACAGATATTTATCTAATTTGTTTAATTTAGCGCTTTATTTTTTAGCAATAAACGGAAATAATGAAAAACACTATTTCCAAAATCCACATAATCATAATTATGCTAGCAAATGACTTGATTCTCTTTTCTCAGGTAATTGAACTGGGCAGTTTCAGTAAAGCCGCAGAATACAATAACCTGACAAATTCAGTGGTCAGCAAACGCATTGCCCGTCTCGAGTCCGAATTAGGGGTACAGTTGCTGTATCGCACTACCCGAAAATTAACGGTTACTGAAGCCGGCAGCGTTTTGGCTGCCGGTGCAAAAAATGTAGAGCAGGCAACAACGGACGCACTGGCCACGGTTTCCGGTTTGGGCGAAACCATTAGCGGCCATATAAAAATGTCAGTGCCAACTATTTCCGGTGATTTATTACTGGCCGATGCGGTCGCTGAATTTTGTAACCGACATCCTGGATTAAGCGTTGATATGTCACTGGATAACCGTTTTGTTGATTTGATTAACGGTGGATACGATTTAGTTATCCGTACCGGTTACCTGGAAGATTCGAGTTTAATTGCGCGCCATATCATTGATTCTCAATGGGTAGTATGCGCATCACCGGCTTACCTTGAACAAAATGGAAAACCCAAAGAGCCTAAAGATTTAAAGCAACATAATTGTTTAAAATATGCGTACCAGAGTTCCGGCGCAAATGAATGGGCGTTTAAATCAGCGGATGGACAGTATTTTGTGCATATAAATGGTTCTTTTTCGACCAATAATGCAACTGCATTGAGAAAAGCCGTATTAGCCGGGCATGGTATCGTTTATGTACCTAAATGCCTGGTTTATGAAGATATACAAAAAGGTGATTTAATTGACCTGTTTCCAAAGCTTGTCGGTAAAAAACTCGGTGTGTATGCTGTCTATCCTTTTACTAAACATCCACCTAAAAAAGTGAAATTATTAATTGAGCATATCAAACAGCATTATTTATCAATTTCAAATTATTTTATGTAACTGGTTGTAGAGCGCAGGGCAAAATCATAGTTGAATGTTTTTTGAGCCATAACTTTCACAAAAACGCTGCAAGTACGTCCATGTAAGCTTGGATTTTTCGTCCTGAAAAATACATTTTAGCTGCATGGATGCAGTTACTTAGGATTTGTCTGGATACAAAAATCCTGTGTTCTAAATTATCGCTCACCCATTCAAATATTGGCGATATCTTAAAGTATGATCTTGCCCTGTTGTAGAGCGCGACTCGCAGAAATAATTTAGTCAATAATAACTGCACATCGCGCCAGTGTAATTTTCTTCACATACGAAAATCTAAAAACTGATTCTGCCCAAAAACATTCCCGTTTGGCTTTTATTTACATTGTTAAATTAAAAGCCTTTTCTATTTCAGCCAACGCCTGAAGATTTGGAAATCCATTGTTAGGTCTTCTTTTTGCCGGATCATACCAGGTGCTCCAGCGAGGATTAAGATCGCCCTTTAAACGGCGTTGATAAATCGTATCAAGCTGAGATTTTGCCTGAGCCAATAAATGTCTGGCATTATTTTTAAGAATGAATTGCTTATGCTCAATCTGCGTAACCTCCAATTGCTGCTTAATCTGGCTCAGCTCAATTAAAGTTTGATTAAAGACCAGCAAATCATGAAAAATTTGTACAGGTAATATCATATGGTCATGAAAAAACATTCGGTTTTTTGAGACCTGATTTTTAATTTTATCGATTTCAAATAACGCAGTTTCCAGCGCCTGAATTCTTGGTTGAGTCTGACCAATAAAGGCTTTCACACCAGCAAAATCGACCGAAATTGGAGGCTTATACGGATGCAATAAAGGTTGGTTTGCCAGATAAGCGGTCATTTTTTTAACTTGCCATAAAATTTCAACATAACCTGTTCTATTGCTATTGGCTTTGTGTAGTTGTTTTAAAATATTCACGCTGTGACTGGCATAGGTTTTACCAAAATATCGCTCGGCCCAATTCTGATAAAATGCTTCACCATCAAAATCTGTACCCAGGCGGGCCGATTCTGAAAAGGCTTCAAGGTTTAAAATAAAAGGTCTGAAAGTTTGCCCGTTAACCATCATATAGTGGGTTGCCTGATAATCGTTAAAGATAGTGCGCATACTGTCTTCAATCACAACCGGATATGGATCGGCTACATCATGATTTAGCCAAAATCCAGCGTGCATATAGGTTCCCATTCGGTATCCTTTAATGCTGTTAGGATAGGTTTTAAAGCGGCCAAAACCATCATCCGGCCAGGCAATAATATAATCTTTTGAAGGCTTAAAATTATTGTTAAACATTTCAGCGGCATCATCATAACAAATGCACAATTTGGTCGCGCCAGGCTTATAAGATTCTAACAGCTTGCCGAACTCGGCATAAACGTCGTTAAACACTTCATCTTTATCTTCACCACAGCTACTTTCATAAGGTCTATCCCAAACCTGATTTCTCGGGCTTAGGGTGAATATATCGGCTTTTTTAATAACCGTTTCAGTTAAATAATAACGCCAGGTCGATAACCATTCCTGCTGATGATCGCGCCAACAGGTCGATGCCTCGTCGCTTAATGTTTTTAACTGGCGTCCCATCATCATATTCACCTGAACTTTCATACCTTTGGCATGAATATAATCCACCATTCGGTCGAGTTTAGCTTCATCTAACTGATAATCAGGATGCATAGCAACATATTCAGGTCGCGTATAAAACTCAACCCGGCCCATCATGTCAAACATTTCAATCGCGTTGTATCTGAGGCGAACCAAACTGTCGATCATTTGAGTAAAACTTTGCCAGTCATATTCAAGGTAAGGTTTTTTTAGATTCGCCAGTTCATCCGTATCATTTTCAAAATAAACCAGCAGCGGCACAACAGGTGCTGCAACTTTTTGATTTTCAAAAGCAAGCAGTTGATTCGTATCCTGAATGGATTTAGCAACGGAGCCTGTCCAGTAAGCCAGTTTATCTACACCTAACACCTGTTCGCTATAGTCGTACACCATATATTGCGTACCCTGAACATCTCGGCCGGATAATACAACACTGGGCGTACTTAAATCGAGTTTTTGGATAATGCCGCCACGCGCTTTTGGCATATCATCAAATACGGATTTGACTGAATTCAATGGTTTAAAACCCGCTAACAGACTGGACCGTCCGATAAAATAATAATAAGTCGCCGGCGGAAGCGCAGATATACCATCATAAGGATGAATTTCTAAACTTGATTTAATAACCTGAGACAAATCAGATTTAAGATCATCAGCAGCCAGTTTGATGGCTTGGCTACTCTGCTCTGGGATCACGATCACAACCGGTTTGTCTATTTCGCTAGTCGAATTAACTCCGATACAGCCGGCTAACACAGTCAGTAAAAATACCAGACTCACAACAGCTTTTAAATTCATACACAGCCCAATTCGTAAAATATTATTAAATTTAATGTTTCTTACATGTTACACACCCTAACCCTTACTGACACCGGTGTCAACAGTGTTTCTCAGACAAAATAAAATTAAAATTGATTAATACAATAGGACTTATTCTTTCCAGAATTTAACCCCTCCTTTCAACATACACTATAAACAATTGTTATTATTAACTTTATTTTACTTTTTAGAGACATGACTTAGGCAAAGTGTTTCAAAATTAATCTAATGCGGATGTGGTTTAGTTAGTACGATGCAGCCTATTTAGCGATAAATATACCTCACCCACTAGGTTTTATTTACCGGTTCAAACAAAATATAAATTAAAACTCTTATTTTACATCCTGTTGACATAAGCCTTAATGGTATTGTAACGTAAAATAATGACACCGGTGTCATTCCGGTAATGTGGGTGAAGTAATAAAAGCGTTTCTGCAGAGGTTTGTTTAAAATGTCCAGATATATAATTAAATTAGTATTGAGTTTGTCCGTTATAAGTTTAACAGCCTGTAGCGACCAGAAGCTATCCAGTCAACCAGACACAGCGGTTCCTGCCAACGTTACAATTATCATCAGTTCAAATGCCGCCCAGCCTATTAAGCTGGCCGCTGAAGATTTAAAAACAGATTTACAATCTGTGTTAAACACCCGAATAAACCTGATATCAGATAAACAGGAATTACCTGAAAGTGCCCATTTTATTGCAGTGGGACAGGTGGAAAACCTGAAACAGATCAACTATCTACCTGATTCAGACAAAACCTTTATCGACAGCCAAACACCAACTGATCGGGGTGGCCTTATCCACCACACCAGAATCAATAATAAGCCTTCCGTCATGCTGGCTGGCCGGGATATTCAGGGCACACAATATATGGTGTACGACTATAGCGAACAGGTATTGGGCGTAGATAAACTCGCTTACTGGACCGGTAACCAATCGCCTCAAATCCAACCTCAAGATATTCTGAAATTTAGTAATCAGTCGATAGCGCCGCCCGTTGTACCACTGCTGGTTTATTTTGAAAATGATGTTGATGAACTCGCCAATTTAAAAAAGCCTTACCTGGAATATGACTGGCAAAGCTTTACTCAAATGATCGACAGTCTGGTTCGCCTCAGATATAACGGCATTGAGTTTTTTGACATGCTGGGCCGGGTTGAGTTTTATACCCGCCCGGAATATGTAGAGAAATATCCCAATTATCAATTAGATGTGGACTATTTAAATAAAATGATCGACTACGTACATGCCAAAGGCATGTACGTTCAAATTGATATGATGATGGGGCGTCAATTATTAAATTTAAGTGAAAAAGCTTCAACTTGCTGGCGTGATCACAAACAAGAATGGATAGATACCTGGCACCATTATTTAACAAAAACGCCGGTTGCCAAAGCGGATATTTTTGCGCTTAGGCCCAGAAACCAGGTTTGGGATTGGGAATACGTCAGTAGCTGTGGTGAAGATAAAGCACAGGTATTTAATCAGGTCTATCGCGAGTTAGAAAAAGTAATTAACCAATATAAACCTGAAGCGACGAAAGTGTGTACTTGTTATCACGATGGAATGGAGATCTTTAATCAAGATTTTAATCCACCAAAAAGTTTTATTATAGCCTGGTCAGACGATGGCTGGGGCGGTTTTGACTATTTACCTAAAAGCACAAAAGGTTATCGCTTTGGCACTTATATGCATGCCGGATTCTGGCTAAATCATGATGTAGCAGACCCCTACCCTGAAGTTATCGAACAAACGATGAATATGATGTACCGAAATTATCAAGCAACAGAATATATGATGGTGAACGGACAAACCTTCAGACCTTTTATGTTAAATCTGGAAGCGTTTTCTGAATCCGCCAGATTAGGCACCGCATTTGATGGAGAAACTTTCTATCTGAACTGGGCAAAAAACTATTTTGGTGAAGCGCCAGCCAAAAAAATTGTCGCCGCAATGAAAGGATTACATCAGGCGCACCATAATCAGGTTGGTTATGTTGAAATTCTCTGGCAGATCAAAAAAATGACAGCCTATTTAACAGATAAGCCATTGCAACGTCCGGGCCGCTCAGCCGTCCCTGTCGACTATAGCGGCGTAATCGAATTTTTTGACGGCACCCAGAGCAGAATCAATGCTTTAAAGCAATCTCAATCTTTGATTGCTCAGATAGAGCCAGAATTAAGCCAAAATAAAGAGTTTTTTCATGACCACGTGAGTCTGCCAATTGCCATTTATTTAGATTTATTAAACTTTAATCAAAATCTGATAGCGTTATCAAAGCTAAAGGGGCAAGCAGAGCAAAACCCAGAATCACTATCGGCGCAGGCGATTAATAATATATTGATAGATGCAGAAAATAACCTGAATCAAATTTATCAAAGGCGCGCAAACGGCGATCTTAATCCGCAATGGCAAAGCTGGTATGCAGTGGATAAAAGACGCCCTAATAATGGATTTCCATCTATTAATACGGTTAAAAAAATTCGCCAATCATTAGAAAACAAATATTAGGTTAACTAACCAACGCAGATATTTGTGTTATTTTTGAGTAAGCGACTATTTGAATAATCGATGAAAATTTTAGTAAGCAACAATTTGGCTTTGTATCATTAGGCGGTTTACTGGCATTTCCATATATCCGCCAGTTGCCGATTTAATCAATACAAACAGTGTATAAGCCTTCATTTTTGGGTCAAAAATTCACTGATGATTTTGGATAACCATTTATTTATTTACGATATCGCGTTTCTATCACAAAAATAATATACACAAGTTACATTTAGTTTTCGTAAATGTAATTGAAATTCTATTTTAAAGATGATTTAATATACCTATTGACACCGGTGTCAGACAACGAAAAACAGAGCACTAATTTGAAATTGAGGTTTCGTATTGTCTACACTAGACGCAATTGATTAAGTAGTTATACAAGCTTGAATGGAAAACTCGTTTATAATTGATACCGGTGTCAGCTAATTATCATTGATGAATTTAATTCAATGGATGTGAACAACACATTGAGTGAAACATTAAGTATTAGTTTAAATCGACCTGTTGTTTAACTGAGTCAGATTAATAACCGTTTGTATAGGAACAATCTTATGACAATTACAGATACCCAAAACCAAGAAACATTTGGTGAATTCAGAAACTACACTGACTCAAAGTTTCAGGACCGAGTAGAACGAACTTATCGCGAAATGCAGACCAACCAGACGGTTGATTTTGTTCAAGCTAAAAAAGATCATTATTTTAAACTGTCTCACGGTGCTATGGATATTTATCAAGTATTCAAATTACTTGAAGATATCGTTGACGAAAGTGATCCTGACAGTGATATGCCACAAATTATCCATGCTTACCAGTCTGCAGAATCTATCTTTGAATTTGCAATGAAAGACGCGACTGAATTACGCGATGACTTATCGATTAAAGAACTATTCAGAGAAAAAGCCTGGAACGAATTACCGACTAAATGGCGCGAACTATACGAAAACAATACCATTAAAACTTTATATAAAGATATTCAAGACTGGTCATGGTTCCCGTTAGTCGGCTTTATTCATGATTTAGGTAAAGTCATGCTATTACCTAAATTTGGCGAATTACAACAATGGTGTGTAGTCGGCGATACCTACCCTGTAGGCGCGCCTTTTGCCGACTCAAACGTGTTTTTTGATAAAGAATACTTTCATTTAAGCAGTGATTATCCAACTTATGAAAAGCAGGATGAAACAAGTTTCGGTAAATACACTCGCCATTGTGGTTTTGATGAAACTGACATGACCTGGGGCCATGACGAATACATCTATGAGGTGATGCGCCAAGGCAGTACTTTAAATAAAGAAGCTTTGTACCTTTTACGTTATCACTCATTTTACCCATGGCACACGCCGCAAAACGGTACTATGGCATACACTGAATTAGCGTCTGATTTTGACTGGTACATGCTGCCCTTATTAAAAGCATTCCAAAAAGCAGATTTATACTCTAAAACACCTGATTTACCACCTCAGGATGTGTTAGAAGCTAAATATACAGCTTTACTAAACCAGTACATTCCGGCTAAAGCCATCAACTGGTAACAGTTTCGCCCGACTTAGGAAAACATGCTATGTTTTGTTGTCCCTGCCCCTGAGTCGGGTTTTCTTTTTCTACAATTATTGGGGTACATTATGGAAAAAATCAAACAGCTGGGAATTGGGCTGCTGGCGCTAGCGTCAACTAATTTATATGCTGCCGAATGGCAGGATTTAAGTGTTTATAGCGTCAACACCCAGCCACCTAAAGCAAGCTTTATTCCTTACTCAAGCCTGAGCAAAGCACTCGAAGACAATTATCTCAAAGCCGAAAACTACCAATTATTAAATGGTGACTGGCAATTTAAATGGTTTGCCAATCCGGCAGCTGTAACACCCAATTTTTTTACTGACGAGTTTGACAGCTCTGATTGGGACACAATTCCAGTCCCTTCAAATTGGCAAATGCACGGATACGATTATCCAATCTATACCAACATTAAGTACCCATTCCCCAGAAAACCGCCTTTTGTTCCGCAAGATAATAACCCAACCGGTGCCTACAAAACTCAGTTTACAGTGCCTGAAAATTGGCAGGACAAGCAAGTGCTCCTGCACTTTGGTGCGGTAAAATCTGCTTATTATGTCTGGGTAAATGGCGAAAAAGTAGGTTATAGCGAAGACAGTAAAACTGCGACTGAATTTAACATTACGCCTTATTTAAAACCGGGTCAGAACTCTCTGGCACTTCAGGTGATTCGCTTTAGCGATGGCAGTTATTTAGAAGATCAGGACTTTTGGCGATTAAGCGGTATTGAACGAGACGTATTTGTCTACGCGACTGAAAATGCCCATGTTCGCGACTTTTTTGCAAAAACGACTTTAAGTGATGACTACTCAGATGGTTTATTGGATTTAGAAATTGCGCTGAATAATTTAAATGCGAAAAAGGTAAAACGTTACACCCTCAAAACCAAGTTATATGACCAAAACCAACAGCTCATTGCCGAGCAGGAACAAATTACCTCAGTAGATGCAAAATCTGAGCGAAAAGTAACACAAAGCTTCAAAGTTGAAGACGTAGCCGCCTGGTCTGCTGAAACACCCAATTTATATACCTTAATCATTTCAGCTCAGGCTGATGACAACCCGGTACAATATGTCACAGAACAAATTGGTTTTAGAAAAATTGAATTGCAAAACGGTCAAGTACTGGTAAATGGCCAGCCTGTGCTGTTTAAAGGCGTGAACCGCCATGAGCATGACGATAGAAATGGCCATGTTGTATCACGCGAAGATATGCTCGCAGACATTAAAATGTTTAAACAATACAACATTAACGCTGTCCGCACCGCGCATTACCCGAATGACCCCTATCTGTATACACTGGCCGATAAGTACGGAATTTATGTCATAGATGAGGCCAATATAGAATCCCACGGATTCGGTTTTGATCTGGATAAAACACCGGGCAATAACCCGGACTTTAAAGCCATGCATTTAGACAGAGTGAAACGCATGGTTGAACGCGATAAAAACCATCCTTCAATAATTTATTGGTCACTGGGTAATGAAGCCGGCGACGGTGAAAACTTTGTTGAAGCCTATAACTGGGCAAAAAATCGAGATGACTCACGTCCGGTTTTATATGACAAAGCTGACATCAATCAAAACCACAGTGATGCGACTACCTGGATGTATGCGTCATTTGATAAAATTGAAAATGAATTTTTAACTAAACAAAAAGACCATCCTTTTTTCTGGGTTGAATATTCACATGCAATGGGCAACAGTAGCGGTAACTTTAAAGAGTACTGGGACTTTGTCCGCAGCGAAAAACAACTGCAAGGTGGTTTTATCTGGGACTGGATGGACCAAGGGTTAATGACGACTAACGAAGATGGTGTTGAACACTGGGGTTATGGTGGCGACTTTGAACCCGATGGTGTCTACAATGACGGTAACTTCTGTTTAAACGGTTTGGTTAATCCTGACAGAACACCTCATCCGGGTTTATTTGAAGTAAAAAAAATCTATCAAAACCTTCATTTTGGTCAACATGCGGCTACCCAGTTTGAGCTGTATAATGAAAACTTTTTTATTGATACCAGCGAATATACCTTTAGCTGGCAACTATTGGTGGATGGCATTCAAGTGGATTCTGCTGACTTTGACCTGACTGTGAAACCTCAGCAAACGCTCAGATTCAGCCTAGCCAGTCAGTTGGTTCCGCTATTATCTGATATTGATGAAAACTCAGAAGTATTGATTAATCTGGCAGCAAAAGCCAAAAACAAACGTCCTTTAGTCGATAAAAATCATGTATTAGCTTACGAGCAATTTAGTATTCAAGCCGGCAAACCAGCGCAGTTTAATAAAACAGCGCAAGGTCAGTTGAGCCTTGCAAAAACAAAAGGTGAATACACAGTAAGCTCGGATAAATTTGAGCTAAAATTTAATCAACAGGGTTATTTAAGTGACTATCAGTTGGCTAACAAAGCTTTGCTAAAAGAGCCATTAAAACTGAACTTCTGGCGTGCACCGACAGATAATGATTTTGGCAATAAATTGCCAGAACGCGCGCAGGCTTGGAAACAAGCGACTCAAAATCAAATCGGCAAAGGTCTGAAACTGGTCAGTCAGTCTGACGCACTCATTGTTTTAACTCAAACAATTGAACTGGCGGCGGTCAATGCACAAGCTAAGGTGACCTATAACATTAATTCACAAGGCAAGGTTAAGCTCGATATCAACTTTGATATCGACGATACAGATGGCTTAAGTGAATTACCAAGGTTGGGGACCAATTTACAAATGCCGGTCGACTTTAATAAAGTGGTTTATTATGGTCGCGGTCCGTTTGAAAACTATTGGGATCGCAAAACGGCTGCGTTAGTCGGTTTATATCAGGCAGATGTCGCAGATTTAGCATTCGATTATATCCGCCCTCAGGAAAATGGCTATCGCACAGATACCCGTTGGGTTGCATTTACCGATGCGGCAGGTATAGGGTTAAAGTTTATTGGCCAACCTCAATTATCGTTTAGCGCACACCATCAGCTAACAGATGATTTTGATCCTGGGATCAAAAAAGCGCAGCGCCATTATGTTGATATAATTGATCGTGATTTAGTCAATATTAATATAGATTACAAACAATCCGGCGTCGGCGGTGACACCAGTTGGGGCGCAAAACCTCATCCTCAATATTTATTAATGCCACAGGATTATCAGTTTTCGTTTCAATTAGCACCGGTAGTTGGCGATATTGACGATACTTTATTATCACAAGCACAGCCGGTTAAATAACTGGCTGTCTTCAAATAAAAATTAAAGGAAATATCCGATGAAAAAATTATTAGTTTCAGGATTATTATCATCACTTTTATTTTCAGCGGCGTCTTCTGCTGATGTATTAATTTCAGAAAGATTTGCGGCCGACCCGTCTGCCCACAAATTTGGTGATACTTATTATGTATATGCGACCAATGACCAAGACAATTCAGGTGAATACTGGGATTCAACGGAATGGCGACTATTCAGCTCAAAAGATTTAGAAAGCTGGAAAGATGAAGGCTCTTTTTTACATAACAGTGTCTTTAAATGGGCCGACAAAGACGCGAAAGCCTGGGCACCCGGTGCGTTTGAGCGCAACGGAAAATATTATTTTTATGCCCCGGTTGGTGGTAACCAAATTGGTGTCGCCGTGAGTGATAATCCAAAAGGACCTTTTGTTGATCCAATCAATAAGCCCTTGGTGGAAAAGCCAAGAGACAAAAATGTAGGTGCAGAGCCGATCGATCCCGCTATTTTTGTCGATACGGACGGACAGGCCTATATGTATTTTGGTACCAGAGTACCCAAAGTTGTGCCTTTAGGTAATGATATGGTGAGCTTGGATGGTGAAATTACTGACGTCATAGTAAACGGCTATCCAGCTGATGATGAGAAGAAAAAATATGGCGAAGCGCCTTTTTTACATCTGCATGATGGCAAATATTATTTCACCTTTTCAACAGGTTGGCCTGGACAAATTGTCTATGCAACCGGCGACTCGCCACTGGGTCCATTTGAATATCAGGGCGTGATTATTGATTATTTAGATATCAATACTAACCACCATTCAATTGTTCAGGACGGTGATAAAAACTATATTTTTTATCACGATAAAATCAAAGAAGGTGGCAGCTATTACAGACGCTCAATACTGATGACAGAGCTTGAATATGGCGAAAACGGAACAATTCAACAAATCGATTTAGAAAATCGTTACCTTAAATACCGCCCGGTACGCTAACGAATATTATTAAAACCAGTTTATACAAATCAATTTGAGCCCGACCAGTTTTATGTCCGGGCTCTTTTTTTGGGGAAAAATAATGAGACAATCACATCTGTTATTTGCCACCTTAGGCTTATTTTCAAGCTATGCGATGGCAGATTTACCAGCAAATATCACCAGCCCGAATAATCAATTGAATGTGACCGTTAACCTGAAAGACGGTCAGCCTGTTTATCAGGTAAGCTATCAAGGCAAAACCTTTATTGAAGAGTCCAAGCTAGGCCTGAATACTTCGCTAGGCGATTTTACCCGCCAGTTAAACTATGTCAGTGACCAGCAAAATAATATCGATAAAAACTATACCTTGGATCGCGCTAAAGTTAGTCAGGTTCACTACCAGGCTAAACAACTTGTCACCACTTTTGCCAATGATAAAGGCGACGAGCTCGACGTTGTTTTTAACGTATCCAATAACGATATAGGTTTTAGTTATACGCTGCGCTCAGCTAAAAATGCGAGCCGGGTTAAAATTTTAGAAGAAGCCACCAGCTTTAACTTACCCGATGGTGCAACGACTTTTATCACGCCTCAAGCTTTGCCAATGACAGGTTGGGAAAAAACCAAACCCAGCTATGAAGAACCTTATACCTATAATGAAGCTTTAGGTACACCATCACTCAATGGCGTAGGTTATACCTTCCCTGCGCTCTTTAAAAATGAAGATAAAGGCTGGATTTTAATTTCAGAAACCGGTGTAGACAGTAACTATGTTGGTTCCAGACTAGGCGAAAGCACTAAAGACGGTATTTTTAAACTGGAATTTCCACAGCCCGGCGAAAATGCCGGAATGGGCGATACTTATGCAGCACTGGCAATGCCAGCAAAAACGCCATGGCGAACCATTACTATTGGCGATAGTTTAGAACCCATAGTTGAAACCACTGTCAGCTTCGATTTAGTCGATCCACTTTACTCGCCTTCAACAGATTACAAAATGGGACGTGCAACCTGGAGCTGGATTGTCTGGCAGGATAACAGTATCAATTATGATGATCAGATAAAATATATTGATTTAGCCTCAGAACTTAACTTTGAATATGTATTAATTGATAACTGGTGGGACAAAAACATTGGCCGTAAACGCATGGAAAAACTGGTCCAGTATGCTGCCGCCAAAAATGTAGACATCATTTTATGGTACAACTCAAATGGCTGGTGGAATGATGCGCCTCAGACGCCTCAGGACATAATGAATAACGCGACAGCTCGCAAAAATGAAATGAAGTGGCTGCAAAAAATTGGTGTAAAAGGCTTAAAAGTTGATTTTTTTGCCGGTGATAAACAAGTCACAATGAAACTCTACGAAGATATTTTATCGGATGCGAATGACTATGGCTTAGGCATTACCTTCCACGGCTGTACTCTGCCGCGTGGATGGGAAGTTATGTATCCTAACTTTGTCACATCTGAAGCCGTACTGGCCTCAGAAAATCTGGTTTTTTATCAGGAGTCATTTGATAAACATGCCTTTAATGCGACCATTTTACCGTTTACCCGAAATACAGTCGCAGCAATGGACTTTGCTCCGGTATTTTTGAATCAGCGTTTATCTGAAACTCAGGAAAAAGGTTCCATTCGCTCAACTACAGATGCATTTGAGCTGGCCACAGCCATACTTTATCAGTCACCGGTTCAGCATTTTGGCTTAACGCCAAATAACTTAAATGAGCAACCTGAACATGTATTGGATTTTATTCGCAAAGTGCCCAGCGTCTGGGATGAAACTCAATTTATAGATGGTTACCCGGGTAAATTGGCTGTTTTGGCGCGTCGTCATGATAAAGACTGGTATATCGCAGCCGTAAATGGTGAAAACAAAGCCAAAACCGTGACTTTAGATTTACCTATGCTGGCAGGTAAAACCCTAACATTACTGTCTGATAATCGGGATAAAACTGCAAAAGCAAGCCAGATAAAGATACCACTCACTGGTAAAGTCACTTTAAACTTGTTAGCTAAAGGTGGCGCGGTTATTTATCATAAATAACCTGTCCAACAATCCGGCAGATGGTCTTTGCCGGATTGTTATTTCCTTAGCAAATCTTTATAAAATTCATTCCTGTTCAAACATAATACCTGTCAATGTCCGATTTGCCGGCTAATAATGTTTTATTAGGCAAAAACTAAATCGCTTTCAGAATTTACGCCCCGAACTTAATTGTATAATCTTTCCCATAACGGGTTTTCAAGTATAAGATTATGTGTTCAGTCTATTTTTCAGTTCGCCAGTTTATCTGTTTTTTAATGACTAAATTTGTCACCTATTCACACTACAGGGCACTTACTGTTAAAAACCAGAGGGATGCATAATGAAAATTTTTAAACATAAGGTTCTGACTGAAGACGATTCAAAGCTTGTTTTAAGCGCACTCAGAGGCAATCAGCAAGCATTTTGTAAAATTGTCAGCCGTTATCAAAACTTACTTTGCGCTATTGCCTATTCATCAACGGGCGATATAAAACACAGTGAAGACCTTGCCCAGGAGGCCTTTATTGAGGCCTGGAAAAAACTGGATACATTAAAAGATCCGACAAAAATTAAAGCCTGGCTGTGCGGCATTTTAAGATTCAAAATATGTCATTTTCACCGTAAAAAAGAAGCTCAACTAGCCACCGGATCAAATGAAGCAGAAAACTCTCGAGAAATTAACAACGCCAGTCAATTGGAAGAATCAGTCATTAAGGTGCAAGAGCAAGATTTACTGTGGCAAACTTTGCACACGCTTGATGAAACTTATCGTGAACCACTGGTTTTATACTATCGTGAAGACCAGTCAATTGAGCAAGTCGCTGTCCATCTGGATTTATCTCTGGATACTGCAAAACAAAGGCTTTCGCGTGGACGAAAGCAACTCAAACACGCTATGTCTGCATATATCGAAAATGCTCTGGCTAATAGCAAACCGGCTGCTGGCTTTACAGCCGCAGTGCTAACATCCATCCAAAGCATTGCGCCACCGGCACAAGCCGCAACAATAAGCGTAGTCACATCAAAAAGTACCGGCCTGCTCAATTGGACCAGTGTATTAACAACTCTAGCCAGTATTTCTGGTCTAATAAGCGCTTTTTTAGGTCTGAAAACGAGTTTAATTCAGTCCAGAACACAACAAGAACGCCAGCACGCTATTAAAGCGGTCGCTTTGTTTCTGTTGACTGCATTTATTTTTACCTCCGGCTTATTTGGGCTGAAATACTTGGCCGCGGATCATGTTTTATATCAATTTGAATTTGTTCTGTTAGCACAGCTTCTGGTTGGGGGTTTTATTATCAGTTATTTAATTTTAGTCAACTGGTTATTTAAAAAGACTCGCCAGCTCAGAGCTCATGCACGCATATTTGATCCGCAAGCCTTTCATCGTGCGGTTGATCAAAAAAATTCAAAAGCCCGAGAATTTAAAAGTAAATTAACTTTATTGGGCGTCCCCCTGATTCACATTCAACTAGCAACTCCAGAGATTAATGACAAACCGGCATTTGGCTGGGTAGCTGGAGGCAGCCAGGCACATGGGCTATTATTTGCCTGGGGCGGCGTTGCTATAGCGCCTGTCAGTGTGGGTATCATCTCGGTCGGAATTTTGAGTATTGGCGCAGTCGGATTTGGTATTTTCGGTTTAGGCAGTGTTGGTATTGGTCTCATCGGGTTTGGTGCTGCCGCGATCGGCTATAAAGCATATGCTTCAATGAGTGCCTTAGGTTGGGATAGTGCAGTCAGTGGTGGCTTTTCTATAGCGCAAAATGCAGCCATAGGGCCATTTGCGTATGCCAGCCAAACAAATAATCCGCTAGCTGAAACAATTGTGAACATGGCATTATTGAACCAAACTTATCTTTGGGTGCTGGCAGCTATCAGTCTGTTTGTGATTGTGCCTGCGCTTTGCTATTTCAAAAAAGTAAAACAGCGCATGCAATAGCTAAGTCGCGCAGCTTGATTATGAATCAGAGCTGCGCTTAAAAACAGACTATTGATATTGTCCGGGTGAATAGCTACCCACATTCGCACCAAATCCCGCAACAAAACGGTTCCAGCTATTAATATTGCAAATCGCCAGGGTAATATCGACAATCTGGCAATCACTGAAATATACTTGCATTGTCTCTCTGATGGCATCTACCTCAGCGCTATGAGTGATTTGGGTCAATGCTTCCGTCCAGGCCAGTACGGCCTGCTCTGGCTCATTAAAAAAATCTGTTTGACGCCATGCACTTAATGTATATAACCGCTGCTCAGTTTCTCCTTGCAGTCGCGCATCTTTACTATGCATATCCAGACAATAAGCACACTGATTTAACTGAGAAGCCCGCATTTTAATCAGCTCAATCAGTTTTTTGTCTATACCGGATTCAGCAAGATGTTGCTCGATTTGCATTAATAATTTAACTACGCCAGAATTGGCGTCAAAATAGTTGAGTTTAAGTGGCATAACCATTCGCTCCGTTTTGTTAAAAGACGGACGAATCTTAATGAGTCAGCCTGGTACTGAATTGTAAATTTTCGACAAACAAACCTAATGAGAAATCAGAAAATGGGGCAACTGGCCCATCTTGGTTTTAAACGCTACCCACCCGCAAAATCTCTATCGCCATGGATAGACTGGTTTTGGCAAATTAATTGTGTCAGTGATAATCAGAGCCAGACAGATTTTATGCACCCAGACGGTGGCAGTGGCCTGATTTTTAATTTTGCAGATCCTTTGCATTTTAACCGGGTTAATCGTTCAGAAACGGCACTCATTAATGGTCCTGCACTCAATTCAACTCGTTTTAACGTCAGTGGTTATGTTGACGCTTTAGGTATCCGCTTTAAACCCGGCGCATTATCAGCACTCGTAAATGCCCCGGTATCAGAACTTAAAAATGAATGTTTATCTGTCAATAATCCCTGTGTATCCCCTATTTTTATTCACTGGGCAGAGCAACTTGCTGAATTAAAAACAACGCAGGCACGTATTCGCTGGGTTGAAAAACGTTTATTACCCTTATTTAATCAAGAATCCGCCAATTTAGGCAGAATATCGCCTGCCATTGCTTTAATCTGTCGCTCAAGTGGCGATCTCGAACTGGCTGAACTTTTACCCGAAGTTAATTTAAGTCAGCGACAATTTGAACGTTTATGTTTATATCAATTAGGCATGACAGCTAAAAAGTTTTGCCGAATCAGACGCACCATTCAGGCCCGGCATTTACTCAAAACTCAGCCAGTAGCTTTCAATATTGCCGATATTGCATACCAACTAGGCTATTTTGATCAGGCTCATTTTACCCATGAGTTTAAACAAATCATTGGCATAACACCGGGTCAGTTTCGCAATAAAGCCCTCAATTCAAGTCTAGCCTTAACACACCAGATCTAAGATCAAGCGATAAAAGTTTCGGCCAGTGCCAAGGCAATCAGCACGACGTGCGGAAACGCAACCGTTGGCCTAACAGACTGGCAAAGGTATTCCTTAATTAAAGCGCTACCGGATAAGCGATTTTCAGCAAACTGCCGGTTAAACTGGCACGCCTGAGCAAAATCTTCTTGTTCAATCAGGCTTTCAACTATCAATAAACGGGATTCAATTCGGGCCTGAAATGTCTTCCAAATTCCGTCCTGTAACCATAATACGGCCAATATCAGTACAACAAAATAACCAATTTGATTATAAATGCCGGCAATGACAGCAATTGCAATCGCAAGTAGCTTAATCACTAAAGAATATTTTTCATAACTATCATATTGGGTTTGAAGTATTGTCCATTCTGTTTGCATGAGTTTCGATTTCATATTTTTACTTATTATTAAATTGACGGCGTCTGCCAGTATCTTATAGCAGAGGCTGTTGCCTGACTATCAATTTCAGCTCAAACAAACGCAGTTTACAACCTGCCACGTAATGTTATATTATAACATTACACAAATTAAAACAGGAAAACACTCATGTCCGCATCTCAAACACCCCGTTTACCGGTAACCGTGCTGTCCGGCTTTCTCGGTGCAGGAAAAACAACCGTGCTCAGTCATATTCTTAATAACCGTGAAGATAAAAAAATAGCGGTTATTGTAAATGATATGAGCGAGATTAATATCGATGCGAGCATGGTGCAAAATGATGTATCCCTTAATCACAAAGAAGAACAACTGGTAGAAATGAGCAATGGCTGTATTTGTTGCACGCTCAGAGAAGACTTGCTGATTGAAGTGAGTAAACTCGCAAAAGAAGGGAAGTTTGATTATTTAGTCATTGAATCTACAGGTATTTCAGAGCCTTTACCTGTAGCTGAAACCTTTACCTTCACCGATGAAAGTGGCGTCTCTTTGTCTGATATTGCAAACTTAGATACTATGGTCACGCTCGTCGATGCGGTCAATTTTCTTAAAGACTATGATGAAGCCAAGTATTTACAGGAAACCGGAGAGTCTTTGGGTGAAGAGGACGAACGCAGTGTCGCCGACTTATTGATTGATCAGGTTGAATTTGCAGATGTGCTCTTAGTTAGCAAAACTGACTTGATTGATAATGCTGAATTAAATCGGCTCAAGGCAATCCTAAAAACCCTCAATACAAACGCTAAACTGATCCCCATCGCCCACGGTGCTGTAGAGTTAGATCAGATTCTCAATACGGGTTTATTTGATTTTGAACGCGCTCAACAAGCCCCCGGCTGGTTAAAAGAAATGCGCGGAGAGCATATTCCGGAAACTGAAGAATATGGGATCAGCAGTTTTACCTATTCGGCACGAAAACCCTTTAATCCGGAAAAGTTTTATCAGTTTCTTCATGACACCGAGCGTTTTGGCAAGCTGATTCGTTCTAAAGGTTATTTTTGGCTCGCATCGCGCCCTGAGTTTGCAGGTCAATGGAATCAGGCTGGCGGCATTGCGCGATATGGATTTATTGGCATGTTCTGGAAAGCCGTCCCCACTGAAAGCTGGCCAACTGATGAAACATTTTTAGCATCAATCAAAAATCAGTGGGTGGAACCCTATGGTGATATGCGCCAGGAATTAGTGTTTATCGGCCAGGGGCTTGATCAGGCAGCCATGACAGAAGCGCTTAATGCCTGTTTGCTTTCCGAAGCTGAAATGCTTAAAGGAAAAGCGTACTGGACCACATTGTCAGACCCGTTTCCAGAGTGGCAAGAAAGTGCCTGAATACCTTAACCAAGTTGAGTAAAAGCAAAAAGCCTACGTTTCTGTTGGTCGAATTACTGAGCCAGAGAGACTCTTTATTAATCAAAAAGAGTCTCTTCAGGTGCTAACGAACCCACGGGAGCAAGTGAAAATGCACCGCGATTAATTAACGCTACAAAAAGTTTTCAGGTAATCTTCACCCCAAGTTTCAAGCGCTTTTAAAATTGGAAACAAACTGGCGCCTTGTCCGGTTAATGAGTATTCTACTTTGGGCGGAATTTCTGCGTAAACCCTGCGCTGAACTAAGTGATCATCTTCCAGTTCACGTAACCTTTGGGTTAGCATTTTTTTGGTGATACCTGGAATTAATTTTTGCAGCTCGCCAAAGCGCTTGGTGCCACCTAATCCCAGATGGCAAAGAATGATTATTTTCCATTTACCTTCGATGACGGATAAAGTCAGCCTTTTTTCAGTGTATACATCGCCAAGGCTGCTTGGTCGCAAGGACAGATTTTTTAACCCCCAGTCATATAACATATCCAACAAAGGCAGCAAACTTTTACCCAGTTCCGTTAATGAGTATTCAACTCTGGGCGGCACTTCCCGATACACTTGTCTGTTTACCAGCCCCTGCGCCTGAAGCTCACGTAAACCTGTTGCCAGTGTTTGTTGTGCCACATTTGAAATCAACTGTTTTAACTCCCCAAACCTTTTAGTGCCGATGAGCCCTAAATGACATAACAGAGTTATTTTTAATTTACCGTCCAGCATTGAAAGTGCCAGCTCTTTCTCCGGATAGCGGCTGTAAAACGAATTATCTAACATAGGCTCTATGATTAAGCTGTTCATATCTAATATTGTTATAATATAACATAAAATAAATAAAACAACTGCATATTATCGTCAGCCTATGATCTGTACCTATGCTCTAATAAAAGTAACCATAATAATCTAAACAAAGTAACCATATCCAAAAAAGGTGCCTACTTACAATAACTTACAATTATATTTAGTATTCATCCTGTCAGGCGCACTAAGGCCTGAACCATCCATTAAGATAAGTTAAATTCAGGATCATATTATGAAGTTACAACTAGCATTAGATTTAGTAAATATTCCACAAGCAATCGAGCTGATTAAAGAAGTGGAAGCGCATATTGATATCGTAGAAATAGGCACACCCATAGTAAAAATTGAAGGCTTAAAAGCCGTATCAGCCATTAAAGCAGCGTTTCCTCACTTAGCAGTTTTAGCCGATTTAAAAACAATGGATGCAGCAGCCTATGAAGTGCAAAAAGCGGCTGAAGCCCAAGCTGACATTGTCACTATTTTAGGTGTAGCTGAAGACGAATCGATAAAAGGTGCTGTCGAAGAAGCAAAAAAACAAGGTAAACAGATTCTGGTTGATCTGATCGCAGTCAAAAATTTGGAAAAACGTGCCAAAGAGCTGGATGAAATGGGGGTAGACTACATTTGTGTTCATACCGGCTATGATCTGCAAGCCGTAGGGCAAAACTCTTTTGCTGACTTAATCACCCTCAAAAAGGTCGTCAAAAAAGCTAAAACAGCGATTGCCGGTGGGATTAAACTGGAAACCTTTGCAGAAGTTGTCAATGCTCAACCCGACTTAATTATTGTCGGTGGAGGTATTGCAAATCAGGCCGACAAAAAAGCTATCGCAGCCCAAATGCAAACACTTTTACAAAATGCATAATTCAACCACCCCAACCCACTTTATGCAAACTATCGTTTCAGAAATTCAGCGATCGATTCTCTCGATTGCTGACTCTGAAGCGAGTCTGTTAGTCGAAGCAATTTTAAAAGCAAACAAGGTTTTTGTATGTGGCGCTGGACGCTCCGGACTGATGGCAAAATCTTTTGCGATGCGCATGATGCATATGGGCATTGATGCATACGTGATAGGAGAAACGGTAACGCCTAACTATGATGCAGGTGATCTCTTAATCATTAATTCAGGCTCAGGTGAAACGAAAAGCCTTATTTCAATTGCCGAAAAAGCGCAAAAAATGAACGGAAAGATTGCGGTGGTGACCCTGAATACAGATTCGCCCCTTGCTTCTTACGCTAATTTTTTAGTTAAAATGCCTGGTGCATCGAAGGAACAAAGCAGCAATAAACCCGACACCATACAGCCGATGGCGTCTTTGTTTGAACAAACACTTTTACTTTTTTTCGATGCTGTGATTTTATCGATAATGCAGTCTAAAGGACTCGATACCCATAAAATGTATGGTAAACACGCCAACCTTGAGTAACTCACAAAAGCAATATCCACAGCAAGGGGTATTGCTTTTTAAATCCCACTTTGGATTAATCCGAGTTTAAATATGGAATACCTGCGCTCGGTTACAATAAGATGGAACCGGGCATTGAATCAAAAGTGTCTTGTATTAACTAAATGCCACTAACATGAATAAAGTGCGGATGAGGGAAACCAATAAAAACAGGCTGCAAAACTAACGAGTTACAATCTTAAAGCGTTACAGCCTATGATGATTTTAGCTGGGCTAAATTTCAGTCGGCCGAGGTAGGATCGATTACCGTTTTCACTTCACTAATACGGGTTACCGGAAACTCCCCTAATTCTGCATGTTGACGAACCATGTCTTCGTCAGGTGCAATATACACACAATAAATTTTATCCGGCGTTACAAAAGACTCCAACCACTGAATTTTAGGCCCCATAGATTCCAGTACATTACAGGACTTTTGAGAAATCGCTTTGAGATCGTCCGCAGCCAGATTTCCGGCTCCTTCAACATCTCTTTCAATCACATACTTGGGCATAATAACCTCCTTTAATCGGGCACAAAATAAGTTTAGTGCAAGCGATAAATAAGGTGAGTAAATGCAAGGTTTGACTGGCGTTATAAATCCGATTTTTGTACCAATATACGGACATTTTCCGCCAATTTTTGGCGTCTCATACCTGCACGCCATACAAAACCTAATACCGTAAAATCCATCATTCAATAAGCAGTGTGATTTTTGCTTAAAACCACTTAATCATTATCCAGTATTGAATAAACATGAGCTAACTTAAAACACTTTCCGAGCGCAGGGTAAGATCTTACTTTTAAAAATCCCAAATATTTAAATGGGGAAGCAATAATTTAGAGCACAGGATTTTGTGTCCAGACAAATCCTAAGTAACTGCATCCATGCAGCCAAAATGTATTTTTCAGGACGAAAAATCCAAGCTTACATGGAAGTACTTGCAGCGTTTTTGTGAAAATTATAGCGCCACCTTGTAAGCTTGAATAAAAAACGCTCAACTATGGTTTTGCCCTGTTTCTGAACGCATCACAGCTATTGGTTAATTAGGATGATTAGGCTATTATCCCAATGAATGTCTACTTTTATTGTCTTAATAGCGAGGGACTGTGAGCGTTCTCAGGACTTTTCATAATATAGTTACCAACCAAAACCTGACATTTCAGGACAAAGCCCAATCTCTTTTGACAACAGGCTTAGAAATTTTCAATTTAGACATTGGTATTATTAGCCATATCGATGGGGATACTTACACGGCACAATTTGTCGCTTGCCATAACGATGAGCTAGCACCGGGTTCCCAGTTTTCACTTGGTAATACGTATTGCGTCCATACACTGAATGCAGATAACGCCCTGGGTTTTCATCATGCAGGTAAAAGTGAAATTGCAACCCACCCCTGTTATCAGGATTTCCAGCTCGAATCCTACATAGGTGCCCCCATTAAAGTTGAAGGCAAAACAATTGGCACAGTTAATTTTTCTTCCATTGAACCCTCACTGCCCTTTCCATCTGAATATATTGATTATATTGAACTATTTGCGCAGTGGTTAGGTGCTGAAATCGCAAGGCAGAGTTCAATTGATAAACTTGAAAAGAATAACCAGACATTAAGCAAACTGGAACAAGCAGCCCATATAGGTACCTGGGAACTTGAGCTGGAATCTAACCAACTCAGTTGGAGTGAACAGGCTTCGAGGATATTTGAGTTAAACACAGGTAAGCAACCAGATTTAGAAGGCGCACTTGGTTTTTTTCAGTCTGAATCAAGCAGACAAGCCATTGAGGCCGCATCCGAGGCGGCTATTAAAAACTCAACCCCCTGGAATTTAGAGCTCGACATTATCACAGCTCAGGGCAACCCGGCCTGGATTGCCACTCAAGGTCATGCTGAAGTGCATAATGGGCGTTGTATCCGCTTGTTTGGTACAGTGCAGGACATTACCGACTCAGTAAAAATGAAACAGCAGCTAGCCAAACAAAAAGAAGAAGCTGAGCTAATGCTGAATGAAAGAAGTAAATTATTCGCCAAAATCAGCCATGAGCTCAGAAATCCACTTAATGGTATCGTTGGTATGTTAAACGCTGCCATTAACGAAAAAGAGACAGCCAATATAAAAAATAACCTTGCTGTTGCACTGCGTAGCTCTGACTTGCTACTCAGTATTATTAACGAAGTCCTGGATTATTCCAAAATCAGTCACGGTGAACTGAATTTAGAGCCTAGTCATTTTCGTTTACGCAGTATATTTACGGATCTCATTTCTTTATACAATCCGCTTTGCCAGAGTAAATCGATCAAACTTTGTTATAACATCAATCTCAAAGAAAACGTATCCGTCTATTTTGATTCTACCCGACTCAGCCAAATCATTTCTAATCTACTCAGTAATGCAATTAAGTTTACCGACAAAGGCGACGTCAGCCTGCTTGTTGATGCTAAGCAAATTGAAAAACAAATAGCACTCTCCATTAAGGTTTCAGACTCAGGTATAGGGATGAAACCCGATACCTTAACTGCGCTATTTAAACCTTTTAGTCAAGGCACATCACATATCACACAAAAATATGGTGGCACAGGTTTAGGCCTGTCGATTGTCAAAGAGCTGATTGATATGATGCAGGGTGAAATTAAAGTGCAAAGCGAATATGGCAAAGGCTCGGGATTTACCATCAGCATGAGTTTGCCTTTAAGTGATAAAAATATATCCACCACAATAACGCCCACTGAGCTAGAACAAATAGATGCGTCTTCACTTAAAATATTGGTGGTTGATGATAATGAAATTAACAGAATAGTGATGCAATCTTGCCTGGCGCCTTATCATATCAATCCAGATACTGCCCTTGATGGCAAAGACGCAATCGAAAAATGCCAAAAGACAACTTATGATTTGATTTTTATGGATTGTATTATGCCGGTGATGGATGGTTGGCAGGCGTCAAACTATATCCGCTCTGAAAAATTAATTCCTGAAAGCGCGATCATAGCTGCACTCACTGCCAACACATCAGAATCCGACAAACTGGCCTGCAAACAAGCCGGTATGAATTTATTTATGACTAAACCAATCAACCCGGCTGCAATTCATCAAGCGCTAAGCACAGCGCTTAAAGGTCAGAGATTATCGCAAACTGAATGACGCCCCATCACCTTAAAAGTGGGACGATGGATTGTTTAAAGAATCAATCCTGTTTAGAAGAAGATTCTCCGGCTGAAAGACAATTTTGGGAAAACGGTGACGTCAACCTTGTTGATAAGCAGGAAACAAAAGACTATGTGAGGGCGAATTATATTATTGAAAAATACCCTGATAAAGAAGGTAAATTTACTTGTCATGAACTATTGTACAAAGATGATGGCCAAGTTGTTACTAAACTATTGATACGCTATTGATGCCATTCAATTAAATTATTGAAAAGCTTAGTAAGCATCCAGACGAAAATGATCAAGATTATATAGACTTAACTAAAAAACATTCCGTCCAATCGATTAAAAAATCGTTTAAATACTTTAGAATTGAAATCCGTGTCGTTGATTAGCTTTGTAGATTGTCGAAATGTAAGCGCCGATAAAACTACAGCTAACATCTATTTTATGTAGCCATTGGTTAAATCATTTCCGCTGCTAATGTTATTCTCGCTCGGGCCGATAAACAGAGACAACAATTTTAAAAAGGACTGCAGTTGTATGGTTTCATCAATTAAAGCGAATAGCGTTTTGCAAAGCTATGCTGCGAATAACCTCAAGGCATTAAACTCAATGCAGCCTGTTGCAACAACTTTGGCGCAGCAGAGCAGTGAATCAACCAGGATCATTTTTAGCCCAGCAACACGGGAAAAACTGGAACTGAACCTGGCACTTAGCGCCTACCAAAACCAAATTTCTGATACTAAAAAAGACCGAGCGCGAGAACGGGCTGCAGAAATTAAACAACGCATTGAAGAATTAAAAGGATTGATGACTTTATTTGGTGCTATGGTACCTAAAGCATTGCTAAGAGAACTGAAGCAACTGGCAAATCAGTTAAAAAGCATCGCCAATGAGCTAAAAGAGGGGTCGGCTGGCTCAACTGGGGCCGCCATTGGCGAGAGTTTGTCCGCGACAGAATCAAAACAAACAGTTCGACACCCTGAGCATTTAGATAAAAGTGCTGCATACGATATGGAGACTATGAAAAAAGGTGAAGGGTTGTCGAATGATGAAACTGGCCCGGTTAAAAATGAAGCAGTACAAAGCGATGCGTCTACTAGATCTTTGCCGTACCAGACAGGCAAAGAACAATCACAACAACAACGCCGAGCTGATCAACGCCTGCTGCAGGAAACAGCGCAAAAGCTTCAGTCGTTATTTAATAGATTAAAGGCCCTGTTGCGCAAAGAAGATAATGATAAGCAAATGCAAAACCAATTAGATGAGATAGAAAAACTACTGACCGACACCAACTCGATTGCCACTCAACTGACTTCCAGCATAGAAGTCACAAAACCAAACATAAATATAGCTATATCTGTTTAGAACCATGCGCAGTGGAAATGCTCTGCTAGCTAACTATTATTAAGGGTTAAATTAATAATTGCTATATTATAAATTTAATTCTTTGGCTTTTTACTACTTTTAATCCACCATCTAATTAAGCCAAGTACAAATAATACCATTACTGAAATACCGGATAAAAGCCAGATAATTCTAATGCTTAGTACGGTTGTTTTCGCCAGTTGGCTGTCACCAAAAAACTGATTAAAATTACCGTCATGCAGTGGGTGTAACCAATCTTTCACTATGTTAGCTGCGCCTTGTTGCTCAGTATTAAAAACACTGGTTAATTCACCTGTTTGTGCGTCCACTTCAATATAACTGTGAGGAAAACGCCTTGATGGATCGCGGCTAAGTTGGAATCTGAGTCTGTATTGAGAGTAGTTAACTGCATTTGGGGTCTCTATCCAGGCTAGTTTTGCTTCTGGCCACTTTTGTTTGGCGGTGGCAACTGCTTGTGAAATTGAAATGAATTCAGGCTGGTTGGCCTGTGGGTTTTGGCTTGGCGCGAGTGTTTTTTTCGCATAATTAACCTGACCTAAACTGAGTTTTAACACGGCGTCTGTTTCTTTTGGCAATGCCAACATGGTGCCGGTGGCAAACAAAACCAGCAGTGGAATTAAACTGATTAAACCGAGCACTTTGTGCCAGTCGTACAATAAACTCAGTTGATTACTACGAGCTTTAAAACGAATATTTTTAAGCCACTGCCCGTTTTTGGGCCACCAACTAACTAAGCCTGAAATTAATAAAAAAACAGAGACCAAACCAATATAACCGACAACCCAACTGCCGGTTGCACCCATTAACAAAGTAAAATGCAGGTTGTAAAGCCAAGTCATTAAAAAATCGCCCCAGTATTCGCGGCGTAAAATGTGTTGACCATCTTTTGATAGCCAGACCATCATGGGTGCAAAATGATGGCCTTGAGTTTCGGCAGGGTTGTAATAGCGGGCTGGAATGGTGCCGCTATTTTGTGGGACTTCAAAACGCCACGAACCGGTTTTATCAGGATAGGCTCGTCTGAGCGTAGTGAGCGCTTGATCCCAATTGGGTTTATTATTTAATTCATCAGTCTGAATTTGCGGATGCAAAATTTCATCTATCTCGATATAAAACACTAATGCTGAGCCAGTTAAAGCTATCAGCACTAATAAAATACCAACAGATAAACCTAAATATAAATGTAGTCTGCGGCAGAATTTTTTAGATGGAAAACGCATGTTTAGCCGATCAATATTTAAAATAAACGGATGCGGTTAGTGAGCGGCCTTGTCCTGGACTATGTAAAGTTTGTGAGCCATCCCACCAGACATACTCATAATACTCATCGGTTAAGTTTTGTAGTTGCAAGGTGAGTTTAGTCTTTGAATTAAGAGCATAATTTGTGGTTAAATCGAGCAGAGTAAAATCACCGTAACCCGATTGGTTATTCTCTGTTGTGAGGTAATAATCGGATTGAGTACGCAGTTGAGCGGTTAAATCCAGTTGACGGGTGAGCTGGTAATCGATTCCTGCACTGAATATACGGTTGGGGATATGATCAATATCGTTTCCGGCCAATTCTGGTGTGCTCGGATCTGGCGTTTTTATTTGAGCTTGTTGCCAAGCAAAAGCCCCCCATAGCGATATATCTTGAGTGGGTGTCCAGGATATTTGTAAATCTAACCCTTTGCGTTTGGTTGCGCCTAAATTATCAAAATCGCCCAAAGGATCATTTAATTTCCGCCTAAATTCACCTGTAGCGGTTTGTTGCCACCAAGCGAGCCGGACATTTAGATCAGCCATTGGGCGATATTTAATGCCAGTTTCCCAGCCTTCGTTAATTGACGGTTTTAAATCGACTTGTCGTGGCGGAATTAAATAAGCGCCTGAGTTAGTACCAATCTGAAAGGTTTTTCCCCAGTTTGCAAAAACAGTTAACGCTTGAGTGGGTAACACAGCGATTGCTAATTTAGGTTGTTTAATCGTGCCATAATCATTTATTTCAGCCCGACTGTCGGAAAGCACATTGTGAAAACTGCCGTCAATCCAATCTAAGCGGTAAGAGGGTGTTATTCTCAACCAAGGGGTTGGTTCTATCATACTTTGGGCATAAACTCCGGTCACAGTTAAATCATAAGCCTGATCTCGGATTTTTGCTGTAATTTCACGCTCAACAGTGTAATAGCGTTTTGAGATATTATCTTGTTTTTCAAGGCTTAACCCAAGCTCAAACAAAAAAGCATTTAAGCTTTCAAAATGTGGCGTTAAGGTTAAAACAGATGAACCGCCGTAGTGTTTTTCTTGAGTAAAGCGATTTTGCTGAGAGGCATTTTCAGAAAATTTAACAAAGCGATCATCCTGATATTGATTTAGCCAAACCAGGGATGACCATTGTGCGATTTCACTTAATTTTGCATCGGCCGATAATGAAAACTGGCTAATGTCACGGCTGTCGCGGTCGGTTTGATTATAATCATTGCTGGCTTGCGGCTTTGTGTAGGCCATCTCTTGCGTTAAATAACCGGGTTCCTCGGCTTTTGCTTGATAATGTCTGGCACTGGCGCCAATGTGAAAATCTTGAGTGAGTTGATAACCCCATTTGCCAGATAGCGCAAAACGCTCAAGTTGAGCGTGTTCGCGATAGCCGTGTTTATCTTTATAACCCAGAGAATAATTTTGGGTAAAGTTATTTTGTTCAATCCCTAACGCAACTTGACCTTGATACGATTGATAACTGCCCGCGGATAATCTCGACTCTAAATAATTTCCACTGCTGCGAGTGGCAAATGCCACATTACCAGCAATATTATTTAAACCATAGCGTGGATCGGTTGTGCCACGGATCACTTCAACTGCTTCAATATCAATTGGAAACAACATATCGACAAACGGCATATTGCCATCATTGGTATTAGAAGGTACGCCATCAATTAAGAGTTTTACCGCATTAACTGAGCCTTCGCCGTTAAAGCCACGAAAAGATAACTTTCCGCTGGTCGTTCCTTGGTTAAATTCAGTTAATAAAACTCCCGGCAATTGACCGGCTAATTGCCATGCATAGTCTATTTCTGCGGTTTGAACCAAATTTCCAGATAAGCGATCAACCGAGGTAAGGGCTCGGCTTGCATCAATAAAACGCGATCCAACCACTTGAATACTCTCACCTATTTCAAAACTGGTATCCCCAGTAACGATACTTTCTGCTGCAAATCCATTAATACAAGCTAACACCGCAGTTGATAATAAAGATAAATTAACGATAGGGATTAAATTAGTTCTTTTCACAAGACACCTGATAAGTTAAATCATTTAAAAGCATAATTTTCAGGTTGTATTCTAACTAAATCAGCCTTGACGCACACTGCGACAAATTGTCGCATGTTAAGTAAACTAGACCTGTACAATATTATGTTATTGACCTGAGTTGAATCTAAGTCAATATGCCCTTGTCTTTGACACTCAACATTTTGCTTACTGAATAGATAGGAACCCTATGCATGCAAATACCAAGGCAACCCAGCAATTAGTTATATGACGTCACATCAAAAGTATATTGAAATGAAAAATGCACTTAGAATTTCTACAGAAAAAATTGACCATTACTGAAGTAAAAAACCTAGTGGCAGACACTATAGTCTGTCACAATTGTTCGGGCAAATTAAAATACCAATGATCGGGTGACCGGAATAAGTGTTCGGGTAATGTCTAATACGCAAATACGCTACATATCTTCAAGCTTGAAAGGACGTTTCACACCAGTAGTATTGTGGTTTAGTTCAGGTTTCATAGTGATCTCCTATTTAAAAGTCACTATGAGAATAGCTGATGTATTGCTGGTTAGGATTTGGACATTTGAATGAGTTAGGCCCTAAGAGCTGCTCCGTGCCACCTTTGCATCAGGCGGTGTATTAACTGACCGAGATAAAAAAGATGCAATGGCGACCACAGGTAAGCGTTTAGCTGAACAAATAGGTAAAGGGAATGAGCGAGTTATCTTCTCGATCATAAATAAATTTGGCTCAGCGATTAAGTACAAAGAATGCTACAACGACAGCCCAAACATTATCGTACATGTGGATGAAGGCCACCGTAGCCAGAACGGTGAAAATAATATCCGTATGCAGCAAACGCTGCCTAAAGCAGCCTATGTTGCTTTTACTGGTACGCCACTGTTAAAAGACGATAAGACTGAAAACAAATTTGGTAAGATCATCCACTCTTACACCATGCAGCAAGCGGTTGAAGATAAAACTGTTACCCCTCTGTTATACGAAGAGCGTATTCCAGAGCTGAACGTTAACGACAAAGCCATTGATGCGTGGTTTGAACGCAGCACTAGTAAACTAGCTGACAAGCAAAAAACCGACCTAAAAAAGAAATTTTCGCAGAAAGGCCAAATCTACCAAACCGAAGGTCGTATTGAGTTAATTGCCTATGATATTTCCGATCACTTCCAAAATTTTAAACAGCAAGGTTTAAAAGGCCAATTAGCTTGTGGCTCCAAAGCCTCTGCAATTCGTTATAAGAAGGCATTAGATAAAATAGGTACAGTAACATCGGTTGTTGCGATGTCTGCTCCTGACACGCGTGAGGGGCACGAAGCGGTTGATCAGGAAAGCAAAGACATTGTGCAAAATTGGTGGAAGGCTAACGTCAATAAGATGGACGAAAAAGCCTACACCAAAGCCATTATTGAAGACTTTGGCAGAGATGATGGCCCAGACATCATGATCGTAGTCGATAAGCTGCTGACAGGCTTTGACGAGCCAAAGAACACAGTGCTTTACATAGATAAGCTCCTTAGAGAGCACAACCTGATCCAAGCGATTGCCCGAGTAAACCGTTTACATAGCAAAAAGCAGTTTGGTTACTTAATTGATTACCGTGGCATACTAAAAGAACTTGATACCACAATCGAAAAGTATCAAGACCTTGCAGAACGTACCCGAGACGGCTTTGACATTGATGATCTGAAAGGTTTGTACAATCGCATGGACACGGAATATAAGAAGCTTCCGGGGCTGCACAGTGATTTATGGGCGATATTTGATGGTGTTAAAAACAAACAAGATGGCCCAGCGCTTCGCCAAGCGTTAGCGCCTAAGGTGAATGATGTTGATGGCAAGCTTGTTGATACGAATCTTAAAAAGCGTGATGACTTCTACTCAGCACTGACCGCATTTTCAAACTGTATGAAAGTAGCATTGCAATCAGCAACCTACTTTGAAGATAAGTCATTCGATAACAAGCGTGACTTGTACAAACGTGACCTAAAAGCTTTTGTCGATTTACGTAAGCAAGTGCGTGAAGATGCTGACGAAACCATTAATTATGATGAATACGCTGAAGATATCCGTAGCTTACTCGACAAGCACATAGCAGGCATTGAAGTTAAAGACCCTGAAGGTGCCTACTTAGTCGGTAATTTAGGAAAAGACGTTAAACCACAGGATATGAGCGATGACGAAGCTCGTAACCAGGCTGATAAAATCACAGGCCGAATCACCAAAATGATTGAGCAAGACTTAGCAGATGATCCTTATGCTCAGGAATATTTCTCTAAGATGCTTAAAAAGGCGATTGAAGATGCCATGCATAAGCGTGCCAGATGGATTTGGCAAAGCATTGATGATTTTGCTAAGCGAAAATATACGGTTTTGCCTAAGCGATATGTGAGCGGTGAAACACAGTTTTACCTGGGGAAGCGTTATGTATTAAAAGTCATCGTTGATGCTGAGCAAGTACCTAATGTAAAGCTAAGCCGTGGCAAATTGAATGTCACTATCAAGCACGACGATAGCAAAAATAATGCCCTTGATAGTCAAGAAAGCCGGTTGGTGAAAATTAAACCGCTGATCGACAAGTGGTATCAACACAAAGCTAAAGCCATTTTTCATGAACGACTAGCCGAATTGCTTCCAAAAGCCACTTGGGTTAAAGGCATTCCTTCTTTTCGTGTAATGGCAATGAAAAAGCAATGGGGAAGCTGCTCAACCAAAGGCAACTTGATGCTCAACCCTCACCTAGTTAAAGCACCTAAAGAATGTATTGATTACGTGATACTACACGAGCTTTGCCATATAGCTGAACACAATCACAGTGAAAGATTCTGGCGTTTGTTAACCCAAGTAATGCCGAATTGGAAAGAAGTAAAAGCCAAATTAGATGATATGGCGGAAATGTATTTGAATGAGTAATTTTATAATTGACGCCACTAACCAAATTAGCAATAATATACGTAACATAACCGGCACGCTTAGTACCCTTTGGGTGTCGCGCAACCTTGGCGGTTTTTCTTTATTTAAAGCATATAGAATATGAGGCGTGAACGAGATTTATGCCGCAAATACCTTATAGCAAACCACCTCTAAGTTTCGCAGAACAAATCAGGCGTCTTGAACAAAAAGGAATGGCTTTTAGCAATAAAGCTAAAGCTGAAACGCGTTTAGCCAGTATTAGTTATTATCGTTTAAGTGGTTACTGGTAGCCCTTTCGCTTACGTGACGATCAAAATCAGACAACCAATAAGTTTGAGCCAAATACAAATTTTGATGATGTAGTCTTTCTCTACGAAACAGATCGCAAACTTCGTTCTTTGATTTTGGATGCCATAGAAAGAGTTGAGATAGCAGTAAGGACACAATTTACTTACCATATCGGGCACAAGTATTTAGCTTTCGGGCATACTGATAAAAATAATTTCCATCCAAAATTTAAGCACACAGAATGGCTAAAAAAACTCGAAACGGAAGTACTTAGATCGAGTGACGATTTCATTCGGCATTATAAATCGAGATACGCAGGGTTTCCGAAAATTCCAATTTGGATGCTAACTGAAGTTATGTCCTTGGGGGCTCTGTCTTTTGGATACAACGGACTGATAAATGATCAAAAATCAGGGATTGAAGACAAAAAAGCAGTAGCTCAACATTTTAACCTTCATCATAAGAAATTGGGAGACTGGCTACATACTTTAACGTATGTCAGAAATATTTGTGCTCACCATAGTCGACTTTGGAACAGAGAACTAGCCATCAAACCCGACAAAAAATAAAGATAGCAATTGGCTACCGCCAATAACACCCAGAAACGACAGAGTGTTTTATATTTTACTCATGCTTAAACATTTGTTGAACGCGACCGGTAATGGAGATGAATGGGCACAACAAATAAATGAAGTATTAACACCAATATCTGACGTTAAGAGATGGCGAGTTGCTATGGGGATGCCTGAAAATTGGAAAGAACACCCCTTGTGGAAATAAATTCTTTACTCATTTAATTGTCAGCTGATATTTGAAAGCAGACACTCAAAAAAGCCAAAATTTTGATCAATAAGCTTCTGCTTTTCGCTATAAAGCTGACATTTATTCGGCTTCATTTGTGTAAAAAACAGGATTCTAGATCTTGCCTTCTGGTTCCCACGCAGAGCGTGGGAACCAGCAGAAAATGCAACGAAAGGACTCAACAATAGGATTAAATTTCAGCTTAGGACAAACTCTCATTATCTCTTGGCCGCCATATCATAAATATGGTATACAAATTGCTCATAATTGAAAACATAACTTTTATGGATGAAGATAAATGACCCCCATAAACATCAAAGACGCAAATGCTATACTGCTAGAGCCTAAGAATTTACTATCAAAAGGTGAACTCCCTAAAGAAATTCGAGAGCGACTCAGCTTTGAACTTCCTAGTCCACCCACGCCAGAAGAAAGGCAAGCGCAGGTTGACTACCAAAATTCAATACCTCAAACGACAGTTATAGAGAATAAGGGGGAGATTCTGGCTACTTTTGGTGATAGCGGTTGGAAAACGGTGTTCAGTAATAAAGATTCGTTTGGCCCTAACCTATCTGAAACTGAAATACTAAACCTGTTTAAAACGAAATATGGAGAATCCCTTAGTATAAATAAATATTCTCCGGAAAATGCGCCAACAATGGGGGAAATTCATGAAATGAAATACGGGCGCCCTTTAACACCTAAAGTCGATTATATGGTTTAGATATACTCAAGTTACGTGAATAGATATTGCGGCAATAAGTTACCTAATTGTGGAATATTATTGCCCGCATAAACGATCTCGTAACGAGATTTTATCTAGCCCGCGAGGTTGGGACGAACGGAGTGAATCCCAACATTTGTATTCAGTATGCCACTATTCAAATTTGTTCGTTTTTTGGCCTATAGCAACATAGTCATAACCGACATCAAAATAAATAATAACCCAGCTACCATTGTGTAATTAACAAGCTGAATGTATTTATGTTGTACTGTATCTTCTAAGTTCTTATATACATCTGACCCAGCTAAGATAATCGATTTAACCGACACGGTCGGCTTTTTAAACCAAAAAATCAATATGACGGATATGGCTTCTAAAAACAGGCCAATGCCGAACAAAATGAGTGTCCAGTACACCATCCCATCGCCCCTTAAATATTATAAAAGTATTTCACTATACCCAAAGCCGAGCTAGCTTAAAAATAACCTTTAAGATTTGCAATTTACATCCTATAGCCACTACCTATAAAGCTTGAGCAGACTTAAAACCAGCTCAGCGACAATAAACCCTTCATGTTATCGCATAAAGGGTTTTACCGGATCATGTCACTAATGCGTCATCTTGGTTTCAGGCGGAAAGGCATAGCTGTGCTTCCAGCCGCCTAAATCAATCAAAATTTGATCCAGCATGACGCCGGAATCCACCATCCAGACTTTAAGTGTATGTTTGCCTGCCTGATTAATGATTTGCTTGGCAGATTTCACAGCCGCATTTTTCAGTACATTTTGTTTCCATTCATCACTGCGCCCCTGTGTTTGAAAATCAACAATCACAGGCTTAGCATCATCAATTGCAATGGCTAAACGAACCCCTTTGCCCTGATAAGCCGCGTGAGTCGGTACGGCTTTTAAATACACATTGGCCTGTCCGAAATTAAAGCTATAAAAATCATATTCAAGCAATGGGCTTTGCGATTTAATTTGACTGATATCAGCCTGGCTTTTTGCAGAATAAGGCATCGCCGCCATAACAGAATGACTGTAGCCAAAGCCATTTAATGATTGCCAGTATGAATTGCTACCGGACTCTGAACGGCTAAAGTTTTCAGCATTAATTGAGATAAAGCCCTGCTCTTCAACAAAACCGTTAAATTGCTCAAGCGCTTTGAACTTTGGATTATACGCAGAGACCGCTATTTCAAAGCTTTCATCTCCTGCGCTAATTTCAATACTGGTATTAATTTTATAGCTGGGCGGGATCAGTTGGTGATCATGTCCAAGCGGCGGCTCTTTTTTATCAAGGCCCTGGGGTACTTTATCCCAGTCAAGACTCACCCAAATTCGCTGTTCCGGCTTAGCGTTTTCATTTAACCGACCTTGTGTTTGAGATAGCTGAACCCAGTCGGCATTAGCTTTTGCTTTCCACGCCAGCTTGCCTTTATTTTTAAGGTAAACATCAAAATAATGCGGGGTTTTGGTGTATGCATTAAATACAGGTAAAACATCAGCAAAACTGTTAATTAACTCGCGATTTGTCTGCATCTCATAACCTTCAAGGGCTACGCCTAACTGACCCTCAACAGGGCTTGGCATAGCCGTAACAGGCGCTTTAAATACGGGTAAATTACGCGGAGATGCGGTCATAATATGTGACCACTTCCCGTTGGCAACCTGCAGGTTATATTGACGGGTAACAGATTGAATACGCTGATGCGCTTGCTGAGCTAACCGACCATAATAAGGTGCACTTATTCGACTTTGCTGGGCAACAAACTGGTTTTTATAATGATACAACCATTGTTTATTGATATTGGCCGCACTGATGATTGGATAATAAACTAACTGAAAAAACGCATCCTGTCGGCTGGGCTCGATTTGGGAATAGAGAGCGTCCACCTGCGCTTCAAGCTTTTCGTAAGCGGTCAAACGACGCATAACCTCATCACCATACTGAAATTGACTCAGTTGGGTTTCACCGGATTTGGTCACAGGTTCTACCTGGCTCCAGGCCATAAATTCCGGGCGACGCTGATAAGCGAGCTGGTAATAGTCATTCATCATCTGGTTCACCTGATGCGCAAACCGGGTGCCAAATTCGCGTTGAGCCCAATTAAACTGATGCTCTTGTATGGCCTGATGATGGTCTAATTTATCAATATCCCAAGCCATATCCAAAAACAGCTCCATATTGTATTCGTGGGGTTTAATATCGCCCACATTTAAAATCCAAATATTGCGCGCATTATGCTGATAGGCTTTGTGCATTTGCTGCCACATGAGTGCCGGGCTGGTTGAATTGAGCCATAAATAGTCATGTGGTCTGCCCCAGTAAGACGTATGGTAATACACGCCTGCACCACCGGCACGCTTTTGCTCTTGCGGGCTGCTGAGCTGGCGAATATAACCATAATTATCATCTGTCCAAACCAGGCTAATATCATCCGGCAACTCAAGTCCGCTCTGATAATACTTAAGCACTTCTTTATAGGGAACAAATGCCTGGGCTAACTGGGTTGCAGGTTTTGCTGTAGCCTGATTTAAAATAGCTCGCTGGTCTGTAATCACCTGTTCAAGCAGCTTAACCTGTGAGTCTGTATCATCTTCACCCACTATCATTGGCGAGTCATGCTCGCCGCGCATACCCACAGTATAAATGTTTTCATATTGTGCCGTTTCTTCTGCCCGGTTGGTAAAAAACGCTTTAATACTGTTTGAATTGGTATCGTATCTGTAATCACCCATAGTTGAATGATCCCACTCAACATTAATATTCGACAGCATAGGCTCGGCATGCGAGGTGCCAATAACAATCGCATAATCATCCGCGACTTTTTTATTATCCGGATAATAATAAAACGCCTGAGTGCTTTTATGCATGGCCGGCCAGATGGTATTAGCTCTGAGCCTTAATAATAATTCAAAGATTTTTGCGTAAGTTTTAGGGCCTATATCACCTGTTTCAGGTTCATAAGTTAACGCTGCCCAGCGCTGCAGGCCCCAATCTTCGTCATTTAAAAATACGCCCCTGTATTTAACCGACGGTGAGCCATAAATCTGATTTTGAATCTGAAAATTTAATCTTGTTTGTTTTTTAGGCGTTACGTCTGCCCACCATTCCCAAGGTGAAACACCGGCTTTGCGGGATAATTCAAGTAAACCATACGCCGTGGCGCGGCGATCACTGCCAACAATAATCAAGGCTTGTTTAATTCCGGGAAAAGGATTATCCATGAGCTGAATTGAATAGCGTTCCCACTGGCCTTTAATCTGACTGATATCTAATTTTCCCTGTGAAACCAGGTTATCAATCCACTGACTTTGTCCTATGGTACCGGCAATAACAGTGCGATCACTGGCTTGGTTAATTTGACTGACTGTTTCAGGTTTCTGTCCTGTTATGCTATCAATATCTGAAGCGAGAATGTTCGCCGCGATACTGACAACCTGAGCGTCAGCCGGGTCGATTAAAATTGAGCTGGTTTGTTTGCCTGAAACCATCTCAAACAAAGGTGCTGTTTGCGTACCGGCAAAAGCTGCCTGGATAGATAAGCCTGAAATAAACGTCATCAGCAGATGACTAATTAACTTACGATAGCCTTTCATATTCACTCCTGAATAAAAAGCCCATTTGACACCGGTATCAAATGGGCTTAGCAATATTTTTTTAAACGTGCTTCACTTTACACTCAATAAAACACAAATTGACGATTTACAGCCCTTTTAGTACCTCAAAACAAGCACCTAAAGTATGGTAGTCACACTTAGCACCGGCAGCACTTTTTTCTGCTGAATATTTTTGATTGTCATGCGTTAAAATGCGGTACCAGGCACCATATTCATGGTCAATCATATTATCCCAGCAGTATTGCCAAAGTTGGCTATACTGCTGCAAAAACGTTTGATTTTGAGTTTCACGGTATAACATAGCGGCAGCCGCAAAACTTTCAGCCTGAACCCAAAAGTATTTATCGGTATCACACCAGTTGCCGTTTGGATCAAACCCATAAATCAAACCACCGTGAGTATCATCCCAGGCAACCAGGTAGGCTCGTTCAAATAAAGATTGTGCCCGGCTAACGAGCTCACTATCGGGTGCATATTGATGAATGGCTAATAATAATTTGGTCCATTCCGTTTGATGGCCTGGCTGAAATCCCCACGGGCGATATAAATTTTTAGGGTCGTCTTTGTTATAGTCCCAGTCAATCGCAAAATCTGGCGTGAAGTGTTCCCAAATTAAGCCATCGGTTTGCCCAGCCTGACGTACAGTAATGTTTTCAGCCAGTTGCTTTGCGCGGTTTAAATAAAGCCTGTCCTGCGTTGCTTCAAATGCTGCAATTAAGGCTTCACACAAATGCATATTCGAGTTTTGACCGCGGTAATCACTTAACACCCCATCGGCACTTAATTCATCTGCGTATAAACCAAATTCAGCCTGCCAGAATCTTTGCTCAAGCAATTCAAAAGTCTGAGCAATCTTATCCTGACAGTCGCGCACACCCGCATTATGCGCTGCTGAATAAGCCAGCAATACAAATGCATAACCATAGGCCTGCTGTGTCATATCCAGTGGCTTATGATTATCTAATGTCCAGGCATAAAGTTCTGAATCGGCTTGCCAGTGAACCTGCTCTAAATAATCAAGACCATGCTTTGCATAAGCTTTGTATTTATCTTCCTCTAAATACAAACTGGAAAGTGCATAATTAACAATAATACGGGTACTGCTGACCAGCTGGCGAAAGCCCGGATTAAAGTATTCGCCGTTATCCAGATAGTTTTGAAAATACCCACCTGATTTGTCGATTACAATGGGATCATAAAAGTCTAAAATTGAACGTATATGGTCCAGTATAAAAGACTTGGAATAAAAATTTGGATAGCTCTGTGTATTCATAAATTAAATCCTTAATGCTTTAATACTGTTTTATGCCGGAGACTGGCCGCGTTTTTTTCTGGCCGCTTTATTGCCCCAGGTATACTGATATTCCCAACCGGTTAGTTGCTCGATAACCGCTTTGGTTTCAGCGTCTACATCTTGTTTATCACCACCCGCTTTCAGTCTGTGTACTTCTTCAACTAAAACTTCATGGTTATGTTTATTCAGTTTAAATTTAAGCGCGCCATATAAAGCCAACACGGCCAACGCGGTCGGGGCCAGTAAAAACAACCAATAAATTCCGTTAATCGTATCTACCGTCTGAACTTCTGCGCCGGATTCATAACCAAAGGCTTGCAAACCAGCACTGGCAATGAGCATAGCGGTTGCCTGACAGACTTTACGCCCCAGTGTCATCACACCCGAAAAAATACCAGCCCGGCGTTTACCGGTTAAGGCTTCATCCACATCCGGTATTGAGTTAAAGACCACCCAAGGAATTAAATAAATACCGCCACGGGCTAAACCAATAATCACAGCGCCTATCAGAACTATCATCATCAGGTTATTTTCAATACCCGGCACAAATGCAAAATAAACTATGCTGGTCAGCATTAAACCAATCGCAATTGCAAATGCCTGAGCATTACCGATTCTCAACGCAATCCAGGTAAAAATGGTCACGCCAATAAACTGCATTGCTGTCATGACACTTAAGGCGGTGCCGCCCTGAGTCGGCGTAATATTCACCACCAGCGTCATATAATGCATAAACAGTGAACCAAAAATATCTAACGCAACTGAACCGCCGATATACATCATTAAATGAAAGCGAAAAGACTTTAGGTGGAACGTAGTGGCCATCTCTTTATATAAATGCACCAGCGTCTGGCCGAATGAATCTTTTTTCTCCTGCGGTGGCAAATCCGCCGGATCCAGCTCCCAGGTATATTTATAAATAAAAAACCAAGGCAGAGTGAATAAAACGGCAAACAAACTCCCTATGTAGAAAAAGGCTTCGGCTTGATCCGGTACAACAGCCATAATCTGACCCGGAATAAAGGTCACGACAAAAGCGGTGATTTGGCCAAAAATCATCCGGCAGCTACTCATTTTGGTTCGAACCTGATAATCCTCAGTCATTTCATTTGGTAATGTACTGTAGGGGGTCATCACTATCGTATTCATGGTATTGAACAACAGATAGGTTAACAGGTAATAACCAAACCCGAATCCGGAGACAAACATTAACCCAAATACGAGTAAAAACGGTGCGCCGAACAAGATAAAGACACGACGTCGGCCAAAGCGGGTGCGAATATTATCGGTTACATAAGCAACAATCGGATCGGTAAAACCATCCCAGACTTTTGCAACCGCAAAAATCAAACCCGCTTCAATCGGTGATAAGCCTGCCACCTGGGTATAAAAATAAAGCATCCATAGGCCGATAATCGTTGAAGCCCCGCTTCCGAAAATATCACCCGAGCCCCAGGCTACAATATTTTTCCAGCCTACTTGTCTGTTTGAATTAGTCACAATACTGCCCTTCTCATTAAATCTTTGCGGTACGCAGGTTTAGTTAACCCACTCCCCTTGAATCACTTCGGTAATACTCATCATGGCCAAAGCCTGCCCATAAGGCACAGGCGTATTCGGAATATCAAAGTAATACTGAATATCATGTCCCATTGCCGTGCCATCAGAAGCTTCGAGCAAAATACCGTTTTCATCAATACGTTCAACAATGGCATCAATTGCTTTTAGCGCAGCGGTTTTGACTGACTCAAATTTTTCAGGTTGGATAAGTTCAAGCCGGCAGGCTCTGAGCATGCCATAGGCAATCCCTGCAACCGCAGAGGATTCTACCGGTGATGCCGGATCGTCCAATACGGTATGCCACATTCCATCATCAGCCTGTAATTCAAGCAAAGCATCAATTTGCAACCTTAACAAAGACACCAGATGTTGTTTGACCGCAGGATTAATGATTTGACCTACCAAGCTAACAAGCTCAGGAATGGCAACTGTGATCCAGGCATTACCGCGTGCCCAGAATGCACCGGCAAAGTTATGGCGATCAACCGATGTCCAGCCATGAAACCAAAGCCCGGTCTTTTTATCGGCTAAAAATTGAGCGTGGGCAATAAACTGAAGCTCGGCTTCGTGGATTAATTCCTGACGGCCTAATAGAGTACCGGCTTTAGCCAGAAATAAACCTGTCATAAATAAAGTATCATCCCAAAGCTGGCCTTCATTTAAACGCTCTTTCACCACATGCTGAAAGCCACTCCCTTCAACCCGCGGTAAATTTTGCATTAAATCATCAGCCCACTGACCAATGAGTTGATGCCAGTCTGCCCGTTTTTTCTGCTCGGCAAGGCACGCCAGTGTGATCATAGGCGCTGTCGTATTAATTTGTGGCTCGGGCAAACCTTTTTCGATTTGACGGCCAAACCAATCTTCTAGCGCATTAATCAGACTTTCATTTTGTGAATAATTGGCATATTCATACATGCCGTATAAACCAACGCCAATTTCCCATTCCCACTCTTCAAACTCAATACTGATATCCTGCTCGGCAAATGGATTAAAGTCTCCGATCCCTTTCAAACGACATAAACCTGAACTCAGTTGTTGCAGGACATTAAGATAATTAGGTTTCATTCACTTTACTCCTTAATGATCGGGTTTAAACCCGCTTCAGCCGGAAAGCTCAGGCTCTGACCGTTTATCTGGCAATGACCCTGCCAGCTCAACGCAAATTGCTCGCCATCAGGCGCACTCATATCAGCTGCCAGTTCATCATTTTCACCGGTTAAATTGATTTGCATGTTTTCCCAGTCTGCCACCAGCTGTTCAAAATCAGTGGCTGAATCCAGCTCACCGACTGAAATAAACCAGGCAACTTGCTTGGCATAAGCCCTAACTTCACGTCCCTGAGTCTGACCTTTTTCAACCAATTCAAGCGGACTTGAACAACCAAATATTGCATATGCATTAGCAGAGCGCACAAAACACCCGTTCTGCTTAATGACAATTTCATCTAGCGCTTCGCGCGGCAAATACAGGTGCGTAAAATCAAGACGGGCATCATCAGGTAAATTAAAAACCATCATCGCTTTTTGACGATGCTGCATCACCCGGGGTAAATTGCCATTACCGGCCCAGTATGACGGCCGACCTTCACCACCCGGCACATCTTCACCCGGATGATTCACCCACAATCGGGCTTTAGGGTTTTGCGCAAACTGAATATCTAATACATGTTGCTGATGTCCATGCTGTCCCGTCATATGGTCGACAACAGAAGATAAAGTCACCCCCGGCTGTTTCCATGCTATTACTTTTGCACATTTATCCATGCCCTGAGTGTAAAAGGCTTCAACGGTTTCGCCTTTTGCTAATCTGGCAACTTTATTGCTGATTTCAGGCGGTTGATAACTGCTTAAACAAAACATAGGTAAAGAGGCACACATTCTGGTATGCCAGCCATTACCCCAGGCAACCTGACCAAACCCAGCCAGTTCAGTCATTTCATTAGCCATTAATTCTTTTTCATATACCCGACCCATAGTGCCGCTGGCAATACCGGATTGAAAATGCAAAGCACTCATGGTCATTAATCTGTCGATCACCGTTTTTGCTCTGGCTTTCAAGGCTTCACATTCCGCCAGTTCGTAAATCGCAAATAAACCAATGTAATCAATTGGGTAATAACAAGATGAATTCCACTCAGTTAAACCATTCTCAAGAATATGATCAAACCAGAGATTTAATCTTTTAGTTGCAATGGCCTGCTGTTCCCGTCCTTGACGGCCGGAACATAAAAAAGTATCACGTGGAAAAAACTGGCCAGCCAACAATTGTGAAACGTGAAAACACAGCACATGATTTTCACTCCAGAACCACATCGCATCATTGCCCGGTTCGTCCAGCCAATACCGATAACCTAAGATAGAAGATTTAGTTCTGTCCCACAGTTTGTCAGATAACTGGGTATAACCGGACATTTTCCAGGCCCATAAAACAGAGACCATCCAAAAATCAGAGCAATCTTCGCGCAAACTGATTTTTTGCAAACTCCGGTTTAAAATAGATGCAGCCAGTTCAGGCTGTGAACCTGTCGCCAATAAAGCTAATAATTTACCCGGAATATTCATGCCTTCATTCGCTGTAAATTCAAGGCAGGCTTGCTTGCGCTCTGCCAAAGTGGCTTTTGAATCGGCTTTTGAATCAGCCAAAATATTCACGTGGCAAACACGGGTAATCGAAATCCCTTTGTAAACAAAGTTAAGTGCAACTGCATAATGAGCCGGTTTTAAGTTGCACGGAAGCTCAATAACTAACGGGTTGCCATTGACCGAAAACGCCTGTGACTCAAGATTCAGATCGGTTTCTTCTTCATTGCTCATACCGCTCACATGACCGTCAATCACTAACTTTTCAGCTAATGTATCCTGAGTATCTAATGCCAGTTTGTGGGCCGATAAATTCAAGTCGTATGCAAAACCAGAAACAAAGTGTTCAAGCTCAGCTAAGATCGTTGAATCAACGCCTTCAAGCCGTGTTTTTAAGCAAGTATCATCCAACAAGGTTAGCTCAAAAAAGTACTGGGTATCGCGCTCAAATAAATCTTCAGCGTGCACAACAATTGAGTTATCACCTTGTTCGAGTGGCAATGAAATTTCAGTTGAATGGCTTTCATTTCGTTTAAATGGTGTGAATTGCACCACCAGCTCACCATTAACCCAAATTCTAACCCCACCACAGGTGGACAAACGAAAACGACAAGTTTGAGCTTGATCTGCAGTTAATATACTGCTGGCCCAGTGCTGCACATGAGTCGGAACATAAATAAAGCTGGAAAAGTCAACTTTACGTTTGCCGTTCGCAAAATAAATATGTTTGCAGTCTGCCTGACTGGCCAGGTCCACTGTACGGTTAGCCATTTGCTGCCAGAATACTTTTCTGCAAGGTAAATCACCCACATCCACAAAACCATTTTGAAACTTATATTGCAATTTATCCGGCATGGTTTCATGCGCTTCAAACACAGCAAAACGTTTACGAATCGTGTCTGAGATTAAAAAGCGAGTTAAGGTATCGCCTCGTTTGATCTCACAGTTAGCCATTGTCATTACACTCACTCAATTACTAATTTGTAGTTTTATTGTATATAGTTTGTATACCAATGCAAACATATTTTTATTTTTGCATTATTTGCATTAATTAAAATGAAGTTTACCGTTTGAAATAGCTAGAATAGCAGCATTCATGAGTATAAACCTACGCTAAAAAGCGTTTAAACAAGATGTAAAACAATGCAAATTTTGCATATATTTGTAATCATTTGCAAAATACAAATTTATATTGATAAAATGTTGTCATAAATGTAGCCATAACTGAGACTCTGGTGTGACTTTAAAAGAAATAGCCAAACGTGCGGAAGTATCTGTCAGTACAGTATCACGTGTATTAAACGGAACCGCTAAAATTAGCCAGCCGGTCGCCAGCCGGGTATTAGACATTGCCCGTGAAACAGGCTATTTAGATAAAATAAAACAGAATAGATCACCGCAGTCTGTATTTAGTGGCAAGCAAATATTATTGGTAACCCCCAGAGATGCTGTGCTCAATCAAAGCGGTAATATGATTTCTTATACCCTGATTGAAGCGCTTAAAAATCTCTGTAACGAACAAAATATAAAATTAGGTTCATTGCTCACTCAGGATAACCAAAACTCGGTTGAGCGATTAAAACAAACTCTGGCACAACAAGATTATGCTGCGATCATTGTTGTCTGGGCGGACGATTCAGCCCTGTTGACCACTATCAGTGAATATCCGATCCCCAGCATTTTAATTAACGGCGAAGACAGAAGCATGAATATTGATTCTGTTGGATTCAGTAATCGCTATGGCGCTATGATGGCGGTGGATTATTTAATTAATCATGGCCACCAAAATATTGGTTTATTGAGTTACACCGGTCGCCAAACCATTTATTTACGTGAAAGCGGCTACAGAGACAGTTTATATAATGCAAAAATTGCATTAAATTCCGATTTCCATATTCAGTGTGATGATTACAGCGATATCGCTGCCGAAGAGGCCGTAGATAAATGGTTAAAAGCACACACAAATAACCCGGTTAGTGCATTGTTTTGTGTCACAGATGGCCTTGCACTCGGGGCTATTTCAGCGCTGCAAAAGAATGGTTTGAGAGTCCCTCAAGATGTCTCAGTGATTGGCATGGATGGCATATTTTCCCTCGATTTAGTAGAGCCAAAACTCACCACCATCAAACTACCGTTTGAAGCCCTGCCCTCAGAAGCACTGCGTATTTTGGAAAGTCAGAAGATGATACAAAAACCGGGAAATTACCACCTTCATCTGGAATTAAGCTGCGAGCTACTGGAAAGAGATAGTGTGTGAACCATAATTCGGGCGGCTTAAAACCTGCCCTGAGTCACGACCTTTAGCTTGAAACAAGCGCTTTTTTATCTATCCGGTATTTTTTAATTTTTGAGGCCAGTGTTGTAGGCTTAAGCCCCAAAAGTTCTGCAGCACCATTATCACCATATATCTTGCCTTTGCTTTGCTTGAGGGCTTTTTCTATGTTGGCGATTTCCAGTGTCTGGTACTGATTATTAGTCATTAGCTCATCTGGTTTAACCGCGCTAATCTGAGATGAATTTACCTGTTCGGGCTTATCCACTAAAAAACTAAAATCTAATTTCCCGCCTTTTGCTAAAATCACCTGACGTTCAATAATATTTTCTAGCTCCCTGATGTTTCCCGGCCAACGATAAGATTGCAGATGCTGCATTTGAGCTTTACTGATACTGGGTTTAGGTTGATTCAGCCGGCTACAGACTTTATTGATAAAATGGGCCAATAATACTGGAATATCATCAAGACGTTCGCGCAGAGGTGGAGAGTCAATCGGAAATACATTCAATCTGAAATATAAATCTTCTCTGAATTTATTTTCTGCTACCAGCTGTTTTAAATCGCGATTGGTTGCGGCAATCACACGCACATCCACATTCCGGGTTTTAGAGTCGCCGACTCGTTCAAACTGCTGTTCCTGCAATACTCGTAACAACTTACTTTGTAGCTGTAACGGAATTTCTCCAATTTCATCTAAAAAGATAGTACCACCGTCGGCCAGTTCAAATCGTCCAACCCGCTCTGCAATTGCGCCCGAAAACGCACCTTTTATATGACCAAAAAACTCACTTTCAAATAACTCAGTAGGTATGGCTGCACAGTTTACTTTAATTAAAGGTCGGGATTTTCGGTCGCTGATTTCATGTAATGCACGAGCAATTAGCTCTTTGCCGGTTCCGGATTCACCGATAACCAGGACATTAGCAGCTGTGGGGCCAACCAATTCAATTTGTTGGACCAATCGCTGTAATACTGCACTTTGTCCAATAATTTGGTGATGGTTAAAGTCTGCATTCAGTTCTTCTAATAAATAAGCATTTTCAGCTTCCAGTTTTTGTTTAAGCGACGCAATTTCATCCAATGCACTCAGTAATTTTTGCTGATTTTTTTTTCGTTCAGTAATATCTCTAAATACAACGACAGCGCCAACCAATTCACCGTTATCTGTGACTGGTGTACTGGTATATTCGACCGGTATAGCGCTGCCGGATTTATGCCAGAAAACTTCATCATCAACAAAATGTACTTTACCATCGCGAAACGATGCATAAATTGGACAATGCCGTGCATGATAGTGAGCGCCCGTTTCATGACTGTGGTGAATGATATTGTGAATTTTTTTACCGGTAATTTCACTTTTCATCCAACCCAGTATTTGCTCTGCAGCTTGATTGACAAAGGTAGTACAGCCATTCGCATCAACACCATAAATACCATCACCCACAGCAGACAATAACAACTGGTTATGCCTTTCTATTTCATCAAAAACAGATTCATTTTGCTTCCAGTTCAATAAACCCGCCTGATAGTTTGATTGTGCAATGGCCTGTGCCCTGTATTTAAAGTTACTGCGACTGTCTTCGCAGCTAAACAAAATATAGGGCTCCAAATATTTTGCTTTAATATCTAAATACAGCGGGTTTTGCTTTGACTGAATATATAACTCACTGCTGACGGCTTGCCCTTGCACCATTATCGCTTCGCTAAAAGCGTGTAGCATTGGCAAACAGGCTTTAAACAAAGCGCTGACTTTGATCTGATGCAATTGACTGGTTTCAATATTAAATAAATCACAGGCAGCCACATTCGCCTTACGGATACAGTCATTATAGGGATCAACCAATAAGAGTGCGCTGGGGGCCTGTTCAAATATAAGAGATTGCATACATTAGGTTCAGTTTATTCCGTGTATTTAAAGCCATTCAAAAACCATACCCAAAAACGATTTTTCGTTATATTAAAACGAATTATCGTTTTCAACGATATTTCGTTTAATTATCAGAAAAACAAAACAATAAAATATTCAACTTTATCAATACCTTAAATTAATTTTCATAGTTGGCACACTTATCGCAAATATACCCGTACTGAGGTTTTTATTTTGCGACCCGCCTAACAAAAACCTCTCAATCTAAAACTTGCGCTTAATTTGTGCATTTTCAAAATCAATAAAAGCTAGAGGGTATAACGATGAAACGTATTGATGTCACAGAAGAAATTTTCGCGATTAAAAAAGAAAAAGGATTAACCTGGGAAGGTATTGCCGATGCAATTGGTATGTCTACCGTTTGGACAACCTCTGTCTGTTTAGGCATGAACAGCTGTCCCGCACCGATTGCGGATAAGCTCGTCAGCTTTTTAGGTTTGCCCGCCGAAGCCTGCTCTGTGCTATCTGAGTTCCCGACTAAAACCTGGGACGAAGCCGTACCGCAAGATCCGTTAATTTACCGCCTATACGAAGTCGTTGGCGTATACGGTGATACGCTCAAAGAAGTGATCCAGGAAAAATTTGGTGACGGCATTATGAGTGCAATCGACTTCACCATGGATGTCGACAAAGTGGAAGATCCAAAAGGTGATCGCGTAATTTTAACGTTAAACGGTAAATTTTTACCTTACAAAGTTTGGTAAATATAGAGCGAAATAAACTTAAATGGCGAATATCGCTATTTAAGTTTATTTAGCTCTGCAGTGCAGTGCGCAACTGCACTGCATTATTCATAACACAAAATAACTTACAACACTCAGCAAGGGGTACACACATGGCTTATATAGAACCCAGTGAATTTGTAACAAAAATGGTGGATTCAGGCGAACAAAAAGTCTTTATGTCTACCAAAGATACCTTTATTCGTGCATTTATGGCCGGCGCCATTTTAGGTCTGGCTGCCGTATTTGCAATTACCGTAGCCGTTAAAACAGGCAGCCCCTTGGTTGGCGCCGTTTTATTCCCGGTCGGTTTCATTATGTTGTACTTAATGAAATTTGATTTATTAACCGGTGTATTTACGCTGGTTCCACTTTCACTGATTGATAAACGACCCGGGGTTACTTTTGGCGGGCTGATGCGAAATTGGGGATTAGTATTTGTCGGTAACTTTGCCGGCGCTCTGACCACCGCATTTTTTGTTTCTTTTATTTTAACCTACGGCTATTCAGTTGATGGCGGCGCACTCGCGGCAAAAGTGAGTGCAATTGGTGAATCCAGAACGGTCGGCTATCAGGAACATGGTGTCGCAGGTTGGTTTACAATCTTTATCCGCGGCATGTTGTGCAACTGGATGGTTTCTATGGGTGTAGTTGGCGCTATGATTTCAACTTCAGCCGGTGCAAAAATGGCAGCGATGTGGATGCCGGTTATGCTGTTCTTCTTTATGGGCTTTGAGCATTCAATCGTAAACATGTTCTTATTCCCGTTTTCTATGATTATGGGTGGCGAATTCACTGTTTCTGATTATTTATTGTGGAATGAATTGCCAACTGCTTTAGGTAATTTAGTCGGTGGTTTCCTGCTGGTTGGTTTGCCATTATATTTAACGCACGTTCGCACTTCTCCAGCGCGACAAGCAGCTTAATCCATTTAGATAATCTGATAATTTTAAACCACTCACTCAATAAGAAGTGGAACGCCCCACCCCACAGGTGGGGCTTTTATATGTTACGCGCTAAAAATCACGGATTTGATTCAATAAATTCACGCAGGCCTTTGGTTAATAAACTGGCAAGCCTTCTAACCGCCAGAGTGAATCGCTTTTCTAAGCAAATGCATTTTTTTTGAATTCAGTTACAATAGCGCCAAATAACAGTTATTACTTTTCTACTATCCCCGAATTAATCTTATTGCATTCATTCTATAAATTGGTTTCGTCAGTTAAATAACGAGCTCAGCGCCTATTTAACTTTTGCATCAAACCCTTTATAAAATGTAATCATCGTCGGTCGGGGTAGGTTTTCAGCGTTTAAAGAGATATTTCAGATGATACGATCAGCACATAGCATTTTACCCTTAATAATTGGCAGCCTGCCTGCATTTTCATTCGCAGCAGAACCCAACGATCTCCCGAGTGACATTGAAAGAATCACAGTTGAAGCTTCACCTACGGCAAACAAAAAACCAGTTGGAACCTTTGATTCACCCGTCTCTAATTTAGAATATGATCCCCGAGTAGATGTGCAGTCACGCAACATGGCCGAAGCGCAAGCAGATATTAGTATCCGTGGCGGAATTTTCGAAAATACAGGTTTTAGTGTCGGGAGTGCAACCTTATTTGATCCTCAAACCGGACATTATGTTGCCGAACTACCCATTGCCCCGCATACGTTACAAGGCCCTTATATTTTAACTGGTGCAGACAATGCGCTTTACGGCTTTAACAGTTCTGTCGGTACTATTGATTTTAACTGGAAACCGGTTCAGTCTGCGGGCAGTATATCTCTTGGCGCAGGCAGTAATGACTTCAATATGCAAAGTATTCATGCCGGTTTACGTCAGCCGCTCAATGGAAACAGTAACTGGCAGCTAGGATTTGAAGGTGAGGTTTCGCGTTCAGCCAGTGAAGGTTCAATCGACAATGGCGATCACGACTTTAAAAGAGCATCAGGCCGAATTCAGTTAGCAGGTAAACAGTCACAAACAGATTTATTTTTTGGTATACAGGAAAAGTTTTTTGGCTGGCCGAACATGTATACCCCGTTTAATGTCAATGAAACAGAAGATCTGCAAACCAAACTTTTTGTACTAAACCATCAACAAAGTTATGCAACAGACAGTTCATTTGAAATATCAGCCTATTATCGCCGTCATAATGATCACTATGTATTCTCGCGGGAAAACCCTGAATCTTTCCAGTCTTTTCATGAAACCCAAGTCAGCTCGCTGGCCATTTCGGGGCATCATTCATACAATGATTCGTTTGCACTGAATTATGCAACTCAATTAACAGCAGATTCAATCAAATCAAGTTCTCTGGAAAATAACTTTACGACCCGAAGTTATATTAAAGCCAGTATTTTACCTGAATACCGGACACAGCTTGCGCAAAATGAACAGTTAAGGATTCGCTTAGGTGCCGCTTTGGATGATACCAACCGGGATGATAATCAGGTTTCATTATTGGGCGATATGAGCTGGCATACATTAAATTCTGACGGCAGCGCAAAAACCCTGTATTTATCCTACGCTGAAGCCACTCAGGTTGCCGGATATACAGCAATTGGCGGTAGCGACTCAGGCGGATTATTCAGAAGTAACTATTCACTTGAACGAGAAACCACTCAAAACCTAGAACTAGGGTTAATATTGGACAGTTACAACTGGCGCATGAACTCTGCTGTATTTTATCGTCAAGACAACAATCTGACTGACTGGACTTATCGTTTTGACTCTACTTCAGCACGGACAGCCAACCCGGTCGACATAGAGACATCAGGATTAGAGTTGCTCGCAACCCGCTATTTTGACAATGCAGAAATGGTCGCCAGTTATACTTTCCTCAAAAAGTCTGAAGATTATGGTTCGGCAGATATAGATGCCAGCTTTTATGCTCTAAATTATCCTAACCATCGCATTACACTGGGCGCAATCTGGCGATTCACTGACAATCTGGAAGTTAAACTGGATAATGAATGGCGAAAACAAGAAGACAACCAACTGCGAAACGGTGGCGATTCAGCTTTATTTACGCACCTGACGTTAACCCTGACTCCAGCAGAGATTGCAGGGCTAATCATCGCATTATCAGCAGATAATCTTTGGGATGAGTCATTCGAAGAAGTACCGGGTACACCAGGCCGTGGTGAGCAATATTCGCTCAGTGCCACTTATCATTGGTAAATACAATCCATCCACAATATAAATGCCTATTACCGGGATTATTGAATTGAGTATCCGGTAATAGGCTTTAGCTGAAAAAGAGTTATTGACTTAATAATTCCCTTTCAATCAATTTATTAATGATACATATAATATTGATAGTCAGTACTTTGATAAGGCAAGAGTTCATAATGCGGTTGTATAAAAGCAACCAGATTGATTAACTCAGAGACTGTCATAACATCATTAAAAATGGTCATTTTTGACTGACCATTTTCCTGAATCATATCCATTGGATATCCGCTGGCAAATTTGTGCGAAGGGTTAATGACAGAAGTAACCAGCTCACCATAGGTTTTGACCTGAGTACTCTTACCCCCAAGCTTAATCGATAATTCGGCATTTTCCGGCTGAGGTATACCTGAAATCTGATGGCATCCACTGCAATTATATTTGATAAAAACCTGCTCTCCTTGCTCTATATTCCCTTTGGGTAAACTAAAGCCACGCGGAGAATCAGGCCCTTTCTGGCAACTCGAAATGGACAATGCTAGCAGAGCAAAACTAAAAGCGATTAGATATTTCATGTTCGATCCCCTTGTATTGAACATTGGCTAATGATTAAAAAATAGTCAGAAAATCAGACTTAAGCCACAATACAAGTGAACAAGAATTTAAAAATTAAATATTTATTGATCTCAGACAAGTTTTCTTGGTGAAGCTGAAATTTAAAATCTGTATTAAGCCAGCATGACAGCATATCAATACACCAAATAGCTATGGTTCGACAGCCTTAAATAACGATTTAGCTGAGAATCAGACAAACACGGATACAATCAATCAGGTTCCATTGTTGATTTTGGCTGACTTGTTATCTATTAGTTTAAGTACGCTTGGATTGGGATTTTCCTATGACAATTAAACATGTTTTCGGTTTTATTTGCCTTTTTATTTTATGCAGTGCATGCAGCCCTCAACATCAAACGCAGGCATTTGGCATATTAGAACGGGACAGAATTGCATTAACCTCAAGCGCATCCGAAATTTTAATATCTTCATCAGTCACTGAAGGCGAAAAAGTGACTAAAGGCCAGGTTATCGCTCAGTTAGCAAGCGATAAGCAAACCGCTATTTTAGCTCAGGCGACTGCCGAACACGCCAAAGCGCAGGCGAATTTGAATAAATTGCTCGCGGGTAGTCGGTTAGAAGATATTGAATCAGCCCATGCTAATCTGGAAAGTGCTCAAGCTAGGCTGAGCAATGCGCAAAAACAACTTAGCCGAATTCTAAATTTATCTGAACATAATGCCATATCCAAATCGGAAAAAGACAACGCAATAGCTGAAAAAGAGGCGGCGTTAGCTCAATTTCATGCAGCAGAGCAAGGCTTAAAAAAACTGAATGCCGGATTTCGCCATGAAGATATTCAGGCGGCGAGCGCCGAAGTAGATGCGCTGGCAGCAAAAGTTAAACTTGAGCAAATCAAACTTAAAGAGTTAACCATAGTCGCGACCCGGGACGGTATTTTAGATAGTTTGCCTTATAATCCGGGCGAACGAGTCTCGCAAAATGCAACCATAGCCGTGATTCAGTCCGCTGGTGCACCTTTCGCCCGTGTATATATTCCGCAGCCTTATATGGCCAGATTAATACTGGGACAGAAAGTCAGCATTGCCATTGACGGATTCAACCAGACAGTAGAGGGAAATCTCAGGTGGCTTTCAGTAGACCCCGTTTTTACCCCTTATCAGAGTATGAGTGAATCAGACCGTTCGCGGCTGGTTTATCTGGCGGAAATTGACTTGCCGGATTCAGTCAGCCACCTGCCATCCGGCATACCGGTTCAAATGCAGTTGGAGCCATAAATGACTGAACTGGCAATTAAAGCGGATAAAATCAGTAAAAAATTTGGTCAGTTTACCGCCATTGAAAACATATCGCTGCGCATTAATAAAGGCAGTATTTACGGATTTTTAGGCCCGAACGGCTGTGGCAAATCAACCACTATTCGCACCTTGACCGGTTTACTTTCACCAACCAGCGGTGATATTGAGGTATTAGGCTTAAAAATACCCGAAGATGCTGACAAATTAAGGTTTAAAATCGGTTATATGACACAAAAATTTTCGTTATATGAAGATTTAACCGTTGAAGAAAACCTTAAATTTATCGGCAACATATTTGCGTTGGGTAAAAAAGAATTACAAGAGCGCTGCCAAGAACAGCTCGCCACTTATGGCCTTAATCATCTGAAAAATCAGATAGTCTCAGGCATGAGCGGCGGTCAGAAACAAAGATTGGGGCTGGCTTGTGCGACTATGCATAAACCTGAACTCTTGTTTTTGGACGAACCTACATCGGCAGTCGATCCGGAAAATCGCCGGGACTTCTGGGAAAAATTATTTGATTTATCAGAAGCAGGCACTACGATTTTAGTCGCGACGCATTATATGGATGAAGCTGAGCGTTGTCATAAACTGGCCATTATGGAATCCGGCCAGATGCGAGCAGATGATACGCCAGAGGCCTTGATGGCACAAATGGGGGTGAATATTGTCGAAATTAAAACCCCTGGACTCAGAAAACTCAAATTAAAATTAATGGAACAGGATGAAGTGCGCTCAGCTGCACAATTGGGCGTACGCCTCAGGGTGCTGATTTACCAGAGCATTAAAAAGCCGGTTCAATGGCTTCTGTCTAATTTCCCCGAACTTGAATACGCAGAGCTCGAACAAGTCAGGCCGACACTAGAAGATGTATTTGTTGCTGTCACGGGCAAAGGCAGACAATGAAGTCTTTAATTCGAATTAAAGCCATTATGCTAAAAGAATTACGCCAATTGTCTCGTGATCGCTTAACCTTTGCGATGGTGGTAATGATCCCTCTGATTCAGTTGGTCCTGTTCGGATTTGCGATAAATACCGAAATACGTAATATCCCGGTTGGGCTTGTCGATTCAAGCCAAACCTATCATTCACGTTTATTAACCGAATCAGTTAAAGCGACTCAGGTGGTCAAGTTCGGCCATTATTACCAAACTGCCGAACAGGCCAAACAAGCCATTCAAACCGGTGAGATTAAAGCTGCTCTCATCATTCCAGCCGATTTTGAACAAAGGCTGGCACAAAACAGAGCGCTTGCACAGTGGATGGTCAACGGCTCTGACAGCATTTTAAGTGCGACTATTTTAGGTTTACAACGCATGCCGTTTATACCTGACTATAAAACCCGAAACCTGCCGAATCAGGGAAAAACATTTGAGGTGACATTATTTTATAACCCATCCCGAAAAGCTTCGATCAATATTGTTCCTGGCCTGCTTGGTGTTATCTTAACCATGACTATGGTGTTATTTACCAGTATTGCGATTGTCCGTGAACGTGAACGCGGAAATTTAGAGCTACTGATAACCACGCCGGTCAGCCCGCTCGAGCTGATGATCGCAAAAATCATTCCCTACATTTTTGTTGGCCTGCTTCAGGTGATTATCATACTCGGACTGGGCCATTTGTTATTTTCAGTCCCTATCAATGGCTCACTGATTCAAATATTTCTTGGCTCACTTTTATTTATTGCGGCCAGCCTGACACTGGGTCTTATCATTTCAACACTGGCACAAACTCAGCTACAGGCAATGCAAATGACGATATTTATTATATTGCCATCAATTTTATTATCCGGATTTATGTTCCCTTATGAAGGCATGCCGATACTGGCTCAATGGATTGCTGAAGTATTACCGGCAACGCATTTTATGCGGATGATCAGAGGCATTGTATTACGAGGAGCTGACTTGATTGATTTATGGCATGACAGCCTATGGCTTGCCAGTTTTACGATACTCGGCATACTGGTGGCTGCAAAGCGATTTAAAAAATCTTTGGACTAACTTAAACTCAGGCAACAAGCAAAAAAACGCCGAACTTACCCAATGTATCCGGATAAGCCGACGTTTTAGGGCTTTTAATCTAAATTATTACCTATTTATTTTGTACCCCAAACAGACACGCCTGCTGACGATACTGCACTGAAAGTTGGAACAAGCTGATTAGTTGCATCATTCCACTGCCAGCTGGCAACCCCATTGAAGTTACCTAAATTGTTCAGGTTAATCTGAAATTTATTGTCACTCTGAATCCACCAGGTACCAGACACTGCACCACTTACGGTGCCGTCCGAATTAAGCTGGATATTAACCGACTGTTTGGCCGTTGTATTAATATCTTTTTCATGATTGATAAACTTATAGCTGCCCACCATATCATAAAAATCAACCTTATTATCACCGTTTAACTCAGCATAACGCTGCGGTGCAACAACCGGCCAGCCTTCTGAGTTAATAAACATTTCATGAACCCGCACCTGATGAAATTCACCCGTATTCGGGAAACGTGTATGGAATACAAGGAAGTTTTGACCGGTATCTGCATTGCGAACTGCAGATTGGTGACCCGGAGACAAATAACCATATTCACCGGCAAATTCAAATCCACCCATCAGTTTTACACCATAAGGGGCAATTGAATTTCTGTCACCACGCACATTAGCCATATTATTGCCCTGTGCATCATAATAAGGTCCGTCAGGAGACGTTGCTCTCGCTACCCGAACATTGTAGCCACCGTTTGATGCTAAACCACCAAATGACGTAAACATGTAATAATAATCAGATTCTGGATTATAGAGGACAAATGCCCCTTCAATGTGGCTGTGGTCTCCGCCTAATAAATGTTTACCATAACCTTGGCCCGGATAAGGTTTACCGGTTGCCGGGTCCGCTTCTAAGATAAAAATACCGCCCGAGTATGAACCATACGTCATCCATAACTTGCCATTTTTGTCATAAAATGTATGAGGATCGACGGCATTTGGGTGTATCGTCGGATCATAAATTTCACCTGCGTTTTCACTCTCCTGACCCCACATCCCAGATTTTAAAATAAGTCCCTGATTATAATATGGCCCTTCTATATTCCAGCTGGTAGCTACGCCCGTATAACCGCGAGGTTCAGTCATTAAACTTTGGTTATAATAATACGCAAACTGACCATTGTTGAGTTGAACCACGTCAGCTGCCCAAAGAGATTGCTCGCCCGTCCAAGCAAAGCCTTCAGCTAATTCATTAGTAATGTTATAGCCAAACAAAGGGTTATTATTGTTAACGCCGTCTGAAACCAGCGTCCAGTTCATTAAATCAGTTGACTTTGCACTCGCAGCAAATGAACCAAAGATATAATAGGTTTTCTGGCCGTTAACATAGGTTTCGTAAATAGAAGGATCATGTACAGTAACATCAGTAAACTGAGTATTTGCAACCGTTGGATTAGGATAAGTAACGCGCTCTAATGTCCACTGTTGAGGGCCACCGGCCCAATAGTTATATTGAACAATATTGCCACCGTTTTCTGTATCAAAATTGTAGACTTCTGCAGCTTTTCCGGAATGTTCGTTAATTAAACCATAGTTACCATTTGATAACGCATCTAAATTCCAAAGCTGAGCCGGACCACCCCAATAGTCCCACTGAACCAGATCATCACCATCATTCGTGCCAAAATTATAGACTTCTAATGCTTTTTTACTGGCAGTTGAGATAATTGAATACTTACCATTTCCGGTATTGGTAATATCCCACTGTTGATTAGCACCGCCCCAATAATCCCACTGAATAATACTGGCGCCATTATTAGCCGAACCATCAGTCACATCCATGGCTTTACCGCTATGACTGTTTTTTAATACATAAGTGCCGTTTTGCAATGCGGCGGCATTAAACGTAGCCCCCGCGCCTAATACCAGTGCCAAACTGGCTGCTATTGTTGAATATTTCATCAATACCCCATTTTTGTTTATTGTTTTATCGTGTGCCGCGAATCATTCGCTTGCATTATATTTACATACTATATTTTATTAATATTGTAATACTTTATTAAAGTATTGCGTCAATTTAAACATTAAATTAACACCCAGGTCAAACAAAAATGTATATAAGAAAAAGTATGAGTGCGAACAACTAACTGAATTCTGCCTTTCGGATAAATCAGATGAAACTGCAGTTAGCCGAAAAATATCGTTTACTTTCGCCATAAATGGCGACCTACAATGGATCTTAGCAGCGGGTTTACTCCGGAAATAATTCGCGAGAGCAAGCTTCTCGCCTACGTAAGCTCAAACGCAGTGACGTAGGGTGGTTTAGCGCCGTGGGCGCGTAAGCCACCAATTGAGATAAAAACTTTAGTCAGTCTGGTTACCCGGATCAATTTTCTGCTGGTTCCCACGCTCTGCGTGGGCACTGGAAGGTAAGATCCAGGTTTCAGGGGCTGGGTAAAGCAACATGACCTACCCCGTCATCCCGCACAGCGAGGCACGAGCGTGATACGGAATCTTTGATTAGGTTTGAGGCGCTAGGCTTTAGGCGATTGCTGGTTTCCATACTCAGCGTGGTAAACAGCCACTTTACCCGAATGAAAGTTGTTAACTGTCTGCTTTGAGCGAATATCGGACATTTATTCGGCTTTGCCTGCATGGAGCTAGGTATTAGAGCAATGCAGGAGGCAATTGCCGTTAGCCGAAAAATATCGTTTATTTTCGCCGTAAACGGCGACCTACAATGAATCTACACAGCGAGTATGATCCGGAAATAATTCGCGAGAGCAAGCTTCTCGCCTACGTAAGCTCAAACGCAGTGATGTAGGGTGGTTTAGCGCCGTGGGCGCGTAAGCCAACCAATTGAGATAAAAACTTTAGTTTATTTCGCCATAAATGGCGACCTACAATGAATCGTAGCAGCGGGTTTACTCCGGAAATAATTCACGCGAGCAAGCTTCGCGCCTACCCAATTATAAACCCTAGGTGTCAAGCTTGGTGGTGCAGGGTGCAGACCTAATATAAACAATTCTATGATAAAGCGATAAGCCGAGTCTTGTAGGTTGGGTCGAACGAAGTGAATCCCAACAATTATATTTAATAACGCTAAATGTTGGGATTCGCCTAGGCTCATTCCAACCTACTAAATTTTCTCTATTTGGTTCACGTAAACGTCCGTTCTGTACTCAAACCAGCCAAAGGCTTTATTTAAACTTGGCACCATCTTTTGTCGCAATTTTCATTGTCATATTTGAAAGCAGCTGACATTGAGAGCCTTGTTGCCGGTAAGTGCGGGAAAAATAATATTGATAGTGGCGAATATTATCCGGGTTCGCATCGGTTGGGCGTGATTTAAAAATATGCGATATACCCATAATCACCCGCGTATCTTGGTCAAAAATAAAATGTTCAATAACTGGCTGGCGTTTTAACGGGTTTTCATAATCAACTTTTAAAACCCGTTCAATTAAGCTGGTTTTTGTTTCTGTCATGCTATTTAGGTTGTGAACCCAAATAAAGTCTGCAGACAAAATTTGTTCTAATACCTGAGTATCAGCGATTCTAATCGCATTTTCATAAGCTTGATCTAGCTGCTGCAGCTGACTTTGATCATCGCACTGAAAAGCAATAGCGGTAAAGCTAAACACAGATAAACTCAAAACTGATAATAAAAATTTCATTTGATTGCGCCTATTTAAACTGAGCTAAATTCAGGCGGGTTACCGCAATATCTTCTTTATTGACGCCATAAGCGACCCAAAGCTGATTTTTCCAAACAATACTTTTTGGATAACTGTAACCAATACGCTTATATTTACCCTGATATAACATCGCAGGTAAAGTATCCTGCCCTCTTAAAATATAAGCCTGATTAAAGTCGCTTCCATTTCTGCTGATACTGACCACCAAAGGTAAACGGGTTTTGTTACCAGTGGGGTTATTCACTATATAAGCCATACCATTTGGAAAATTACCGGCACTTTGCTTTGCCCTCGAATCCGGGAAATGAGTCACTTCCGCCTGCGTCCAACTTATAGCATTATCTTTACTAACAGCAGCGAGTATTTTATAGCTACCGCCCTGATCTCTGAATGTCATCACCAAGTCGCCGTTAGGCTTTTTATACCAACTAGGCTCTAGTTCACGGCTAATATCACCCTGATGCGGTAAATTCTGAAACTCGCCTGCTTGCCAGCCCGAAATCGCAAGCGGATCATCAGTATAATAAGGCGTGGCTTTTAATCCGGGTTGTATATGAATGGCAGTAATTACCCGGCCTGAATCAACCGCCTTTAAGTCCTGTTCAATAATGCCTTTTACAGGCTCACCATGAATATCAGTGACAGGTTTAAAGTTTGACCAGTTTTTACCATCTTTACTTAGTGCATATTCAACATGACCGCTTTTGGGGTTCAGGTTTTTAGGCCAGACATTAACAAAAGCGACTAAAGTACTACCATCACTCCACCAACCACCACTGGTCACAATTGAATGCGCTCTTTCTGGGGCTAATAAACGGGTCTGGTTCCAGTGCTGACCGTCATCACTTTGACTGTAAAGTACATGTGTATTTGGGCCATCTTCATCTTTAACAGAACTTTGCCACTGAGCAAACAGCTTATTTTTAAACGCAAATAAAACCGCACCATGATTATATTGAGCTTTTCCCTCTATGGCTTTAAAGACAGTGTAATGCTCTACCTGTTTAGCCGGTTTTAAGCCAAGTGTCTGCTTATCGGATAAATCAAATAATCCAGCAGGTACATCCAAAGGGACTTGAGCAAACACATGAACTGATAAGCCAAGTGTGCACAACACACTAATTAACCGAACTGAAAACCATTGGATAAGGCCAATTTTTTTCATTTACGACTTCCTTTTTCCCTATTAATCATATTAATATGCATTTTTTATTTAACCAAATATCAACATTTGATAAACTCTGTTCAATCATAACAAGATTTAGTCAAATTCACGCAAGTTTTTTTTAACGTTTTAATCTTAAAGTGACAGGAGTACTTAGAATGAAAAAAATCATAGCAGGTTTAATCGCTGGCGCGGTTTCATATTCAGCTGTGGCGGCTAACCCAGCCATTACTGATGTCTTTACCGCAGATCCGGCTCCGATTGTCCACAACGATACCGTTTATGTCTATGTAGGACGCGACGAGGCTAAACCAGATGAGTTTTATACAATGAACGAATGGTTGGTTTACTCATCAACCGATATGGTTAATTGGAAATCGCATGGTTCTCCGTTAAAACCAACTGATTTTGAATGGTCCTCAGGTGCAGCTTGGGCCGGCCATGTTATTGAAAAAGATGGCAAGTTTTACTGGTACACCACAAGTGATCATAAAACGATTCATGGTAAAGCCATTGGCGTAGCTGTCAGTGACTCTCCAACTGGGCCGTTTAAAGATGCGCGTGGCTCAGCATTGGTCACCAATGATATGACAAAAGCGACTGACATTAGCTGGGATGATATCGATCCGGCTGCATTTATCGATGACGATGGTCAAGCCTGGCTTTATTGGGGTAACCAAAAAGCGTATTACGCTAAACTCAAACCAAATATGACCGAACTGGACGGTGAAATTCATGTCGTTCCGGATGAAGAGGTAAAAGGCTTTACTGAAGCGCCATGGATCCATAAGCGTGGAGATACTTACTACTTATCTTATGCCGTTGGTTTTCCTGAAAAAACAGCTTACTCAACCTCAAAAAGCATTACCGGCCCATGGAAATATCAGGGCTTAATCGCTGAGGGCGCTTCTAACTCTAATACGATCCATCAGGGTATTATTGATTACAAAGGTCAGTCTTATTTCTTCTACCATACAGGTATGATGCAACATCCTAATACAGGTGGCAGCTATCGTCGTTCAATGGCGATTGAATATCTTCACTATAATGAAGACGGTACAATCAAAAAGATTAACCAAACATCAGAAGGCGTAAAGCCGGTTAAATAAACCTGTTGAAATAAAAACAGAGATTAAAACAAACCTGCTTCGGCAGGTTTGTTTATTTTTAGTTTAAGGAAACTTTGATGTTTCTGGCTTTAGAGATGGTATCTACTTTTTCAAAAGCAGCATGACAGAACCTAGACTTTGTCACTTAACTGAGCCTTGCTACTTCCAACCCTGAATCCACTTGTCTCGATTTTTTAACTCAGCCCAGTCAATTAAATATTCATTTTTTGAAAAAACGGCTTCTAACTTGCACAAAATAACAGCTCCGTCTTCGTCAAATTCCATTTCAGATACTAGAAAATGCTTTTCTCGATTTACCGGCTTTGCAGCCGTCCACTTGCTCTGATGTAATTTAGCAGGATTTATTCTATTCATTTATCCTCCGTAACGCACTGACTTATTTGGAAAATGAACCTATAGTACGCTCCTTGCAACATTCTGGTTCAATGGCCCTATGCATTAACCGCAGAGGCACTCAAATATTTAATAAACTGTACAATTGATTCACTCTACTTGTCTGTATTGGCGAAAGATAAGCACTGGTCAGTTATTATCGGACTATTTTAGTTTTAAGCTTTATGCAGGTTTTTGAATTTGCAAAATTCATCAATTCCATTCAAGCCCATCGGGCAGCAATAAATCTGAAAACTTACCCGTCGCTGAGTCGGCTTCACGGCCTTGCCTGACGCATGCAGTATATGTGGACGCATGATCCATAAATCACCTGCGTTTGCCTGACATATATATGCTTTTTCATTCTAGAGCCTGTTTATCTTTGTGTTATTTTTGAGCAATAGGCGATTTTAATCATTAACAAAGCAGAATGAGTGCGGTT
>CAJXMO010000014.1 GCA_913056495.1 uncultured Alteromonadaceae bacterium | reverse complement strand
TCAAAAGTGCCAGCTTGAAGTTGGTCTTCATAATTAATCACAACCATGCTGGTTTGATTGTAGTTGGCGGGAATAAATTTAGGCAAAATCAATCTCCTATGAAGATTTGATAGTCCTATTAGATCACAAATGGATCTGCGGTTAAAGCTGTATTTTGAGGTTTTTCTACAGTCTCACGCCCGCATAAGTGGCGCAATAAAGCTTGGCTATAATAGCGAAGAATGAGCGCAGCCAAGCTTTTTGCGTCCACCCTTAATGCGTTTGTTAGGTTTATTTCCTCATTAAAATAAACATATTTTCCAGAAAAGATAAATCGATATTTTGAATGCTTTCTGGCTCAGAAGTGACATATCTAGCTTTAGTTTCTACATTGAATCGAATTTCTTGTTCACAAACAAGTTCCTGGCGACGACGTTGACTCCTACATAGGTCAACCCATGAATCAAATTCAGATTTATTTGATGTTAACAAATTGTAATTTTCTGACTTTAAGTGAATTTGAACGTCATAATCCGCAGCACCTACAGAACATCTAATCGTACAAACTATTCGGTTTGTATTTTCATCAACATCTAAAACATACCAGTTTTTTTGGTCTACAAATCTAAGCCTATATTCTTTTAAGTTCAAAATGAACATATTATATTTTTCCAAGAAAAGTTTTTATTGCGCTTAAAGTAAGCTGGATACCACTATAAACCTAACAGCTTATTGATCAGCATTCACAGTATCCAGGTTAATTCCGAACCGTAAACCCATCAATAAAAAAATAATTAATTTCAGAAACTTAGTTTATTTTAAATTAAAGTCAACCTCAATATTTTACTGTAGAAAGCAAGACTTTGATTAATTGAGAATCAACTGGCCTATTATGTAAACTAATAAACAAATAAAAATCATGGGTTTAGAGTGAAAATTGTAGAAACCGAGCCATTAATTTTCTGGAGAAAACGAGAATATGCTGGCAAAAAAGCAATATTAGAATTTATAACTGTATTTATATACAGTTATAAATTCTTGGGAGTGGGGACATGTCAAAGTCACCGTTTTTAGAATCCGTCAGGGCTGAAATTAGAACTCGTCATTATAGTTACCAAACAGAAAAAACGTATTTGTATTGGATTAAATGTTTTATCCGTTTTAATGATTACAAACACCCTGAAGTAATGGGTAATTTTGAAATTGAAAGGTTCTTGACGCATTTAGCAATTAATAAACAAGTTAGCGCAGCAACTCAAAATCAGGCGCTTTGCGCCATCATTTTCGTTTACAAAAATATTTTGAAAAAAAACACAGATAATCTAAATTTTCGATTTACAAAATGCCAGATATCTATGCCCGTAGTCATTAGTCAACAAGAAGCCGTTTCAATCATTAATTTGATGTCGGGCAAATATCAGTTAATTTGTAGTTTATTATTTGGAGCAGGCCTCAGAATTAACGAAGCACTTCGGTTAAGAATCAAAGATCTGGACTTTAATAACCAGTCAATTTTCATATTTCGAGGAAAAGGTAACAAGGATAGATACACTTTACTGCCAGCCTCACTTGTCTCTAAATTGAAAAATCAAATAGATTGCGCAACTCGATTACACCATAAAGATATTTCCGATGGATATGGTTTAACGTCGTTTCCCATTAGCTTAATTAAAAAATATGGTAACGCGGCTAAAGATTTGAGCTGGCAGTATCTTTTTGCCTCGTCGACCCGATGCGTACACCCGCAAGACGGTTATATTTGTCGTCATCATATTCATGAGTCAGCTTTTCGTAAACAATTGCGCAAAGCTGTGCTTGAAAGCGGTATTCGTAAACGAGTCACTGCTCATACGTTCAGACACTCCTTTGCCGAAATTTTACGTAATGGCAACTGTCCAGGAGTTACTAGGCCATAACGATGTACGAACCACTGAAGTTTATACTCATGTTATAGGCAGTAAATTTGGCTACGCCAAAAGTCCATTGGATTTGGGTTAACTATGAATAGTTGGGCTGCTTTGGCTTGTTAGCAGACGATTAATCCACATTGATGGAGGTCGGCTTCTCGCTCAAAGCAGCCAGTAACTCATTAATTGTGAATCATACATTAGCGCGTCAGCAAGCTTAATGTATAAACGAAAAAACCCCGAAAAGCAGTGCCTTACGGGGTTTTTAAAAGCTTCTGAGTTGTTATGAAACGCTCAGATATAGTCTTTTTCAGACTACATCATGCCGCCCATACCACCCATGCCGCCCATGCCACCCATATCTGGTGCAGCTGGCGCGTCATCTTGAGGGATATCAGTAACCATAGCTTCTGTCGTAATCATTAAGCCAGCTACAGATGCAGCAAACTGTAATGCGCTACGCGTTACTTTAGTTGGATCTAAGATACCCGCTTCTAACATATCACCGTAAGTGTCGTTACCCGCGTTATAACCAAAGTTAGCTTCGCCTTCTTTCACTTTACTTACCACAACTGACGCTTCTTCACCTGCGTTAGTTACGATTTGGCGCATTGGTGCTTCCATCGCACGTAAAGCAACTTTGATACCATGGTTTTGGTCTTCGTTATCAGCAGCTAATTCAGCAATTTTTGCCGCAACACGAACCAATGCAACACCACCACCCGGTACAACACCTTCTTCAACCGCAGCGCGAGTTGCATGAAGTGCATCTTCAACGCGTGCTTTTTTCTCTTTCATTTCAACTTCAGTTGCTGCGCCCACTTTAATAACCGCAACGCCACCAGCTAATTTAGCTAAACGTTCCTGAAGTTTCTCTTTGTCGTAATCTGAAGTTGATTCTTCAATTTGACCACGGATTTGAGCAACACGTGATTTAATGTTTTCTTCTTCACCTACACCATCAATGATAGTGGTATTGTCTTTAGAGATAACAACACGTTTAGCCTGACCTAAATCTTCCAATTCAGCTTTTTCTAATTCAAGGCCAATTTCTTCAGAAATTACAGTACCGTTAGTCAATACAGCAATATCCTGTAACATTGCTTTACGACGGTCACCAAATCCAGGTGCTTTAACTGCTGCAACTTTAACAATACCGCGCATGTTGTTTACAACTAAAGTGGCTAATGCTTCGCCTTCTAAATCTTCAGCGATAATTAATAATGGTTTACCTGCTTTAGCAACGGCTTCTAACGTTGGTAATAATTCACGAATGTTAGAAACTTTTTTATCTACTAATAAGATGAATGGGTTATCTAAATCAACAGTACCGTTTTCCGCATTGTTGATAAAGTAAGGAGATAAATAACCACGGTCAAACTGCATACCTTCAACTACGTCTAATTCGTTGTGAAGTGCCTGACCTTCTTCAACTGTGATAACGCCTTCTTTGCCTACTTTTTCCATCGCGTTTGCGATGATTTCACCAATTTCGCTATCAGAGTTTGCAGAGATAGTACCTACTTGAGCAATGGCTTTGTTGTCAGCACAAGGTTGTGACAATGCTTTTAATTCAGCAACAGCAGCAGTAACCGCTTTGTCGATACCACGCTTTAAGTCCATTGGGTTCATGCCCGCAGCAACCGCTTTTAAACCTTCGTTTACGATTGACTGAGCTAAAACCGTTGCTGTTGTTGTACCATCACCGGCTTCATCATTTGCTTTTGACGCAACTTCTTTAACCATTTGTGCGCCCATATTTTCGAACTTGTCTTCAAGTTCGATTTCTTTCGCAACTGATACACCATCTTTAGTGATTAAAGGTGCGCCAAATGATTTGTCTAAAACAACGTTACGACCTTTTGGACCTAAAGTAACTTTTACTGCATTTGCTAAGATATTTACACCCGCAAGCATTTTTACGCGAGCGTCTTCACCGAATTTTACGTCTTTTGCTGCCATGATATTATTTCCTAAAATCTGTTAATTATTGATTAAATGAATTTAAAAAGTACTGAATTAACCTTCAACAACACCTAAAATGTTATCTTCTTTCATAATCAATACTTCTTCACCGTCAATTTTTTCAGCTTTTTCGATGTAGTTGCCGAATAACACGGTTTCGCCAACTTTAACGTCGACAGCTTTAACCTGACCATTATCTAAAGTGCGGCCATTGCCAACAGCCAATACTTCACCTTTAGATGACTTTTCTGCAGCACTGCCTGTTAATACGATACCGCCAGCTGATTTAGTTTCAACTTCTAAGCGCTTAACGATAACGCGATCATTTAAAGGACGAATATTCATCTTCTCCATTCTCCTGAGAAATTAATTAACACTATGTTTGTTATAAAAACCAATGCGATAAACATCGGTAAATTTTAGATGATAGTTAAATGGGGCTGTCTAAATACAAAACAAGGGGGAATTTAAATTTTTTTTGATTTTTTTAGCTATTGTGAATGTTTGAAGTAAAAGCCGTCAGAAACTACGGCTAATATGATGAGCTTAACAACCCATTTTCGTAAAATAAACTCTGGTTCAGGCCAAGCCTTGCTTTAGTAGCTGGGTAATTGCTTGCGTCTGACTACGATAAAACCCAGCGCGACCAAAAATAAGCCAAACGAAGCGGGTTCACTGACGGCTATCGCAGAAGATGAGGAATAAGTATATATGTAGCGGTTCCAGTCTGTCCCTTCATAAATCCAACTTTCATCGCCCACACGCCAACCATTATAAACATAAAGCGGAGACTGAGTTGCATCCTGAGCCCAACTGTCTTCAACCAATCTGGTATGCCAACTCATTCTGTCGGTTTCGTCTAACCCTTCAACATCAGCAGTTTGCTGATAAATAGTATCACCTTCACCGGCGAAGCCCATTGAATAAGCATTAAAATACCACTGAGCACCATTGGCCAGATGCGTTTCATTCCAGCTCGTATATTGTGTTACATCTGAATATAAAGCCGCGGCTGCAACAGAAAGCGAGGTTGCGCTAGATAAACCTGCGCCCAACATAACATAGTCCCCATTACACTCATTGAACAAATCAGCAATGGAGACACTGGATTGATAATTACTGCTATGACATAAACGCCATTGCCAGTCATCGGTAATAGTTGATTGTGCTACATCATTTTGAACGCCGAAAGGGATAAAACCGGCAACAGCAGAAGTTGAACAAAGAAAAATCAAACAGGCAAATATACGTCTCATTAACGACCTAACGACTCAAAAATTAAACAAGTGTTTAAATCATACCAACTTTTAATAGCAAAACGCTATAAAAAATGTCATCTTTATTAACCAGAAAAAAAACAGCGCGGCTAATGACTTTCAGCTTGCTAAAAACGCTTGATTCTTAATTTAAACCGCCAGGTATTTTTCAATCTGCGCACGCCATTCTGGCGATAATGCTTCAACCTGCAAAGCCTGCTCGAGTATGGGTTTAGCCTGTTCTTTTTCGGTATGAAAATAAGCCTTAAATAAATCTTTAATCGATACGCTGTTTTGCTGACGCTGAATCAACTCAAATCTGTCTCCAATCGAGACATCACCGGTTTCAATCACAGATAAATATAATCCGGTTCTGAGCGAGTTCGAAAAAAGTCGGGGCATTTTATTAAGCTCAAATTTAATCCCGAGTTTAAAACAAGGTACTCTGGGCTGTGTCACGCATAACACAGCATCGCCCAATTGAAAGGTATCACCGATATGAATTTCGTCTTCATCCAACAATGAAATGGTCAGGTTTTCACCAAAGCTGCCATAAGGTAACGCAGCCCGGTTAAGCTCCTGTTGCCAATAATCATAATGCTGGTAGCCATATGCATAAACTGCTTTGCTAAAACCACCATGATTTTTCAAATCTGCTATTTCATCACCTTCAATATGATCCGGCATCACCCGAACCGGTGATGCAACTGCTTGTTTAAAAATTCCGGTTTCGATCTCACGTTCACCGTAAGCGACTTTTTGTTTTTTAGCTACGTTAACTGATAAAAGCTGCATATACGTTTCCTGTTCAGTTGAGCATTTAGGTTTAATATTAGCAGCTTTTCAATTTGATTGCAGAATATAGGCTATTGATAAACTTTAAAAATAACCTCTGATACCCACTCCTATATTACGACCGGGTAAAGGTGCTTTTTGCTTTAAAAAGGATGTATGCACTAAACCTAATTCATTGGTTAAGTTTTGAGCTTTCAAATACAATACCAAATCCTGACCAAAGCCGGACAGATAATAATTAGCATTTAAATCCATCACAGTATAAGCATCCGTCTGCGTTTCATATGCTTCTGTTTTATCCTGCTCAAAATAATGATGAACGCTCATATCTAAACTATAGTTATCAGCCTGATAATTTGCGCTTGCGCCTACTCGCATTGGAGGTGTGCGCGGTAAATCACCATTTGAATCTACCAGTGTTGCCCTAACCAGATCAGACTGAAGTTTAAACTGAAGAGCATTACTATATCGCCAGAACACTTCCGCTTCATAACCATAAAGCTTTGCATCTGCCGTCGTAAATAGATAAACAGGAATCATCCCGGCTTCATGCGCTTCGTGCTCATCTTCTATATGATCTTCTTCTGGATGAGCGGATTCGTCTTCATGCTCTGCATGTAATGCGGTTTCAAATCCGGTATGAGTCTGATAATAATAGTTATCTACCTGATTATAAAAAAGGTTAAATAAAAACCCAAAATCACCTTCAAATTTACGCAAACTTAAATCCAGATTGTTAGACTTTTCAAGTTTGACTGAAGATTCACTTAATTCAATATGGATTTCACCTTCCTCTTCGTGCAACTCATATAATCCACCAATCTCGTAGGTATTAGCCGCTAAGTGCGGACCAAAAGAATAGAGTTCAGCAGCACTGGGCGCTCGTTGCGATGAAGCAAATGACAATGCGATGTTATAGCCGGGTGTAAAATCCCAAACAACGCCCATTGACCAGCTTAACGGATTAAAATCGAGCGAGTCGAATTCAGTTTCTTGCGCTGCCTGATGTTCATCCTGATGTGCTTCATGCTCGTCATGTTCTTCGGTTTCGTCATGACCATCCGTGATTGAATGCAGATCCACTTCATGGGCAAAATCAGCATGGCTCTCAATTTCAATATGTTCAGCGCGCGCACCCAGTTGCACCAGCCAATTGCCAAAATGTTTCTCTTCCATAACAGCCACAGCCAACTCTGTCGTTTTCGAAGGCGGAGTAAAGGCTTCCTCACCTGAAGCAACTTGTTTTTGCTGCTTATAATGAAGATTTATACCGCCACGCCAGTCATTAACGGCTCGATGTAATAATTCAGCTCTGGCCTCGCTGGCTTCACTGCTAAAACGTGTTGCGACTTCTCCGGCTTCAATTTCTTCATGCTGATAGTCGGTATATCCCGCGCGAAGATTGATCTGATTGAAAAATTGCTCTGCGATATTAATTTCACTGAGCATTTGCACCCTGTGTTGTCGCATATCAGCCTGCACACCCGTATCGTCATCTACTGCGGTTTCTTCCTCACTATGCGCATGCTCATGACCCGGAATACCATATTCTCTGTCTAAATAACCATAGGATAAACCGACAAATCCGTTTGCAACATGGGTATCAAAAAGATAACTGGACCCGAGCGTAAAACCGGATGATTTTGATTGGCTGTTATCCACTTCATCTAAAATTTCATCATGGTGCTCTGCTGACTCTTCATGACCGGCTTCTTCCTCATGCTCGTCATGTTCATCTTCTTCAATGCGATAATCCGGTATCTGGTAGTTTTCACTTTCACTGGCAAACGCATCCAGATAATAGGCAAAATGTTCAGTGCCTGACTTAGCGCTCACACTCGCGAGTTTTTGCTGATCCACGCTATTATATTCAAGCTGCCACTGACCTTCAGTTACCGAATCTTTAGGAATTCGTTTATCCACCACATTAACAACACCACCAATAGCACCGCTGCCAAAAAACAAAGTAGCCGGTCCGCGTAAAACCTCAATTTGCTCAGCGCTTGTGGCACTGGTTGCTACAGCATGATCCGGTCCGATACGTGATACATCACCGACATCTAATCCATTCTGGGTAACCAGGACTCGTGGGCCATCCAGTCCGCGAATAATAGGTGAGCTTGCAACTGAGCCATAAAAACTGGAATGCACGCCTACCTGATATTTTAGAGTATCACCTAATGTTGTAGCCTGGCTGGCTTTAAGTTGCTCGCCGCTTAATACACTAACAGGTTGAGCTGTTTCAATTTGCGAACCATGATAAGGACTGGCTGTAACGTCAATCACTTCAATACTGGAGGGCGTAAGCCGTACCTGAAGGTTTTTGATACCTTGCTTAGGCACGTCTAAATGGATATTTTTATGCGCATGATTTTTTGCGCTTAAATGCAATTCGTAGTGACCGGGTTTTAGATCATCAATCAAAAAACGGCCTTGCTCATCTGCTTTGACTGTTTTTTTAGTATCAATAATTTCAACTTCTGCAAACTCAAGGGTTTTACCCTGATTATCTGTTATCTGCCCTTGAATGCTGTTTGCAGATGCGATACCGGATAATGCCAGTGTGGAAAAACTCAATGCCTGTAAAAAATGATTCTGTTTCATACTCGTCTAAATACGTTATAACGTAACAATGAAAACATGATACATTATAACATTTCAAAACAAAACCCCGATTTACTGAGTATAAGCATAATTAAAGTAAATGTTACTTTTTATTGAGTCTATAATGATTCAATCGATGCATTGATCGCCATTAGAAAAAGCATCAGGATGCCAAAATAAAAAAGCCATTTACGGTTAGGTAAATGGCTTTTTTATTAAACAGCAAGGTTATTGCTTTTATTGAGCAGGTTACTCTTTCCAAACTACATATTTATCAATCACCTGAGGAATAAGCTTTTGATAGTGCTTGCGGGTAAAACCGGTTGCCATCTCACTTAAACGGTAATGGAAAATATCCATCACAAGTTCTTTTGGCATATCTGTATCAATCACCTGTTTATCTTCTGCTTTCACATGCAAACTATCCAGCTTTTGCTGACACAATTTGTTACCAAATGTCATGTGCAATATAAAGTTAAACATAATAGTGGCTGCGATAATCATATAGCCATAAATGAACAAAGTGAACTGACTGGTTTGCTGGCCACCTATATACCAGGCCAATCCAAAAACGACAGCTAAAATTAAAATTAACCGGATTGTCAGTTTAATCTCTACTTTACTGATTAACTGGTAATAATATACTTTCAGCCACTCAGCCTGATCAGCAAACTTAGCATTGATTTCGGGGCTAAACTTGGATGAATTCAATTCGGCCATAGGTTGCACTGCACCGCTACACTGCGCGCATTTTTTAGCATTAAACCCTTTGCATTTACAGTCTTTACATAAGTACTGAGGTTTTTGCAATAAAGGCGGTTGTTTACAATGACTGCATTTAGTGGCTTCTTCTGAATTAATTTGACCACATTGAAGACACAATAACTCTTTCAAATTAAACTCACTTATAAGATATAGATATCAGATGAAAATTAAATTCTGGCGCGCAGTTTAAACTAACTAGGCCGGATTAGCTATTATCTGCGGGAAAACAGGACAGGAAACCAACGATACCCAAGTTACTTGAAGATACATGTTTCGCATATGCAACTTGCTTGGGTATCAGGGCAAAATCATAGTTGAATATTTTTTATACAAACTTAGGATTTGTCTGGAACAAAATCCTGTGTTCTAAATTCTCGCTCACCCATTCAAATATTGGCGATATCTTAAAGTATGATCTTGCCCTGGCTTGGGTATAAGATAAATCAAAGCGAGCTTTGATTTATCTTAGTCGCATTTAGGACATGAATATTACTTATTCAGGCGATTAGCCACTAAATCTGTAACGACGCCTGGATCAGCCAATGTACTGGTATCACCCAGTTGCTCATGCTCATTGGTCGCAATTTTACGCAAGATACGGCGCATAATTTTACCGGATCTGGTTTTAGGTAATCCTTTTGCCCACTGAAGTTTATCCGGACAGGCAATCGGACTTAAATCCTGTTTTACCCATTCGCGTATCTCTTTAATCAGATCATCTGTCATTTCAACCCCTTCTACTGGGGTCAAATAGGCATATATTCCCTGACCTTTTATATCGTGCGGATAGCCAACTACAGCCGCTTCAGCTATGGCTTTATGAGCGACCAGCGAGCTCTCGATTTCAGCAGTGCCTAATCTATGACCCGATACATTGAGTACATCATCAACCCGGCCCGTGATCCAATAATAACCATCTTCATCCCGGCGGGCACCGTCACCGGTAAAATACATATTTTTATAGGTACTGAAATAGGTTTGCTCAAACCGCTCATGGTCACCATAAATGGTTCTCGCCTGACCCGGCCACGAATCCAGAATAACCAGATTACCATTGGTTGCCCCTTCTAAAATATGTCCTTCGTTATCAACCAGAGCCGGTTTTATACCAAAAAACGGACGTGTCGCAGAGCCAGGTTTTAAATCGGTTGCTCCAGGCAGTGGGGTAATCATAATGCCGCCGGTTTCCGTCTGCCACCAAGTATCCACGATTGGACATTGGCTGTTCCCCATATTTTTATAGTACCAGTCCCAGGCTTCCGGATTAATGGGCTCGCCCACACTGCCTAAAATACGCAAACTGGACCGTTTATTAGTCGCATAAGCTTCATCGCCTTTGGCCATTAACGCCCTAATTGCAGTTGGTGCGGTATACATCACATTAACCTGATGTTTATCCACAACATCGCCTAATCGGGAGCACGTTGGATAAGTCGGAATACCTTCAAAAATAACCTGAGTCGCACCATTGGCTAACGGGCCATAACAAATATAACTATGTCCTGTAATCCAGCCAACATCAGCACCACACCAATAAATATCGCCTTCCTGATAATCAAACACATATTTATGAGTTAAAGATGCGTACAACAGATAACCAGCTGTTGTATGTAACACCCCTTTAGGCTGACCGGTTGACCCTGATGTATATAAAATAAATAAAGGGTCTTCTGCCTGCATGACTTCTGGCTCACATTCAGCTGGCAAATCCTGAGTCAGTTCATGCGCCCAAACGTCAACATCATCATTCCAGCTTTTAGCGCCACCATTATTTTTAAATACCAGACAATGCTCAATACTGGTGACATCATCTCTTTGCAGAGCCAAATCAACATTTTCTTTTAAAGGTATTGCCCGGCCACCCCGAACGCCACCATCGGCAGTAATAATAACTTTCGCATTTGAATTGGTAATACGATCAGCAATTGCATGCGGTGAAAAACCACCAAAAATAACAGAATGAACCGCACCAATTCGTGCACAGGCGAGCATTGAGTATATGGCCTCACAGATCATCGGCATATAAATCGCCACACTGTCGCCTTTTTTAACACCCAGTTTTCTTAACCCGTTAGCCAGTCGTGCTACTTCATCATGTAACGTCTGATAAGTCACTTTTTTGTCTTGAGTGGGTTCATCACCCTCCCAAATCAATGCTGTCTGGTTTGCCCTTGTTGGCAAATGACGATCCACACAATTTACACAAGCATTTAATTCACCACCTTCAAACCAGTTTATCGATACCTGACCTGGCGCATATGAGGTGTTTTTGACTGAAGAGAAAGGGGTAATCCAATTTAAACTTTTAGCTTGTTCTGCCCAAAATTTATCCGGGTCATCAACTGACGCCTGATACATGGCCAAATATTCTTCATTATTGAGCAAACTTTTTTGCTTTACAGATTCCGGAACTGGATAAACGGACTCAGACATCAGAACTCCTTTTGTTGTTAGGCTTAAGTTTTTCTTTTTTTATTAAAATTTATTTTAAAATGATATTAACGTTTTTCTTGCAAACTTGTCGATAGCTAAAATCACAAATCCAAATGTTCCAAGATGGAACAAACGCACCAATATAAAGCCCCTTTATTGTGCATCTTATTGTTTTTGCACAATTTTAGGTCGTTAATATTTTTTTTAGTGCATTATGATTCACAGTGGTGATATTTCTGCTATGATGCGCGCCTTTGTGGTGAATTTTTAACTAAATCACATAATATTTGCACAACCGTTAACAATTAAATTTAACTCTATGAAAAAAATTACTGCCATAATCAAACCGCATAAACTCGATGAAGTCAGAGCGGCGCTCAGTGAAATCAATGTCGCAGGCATGACTGTTACTGAAGTAAAAGGATTTGGCCGACAAAAAGGACATCTTGAGCTCTACCGGGGCGCTGAATATTCAATTGAATTTGTTTTAAAAACAAAAATTGAAATTGTAATTGAAGCGACTCGCGTCGATGCGGTTGTTGAAGCCATTATGCAATCAGCCCGAACGAATAAAATCGGTGACGGCAAAATATTCGTGACGAATGTGGAACAAACGGTTCGCATCAGAACCGGTGAAGAAGGCGTCGAAGCCGTTTAACCTTTTTGATCAATGTAAACATAGGAACAAAACTATGCGTTATATATTAACCTTACTCGCTTTAATGCCGGGCTTTGCCATGGCTGAGACCTTAGACACAGGTGATACTGCCTGGATTTTAACTTCAACTGCACTGGTATTGTTTATGACATTACCCGGCCTCTGCTTCTTTTATGCCGGCTTAGTCAGAAGTAAAAACGTACTGTCTGTTTTAATGCAATGTTTTGCTATTGCCTGTATCGCCTCTATTATCTGGCTAATTGCAGGCTACAGTTTGGCATTTGGCGAAGGCAACGCATTTATTGGTGATTTATCTAAAGCCTTCTTAAATGGTGTCGGAAAAGAGACTTTATCCGGAACGTTACCGGAGCCGCTGTTTTTCACATTCCAAATGACATTTGCCATTATCACCCCGGCTTTAATTGTGGGTGGTTTTGCAGAACGAATGAAATTTTCTTCCGTACTCCTATTTAGTTCAGCCTGGTTGGTATTGGTTTATCTACCGGTTTGTCACTGGGTATGGGGCGGCGGTTGGCTGGCCGAAATGGGCATGCTTGATTTTGCCGGTGGTACTGTGGTTCATATTACCGCGGGTGTCGCAGCTTTAGTTGCCGCTCTGGTCATTAAAAACCGTAACGGTTATGGCACTGCGTCTATGATCCCACACAACCTGACGATGACTATGGGTGGTGCTGGTATGTTATGGGTCGGCTGGTTTGGATTTAATGGTGGCAGCGCAGTTGCAGCTAACGGTGATGCAGCTATGGCCATGTTAGTAACCCATATTTCAGCCGCAACCGGTGCATTAACCTGGATGTTCATTGAGTGGTTTAAATACGGCAAACCATCGGTATTAGGTATTGTTACTGGTATGGTCGCAGGTTTAGGGACCATTACACCGGCATCAGGCTATGTTGGGCCTGCTGCTGCATTGGTTATTGGTTTATTAGCGGGTATTGTCTGTTTCTACTGCACTAACCTAATTAAACAAAAGTGGAAAATTGATGACTCTCTGGATGTTTTCCCAGTGCACGGTGTCGGCGGTATTTTAGGCACTTTCTTAGCCGGTATTTTCTGCTCAACTGATTTAGGTATTTTCAGCGGCTACGGTTTTGGTGGCGATAATACCAGCATTGGTGAACAGCTTCAGGTTCAACTTATCGGTATCGCAGCGACCTTTGTTTATACTGCCGTTGTCAGTTTTGTTTTATTGAAATTGGTTGGTGTATTAACTAAAGGACTCAGAGTTGAGCGCGATGCAGAGATTCAGGGTCTGGATATTACCAGCCACGAAGAGCGTGGTTACAATCTTTAATTTATAAAACGCCTTGTCAAACATACCAGCCCGGCTTATTCATTTAAGCCGGGCTTTTTTATGCCTGAAATATTTTTTATACGATCAAAATAATGCAGAAATAAAAAACCTTTGGCAAATTACAAAAACTTGATCCAGGTTAATTTTTGTTCAATTTAAATCTGGAAAAACCTGAGTTTGACCTTATATATAAATAAGTCCCCTGATCAACTTGATCCTGTTTAGGGGCGGGTAATTTGTGGCAATTAGTGTCTATTGGCTAAGGAGCAAATTATGAGCTTATTATCACGTTCAAACCCTTCTAATCTGCACTCCATTTTTGACGACTTTTTTGCGCCAACCAGTTTGAGTGAAGATGGTTTTTTCTCACCTAAAGTCGACATTAAAGACACAGGCAAACACTATGTCATTAATGCAGAATTACCGGGTGTGAAAAAAGAAGATATTCATTTAGAGCTTCATAACGGTGTACTCAGTTTGAGTGCTGAAACCAAACAGGAAGAAAAAGAAGAGAAGGAAGGCAAAGTCATTCGTCAGGAGCGTCGTTTTGGCTGTATCCAACGCAGTTTCAGTTTGGGCGAATCTGTAGAGCAAAGCGATATTAACGCTAAGTTTGAAGATGGTCTATTAACGATTACAGCACCCAAAGAAGAACCCTCAGAAACTAAAGTAAAAAAAATTGATATCAGATAATATCTGTTCACTTTAAAGCCTTGTCTATACCTGTAGGCAAGGCTTTCACATGCATTTATCATGCGTTCCATTTTTCTACATATATATCCGCACTAACTCAACCGATTTTCTTCAATTTCATCAAGATTCACCTGCTCAATCGATTGGAAGCGATTGGTAATTTTGCTCGCTGAAGTATGAATTTGTTTAACATCATTGGCTGCCTGATCAATGTGACGGGCAAGCTGATCAAATCGCCCCTGAAAACGATTAAAATCGCCGGATAGTTTAACCAGATGCTGCTGAATAATATGTACTTGCTGGCGCGTCGCTTCGTCTTTTAATACGGCTTTGGCTGTGGTTAATATCGCCATTAAAGTAGTTGGTGAGGTTAGCCATACCCTACTCTGCCAGGCCATTTCAACAATGTCTGGGTGATAGGCGTGAATCTCAGCAAATACGGCTTCGGCTGGTAAAAATAAAATAGCACTGTCAGCCGTTTCTTTTTCGAGAATATATTTGGATGCGATATCACTGATATGCTTTTTCACGTCAGCTTTAAACTGGCGTTCATAAGCTTTACGCTCAATTTCAGACAGGCCATCGGCCATCATTTTCTGATAGTTTTCCAGTGGGAATTTAGAGTCAATGACGATATTGCCGGTCGGTTCGGGCAATTTTAATAAACAGTCAGCAATACGCCCGTTTGACAATTTTGCCTGTTTTTCAAACTGTTCTTTTGCCAGCGTATTTTCTATCAGGCTATACAGCTGTACTTCACCGAATGCGCCTCGACTACGTTTATCGGTTAATACATTTTGTAAACTCACCACATTACCGGATAACTCTGAAATTTTCTGTTGAGCCTGATCAATCAGCGCTAAGCGTTTAAGAATATCATTAAAGGTTTTAACGGTATTTTCAAACCCTTCACTAAGTTTTTCATTGACCCGGTGAGATAATTTATCCAGCCGGGTTTCAGTGATATTGGCTAACTCCCCTAGCCGTTTAGCAATGGTTTCACTTTGCTGATGCACAGCTTTGGCCAGCTCTTGTCTGTGCTCGGCATGATTACGGTTTATTAAATCTAATAATGTCAGGTGGTTTTGTGATGCCGTTTGTTGCAGTTGATTTTGCTGCTGATGAAGCCGGTTTTCGAGCGCACTAAACTGTTCATGAGTTTGATTCATCAGAGACAAACGCAAATCCGTTAACTCATTTTGTGCATTATTTTTATCAACTAACAGGCTGCTGATTTGCCTTCGCTGCGCAACACACATTAAAACAACAATCAGTTGAAAAACCAGACCGGCTGCAAGCAGGCCAATTAATATCCACTTATCTTCTAACACAAACAAATACCAGACTGTATATAATTACAGTTAATGTAGCAGATTATGAGTAAACTTAAAGCCTTAATTGCAAAGTTAGCTGAATTTGCGTTAACTCATTAGCCAGCCTGACTGAAGTTTAAATATCTTAAATTAAAATTATTCCCTATCGTCTGTGATTGTAATATTCCTGCCACAGCCAATCCCCATTAGCGCGCCCAAAAAATTGGCAAAAGCACATATCCAGATAGCAGTTGTCCAGTCTCCGCTGACTTCGTGGAAATAACCGGCTAACATTGGTCCGGTTGCGGCGAGTGAATAACCAACACATTGCGCCATCCCGGATAATGAGGCGGCTTGTAATGAATGATTACTTCTTAAACTGATAAAAGATAATCCCAGAATAAAACAAGAGCCGGAAGAAAAGCCCATTAGTAAAGTCCATACTAAAGCCAGTTCTGGCATAAAAATCAGGCCCAGTGAGCAAAAACCGGCAATCCCGGCGAGTGCGATTGCAGGCAGTCTTTGATCTTTTAATTTGGCGAGCAGAGGTACTAATATCAACCCAGGAACAGCAGTTGCAATTAAAAACAAGCCATGGATTGCCCCAGCTTTTTCTGATGAATAGCCAGCTTCAACCAAAACACTGGGCAGCCAACCGACAATAATATACGTAAATAATGAATTGCTGCCCATAAAAAAGGTAACCTGCCATGCCAAAGCATGTTGCCATATTTTTCGACCTGATCCAGATTGAGTCGCACTAGTGTCCGGCTTGGTTTTATATTTAAGCTGAGGCAACCAAATAATTGCAGAAACAACTGTGACTATACCAAACAAAGCTAAACTCATTTGCCAGCCCATTTGGTGCCAGCGGGTTAACGGGATAACCAAAGCGGAAAACCCGCCGCCGATAATGCCCATTGAAAGCACATATGCGGATGTCATCAAAGCAACTTTTTGCGGAAAATCGCGTTTAATTAAACTGGGTAATAATACATTGCCAATTGCAATTCCAACCCCGATAACAGCAGTGCCAACAAAGAGAACCGATTTTTCGTCAATTAAACGAGTAAAACTGCCAATAGCAATTAACGTCAAAGCGATAAATAAAGCAGTTTCCAGCCCTAAATGCTTGGCCACTTTGGGCGCGAGCGGCGAAATTAAAGCAAACCCGAGCAGTGGAATCGTAGTCAAAAAACCCGCTTGAGCTGAGGTTAAACTAAAACTTGCAATAATACTGTCTAGTACAGGGGCAATACCTGTTATCGGTGCCCTGAAATTAGCGGCCATTAAAATAATGCCAATGACTAAAATAGCCACTTTAAACGCTTTTGAAGCATGAATTGAGTGGGTATTTACTTGGGAAGTTTGCACATTAAATCTCTTCAGAAAAACAGATCAATAGTATATCGACTAAAAGTACTTTATTATTTAGCAATAATGACAGTTAATCACTAAAAACAGACAAATGAGTTTAGACCATTATCTCAGTTGGGGCGACTTGCAAAATTACGAGTATATGCCACAACCGCTTGTAGCTAAATTAGAAGCGGTTAAAAACAGCCATGAGTTGCCGGTTCATACGCATCCAAAAGGTCAGCTCATTGTCGCTTTGCATGGTTATGTAACCTGTGAGGTTGAAAATACAATCTGGATGGTGCCCACCAACAGCGCAATTTGGATTCCGGCGCAGACAAAACACAGCAACCGGGCATCCGATAAAGCAAAACTCGCTCATTTATTTGTGCAGGATACAGTAACTGATATGCCAGAAAAGCCCGCTGTCTTATCACTAAGTTTGCTGGTTCGCGAGATGATTTTACATTTTGCACAATTAAACCAACACTATCAGCCTGATGATTTTGAGCAGCAGTTAGCTGAAGTCTTAATAAAATTATTAACACAGATGCCAGTGCAAAAACTGAATTTTATTCAAACCAAACATACAGTCATAGAAACGATAGCAAATCGCTTGATCGCACAGCCGGATAACCGAGCCACTTTACGCCAATGGGCGCAACATCTCACTATGGGGGAACGCACGCTAGCCCGCTTGATCAAAAAGGAAACCGGAATGACATTTGGCCAGTGGCGTGCACAATTGCATTTAATTATTGCGCTGCAAAAGCTCGAAGATAAACACAGTGTTCAGGCCGTTTCTGACAGCCTGGGATATGAATCGGTAAGCGCTTTTATTACTATGTTTAAAAAAGCACTCGGTAAATCACCTAAGCAATATTTTACTGATTTAGACAAGGCTTAAAGCTCAACCCGGTGAAGATATCAATCAGCTATCTAGAGTTACCAAATACAAAAAAGCCAGCTAATTAGCTGGCTTTTATAATAGTGTGCTGACAATCAGAATCTAAATAATACGATTCTCATTCAGCATTTTTTCACGCTGAGCTTCTTTTTCCATTCTCGCTTTGCGTTTATCACACGGGTTATCACAGTCACAGGCTTTTTCAACGCCAATAGCACCTAATCCGCCGCAACTGCCTGAAATTGATTTTTTCTGAACGATAAAACCAACCGACATAGCCACTACAACAACTAAAAAAATACCAAATGCTAATAAAATGGTTGTCATGATAAAGCTCACTTCATATAAGGTTTAAATTGCTCTGTGAATAACACATCAAAGCCTGAATCAGATTTTACCACCAGGTAGACCGCAAGGTCATGTTTTTTTGCAAAATCAAAAGCTTTTTCCGGCCCCATCACGTTCAGTGCAGTTGCCAGTCCGTCTGCTTCCATACAGCTCGGCGCAATCACAGAAACCGAAACCAGTTTATGATTAATCGGCTTAAAGGTGGTTGGGTCTATGGTATGTGAAAACCTGACACCATCTTGCTCAAAATAGTTTCGGTAATCACCTGAGGTCGCTAAAGCGGCATCACCTGGCTCTATTACCTGTTGCACTGCCCGGTCAAAACTAACGGGTTTCTCAATGGCAATACGCCATTGGCTGCCATCCGCTTTTTGCCCGTTTAAGCGCATTTCACCGCCAATCTCAACCAGGTAATTATTAATGCCGATTGATTCTAAATAGTCGGCGACCTGATCAACTCCAAAACCTTTAGCGATAGAGGATAAATCTATATAGACTTTTGGATCGGCTTTGCGAATTAAACTGCCGTCGAGTTGAATTTTATCCAGACCAACATGCGTTTTAACCTGCTCAATTTTTTCAAATGATGGGACTTTATTCGGGCGGCCATCCGGGCCAAACCCCCATAAGTTCACTAAAGGCCCCACTGTGATATCTAAAGCACCTTGAGTCAATTCGCCCAGTTCTATTGCCTGGCCAATTACCTTGGCTGTATCGGCAGATAAGCCAACCGGATCGGTAGATAAATTTTGGTTTAATAAACTGAGTTCAGAATTAGGACGATAAGTCGACATTTTATCGTTAACGTCTTCTAAAATCGCATCAACTTCAGATTGAATTTTGGATTGCTCAAGCAATTCAGATTGGGCAATCAACGTGAGGTGATATGTCGTACCCATAGTACGACCTTGCAATGTCAGCGTTTGCTGTGCATTTTGCTGAGAGCAAGAAACAAAAAAGGCCAGCGCGATGAGCGCCAGCCATATTTTAGATAACATCTTATTCATTAAAGAACCTGATTAACCACCAAAGTCATCAAGTAAGATGTTTTCATCTTCAACACCTAAGTCTTTCAGCAAGCCGATAACAGCTGCGTTCATCATAGGTGGACCACACATATAGAACTCACAATCTTCCGGAGCTTCGTGATCTTTAAGATAGTTTTCGTATAACACGTTATGAATAAAGCCCGTGTATCCTTCCCAGTTATCTTCCGGTTGTGGATCACTAAGTGCAACGTGCCATTCAAAGTTATCGTTTTCTGCTGCCAGCATGTCGAAATCTTCAACATAGAACATTTCACGGCTAGAACGCGCACCATACCAGAAAGACATTTTACGCTTAGATTTTAATCGGCGTAACTGGTCAAAGATATGTGAACGCATTGGCGCCATACCAGCACCACCACCAACAAAGACCATTTCTGCGTCTGTGTCTTTAGCGAAGAACTCACCAAACGGACCAGAGATAGTCACTTTATCACCTTCTTTTAAGCTCCAGATGAATGAAGACATTTTACCGCAAGGTAGTGATAAGTTATTTGGCGGCGGAGTTGCAATACGTACGTTCAACATGATGATACCTTCCTCTTCAGGATAGTTCGCCATTGAATACGCACGAATTGTTTCTTCGTCTACTTTAGATTCTAACTTGAAGAAACCAAAACGTTCCCAGTCTGCACGATATTCTTCAGGAATATCAAAATCTGCATATTTAACATGGTGAGCTGGTGCTTCAATCTGAATATAACCACCTGCACGGAAAGGTACAGATTCGCCATCAGGGATCTTAAGCTTAAGTTCTTTGATGAAAGTCGCTTTGTTATCGTTAGAAATAACTTCACATTCCCACTTTTTGATACCAAAGATTTCTTCTTCAAGCTCAATTTTCATGTCGTTTTTAATTGCCACCTGACAAGATAAACGACAACCATGACGCGCTTCACCTTTAGTAATGTGATCAAGTTCAGTTGGTAAAATGTCACCACCACCCTCTTTCACATCAACACGACACTGACCACAAGAGCCACCGCCACCACAAGCAGATGATACGAAAATACCAGCATTTGCAAGAGCGCCTAATAATTTGTCGCCCGGCTTAGCTGTAATTGCTTTATCTGGATCATCATTGATCAAAATAGTGACATCGCCACTACTGACTAATTTTGATTTGGCAAACAAGATGATAGCAACAAGTGCTAACACCATTGCGGTAAACATACCTACGCCTAAAATAATTTCTTGCACGGTTTATTCCTCTATTTGCTCTGGAATTATAAAGACACGCCAGAGAATGACATAAAGCCTAAACCAATCAGGCCAACCGAGATAAAGGTAATACCTAAACCACGTAAGCCGTGTGGAATATCAGCATACTTTAACTTTTCACGAACAGCTGCAAGTGCAGTGATAGCTAATGCCCAACCGACACCACTACCAATACCAAACACAACACTTTCGGTAAAGTTATAGTTTTTCTCAACCATGAAGGCAACACCACCAAAGATGGCACAGTTTACTGTGATCAATGGTAAGAAAATACCTAATGCGTTGTATAACGCCGGGAAGTACTTATCTAAAGACATTTCCAAGATTTGTACTAATGCTGCGATTACACCGATAAAGGTCAAGAATTTCAGGAAGCTTAAGTCAGCATCTGGGAAACCAGCCCAAGCTAAAGCACCTGGCGCTAAAAGGTTTGAATAAACCACTTGGTTAACCGGTACCGCAATACCCAGTACTACGATTACCGCAACACCTAAACCAAATGCAGTTGTTACTTTCTTAGATACAGCCAGGAAGGTACACATACCTAAGAAGAAAGATAACGCTAAGTTTTCAATGAAAACCGCGCGGACAAATAAACTAATATAATGTTCCATAACGTCCTCTTACTTCTCTACCTGTTCTTTACGGAAAGTACGTAAAACCCAGATGAACATACCAATAATGAAGAATGCACTTGGTGGCATTAATAATAAGCCCATAGGTTGATACCAACCACCGTTAGAAACCAGTGGTAAAATTTCAACACCAAATAAGCTACCTGAACCAAATAGTTCACGGATGATACCAACAGTTAAGAGTACAAAGCTGTAACCTAAACCGTTACCAATACCATCTAAAAAGCTCATAAATGGTGGACTCTTCATCGCATAAGCTTCAGCGCGACCCATTACGATACAGTTGGTAATAATCAAACCAACAAATACAGATAACTGCTTCGCAATATCGTACGCATATGCTTTTAAGATTTGGTCAACCACGATTACCAATGACGCAATAATCGTCATTTGCACGATAATACGTACACTTGAAGGTATGTGGTTACGGATAATAGAGATAAATAAACTAGAAAACGCTGTTACAACAGTTAGTGCCAAACACATAACCACAGTCGTTTCCATTTTACTGGTTACCGCCAGTGCAGAACAAACACCTAAGATTTGCAATGCAATCGGGTTATTGGCCAAAATTGGGCCAAATAGTACCTGTTTAGTTTCTTTAGAAAGGGCCATGATTATGCTCCTTGACGCTGTTTTTCAAGGTAAGTTTTAAAGCCTAACTCACCCATCCAGAAATCAAATGTGTATTGAACACCATTACCGGTTAAGGTTGCACCTGATAAGCCATCAATTTTATGCTTTGATTCTTTTGGCGCTTCACCTTTAATGATGCTAATGGCCATTTCACCATCGTCATTGTAAATTTCTTTACCAACCCAGATTGCTTTCCATTTTGGATTCTCAATCTCAGCACCTAAGCCCGGTGTTTCACCTTGCTCGTAGTAGTTTAAGTTGATAATCGTATTTGCATCAGGTTGAACCGCAACAAATGCATACATAGTTGACCACAAGCCGTAACCGTGAACAGGTAAAATGTAGCTTGAGAAATTACCAGAAGCATCTTTTGCTAAATAAACCGTTGCATTATTTGAACGACGTTTGATACTTGCAACATCCTGTTCGCCAGTTAAGTTAATTGACGTAGCCGGATCTTTTGAAGCAGCGCGTTGATCAAAGTTAGCAGCATCAATGCCTTCAACATATTCGCCAGTTTCCAAATCAACTACTTTAGCAGTGATATGTTTAGCGTATGCATCTTGAATTGACTTACTGGTTACCGTTTCCGGTAATAAGTTAGCCGCGATTAAGATATTTTTTTGTTTATCTAAAACTCGGTTTTGTTCTTGTTTAGGCTTTAATGAAACCGCTGTACCAGCAACGATTATCGCGCAAACTAAACATAACGAAATAACAACCGTCAGCGTTTTGCTGATTGAATCATTTCCTTTAGACATTACGTGCTAACCTCCGCTTAATGTTCGCTTGCACGACAAAGTGGTCAAATAAGGGTGCAAAAACGTTGGCAAATAAAATCGCAAGCATCATACCTTCAGGGTAAGCCGGGTTAACCACACGAATCATCACAACCATAAAGCCGATTAAGATACCGTATGCCCATTTACCTTGATTGGTGAAAGATGCAGAAACCGGATCGGTTGCCATAAACATCATACCAAATGCAAAACCACCAACCACTAAATGCCAGTACCAAGGCATATAGAATAATGGGTTAGTATCGCTACCAATCAGGTTAAACATAGTACTGAAGATAACCATACCAGCTAAAGTACCACCAACGATTCTCCATGAAGCAATACGGAAATAAATCAGGGCTAAACCACCGATTAAAATCATTAATGTAGAGACTTCACCAACAGAACCTGCGATATTACCGTAGAAAGCATCCCACCACTGACCAGTGATAGCATAATCTAAAGAACCAGAAGCCGCTTGGCTTAATAGAGTTGCGCCAGAGAAACCGTCAGCCGCAACCCAAACCGCATCACCTGAGATTTGTGCAGGATATGCAAAGAATAAGAATGCACGACCGGCTAATGCAGGGTTTAAGAAGTTACGGCCTGTACCACCAAATACTTCTTTACCAATAACCACACCGAAGGTAATACCTAATGCAACTTGCCATAAAGGAATGGTTGCCGGCATGATCAATGCGAATAATACAGAAGTTACGAAGAAACCTTCGTTGACTTCGTGTTTACGGATTGAAGCGAATAAAACTTCCCAGAAGCCACCCACGATAAAAGTAACCGCATAAATTGGCACAAAGAACATAGCGCCGTAAAGCATCATGCTGCCCCAACCGGTCGCATCTGTACCTAACTCACCACCCAGTGCTGAGAATAATGCAGTTCTCCAACCGTCAGCTAACTGGCCACCCGCTGCTAATGCAGCATCGGCTTGTAAACCAACGTTATACATACCATAAAACATAGCAGGGAAAGTCATCATCCATACTAAAATCATGATACGTTTTAAATCGATACTATCACGAACGTGAGTGGTACCTTTTGTCACTAAACCTGGGGTATAAAAAATAGTGGCAGCAGCTTCATACAGTGCATACCATTTTTCATATTTGCCGCCCGGCTCAAAATTAGGTTCAATTTTTTCTAAATAGGACTTCAAGCTCATATTAGCCCTCCTTCTCGATTTGCGTTAAACGCTCACGCAAGATCGAACCATAATCATACTTGCCCGGACATACGAAGGTACATAATGCTAAGTCTTCTTCGTCTAATTCCAAGCACCCTAAAGCCTGTGCCGAATCTAAATCACCCGCGATTAAATCACGTAATAATAAAGTCGGTAAAATATCTAAAGGCATAATTCGTTCATAGTTACCGATTGGCACCATTGCACGATCAGAACCACGAGTAGTCGTGGTGAAGTTGAATAACTTCTTAGGGCTTAAGTGTGATAAATAAGCACGAGTAACAGAGAACATGCTTGAACCCGGTGCAATCCAGCCAAGGAACTCTTTTTCACGGCCTTCAGCCAATACGGAAACCTGATTTGCATAACGACCAACATAAGCATGTGCACCACTTGCTTTGAAACCCGCTAATACAGAACCAGAAATAATACGTTGCTCGCCGCCTTCCAGTTCACCAGCCGTTAACTCTTCAATTGAAGCACCCACCAAAGTTTTCACTAAACGTGGATTTTTAACACTTGGACCGGCTAACGCAATAACACGCTCTGATGGTAATTGACCTGTGGTAAATAATTTACCAAACGCGATGACATCCTGGTAACCAATATGCCAAACTGCCTTTTCCATGCTAACAGGATCAAGATGATGAATATGGGTACCCACCAGACCAGCCGGATGTTTACCACCAAATTCTTCAACCTGAACATTGCCAGCCTCAGGAATTTTAGCGCCAGGCGCTTTACATAAGAATACTTTACCCGCTAATTTAGAAATTAACGTTAAGCCGTCTTTGAAAGCCTGTTCATTTTCAGCAACTACCACTTCAGGGTTTGCAGCCAATGGATTAGTATCGATTGCTGTCACAAAAATTGAAGATGGAGTTGAGTCAATTGCTGGAACTTTGCTATATGGACGAGTGCGAAGCGCTGTCCACAAACCAGATTCAACCAGGTTGTCAACAACTTGCTGACGCTCTAAATTAGCTAACTCAGCAGAAGCATACTGCTCAAAGCTAATCTCGTCGTTGCCTTGCATTTCAATCACTACAGATTGCAATACACGTTTAGCCCCACGGTTGATCTCTTTCACTACCCCCGCAGCTGGTGCAGTAAATTTAACGCCGGGGTTCTTTTTATCAACAAAAAGAACCTGCCCTTTTTTGACTACGTCGTCTACACGAACGTGCATTGTAGGGCGCATGCCGATGTATTCTTCACCAAGGATAGCAACTTTAGTTACGGCTTTGCCGCTAGATATTGCTTGTTGAGGTGCCCCGTTAATAGGAACATCCAAGCCTTTCTTGATAGTTATCATACTCATTGCACTTAGTTTTAAGGTTTAAAACGAAAAAAATAAGAAAGTTACATTCACTTTTTATGAATATATATTCACAAAAAATGAAAAAATAATTCGTATTCACCACACTTATATAAAACCCGAAGATTTTAACATTGTTTTATGCTTGGTATCCACGAAAAATCAATAAATGAAGTCGAATCGCGTAAAAAAAAGATTTTAGGCGAAATTCATTCACTTCAGTTGATAATTTTTTGTTCAACTTTCAATCATCAATGACTGAAAGTTAATAAAATGATAATAAAAAGCCGACATTAAATGTCGGCTAATTATTCATTTGGCATTAAGCGTCAAAATCGACTACTGGGCTAATATCTTCTTCGTAATCGACTTCTTCAAAACCAAAACCGAACAACTTTAAGAAGTCTTCATTGTATGATTTATAGTCAGTTAATTCAAAAATATTATCACTGGTAACCTGTGGCCATAGCGCTTCAACTTTAGCTTGAGTTTCTGGTTTTAACTCAGGTAAATCCATCCGATAACGGCCTTCCGGATCTTGAAGTGGCTCGTTTGAATATAAACCTTGTGCAAATAAACGGTAAGCCTGCTCAATACAACCTTCGTGTGTGCCCTCTTCTTTCATCACTTTGTATAATAAAGAGATATAAAGCGGCATAATTGGGATTGCAGAACTGGCTTGAGTCACTAAAGCTTTTAACACACCAATAGAAGCTTCGCCTTGATAATTGGCTAAGGTTTCATTTAATTTAAGACTGGTTTGATATAAATGCTCTTTTGCTTTACCAATAGTGGCATCACCATAGATTGGCCAAGTTAACTTATCGCCTAAATAGGTATAAGCAACTGTTTTAACGCCGTCAGCCAGCACATCTGCCTCTTTTAATGCATCAATCCACATTTCCCAATCTTCGCCACCCATAACAGCAACTGTGCTATCAATCTCTTCCTGAACGGCCGGCTCAATTGTCACATCTTCCACAATTAATTTGTCTGTATTTAAGTTTTTCGCAGTGTAAGCTTTTTCAATTGGCTTTAATGTTGATGAAATCAATTCACCTGTTTTAGGATGTTTGCGACGAGGAGAAGCTAAGCTGTAAACAACTAAATCGATCTTACCCATTTCAGCTTTGATCATATCAATTGTTTGTTGTTTGCACTCATCAGAGAAGGCGTCGCCATTAATATTCTTTGACCATAAACCTTCTGCTTCAGCTGCATTTTGAAACGCAGCTGAATTATACCAACCCGCAGAACCAGTACGTTTTTCAGTTGCCGGCTTTTCAAAAAATACACCTAAAGTACTCGCGCCGCCATTGAATGCAGCCATGATACGAGATGCCAAACCATAACCTGTAGATGAGCCGATAACGAGCACGTTTTTAGGCGCATTCTCTAATTTAGGCTGTTGTTTTACAAATTCAATTTGACGTTGAACATTAGCAGCACACCCTTTTGGATGCGCGTTTGTACAAATAAAGCCACGAACTTTAGGCTTAATGACCATAATCTAAGTCCTATTTAATCTTTGATAAAAGTATATCTTGTTTTCTAATAAGCAAAACTAACCAGCCATCTGGCTTTATGGTAGCTCTACCCCTTGACGATTCTGATAATAGTTTAGCTCGGTTAACTCATGATATTGAGCCGCCGGCTCTAAAAAGCGCTTGTATGACTCGTAAATTTTAGCGGTTTGCGGATCGGATGCAACCATATCTGCAATCACTTTTGTACTGGCGGCTTTTAGCGCTTCAACAACATCCTGAGGGAACTGTTTGAGTTGCACCCCATGTTCATTAACTAATGTTTGCAACGCTTGATTATTTTTTGCCGTATAAAGTGCAAGCATGTTCGCATTTGTTTTTTCTGCTGCCACTTCAACAATGCGCTGTAAATCTTTTGGCAAGGCATTAAAAGCCTCTTCGTTAATGACAAATTCCATCGCTGCGCCCGCTTCTTGCCAGCCAGTCACATAATAATAAGGTGCCACTTTATATAATCCAAAAGCCTGATCATTATATGGCCCCACCCAGTCGGTTGCGTCAATCGCACCGCTTTGCATTGAACTGAATAGCTCTCCGCCTGGCAGTGACACAGGAATCGCACCTAACTCAGAAATAACTTCTCCGGCCAAACCTGGGATGCGCATTTTTAATCCTTTAAAATCTTCAACCGAGTTGATTTCCTGATTAAACCAACCTGCCATTTGCACACCCGTATTACCGCCCGGTAAAGGGATTAAACCAAATGGTTTATAAGCTTCGCGCCATAATTCATTGCCGCCGCCATAATAAAACCACGAATTAATTTCTTGAGCGTTCATACCAAAAGGCAAGGCAGTGAAGATTTGAGCAGCCGGTATTTTGCCTTTCCAATAATAAGCCGCACCATGACCCATTTGTGCAGCACCACTTTTGACTGTGTCGAAAGTTTGTAACGCTGGCACCATTTCACCGGCACCATAAACTTTAATTTTTAACCGACCACCGGACATTACTTCAACATCTTTGGCAAATTGCTCCGGAACTGTACCTAAACCGGGAAAGTTTTTAGGCCAAGTGGTAACCATTTTCCAGGTAACCGGTTTAAAGCTATTATCAGCCGTCGCCTGTGTATTGCTATCTTCCGAGCAGGCCAGCAGGCCTATGCTCAGACAAATAAAAGTGAGTGACTTAACCAAAAGTTTCATGATACATCCCTAATTTTATTGTTAATTATTATATACTTGATTTGGTAACCAGGTTGCCATATCCGGCCAGATTGCCAGACTAATTAACACCAATAGCTGGATCACAATGAACGGAACCACCCCTTTGTAAATCTCAGGGGTTCGAATGCTTTTTGGTGCAACGCCTCGCAGGTAAAATAACGCAAACCCAAACGGCGGCGTTAAAAAGGAGGTTTGTAAATTAATAGCGATCATAATACCTAACCAGATAGGGTCAAGTCCCATGGCTAATAAAACCGGCGCCACTATAGGTACAACAACAAAAGTTATTTCTATGAAGTCTAAGATAAAACCCAATAAGAAGATAACCAGCATGACCACCAAACAGGCTGTAAAAACACCACCGGGTAAGTTATCAAACATTGAATGAATGAGTTCTTCGCCACCTAAACCTCTGAATACCAGCGAAAAAACAGATGCGCCAATCAAAATTAAGAATACCATACTGGTCACTTTTACACTGGCCTGACCTATTTCTGCGATTTGTCTAAACAAACGTTTTTTAATTGCAGCCAGTAGCATAGCGCCCAGAGCGCCAATGCCTGCTGCTTCAGTGGGTGTTGCAAATCCCATTAAAATAGATCCCAAAACAATGGCAATTAAAGCCAGTGGCGGGAATAAACCCAGCAAGAGTTGATTTACACTAGGCATCTCATTTTGCGAGATTTCCAATTTTGGCATGGCTGCCGGGTTTCGCCACGCAGTCCATAAAATATAGCCAAGATACAATAGTACAAGTAACAGACCAGGACCAATTGCACCGACAAATAAATCCCCAACCGAAACAGTTTCAGGTGAAAAAATACCTTGCTTTAATTGAGCTTGCTGAAATGCGTTTGAAATGACATCGCCTAACAAAACTAATGCAATAGAAGGCGGAATGATCTGCCCTAAAGTGCCGACAGCACAAATAGTACCGCAGGCCAATTTAGGGGAATACTTTTGTTTCAACATGGCAGGCAAGGATAACAAGCCCATTGTTACAACGGTGGCGCCCACAATGCCTGTACTGGCCGCCAGTAAGGTGCCGACTAAAATCACAGCAATTGCTAAACCGCCGCGAAAGCGACTGAATAATAGTGAAATAGAACTGAGCAATTCCTCTGCAATTTTTGCTCGCTCTAACGTTATGCCCATAAAAACAAACAAAGGCACGGCCAATAAGGTTTGGTTATTTAAGACGCCAAAAATTCGGCTGGGTAGCGCATATAAAAATGCAGCTTCAAAAATACCTAAACTCATGCCCACAAAAGCAAAAAGCAAAGCCGTACCGGCCAGAGCAAATGCCACCGGATAACCGGTTAACAAAACACAGCATGCAACAACAAACATCACCAGAGATAAATAATCCATTAACTATGCGCTCCCTGATCTGTCTTATTCTGTTCTGTATTGGTAATGACCAGCAAGGCCTTACCGGCCTCGGATAAAGCTTGTAAAATCAGTAGAATGCAAAAAGCAGGAATGAAACTTTTCAGAATATAAATAAAAGGCAGGCCACCGGCTTCATTTGAACCTTCCATGATTTGCCAACTATCTAAGACAAATGAGCCACTCATGACCAAAATAAATACAGCAACCGGAATTAATAATAATAAGCTGCCTAATAGATTAACCCAGGCTTTTTGTTTAACGTTAAACTGGTTATAAAACAGATCAACGCGGACATGTTCATTATGTTTCAGTGTATAACCAGCCCCTAATAAAAACACAGCTGAATGCAAGTAAATCACGCTTTCCTGTAATGCAATTGAGCCAATATTAAAGCCATATCGCAATATCACAATGAGCGCCATTAATACCACAACAGCGACCGCAAACCATGCCATCAATTTGCCAATCCATTCAGACAAATTATCAATGCACTTTATTAGAGATTGGATAAACATCTACAGCGTCCTTTATTAATGATTGTCCAGTTTGCTGCCGCCCATACAATTGGGTGATAAAGGCACATTATTTTGCTGGGTTTCCCATTCTGCTGAAGTATAGGTATGTATCGCAAGCGCATGCACAGGCCCAGCCAGTTCATCGGCTAAGCAAGCATTAACCATGCGATGTCGGGCAATTAAACGTTTATCGTCAAATGCTGCGCTGACGATAATGACTTTAAAATGAGAGTCTTGCGCATCGCCACTATGCATGTGGCTTTCATTTTGAACATCCAGAACCTGAGGGGATAGTTCCTGCTTTAATTTATCAAAAATAAGTTGGTGTGTAGAATTCATAGTCAGCAATGTTTAAATTGGTTTTAATTAATTTTATAGAATTTTCCGGCTCGTGTTTAATATATTTTATCTGAATGCAGGTATCGATAGGTTAAATTAATCCTGCCGTTTTTTACCCGAACCCGTTTTGGCAGCGAATGATACCAGAATTCTTGCGTATTACCTGCCATTATTAACAAACTGCCGGATTCCAGCTCTAGAGAATAGGTATCATTGCTCAATCTATGCTTGAGTTTAAAGGTCCGCTGCGCACCTAAACTGAGTGAAGCTATAACCGGCATTTTCCCCAGCTCAGCTTCATCATCGGCATGCCAGCCCATACAATCCTGACCATCCCGGTACAAATTAGCCAGAACACAATTAAACTGAGCGCCACTTACCTGCTCTACCAAACTTTTAAGCTGTAACAAGTTTGGCAGCCAGGGCGTCACATTGAATCTTTGTTTTGAATATTGATAGCTTAACCCCTTATCACCATACAAAGCTTGCAATCTTGGGATCTGATGCGATTGACCATACACCACCAAACTTTCCTGACGCCAGTTTAGCTCTTGCTTTAATGCCTGATACCATAAATCTGCCACATCCGGCTGAATTAAATTAGGGTAATAAAACAGCTCGCCATTTTTAAGTGGTAATACTTCGGGTTGAATTGGCTTTTGTAACATAATATTATCAATTATCTCAAATTTGTCTGATGTTATTAAGCTTAAAAGGAATTATATGCGCCTCGCTGTCATTGTGTTCTGGTCTCTGCTCTCACTGCCTTCTTTTGCTTATCACCCTTATGATCAGGCATCTAGTTTAGCAGACATTGCCAATCAAATTCGACGCATTGCGCCACAGGATATTGCACAGATTTGTCAAACATCGCACCCGGGCAATGAAGCGTGTCAGTTAGAACTCGCTATCATAAACCATTACCCAAAGCTGGTTAAACGCCTGCTGGAAGAGGGTATGGATGCCAATGCAATCAGTGAAGATGGCATTAGCCCACTCATAAGAAGTATTCAGCTGGGGCAAACCGAAATTACCGAAATATTACTCACCGGCGGCGCCGATGCAAATCTGGCTGATAACTCAGGTTGGACGCCTTTACACTATGCCATTTTGGGTTTAACGACCGATACCCAAAGCCAACTTAAGCTGATTAAAACTTTAGCTCAACATAATGCCAACCTGAATGCGAGATCGAATATCAACAATACCCCACTGCATTTTGCCGCAGAAGAGAATCTGCCAGAGGTTGCCCGTATTTTAATTGAGCTGGGGGCGGAGCTGGATATCCAGGATATTGATCAATGGACTCCGCTCATGCTGGCAATCAATCAAGGGTCAGTTAAGGTAGCACAGTTATTGATTCAATCCGGTGCCAGTCTAACCATACGAAACCGGGATGGCTGGCAAGCACTGCATTTTACCGCCAATAAAAAAAGCCAGTCTTCGGGTAAAAGCCGGCTTAAAATCGCCAAAGCCTTATTAAAAGCGGGCGCACCACTGGAGTCAGTAACCAAAGATGGCTCATCACCATTATGGTTGGCCGCAGCCAATAGCCAACCTGACCTGCTGAAGTTTTTTATTGAGCAAGGCGGCGATGTGAACCACACCAATCATAAAGGCTTAAACCTAATGCACCAGCTAGTAACTTATGAGCATCTCTTGCCTGAATCTCAGCTAAATCAAATATTTGATATCCTGTATACGGCAGGCATAAACCTGAACAAAGGCCAATCAATTGGTTTAACTCCCTTGATGATTGCCTGTATTAGACAGGAGCGCTTTTGGGTAAAAAAGCTGCTGGCTCACAACGCCAACCCAGACCAAACAGCGCAAAACAATATCAGTCCTTTATATATTGTACTCAAATATCAAAAAACCCTGAATGTACCAATATTAATTGAACTACTCGAGCATGGTGTCGCTATAAATCAAAGCATTGACGGTTGGTCATTAATTAATATGACCTTGAGTAATTTTAAACTAACTGAAGCTGAGCAAAACCAAGCCGTGAAACTCTTAATACAATACGGGGCTGATATTAATGGCAAACGTTCAGGCGAACATGAGTATGCCCCAATTCAATTAGCTGTGCAGCTAAATCAAAAAAGCATAGTTAAAACCCTGATTGTTGCTGGTGCCCAATTAGACATAACGACAGAGAAAGGCGCTTCCCTTCTTGAACTTGCGGTCAATACGAGAAGCAAAGCACTCACCACACTTATTTTAGCTGCCAAGAATTGATTAAACCCGTTCGACTAAATCTAATCAGGGCACTCTATTGCAAAGAAGCGGATTCTGCTAGAATCCCGGGCAATTAAGCAAAAGTGAATATGAGATCTTTTAGTCAGATGCAGAATAATCATCAATTAACGGCCGTTAATGAGCAAATATTAACCCTGTGGCGATACCCGAAACAAAGCGCTGACTCACCCCTTCAAGCATGGGATAGTGCTGATAATCTAATCGTTAAGCGTTATCTTGAGCTCACATCTGGCATACAACAAATACAAGCTGTAGCCATTTTAAATGACGCTTTTGGTGCCATTTGCTGTCAGCTAACCGAGCATCACCCCGTCATTTATCAGGATTCAAAAGTCAGTCAGTTAGCTATCAGCGAAAACCTGAAACATAACGGGCTGGATTCCGATTTAATCAAACTAACCAACGAATACCCGGATTTATCAAGGACCACTTGCTGTTTGTTAAAGATTCCGAAAAGTCTGGATTACTTGGAAGAGATTTTGGCTGTATTACATCTCAACGCACCGGATGATTTAACTTTGATAGCTGGCGCAAAAGCAAACCATATTAATAAATCTGTCGTTAAGTTATTTAACCGTTATTTTAGCCAGGTGGACGTTAGTCTCGCTGAAAAAAAATCCCGAACCATCACAGCCAGCGGCAAACAAAAAGCACCTTATTCTTCTTTTAATGCCTGGACGCAATGGAAAGCGCCTTCCGGACTCACTTTTAAAAATGCCGCGAATGTATTTTCCCGTTCTAGTTTAGACATGGGTGCAGCCTTTATGCTTGACCACCTACCTAAGGTTAACAATAAAGCCGTTATCGATTTGGCTTGTGGTAATGGTGTATTAGGGTTTCACCTGCTCAAACAAAAACCCTTAAGCCTGGTTTCGTCGGATGACAGTTACCAGGCCATTTTATCCGCTCAGGCGAATTTAGCACTCAATTTTGAAAATTGTGAAACTGAGGTTTTATTCAAATGGCAGGATTGCTTAACTGAGCAGGATTCAGAGTCTGCCGATACGATTGTTTGCAACCCCCCCTTTCATCAACAGCATGCCATCACCGATCACATCGCCAACCAAATGTTTGAAGATGCATATCGCTGTTTAAAACAAGATGGTGAGTTATATATAGTCGGTAACCGTCATTTGGGTTACCACCAGTCGCTGGCTCATATTTTTAAACATTCGAGTATTGTCGCCTCCAACAAAAAATTTGTTATTATAAAAGCAACAAAATAATCAGTTGGACTACAAGACTCTAATACCAATAAATTTTACAGAGGATGATAATGAATTTATATCTAAAATCAGTCGCTCATAGCCTAATCAGTAGTATTGTCGTTTTATTTATGTTGGTTTCCACTGTTCAGGCAAAACCGGATACACAAGATTCAAACCTCTACCCTATGGTAAAGATCAGCACTAATATGGGTGATATAGTGGTTGAATTAAACCGCAGAAAAGCCCCTATCACAGTCGCAAATTTTATTGATTATGTTGTAAAAGATGAATATGACGGCGTCATTTTTCACCGTGTTATTGATGGTTTTGTCGCGCAAGCTGGCGGCTATGATACAAACTATGAAGAAAAGCCAACCGGTAAACCTATCTTTAATGAAAGTGGCAATGGTTTAAGCAATGACAGAATGACAATTGCAATGGCCAGACAAAATGACCCGCACTCAGCCATCAGACAATTTTATTTTAATTTAGCTGACAATAAGAATTTAAACCCAGGGAGAAACTGGGGGTATTCTGTTTTCGGTTATGTTGTAGAGGGTGAAGCTGTATTAGATGCCATTGCTCAGGTGGAAACAAATTACAACGAAACTTTTGGTTCAGCTGATGTGCCCGTTAAACAAATTGTAATAAATGATATTAGTTTACTACCACGTCCATAATTGATGTCTATACTTATGGATATGAATTCATAAACGGGTTTCGCTGTGAGAGTAAATCAATTTATCGAGCTCAAATCGAGACAACTGGCCTATTATGTGCGAGGCTTTCTAACCCGCTCTATTGAGTATACCGAATTGGATATGTTTATTTGGGATACCTTTGAAGAGTGGGCACAAGTAACAGTGTCAAAAACTGACCCGTACTCAGCAAAGGAGCGTGTTTTTTGGCATCTGATTCACCAGCTCAGCTTTTGGCCTCAGGATACGTTGCTAACCGATAGTCTGTTAAATGACGAACTTAACATTTGCACAGATTATATTGACGGCGAAGGCTCATTTCCGATGGATTGCGTTGGCATTCGCCCCTAATCTGGTAAGCTAACCAAAACTTATTGATATTGGATGTTCAATGAATTGGTTAGCGCCTTACACTGATAAAAGAGTTATCGCTCTATTTTTTCTCGGATTTTCTTCCGGCTTACCTTTATTACTTGTATTTTCAACACTTTCATTCTGGCTCAGAGAAGCCGGAATAGACAGAGCCAGTATTGGCATGCTCAGCTGGGTTGCATTAGCGTATGCAATAAAATGGTTGTGGTCACCGCTAATTGATAAGTATCCAATCCCGCTGCTCAGTAAAAAATTGGGCCGAAGACGAAGCTGGATGCTGGTATCACAAATGGCCATAATTGGCAGTTTATTATCAATGTCGATTGCCGATCCAAAACAAGCTCTCTGGCTTTTTTCATTGCTGGCGCTAGGCGTTGCATTCAGTTCAGCAACACAAGATATTGTGATTGATGCTTTTCGAATTGATTCTGCCCCTACTGATTTGCAAGCGGCAATGGCAGCAACTTACCTCGCCGGATACCGTATTGCGATGATAGTATCCGGAGCAGGTAGTTTAGTACTGGCAGCCTGGTTTGCGCCCACTGAAGCCGAATTCAGCAATCAGGCTTGGCAATCGACTTATCAAGTTATGGCACTGCTGATGGTACCCGGCTTACTAACCACTTTATTATGTGCTGAGCCCACCACAGCACTCAACCCGAATCCACACCCGGATAGTTTTTGGTTAAGCCTGGTAGATGCTTTCTGGTTACCGGTTAAAGACTTTTTTCTGCGCTACGGTAAAGCTGCATTTTTATTGATTGCCTTAATATCTGTCTATCGATTATCGGATGTAGTAATGGGTGTTATGGCCAATCCTTTTTATATAGATACAGGATTTAGCAAAGTAGAGATCGCTTCCATCGCAAAAGTATATGGTGTAATTATGACGCTGGTCGGGGCTGCACTTGGCGGTATTATTCTAAAACAAAAAGGCACTTTATTTACTTTGTTTTTAGGTGGTTTATTGGCTGCAGCGACTAATTTATTGTTTGTCACCCTGTCTTTAAAAGGGCCGGATTTAACCTGGCTGACTGCGGTTATAGCGATAGATAATTTAAGTGCGGGCATTGCCACTGCTGCTTTTATTGCATTTTTAAGCGGATTAACGAATAAATCATTTTCAGCGACTCAATATGCGATATTCAGCTCAAGTATGTTGCTGTTACCTAAATTCGTCGCGGGTTTTTCCGGATTTGCCGTGGAAGCATTTGACTATACGTTATTTTTTATCGGTACAGCCTTGCTAGGCTTACCCGCCTTGCTATTTATCACACTGCTTGCTAAAAAGAATATAATGTCAACGGCAAAGGTTCAAAATGATTAGATTATTCGCACTCTTACCTTTACTTACTTTTGGATTATGGTGGTTATATTTGCGCCATAATGGCTGGACGATTCAGCAAGGCATGAAAGGATTTAAAATTATTTTTATATTTAATGTTCTGGTTTTAGGCTTTTTTACATTGATGTATTTTGTGACCCGAGTGGATTAATAGCAGCAGAGGCGTCTGCTTGTATAAAATGTGAAATGTAAAAATAAAAAAGCCTCTGACGAGGCTTTTTTGAGTTGTATTATTTTGCGTTTTGATTTTCAATCTGAGGATGCTGCAACTGCTCATCCGCATTCGAAGTTGTAATAAACGCAGAGATCGCCATAACAATTACTGCAAAAGCGACCGTAGTTAATTTAATACCACCAGCTTTATTCATTTTTAACTAACACCCAAGTTCTTTAATTAAGCTTATTTTTGTTCTTTTTAGCTACATACGATTAAATTAGGTTGCTCAATTGAGTAATAGTTCCGTTATTTTTATATTTATCCACAAATTTTGTAATCGTATTAATTGAACGCCATCCATACTAGCCGAAATATTGACCTGTAACAAGACTATATAACTAATATTTAAGGATTTTTCAAAAAAACAAAATATTAACAATAAGCCATAATTTAATCCACAACTTAAAATAACGAACCCTGCCTAAAAACCACAATAGTTTACAATCACTTAGCTTAAATCCTTATTATTTTCCTCAGAAAATCAGGTAGATATTAAAAGCTTTCAAAACGGATTGTTAACCAGTAAACTTTAAAAATTGCCTGCTATCAATTTTTCAACTTTGCCAGAGGTCATTTTTATGAAAGCAAGATTAACCACATTTTTTATTATGATGCTCAGTGTTAGCTCTACACTTTATGCAGCACCGAAAAATATCATTTACATGATTGGCGATGGCATGGGTGTTAATTATCTGACCGCTTACCGGTACTATCAAATGCAAACGCCTAATCAATTAGTCAAACAAACGGAGTTTGATAAAATATGGCGAGGCATAGCGATGACCTACCCAGCCGATCAAACTTTTGTAACCGATTCTGCAGCTGCCGCAACCGCGTTATCAACCACTCATAAATCCTATAATGGTGCGATTTCAGTTGATCATGAACATCAGTCATTATACACCCTGATGGAAGCCGCCAAATCGGCCAATAAAAAAACGGGTCTGGTAGTCACATCTGAAGTGACCCATGCAACACCAGCCAGTTTTTTTGCGCACCAAAAATACCGAAAAGACTATCCACAAATTGCAGATCAAATTGTTGATAACACAATAAATGATAAACCTGTCATGGATTTATTATTAGGTGGCGGACAAGCGCACTTGATTCGAGAAGACAGAAATATATTGTCTGAATTAACCCAATTAGGTTATCAGGGGGTTACAGAATTTAATCAGTTAGCACAATTAAATCAATTACCGGCTATTGGTGTGTTTCACCCCAGAGGATTTCCGTCAGCAATCGATTCTAACCAGACTCGACTTGCAAAAATGACAGAAAAAGCCTTGGACTTATTGGTCAATGAACAAGGGTTTGTATTGCTGATTGAAGGCAGCCAGATTGACTGGTGTGGACATGCGAACGACATTGTTTGTGCTATGGCTGAAATGAGCGATTTTGAAAATGCCTTAAATGTCGTTTTAAATTTCATGAAAAATAACCCGGATACTTTATTAGTTGTCACTGCCGATCATGAAACCGGCGGTATGTCTTTGGGTGCAAACGGAGAATATCAATGGCTACCCGATATGATTTCAAAAGTACACAGCTCAGCAAGGGTCATCGCAACTAGCTTAAGCGAAAGTAAAACTGATCACACATCTCTCTCGGCAAACTGGGCTAATCACGTTGATTTTAACCTGTCAAATCAGGAAGTTCAGTCTATTCAGGCTATCAAAAACAATCAGGATTTAACCCAAAAACAACGGCTAAAACAATTAAATAAAGCGGTCAAAGCCATTATCAATCAACGCAGTTATACCGGCTGGACATCTGGCGGTCATACGGGTTTGGATGTACCCGTATTAGCTACCGGCGTAGAAGCTGAGCGTTTTAACGGTTTTCAAAACAATACACAAATAGCAGAAAAGCTTCATAATATGGTTAAGGAATAAATTAATCTTTTGATTTAGCGGGTGCGACAATTTGTCGCATCCACAGCTCATCTCAGAGCGGATATAATTGCACTAATTCATTACATTAGAGAATTATTATGCGCAATTTTATCTTTCCGGTGGCCTTAACCACCTCCGTCTTGCTGGCTTCCCCAGCGTTAGCAGATTCAAATCATACCAACGGCATTAACCCGGCTTCGCATGCACCGGCAGGCGTGATGGCTGACCATTTACATAAACAAGGCGAAGTCATGTTTGGCTACCGCTATATGGAACAGGACTTTAATCAGCTTTATCATGGCAGTGACAAAATCACTCAGGCTGAACTCGCGATGGCCGGTTATAGTATGGCGCCAACCGGCATGAAAATGAAAATGCATATGCTGGATATTATGTATGCAGTCAATGACACTGTAACTCTGATGCTAATGCCACAATACATGAGTATGGAGATGACAATGAAAATGCTGGATTCAGACATGGATTCACATCATTCGCATGCCATGGATATGGAAATGGGCGCTATGCATTCTAGCCATTCACATGGCACCTCAGGCATTGCCGATACTCAAGTAAGTGCTTTGGTTAATTTATTTAAGACACCCCATCATCAGCTCATCACTAATCTGGGGCTGAGTATTCCCACCGGCTCGGTAAACGAAAAAAACAGTAACGGACAATTTACCCATTATGGCATGCAATTGGGCTCAGGGACTTACGATTTTGTTCCATCAGTCACTTATACCGGCAATCAAAATGCGCTTTCCTGGGGCGCTCAAGTTGGCGCTAACATTAAGTTAGAAGACAAAAATGAATCCGGTTTTACATTCGGAGATAAATATCAGCTAACCGGCTGGCTGGCTTACCGGGTGATCGAGCCTCTCAGTGTTTCAGCGCGATTCAGTTATCAGTCTCAGGATAAAATATCCGGCCACTATAACGATGCACATAACCACTCAAGTCCCTCTGATATTCAAGCTAACTATGGTGGTCAGTTCAGCGACTTAGGTTTAGGTGTAAACTATGCACAGCAAAGCGGTGTATTAAAAGGCGTGCGGTTAGGGATTGAATGGCAAACCCGGATTTCTCAAGACTACAATGGCTACCAACTGGGATTAGATGATGGAATTTATACCAGCTTAAGTTATGCGTTTTAATTTCTGATTCATCTGCTTGCCGGAATTTGCATTTTTAATGCTCAAAAATGCAAATTCTGCTTTTTCCCCTACCCAGCCTTAGACTAATTCATTATCAGCTTCAAATTTTGCTTGTATTTAATTTAACTCTGGCTAGAGTTAAAGCATTGAATAAAAAATAAGTCTGAACGAATGGAAGTTGTTAATTTTAGAGTCGGTAACTATCTTGTTGCGTTTAATATTTTAGATATTTTATTAACTGAAAAATTCAGTAATGATCAAACGTCAATGCCGAGCGAAGACAAAGCTTTTTTGGGTGTAAAGGACTTTATGGGCACCCCTACCCCCATTTATGATTTGGGGATTGCAATGAATAAGTCTTCAACCCATGCAGAAAACCAACAGCTTGCAAACCTATTGAATGAACGGGAACAAGACCACGAAAACTGGTTGGATGCACTTGAATACAGTGTGAAAAACAAGCAGGCATTTACATTGGCCAGAGATCCCGCTAAATGTGCATTCGGCCAGTGGTATCAGACATTTACCACAAAGAATGAAGATTTAGCCGAAGTATTAAAACGCTTTGATAAGCCACACAAGCATATTCATTCACTGGCCGATAAAGCGCTTGATATGCTTGATAAAGGCGAACAGTCAGAAGCCATCAAACTTATCCAGCAAGAGCGTAAAGTGACTCTGGCCAGTTTAAAACGATTATTTGCTATCGCCCGCGAGCAACTCGAAGTCACTTATAAACCAGTGACCGTATACACAACAATTGATGGCAGGCAACCGGCATTAGGGTTTGTTGTAGATAAAGTAGAAGATTCACTGACTGTAAATAACGAGCAAATAAAGCCGCTAAAAGAAATTACCCAGCATATCGGAAATATTGACCATAGAGTAAAAGAAATGATTGAGGGTTTGCTGACAACTCAGCAATACAATAGCTTGCTTTTAAGTTCTAAGTCATTTTTATAAAATTTATATGAGTTCAATAATTCATTGATAGATCGGCTGATAAGCTGATACGATTTAAGCTGGAAAACTAATAATAAATAACCTTCATGTCAGAGCAAAATATAAACTGGATTACGCTTGAACACGCTTCCGAAATTAGCGGCGCATCTGTTGCTATTATTCAGGATACGATGCGTAAATATAAAGAAAAACCCGAAGTATTGCGCTCTAAATCAGAGTATGGCGTGGATTATGTAGATAAAAATCAAATTCTTGCTTTATTTTCAGCTTCTTCAAATCCGGATTCAAAAGACAAAATTCCGGGCACTTTGTTTCGCTGGTTTGATGAACTCAGAAAAACCTATGAAAACAGTTTAAAAAACATGCAGCAAACCGCTGAAAAAAATCAAACTGAAAATAAACAGGATTTAAAACACCAATACGAAACCCGCATTTTTGAACTCGAAGAAAACTATCAACATCAAATTGCCAACATCAAACAGGCTCATCAGGAGCAGGTGAAACTGCTAAAACGTACGATTATCAAACTCGAAAAGCAGTTGGAATTCCACCAGCAACAAAATATGCGTCAGCAAAAATCACTTGAGCAGTTAAATACACGTTATGATGCGATTATTCTGGCCATGCATCATAGTACATCCGGTAGTCTAGACAAAACCGAATTAGCAAGTCTCGAACAACCCGCTCTAAACCCGGAACCGGCAGAAAACCATATTCAGGCTCAAGATGACATTCAACTGAGTCAGCAAACCGAACCTGAAGAAAGACGGCCTGAAGAAACTCTAGCTGAGACAGATCAAGATGAGAGGCTTCAGTCAAATTCATTGCCGCCTGAGCCTGAGCAAAGTGCGCAGATAGATATTCACAGATACCATGCACAACCAGAGATTCAATGGCAAATTGACGCTTTACTCGATTCAGCTTTTCAGGCCAGAGAACAGAAAGAATTTAAAATTGCCTTTGAGCTATTTGAACAAGCCGCCTTACTCGGCAGTAATAAAGCCATGGGGGCATTGGCGCGTTGTTATTTTACCAGCGAAGGGACAAAACAAGATATTCAATTGGCCATTGGTTGGTTAAGATTGGCTGAAGCTTATCAGTTTGAACCCGCCGCTCAAAAACTGGTTAAAATTCAGCAGGAATATCCGGATGAGTTTGCACATTCGATAAAACTGGTACATTCATTTAATGAACAGATTCATCAGCATCTGGAAGAAATGAACGGATATACAGAAGCCTAACCCCATATTCTAATTGAGACCTCTATGACATTAGCCGAAAAACAAGCTTTGTTTGCTGAATTTTTTACGATTCCTCTCAGCTTAAATATAAATTTAGTTGCTTTTTCAGCTGGCGAAAATATGCCGGATGAATCTCAATTTATTGAGGAAATGCCCTTCCCTTTTAAACTTGCTACTCAGGTAAATTCATTAGAAGCAGACTCATTACGCAGTATCAGACATTTGGGAAAACAAGCTGATGAGCTTGTCAGCTTTTTGAATCTGCAATCTAAAAAAATAGACCTGATTATGTCTTATATTTTAATGCAGGAAGATGATGCCGGAAATCGCTATAAAAGTGTCGAGTTTGGTGCCGGAGGCCTGACAGTTGAATCTGAACAAACATGGACAATTGAACAAGCTTTTAGATTAAAAATATTTATCCCTGAAGAATCGAGTGCAGTATACTGCTACGCAGAAATCATTGATATTAGCGAAACAGAGTCTGGCTACCAGTACAAATTTGTCTATAGCCGTATACGCGAAGAAGACAGAGAAATTCTAGTCCGAACAGCACTACATCAACAAAGTAAGCAGTTAAGGCAACTTGCACAGCAAAAAGCCCAAAACAAAACTGAATAAAACTTTTATTTGAAGAGTAAATAACAACAGTGAACAATACCTTTAGTTTACCGGCTGAGTGGTATCCGCAAGACGCGGTTATGCTGACCTGGCCTCACCCAGAAACCGACTGGCAGGCAATTTTAGATAAAGTTGAACCCGTTTACCTTGAATTAGTTAAAACCATCACCCGCTTTGAGTCTGTGATTATCGTCTGCCACGATCAGGCACTTAAACAAAAAGTTAAAGCCATGCTTGAGCAAGAAGCAATCGATTTAAATCAGGTGTTTTGGGTGATCACACCCACTAATGATACCTGGGCCAGAGATCACGGCCCACTTTGCCTTGTCCGGGATAAAACTATCTCAGCTGCTAACTTTATATTTAACGGTTGGGGAAATAAGTTTGAATCCAGTCTGGATAATCAAATTAATACGGCCTTATTCAGTCAGTTGAATATCCGTAACCAGCAAAATGTTGATTTTGTTCTTGAAGGAGGCGGTGTAGAAACCGACGGTCAAGGATGTTTAATGGTCACCAGCGAGTGTTTACTTAACCCTAACCGTAACCCAAATTTTGATAAACACCAAGTCACAGAATTTTTATTAACTCATTTGGGTTTAAATAAAATTCTCTGGCTAGACCATGGTGCGCTCGAAGGAGATGATACGGATGCTCATATAGATACACTTGCCCGTTTTGCGCCTGACAATCAAATCATATATCAGGGCTGTCAGGATGAGTCCGATGATCATTTTGCCGCTTTAGATGCAATGAAACAACAACTTAGTACTTTCACCAATCTGTCCGGACAAACTTACAAATTAACGGAATTACCCTGGCCAGATGCACAATATAATGCTGAAGGTGAGCGCTTACCGGCAACTTATGCTAACTTTTTAATCATTAACCATGCCGTTTTATTGCCGGTTTATGGCGTCAAACAGGATGAAATTGCGATAAGCCAGATGCAATCTGCATTTCCTGAACATGAGATCATTGCAATAAACTGCCGTGCGATTATAGAACAATTTGGTAGCCTTCACTGTATTAGCATGCAGTTACCAAAAGGCTTTTTAAGTCACTATTTAGCTTAAATTCTGAGGTTTGAAATATGAGTCAATTAACCGCCGCCCTGATCCAGCACTCTAACAGTGCCAACCCCGAGCATAATCTGGAAAAAAGCATTGAAGGTATCCGTGAAGCTGCCCTTAAAGGCGCAAAACTGATTGTCTTAGAAGAGTTGCACCGCTCACTTTATTTTTGCCAGGTTGAAGATGTTGAACAATTTGATTTAGCTGAGCCTATTCCAGGCCCGAGTACTCAAGTATTAGGTTCACTCGCGAAAGCGTTAAATATTGTTATCGTTGCTTCATTATTTGAACGCCGTGCAGCTGGTGTTTACCATAACACAGCGGTTGTTCTGGATACAGATGGCAGTATTGCCGGAAAATATCGAAAAATGCACATACCGGATGATCCCGGTTTTTATGAAAAATTTTATTTTACCCCAGGTGATCTCGGATTTGAGCCAATACAAACCAGCATAGGTAAGCTGGGTGTACTCGTATGCTGGGATCAATGGTTTCCGGAAGCTGCCCGCCTGATGGCAATGGCCGGTGCTGAATTATTGATTTACCCTACCGCAATTGGCTGGGACCCGCGTGATGAGCACGCCGAACAGCAAAGACAACTTGATGCTTGGGTGATCTCACAACGCGCGCACGCAGTAGCCAATGGCGTACCTGTATTAAGCTGTAACCGAACCGGTTTTGAAGCCGATCCGAGCGAACAAAGCCAAGGTATTCAATTTTGGGGAAACAGCTTTATTACTGGCCCTCAGGGCGAAATTCTCGCTCATGCCAGTAAAGATGAAGAAGAAATTCTGATAGCTGAAATTGATTTAGACAGAAGTGAAAATGTCAGACGTATCTGGCCTTATTTGCGGGATCGCAGAATTGATCACTACTCAGATTTACTTAAAATCTACCGGGATTAACTCGCAACAAAAGAAATTAAAGCGCCACCTCTGGCGCTTTTTTATTGCTATTCCATTAAAAACCCGCCAAAAACGTGACCCATTTCACACTCTATCAGCTACTTCATAAAATTTCGTTTTCCGGTTCAGTTTAAATTCAGGTTGAGCTTTATAAACTGGCATTGTCAGGTCAATAAAGGCCAGCGATTGAAGGAGAATGTGATGAAAATTTTAACTCAAGCAAAATACAGCACGCTCGCGTTAGCATTAACTGGCTTACTGGCGACCCCTGCATTTGCAAAACATGGTCATTATTCCGGTGAAAATATTGAACGCGCTAAAGTGGTTCAGGTCACACCCACTTATCGTAAAGTCACAATAGAAAAACCCAAAAAGCAATGTTGGTACAGAGATACAGGTTATCAGGACTATTCGTATAATCGAAACCACTCTTACCACAGAACCAACAGCCAAAATCACGATGATGCAGCAGCCCCCATTATTGGCGCCGTTATCGGTGGCGCAATTGGTAATCAGTTTGGTAAAGGCAAAGGCAATGCAGTCGCCACTATCGCGGGTGCTGTGATTGGCGGTGCACTGGCAAATGAAGCCGCAGCTCAGTCTCATAACAACTATAATAACCGTAATTATGGCACTAATGACTACCGTTACCATGATAAATATGAACGTGGCCATGGCAAATGGGAAAACCATCATAAAAGAGCCGGTTACAATAAACATAAAAAAAGAAAAGTATGTGAAGTGACCCATGTTCGGGCTGAAACCATCAATGAATTAACGGGTTATGATGTAAGCTACCGATATAAAGGCGAAATATATTATACTCATATGCAAAATCATCCGGGCAAATTTATTGATGTAGCGGTTAATGTTACTCCGCTCGAATAATTGCTAAACTGAGTACCCTGAAAGGTACTCAGTTTGTTTTTAAATTTATAAAAGTGTGGATCTATGTTTCGCTATTTACGTTTGTTGTTATTAACAGTCAGTCTGATATCACCGCTTGTCTTTATCAGTCCGGTAAATGCACAAACGATGACGTTGCGACACGCAATCAACACAGTGCAAAAAAGCTATCAGGGCAAAATATTAAAAGCCTATAAAACCCGGATTGAGCAACAGACTTATTATCGAATTAAATTACTGATGCCCTCCGGGCGGGTAGTGAGCATTTTAGTAAATGCGCATAGCGGTCAAATGAAGAAGGAATAATTTGTGCGTTTATTATTAGTGGAAGACGAAATTAAGCTGAATGAACACCTATACACCAGCCTAACTCAACAAGGTTATGCAGTAGATGCCAGCTTCGATGGTGAAGACGGTCTGTTTAACGCTCAGGAAGTTGATTACGACATTGCGGTTATCGATATTGGCCTGCCTAAACTGGATGGCCTGCAACTAGTTCAGCAAATCAGAAAACATAAAACGTTCCCGATTTTACTACTGACAGCTCGCGATCACTGGCAAGATAAAGTAGCCGGGCTGAACGCAGGTGCAGATGATTATCTGGCTAAACCCTTTCAGGCAGAAGAATTGTTTGCCCGCCTAAAAGCCTTGATTCGAAGAAGTTCGGGTCAAGCGAACCCGGTGCTGGTTTTTAACCAGCTCAAAATAGATACTAACTTATCTCAGGTCTATTTGGCCGAGACAGCCGTCACCCTGACAGCCTATGAATATAAGTTACTTGAATATTTTGCGCGTCATCCAAATAAATTAATTTCTAAAACAGAACTGACTGAACACCTGTATGAACAGGACTTTGACAGAGATTCAAATGTCATTGAGGTGTTTGTAAAACGTTTGCGACGTAAAATCAGTCCGCAACAAGCCGACCTTTATATTCAAACCGTACGCGGCCAGGGTTACAGATTCTGTAATGATGAAGCTTAAACACAAACTGGCCCGGCTGAGCTTTAAACAAAGGCTACTGGTTTCAAATTTAATCGTCAGCTTAATTATCTTGCCTTTGTTTGGTATTAGCTTATACAAAGCATTTGAAATACAAGCCAAGCTGACAGAACAGCAAGCGATGCAGGCTTACAGTTATAATTTGCTGGCCGCCAGTGAAATCGATAATGGCCAGCTAAGCTTTAACGGGGCGTTAGCAGCACCTGGTTTTCATTTGCCGGATTCTGGACTCTATGCCCTGATTAGGAATGAACAATCACTGATTTGGCATTCTGATTCCTTTATCAACCCGGCAGTCCCTGCTCAATGGCCAGATTCGTTCGTTGGCGAAAGTCAGTTTAATCAAATCCGTCTCAATGGAGAAGATCACTTCAACTGGCAATTGAAAGTTGAATTTGAATTTGCCGGACAGGTTTATCCCTTTACTTTTCATATCATCAAAAACAAACAGGATTACCTGCTGCAACTCACCATTTTTGAGCAAAGTTTATGGCGCTGGCTAATTGCAATAGCGCTCATATTCACCGGCTTACAGTTCATCTGGCTATTTTGGTTTCAACAACCACTGAAAAAGCTCAGTCAGGAAGTAGAACATATTGAAAACGGTGATAAAAACCGGATTTCCGAGAACTATCCAATTGAAATTGCGTCCTTGAATAACAGTCTGAACCGACTCATTCAAACAGAACAACAACAAAGGCAAAGATATAAAAATACCCTTGCAGACTTGGCTCACAGCTTAAAAACGCCGCTCGCTGTCATATTCAACAATTCAGACGTGCCCCAATCAATAAAACCTGAGTTGGATAAAATTAATCAGATTATTGGTCATCAACTAAAAAAAGCGCAAACCGGTCAAAGTAGTTGGCAGCAAGGCTGTAAAGTAGCGCCCATAGCTAAAGCCATTATCACCAGTTTAGAAAAAATTTATCATCAAAAGTCGATTCAATTTAAACTCAATTGCACTCACAATCCTGTATTTTACGGAGCAGAAGCTGACTTGTATGAGCTGCTGGGTAATTTATTGGACAATGCGGCAAAAGCCTGCCATCAAAAAGTGATCATAGAAATATCATCCAGCCCAAATTTAACCTTGCAAGTCAGTGATGACGGCTGTGGTTTGTCTGAATCACAAACTCAGGATATTTTAAAACGCGGTCATAGAGCGGATACATACGAAGCGGGCCACGGAATTGGCTTATCGATTGTTCAGGATCTGGTTTCAAGTTACCAGGGACAACTTAATATTAACGGCAAAGGACCACTCGGTGGCGCTTGTTTTACACTTGAATTTAACGCTTAAAAAGCGCTTTATAACTATGGGTTTCAGTTAAAAATGCATCAATTTTAGTTTCAGCGACCGGTGGACTAAACAAATACCCCTGACCAATCTGACATTGTTTTTCAACTAAAAAATGCACATGGTCTTCATGTTCGATACCCTCAGCGATAACTTTCATATTCAATTTATGGGCCATGGCGATAATCGCATCAGAAATTGCCATATCATCTTTATCATGCGGAATATCTTTAATAAAGGCTCTGTCTACTTTTAGTGTATCTACCGGAAAGCGTTTTAAATAACTTAATGAGGAATAACCCGTTCCAAAGTCATCGATTGAAAGCTGTACACCGAGTGATTTAATTTCGTCCATTTGCCGAATAGCTTCATTAATGTCACCCATTAGCATAGATTCAGTTAATTCAATATCCAGCCAAGCTGGTTTTATATTGGCATTTTTAATACTCTGTTTAATCACTTTAGCGACATTTTTATCTTTAAACTGACGGGCCGATAAATTGACGGCTACCATAAAAGCTTTATTGTATTTTTGGTTCAACCGGGCGATAAATAAACTGGCTTCTGACAGCACCCATTCACCCAACTCAACAATCAAGCCAGACTGCTCGGCAACCGGAATAAAAATATTTGGAGACACCATTCCCCGCACCGGATGTATCCAGCGAACCAGAGCTTCAAAGCCAAATACTTCCCCGGTTTTTAAATCAATCTGGGGTTGATAATGCAACTCAAATTGCTGCTCTTTGATCGCAACTCTGAGTTCACTTTCAAGCAATACGCTCTCCTGTAGCGCTTTATTTAAGTCATCACTGTAAAAATAAAATGCATTGCGACCGGCTGCTTTGGCTTTATACATAGCCAAATCCGCATTTCTCAATAAGTCTTCAATGCTGAGCGCATCTTTAGGCGACATAGTGATACCAATACTGGCTGTCACCAAAACCTCTGCACTGGGTAATTTAACCGGCTGATTAATAACGTTCTGAATGTCATTTGCCAAAGCAGCTGCGCGCTCTACATTAGATACACCGCTGATAATAACTGCAAATTCATCACCGCCTAATCGGGCCACTGTATCTTCAGCTCTGAGTCGCTTTATCAGGCGTCTGGCAATTTCGGTTAACAATAAATCACCCGCTTCATGCCCTAAATCATCGTTAACTCGTTTAAAGTTATCCAGATCAAAATAAAATAAACAAAACGCATAATGGCCACGCTTAGTCATTTCAAGTGATTTGGTTAATTGCGCTTTAAAAAAAGTACGGTTATAGAGTTTGGTCAGGGGATCATGATAAGCCAGCTTTTCCATTTTTTTCTGGCTTTGTTTAATAAAACTAATGTCTTGAGTTGCCGAAACAAAATGCACTGCGCCTTGTTTATCCTGCGTCATAGGTGAAAAAGTTTGTGAAACCCAGATACCTTCTCGGCTGCCCGGATGTTCAAATACCAGTTCGCCTTTCCACGCATGTCCTGATGAGAGCTTTTCAAACGCGCCATCTAATATCCAGCGCATTTGCTCATCAATGACTTCTTCAATTTTGATTCCAATCAATTCAAACTCAGGTCTTCCAGTCAGTTCAACAAATTTAGGATTAACAAATTCAATTTCAAACCACTCATTTAAAATCGCAATCGCAGTTTCACTGTGTTTAACCGCATTGGATAATTTTAAAGCTGATAATTCAGCGACTTCTTTTTCCTGAATTTTTTCGTTGAGGCCTTCTATCAGGTGGTGAATTTCACCTGACATCGCTTCTACCGTCTTAGCTGTAGTACCAACTTCATCCAAACTGTCAGTAAGTTTGCCAAGGTTTAGCTGACCCTGCTTATGCAGGCTTAACGCTTTGGCTAAATTACGTAACCTTGATAATACATAATGATTTAAAAACCAATAAATCAAACCAGCCAGTAAAAAGCCTGAAATTAAAAAGCCGGTCAATAGATATTGTTTAAAATTATTAAGGTGAATTTCGCGAATGCTTAATGAACCGGACAAAGCTAAGTACCAACTCAATTCAGGAATTTGAGCAACAGAAACAAGTCGAGTTTTATCGCCTATTTGGTAGGCTTTAGCCTTTAACTCTGTCGTATTCTGAAGACTAGTTCGAATAATGTCGTCAATTCCATCGGGTACCTGAGACTGGTTATTTAACTCAACAAAAGCGCCTGAGCTGGCTGGCGCTAATAAATTAATATACTGAGGATGAAAAATTAAATTATATTTGCTATCAAAAATAAATAGATTTCTATCTAATGTGTTGGGTAACAGCTCTTTAATCAGACTTTGTAATTCTTCAATTAAAAAATCAAAACCGGTGACGCCCCTGAATTCATTAGCAATATAAACCGGAACAACCAGACTGGTCATCCACTTCCCTTGTGAATCATCGTAATAGACAGGTGTCCAAATTGGCTGCCCGGTCGGGTTTAATTCGGGCGTTCCTAATTTGTAAAATAACTCACGACTGAAATCATAAACGGCAGGCAGTCTCATCGCGGGTTCTGCGGGTTGAATGACAACTAAACCGTTTTTAGAAATATAGTAGCTTGCTGAAAAGGAGCGCCTTAATCTTGATGCCATTAACGGCCACACATGGGCCAATGCGCTAGCTTCCCTTTTAGTCTCTGCACTCAGCGTTTCATTAGCGGCAAGATAAACCGCATTATTACCAAAACGGCTGCGGTAACTGTCATCGGCTTGTTTTTCCCACAATTCAGGCCGGGCTTCAACTTGATGACTCATTTCAAGTGAATATTTAACCTGACTATTTGCCATTAATCCCAGCTCCAGCAAGCTGTCTAAATAACGGGAAATTGATTTGGCACTTTGTGCGGCTGCATTATCCAAATCTGCGCTAAGGATACGCGCCAGATATTTATCCTGAACCTGAGTAAAAAAATAGACCCCTATAGAGCCAATTATCATGCAAGATAAAAATATAGCGATACTAGCTTTTACTGAAATTGAATGGAGAATTTGGGTTTTAAGCCACTGCATTTAATGACTGAGCCTCAATTTATGATTATTTTGTTTTTCTTATTCATTAGTCAGTGCCACGAACCCGCTATGGGTAAAGAACGTCGATAAATGACCATGCCTCTATTAAAGCGCTATTTGGCCCGAAAATGCAAATTTTTTTAAGCATTGCTCGCCTTCAGGCATTATAAATTCTATGATCTCTGACAAATTCGATGGTTTCTAAATGACTCATCAGGCGTTAGAATAACGCCAAATTAAATTGATTTAATCAAAAACAAATTAGGATTGAACTCATGGCGCAATACGTTTATACAATGTCTCAGGTTGGCAAAATCGTGCCACCGAAACGTGAGATTTTAAAAAATATTAATCTGTGCTTTTTCCCGGGCGCCAAAATAGGCGTTTTAGGTTTAAATGGTGCCGGTAAATCGACCCTGCTTAGAATAATGGCGGGTATAGATACCGAAATTGAAGGTGAAGCACGTGCCCAACCCGGAATCAATATAGGTTATTTACCGCAAGAACCTCAGCTAAACCCGGAAAAAAACGTTCGCGAAAATATCGAAGAAGCTGTAGCTGTCGTTAAAAATGCAATTAGCAGACTGGATGAAGTATATGCTGCCTATGCTGAACCTGATGCAGATTTTGATGCGTTGGCTAAAGAGCAAGGCGAGTTAGAAGCCATCATCCAGGCCACTGACGGACACAACATTGAAAATATGCTCGAGCGCGCAGCAGATGCGCTTAGATTGCCGCCTTGGGATGCAGATGTAAATAAACTATCCGGTGGTGAAAGACGTCGTGTGGCATTATGTCGGTTATTATTAGAAAAGCCGGATATGTTATTACTGGATGAACCGACCAACCACTTGGATGCAGAATCGGTTGCTTGGCTTGAGCGCTTTTTACATGACTATGAAGGGACTGTCGTTGCCATTACCCATGATAGATACTTCCTTGATAATGTTGCCGGCTGGATATTAGAACTTGATCGTGGCCAAGGCATTCCTTGGGAAGGTAATTATTCTTCATGGCTGGAACAAAAAGATGCACGTTTAGAGCAAGAAGAAAAAAATGAAAATGCACGCCAGCGCTCAATTAAACAAGAACTTGAATGGGTCAGAAACAATCCAAAAGGCCGTCAGGCAAAAAGTAAAGCGCGTATGGCCCGCTTTGAAGAGCTGAATAACCAAGATTTCCAACGTCGAAATGAAACCAATGAACTTTATATTCCGCCGGGTGAACGTTTAGGTGACAAAGTCATTGAAGTACATGATCTAAAAAAATCTTATGGTGATCGAGTCCTAATTGACGGCTTAAACTTCACTATGCCTAAAGGGGCGATTGTTGGCATTATCGGTCCAAACGGTGCAGGTAAATCGACATTATTTAGAATGTTATCGGGTCAGGAGCAACCGGATTCTGGTGAAATTATTGTCGGTGATACCGTTAAGCTCTCCAGTGTTGATCAGTTCCGTGATGATATGAATGATGATAACACCGTATGGCAGGAAATTTCTGATGGTCAGGATGTGATTCAGATTGGCAGCTTTGAAATTAACAGCCGTGCTTATGTTAGCCGATTTAACTTTAAAGGTTCAGATCAGCAAAAACGCATTGGCGAATTATCCGGTGGTGAGAGAAACCGTGTGCATTTGGCTAAATTATTAAAAGCCGGCGGTAACGTATTATTACTGGATGAGCCAACCAATGATTTAGATGTTGAAACGCTGCGAGCGCTGGAAAATGCATTATTGGATTTTCCTGGCTGCGCTATGGTGATATCGCATGACCGTTGGTTTTTAGACAGAATCGCAACCCATATTCTGGACTATCGTGATGAAGGTCAGGTTAACTTCTATGAAGGGAACTACACCGAATACGAAGCTTGGTTAAAACAAACTCTGGGTGAGGAAGCGGTACTGCATCCGCACAGAATCAAATACAAAAAAATCGGCTAAGCCTATAAAAATTAAAAAGCAGCAAGATTTTGCTGCTTTTTTGTATATACGCTATCTTTAAATTTATTGCTTCAAAGAAGATGACTTATGACTGAGCGCAGACATTATACCCGGGTATTTTTTGATAACCATGCCACTTTAAGCCATGATCATGATATATGGCAGGTTGAATTAATTGATGTATCTCTCAATGGAGCTTTAATAAGTTATCCGGAAAATGCATTGCCTTCGCAACTGAATCATCAAGATACCTTTAATCTGAATTTTGGTTTAACTGATGCGCCCGATTTAAAAATCAAGATGTCCGTTAAAATTGTTCATATAGAGCCGGATGTGCTTGGTTTACAATGTGAGCAAATAGATATCGACAGTGTGACGCATTTACGCCGGATTGTTGAATTAAATACAGGTGATCAATACTTACTTAAACGCGAGTTAATGCATTTAATTGAAGATAAAGCGACACCTAAAAACTGACAGGCTGTCACCCTAGTAGATGAAACGAATAACAAAAACGGAGGCTTAGCCTCCGTTTTTTGCAATCACTGATATATCCGTTAAGAAATTCGTTATGCTTTAGTATCAACCCCACCGGCTGCAGATACAATGACCATAGCCGGGCGTAATAAACGGCCATTGATAGTGTAACCTTTTTGCAAGCAATCAATAATCGCATTTGGCGCAACATCCGGATTTGGCAGCATAGACATCGCCTGATGCAAATCAGGATTTAATGCATCACCCTGAGCTGGGGCAACGACTTCGATTCCAAATTTGCCCAGCGTATTATCAAAACTCTTTTGCGTTAATTCGATCCCTTCAATCATAGGAACCAAAGCTTCATTTGACTTATCAGCCGCTTCCAATGCTCGTTGCAGATTATCAACAATAGGTAAAAGTTCACCGGCAAATTTTTCTAATGCAAACTTGTGTGCTTTTTCGACATCTTGCGCGGCACGTCTGCGAATATTTTCAACTTCTGCTTTTGCCCGGACAACAGAATCCTGCTGTTCAGTTACTTTGGCTTCTGATGCAGCTAGCTTTGCACTCAATTCAGCAATTTTCTGATCCCTTTCATCTACAACTTCAGCTGTTTCAGCTTGCTGCTCCTGCGTCTCTGGCGCAGCTTCTACTTGCTCTTCAGCTTGAGTATCTTGTGGTTCATTACTCATCTTTTTAAAACTCCAAAACGGTTTCACTTACGAATTTCCTCAATAATGGGGACTATCTTAACTGATTCAAGGCAGAAGTTAATAATTTAGATGTCATATCGATAATTGGTATCACTTTTCTATAATCCATCCGTGTTGGACCTATAACCGCCAGACTGCCAACAACCTGACCGTTGGCCCGATATGGCGCACTAATTAAACTGCACTCAGACAAAGTTTCGATGCCTGTTTCTTCACCGATAAAAATTTTAACCCCTTTTTCATCGCGGCACCTTTCCATAATATCCAGCACCAGATGTTTATCCGCTATGGCTTCAAAAACGGCCCGAATCTTATTCAATTCAGGACTAATATTTTCATCTAATAAGTGACTTTGCCCGGCCACTAAAAGATTGCCAATCGCTTCATTCACATTATCCTTTTGCAAAGTTAAATCGGTTAAACAATCAAGCTGAGCATCCCCCTTGGCCAGCTCTTTGATCTGTTTGTAACCCTGACTTAACGTTTTACCGGCCAGCACCATATTCATCAGTTCGCTGGTTTTCAATAAAGTTGCATGCGTAATGCTAATGGGTAAGTCAATGACCTTATTTTGAATATCTCCATTTTTAAGCACAATAATGGCCATTAAACGGGTATCAGATAAATGGATAAACTCAATCCGTTCAACAGCGACTTCCTGCTTTCTGGGTATAGTCACCATGCTGGTTAAATGTGTTACGTCTGCCAACAATTTTGATGCATGTTGACATAACTGAGTGGCTGACAGTTGCCTTTGCAGTAATCGCTGTTCAAGTTCGGGCAACTGATTAACGTTTAAAAAATCCTGAAAAGAGTCGACCGTTAGCAGCTCATCAACGAATAAACGCAATCCCTGAGCGGTCGGAATGCGTCCGGCGGATGTATGTGGTGACATCAGTAATCCGGCTTTTTCAAGCGTCATCATAATGTTTCGAACGGTTGCTGAGCTTGCAGAAATCGATTCAATTTGGGCCAAATGTTTAGAAGATACAGGCTGACCCTGATTCAGATATTGCTCAACCAACACATGTAAAATTTGTCGTGCTCTGGGTTTTAAATCTACATTGGTCATTCATGCTCACCAAATAACTCGAATTATTTTTATTAATTTATTTAATTTATATGAGGTGTATTAGATAAATTTCAATTAATTATTGATAAACTTAACGATATAGTTAATTGACCCTAAGGATGAAGTTGCACATATGGCTAAATTATTTAATAAAATTGGAATCGTTGGCAAAGCAAATCATTCAGAAACACAGCAAACTGTTGAGTCACTCAGAGCCTTTCTGACCCAACAGGGGTGTGATGTTTTTATTGAACAAAGAGTGGCTTTAATCAATGATGAAGAAGATGTGCAATCTTTAAACTTGGTTGAACTGGGCGAGTTTTGTGACTTAGTGATTGTTGTCGGCGGTGATGGAAATATGCTGGGTGCCGCCAGAGTATTATCCCGTTTCGATACCCTGGTAATCGGGGTAAACCGCGGAAACTTAGGATTTTTAACCGACATTCATCCAGATGCCTGTGAATCTGTACTGAGCCAGGTACTAAAAGGGCAATTCACAACCGAAGAAAGGTTTTTACTGGAGGTCGAAGTTCACCGGCATAATCAGGTAAAAGCAACCAATACTGCGGTTAACGAAGCCGTTTTGCACTCTGACAAAGTCGCTCATATGATAGAATTTGAAGTTTATATCAATGATAAGTTCGTTTTCAGCCAGCGAGCCGATGGCTTAATTATGTGCACGCCGACAGGCTCAACCGCCTATTCCTTATCGGGCGGCGGTCCAATTTTAACCCCTAATTTAAACGCCATAGTATTATTACCTATGTTCCCACACTCGCTGGCAAATCGTCCTTTAGTCGTTGATGCTGATTCAGATTTACGTTTGGTCGTCTCAAACAAAGCACAGGCCCAGTTGGGTGTAACCTGTGACGGGCATGTCACTTTACCTGTCTTACAAGGAGATGAAGTGCGAATTAAAAAATCACCTCATCCGCTAAAATTAATACATCCAAAGGATTACAATTATTTTAGTGTTTTAAGACGAAAGCTGAATTGGGGTAGTAAACTCTATTAAACCGCCCAGAGTAAAATAACGAATCGTGACCGATTCGTATTTTTTTATCGAGAAAGAAAGGTTACACTGAACACTTTAGTATTTATTAACTTATATTAAAGGCAATTAAAAGGACCATCTCATCGAGTTGGCATGATTGAGAATATTTAGGGAAAATGACATCTGACTGATACAAACAGGGATTTATTCAGTATGAGTTGGATTACAGCCTTAAAATAAACTCACACGGTCATATATGAATTATATCCAAAGCTGGTTTAAAATCCCTGAATACAGCTTATTAGCAGACGGCAGTTACGACTTTTGGCTTGTCAGTCTATCCGTTCTCATCGCGATTCTCTCATCTTTTATCGGTCTGCAAGTTTCCGAGTTTGCTGCCACGTCCACCAATAAGATCAGACGCCATGTTTCTCTGGCCAGTGGTGCAATTGCGCTGGGGGGTGGTGTCTGGTCAATGCATTTTATCGGTATGCTTGCCTTTAGTTTGTGTACTCAAATTGAATACGACTGGGGCATTACACTGGCCTCAATGTTTCCTTCATTATTGGCTTCCTGGCTCGCACTGAGCATTTTAAGCCAGACCCGGATACAAAAAAAGCAACTGGTTATTGGTGGTATTCTGGTGGGTGCCGGGATAGGTACCATGCATTATTTGGGGATGGCTGCAATGCAAATGGCGCCCCTGCTCAGGTATGATATCGGCTTATTTATAACCTCAATTGTAGTTGCCGTTGGCCTGGCTATTCTGGCTTTATGGATAAAATTTGCTCTGCTCAGGTATGCAGAAAAAAAGCATTCTCACCTTTTTACGACACTCATTGCCAGCCTAGTGATGGGTTCTGCAATTTCAGGTATGCATTACACAGGCATGGCTGCTGCCAGGTTTGTTTTACCCGAAGGATTAGAGCTGAGCAATCAACCCGATGAAATGTCACTTTATCTGGGTATCGGTATCGGCAGTATCACTTTAGTCATGGTTAGCTTGGTATTGGCCGTCAATTACACTTTCAGATATCGCGATTTGTCCCGTCAGGCGAATAACAATGAATACAGAATCAAAGCGATTATGGATACAGCGATAGATGGCATTTTAACAATGGATAAAAACGGACAAGTGCTCAGTGCGAATCAGGCCACTTTTCATTTGTTTGGCTGGGATGAAAGCCAGCTCAAAGGTCAATCAATTACCCAACTTCTGACCCCAGATATTCAGGATGAGTTTGAATTTCAACTGTCTACCGGCATTAACTATTTTGTGGGTAAAAGCCGAGATATTAAAGTGCGCCATAAAGACGGCTATTTAAAAGATGTCAGGGTTGCGGTTGGCAAAGTCGATTTTGACGGTGAAACCCTGTATGTGGCAATTGGTTCTGATTTGACTGAGCGGGTCAAAATGGAGACAGCGCTCAGAGAAAATGAAAGTAAATTCAGGTCGTTAATTACAAATATCCCTGGTATAGCATTCAGATGTATTGATCAAAGCGGATGGCCGATGATTTATATCAGTGATGCCGTAGAATCTATTACCGGTTACCCGGCTGCTGATTTTCAAATACCCGATGTAAAACGCTCATTTAAAGAGCTCATTCATCCAGAAGATTTAGATAACGTCATGATTTATCATGAACAAGGCAAAAGCTACACGCTCGAATACAGAGTGATTACTAAAAGTGGTGAGATCCGATGGCTGCTCGAATATGGCTGTCAGGTCGCAGACCCAAATTCTAAAGCCACTTGCCTTGACGGTTTTATCATGGATATTACAGAGCGAAAGCTGATGGAAGAGGAACTCAGGCAAGCCAAAGAAACAGCTGAACAAGCCGCGGCTGCCAGAGCTGCATTTACCGCGAATATGAGCCATGAAATTCGCACACCAATGAATGCCATCATAGGTTTTAGTGACATATTACTTGAAACCGAATTAAGCTCAGAACAATCCAGACATTTGACGACAATAAATCATTCAGCCAAATCTCTATTGCATTTACTAAATGATATCCTTGACAGCGCTAAGCTAGAAAAAGGTAAATTTGAACTCGACATTCGGGATTTTGATTTAATCGAAGAAGTAGATGCCGTGGTATCTACCCTGTATATGGAGGCCAAAAAGAAAGGGATTTTATTAAATACAGAACTTTCATCCAACCTCGCATCTTGCTATCAGGGCGACCCGGACAGGCTTAGACAAATTCTGACCAATTTAATTGGCAATGCCATTAAGTTCACCCCGGAAGGCTCTGTTAACCTGATTGTTCAGCCGGCAAAGGACAATACAATTGAATTTATTGTCGAAGATACTGGCATAGGTATGTCGCCGCAACATGTTAAAAATATTTTTGACGCTTACGCTCAGGCTGACGCTTCCATCAGCCGCAAATTTGGTGGCACAGGACTGGGCACCACCATCAGTTATAAATTGGCTCAACTGATGAATGGCAATATAAAAGTTGAAAGTGAGCTAAACAAAGGTAGCCAATTTACAGTGAGCATTCCGCTGGATATCAGTGATAAATGTGATATCAGCCGCTCATTTGAGCACAATTCTACACTACCACCACTGACGATACTGATAGTGGATGATATTCAACAAAATATTGATCTGTTGACCTTAATGTTGACCAGACAAGGGCATCAAGTATTATCCGCTCGGGATGGGATGCAGGCATTAATCCGGATGGATAAACAACCCGAAATCGATCTGGTATTAATGGATATTCAAATGCCCGTGATGGACGGATTAACCGCGACTCAATCCCGCCGTGAAAGTGAACGCCAGAATAATCTAAAGCCGATACCGATTATCGCTTTAACTGCGAGCGTGATGAGCAACGACAAGCAGGCAGCTAAACAAGCGGGTATGAGTGGTTTTGCGAATAAACCTGTTGATTTAGAACAGTTAAACCGAGAAATCGCAAAGGTTATGAACATTCAACTCATTCAAAATAATGATAAAACAGCCGATAAGCCCGGACAATTGGTTAGTTTCAGTAAAGGCATCAAGCTTTGGGGAAATGCAACCACTTACCTCAATGAATTAACGCATTTTATTGACGAGCAAACCCAGCAGTCAGCAAGCTATTATCAATTACTGGCGGATGCAAACTGGTCTCAATTAAAACAGCTGGCACATGCTCTGAAAGGCGTTACAGGTAATCTCGCATTACACAAATTCAGTGAAAACTTTAACACCTTAGAAAAACAAATTCAGAAAGAGCAATTAGAGGACATTAAATCCACGCTGGACCTGATATTTGCTCAACTTAAGCAAATTAAAACTCGGGTGGATAAATATATTGAGTCACACCCAGAATTAAATCAACCGGATGATTTACCCACTGAGTCACTTGAACCTGCATTAAGCCAGTTAATCGAAAAAGTTACTCATAACGAAATTGATGATCGCTTACTGACTCAACTATCTCGCGCAGCTAATTCTGAAAATCGACAAAAAATCAATCAAATTATCAATGATATCAATGATTTTGAATTTGAATCCGCACTTGCAGAATTAATCAAACTGCAACAAACAAGTCAACCGGAGCAATAATGTCCTGCATACCTGACACGACACCGAAACTACTCATTGTAGATGATGAGCCTGCGAATTTACGGGTTTTAAAAAGTATTTTGCAGGCAGACTACCGGCTTATCTTCGCAAAAAATGGACATGATGCATTAAAGCTGGCTACCGAAGAAAAACCCAATCTGATTTTATTGGATATTATGATGCCGGACATGTCCGGATATGAAGTTTGTGAAACATTAAAATTTAACCCAGGTACCCTATCAATCCCAGTCATTTTTGTATCCGCGTTATCCGAAGAAGTAGATGAAGCTAAAGGGTTTGAACTCGGCGCTGTCGATTATATTACGAAACCAGTTTCTCCGGCTATTGTTAAAGCGCGAGTAAAAAATCATCTCTCGCTGGTACAAGCGGATGAATTGAAAAAAACACGGATGCAGGTTATTCAGGTACTGGGCCGAGCTTCTGAGTACAAAGATAACGAAACCGGCATGCATGTTATCCGTATGAGTCATTATTCAAAAATTTTAGCTAAAGCTTATGGTCTATCGGAAAAGCAATCCGAGAAAATTTTACATGCGGCGCCTATGCATGATGTCGGCAAAATCGGGATTGCCGACAGTATTATGCTTAAACCCGGTCGATTGAACGACGACGAAATGGCCATTATGAAAACCCATCCACAAATCGGAGCTGATATTTTAGGTGAATGTAATTCTGATTTGTTACGCCTAGCCCGCTCTATTGCACTGACACATCATGAAAAGTGGGATGGCACTGGCTATCCGGAAGGGTTAAAGGGCGAGGATATTCCGATTGAAGGACGCATTGTTGCGTTAGCCGATGTATTTGATGCGCTGACCAGTAAACGGCCTTACAAAGAGGCCTGGAGCATTGAAAAAACGCTGGCATTTATTCAGTCTCAACGAGGCTTGCACTTTGACCCTCAATTGGTCGATTTGCTGGTTGAGAACATGGACTTAATTATGCAGGTGTATAAAAAATGGCAAGAGTAGAAAGATTCGACCTTGCCATTTTGTATTAGCTTAAACCGAGCGACTGCCAGAAGGGCAATGGCTATTTAACCCTTAACTTCATTAGAATTCGTTTATTTAGAACAACTAAACCGCACTTATTCTGCTTTGTTAATGATTAAAATCGCCTATTGCTCAAAAATAACACAAAGATAAACTGGCTCTAGGATTTAACCTTCAGTTTTACAATTTTGTAGGTCTGGTTTGCACCGTTTAAGACGACCAAAATATCACCGTCAGGCGAGACACCAACATCCCGTACCCTACCTTGATCTTTAATCAGGACTTCATCTTCCACAACCTGGTTATCACGGATAACTAAGCGCCTTAACTCCTGTTTAGCCATACCGGTAACCAATAAGTTATTTTGCCATTTAGCAAAGGTTTTACCCTGATAAAATTCAATTCCCCCGGTTGCAATAGAAGGCACCCAATAATGCTTAGGTTGCTCCATGCCCGGCATTTCCGTTTTGTCGGTGATCGGCTGACCGTTGTAATTAATCCCGTAGGTAATCACTGGCCAACCATAGTTTTTATTTGATTCAATCAGGTTGACTTCATCACCCCCTCTGGGGCCATGTTCAGTTTCCCAGATATCAGAGGTCAATGGATGCAAAGCTAACCCTTGAGGGTTTCTGTGTCCATAACTCCAGATGCTGGGTAAAGCCTCTTTTTGTTTAACAAACGGGTTATTTTGCGGAATGCGTCCGTCATAATAAAGACGGTGTATTTTGCCGTTTGGTTTAGATAAATCCTGTGCCAGTTCCATTTTGCCACGATCGCCCACAGAAAAATAAACATAACCATTATGCAGCACAATACGACTACCAAAATGATGACCCGAGCGAGTGTGAAACTTAGCCGGAGCAGAATAAACCATTTGCTGTGACTGCCATTGTCCATCAACAATCTGACCCCGAACAATCGCCGTCATTGTGCCTTCTTTATCACTGCCAATACTTGAACTGGGCTGAGAATAGCTTAAATAGACCCAAGGCTGCTTAGGGTAATTAGGATGCACAGCTACATCCAGTAAACCGCCCTGAGAACGATGCCAAACTTCAGGTATGCCTTTAATTTCAGTTATAACCTGTTTTTTGCCATTCTGCTCTGGCTGAATTAACCATAGTTTGCCCTGCTTTTCTGTAGCCAGAATGTCACCACTTGGCAAAGCGGTTACGGCCCAGATAGTGCTATCAAACTCAGCGAGTGTTTCAAGACTGAATGTATATTCTTTGGTTGAAAACTCAGCTAAGCCTGCTTCAGAAACCTGACTTTTCAGTTCGTTCTGTTGTGCCTGATACTCTTTTTCCTGAATATAAACGACGAGTGCCCGAATATCTTGATCAGATAAGAGTGAGCCCCATGCAGGCATACCGGCTTCGGTCACGCCATTTTTTATTGTCTCAAATATTTTTTTATCTGAAGTACCGTATTGCCATTGTTTATCAACCAAACTTTTTGCCATGCCGCCTTCGAGATTGTCACCATGGCAACTGGCGCAATTTTGTTGGAAAATATCTCTGACATCTTGCTGTGCCAGCGCTGGTAAACTGTTTGCCATAAATAAACTAAACAGCCCGTAGTGATAGAGTTTCATAATATCTCCGTATTTATGGATTAATGGCAAGAACGAAAACCTGATTAGGTAAGCTTATTTTTATACTGGTTAAAGAGTAAAGTCAGATCAGGTATTTTTTCTAAGTGAGACGATGAGCTCAGCTTCTACCAGAGGGATTTCGCAATCTTCAGCTATCTCTTGTGCAGAAGCGCCTTTTGCAGCCATTTTAGCAGCACGCGTATACAATCTGGATTCAGGATCCTGTAACGACATTTCAGACTGACGTTCATCCATTTCCTGAAACCAGGTTTGCAATTGCTTTAATTTTTGACCAATGCCTATTGAACCTGAGCGAATTTCGTCAATTTCATGACGTAATATTTTATGCTCCCGTTCAAGGTTTGATTTACCTTCAGATAAATCTTCAATAACTTGTTTGAGCGCTTTTATTTGCTTAAGGTGAAATAATATTGCTAGGCCTACAGCCAGCACAGCGACACCCAGAGCTATCCATGAAACATTGATCATATTGTTAGAATGTACTTAACTCATCCCACTCTTCGTCACTTAACAATTTATTTAGATCGACCAGAATCAATAATTCGCCTTCACGGTTTGAAACACCCTGTATAAAGCGAGCACTTTCTTCGGTCCCCACATTAGGTGTACTGTCTATTTCTGACGTTTTGAGATAAACCACTTCAGCAACACTATCAACCAATATACCGATAACTTGTTTTTCGGCTTCTATGATCACAATTCTGGAGTTATCTGTAACTGTACTGGGCGCCAGTCCAAAACGAGCACGCGTATCTATTACAGTAACCACATTACCTCTAAGATTAATAATACCTAACACATAAGAAGGCGCACCCGGTACCGGAGCAATTTCGGAATACCGCAATACTTCTTGTACCTGCATCACATTGATGCCATAGGTTTCTTCGTCGAGTTTAAAGGTTACCCACTGTAATACTTCGCTGTCTGCTGCTTCCGCGGCAATGTTTCTTTCTGTATTGCTCATAAATCTACTCCGCCAGAACTCACTTTTTAACCATCTTGACTATCGAGCCCGTTATTCAAAAGCGAAATAAGCTGTTCGACATCCAATAAGGCACACATTTTTTCTTTTACTAAGCCAGCTAACCAAGGCCGTTTACCTGAACCGGCTCGCCATTTTATATCTTCTTGGTTAAGTGTAACTGTATTAATTAATTTTTCACAAGATAAACCCCAGTTACTTTCACCTAACATAATAATATATTTGTATGTCAGAGTGTTAACTAATTCTGGCGTACATTTTTCCGGCATAACCCATTGAGCAGTATCCACGACATGCAGCTTTTCTTCACGGTTTACCATGACGCCTTTAAACCACTTGGGTTTACCAAAAAGCGGAGACGTATCCGTCAGGTTATGAATACCACCTAGCTCGGTTAAAGGCACAGCCAATATCAAGCCGGCTACTTCAAAAAAGAGTGCCTGAAATTCACCTGTATGATAGTCTTTTACCGGATTATCTTCTGGCGTTTGCGCCAATTCACTTTGTTTAACCGTTTCGGCTTGAACAATAGGCTCCGGTTGTTGTGCAATCTTTTTAGGTATCTCAGTGACTTCTAACTCAGGTGTTACCTGATCCAGCAAATGTTCTACTGGGTTGATAGATTTTCCATCCAGTACAGATTTTACCGATTTTGCTTCATGCTCAAATACAGGTACGCTTGCTGCTGTTTTATGAGTTTTAACAGCGGGTGTTTCAGATAACAGAGCATCCAAATACTCTTCCATTATCTCTTCATTTGCGAAACTACCTTTGCTCATCTAATTGTTTACCTGAGATAAAAAAGCCAATAAGTTTTGATAGGCAAATACACCTCTGGATTTTGGCGTATATACCGAGGGCACAGTTTGAGCCAGACTTGCATCTCTGAATTTGGTATCGACCGGGATCACATTTGACCAAACTTTATCCTGATATACCTGCTTTAGCTCTTTATAGGCTTCCAATGACGCCCGGGTACGCTTATCAAACATAGTTGGAATGATTGTATATTGATAATCTTTTTTTTGCGAGCGCCCCATCAGATATAAGGTTCTCATCATTCTGTCCAGACCTTTTAATGCAAGAAATTCGGTTTGAACCGGAATTAAGATTCGATTGCAAGCGGCAAGCGCATTAACCATTAATACGCCCAATACAGGCGGACAATCGATTAAAGCGTAATCATATTCATCTTCTAATAACGCCAGTGCATTTTTTAAAACCAGCCCCATACCACTTTGATTACCCATACGCCGGTCCAGCGTGGCAAGCGCCATAGTCGCGGGCAGTACATCCAGATTATCCATATTGGTCGGGCAAAGCGTTTGCAATAATTGCTCTTTGGCTAATTTCTTGCGATAGACAAACAAATCAAAAACACTGTTATCCAGCTCTTCTGAATCGATTCCAAAATAATAGGTCAATGAAGCATGCGGGTCGGTATCAATAAGCAAAACACGTTTGCCTTGCTGAGCTAAAATGCCGGCAAGGGTTACTGTTGTCGTCGTTTTTCCAACGCCACCTTTTTGATTTGCTACCGTCCAGACAATCACATCAAATCCTTATCTTAACCACAGATTTCAGTTTGGATCCGACCGGCCATCTGATTAATTGAAATGCTTTGTGTGGCGATTCCAGCAGAGGCAACAGCTTGCGGCATTCCGTAAACTACACAGGAAGCCTCGTCTTGTGCCCAAACAACTGAGCCTGTATTTTTAAGCATTCTGGCACCTTCCCGACCATCCGCGCCCATACCTGTTAATACAACAGCCAATACATGATTACGAAATGCTTTTGCGGTTGATGCAAACGTCAAATCAACGCTGGGTTTATAGGTTAACCTATCAGAATCATCTTCTTTTACGACGATTTTCCCATTACCGCTTCCGGGCTCAACCATCATTTGTTTACCGCCCGGAGCCAAATAGGCACAGCCGGGACGCAACACATCACCGTTTTCGGCCTCTTTGACCGAAATTTGACACATACCATCCAAACGTGCCGCGAATGCCCCGGTAAAGGCTGCTGGCATATGCTGAATCAGTAAAATAGGAACCGGAAAGTTTTTGGGTAACTGAGTTAAAATAGTTTGCAGCGCAACCGGACCACCGGTTGAAGTACCAATAGCCAGTAGCTTATAACTGCCGGAAGGTCGACTGGCCCTGAATTTAGGCTCAGCGGCCGGCTGATTTACCGCAGAGCTGCCTGTTGACGAAACACCAGCAAAGCTTCGGTTATTTGTAACAGGCTTAGGTGAAGCTGCAGTAGAAGCCCCCTGTCGATTTGCAGTCGATAAACCTGGTTTATTGAAAGCTGAAACCTGAGGTTTTTTAAATAATCGCCGGCGTGAAATTTGTTTTATACGGGAAAGTAATTGCTGAATTGCATCTTCGCGGTTTCTGGCAATATCTTCAAACTTTTTTGGGAGAAAATCGAGCGCACCTGCTTCTAGTGCATCCAGCGTGGCTTTAGCACCATCATGAGTTAATGAAGAAAACATCAGGATGGGAATCGGATTATCCTGCATAATAGCCCGTACAGCTGAGATACCATCCATGACTGGCATCTCAATATCCATAGTGATCACATCAGGCTTAATTGTACGTGCTTTTTCGACAGCTTCTTTACCATTAACCGCGGTATCAATAACCGTAAGCTCTGGATCTTGTTCGATAATTTCAGAAACTCTACGTCTAAAAAAACTAGAGTCATCCACCACCAGCACATTTATTGGCATTTAAAATTCCTAATCTTGAGCTATTTTTTTGCGTATCTTTTTAATAAACCCGGAACATCTAAAATTAACGCGATACCACCGTCACTGGTAATCGTTGCGCCTGCCATACCAGGCGTGCCCTGTAATAAAGCATCCAATGGTTTAATAACAACTTCTTCCTGCCCGATTAATGAATCAACTACAAAGCCAATTTGTTTATGAGTACTCAACTGAACCACAACCACGTGTCCAATTTTACGGTCACCGCGTTTATGCTCTGCATTCGGACGAGTTAACCAGTCTTGCAAATAAAACAAAGGAATCGCTTTATTACGCACTATCATAGTCAGTTGACCATCAACCGTATTGGTTTTTTTCAAGTCCAAATTGATAATTTCATTAACACCAGCCAGAGGTAATGCAAAGGTTTGCTCTGATACAACGACCATTAAAGTTGGTAAGATAGCTAATGTCAGCGGTACTTTAATTTCAAGTTCTGTACCCTGCCCCTGCTCTGAACGAATCACAACAGAACCATTTAGCTGAGTAATCTTGGTTTTGACCACATCCATACCCACACCGCGTCCGGATATGTCTGATATTTTGTCTTTGGTGGAAAAGCCAGGGGCAAAGATCAGGTTATAAGCTTCACTATCCGACATTCTGGCTGCTGTATCTGTATCTAAAATTCCGTTTTTAATTGCAATACTTTTCAGCTTTTCCGGGTCCATACCCGCACCATCATCTGTGATAGTAAGCAAAATATGGTCGCCTTCCTGAGATGCAGACAAACGCACTGTACCGCCTCTGGGTTTGCCTTTAGCCACCCTTTCATCCGGCATTTCGATCCCATGGTCAACAGAGTTTCTAACCAAATGTACTAATGGATCCGCTAAAGCTTCAACCAGATTTTTATCTAAATCTGTCTCTTCCCCTTCCAGTTCCAATGAAATTTCTTTATTCAGTGAACGAGCTAAATCACGCACAACTCGGGGGAAACGACCAAATACCTTTTTGATTGGCTGCATTCGGGTTTTCATAACAGCACCTTGCAAATCACCTGTTACTACATCCAGATTTGCAATTGCTTTTGACATAATTTCGTCATTTACATTCACGCCTAAACTGACTAAGCGGTTACGTACCAGTACCAGTTCACCAACCATATTCATGATTTGGTCAAGTCGCTTAGTGTCTACCCGCACTGTTGTTTCAGCAGCCGGAGGCGGCGCAGCTGCAGGTTTTTTGGGCGCTATTTTAGGCTTAGATTCTGCAGCCGGTTTATTTTCGACTTTGTTAACCGGAGCTGGAGCCGGATTCGGAGCGGGTGTAGATTGTGTATTTTGTTGCGCAGGCGTCGATGACGGTGTTTTAGGCGTTTGAGGCGTCGCCGATGAAACTGTTTTTCCTGGCGCTTTACCTTTACCGTGTAATTCGTCTAATAATGACTCAAATTCATCATCTGAAATCTCATCTGCATTGGCAGTTGACTGATCTCCCGACTGGGCTTTTGAAGGTTCAGATTGTTTAGGCTCATTTGCAGCAGCCGAGAATTGGCCTTTACCGTGCAGTTCATCTAATAAGGCTTCAAATTCATCATCGGTAATTTCATCGACAGTACCTGATTGAGCAGAAGCTGTAGCTTGGGGTTTTGCAGGTTCACTCACAGGCTGACTTTTGGTCGCTGAGCCCGGCGCTTTATTGGCACCATGTAACTGATCTAACAGCTTTTCAAATTCATCATCAGTGATTTCGTCGATAGACTCTGAAGTATCAGCTTGCTCATCCACACCCAGTTCCTGTTGATGCTGAGAGATAGCTTCATCAAATAGCTCAATATCAAAATCACCTTCATCTGAGCCACCGGATACTTGATTTGACGAAGTATCCTGAACAGGTACACTGATTGATTCATCTTCGCTCTCAGGTTTACTCAGTTGATGCAGGGTTTCAAGTAATTCAGGTGATGCTGGTTCGGGTTCTTCCCGGTTCTGAATTTGAGCAAACATCAAATTAATACAATCTAATGACTGTAAAATCACATCCATTAAATCGTGTGTGACCTTACGTTGCCCTTTTCGCAAAATATCGAAAACATTTTCAGCACCGTGGCAAGCATCAACTAATGCAGTCATTGCCAAAAATCCAGCGCCGCCTTTTACTGTGTGGAAGCCTCTAAAAATAGCATTGAGTAAATCCGCATCTTCAGGATTATTCTCAAGCTCCACTAATTGCTCTGATAACTGTTCCAGGATTTCTGCTGCTTCTATTAAAAAATCCTGCAGTATATCTTCATCTACATCAAAGCTCATGGAACTCGTCCCCTTTTAAAAACCTAAACTGGATAACAAATCATCAACTTCATCTTGGCTTGCAACTGCATCTTCTCTTTCAGCAGCGTCTAAAATAGGCCCTTCAGCGCCTTTATCATTTGATTTTTCTGTAGCTTGTTGTGACTGTTCTTCTTGTTGTTGTGGCGTGCCAAAAACAGTTAATAAATGAATCAGGTTGTCTTCTACTTCTTTTACTAACTCAATAACACGGCGAATAATCTGACCGGTTAAATCCTGAAAGCCTTGCGCCATTAAAACATCGTTTAATTTTGCCTGAAGATCTTCAGAGTCCTGTTCAGACTGGCGCAATATTTTGTCTAACCCATGACACAATGCTTTAAATTCGCTTAGTTCAATTTGACGATTCATTAACTTATCCCAGGTCGGGATAACTTCTTGAATATTTTTATTTAAATCCGTCGCAATCGGCAAGCAGGCTTCAACGGCATCCATGGTTTTGTTAGCCGCTTGCTCTGTCATATCCATAACATAAGCCAGACGGTTTTGTGCATCTGGAATATCTTCATTGGCTAAATCAGCAATACGCATATCTAATTGAAAACTACCCAATGAATCATGTAATTGGCGGGTTAACTTTCCAACATGGGCAAAAAGTTCTTCTGAAGTCGCTTGCGTAACTCTTTGAACAATCTCATTCGCAGCTTGGTTTTCTCCTTTTTCAAGCAAAGCAACAAGTTGTTTAGCGTCTTCTAAGCTGATTAATGGCTCGTTAGGTAACAAACGTGTTCTCCTATTAACCTTTTACTAAGCTAAACGCTCAAAGATCTTGTCTAATTTTTCTTTTAAAGTCGCAGCAGTAAAAGGTTTAACAATATAGCCATTTACACCGGCTTGTGCAGCAGCAATAATCTGCTCTTTTTTTGCTTCAGCAGTTACCATTAATACAGGGATATTTTTTAAGCGCTCATCAGCTCGAATTGCTTTAAGCAAATCTATGCCTTGCATTCCCGGCATGTTCCAATCGGTTACGACAAACTCAAAATCACCGTTTTGTAACATAGGGAGGGCGGTTGCGCCATCATCTGCTTCAGACACATTAGTGAAGCCTAAGTCTCTAAGCAAATTTTTAATAATTCTTCTCATGGTTGAAAAATCGTCTACAACCAACACTTTCATATTTGTATCCAAAGCTTCCTCCGCCTCTGAGATATTCTCATGGATTAATAATAATTCTTATATCTGTTGCCAGCTATTCAATTTTGCTTTTAATCTATGCATTGCCTGACTATGAATTTGGCTCACACGAGACTCGCTCACATCCAAAACCGCACCAATTTCTTTCAGGTTAAGCTCTTCATCATAATATAAAGAGAGTACTAAAGCTTCTCTTTCCGGTAAAGTTTCTATTGCTTTAACCAAAGCGCCCTGAAATGCGCCGTGTGCTATATCTTCGAATGTCTCATCTGCATGATTATCTTCAGATGACCCTATCACATCTTCAGTAACGCCCAGATCATCAATTCCAATGATTTTACCACTATTTACATCATTTAGTATCTGATGATAATCATTTAAACTTAATTGCAGCTTTTCTGCGACTTCAACATCTTTTGCATCCCGGCCGGTTTCTTTTTCAATTTCGTTAATGGCCTGAGCAATCAGTCGACTATTTTTATGAACGGATCTGGGCACCCAGTCACCGCGACGGATTTCATCCAGCATAGCACCGCGAATTCGAATGCCAGCAAAAGTTTCAAAACTGGCGCCTTTACTGCCGTCAAAGTTTTTAGCCGCTTCTAATAACCCTATCATGCCAGCCTGAATTAAATCGTCGACCTGAACACTCGGTGGAAGCCGGACCATCATATGATGAGCAATACGCTTGACTAAGCTAGTATGCATTTGGACAAATGCTTGCTTTTGATCAACAGTCTGATAAGCAGCCACTTTATTCACAACTGATTAAGCTCCCGGTGAAACTAATTGTTCAATAAAAAATTCCAGATGGCCTGTTGCACTCTCCGGAACCGGCCACTTGGTGGCTCGACTTGCTAAAGTTTTAAATGCCATTGAAGCTGGTGATTTTGGAAAAGCTTCAACAATTGTTTTCTGACGGCGAACCGACTTCCTGACATTTTCATCAAACGGAATAATGGCAACTAAATCTAATGCAACGTCTAAAAACCTGTCTGCGACTTTAGAAAGTTTAGCAAACAACTCCTGACCTTCGCGCATCGAGCGAACCATATTGGCAACAATTTTAAACCTGAATACATTGTAGTCCCGGTTTAAAACTTTAATCAATGCATATGCATCAGTAATTGAAGAAGGTTCATCACAAACCACAACCACAACATCCTGTGCAGCTCGTGAGAAACTTAATACCATATCTGAAATACCGGCAGCAGTATCGACAATCAGCACATCAAATTCTTCTTTTAATTCACTGAATGCCCGAATCAGACCTGCATGTTCCTGTTGTGATAATTCAACCATATTTCGGGTGCCAGAAGTCGCAGGGACTATCTTTATTCCCCCCGGCCCCGTGATCAAAATGTCTGCTAACTCACATTCTCCAGCTAACAAATGAGATAAGTTTTTTTCGACTCTTAAACCTAGCATTACATCTACATTTGCCAGACCTAAATCAGCATCAAAAACCAACACTCGTTTACCCTGCTGAGCCAGAGAAACAGCCATATTCAGCGATACATTGCTTTTACCGACACCACCTTTACCGCCGGTGACTGCTATCACTTTAATTTTATTCATTCGTTGGTTCATTTGTCTGAGGCCACTCGCCTGATCACCTAACTGGTTATTTCGTATCATAAATTTGTTTTATTTATATATAGGTTGTCTTGTGCTTTCTGTAAACCAGTGAGGATGAGAAAATTCATTTTCATCCATCAATGCGGCAGCCTGCTCGATTAAATATTGTGCAGTTGCTGCTTTAATATCCTCCGGCACGCGCTGCCCATCGGTAAGATACCCTATTGGCAATGCATTTTGAATGGCTACACTAATAATTTCACCTAAACTCATGCATTCATCCAGTTTAGTAAAAATACAACCCGTCAAATTCGTCCGTTTGAACTGCTGCACGGCTTCCATTAATACTCGCTGTTGAGCGGTTGCCTGTAAAACAAGATAAGTTCGGATTTTAATTCGAGTTGATTTCATCAAACCATCTAACTGTTCAGCTAACCTTATATCTCGCTGGCCAACACCCGCGGTATCAATCAGGATCAATTTTCGGTTTCTTAACTGATGTAATGTATCAGCCAGTTCATCTTCATGACGAACCACCTTACAGGGACAACCAATGATTCTGGCATAAGTCTGTAACTGATCATGAGCGCCGATACGATAACTGTCAGTTGTCACTAATGCAACTGAATCAGGACCATGCTTTTTAGCAAAGTGCGCTGCTAGCTTAGCAACTGTCGTGGTTTTCCCCACGCCGGTCGGCCCGACTAAAGCAACAACCCCGCCTCTGCGCATAATGTCATTGTTAGTGACATTAATCTGACCTGATAATAATTCAAGTGCGCTGTCCCATGCCTGATGATCAGCAATATCTTCAGGCATAAAATTGGCAACCTGCTCAGCGACCTGAGAAGCAATGCCCATTTGTGTTAAACGGTCAACAATATAAGCACGGGTTGGTTCACTACGTGCCATTTCCTGCCACATTAATCCGGATACCTGATGCTTTAACAAATGTTTCAGCTCAGCCATTTCAGCTTTAATTGATTTTAATTCATTATCTGTAGATTGCTCAGCCTGACGCTGCGCCATAGGTTCGTTACGTGAAAAACTCTGAGGTTTAGATTCATTAAATGACCATAAATCAGCTTCATTTTCGTCTTCAAGCTGAGTTGATTCAACCGCTTGCACAATTTTTTGAGCACGTGCTGCAGCATGCCGTTTTTTGGCTTGATGGGCATGCGCTTCAGGTTGAGCTTGACGCATTAACAAAGATTGTAAACTGTCAGCAACCTGAATATCTTCTTCGGTTGACACCTGCGCTTGTGGCTGTTGGGTCTGCATTCGAGAAAAAGATTCAGGTTTTGTTGCTTTAGCGGTTGGTGCAGGCGCTGCTTGTGCAGGTTCATCAACGGCTGCAACCACCTCAACACCTTCAGCCACTTTCGTATTTGACATAATAATCGCATCAGGCCCAAGCGTTGCTTTTATTTGTGTCATCGCTGCTCTAATATCTTTTGCAACAAAACGTTTAATCTTCATCTTTCCTCCAAAGAGCAAGCTTTCCACTTACCCAGACAAAATTTTGACTACTGGCCTATCGAATTAACGATTCGGATTTGTTTATCATCCGGAATTTCTTGATAGGACAATACATGTAATCCAGAGACTGTGTGTTTGGTAAATCGAGCCAGCACAGAACGTAAGATACCAGACGTCAATAAAACCGAAGGTTCCCCGTTCATTTCCTGCTGCTCAGAGGCTTGTGTCAGGGCATTTTGAATGCGCTCTGCCAAGCCAGGTTCAATACCACCACCTTCTGAACCACCAGCTTGCATAGACTGATGCAAGATCTGCTCCAACTCTGGCGCCAAAGTTATGACAGGTAATTCATCCAGGCCATTTGAGATCTCCTGAACGATTAATTTGCGTAGCGAAATCCTGACTGCGGCGGTTAATACATCCGGGTCCTGACTTTTAGGCGCGTATTCAACCAAAGTTTGCACTATGGTTCTCATATCCCGGATCACGACCCCTTCATACAGTAGGTTTTGGAAGACTTTTACAACAGTGGATAAATTCAGCATATCAGGCACCAAACCTTCAACGAGTTTAGGATAAGATTTGGCCAGCATATCCAATAAGTTCTGAACTTCTTCATGACCAATCAACTGCCATGCATTGTTAGTTAATAACTGACTTAAATGAGTTGCAACAACAGTAGCCGAATCTACAACTGTGTACCCTAGCGTCTGCGCTTGCTCTCTTTGTTCTGGTGTAATCCAGATAGCTTCTAAACCAAATGCCGGGTCAACCGTTTTAATCCCCTGCAATTTACCAAAGACCTGACCTGGATTGATTGCCATTTCCCGATCGTGATAAATTTCGGCTTCACCAATGACGACCCCCATTAATGAGATGCGATAAATATTAGGGGATAAATCCAGATTGTCGCGAATATGCACCGCCGGAACTAAAAAGCCCATGTCCTGAGATAATTTTTTTCTAACGCCTTTAATCCGTGACAACAGTTCGCCGCCCTGAGACTTATCCACCAGAGGGATTAAGCGATAGCCAACTTCGAGTCCAATGACATCCATAGGTTGCACGTCATCCCAACTGATTTCTTTAGGTTCGGGGTTATTATTCGTCGGTAAGGCTTTAGCGCCACCACTTGCAGTATTACCGGGCGTACCTGAACTTTTAGGCACCAAACTACCGGATTTTGCCTTTTTCTCTGCCCTGAAATTCGACATATAATAACCCAAGCCAGCTAACGTTACTGATAAGGTTAAAAAAGCAATATGCGGCATACCTGGCACTATACCCATCACAAACAAAATGCTGGACGCTAAATAGAGCGCTTTTGAATTACCTAACTGTCCGGTTAACTGATCACCGAGTTGAACGGCATTATTTTCACGGGTAACCACAATAGCTGTTGCAACAGATAATAACAGTGAAGGGATTTGGGCAACCAAGCCATCACCAATCGTCAGCATGGTATAAATTTCTATTGCATCATTGAATCCTAAATCATGCTGAACCATGCCTATAATTAAACCACCCACGATATTAATGATCATGATGAGTAAGCCAGCAATTGCATCACCTTTTACGAATTTGCTGGCACCATCCATAGAACCATAAAAGTCAGCCTCTTCTGTGATTTCTTTACGGCGAGCGATAGCTTCTTCCTGAGTGATAAAACCAGCGTTTAAATCTGCATCAATCGCCATTTGTTTACCGGGTAAACTATCCAAAGTAAATCGGGCCGTTACTTCTGAAATACGGCCAGCACCTGCGGTTACAACCTTAAAGTTTATAATCATTAAAATCGCAAAGACCACAAGACCAACGGCATAATTGCCGCCAATAACCACTTCACCAAAAGAAGCGATTACTTCCCCGGCAGCATCTCCACCATTGTGGCCTTCAAGTAAAACTACCCGGGTTGAAGCAATATTCAAAGCCAGTCGGAATACGGTTGCTATCAAAATAACACTTGGGAAGGCACCAAATTCCAGTGGTTTGAGGGTGTACACAACAACGAGTAAAATAACCATTGAGAGTGCGATATTAAAAGAGAATAAAATATCGAGTAATAGTGCGGGTATCGGCAATACCACCATAGCCAGAACGGCTAGCACAAAACAGGCGGCACCCAGCCCGGTAATTTGGCTCAGGTTGTTTTTATCTATACTTATTTTTTGGAAAACATCAGCGATTTGCATATCGTCAAAAATCCAACGGTTATAACGGCTGGAAGACACAATGCAAAGCTCAGACCAATTTTATATTTAAAAGGGCTGGAAGGTGGAAGGAAAAAGAAAATATAAACTGAGCCATGCGCGATTGATTAAGCAAATAGTCGGGCTCAAAAATGACTTAAAAACCGCGCTCAGGTTAGATAGATAAATTTATCTGATCAAGGTCGTTTAAAATATCATACAACTGAGTTGCATCAGCTATATTATCATTATCAGTCGCACAAGCCTTTTGCTGAGCTTGCTGCATTCGATAAATACTGTGTCTGTCCAGATTCGCCAGCAAATGATCATCCAGTTTGTTCGCATCATTAAACTGTGATAAGGCTTCACTTTGCAAATAACCAATCAATTTTGCTTGCTTAATTCCGTTTTGATGAATAGCGACCGAAGATTCGACCGCAGTATGATAGCTTTGTTCATCTGCAGCTAATTTTAAATAAGGATGAATGCCTAAACTGGCTTTTAGTTGTGCTTCTTCGTCTGTTTTCTCAGCTTCTTGCGTTTTAGGTAATAAAAACTGCGCATGCTCAGCTACATTTTGCGTCTGACAAGCCAGCATTAATGCAAAGTCATAGTTGTGCTGTGTATTAATCGCTTTGTTTAATTGACCGTTAAAACTCGATTCATTTAATGGCTGATTTAGCTGAGCGTACATAAATAACTCATTTTGACCAAAGATTATTCATTTAATCGGCTAAATTAAAAATAACTTTAATTTTTTTAGAAAAAGACTTTACAGATAAAAATGGTTTGGTAATATGCGCCCCAATTCCGGAGGGGTTCCCGAGTGGCCAAAGGGATCAGACTGTAAATCTGACGGCTCCGCCTTCGCTGGTTCGAATCCAGCTCCCTCCACCATTATTCAGAAAAGCCGCACTTGTGCGGCTTTTTGCTTTTTATAACCTACAAAAAAACATTTCTTACCTACAATTTGCTTTTCAACTTGTACTCAGTGCCAATTCAGTAAATACTAATCTCATTGATTAAACTAATAAAAATTTTATGTCCTCAAGTATTAATTATCCGGCAAAAAGCTTCCTGGTAGTGGATGATCAAAGGCCTTTCCAACTCATGTTGAAAGGGATTTTAGTCAATCTTGGGATCCGACAGATTCATCTGGTTAATACGGGTGAAGCAGCAATACAAGCCTGCAAAGAGAAAGCGTTTGATTTTATTCTGATCGATTATAATTTAGGTGGGCATAGAAAAAATGGCCGTCAGTTAATAGAAGAACTAAAACAAAAAAAACTACTCAAACCTGAATGTGTCACTGTGATGGTAACCGGTGAAAGCCATAGGCCTATGGTACTGGGTGCAATAGAGCTTCAGCCGGATGACTATGTGATGAAGCCATTTTCACAAAATGTGATAAAACTCAGACTTGATAAAGCATATAAAAAGCGTCAGACGCTTAAACCTATTTTTGAAGCGAAACAAAAAGACGATATTGGGATTGCGATTAAAGAATGCCGGGCTTTGATTGAAACAAACAGCCGCTATCGGAATGTCTGTAATAACTTACTCGCTGAACTACTTTGTCAGGCCGGCAAATATGACCAAGCCGAATATCTGCTGGAAAAATTGCTTGCCGTAAAACCCTATACCTGGGGGCAAATTCAATTATCGCGAACATATCTTCATCAAGAGCGCTATGCCGAGGCGGCTAAACTGGCGCATCAGGTAATGTTGCAAAGCCCACTGATTATTGATGCTTATGATTTATCTGCTCAGGCTTTGGTCGGCATGCAACGTTTACCCAATGCACTTGAAATGGCCATTAAAGCGGCTGAACTTTCTCCGTATTCAATTGAGCGCCAATACCGGCTGTGTGATATTGCTCGTCAAAACGGCATGTATGATACGGTTAAAGATGCCTGCCTTGCGATTTTAGAAATGAGCCGAAAATCTATCCATCAGGATCCAGTTCATTTTTATAATTATATCCGCGCAACCTTAACAGCTGCTCAATACTGTGATGATAAACACGAAAAAAATAAATTAAAGCAGGAAGCGTCATTGGCGCTACAGCGTGGCCGACACGATGATATAAAGGAGCTCAAACTCAATTACAATCTGTTTGAAGATTTATGCCGCATCCAAATGGAGGCGTTGGATAATAAGCTGCTCACCGCCAAAAAGCAGTTTTACCACATTCAAAGTCAAGTCAATGAATCGGAACAAGCTTATATTCCAAACGAAATAGCATATGAAGCGATTTCTCTAATGTATAATATTGGTGAATATGAAACTGCCGAACAAATTATGAAAACGCCCGAATTCGAACACTCGGATAATCAGTTTGTTAAAGATGCACTGGCGCATTTACAGCAGCAAAATGAAACCAATCAGATTAACTTTAAAACGCTAAACCGTGAGGGCATTTATGCCTATAAAGAGAGTGATTATCGTCTCGCGGTTCAAAGATTTGATGAAGCCCTAAAAATAGCGCCAATGAATACCGGTGGCACTCTGAATTTGATTCTGGCAATTATTCAATTGTTTCAGAAAACAGAAAAATATCCGGAAGACTTGGTTGAGCGCATAAAAAAAGCATTTCATACCCTGCAAGGCGTTAAGTTACCTGAAGTACAACAACAGAGGTATCAAGAATTAGATGAGCAATATCAAAAACTAATGTCTGAAAAAGAGTATAAGCAAAGACGAAAATAATGCCTATACTTGAGTTATTCATTTCTAGTAAGCAGACTGTCTTATGCAAGAAAACGAAAAACAATCAAACTGCCAGTTTTGCTCCAGTGCCGGCCAATATTGCAACGAAATCGATATGGGTAACGGTTACTGTTTCTGGCATGACCCTAATTTTGATAAAACCGGTATGGAACTCGCTGATAAGCTTGAGCGATATGTTGCTAAAGGCGGTATTACACAGGGTCTTCAGCTAAAATATGCCAACCTGAGTGGAATTAATCTGGTCAAAAAAAACAGTAATACAGGTTATGATTTTTCCCACTCCAATCTATACCGCGCCAATCTGAGCCAGTCACACCTGTTCAGTATTAAGTTTAATCATGCTTGCTTGATTAAAGCGAATTTCACCGATGCCAATCTTCATTGCGCCAATCTTGAGCAAGCTAATTTATTAGGCATCAAGTTAACCAATACCAAAATTGATAATATCCAGATTGGTAAACTGGTCAATCAGGAAACACTGGCCAATACACTGGATCAGCAAAAAGAGTTTTACAAAGCGAAGGACCTTTACCTGCAGGCGGAGCAAATTTACCGTGACTTGAGAAAAGCGGCGGAAAACCAGGGGATTTTAGATTTAGCCAGCCAGTGTATGTATAAAGAAACAACCATGCGCAGAAAACAGCTGCCACATTTCTCCAGAGAAAGAATAACCTCCAAGCTGCTAGATCTGTTTTGCGGATATGGTGAAAAGCCGGTCAATATTATCATTTTTTCACTATTACTAATTCTATTTTCAGCATTTGGCTACTTTTTATTTGGCTTAACGCAAGGAAACGATGTTATTCAATTCAGTAGCAGAAACTCCCTAAGCGAGAATACAAAGCATTTTTTTACAGCCCTGTATTTTAGCGTAACCTCGTTTACAACCCTGGGTTTTGAAGATGTTACGCCAATTGGAATAAGTCGGTTTATTACAGCAGTAGAGGCTTTTATTGGCAGCTTTAGTATGGCCTTATTTGTTCTGGTATTTGTGAAAAAAATGACGCGCTAACCGTTTTGGTTATTTGAGCAATTCAGAAAATTGCTCACTAAATTTTTTCATTTTAGGCGCAATCAGAATCTGGCAGTAGGCCTGATTCTGATTGTTATCAAAATAACCTTGATGATAGTCTTCTGCCGGATAAAACGGCTCGGCAGGTGCAAGTTCAGTGACAATTTTCTGTTGGTATAAACCGGATTTTTCAAGCTCATCTATTTTCAATTGAGCTTGCTTTTTTTGTGGTTCCGACAAATAAAAAATAGCACTTCTATACTGACGGCCAATGTCATTGCCTTGGCGATTCAATTGTGTGGGATCATGTAAAAAGAAAAAAATATCCAGCAAAGTCTGATAACTGATAATAGAGTCATCAAATTCCACTAATACGGCTTCTGCATGGTCAGTCAAGCCCGAGCACACACTTCGATAATCGGCATCATCCTGTTGACCGCCACAATAACCTGAAACCGCCTTTTGCACACCGGCAAGACGGTTAAATGAAGACTCAATACACCAAAAACAACCAGCTGCAAAAATTGCACTCTGATGCGCCATATTCGTTTCCTTAGATCATTAAACAAGTGTTAATTAGCGATTTAAACCTTAAATCGCCCGACTAAATCTGACAAGTTATTGGCCAGATTTCTAATCTGACTGGCCAGCTGCTCACTTGATTCAGCAATACTCGTTGCCGAGTTAGTCTGCTCATTTAACGAAAACAGGTTCTGACTAATTTCATCCGAAACAGCCGATTGTTCTTCGGTTGCCTGCGCTGTTTGAGTCGACATATCATTGAGCCGAACCGAAGATTCCAGTAAGGTATTGAATACTTCATTCGCTTGATGGAAAATTTCAACCGCTGAGTCAGCATTTTGTTTGCCTTGTGCAATTGAATGAGCAGATTCATTTACACTGGCCGTTAGTTGCTCAATCATACTATGAATGTGATTTGTGCTTTCCTGTGTTCTGGTCGCCAGAGTTCTGACTTCATCAGCCACGACAGCAAATCCACGTCCCTGCTCACCCGCTCTTGCCGCTTCAATCGCTGCATTTAAGGCTAACAAATTAGTCTGCTCTGCTATGCCACGAATAACATCTAAAACAGAAGCAATATTTTCAGAGCTTTTTTGTAATTCAGCAGAACTTTGCAGTGCAGTATCCATATTGACAGATAAATGACTGATAGATTCATTTGACTGCTCAACAACTTTAATGCCTTGTTGTGCCATGCTACTGGATGTATCAGCTTCAGTCGCTGTACCATTGGCGACTTCGGCCATCTGCTTATTCGATAGATTCATCTCATGCACAGCGCTGACAATAGAATCAGACGCCTGATTAATAGTACTTGTGATACTTCGGGTTTGCTCAGAAGATTCCGTCAAGGTTGCTGTCAGGTTGGTTAAATCAGATGATTGGTCTAATACGGCGCGGATAAGTTCTCTTAAGCTTTCCACAAATCGATTAAACTCTTTGGCCAAGTCCCCAAATTCATCATTAGTCGCCACATCAATCCGGGCAGTTAAATCCCCTTCGCCCGATGCGATTTCGTGTACCCGCTGTGTTAAATAATTAATTTGTTCGGTTAACACCTTAGGAATTTTATAACTAAACCATCCAGCAACCGCTAAAACAATCAATAACATAATAATAGCTGTATTTTTAAAAGCTGAAATATCGGCTTCAAGCTGCTTTTGAACTTCAATTGATTTTGCTTCTGCCGCTTCCCCCGCTTTGTCTAAAACGTCTCTGAGCGCATCAAAATTTGTTTGTGCCTTAGCAATGGCCTGTGCCAGATTATTTTGTTGAGATGAACTCAGTTCAACTAATTCATCCGATGCCTGTTTCCATGCATCAAATGCCTGATCAAACCGTGAGAATCTAGAAGTCACATCCGGATAATCGGCTAGATATTTACGATATAAACTAAAACGTTCTCTGACCTGTTCAGCATTTTCATCCAAGTCATTTCTGGCCGCATTTCTGTCTGAGCTTTGTGCCAATAATTGTGTTTGTGCAAGTTGTGCCTGATACAAATCCCGGTCAGCATTTAAAACAACAGCAATTGCTTTTAAAAACTTTTGAGATTGAGCGACTAAAGCTTCATCCTGAAGCTTTAAAAGGTGAGAAAAGGAAAAAAACGTTACAACAACGGCAATAGCTAATACTGCGATTGGCACAGAACTTTTAACCCTGATTCGTTGAAAATTCATAACAAGCTCTCTATATAAATAAATTAATTACAGGACCAAAATATCATCTTCTATTTTGCTGGAGACCGAAAACTCTTGCTCTAAAAAGCGTTTCCATTTTTGAGATATGGCTTCTAGTTGGCCGGACGCTTTAAGCTGTTCAGCCGCTAATTTCCAGCGGTATAAAATGCCAGTGTCCGTATTTGGCTTTGACATAATCAAATATAGTACAGATTCATAAAAAGGAAATGATTTAAACGACTTAGCATTAATATTTAAATTCTGACTGATTTGAATCAAGGCACTATTTTCATAAGCAATAGCTGGAACTCGGCCAGCGATTAAACGTTTCAAATTTTGTTCATGGCTGGTAACTGGCTGAAGATTTAAAAACCCTTTTTGTTTAAGCCAAAGCTGGCGAACATCTCCGCGAACAACCCCGATGCCGGATAAGGCTTTAAGTGAATTTAAAGACGTTGGATGAATATCGGACTGACTTAAATAAATTATCGACCAGGTTTTTTTCATTACCGGCATTACCCAATAAAAATCTTTTTCCCTTTTTGCAATCCGGGAAAAGCTGAACATGATGATATTTGGGTGTTTATAGCCAGTGTAGATAGCTCTGGCTTCCGGAACTAGCTGAATTGGGGTAGTGTCATTAAGTTGCGTTTGCAATGCTCTGACAATATCAGTCACATAACCGGTCAATTGCCCCTGATTATCAAGGTAATTGGCCGGCGCTTCATTGACCGTTAAAATTTGCAATTCTTTGGCAGATATTCCTTTTACCCAGACAGCTACAATAGCAAACAATAACCACAAAAATTTGGGCAAAGTATAACTCCGCTTTCAAATAATAAAACTATAGTCAATTTATATAAAACAACAAATTATCTTAACAGGTTTTTAATTGGTAAATGGTCTGTCCACTGGCACTATATTTGGCTTCAAATGGGGTGATAGGTTGAACTACCTCAATTTCAGATAACTCACTATCAATATTCAATAATTTAAGTGCATACTGAAATTCCTGCAGATAAACTGACCAGTTAGATCTGAGTTCTATATCGGCACAAATGTTAACCAAATCGGGAAACACAGGCGCGCCGTGCCACCGACGTTTGATATGACCGGACTTCGGCCAGGGATTTGGATAAAATATCTTATGCTGCTCAATTTCGATTGTACCCTGCTCGACTGCATCAGCCATTAATCGATAGAAATCATTTAAATCTGCACGCAATAAAATAATATTAGCTGAGGTTTCAGCCCGGTTTTTACTGATACGGGCATCTGATTTATCTATCCCGACGATTGTATGTCCGGGATTCATAGCCGCTAGGTTTCGACTACTATCTCCGACACCACAGCATGCATCCAGAATAACAGGTTTATTTTGTTGTTGAATAAATTCAGATACCTGTTCAAAAGCAGCTTTTGTATGTTCAGATACCGGCTTTAAAAAAGAGCTGGATAAATGCCGCTTTACAATTTTGTCCAAATCTTCATGTATGCCGGCCTGATTACTGTCTACACTACGAGAATTTCCTTCCATTAATGACGGATCCCCACCCCTTTATTCAATAAACGAACAGCTAGCATAAATAAGGCAGTTGTTACTAAAATCAAGACTGAATACGCAGTCCATAAACTCACATCACTGCTGCCCAAAAATCCAAATCGAAAGGCGTTAACCATATAAATAATGGGATTAAGCTGACTTACGGTCTGCCAGAATTCAGGCAACATAGAAACAGAAAAAAATACGCCGCCTAAATAAGTCAGTGGCGATAAAACAAAAGTCGGAATAATACTGACATCATCAAACGTTTTGGCAAATACAGCATTTATCAGCCCACCCAAAGCGAATAAAGTTGCCGTTAACAGTAAAGTGGTAATAATCACCAGCCAGTTGTGCACCTGAATATCAACAAAAAATAATGCCACCACAGTCACCATAGCACCGACAATAATAGCGCGGGCGACACCACCCAATACGTAACCTGCCACAATCACTAATGTAGGCACAGGGGCAACCAACAGCTCTTCAACATTGCGCTGAAATTTAGCACTGAAAAATGAAGAGGATACGTTTGCATAAGCATTATTAATCACCGAAAGCATAATCAGACCCGGCATCATAAACTCAACATAACTGAATCCGTTAACTTCACCAACGCGCTGACCAATTAAGCTCCCAAATACAACAAAATATAACGTCATCGTTATAGCAGGCGGCACCAATGTCTGTACCCAGATACGTAAAAAACGGTTACACTCTTTATATAAAATACTGTTTAGCGCAATTAAATAACTTGATTTCATGATTCAGCTCTACCTGCTTCTACTAATCTGACAAATAACTCTTCGAGACGGTTGGCTTTATTTCTCATACTTTTCACCTGAACACCTTGCGTCGAAAGCTGTTCGAATACCTGATTTAATGACTCATTTTTATCAATTTGAATCTGTAATGTATGCGGATCTGTCTGTTCAAATTCAACCTGACTTAACTGTATATCAGGGTAATCCTGCGCTAAATCTAATATGAAAGTTTCAACATTAAGTTTACTCAGCAAGGCTTTCATACTGGTGTTTTCAATAATACTGCCTTTGTCTATGATAGCGATGTTGCGACACAGGCTTTCAGCTTCTTCGAGATAATGAGTTGTTAAAATAATCGTCACACCCTGACGATTAATTTGCTGCAGAAATTGCCACATAGAGCGGCGGATTTCTATATCTACACCGGCTGTCGGCTCATCTAAAATCAGTAACTTGGGTTCATGCATCATAGCGCGGGCAATCATCAGACGACGCTTCATTCCACCTGACAGATTTCGAGCCGGTGTATTACGCTTTTCCCATAAATCGGTTTGTTTCAGATAAGTTTCACTGCGAGCGATTGCTTCTTTACGTTTAACGCCATAATACCCGGCTTGGTTGACGACTATTTGCTGTACTGTTTCAAACTGGTTAAAATTGAATTCCTGCGGAACCAAGCCAATATGGGCTTTAGCCAGCTCTAATTCATTATCTATACTGTGACCAAAAATTTTTACTTGGCCACTCGTTTTATTAACTAGTGAACTTAAAATTCCGATCGTAGTCGATTTACCCGCGCCGTTTGGCCCTAATAAAGCAAAAAAATCGCCTTGCTCTACGGTTAAATCAATTCCTTTAAGGGCTTCAACGCCACCCTTATATACTTTTTTTAAATTCTGAATCTCTAAAGCGTGCATGAATAACCTAATTGTTTAATCTAACGTGTCTGTTGGTAGCCCCAGGGTTCAACCAACGCCTGTTTGATTTCAAGATGATCGAGGATCCTGGCCACCACAAAATTCACTAAGTCATCAATAGACTGAGGTTGATGATAAAATCCCGGGCAGGCCGGCATGATAGTCACACCTATATGGGATAGTTTACTTAAATTATCAAGGTGGATAGGCGAAAAGGGCATTTCTCTTGGCAGAATAATTAATTGCCCACGTTCTTTGATAACAACATCTGCTGCTCTTTCAATTAAATTATCACTGGCACCATTTGCAATAGCGGAAACTGTCCCCATACTGGCCGGGCAGATAACCATTTTTTTGGGGGCCGCCGACCCGGATGCAACCGGAGAAAACCACTCATCTTTACCATAACAGGCAATTTGTTCCGGTTTAGCCTGTGTTAATTCAGTAAAAAAGCGCTGAGCAATATCCGGTTTTGCCGGAACCTTAAGTCCACTTTCCGTATTGAGCACCACAAGTGCCGCTGACGATATCAGTAAATGTACTTTATGATTTGACTGAACCAAAGCATTTAACAAATTGATTGCATATGGCATCCCAGAGGCACCTGTCATTGCCAGTGTGACTTCACCTGAATATTCAATGGGTTGACTCATTTATTAATTACTCGCCAGTTTATCTAATAGTTTTTGATGAATTCCGCCAAAACCACCATTGCTCATGACCAGTATATGATCGCCCGGTTCAGCGCAGGCTACAATTTCATCAACCAATTCTGACAAATCCGTCGCTATCGCATAATCTAATTCACTGGCTGTCATAATATCAGCTAGTTGCCATTGAATATTATCCGGTTGCAACATAAAAACTTTATCCGCCTGAGCCAGTGAATCAGCCAATTCAGCTTTATGAACCCCCATTTTCATGGTATTCGATCTGGGTTCAAGTACGGCAATAATACGGCCTGATTGAATATGATTTAGCAAACCATCAATCGTGGTTTTAATCGCGGTTGGATGATGCGCAAAGTCATCATAAAGATTAATCTGGTTCACAGTCCCTTTAAGCTCTAACCTGCGTTTAACATTTTCAAAGTCAGCCAGTGCGTTTATCGAATCTTCAGGTTTAACACCAACGTGGTAAGCAGCAGCAATCGCCATAGTCGCGTTATGTGCATTATGCTCACCTAACAAAGACCAATTTAACTGCCCGGCTAGTTCATTTTTATGATAAACCTCAATTTGGCTGTAATCTGCTTTAGCAGGTTTAAAATCCCAATCCTGTTCATCTGCTAAGCGCGCACTTTGGCTCCAGCATCCTTGGTTTAGAACCTCGTTAATGGCCTCAGACTGTGGTGAAAGTATCAAGCCGCTTCCGGGAACGGTTCGGATTAAATGATGGAACTGTTTTTGAATCGCGGCTAAATCATCAAATATATCAGCATGATCAAATTCAAGATTATTGATAATCAGGGTTCTTGGATGATAATGGACAAACTTACTACGCTTATCAAAAAATGCACTGTCGTATTCATCAGCTTCAATCACAAAAAAGATAGAGTCACCCAGTCGCGCTGATATCCCGAAATTATTCGCAACACCACCAATTAAAAATCCGGGTTTGCATCCATTGGCCTCTAAAATCCAGGCAATCATACTGGTGGTTGTCGTTTTACCATGAGTGCCGGATACCGCAATCACCCATTTATCTTTTAAAACATGATCAAATAACCACTGAGGGCCAGAAACATAATGTAAATTTTTATCCAGTACTGCTTCAACTTCCGGATTGCCGCGTGACAGTGCATTACCAATGACCACGACATCCGGCTCATCTTTCAGGTTATCCGCACTATAGCCTTGCATCAGTTCTATCCCTAACGCGCTTAGCTGATCGCTCATTGGCGGATAAACATTCGCATCAGAGCCAGTCACTTTATAGCCTAACTCTTTTGCCAATACCGCTAGGCCACCCATAAAAGTGCCACAAATACCTAAAATATGAATATGCATAATTTGATGAATACTGATTTAATTTAAAGAGTGTCAACATGATACCAGTTTACGTAATAAATTGGCCGCCAGATTATAAAAACGCGAAAAATTAACGGATAAAATCTTTGCTGATGTTCGTAAAATAGTCACATTTCATTAATAAATAAGTCATCTAGAGATATTAGGCTGCCAATGTCAGCTAAGGCTGTGTTATCGAATTGACCAATTATTTGATGGAGCATGATATGGAAGCTTACAACGAATTATTTGCAACCCCGGTAAAAAAAAGCAAGTGCAGTAAAAAGCGAAAGTGGCGTGAAATTGAAGCAATATTGGAAGAGCGCAGCCTATACAATGAGCTTAAAGAAATTAATGCGTTTGAGCAGTTAGATGAGGTTGATTTACCCTTTAATTAAACTCAGTCTATATACAAAAAAGCCCGTTTTATAAACGGGCTATAAAACTTGAACCTAAACTTGCCAGTTAATTGGGAGTTTGCCTTGTTCAGTTAAAATTTGATTAGTCTGACTAAAATGACGACACCCTAAAAATCCTCGATGCGCAGACAAAGGGGACGGATGCACGCTTTTTAAAATAAAGTGTTTGTCCGGATTTATCACTTTAGCTTTTTTCTGAGCATGTGCGCCCCACAATAAAAAAACCACCCCTTCACAGTGTTGATTAATTTTTTGCATGACAACGTCGGTAAACTGCTCCCAGCCTGACTTAGCATGAGAATGAGCTTTCCCCTGCTCTACAGTTAATACCGTATTCAGCATTAATACGCCTTGATCGGCCCAGGGTTGAAGATAACCATGCTCTGGGATTTGAAAGCCTTCTATATCTGCCGCCAACTCTTTATAAATATTTTTTAGCGAGGGCGGCGTTTTTACTCCGGGCTGAACCGAAAAACATAAGCCATGGGCTTGATTGGGACCATGGTAAGGATCCTGGCCTAAAATAACCACTTTAATCTGATCCAGCTCGGTTGATGAAAAAGCAGAAAATACCTGTTCCTGGGGAGGATAAATCACTTTGCCTGCCTCACGTTCAGCTTTTACAAAATTGATAGTTTGCTGAAAGTAGGTTTGCTTTTTCTCATCAGCCAGCACATCTTTCCAAGTTGTCATTATCTCTCCACTGCTTGATTTATACCCAAGTTATTTGAAGATGCATGTTTCAGAGCTATCACAGCGTTTTTAGTACAAGGCATGTTAATACAGGAATGTAGGCACCTTTCAAATTAACATAACGCAGTAATAGAAACGCTGTGAAGCGCCCGAAGGGCAAGGCTAAAAACCATTTATACTGTGTTACCCTACACATGGATGCAGGGTAAGGTGACAATGCAGGAACACATTATCTTTATTAATTTTGAAAAGGGATAACCATTATCTTCAATCAATGCCTTGTCTAAATGCTTTTTATCTCTTGCTGAAATCTCACATATTCAAGTAGTTTGGGTATATAAAACGGATACAAAAACGCCCTGCATGCAGGGCGCTAAACCTAGTTCACTCTCGCATTGTTTACGCTGAAACCAATGCGTAAATGAACATTTATGCTTTAAGCGTTGTAAACATATAGCTTTTCAGTGCTTCAAAGTCAGCGGCCAAACTATCAGATAATAAATCTTTATTGGCAACATCACTTAAAGCTTTAGGTAACGCAACCGGTGTACCTAGAATATTTTCAACCGTTTCTTTAAATTTAGCCGGATGTGCAGTGCCTAAGAAAATGCCCACTTCGTCATCAGCCAATGTGCGCTTTAACGCTTTATAAGCGACAGCAGCATGTGGTTCACTTAAATAACCTAAGTCATTTAACTGACGTACACCAATTTGAGTATAGTCTTCATCAACACTTTCAGCCGTTAACAATGCTTTATCTAAAAGGCCTTGCTCAAACATAGCTTCAATACGTGGCCAGTTATTTGGTGAACTGATATCCATTGCATTCGAAATGGTCGCCACTGTCTTTTTAGGTTCCCACAAACCGTTTAATAAATAACGCGGAACCGTGTCATTCACATTGGTTGACGCAATAAAACGCTTAATAGGTAACCCCATGATTTTTGCAATCATAGCGGCGGCTAAATTACCAAAATTACCACTCGGTACAGAAATAACAGCCTCTTTTTGTTTTTCTTTTGGCAGCTGTGCAATCGCTTCAAAATAATAACAAACCTGTGCCATTAAACGGGCAATGTTAATTGAATTAGCTGAATTTAAATGAAGTTCAGTTTTAATCTGTTCATCATCAAAAGCTTGCTTAACCAATGCCTGACAATCGTCAAATGGACCATCAATTTCAACAGAGTGAATATTATCGCCTAACGTTGAGAATTGTTTTTCCTGTAAAACACTCACCATGCCCTTCGGATATAAAATCACAACCTGTATGTTCTCAAGGCCGTGGAATGCATGGGCCACTGCGGCACCTGTATCACCGGATGTTGCAGTTAAAATAGTTACTGGGTTATTACCCGCTACTTGCGATAAGCACTGCGCCATAAAACGCGCACCAAAATCTTTAAAAGCCAATGTTGGACCGTGATAAAGTTCAAGGCTGTATACATTATCTGCAACATGAGCTAAAGGTGCGGTAAACTCAAATGCGTTATTTACCATCTCAGTTACAGTGTCTTCACCGAACTCATCACCAATTAACTTATTTAAGATGAATGCACTACGCGCTTGAAATGGCATTTCCAATAATTCATCAACATTATCTAATTTAGGTAATGATGTTGGAAAAAATAAACCTTGGTTACGACCTAAACCTTGTTTAACGGCCTGACTAAAACTAACAACTTCTGAAGAATCTTTTAAATTAACTAATTCCACTTATTCGTCCTCTAAGACTTGGGTTCCACGGGTATCAACTTTGCATATATGTGCAAACCCGTTTTCGTTCTGAATATAATTTTGCTCTAACCAAGCTTTAATATTTTCTGCCGCTTGTAAGTCATCCACTGCTGCAAAAACAGTCGGACCTGAGCCTGAAATACCAAATGCCAATGCGCCTTGCTGACTGGCGTATTCACGCCCGGCATCAAAGTTATTAAGCAAAGATTTACGATAAGGTTCGGCAATCACATCTGTCATCATACTGGCAGCGAGTTCTCTGTCACCACGATGAAGCGCATCAACAAAAACCGCCAATTGACGGCCAAATTCAATAGTCGTTGCTTTGTCATACTCTTTTGGCAGGATTTCGCGTGCTGCGGCAGTTGAGACACTGGCGCCTGAATAACAAATAACCCAATACCAGTCATCAAAAGTTGGCAAACTTAAACTAATTTGAGTGTCGCTTTCCAGCATTAACTGCAGACCACCTAAATAACAAGGCGCAACATTATCATAATGGATACTGCCACTGATCTGCCCTTCCAGTTTGCCCATTAATCTAAGTAAAGCTTCTGAATTAAGCGGATTACCATAAAACCCGTTCAACGCGGCCAGTGCAGCAACAATTGAGCTGGCCGAAGAACCGAGTCCACTGCCAATTGGCAAGTTCTTTTCAAGCTTCATCTGAACAGGTTTAACATCTATACCTAGCTCAGCCATTGCAGCCTGAAAGCCTAAAAAACAGTCATAAACGATATTTTGTTTAGGATCATCCGGTAATTTATGCGCAAAGCGACCGGCATTCTCTAGACTAAATTGCTCAGCTTCAGCAATAACCGAAACCCGGTCACCTAACAAACTGCCATCAATTGGCGCCAAAGCCAAACCGAGAATATCAAACCCTAAACTCACGTTACCAGTAGAAGCGGGTGCATATGCCGTTATTGCCATTTTATACCTCTCGCTTCCACGGCATAGTGCGCATTAAATCTGAAAATACGCCTGCTGCAGTAACATCTGCACCAGCACCATAACCGCGAATCACTAACGGAATTGGCTGATAATAAATACTTTCAATCGCGAGTGCGTTCTCACCATCTTTGATTACAAATAGTGGATGCTCGGCGCCGACGGCCTGAATGCTACAACGACATTTTCCGTCTTCGATAATGCCAACATAACGCAATACTTTACCTTCAGCTTTAGCCGTTTCAGCAATTTGCTGATAATAAGCGTCCGCTTTTGGCAAGTTTTGCATAAATTCATCAATTGAGCCGCTCGCATCAAACTCTGGCGGTAGTACAGACTGAATATTAATATCATCCAGTTCCATTTCCATACCAGCTTCACGCGCCATAATTAACAATTTACGTGCTACGTCCATACCACTTAAATCATCTCTTGGGTCAGGCTCAGTGAATCCGTTTTCACGCGCAATTTCAGTAGCTTCAGATAAAGTCATGCCTTCATCCAACTTACCAAAAATGAAAGATAATGAGCCAGATAAAATGCCCTGGAATCCAATGAGCTCATCGCCGGCACTTAATAAACTTTGCAAGGTATCAATAACCGGCAAACCTGCACCAACGTTTGTCTCGTATAAGAAACGACGATTGGTTTGTGCAGCGGCTTCTCTGATGTCATGATAAAACGCCATGCTGCTGGTATTGGCTTTTTTGTTCGGTGTCACGACATGAAAACCGGCTGATAAGAAATCAACATATTGAGACGCAATTTGATCATTGCTGGTACAGTCAATGATCACAGGGTTAATCAGGTGATTATCTGTAACAAATTTTTGCAAATTCTCTAATGTGAATTTACTGTCACCTTCAGCTAATACAGATTCCCATTCAGATAAATTAATACCCTGCTCGGCTAACGCCATCTGGCGACTATTTGCCAGGCCATAAACCTGTAAACTGATATTACGAGCTTTTAAAATAGGCTGTTGCTTTTCAAGCTGCTTTAATAACGCTTTACCGACTGTACCACAACCGACCATAAAGGCGTCGATAACATGTAAATTAGTAAAGAAATTCTGGTGCGTAACTTTAATTGCATCCTGGCTTTTATTGCCTTCAATCACGGCCGAAATAGAACGTTCTGAAGAGCCCTGAGCAATTGCCACTATGTTCACTTTTGTCTGACTCAGTGAAGCAAAAAACTTAGCAGCTATCCCCTGGTGCATACGCATGCCATCACCAACAATTGAGATAACTGACAAATGGTCTCTTAATTCAATCGGTTCTAATAACTGGTTGCTCAGTTCAAGTTCAAATTCCTGTTCAAGAATATTTTGAACACGTTGAGAATCGCTTGAATGGATACAAAAACTAATACTGTATTCTGACGATGACTGAGTGATTAGTAATACAGATACTTTCGCACGTGAAATCGCATCAAAAATGCGACTTGCCATACCAACCATACCTTTCATACCGGGGCCGGCGACATTAACCATAGTCACATCATTTAGTGTAGAAATCCCTTTAACAACATGCTCGGCATCACTGCTATCCTGTGAAATCAGTGTACCCGGTGCAGCCGGATTCAAAGTATTACGAATACGACAAGGAATATGATACTGAGCAATTGGACCGATTGTTTTTGGATGCAATACTTTTGCACCAAAATAAGAAAGCTCCATAGCTTCCTGATATGAGAGTTGGTCAACAAGTTGCGCATTATAAACTTTGTTCGGATCAGCATTATAAACGCCATCTACATCAGTCCAGATTTCACAAACGCTGGCGTCGATACATGAGGCCAAAATAGCCGCACTATAATCCGAGCCATTTCGACCCAGAGTCACTAATTCTCCCTGCGCATTACGGGCACAGAAACCAGGCATAACCCATACACTGTTTTGAGGTAATTCGGCGTGCGCAAATAATTTTCGGCTGGCTTCTATATCTGCCTGAGACTCTAGATAATTGCCATGTGCAATAACCAGTTTAGTCGGGTCAATCACATCTGCCTGCTGCTCACTGGCACGCACCAGTTCCGCGAAAATCTCAACACTGATAAATTCGCCCAAACAAATGATAGAAGCATTTACCGCATCAGGACATTCACCTAACAAGTGTATACCTTCAAGTCGCTGCTTTAAGAAACTTAATTTCTGCTCAACAAGCGTTTCGACACTTGCCCGGTTATAATTCTCATATTGAGTCGATAAGTCATTAATAATTGAGCTAATGGTTGTTTCTAATTGGTTGATTAAATCGCTTGTACTCTGACCGGCCACAGCTGCATTAACCAGCGCGACCAGATTGTTTGTGACACCTTTAGGGGCAGATAAAACAACTGCTGTTGCTTCTTCAGCTTGTTTATTTAAAACAATGTCTCTGACCATTTGATAGCGTTGTGCATCAGCTAAAGATGATCCACCAAATTTTAAAACTTGCATCAATCTTTTCCTATCTCTCAGACAAAAAAGCCCGCGACTTTTGACAGTCACGGGCTTTTGCAATAATTAATTTATTTGAGCGCATTAGCCAGTGACCACTCCTTAAATTAAGGTAATGGTAATAATTTGGGTAATGGTAATATATGCGCTGTATTTCATGGGGCGAAACTGTGCCTGATCTGACTCAATCTGTCAATGACTATTTGGTTATATCTACTGCTTTTTAGCCTAGCCTAACCCGCTTGATAAATAGTGGTTTTATTTCTTCCACAGCGTTTAGATTGGTATAGCGCCATATCAGCTCGGGTTAGCATGTCATCATAATTACGGATACCAGAGTGATAACTGACGACCCCTATACTGAGGGTTGCCTGAATCGAGTCTGTTTTATAATTTACAACCTGATTGGCAAATGCAATTCGAATGCGCTCTGCCAACTCATATGCGCCCTGCAACTGAGTATTAGGTAATAAAATGGCAAACTCTTCACCACCATATCGGCCAAATACATCATGCTGTCGGAGCATAGACTGAATTAACGCCGCAGACTCAATCAGAACTTTGTCTCCAGCCTGATGACCATAGGTATCATTAATCTGCTTAAATTTATCCAAATCAAATAAAATTAAACTTAATTCCTCCTGGTACCGAACAGCCGATAAAAAAGCCGTATTAAACCTTTCTTCCCAATAGCGACGATTAGCAATTTGAGTTAATCCGTCAGTCCGGTTAGAACGTTCAAGTTCCGCGAGTGTGAGCTTTAATTTTTCCTGATAAAAATAAACATCTGTGGCATCTTCAACTGTAATGCAAACATGGTCGACCTCTGAGTTGCCTGTCTCAGATTTAATCGGCAACATAGAAATATTTTGTGCCATGAATTCACTGTTGGTTGTGATCGGTCGGGTATGCTGCATTTTAAACAAAAACTGACGCTGCTCCCATGAGCTAAATGCCGGAGAGTCCAGCATAAAAACGCCTTGCAGTTTCCTGGTCATCCAACTTTTAGGTAATTCAGGAAAAACCTCAAATATATTTTTCCCGAGCACATCCGGCCGTTTCAAAGCCGGATGCGAGCGCATAAAATGATTAAAATAGACCAGGTTATAGTCTGAATCAATTAACAACACACCTGTGTTTAACGATTCAACAACTAAAGAATGCATGCATACAACCTAATTAGGACTTAATATTCTTCTAAAATCTGGTTTAGAACCTGCTGGATATTTTCAATCGCGACCCCCGGAATGAGTAGCAACATATCACAATTGAACTCGTAATCCGTTACCTGATAGCTAATCGCCACTTTCAAAGCCAGTTCCCAGTTAAAAGATAAATCCTGCAAATGCCGTTCTATTGAAGTTTCCCGGGAAGAAATAACGCGCGGCGCACTATAAGCGATTTGGTTCTCAATTTGCTCAGCCAACCCATTCAAAAAAGTGGTCGTCAGTATAGAACTAATATCCGTCAATTGCTCCATTTCAGACACTTCATCTGGCGCATAGCCTAATATTTTTGCGATATTTTTTGTATGATCGGCACGATAAATCAGTAACGTTTCACCCGAAATACCATCTTGACCGTAAAAGCCCTGGCTCAGCAAGGTAACATTATCATCACCATAGGTTTCGGCAAACGTTTGAGGCAACTCAGCAGAAGAAACCAATTCTATATGCGGTACTTGTAAGTGAACAAAAGTCTGTAAATAACGAGCTAGTTTGTCGCTGGCGCGTCCCATCGCAACATTTATCAGCTCTTGCAAACAGTCTCTTTGTTCCTCCGTGATAGTAATCTCAATCATAACAATCCATATTCTTTTAATATATTACTTAACTTTTCAGGATTAACGGGCTTTTGAATAAATGCAAGCGCGCCCAGCTCAGTGACTCTTTTTTGCATCTCGGGCTGAATATCCGCTGAAATGACTATCACATACTCTGCGAGTCTTTTTAGTTTAAGTAACTCTAATACAGAAATGCCGTCTAATTCAGGCATGGTGAGGTCCAGAAAAAGTACATTAGCAATTTGCTCACGCATCATATTAATGGCTTCCAGACCATTGCTCGCGACACGTACTTCAACATCCCAGTTATCTGGCAAGCTTTTTTTGACTTGTTTACGGGCTAACGCCGAGTCATCACAAATTAATACAGAAAGACTCATTTATTATTATTCTCTGATTGTACTGAATTTGAAGGTCTATTTATGACTGATCAGACCACAAAATACAAGCGTAAGTTATTTGTCGTAGTTTTTACACATGGAAAATAGCACAAATTAACATCAACTAAAACGTTTTTTAAACAAACCTATGTAAAATAAACCATACAAGCGTGTTTTTAAACATCAAATTTATTAAGGCTGAAGTCTGCTAACGACCCATTCTCCGTTGTCTTTTGTGTAACAAAATCTGTCATGTAACCTGTGCTCTCCACCCTGCCAGAATTCAACTCTGTTGACCCGAATTTTATATCCACCCCAGTGGGCTGGTCGTTTAACAGGCTGATTTTGATGAGCCGCAAGCTCACTATGATATTTGTTCTCGAGCGTCTGTCTTGAATCTATCACTTCACTTTGCGCCGAAACCAGTGCTGCAACCTGACTGGAGAGCGGCCTTGATGCAAAATATTCATCATTTTCCTGCTCACTGAGCGGCTCCACCTGCCCGCTGAATATCACTTGCCTTTCAGCAACCAGCCAGGGAAACAAAGCACTAACATTGATGTTTTGTGTCAGGTCATGACCTTTCTGACTCAGCTTATTGGTATAAAAAACAATGCCGGATGAATCAACGGACTTCATTAAAACCGTGCGTTGAGAAGGGGCACCTTGGGAACTGACAGTTGCCAGTACCATAGCGGTCGGGTCTTTAATTGCTTCAATTGCCATCACCTGCTCGAGCCAGGATTCAAATAAATCAAACGGATTTTCAGTCAGCTCAGCTTCAGTTAAATGACTCAGATCATATTCTCTTCTGACTTGGTAAAAAATTGACATAGGGCCTCAAATAAATTTAAAGATGTTTCCCAAAACGATAAACTGTTAAACTAATCACTGGTAAGTTTAGCAGTTTATATAACCCAATTTTAGAGACGTTATGGCATTTTATTTTAAATCTTCGCAAATTCCGGAATTAAAAGATTATACTTTCACAGAGCGCGCCCGGATCATAACCCAGGCACAAGCCTATTTTACGGTTCCGGATAAATTTATCGTAAACATTGCCAAGTTATTGGTATTGTCTCCACTGTTTATTATGGTCGCAAAGTTTGAAGAATGGTGGATGTTATTACCTATGATTGTGGTTGTATTCTGTTACCCACTTATCACAAATCCGATTCAGCTTAATATTGCAAAAAAATACCTGCCGCAGGCAATAAAAGTATTTAAAGCTGAATCAGAGCAAATGAAGGACCAAAGCTGATAGCCGTCAAAGCATCATAAAGATTATCAGCCACAATGACTTGTGGCTTAAAAACTTGTCAGAAAAATCGATTAAAATAGGAAAGAGCGACCTTCAACAGACTGTTAGGGGCTGAAGTTTAAATAAACTGCACAACAGACAAGTCATGAAGGTGCGAATACATTTGAGGCCAGAGGTAGCGCCTCAATTTGAGCTCATCTAAACGTTAGTCTCTGATTTAATTCAAGTTTTGTTTTTGACACTAACAGGGAGTACATATAAGCCCCTAGAAAGAGTTGGTTTAACAACCGCATCAGTGACAATTACAGCACCTGGTTACTTCAACTCTAAAGCGCAACTTCGAAAATCAAACAGGGATTTAAGTCATAGTTTAGTGTGTTGTTTCTATATCTATTTCATCAGCTTGGTTCTTTAAATCAAACCTAATATTACCTCGGTATATATGTCTCTTGCCTTACGCGCCACAGCGCTAAACCAACCTAGGAGAATACTCAGCTGGCCTTATTCGCCAGAGGTCTGCTCAGACTCCAGATTAGGTAATTTAATGGTAAATTTAGCGCCGCCCAATAGGGATTTAGAAATAAAACAATCGCCGTGATGCCAGTGACAAATTTTTTGCACTATCGCTAAACCCAGACCAAAGCCCGCAGAGCCTTTGTTACGGCTTGTTTCAAGTCGTGTAAAGGGTTTAAAAATACTTTGGTAATGCTCGGCTGCTATTCCGTTGCCATCATCCTCAACATGTATCAAAAGCTGACTAGGCTCAGCATAGACAGAAAGTACCACTTTAGTACGGCAATATCTGAGCGCATTAGAGACTAAATTATTGATACACCTTTCAATTAAATAACCATCACACAACCAATTGACCGAAGCTTTCATATTGATTTGAATATCAGCCTGATGACAAGTTCTGAATCTGTCGGTCTGATGTGCAATAAGCTCGTTAAAATCAACATAATCCAAATTCAATTTTTGTGTTTGGCTTTCTAATCGAGCGTAACTGAGTAATTCATCTATCAGTTTTTCTAACTCTTTAATATCCTGCTGAACACCGGGTAATTGCGCCAGTGTAGGCTGGGGTAAAATGCCAAGAGAAAATTTAATTCTGGAAAGCGGTGTGCGTAAATCATGACTGACCGCATTAACCAATTGCTTTTGCTCTTCCATCAATTGGCTGATTTGTTCAGCCATTGACTGAAAGCTTTGAGCCAGAGGATAAATACTGGATGATTTTTTAACGTTAACAGTTTGCTTAAACAATCCACGCGCAAAATACTGGCTGGCACTTTGCAGTGCTCTTAAATCACGCCAAAGTGGCCAGGTCCAAAGCGCAATCACCAAGGCCAACCCCAAATAACTGAACAATTTAATTATAGGTCTTAGCCCTGAGTTAACTTGGGGTTGGAAAACCGGGCCAATTTCAATCATTTTATTTTTTTCAGGCCAGTATAGATAAAACATCAGACTGTGATCTTGGGTTTGCATCCGAATAACCTGATTTCTTTTGAGCTCAGTTAATTGTGCTGACGGCAAAATAATTTCATCCGTAGAAAATAACTGCACTGGAGCACTAAAAACCTCAGATAAACCGTCGATGAGTTTTTGCTGTGAATCAAAACTTGCCAGTGTTAACGGCAACAGTTGTTCCATCTGTTGCTGAGTTTGCTCTGTTTGACCGGATTGAGGATTTAATAGATCCCATATCTTTTCGCTACCCCAACCAATCGCCAGCAAGCCAATGACAACAATCAAATATAAACTGATAAATAAGCGGGTCATTGAGAGTCGGATTCCCAAGCCGTTGCACTAAACATATAACCTTTACCCCAAATCGTGATAATACGATAAGGCTTTTTTAAATTATCGTTAAGCTTTTTACGTAATCGCGATACTCTGACATCAACACTCCGATCTAAGCCATCATACTCCCGGCCAATCATTTGCTGATGCACAAACTCCCGGCTTTGCACCTCGCCGGCCCGGCTTGCAAGCAACCATAAGAGTTCAAATTCATGTGTCGTCAGCTCAATCGATTGACCGGCCAAGGCCACTAGCCTGGAGTTTTTTTCGATAGTTAACTGTCCGAATACCAGCTTTTGATTATGACTGGATATTTTTGGCTGACATCGCCTGAACGCGTTATGAATTCTGGCCAGTAAAACATGCGGCTCTATCGGCTTAATAATATAGTCATCCGCACCTAACTCCAACCCACTCACATGATCATAATCACTGTCTTTTGCTGTCAAAAATAAAATCGGTTGACTATATGCTTGCCTGACCTGACGGCATATTGAAAACCCATCCTGATTCGGAAGATTAATATCCAGCAAAATCAAATCCGGTTTTTTATCCAGAATGAATTGAGCTGCAGAGCCACCATCCTGAATACAGCTCACCTGATAGCCATTTTGTTTTAAAAAGGTTTCTATCAGACTGGCCAGTCTTTCATCATCTTCAATTAACGCAATATGTTGCACTAGAATAAACTCCACTCAGAATGTAAGCGTCGCCTGAACTGTTTGGCAGAAGGTTGAGACAATATCTGAACGGGCTGTTGGGCCAGTATATGCTCAGAGTCAAAATGATTAATTGGGGTTAAATAAAACTGAGTGGTTTTACTTAAACTCAATTCTGTTTTGTATTCAACTTCGCTGATATTAAACCAGCATTGCACAAGTTGTGTTTCCTGCCATAAACACATTTGCGGCATCATCTGGCTCGCCTTAAGAACAATATGGGCAACAAATTGACATTGGGTTTGTTGCTGTTCCAGTAAACAACGGTTCGGTTTTATCTCCAGCTGCGCAGTCACAGCGCTTGCCGATCGAGCCAACCCTAGAAGCGAGAAATAAATAACTAACAACCAGACAGAATAACGTCCTGCTGGCTTAAAACGCATAATTCACACCCGCGAACCAGGTTAACCGGTAATTTTTCTCAACAATTGGACTTTTGCTTAAGGTATCTGGCAAATGCTGATATTTAATTAAACTGACCAGACGCCAGTTTTCATTTAACCGATAATGAGGTGTCAATTTGATATACGGAAGCCATGCTGAATCAGGCTGGTAATAATAGGCCGGATCAACGCCATCTCTGGCCGATATGCCATAATAATACTCGGTTAGTTGCTGACTTAGCCAGTCTGTCCCTAAGGTCATCGTCATATGCCACTTTGCACCATTAAACCATTTTTTTTGATATTCAAAATTGAAATTTTTACCGTCATGAATCAAACTTGCATCAGCCAGTGCTCTAAGCCTAAAAGAGGCGCTGTCATCAATAAACCAGTCAAACTGCAGGCCCGCATCAAGTGACCATTTTCTTTCGGCTAACTGTTTAAAGTTGATATGAGCCGGACCCGGCGCAAAATCATCTTCAAATGACATATGCAAAAGACTTTCATCGGTAATACTTTGTTCAACTTTTTGTCCGTCTGATTCACTTTCCCGGTTAATAAATTGGGTAACCAATATATTAGCCGGATGCCAATCAACAAAATGTACAACCTCTTCGTTCAAGCGGGCAATAGCGCTGAACACGTATTCTGGCCGCTGGACAAAACTATAGCCTAAATCCCCGTTTTCGAAAAATAGTTGCTCTCCGTAATAATAGACGGAAGGCAAAATATACAGAGGGAAATCATCGCCCTGTAGCAAAGGATTGCTTTTATTCCCCAACCCTGCCGAAACAGAAAAATGCCAGCGCCCCACTTCAGCAAAACCGGGCTCGATAAATCCGCTTTGCTCTGAATCAGCATAAGCGGCTTGTATCGAGCATACACATGCACTCAGGACTAATAAAAAACCGAACACAGGGCAAACTACAGACTTTTTCACTTAAACTCACTTAATTCTTAAATAGACCTTTAACAGGGCTAATTTAGCAGCTCGTTCAAAGATTTCTAGGCTAAATAACATTTGATAACATTTAGTATCAAATGAAAACACACTCAGCCAAAAAACGGACTATCTTAAATAACAGGGTTTGAACACGACTAATATATGACGGAGTATAAGATGAAAGCCGTAAATATATCCTTTGTAACCCCTTATTTGATCGTAAGTATTATCACGGGTTGCGGAGGTAGCGAAAGCACGACTCATACAGATAAGGAAGACAATGCACCTGTGGTTGCTATAACTGAATTGCCGGTACTGAATCAACCGTCACTTTCAAGCAAACCGTTAAAAAAAGCATCCCGCGATGAATTATTAAACCATATAAAAAACGGACTCTACTGGCAAACCAGTAAGGGACCTATTTATGTACCAGAAGCTTTAGATGACATAGCCCAGCCGGCTGGCGATGCTGCGGTTGACGGCAATTTTTCTAAAACCATCACTCAAGAATCGGGGGTTGATGAGGCTGATCGTGTCAAACAAGATGCTAATTATATCTACTTGAGTCAAAACCCGGATTTATCGAGCAACTTAGAAAATGCGCCTGCGCAGGCTTTTACCAAAGTAATGGTGAAAAATGCCGACGATAGCTTGCAGACGGTAAGTCACATTGAACTGGCTAAACATCAAACTGATTCAAATCAACAGGCTTATATTCAAGGGTTGTTTTTAAACAATAATACACTGGCCGTATTATCTAAAGCCTATACGTATTACAACCACTTAAGTTTTGATATCTGGCAACCTGTGCAACAAGACTTTCAAATTGATATACATGATGTTCAAACAACCGAAAACCCCGTTTTAGCCGATAGCCTGAAAATTGAGGGCCACTTGCTGTCAAGCCGGGTTATCGACAATCAGTTATATATAGTTTCCAGCTTTCAACCTTATGTTGAAAACCTAATTGATTATCCGCAATCAGATGCAGACAAATTAAAAAATTATCAGGACATTGTTGCCTTGAATGATAGTGAGATTTTACCTCAGGTAACTCGCTTAGATAGACCACCACAAAACCTGGTAGATACAGCCAATTGTTATTTACCCGAAGATACGGACGCCGCAGACGGTTATTCTGCTATTGTCACGCTCAGCAGAATCAATTTAACCAACCCAGAGCAAATTGAGTCTATTTGCATTAATAGTCAGATAACCGGTTTATACGCAACCACAAGTAGCTTATTTTTATATGGGACAGATTACCAAGCTAATGCGTTCATTCACCAATTTGATATAGGCCCGGATAATTTAACTTATATTGCCAGTACAGAATTAGATGGCCACTTTGGCTGGGGGCAAAGCCAACTTAGATTCAGCCAGCAAAACGGTTTGTTAAGAGTCGTGACAACTAAGCGGGTTAATTCAACATCGGACAATCTGGAACATCAGTTATGGATATTAGAACCCGAGCCACAAACTCACCAAATGAAAGTGGTTGGCACATTGCCAAATGCACAAAATAGCAACCCGATTGGTAAACCCAACGAAGATATTTATGCGGTTCGTTTCTTTAATAATAAAGCTTATATTGTCACTTTCTTACGGCTAGACCCTTTATACGTAATAGACTTGTCTGAGCCCGATAACCCGCAATATCAGGGTGAATTGGAAGTGTCAGGTTATTCATCTTATTTGCATCCGCTTTCGGACAAGCTGATTTTAGGCATTGGCCAGCAAGTCGACCCAAACTTATTTATCGCAGAACCCTTCTTTGTAGATGATATCGCGGAAAGTGGTGTCACAGACACACACTCAACAGAGCCCGAAGACGGTATCAAGATAGCGCTTTATGACGTATCCGATCCAGCCTCACCTAAAGATTTAGGCAACTTATATTTTGGTCAGGGTTATACGCCCGCTGAGTACAACTATCATGCGCTCACCTATATTAAAACAGCAGAAAACGAACATAGATTTGCCTTACCCATTCAGTCATGGCAACAAGAAACTATGAACGGGTATTGGCGACCGGATACCCGGCTCTCACTGATTTCAGTCAAACAAAATGAAGAACACATTTGGCGGCTCAGTCATCAGGCGGATGTGAATATAGATTCAACCGAACAACACTATTATATTGGCAGCTATGATGATCGCAGTTTAATTAATCAGGACAGCGTTTATTACATTCATGGTAATCATATCTGGCAAACGAACTGGAATGATCCCAGCGTTATAAACGGACCTTATTAAGTTGAATCCAGCCACATTGTGATAAACAGCCTGTTTATTAAAAATGATCGCCGTTGATGTAATATTGCTTTTGACCTATGTTGGTAAAGGCAACCTGAATATCTACGTCAGAATAATAAGCGAGTAATGCATTAGTAATGGCTTTGGCGCATTTGTTTTGAACATGTAAGTTGCGTTCAAACCAAAGTACTTCAACTTGTGGGTTGCCGTTACTTTTTTGTCCGGCCTGAAAAAACTGCCCCTGAATAAGTTGAATACTATATTCTTCAACCGGTGTTTGAGTTATTTCTGCCAGCTCTGGTAATAAGGTTTCACTTAATGTTTCAGCAACTGAATCCGTTACTGCAAATAGCCTTAAGTGTGGCATAAGGTCTCCTTTATATACAAAAAAAGCCCGTAACTTTCGTTACGAGCTTTAAAGATAGATAATTTAGCCGAATTAAGCCAGAGCTTTCCTAAATTAGTTAATTCAGCAATTAACCTAATAGGGCTTTTAATTCCTGGCTAACAAGCTCAACTGCTTTTGTACCGTCAAGTTTGTTATATTTAGTTTTACCTTGCTCAGCCAGATTTTGGTAATATGCGACCAAAGGTTCAGTCTGTTCATGGTATATGTCTAAACGTTTTTTAACAGTTTCAGCTTCATCGTCCGCACGAATAATCAATTCTTCGCCCGTTTCGTTGTCTTTACCTTCCACTTTTGGCGGATTATAAACAATATGATAAACACGACCGGAAGCCGGGTGAACACGACGACCACTCATACGTTCAACAATCACTTCGTCAGGTACGTCAAACTCCAATACATAATCAATATCGATATTGCTCTCAAGCATAGCATCTGCTTGAGGAATGGTTCTTGGAAAACCATCCAGTAAAAAGCCATTTTCACAGTCAGGCTGAGCAATGCGCTCTTTAACTAAACCAATAATGATTTCATCAGATACCAACTGACCTGCATCAATCACTTTTTTTGCTTCCAATCCAAGTGGTGTGCCCGCTTTGATAGCTGCTCGCAACATATCACCAGTTGAGATTTGTGGAATGCCAAACTCTTGCATTAAGTATTGCGCTTGAGTTCCTTTACCGGCACCTGGCGCACCTAATAAGATGATTCGCATAACGACCTCTAAATTACTAAAAATAAACTGCCGCGAACAATACACAAAAGGCGCTAAATATACAAGTTTTTATCCAGATTTGGCGTGAAATTGCAGCGATTATAAAAATGAAAAAGGGGATAAAAATCCCCTTTTCGTAAATATTTATGCAGTTTACTTAGGCAATTAAGCGACTTTAAGCAATAACTTGTTTAATCGCGTTACAAACTCTGCCGGGTTCTCTAATGAACCACGTTCAGCCAGAGTGGCCTGATCAAGCAGTACTTCTACCCATTCTTTGAATGCCGCTTCGTCAGCTTCATCTGCGACTCGTTTAATTAAAACGTGTTCAGGATTCACTTCAAAGATATATTTAGTTTCAGGCATCGCCTGCCCCGCAGCTTCCAATAACTTCTGCATTTGGGTATTCATATCGTTTTCGTCGGTTGTAATCACAGCCGGAGAATCCGTTAGTTTATGAGTCACTTTAACGTCTTTCACTTTGTCGCCTAATGCCGCTTTAGCACGTTCGACGAAACTCTTAAATTCTTTTTCTGCTTCTTCATGTGCCTTTTTGGTTTCTTCATCATCCATTTCTGATAAATCAGTATTGGCTTTAGCAACATGTTGGAACTGCTTTTCACTGTATTCAGTGATATGGCTCATCATCCACTCATCGACCCGCTCAGACATCAATAATACTTCAATGCCTTTTTTACGGAAAACTTCTAAATGAGGACTGTTTTTAGCCGCAGCGAAGGTATCTGCTGTAATATAATAAATTTTGTCCTGACCATCTTTCATTCGGCCAATATAGTCATCTAATGACACACTTTGCTCGGCAGTGTCATTATGAGTAGATGCAAAGCGGAATAGTTTTGCAATTTTTTCTTTGTTTGAAAAATCTTCCGCCGGACCTTCTTTAAGAACATTGCCGAACTCTTTCCAAAATACCTGATAATCTTCAGGGCTGTTGTCTGCCATACGGGTCAACATTTGTAAAACACGTTTAACGTTGCCATTACGAATAGCTTGAGTGACTTTATTGTCCTGTAAAATTTCACGCGATACGTTTAATGGTAAATCACTTGAATCAACCAAACCTTTAACAAATCTTAAGTAGGTTGGTAAGAACTTTTCAGCGTCGTCCATAATGAATACACGTTGAACATAGAGTTTAACACCGTGTTTTACATCACGGTTCCACATATCAAATGGCGCGCGTTTAGGAATATATAATAGGCTGGTATATTCGGTTTTACCTTCAACTTTATTATGCGCCCACTTTAATGGTTCATCAAAGTCGTGGGCAACTGACTTGTAAAACTCTTTATATTCTTCGTCTGTGATTTCTGATTTATCACGCGTCCAAAGTGCTGTACCTTTGTTAATCGCTTCCCAGCCACCTTCAGTCGCGGGTATGTTTTCACCGTCTTCAACTTCCTGCTCAGGTGTACCCTCTTTATACATCTCAACCGGAATACCAATATGATCTGAGTAACGGGTAATAATAGAGCGAACTTTCCAGTCGTCTAAAAATTCTTTTTCTTCTTCACGAAGGTGTAAAATAATATCAGTGCCACGAGCCGGCTTCTCAATATCTGCAATTGAAAACTCACCTTCACCGGCCGATTCCCATTCAACACCGCGATCCGCTGAGTGCCCTGCTGCACGAGTACGCACAGTCACTTTATCTGCAACGATAAAAGACGAATAAAAACCAACACCAAACTGACCAATTAACTGAGAGTCTTTCGCTTGGTCGCCGGTTAATTTACCAAAAAACTCTTTCGTACCTGACTTAGCAATCGTACCTAAATGCTCAATAACTTCATCACGAGTCATACCGATACCATTGTCACTGATCGTAATAGTATTGGCATCTTTGTCGACAGACACACGAACGCGCACTTCACCATCATTTTCAAATAAAGCATTATCTTCTAACGCTCTGAACCTTAATTTATCTGCTGCATCTGAAGCATTTGAGATAAGTTCGCGTAAAAAGATTTCTTTATTAGAATAAAGAGAATGAATCATCAGTTGTAATAACTGTTTTACTTCTGTTTGAAAGCCATGCGTTTCTTTATGTGCAACTTCGCTCATTGAATAAGTCTCCGCTCTATTCGATTAATTCATAGTTAACTGATTGCAGAAAGTCTGCGATAAAATTGAGTTTGCCGGTTGAAGCGATACGCCTAAACTAAGCAGTGTAATCAAAATGGGGGTGGGTGATCTTTTTTCAAGGGGAAAAAAGTAAATTAACCTTAGTTAATAGTTGAAGTAAAGGTGGACTTTATTTTCTGCACATAGCCACAATATTTTTCATTTTACATTCCAATTTGGATAGTTTTTTGACTATCAAGGCATTTTTTATTATGTGCAGCTGAGGTTAAATTAAGCTAACCGGAATGGATTTGAGCACGCGGTGAACGCACCACTATGATAGCTAAATCATTATAATGATTTAGCTATCTATGCCATACCAAATTATTGGCTTTAGCCAAGGGATTTTCTCCCACTGAAAGCATGGCCTAAAGTTTTTCCATCTATTGATGCCAACTCACCACCGGATGGTAGTCCTTGAGCCAGACGCGTCACTGAAAGTTGATATTGTGCCGCCATTTCAGATATATAATATGCAGTCGCTTCGCCTTCAACACTCGGTGACGTTGCCAGAATTAATTCATCAATTGAATCATGGCTTAATTGCTGTTCAAGATTATCCAGTCCCAGTTCTTCCGGACCTATGCCATCTATCGGCGACAATAGTCCCATTAACACAAAATACAAACCTTTATAATGACCGGTTTCTTCTATCGCCAGTACGTCCATCGGAGAGGCGACAATGCAAAGCTGACGGGTATCGCGCCTGAGTTCAGATTGGCAAATCTCACACACTGGCTGTTCTGAAAAATTCCGACACTGCTGACAACGACAAACACCGGACAGCGCTGAATCAATTGCATGAGATAAGCGTTTAGCCCCTTTTTGCTGGCGCTCTAATAATTGAAAAGCAATACGTTGTGCAGACTTAGGTCCAACGCTGGGTAAAATTTTTAGGGATTCAATTAACTCTTCAATTAATGGGGTAAACTTCATTTTATACTCGTAAAAGACAAAATTTTAAAACAAAAATGCAGTGCCATGGCACTGCATTTTTTATTGCGCTTATAATTAGAAAGGCATTTTAAAGCCAGGCGGTAATTGCATACCACCGGTTACCTCAGCCATTTTATCCTGATTCTGTTGCTCAACGCGGCGCACAGCATCGTTACAGGCAGCTGCAATTAAATCTTCCAGCATTTCTTTATCATCTTCTAATAAAGACGGGTCAATTTCAACGCGCCGTACACCATGGTTACCAGCCATAGTCACTTTAACTAAACCCGCACCTGATTCACCCGTGACTTCCATTTTTGCGATTTCTTCTTGGGCTTTTTGCATGCGCTCTTGCATTTGCTGCGCTTGCTTCATCATATTGCCAAGACCACCACCACCTTTAAACATAATGTTTCACCTTATTTTTCAATAATTATTTTAAACTAAACTGATTACACAGCCTGAATAGAGTCAGGAACAAGTTGCCCTGAAAATTGTGCCAATAATGCTTGAACCTGACTGTCTGAGTCAATCAATTCATGTGCATAATCTAACCGACAGTCTTCTATTTCCTGCTGAATCTGATAAGGCGTTGTACTGACGCCTGATACTATTGTCACTTCTATCTTTACGGGCTGATTAAGCACCTGGCTTAATTTATCGGCCAGAATTTTTTTATTATGATCTGTATCCAGATGTTGCTGAGTTTCAGCCAAGTTCAGCCGCACAACCCCATTATCGAGCTGATAAGTAGAATGCAGTGCAAATTGCCTTTGCAGACCGGTCAGCGCTAGCCGCTCGATTAATTCTGCCCAGCTATCCATTTGATACGCTTTTCGCAAACCGCTTTTTACCCGGTTTGCTATATCAAGCTGATTAAATTGCGCCGACTGCTTGCGCGCCGCTTGATCTTTTTGAGCCTGCTCCTGCGACGGCATCCAGTCAGTATCAATTTCAATTGCCTGCTTGGCAGATTCTTCACTGCTATTGTCTGTTTCACCTGCCTGTAATTCTGCTGATGAAGTTTGCAGCTCGTTTGATAAAGTCGCTAAGTTTGCAACCTGATTCGGGTCAAATTCTTCAGTTTCTAATGACTGATTATTCAGCTCTCGTTTATCCGCTTTTGTTTGTCTGATTGATGACAGAACATTTGACAATGATTCACTGACAGGTTCTGCATCTGCCAGTTCAATAGCTGAAGCTTGCGGCTGTGTCGGCGTATCTGAGTCAAATCCGGCCGCATAATCCTGGTACGCTTGAGCTGAATCTGTGTCAGAATCAATTTGCTGATCATATATCGCATAATCTGCATATTCCTCATAAGGGAGATCCGGATCAGCATAATCAAGCGTTTGTGCTTGTTCGGTTTCATCTGTTGCTGTTTGATTTAACTCATGTTCAGTCAAATTATCAACAACATCAGAGCTTCCAGGCTCTGTCACAGTTTCCGGGCGAACGGCATCGATACCCACCTCTGCCGTGCCTGACTCAACACTCTGCTCTGCTAGCTCAATATTTGGCGTAGCAGGCTGGCCAGCTTCTTTTTGCCCTTGTGCCAATGATAAAATTTGATCTTGCTGCGAATTTAACTCTGCTAGCTTTGCACTTTCGTCTGAACCGGCAAAATCCGGGACTAACGGCTCATCGGCAAAGCCTGTTTCTGAAAATGCGGGTTTGTCATCCACATTAGTAGGTAACGCATTATGCTCTGATGATGTTTCCGGCAGAGATTCAGCCTGTTGCGGTTCAGCTTCAATTTGATTTTGCTCACTGCTGTTTTCAAATGGCTTATATTCTGCTTCATTCAAGGTTGCTGGCTCAGCTGAAGACGCATCAATATGATGATTCGTTTCAATGTCCTGAGACGCTTCTGCCGAGTCTGACAGCGCCGCGGTTAATTCGCCACTTTTGCTTTCTTCAGTTTCAGCTTCAACATTGTCGACTTCTACATTTTCAACTTCTGCACTGTCGACATTTACACTCGTATCTTCTATATCAGATACAGGAGTTTGCAATTCATCCTGAGTCGCTGAAATTGTTTCTAATGGCACCTCAACGGATGCTTCAGGCTTTTTTATTTGCTTTTTTGCGGTAAATACCTCTTCTCGCTCGATACTAACCGGATTAAAAGCAAACAACCTCATTATCGTCATTTCAAGACCGGCTCTGGGGTGAGCAGCAAAAGGCAGATCACGCCGCCCGCGCAGACAAACTTGGTAATATAACTGGACCTGCTCTTCCGGCCAGCTTTGCGCAGCTTGAGTTAAAATTTCTGATAAGGCATCGTTTAATTTTGCATAGGCAGGTAAGCTTTGAATTAACGCAATCTGATGAAATGCATTCATTAACTCAATCAATACCTGCTCACTGTCAACAGCGGCCTGAGATAAAGCCTCAATAGCCTGCATAGCCTGTTCGAGATCATTAGCCAGAATCGCGCTCAATAAACGGGCGGTATGCTGTTCATCCAATAAGCCCAGCATATCTCTGACATTCGCTTCAATCAGTCGACCATTACCTTGAGCAACCGCCTGATCAGTTAAGCTTAATGAGTCGCGCATACTACCATTAGCTGCTTTTGCTAACACATTTAATGCAGACGGTTCAAATTGAATCTGTTCAGCATTGAGAATTTTTTCCAGCTGGTTTTCAATTTGAGTCAGCGTCATCGCCTTCAAACTAAATTGTAAACAACGTGACAGTATAGTGACTGGCAGTTTTTGCGGATCCGTTGTCGCTAATAAAAATTTAATATGCGGAGGTGGCTCTTCCAAGGTTTTGAGCAGAGCATTAAATGAGTGACGCGATAACATATGAACTTCATCTATCAAATAGACTTTATAGCGCCCCTGAGTTGGTTTGTACTGGACGTTGTCAAGGATCTCCCGGGTGTCTTCAACTTTGGTTCTGGATGCTGCATCCACTTCAACCAAGTCTACAAATCGGCCTTCCTCGATAGCGACACAATGCTGGCACTGCCCACAAGGTTCAGCCGTGACGCCATTTTCGCAATTTAAACTTTTTGCAAAAATACGGGCTATCGTTGTTTTACCAACCCCGCGCGTACCAGTAAACAAATACGCATGGTGCAGTCTGTCATTGCTCAGTGCGTTACTCAGCGCTGCAACAACATGTTCCTGCCCCATTAACTGAGCAAACATTTGTGGACGCCATTTTCTTGCTAAAGCCTGATAACTCATTGAATTATACTAATCTCCGTCGAAAGCAACTAAACTATAGGGCTCAACACCTAACTCACGTAATTTATGCTCACCACCTAAATCCGGTAATGCTATCACAAACGCCGCATGCTCGACCTGAGCACCTAATGTGCGGACTAATTTAACCGTGGCCTCAATTGTACCGCCTGTCGCAATTAAATCATCAACCAATAGTACTTTATCATTTTTATTGAGTGAGTCTTTATGAATATGTAATTCATCTTCTCCATATTCCAGCTGATAAGACTGGCTAATGGTTTCTCTGGGTAATTTATTAGGCTTTCGGGCTAATACAAAGCCTGTATTCAATAGATGAGCAACAGCTGCACCAAAAATGAAGCCTCTGGCTTCAGTGCCTACGACTTTAGTAATGCCCTGTTCCATATAAGGTTTTGCCAGACATTCTATTGCTTGTTTAAACGCGCTTCCGTCTTCAACTAAGCTGGTTACATCTCTGAAAATAATGCCGGGTTTAGGATAATCAGGAATGGCTTTAATACTGGCGCGAATCTGCGCAAGAGTCTGTTCTGTGTTCATTCAGTTGTGCCTTTAATTAACTATCGTTGCATTAAATCAAATTAAGCTTAAATTGCAACTCTAAAGCACTTATTCGCAGATTCAGTCGACTACTGAATAAAGCCATGTTTAAGAATTGAAGTTTTGATTATTATGCAGCTTGGAAAGTAGTCGATTGCATCATAGTTTGAACGACCTTTTCAGCGGGCACAGGTTTGGCTAAAAATTTAACGTTAAGTTTGTTAATTTTAAATTCAACTGACTGACTTGCATCAGTTGTAAGCAGTAACATTTGTCTGGCTGAAAAATCTAACTCTTGTGTTAAGTTCTCAATCAACTTAATACCATCCATAAATGGCATCTTATAATCAGTAATGACAAAATCAAATTGCCCGTTTTTAGCCAGAGAAAGCGCTGACAAGCCATTCTCAGCGGTGACCACCTGATGTTCATGTGATAGCAGTGATTCTTCTAATTCACTTAATACTGAGGCATTGTCGTCAACAAGCAAAATTTTCATACAACTAAAGTCCCTGGTAAATTTCAAACATACTTATCTTTGATTATTCTAGTTTGAAAAAGTTTCAATTTTACGAATTACTTCCGTGTTCTCCTGTGACCGTCGCGGCCACAGGTTGAGAATGATTATTGGCTAAATATCAGAAACCAAGCTAAAACAGCCGGTAATAAAGGCAATGCAACTGCAGCAAGTGTCGCAACAACTAGATGTAATGAGTTTGAAGGTTCAATCTCGCCTGTGTGTTCATGGTGTCCCATAACTACTCCAAAAAGGTTAACTCAAAAATTTGCGGGTATATTAGTCAATTGATTGGTAAATTCCAAATTTATTTTGTTTTAATTAGTACGCCAAGACTGGCTAACTGGTTTAGGCTTTGTCTGGTACCAGCTAGAAGTTGTTCAGTTGACATTTGAGGTATCGCAGACTTTAACTGCAATAAAATGGATTCCAGATGATTTGCGGTACCTGTTTTTATTAATTCAAGTAAATAAGCTGTAATGGAGGTTATGGATAAAAACTTCACTTTTTCGTTTTCATCCCGGTAAACCACTAAATAGGTTGGTGTATCACTGGCTTTAGTAGGCTGATATTCCAAACTAATTTGATGGACAGGAAAAGGATATGATACGACTTCGGCTAGGTTAGACAGCTTAAGTTTATCTTTCTCCAAATCAAGGGGTTGTACATCTGAATACAGTCGTGTTCTCAGCGAAATATCCAGCTCAAGCCACTCATAATGGGCAAGCTCTTTCAAAAATACAGGGTCTTCGTCGGTCTGCTGGTATTCGCTCATCAAAAACGCGATAAACTCTTCAGAAATTTGAGAAAATAACGGTTTTTCTGAGTGATGAACCTTAACAAACTGTCGCTTCAACCGAGTCCATTGTGATTCTGAATAAAGACTCTTCAATACCGGAAACCCGATATCGATAAATCCAGCAATCGTATTAAATATCAGTCTTTGATAAACTCGTAAACGCCGCTCTTCAATATTTAAGGTGCTATCAGACTTAGGATCCCTGATCAGATTGGCAAACTCATATTGTATCTGTTTAAAGTCAGGCATGTTTCAAAACCACGCTATTTTGAACTTCCTTTATCTGTTCGACTTCCCTGACCAAGTCAGCCATAGGCGGAATATTAAAATCTCTTTCCAACAAGGTCGGAAATACACCATGACATTGATAGGCATACCGTAACAACTGCCAAACAGGATCAATAATATCAGCACCATGAGTATCAATTATCAGATCTTCAGCTTCATTATAATGTCCGGCGATATGGCCATACACTATTTTATCGGTCGGTAAAGACCGGATAAATGTGTTTGCATCATACTGATGATTGACTGAGTTTACATAAACATTATTTACATCAAGCAGTAACTTGGCACCAGAATTTTCCAATATATAGTTTGTAAATTCCAATTCAGTTAATTCACTGGCCAGTGGCGTATAATACGAAACATTTTCTAAAACCAGTGGCCTTTCGAGAATATCCTGAACCTGTCTAATACGTTCAACAACATAGTCAGCTGCAGTTTGCGTAAAAGGGATCGGCATTAAGTCGTACAAGTGACCTTTTGCTGAACAAAAGCTTAAATGCTCCGAATAAAACAGTATCTGATGTTTATCTAAAAATTGCTTAACCTGTTTGACGAAATTGACATCGAGCGGGTCTGGGCTGCCAATAGATAAAGACAAACCATGGCAGACAAAGTGATGTTTATCTGTTAACGCTTCAAACAGAGCGACAGCTGAGTCATTTCGTTGCATCCAGTTTTCCGGTGCTACCTCTAAAAAACTTACTGAATCCGGAAAGTGATTTGATATCTCATGAATAAAATCTCTGCGTAAACCCAGTCCGGCTCCGGATAAGATTGTTTGTTCCATATTGACTACTTTTAGTGATGTGAAAACCAGAGCTAACATGCTGCCCTGGCTATTTAATTTGAATCCTGTTCTTATTTAACCTTAACTCTGGATAAGAAGTTAGCTGAAGCCTTTAATTTATTGGCTTTTAGTTTTATTTCGCTTTCTAATGAGAGTATTTTTCTTAAAACAAGGCGAATTCAACCTAGAGCGTGTTGAGGTTATTTAGTTAACCTGAGATCTGGTTAAGCTAATACCAAATTTGTAGTCTCTAACAATTCAAACTCTTGGGGTGTTAGAGACAGTGA
>CAJXMO010000013.1 GCA_913056495.1 uncultured Alteromonadaceae bacterium | reverse complement strand
CCGGTACTGGAAGATGAGACCTTTTTTAATTCAAAAGTCATTAAAGACTTAAACGAATTTAAGCAAATCTCGGATGTCATCGTATCTAACCGAATGGCGGATGTTTTACAGGATGTCGCGGACAAAATTTATACCCGGGATTTATTTGGCAGTGATTAAAGTGATAACTTAAAACACGAATATAAGCACATTTTATTTCAAACAGATAATGAGCTGTTATTTTGTAAGTAACAGCTCATTTACTTTTTAGGGCTGAAACCTTCTATATTTAGGTTAACTCTGGCACACTCAAAGTCGGTTATTAATTGAGTTGATATATTTATGCGAATAAACAAATTTTTGTTAAATGCTGCAAGATACTTTGGTTTCATTTTAAGTTGCTTTTATTTGACGGCTTGTGCAACTCAATCGCTTCGACAAAGTGATAATCTGCCTTATTTAAATCAAATTAATCCTGTTACAGATACGGCTTCAGAACAAGTCACTATAAAGCGACTATCCGATTTAATTAACGACCCTGAATTTTCAGAGGCCGCAAGAGCCGAACTCTATTTACAGCGAGGTTTAACTTACGATGCAATGGGGTTAAGCCATTTAGCTTATTTTGATTTATTGTATGCGCTAGAAATTAAACCCGATTTAGCAGAAGCCTATAATATGTTAGGTATATATTATCTTCGCCAGAATGAATTTAGCCGCTCGTATGAGGCCTTTGACTCTGCGATAGAGTTAGAGCCTGAGCATGAATTTGCCTATTTTAACCGGGCTATTGCTTTGTATTATGGTGAGCGTGCACAGTTAGCAGAAAAAGATTTTGAGTACTTTTATCAGCGCCAGCCAGATGATGGTTTCAGAGTCTTATGGTGGTATTTTGCAAAAGCCAGTTATGATAAAGAAGCCGCCGATATCCAACTTAAGTCTCAACTTAAAGAGCTTGATAGAGACAACTGGGGTACTCAGATTGTTTTGTATACTCAAGGCCAAATTAACCAACAAACCTTATTACAGAGAGCTCACTTGTTTGCAGAAAAAGATAATGGGCAAAGTTTGAACCAAAACCTGTGTGAAGCTTATTTTTATATAGGTAAAAAACTTTCTCAGCAGTCACAGACAGAGCAGGCGGCTCAATATTTTAGAGCAGCATTACTGACACAGGTTTATGAATTTGTTGAATACAGGTATGCATTGCTGGAATTAAACAATCTCGCTGAATCTGCTGGTGAAACCGCTTATTAGAACTTTTTTTACCGCGCTTGCTTTTATGCTGCTTGGATTGGCAAGTTGGCTGCTGATTTCAGATAACCCGGGTGATGTTTATATTAAGCGGATAGCGCAAAATGTTGAGCCCGAGATGCTTGCATTGCGGCCAAATGAACTCAACTGGTATCAAAATTTAAATCAAAAACAGCAACGTCAGTGGGCTAAAAAACTATTAAATGCCCTCCCAAATGAGAGCTGGACGGATCTATCCGTAGAGACATACCCCATCTCTCTATTTAAGCATTTTGCCAACCTTAACCATGCTTATAGCCAGTGGCTTTTGGCAAATCGCACAGATAACAGATTTTATAAACAATACTGGCTTAAAAAAGCAGCCCAACAAAATAAAAATAGACAAGTCGCCAGCCAGGCCAATTGGTTATTGGCTAAATTACTGGAAGCTGAATCAGCGACAAAAGCAGAATATAGATATCAGCAAGCGCTTAGTTTATCAAATCAAAACCGAATCAGGTTAGATTATGCGCAATTTTTGATTAAGCAGGGTCGGGAAAGGCTTGAATGGAATCATCTGCTTAAACAAAATCCGGCAGCCAATGATTTTTATCACAATGACCTGACTTATTACCGTGAAAGTTGGTCTGAAGTAAAGCTGGCACTGATAAACAAGCGCCCAAGTTGCGCCAGACCTGTTCAACTTATAGCAAATAATTATCAGCAGCTCATTCAACAAAAACTCGCATTCGAAACCTTATTAAAAGTAAAGTTTTTTTCGCTCGCAGATTTTTGCATTGCCGGCATGCATTGGCATAAAAATGCTGCTCAACTGTTTAATCCTATGGGTCAGGATGATGAAGCTATTCAAAGCTATCACTGGCTAGTTATAAAACCAGAGCTAAAAAGAGCCTATCGGCAAGGGCCGGTAATTTACACAGGGGAAGCAATAAATACTCAAGTATTAGGACATGAACTAGCACATTGGTTAGGGTTTGAAGATGAATACCAATTAAGCATTGCAAAAGCTAAACAAAGGTGCCTGCCAGAAGCTTCGAAATTTTATAAGGTTTTGGGTAACAATGTGGTGGCATTAGTACCTGATTATCATTTCAAATCAAAACAGCAATATGATTTATGGTTACAGGAGACCATCCCTTGGTCGGATTTTATCGACGATCCTGAAAGCTGGCTAATAAAGACGCAAGACGGATATCAAATCAGAATAGCGGATCAAGACGAAGGCACAGGCTTTTATTTGGGTAATACTTGTAAAAATATCGATCTAATAACGTTAAAATCTGTTTATAAAGATACATTTATGCAAAATCATGCGTACCATATTCCAAAACTGTATAGAAAAATTTTAGCTCAAACTGGCGGCTTATCTGAGCATTGACTAAGTTTGTTTTGAGTTAATCAAATGGAAAAGGACTAAGGATATGAAACGCTCAATCTTCTCACTGATCACACTTACTACTGTATTATCTTTCAATGCGCCGTTAATCGCGAACGAGAGTAATTTATCCCCACAAGACAGTATCACAGCCAATGTCAGCTATACCAAAGTGGATATAAATGACGCGACTTTACAGCAGTTAATGCAAGTTAAAGGGCTGGGGAAAACCAAAGCACAGGCGATTATTGATTTTCGTGAAACGAATGGAAAAATCAGCGATATGGAAGAGCTGAAAACGATAAAAGGAATTGGAAAAAAGACATTGGCACGCATACTGGAAAAATTTGAACTGGGTCAATAATCCTGATTGCGGTTTTTTATAAACCGGATACAATAGACCTTGAAAATAGTATGTGGCATTGCCGTCACAAAAAAGACACTTGCAAATTTAGTTAAACTGTTTTTAAATCAGACTAAATCAAATCTCTTTCAGATCTAAACTACAAGGAAGCTGAAAAATGAAACTAACATTTAAGCACACTGCATTATCAATCGCACTAGCAGGTTCATTTGCATTATCAGGTTGTAACTTTATTGGCGACGGCGATCCCGTTTTTACTGACACTCCTGATCCGGTTGTTTTAGCGGATTATGAAGGTACAGCTGTTAAAGGTACGCTTGCTAATGCGCCTGTAAAAGCATTTTTATTGTCAGATACAGACATGAGCGATGACCTTTTAGCTGATGAAGGTATCAGAACCAATCAAGACGGTTCTTTTAACTTCAAGCTAGAAAAGCAATTTGCTGACTCTGATATTATTGTAGTGATCGAAGCTGATTCAGAAACTACTATGGTATGTGACCAACCAGATGGTTGTGGTGATGTAGCATATGAAGACATCATTGAAGACGCTGATTTAACAGGTATCACTTTATCAACCCTGGCTAAATCAAATCCTGGCGGTGTTGTTAAAGCACCTGTAAATGCAATTACAACTATGGCAGCGCAAATTGCAATCGAAACTGGTGAAGTGAATACAACTACATTAAACCAAGTTGTATTGCGTCTTTTAGGTTTAACCGATGACGAAATCGGCACTGTAAATATTTTTGAAGACGACTTAGTTGATGCAACGGGTAACGGATTTGGTGCCGCGACTAAAGCTGCAGTATTAAAACTTTCATCAATTAATGCTTCATTTGCTGCAGCGGATGGCGCTTCTGTAAAAGCAAAATTCGATGATTTAGCAGCAGCTGTTGTAGCAGCAGCTAAATCTGGTAATGCAGATACAGCAAAAGAAAACCTAGGTAAATTGAACGAAAAATTAGCGGGTGTACGTGCAATCTTGCAAAAAATTAAAGAGAAAACTAATGCACCTGGTTTAGATGTTGCGTTAGATACACCTAAAATTGATATTGGCGGTGAAGTCATCACAGGTACTGGTACTGGTACTGGCACAGGTACTGGTGGCGGTAACGGCGGTTTAAACTAATTTAACCGAACGTCATACAATTAAGAAAATCCTCGCTTTGCGGGGATTTTTTTTGCCTGAAATTGAGTGATGAATTCTCGATTTTCGTTAAAACTAACAGGCAATAAAAAACCCGGCAGTTGCCGGGTTTTTTTATTTATATAGAAAGCATTAATTAGATTGCATCTTTGTCTACGATTGCTTTCATATCCGTCATATAACCACGTAATTCCTGACCAACCCACTCAACCGGGTGATTACGAATTTCGTCATTCACACGTACCAATAAAGCGTTATCAACCGTATTTGATTTAGGCGCTTTGTACTGACCGATAAACGCACTGTCTAAGTCGTTTACGAAATCTTTTAATAACGGAACAGCCGCGTGAGCAAATAAGTAACAACCGTATTCAGCTGTATCTGAAATAACGACGTTCATTTCGTATAATTTCTTACGCGCAATCGTATTCGCAATTAATGGCGTTTCATGTAAAGACTCATAATAAGCAGATTCTTCGATAATGCCAACTTCAGTCATAGCTTCAAACGCTAATTCAACACCTGCTTTAACCATAGCAACAAATAAGATGTTGTTGTCGAAGTATTCTTGCTCGTCGATAGAAGCTTCTTGAGAAGTTGATTTTTCAAAAGCAGTTTCAGCAGTGTCTGCACGCCATTTTAATAGATTAACGTCATCGTTTGCCCAGTCTTCCATCATAGTTTTAGAGAAGTGACCAGTGATGATGTCATCCATATGCTTGCGGAATAAAGGACGTAAAGTCTCTTTTAATTCGCCAGCTAATGCAAAACATTCAATTTTTGCCGGGTTAGACAGACGATCCATCATACCTGTAATGCCGCCGTATTTAAGCGCTTCAGTGATAGTTTCCCAACCGTACTGGATTAATTTAGAAGCGTAACCAGCATCAACACCTTCAGCTACCATTTTTTCGTAACCTAAGATAGCACCAGTTTGTAACATGCCACACAGAATCGTTTGCTCACCCATTAAGTCTGACTTAACTTCAGCAACAAAAGACGACTCTAAAACACCAGCACGATCACCACCAGTTGCAGAAGCGTATGCTTTAGCCCACTCTAAGCCGTGACCTTGTGGGTCATTTGCAGGGTGAACCGCGATTAATGTAGGAACACCAAAACCACGCTTATATTCTTCACGTACTTCTGAACCAGGACACTTAGGCGCACACATAATAACCGTGATATCTTCACGAATTTGCATGCCTTCTTCAACAATGTTGAAGCCGTGTGAATAAGCTAAAGTTGCGCCTTGTTTCATTAATGGCATAACAGCACCAACAACGGCAGTGTGCTGCTTGTCAGGTGTTAAGTTACAGACTAAATCAGCTGTTGGAATTAATTCTTCATAAGTACCTACAGTAAAGCCATTGTCAGTTGCATTTTTCCATGATGCACGCTTTTCAGTAATAGCTGCTTCACGCAATGCATAAGAAATATCTAAACCAGAGTCACGCATGTTTAAACCTTGGTTTAAACCTTGAGCGCCACAACCTACGATAACAACTTTTTTGCCTTTTAATGCTTCACAACCGTCAGCGAATTCGCTGCGATCCATAAAACGACATTTACCTAATTGCTCAAGCTTTTCAGCCATAGAGAGCGTATTAAAATAATTCTGACCCATGATTAATCCTTAACAGATTGAAATAAATAAAGTTTAACTTATATTCAGCCTGAACTTATTCAATTAAGATTAAATCCAGGCAAAACGAATGGCGGATACTTTACCCTATTGTCAATATTGCTTAAAGTGATATATTTAAAAAACAGTATTTCACTTTATGAAATGCATAATGGTGCTGCCAGAGGGGGGATAAGTTTATGGAACTCAAATCTTTACGTTGTTTTATACATTTAAGTGAAACTTTACATTTTGCTAAAACGGCAGAAGCTTTGCATACCAGTGCCCCTACGTTAAGCCGGATGATTAAACGACTGGAAGAAGAAGCGGGTTGTGTATTGCTGGAACGGGATAACCGAAGTGTGGTGTTAACCGAAGCCGGTGTTCAGTTTTTAGCATTTGCCCGGCAAACTCTGGATGCCTGGCATCATTTTAAACAAGATACCCAAACATCCGGCAAGGCGTTAAAAGGTCAATTAAAAGTCTTTTGCTCAGTCACAGCCTGTTATTCCCATATTCCGCCTATTTTAAGCCGATTGAGTCAGGCGTATCCAAATATCGAAATTTTGCTTGAAACCGGCGCTGCATCGCTGGCAATGAAAAAAATTGCAGATGGCTCGGTGGATATTGCATTGTCTGCGAAGCCAGAAACCCTGGCGAATAATATGGCGTTTCATACCATAGATAATATTCCATTTTCTTTAATTGGTCCTGCATTTGAGTGCGAAGTTAACGCTAAACTCGCTGAACGTGAGCCTGACTGGCAGAGTATTCCCTTTATTCTCGCAGATGCCGGGTTAACCAGAAGCCGCAGTGACAAGTGGTTTCGCTCTCACCATATTAAACCTAATATTTATGCGACTGTAACAGGCCACGAAGCCATTGTCTCTATGGTTGCTTTGGGCTGCGGAATTGGGCTGGCACCGGATATTGTGATTGCAAATAGTCCTGTGCGTGATAAGGTCAAAAAACTGGAAGCCGGAACCGATATTGAGCCGTTTGAATTAGGCGTATGCTGCTTGCAAAAGCATATGGTCGAACCTTTAGTGGCTGCTTTTTGGCAGGAGGTGGTCAATATCGGTAGCGAACTCAGCCAATACCACAAAAACGCTTAAGACTTTATATGCAATTTAATAACCGTTATTACCAGCAATTTACTGCTCACTATCATAGCCAGTTACCTCAGCCTCTAAGTCATCCAAAATTAGTTTGTAAAAACCAGACGTTGGCAGATTATTTAGGGTTTACACCTGACTTAATTTCAGAAGCCGATTTTACCCGAGTTTTTTCAGGACAATCTGTCATTGAAGGCATGCAGCCGCTAGCGCAAAAATATACTGGACACCAGTTTGGTCAGTATAATCCTCAGTTGGGAGACGGGCGTGGTTTACTCTTGGGTGAATTAAAAGCAGAGGATAATATAGCCTGGGATCTGCATTTAAAAGGGGCGGGTCCAACGCCCTATTCGCGAGGCGGTGATGGCCGAGCTGTATTGCGTTCGTCCATTCGAGAGTTTTTAGCCAGTGAAGCTCTGCATCATTTAGGCATACCAAGCAGCCGGGCATTGGCACTGACTGTGGGTGACAACCCGGTTTACCGAGAAACTCAGGAGCAGGCGGCAATGTTAACCCGGGTTTGCCGCTCACATATCCGCTTTGGTCATTTTGAATACTTATTTCATACTCGTCAGCCGGATGAGCTGAAGAAGCTGGTCGACTTTTGCATTGAGCAATATTTTCCTGACTGTCTAAAAGCCGAAAAACCGGTTTACGCATTTTTTAAGCAAGTGGTATTAGATACCGCCAGATTAATTGCGAAATGGCAGGCGTTTGGTTTTTGCCATGGTGTGATGAACTCGGACAATATGTCAATTTTAGGCATTACATTTGATTACGGCCCTTATGCATTTTTAGATACCTATCAGGAAGGATTTATTTGCAATCATTCTGATCATACCGGTCGGTATGCATTTAATCGCCAGCCCAGTATTGGATTGTGGAATTTGAATTGCCTGGCGCATGCATTTTCGGGGTTATTAAGCATGGATGAATTAAAATCCGCATTGTTAGAATATGAGCCGGCTTTTATTAATGCTTATAGTCAGTTAATGCAGCAAAAACTGGGTTTTTCACAATGGCAGCCGGATGATAAGTTGATTCTGGGCAAACTACTCGATTTAATGCAAGCAAACCAACTTGATTATAGCAATACGTTCAGACAGTTATCCGAAACCGATAAACAGTCTGAGCTACTGTCATGGTTTGGTGCCAATGAACAGAGTACTGAATGGATAAACCAGTACCTACGCCGTATTAACCAACAGCCAATGTCAGCAAGTGAGCGTTTCGCTAACATGCAAAAAATTAACCCTAAATATATTTTACGAAATTATTTGGCGCAGAATGCAATTTCGGCAGCCGAACAAGGGGACTTTTCTCTGGTAAACGAGTTATATCAGGTATTGCAAAACCCGTTTAGTGAACAAGCCGGCAAACAAGCTTTCGCAAAAAATGCCCCTGAATGGGCGCAAAAACTGGAAATATCATGCAGCAGCTAACCACAGCTCAACTATTAAATACTCATATATTGGTTGGTAAACCTAATATTCTGATTTGTGACTTTGAATATTATCCGGACTGGGAAGCCGTAAATTCTGTATTCACCCACTGGCTTAATCAGAACGAATTTATGATTAAAGAAACGATAGAAGGCGCGGATCGTATCAGTTGGCGACTAGAGCTCAATCAGCAAAGCTTTTATTTTAATTATGAAGAACTTTCAGAATCGGCTTGGTTTGAAACAGAAGATACTGAATCCGTCATAGCGGATAATCAAACGTCAGGCGTAATCAAAGCCATAATGGAAAAACTGAGTCGGTAACATTGATTACAGATTCAGATAGAATGTCTGCTGGCTAGTTTTGAAGAATTCAATTACAGTTAATAGTAGCGAACTGAGTGGGTTTAATTTTATAAATAGGTATTAAGTTTGAAGTTAAAATCTCTGTTAAGCTTGTATCTAAGCTTTTTGATAGCGGGTCAGGCCATAGCAAAAGAGGCTTGTCAGCCAAATGAATATCATAGCCAGGTTAAAGTTGCTCAGGTCATTGACGGGGATACGGTTAAACTGGAATCTGGTCAGTTTGTCAGGTTAATTGGAATCGATACACCCGAAATCAATCATGACAATTTGGAACAATCTGAACCGCTTGCAGTGGCGGCTCAAGCCTATTTAAAACAATTAATTGGACCTGATCTGCAGGTCAGTATGGTGCTAGATAAGGCTTTATTAGATCCCTATAACAGAATGCTGGCACATCTGTTTAATCATAAAAACGAAAACATTCAGCAAAAGCTAGTGGAAAATGGTTATGCCGATGCGCATGTATACGGCGAAAATAGTTTATTCTGGCAGTGTTATTATCAAGCTGAAATTTCAGCCAGACAAAAAAATAAAGGTATTTGGCAATATCCGCAATTTCAGCCTAAGGCCGTATCCGGTATATATAAAAGCCATTCCTATTCGTACGAATGGCAAGGTCGGCTCGATAGAGTATTTGAAAAAAACAATACGCTTTGGTTAGTGCTGGCGAATAAACTGTATGTTGGCATTACCAAACCGGATTTATATCAGAAATTTAAAACACTGAATTTTGAAGCCCTAATCGGCCAGACTTTATATGTGAAAACGCCCGTTTATTACCAGGATAAAAGATGGCGGGCATCGCTTAAACAGCCTTGGCAACTTATATTGGAAGAAGATATTAAGAGTCAACAATAAAAAATTAACTCAATGCAGTATCTGAGTATCAGTGAATTAATTCATCCAGATGACAGGAAGCAGCATATGACAGATTTTCGTCAAAAAGCGTTAGATTATCACGCCCTACCTAAACCCGGCAAAATCAGTATTGAATTGAGCAAACCCGCAGAAACCGCAAATGATTTGTCTCTGGCTTATAGTCCGGGGGTTGCAGAACCTGTCCGTGAAATTGCCGCAAATCCTGATGAAGCCTATAAATATACCAACAAAGGTAATTTAGTTGCCGTTATATCAAATGGGACGGCTATCTTAGGGTTAGGCAATTTAGGCGCCATTGCCTCTAAGCCCGTTATGGAAGGTAAAGCATTATTATTTAAACGCTTTGCCGGGCTGGATGCGATTGATATTGAAGTTAAGCACAGAGCAACCGAAGAATTTATCAACACGGTTGCCAGCATTGCAGATACGTTTGGTGGCATCAATTTAGAAGATATAAAAGCACCGGAATGTTTTGAAATTGAACAGGCTTTAGTGGAACGCTGTAATGTGCCTGTATTTCATGACGATCAACATGGTACGGCGATTGTGACGGCGGCGGCTATGCTAAATGCACTGGAAGTACAGAATAAAAAAATAGAAGAAGTCATTATTGTTTGTATGGGAGCCGGCGCAGCTGCTGTAGCCTGTATGGAGTTATTGATTCAGTGTGGTGCTCAGCGTGAGCGTATTTATATGCTGGACAGAAAAGGGGTTATTCACACCAGACGAGAAGACTTAACGGAACATAAAAAATTATTTGCAAATAATACAGACAGACGCACACTCGAAGATGCGTTATCCTGCGCCGATGTCTTTGTTGGTGTATCCGGGCCAGATGTATTGCCGCCCGAAGCCTTAAAGCTAATGAATCCCAACCCGATTGTATTTGCTTGCTCAAATCCAGATCCTGAGATAAAACCCGAACTAGCTTATGCGGTCAGAGATGACCTCATTATGGCAACCGGACGCAGTGATTATCCTAATCAGGTTAATAATGTGCTGTGTTTTCCTTTTATTTTTAGAGGGGCGCTTGATGTCAGAGCAACTGAAATTAATGATGCGATGAAAGTGGCAGCCGTGAATGCAATCAGAGAGATCGCCAAGCTGGAGGTGCCCGAATCTGTGCTCAATGCTAGCGGCGTTGAGCAGCTCTCATTTGGCCGAAATTATATTATTCCCAAACCTATGGATCCCAGACTCTTGCAAAGTGTGGCCCGCGCTGTTGCTGTGGCCGCGGTGGAATCCGGTGCAGCTCAGGTTGATTTGCCGGACAATTACATGCTGTAGATAATAGCTTAACTCAGCTTCGGGTCGGCTATACCTAATTGTTTATAATCGATATAAAACGTTTTCCTTGTTCATTGCAGACACGCGTTTTAAAATATCGGGCAATCTAGTTTGGTGTAATCTCTTGGAGTTTAAAACATGTCTTTACTTGAAAATCTGGCGCAGCAACTTAAATCAGTTAATGCAGCAAGCATAACCACTGCATCTGAATATTATGGAGAGCAGCATAGTGCTTTACCACTTATCGTCATTGAATCAGAGTTGTGCAAAGCCGTCATTTCACTTCAAGGTGCACATGTTATCGAGTTTATACCAGCCAATCAGGCGCCTTTATTATGGGTGAGTCCAAAAGTTCAGTACCAGCAAGGAAAAGCAATACGAGGTGGTGTTCCGGTTTGTTTTCCATGGTTCGGTGAAAACCAATTAGATAAAGCTAAGCCCAAACATGGTTTTGTTCGGGATATGGACTGGAATCTGACAGAAAGCAAAATAAATGCTGATAAATCAATTGAATTAACCTTTGCTTTTGAATCGAACGATGAAACTTTTAAATTATATCCTTATCAGTTTGTCGCAGAATATAAGGTTATTCTGGGGACGAGTTTAAAACTGGGTTTGCAGGTTAAAAATACAGGACAGCAAACCATGCCGGTGAGCTTTGCCCTGCATAGTTATCATCCGGTTAAAGATTTAAGTACAACTTATGTTGATGGCCTACACTGGACCAGCTTCTTAGATAATACACAAGCCTATCAGGCTCATATTCAGCAAGGGCCCGTTAATTTTGACGGCGAAGTAGACCGCATTTATCTGAATGTTCAGGAAGAGCAGGTTATTCAGACAGAACCGGCCATCAAACTGAGCAGCCGCGAATGTAAAAGTGCAGTTGTCTGGAACCCGGGATTTGAAAAAGCGGCTTCAATTGGTGATTTAGGGGGTGAGCACTATCAAGAATTTGTCTGTGTTGAACGAGGTAATGCATTTTCTGACAGCTGGTATTTAGCGCCGAATGAACTGAAAGCAGCTGAATTAGAAATTGCTCACCTGTAGTTTGTGGAGTCATTAATGCTCAAAGCATTATTAATCGATCACGATGGGACATTAGTGGATTCAGAACCCTGTCAGTTTCAAATCTGGCAGCAAATTCTGACTGAGTATAATGTTGACTATCAATTTGAAGACTTCATTCCGAGGATTGGCATTCCCGGAGAAGTTACTGCAGGTTATTTGGTTGAGCATTATCAATTGCCAGTAACAGCTGAAGAACTGGCTCTGATTAAAGAAAATGAAACCCGTCAGTTTTTATTAAATCAGAGCTTTCCGCTTATGCCGGGCATTGCAGAACTGATTAACTGGGCAAAAAGCAAGCAGCTTAAAATAGCGATAGTCTCGGGTGCAGAGCGGGAGACTGTACTGCGCAGTCTGGTACTGCACGAGATTGATCATATTATTGATCTTGTTGTTGCCGGTGGGGATGTTGAAAACAGCAAACCAGCGCCGGATGCTTATTTAGCCGCCTTGTCGAATTTGGGGATTAATGCCGGGCACGCGGTTGCAATTGAAGATTCAAAAAGTGGAATTCAATCTGCCAAAGCGGCTGGTTTAACCTGTTTGGCGATTCAGCATGATTTTACCGCACCGGAAAAATTAACTTTGGCCGATGAAACCTTCAGCCATCACCTTCATATTCTGAGGCGACTGGCCCAACTGGCAAATTAGCGATACACAAAAAACGCTTAAACCCGGTTTGAGCGTTTTTCAATCGCGACAGTGAGCCAGTAATCTAAACTTAAATATCGGCCTCCACCAATAAACAGCAAAGCCAGCAATAAAATAAAGTAAGTTGCTGCAAACTCTATCCCGTTATTTAAAATGACAAACTTACCACTTTCGGTAAGCCAGTCATAATGACCGTGCTGTTGCAAAATGGCGTTAGCAGCGGCCAGTTTATCCGGTGCTTGCATTATGCTCTCATCATAATAAATAGTGCCGTTCGCAAGCCAGCTTGATGAATCAGAAATCGCCAGCCATCCGTTTTCCCAGTGCACGCTGATGGCGGCGACTAACATGGTGACCATTAGCGGAATACTGACTAGCCGGGTAAATAAACCCAGTAATAAAAATATTCCGCCTAATAATTCAGTTGCGGTTGCCAGAAAGGCCAATACCTCTGGAAAAGGCAAACCTAAACCCCACTCGGTGTTTCTAAACCACTCAAGGATATCGGAAAAGTTTGAATATTTGTTCCAGCCTGCCTGAATCATAACCGGGGCTAAATACAGGCGAATAGCTAGAGCGCCCAGTCCGTTAAAATGTTCAAGCGTCGCAATTAATTTTTGGTATAGCGTAAATACTGAAGTGAGTGTCATCTTTATGTCTCGGTTTAGCATGCCTTTTACTGATAGACAGAGTTAAACCGAAAAATATTTCATTTATCGGCAGACTGGACTGCAACAAAAGAAACAAATGCACAGATGAGCACTGCGATACTGGCAGGAAACAAAGTTTGATTATACAAAGTACTTGAGAGTGCACTGATAGCAGCTCCGGTTGCATACTGCGAAAAGCCTAAAACAGCCGCTGCTGAACCCGAATGATTTGGAAAATAATTTAAATAACAAGCTTGTGCATTTGGCCCATTTGCACTGATTGCGCCCACAGCCAGTGCAAAACCGGTCGCCACTAAATAAATGGAATCTGGATAAAATACCGCACTCGTCACCAGTATTGCCCCGCCCATCAGTTGCATAGTGAAAAATATTTTCAGCAAAGTTTGTGGTGTTTTTCGGTTTAATAAAAATGAGTTAGCCCGGTTAATCAAAATAATCACACCCACATTTATTGAAAACAACAGACTGAATTGTGCCGACCCTAAATTAAAATATTCCATATAAATTAGTGGTGAATTAGACAAAAAAATCATTAATACTGAATAACCAAATGCTTGAGCTATCAGGTATTTTATTGCTTGTTTGTGGCGTATTATCTGAAACAGAGATTGACGCTCTGCAGTGGGCTGTCGTGCCTGCTGAGCGGGCTGCAATATGAGTTTGGTTGCAATAATGACGGCGGTTGAAAACAGCGCTAAAAAGATAAAAATACCATGCCAGTCTGTCAGGGTTAAAATGGCTGTGCCCAAACTGGGCGCAATCGCTGGCGCCAGCATCATCATAAGTGCGATTAATGAAAATAATTTAGCAGCTTGAGCCCCGGAAACATGATCACGGATGATGGCCGGTACACATACAGCAGCAATGCCACCGCCGAGCGCCTGAATAACCCGGTAAAACCAGAGCAGCTCAATACTTTGAGCGGTCGCCAATAAGGCGGAAGCCACAGCAAAAATTGTTAAGCCAATCGTCATAATTTTTCGTCTGCCGAATGTATCAGACAAAGGCCCGCCTAAAAGCTGGCCAAAGGCAAGTCCGGTAACATACAGGCTTACAGTTATACTGACCAAGTGGGCTTCGGTGTTCAGGTCTTTTGCAATTTGGGTAACAGCTGGCAAATAAGTATCAATTGCCAGCGGTGATAAAGCAAAAATACAAGCCAGCAGTATGGTTAACTTAAGAGGGATTGCCTTAGACATTTTATGCTCCAATTATCTTTCCAGAAAGATAATATCTGGATTTTATCTTTCTAGCAAGGTATATTGACTCACAACGCGGAGGTGCAAATGCATAAAAAACGAGAAACAATTAGCCAATTCCTTGATAAGCTTAATAATAACTGGCCAGAATTGAGCCAAACAATGAATCCTGAAATTATCAAAATTCACAGGCTGAACGAATACTTGCAGCAAAATTTAGACACTATAATTGCCCAGTACCAATTACAAAAAGCCGATTTGAGTGTTATCAGTGCGCTGCGCCGCAGTGGTGAGCCATATATTCTGACGCCAACCGAATTGGCAGCGGCTATGCTGTTTAGCTCAGGCGGATTAACTAAAGTATTAAACAGAGTCACCCGGATGGGGCTGGTAGAGCGGATTGATAACCCGAATGATAAACGCAGTAAATATGTGCAGCTAACGACTAAAGGAATTGAGTTACTTGAAACAATAATGCCGCAAGTTCAGAATCAGGAAAATTTCACAAATGGTTTAAACTCGCAGCAAAAGATAACCCTGAACCAATTACTTGATAAAATGCTCAGCCACTGGGAAAGTTGAACAAAATAATTGCGCTAGGTCAAACAATTAGTCTTTATAACAATTATTGGCTTTTAGTTCTGGCTCGATTAAAAAATCCATCTATACTCTGAAAAGTATTTCTCGTTTTCGAAACCCGTCTGCATCTATTCAATACCTCTTTCGGTTATGGGTATCAATGGAGTGATGTAACAAATAAGTGCTGACATATTTGTGGTTGTCCAAAATAATAAGGATGGGATTGGACTAGTAAAATAATCAATAAATATGGAGCAAACTGATGAACTTATCGGCTATTCCCTTTCGTGTAAAACTTTTAATTTTAGTATTAGTCCCTGTGATTTTTATTCTGATTGCATCAGCCGTAAATATTCAGTCATCGTTAAAGCAACTGGCTATTATTGATGAGCTTGAACAAGAAATTCAACTGGCCATTGTAAATAGCGAGTTGGTGCATGAAATGCAGAAAGAAAGAGGCATGACAGCCGGCTTTTTAGGATCCAAGGGACAGTCTTTTGCAAGTGCGCTTAAAACTCAGAGAAAACAAACCGATACTGCTTTAAGCCGTCAGCGTCAGCTTATTCAGTCGCTCACTTTTTCAAATGAAGCGTTAACTTCAAGTATTGAAAATATTGATCGTTCACTGCAACAAATATCGACAACCCGTGGTCAGGTCGATAATCAAACCATTCAACTCAGTCAGGCACTTGGCTATTATACGCAGCTCAATGGTCAGCTGCTTAATTTAACATTTGAAATAGCCAAGCTCAGTCCGGATGAAAACTTAGCCATTAATGCATCTGCCTATAACTTCTTTTTATTAGGTAAAGAAAGAGCCGGTATTGAACGTGCTGTATTAAGCAATGCGTTCAGCCAGCAAGCTTTGCCTTCGGCACTGTATCAAAAGTTTATTACCTTGGTGGCTGAGCAAAATAGCTATATCAACAGCCACAAACAACTGGCATTACCGGAAAACCTGACCCGGTTAGCTCAACTTGAAAGATCAAGCAGTGTGGTCTCGGTAAATCGATACCGGGAGCAAGCTCATCAACTAGCACAGGGGCAGGCGGTCAATGCACAAGCGGTTGCCTGGTTTGAGCAGGCAACTAAACGAATTAATTTATTAAAAGAGTACGAAGATCAACTTGCCGTACAATTGCAGGGGGATATCTCTGGTTTAGCAGAAAATGCGTCTAATCAATTGTGGATATATCTTGCTGCCAGCCTGGCTGTGCTTATCGCAACTTTCATTATTTCCTGGGTATTAATTAAAGATATAGATAAGGTTGTTGATTATATTTATCGCTCTTTATTAGCCGCACAAAATCATGATTTAACCTCTCGGGTTGATGTTGTCAGCAATGATCAGTTTGGCAAAATTTCCACGGCGTTTAACCGAACTATGGATAGTTTCGCGCAAGCTATGAAGCAACTAGCCAGCCATAGTGAAACCTTATCCGGCTCGGTCAATAAAACCGCATCAGATATTAAATTGAGTGAGAAACATTTATTAGAGCAGCAGCAGTCAACTTCTATGATAGCGACAGCAATCGAAGAGATGACAGCGACAGTAGAAGAAGTATCAGCCAATATTCTGCAGGCTGCACAAGCGGCTAATCAGGCAGCAGAGCAAACCGATCAAAGTCAGTTGACGGTTAAAAAAACAGTTAGTGAAGTTGAAGAGTTGGCCAGTGAAATTGACAATATAAGTGCGACTATTGGCCTGTTGAATGAAAGCAGTAATGAAATTTCGAGTATTGTTGATGTGATTAAAGCGGTTGCGGAACAAACTAATTTACTGGCTTTAAACGCAGCTATAGAAGCCGCTCGGGCCGGTGAGCAAGGCAGGGGGTTTGCTGTCGTGGCTGATGAAGTTAGAGGGTTAGCGCAACGTACGCAGGATTCAACACAAGAAATTGAAGCCATCGTGAGTAAAGTTCAAAAACAGGCAGAGCAGGCATTTGGTTTAATTGAAACCGGAAAAGTAAAAGCTGCGAATACCTGTGAAAACGCAAAATTAATGGAAACTACGCTAACTCAAATTAATCAGGCAATCAGAGAAATTAATAAAATGACTGAACAGATTGCCACAGCTGCCGAAGAGCAGGTTGCGGTAACAAATGATGTAAGCGAACATATTTTAAGAGTGGATAATAACGGGCAAAAAACCGTTGAAAGTGCCGGTTTGATTAGTTCATCTGCGGCCGAACAGGCAAAAATGGCGGAACATTTAAAAGCTTTATCCGGAACTTATCGGGTGTAAAGGCTGATTAATACCAGTTTAGTCCAATTGGGTTATAAGGTGTTTAAACCTATTAGCCACTGGGTTACTGTATTATAGAGCTCTGAATCGTCAGTTTATAATTAAGCTACTCTATAATGGTGTTCAAATTCTGGAATATAAAATGAATACAGATGAAGATAAAATAGACGAGGCCGCTCTGGCATTAATGTATCTGACACTTCACGATGAATGCCGAGCCTGGAAACAAATTGATTGGGAGGTTACAAATCGACTCTTTGATAAAGGGCTAATTTGTAACCCGGTAGGAAAATCAAAATCGGTTGTTCTAACCGATGAAGGTCTTAAGCAGTGTGAAGCGCTTTTTAAGAAACTTTTCACAAAAAGTAGTTAAGCTCTTTCATCAATAATGAGGGAGTGCTTGTTTGCTACCCACCCAAACTAGCAAGCTTTTTTCGTAGGTTTGGTCAGCCAGCGCACCTAACTTTTTTGTTCTTTATTCATGTCTTTTGACCATTTTGAGCGAGTGGCGGATTATGTAGTTCGGGCTTCAGCCCGTTTTACGCCAGAGATTTATGACACCTAGGGTCTATATTTGAGTAGGTGCGAAGCTTGCTTGCGTGAATATAAATAAAAATTGATCTAGGTATCCAGACTGGCTAAAGTTTTTATCTCAATTGCTGGCTTACGCGCCCACGGCGCTAAACCACCCTACATCACTGCGTTTGAGCTTACGTAGGCGAGAAGCTTGCTCTTTCGAATTATTTCTGCAATATTCAGGTGCCTTCTACCTTTAATGGCGGCTTATCACGCTCTTGAAATATTTGAGCATAGATATAGGGTTGGGCGGACAGTTTTGACCTTAGGTTTGTATCCCGATTTAAATGTAATAAACCGACGTAAGAATTGAGCGAAAAATAGGTTTTGTCAGGTTATGCTTGTAGTTTGTCAGCTTATGGTTGGATTAACAACACTGTTGTTTGAAGCATAAGTTGGCATAACTAAGCTCGATTTTATTGGTCTTCAGCAACGAAAGTGAAGTATATATTGGCATAAAACTGAAGCGTAAAATGGCATAAAGTTACCAAAATCCTAAGACGAGCCGATTATAGTCAAACGTTACGGCCTGCTAGTGCCAAAAGGGTACATTTAGGTTTAACTAGTTTCTGCCCGTGCGACCTGAAGTCGTATGAAGCGTTGTTCACCACGATAAGAGTGAACCATCTGTATCCAAAAAAGCTAACGTTCAGAAAAAATATTCTAATAGCAAAAGCATACAATGGACTTATTAGAGTAGTTTACTCAAAGGGCTTGTTACGCCATTAGCCCCTTGTTGCAAGACATGCGTATATATTTGGGTGGTTTTAACATCAGAATGGCCGAGTTGGGCTTGGACTGTTCGAATATCCGCACCATTTTGCAGTAAATGGGTGGCAAATGAGTGGCGTAAAGTATGTGGGGTTATTAACTTGGTTAATCCTGCTGCCTTTACTGCTTTCTTTATTTCTTTTCTAATACTGGTGTGATGACAATGATGGCGTCTTATTTCACCAGTTTCAGGATCTGCGCTTAATAGATGTGACGGGAATAAATATTGCCAAGCAAGTGATTTATTGGCAGATGGGTATTTTTTAGCTAAAGCATGTGGCATCCATACCCCTGAATATTGTTCGTTTTTTAAATCAAGTTTAAGGTATTCATCCACCTGTAAAATTTGATTTCTAAGTAAGGGTATAAGCTCCAAAGCTAAAGTGACAATTCGGTGCTTGTTGCCTTTTCCATTCCATATCTGAATACACTTATAATCAAAATCAATATCTTTTACTCTCAGCTGAACCGTCTCCATTACCCGTAAGCCGCTCCCGTACATCAACCCAGCAATAAGGTAGTAACGTTTATTTAAGTGATTCATTAATAACTTAACTTCTTCAGGCGTCATAACCACCGGTAGTTTTGATTGTTTTTTACTGCGCGCAAAATTTAAACTCAGAGAGAGTTCGTTTTGAACGATGTGCTTATACAGAAACGATAACGCATTGAGAGCTGTTGCTTGAGTGCGAGGGGCTACATTCTCTTTTAAAACTAAATGCTCAAGGTAACTTTCAACCTCATTGTCACCCATAGAAGCTGGGTGCCGTTTGTTATGAAAGTGAATAAAAGATGCTATCCATTTTAAGTAAGTGTCTATCGTTCGTAATGAATATTGGCGCATCAACATATATTCAGCAATATGATTTAAAAATGGAGAACGTGTTTTCATGGCGAAATCGACCTTTTTACTGTTTTTATATACAGTCTATGTTGGTTTCTCCCATATTCAAGAAAATGCGACTTTTTCTTATTTTAATCCCTTGTATCAAATTGAGAATTTAAATAAAAAATATGTATGGCAATAGGTTAAATAATTTGTTAAAAAAGATAGAATTAAATCAATGAGCGTATTTTCCGAAGAAAAATGCGAAAATCGCTCACTATTAAATTGTTAGGTATACATCGAGAATTTTGCAATTGGAAAACTCAAAAGTAAAATTTAAAGCCTTTTTTGAGACAGCAATTCTCACTATGTTTATTGCATTGGCAGGCTCCAGCTTTTTAAATTTGCTAAACCCATTTGTCACCAAACTGATTGCTTTGGCTCTTATCTTGGCTATGTTTTCAGTGGTGCTTGTCTTCGGGTTTGTTTATAAACAGGCGTATTTTTCAAGTGTTCGTTTAAAAGCCCTAAAGAGCTTTTATTTAGTCCACCAACTACTGTTTATGGTACTTATATTATTAGCTTTATTTGCCTTAGTAAGGCATTTGTATACCTAACAAGGCAAATTAAAAAGGGCGGACAAAAACCAGTTGGCTTTGTTCGTACCTCACAAATTTTAGCCAACTAATTTTTGCCGTTTATTTGCGGCGTTATGTTGCAAGGTGAATCATGGAGCTAACTGAAAGGTGGCGTCTTATCGAAGCTGAATTGATGGCAGCTTTCGAATTGCTACCAAGCAATACAATAGAATCTGATAATGGATATAGAAAAGAGGATTTCTTGGACTATATCAATGCAAATGAGCTGCTTTTAGCAATGGAAGAATTAGATGGGGTAATCGAAGATAACCCAAGCCCGTCAAAGAAGTTTTGGGTGCATTTAATTGGCGCTTCAAAACTGATGGGTGAAAAGCATCTATCAAAGTACGAGTCCATTTTAAATGCAACATAACAAGGCAAGTCAGCATCGCACCTTCGGTGCTGGACTCGCTAACGCTCGCCGCTGCTTGCGGCGTTATATTTCAAGGGTGGTTTATGGGAGTCTGGCGAGATATTGAGCCTTGTTCAGTACCTAAAAAATTCAAACCATATGACATGCACTTTGCTGAATATATAGAAGCACCTAGTGAAAGAAATGATGGTAACTGGTATCAACTCTTTACCTTTCGTGATTCTAAAAGGACTATATTTGGAAAGTATGAATTAATTGGAAAATCACTTGAAAAAATTAATTTCGAGAAGTTGGCTACAAAAGTAGTGATGGATAGCAATGTAAAAAATTCAATGCTGGCTGTTGATTCAGAGTTGATCAAGCTCTGGAAGAGACATTGAAATATAACAAGGCAATTATAAATGGACGTCTAAAGCTTGGCTGGCGCTCATTCTTCGCTGATTATAGCCAAGCTTCATACGCCCCATATTGCGGCGTTAGGTGTTTTGTGAGCTTTCTAAGTAAATTGTTCCGTTGGGAAAGAGGCAGGCAAAATTCTGGTTACGATAAAATGCTTATCTGTGGAGCGTTGTGGCCGCTAAAATTTGATACATATTTACTTAAATTTCCTGAAGGTAGTGAAATCCTAGCGCATACAGATAAAGTTGTATCGGGGAAACATTATCGTTTAAATATAGTGATTAAAAATGCAAAGGTTGGTGGAGAGTTTATTTGCGCTGCTCCTATATTTGAAACTAAACGTATAAAATTTTTTCGCCCAGATATCAGCGAGCATCAAGTAACTAAAATAATTAAAGGTAATAGGTATTTGCTCAGCATCGGTTGGGTAAAAAACACCTAACAAAGCAATAATGAAAGGGACGCATAAAGCTTGGCTTGCGCTCCTTCGTCGCTAATTTTAGCCAAGCTTTTATGCGCCCCATATTGCGGCGTTATGGTCTCTTTAAGTATTTGGCACTGTCAAAAAAAATGAATTGGAAGTTACGTAAGATCGTCAATGGCCATCCAAGGCTGGTGCGCCAAATGTTCATTTTAAAAAGAGTTCTATTCTGGTGGTCAAAAAGAGCGATTGAAAGGCCTGGTTAAATTGCATGTTGGTAACTGCCAAAGTTACAGCTTTTAAAGTACAGCATTGAGTCGGGTCACTTTTAGCACCACTAATCAAATGGTACTTTACAAAGTCGCTTGGGTGGGGCAAGTTTAATTGCATCAATCTAATAGCGGCCTGCAATCGCTAAGCATAATTGCAAGTAAGTAATTTCGTTCTTAAAGGGCATTTAAATGCAAAGCAACAACCATAACAATCGCGTCTTGTTCGCCCACTTCGTGGGCTGGGACCTCCGTTCCGCAGGCGCTTTTTGTGGTGGTTACCACAAAAATCACCCGCTGCACTCCGGCCCCAAACGCGGGCGTTAGGCAGCCATGGGATCGAAAGCAAAACCACTTAACGACGAGATGAAGAGGACGTTCTATCCCTGGGTGAAATCCAAAGGATTTCAAAGGCAAAAATCCAGTGATCCCCATTTCGTCGAATTTCGCAGAGCTTCATCTGTAGGTGAGGATGTGTTCGAGGTCCAATGGGATAAATACTGGCGACCCTACTTCGTTATTAATTTTTCGAAAGAGGGGACCGAGGATCCGAAGTGGCTCAAAGGTGGCCGGCTCCAACGGAAGCGTGGTGGCCCGATGCGCTGTTGGTTTAGCCTAGCTAGACCGCTTTTTCATAAGCTCTATAGCTTTCGCTGGAGTTATACCCCCCAAGAGGTCGTGCAAGAACTTCAGCAAGCATTTAGTGAGCTAGAGCGATGGTGGGAACATGGTGAGATTGGTGAGCACCTATACTTTATGCAGTTACATGCCTAACAAATTTGTCCAGTCGACGCTTTGGACTACGCTCCGTTTTGGGGTGGCTCCGCCACTTTACCCCAAAACTCCACTTCGTCCAAAGCGCGCCTGACAAAGGCGTTATGATCGAAAAAAGTAAAAGCACAAAACCAAAAAAGAAAGAATGGATGTGATGATTTTGAAAATGACGATGGGGTTTAGAATTCCAAGGCTGGTACGCCAACTGTTAAGTTAAAAAAATATTTTTTGGCTGCAATGTTAGTTGTGGTGGAAGGTACGCTTTTTGTCTCAACTTGCTCTGTAGCGTATGGTCGTTTTTGCCAAGCAATATCCATCGGTCAAGCAAGTCTCATTCATCATTTTCTGCTTTACAAAACGCACCATTTCGGGCAGTTTCCATTTACTAATGGGCGGCGCTTGTTTTTGTGCAAAGTTGCCTGCAAGCTCAAAGCTTCAATCTTAAAGGGCAAAGTAAAGTGCATAGCAGCTATCATAACAATCGCGTCTTGTTCGCCACCTTCGGTGGCTGGGACCTCCGTTCCGTCGGCGTCTTTTTGTGGCGGGTTGCCACAAAAAGTCACCAACTGCACTCCGGCCCCAAACGCGGGCGTTAGGTACTAATGAAGAATTACGAGCCTTCTACTCTTGAAAAATGTTTCATAGCGATCCCTTACTTAGTGTTAGGGTTCGCATTCTCCATTGCTGTTTTTTATCCATTGTTTATGATTGTTTTTGATGCTGCAGCCTACGAAAAAGAAGTTAGTAGCTTTGTCGTGATGTTTGGCTCTAAGTATTTCTTAATTTGGTCGGGGTTGTGTGCTGGGGTAGGTGTGTACTCTGCGTTTTTTGGAGTTTCTGATAAGCTAATTTTTATCATAAAACTATTAGCGTCAATTATTCTTTGCCCTTTGGTTATCCGGTATTACTTAGAGACAGGGGAATGGATGTTTAAAAAGGGTTTTTTGCAAAATTAGTACCTAACAAGCCATTAAAGCGGGACTGTCAAAGCTTGGCTCGGTTTCGCTTCGCTGCACTAGTTTAGCCAAGCATTTATCAGCCCCTTAATGGGGCGTTATGTAAAAAATATGCCATGAGTAATTTATCAGAATTATTAAAGAGTTTGAGGCAATATAAAGATAAGGCGGATGCTTTTCATTATATGGCGGATAAAAAGTATAATTCCGTTGAAGAAACATGTGAGGGCTTGTCAAGTTTACGCAAACTTTGCGAAATTGAACTACCTAAACTAGCAGTAGCTGCCAATAGATTGTCGGAAGATGAGTGTAAAGAACTCTTTAGTCCGAACCAGCAAATTAACATAGATCAGTACGGGCTTAAACTATTCATTTTCAGCCTATTGGTATCTGCAAGCTTCGAGGTGCGAAGTGCGTATAATATATTTAGGGAAACAGTGGAAATCACATAACAAACAGTTCATGCGCGACCTCCGTTCCGTTGGTCTTTTTTGTGGAATGTGTACCACAAAAAAGACCAACTCCACTACGGCGCCATAACTGGGCGTTATGTGTAAGGGAGGCGTCAAGCGATGCAAGAAAAGTTTGTTTACGTATTTTCGGGGAAATTTGAAAATATTGAAGCAGCCTGCCTCTACTCTCAGCCTCAATGGGAGCCAGAACCAGATGAATCAGTTTCTGATGAAGAGTACGCGGCTTGGGAAGATCGGAATCCATCCCATGAACTGCTAAAGAATATCGACTCATATTTAGATGAAGATTTCATCGAAACAGTTGATTTAGATTTTCAATACCTCTCAAATATAGGGGTTTCTGCCTCCGATATAGCTCATATCAAAGAGAATATTGGTGGGGCTAACGTACTTGTGCTGGTTTATGAGCAGGCTTTAGGTGGCTTCCCTTTAAAAGAAGCACCAGTTTCAAATTCATCGTTAACTTATTGTGGCCAATTCAAGTTCCAGTTTAAAATTTAACACATAACAAATAATTGTAGTCGCCTGCAAGCAGGCTGGGACCTGCGCTGCTACGCAGCTCCGGCCCCTAAATTAGGCGTTATGTAACTAAGGAAAGTGATGCAACCTGAGAGTCAATCTTCAGAATTACGCCAATTAATTAAAGATGCTCGTTGGGCTATTTGGCTTTTCGTTATCATTAACTTCTTTGTGTTAGTTTTCTTCTTCCTTGACGGCATATTTAACGAATTCGTATTTGTCTTATTGTTCATTCAATCAGCTCTACTTGTCTTTTGGCTATTACCTGTATTCTGCTATCAAATTTTTATAAAAAAGTTGAGTGTAAAATTAGCAATCTATAAAGCATTAGCATCGTACAAAGAAGCAATAGGTCACGTTTCGTGGTAGCGTTACATAACAAGCTAATAAATAAGGACAAAAAACAGTTTGCTGTTTTCGTTCCTCAACATTTTAGCAAACAATTTTTTGCCCATTATTAGGGCGTTAGGCGTTCTCATGAATCCGTACGAAATAATTGCCGACAGGTTATCAAAAGCAGATTCTTTAGATGAGCTCACAAAAGGACTAGAGCACTTGCTAAGCGGCGGTTATGCTGTTTGGGAAGATGGTGAGCTTTATAGTATCCGACAGTTGGTGGCAAAGGTTAACGGGTTAAAAATCGAGATCTATTCTAATGAGCATCCACCTCCTCATTTTCATATAAAAGGTGGTGGTATAAACGCATCTTTTTCTATTCTCGATTGCCAGCATTTGGAAGGTGAAGTGGGTAGTAGAGAAAAGGCTCTAATTGAGTGGTGGCACAGTAAAGGTAAAAATAAGCTCATTGAAATATGGAATAAGACAAGACCTTCGGACTGTCCTGTTGGTCCTATAAACACCTAACAAGCCATTGCAGTGAGGGACTTTTAACAGTTGGCTTTCCTCACTGCGTTCGTTATTTTAGCCAACTATTAAAAGCCCCTGAATGGGGCGTTATACGTTACAAGGAGTATTGATGCGTTTTTTAATATTAGTTTTTATTTCAGTTTTGGCATTGGGTTGTAAATCTACACAAATGCAACCCGGCGAACGGGAAGTTGGGCAGCACGATCTCGCAAAAAAAATGTTTTTGGCGGGGTTTCCTTATTTGACCGAAACTCAACGAGACGGTGTTGGGCTGATGTTTATTTCTCCTCATGCGAGTAAGGATGTAACAATTGATACTCTTCAATTAGCGTTTAATTCGTTGTCGTTTAATGGCAAACCAATGGTTGCTCTTATATACGGAAGTAGTAATGCTGAATATGGTTATGAAGTTCTCATGACAGCCATGGCCAACGTTGAGTCTGATTTAACCGGAATTAATATTGTATATATTGGTGAGCCATCTCAGTTTGAAAGCGTAGAAAAAACACTTTCGTCTAAAGGGGCAAATGTTTCCACTACTCAGCTAAATTAGTCGTGGTAACGTATAACAATGCAATAATGAATGGGACGCAAAAAGCTTGGCTGCGCTCATTCTTCGCTTAGTATAGCCAAGCTTTTTCGCGCCCCATATTGCGGCGTTATAGCCTTCAGTGATTAAGTGTGATTATGGCAAGAATTTCGTTTTCTCCTGGTAACTTATCTGATCATCTTCATGAGATAATCGGTTATAAAGCTGGCTTGGCAACATCAATTGAACAAATGTGTGATTTACTTTCAGGTACTTCGTACGCGGATTCAATTTTGAAATCTGAAATAAATGGTATTGCAATTCGCTCTGAGGATTACGAAGATTTATACTATCAACTTTTATATAAAATTGGTGTTACCAGTACACCGAGACCTCCGTTGTTTACTCAATCTCTGTTTTTTACAAATACTCTTAAAGAAAAAGGTTTCGATTACATTACCGATATTCAAAATATTTATGGTAAGCACTATGAATTAGGAGTCGAGATAGCGATAAAAAATGGCCAGAGTTCCATTGATCCTAGCCCAATGATTGCCGAAGTGTTTAAAAAATATGGCAAGTCCGGAGCTAAAGATCTTCTTGAATTAATAAAAATGTATGACACCCATTTTCAGAATAGTCCTCACACATCTGGTAGGTGGGAAGAATGGAACGATATAATTGATCTGAATGACTTGTTTGATAAACATCATCCAGTTGTATCACATGGGAGTTTTTTAGATCAAAGGTTTATTAATTTTTTGTCTAACAATCAGGCTAAACTTGGAGATATTCACTGGCGTAAATTCGAAGAGTTAATTAGTGAGTGCTTTAATAAATCGGGCTATAAAGTAGAGCTTGATCCTGGTACAAATGATGACGGTGTTGATATCCGTGTCTGGAAAGACAGTGCGCAAACACATCCAGAATTCATTATTCAGTGTAAACGCTATAAAACAAAAATTGATAAAGTTACTATTAAGGGGTTATATGCTGATGTCCTTGAAGCACAAGCTAAAACAGGATTGCTAATAACTACATCAGAGTTTAGTCCGGGTGCGAGAACTACTATTTCAGCTCGAAATTATCCAATTAAAGAGGTGAATGGTGATAAAGTTTCTGAATGGCTAAAAGCCTTGAGGACACCGGGCTCTGGAATTATCAGGGTATAACAATGCAATTATGATGGGACGCACAAAGCTTGGCTGCGCTCATTCTTCGCTTAGTATAGCCAAGCTTTGTACGCCCCATATTGCGGCGTTGAGACTGTAGAATTACTCGTTTTCAGTCACTTTTCTCTCCAAGTTTAATCCAACCGGCCAATTTAATACTAAGATTTGCTCAATCGGGCGCGAAATTTTTGCTAGATAAATCATTGCGACAAAAATGGCGAGGGCATTTAGGCTTGTTTTGGTTGCTTTCTAAGAGGGCGGTAGCCGTTTTTCGGCGTTAGGCGATTCTAATGCAGACTATTTCTGAGTTTTTCGATGTTGTGGACCAAGCAATACATTTGCCATTGGGCATTCACTTTCGTTTTTCCACGTAAAGTAATCCATTCCTTTATTTTTGGTTATATTGGCAAAGACAGGTTCAATGCAACCTAGCCGTTTACTATATTCACGCCGTCCTTGTGGGCTATCTACTTTAGCTTTCATTTCATCGCTGAGTATTTGCGCTGCGGAGCGTTTTTTCGCTTTTGGTATTGAGACTTGCCGTCCATGATTCTTTGGCTCTTTTTGCATGCATTGTTTACGTAAAGGGCAATTTCGGCAGTCTTTAAGGTAAGCCTGAAAGCGCGTATGCGTTGCATCTGCTTTTGGTTTGGCGGTTAGCCACATGGGGTTACCCGCAGGGCAGGTGCAGGTTAAGTTTGTTTCGTTGAATGTGAACTCATGGTAGGTAAAGAGTTTATGGCTTTTATTAGTACGGCTTTTGCGTTTTTTAGCCTGATTTTGCTGGTAAGTTTTACTGTTTTGAAAGAGCGGATTGCGACTTCTAAAACCAGTATCGGCTATGTAAGCGTCTATCTTTTCATTTGCTAAAAATTGAATGTTGTCATGGCTGTTAAATCCACTGTCTGCACTAAATTTAGCCGTTGTTAAGCTGTCTGCTTGTTGTATTTTAGAGAGTGTATTTTGTAGTTGTTTGATGGCGGGTTGTAAAGTTTGTTGCTCTCCTACCGACCCCCAAGCTTGCGCTTGTAAGATGATTTGATGTTTATCATCGCTAATCGCAATCCCATTATAACCTTGAATGGTGCCTTTGCTGGTTGTCATTTTGGCACTGTCATTATCTGTGATATTGCTTTTGACGGGCGTATTGCGATTACCGATTCTTTCTTTATTGCCGGCTAAAAAATGCTCAATCTTTTTCGCTGTATTATCTAATTTAGCCTTCTGCTTTAAGTCTTGTGCAATTTCATTGTCTGGTAATTCATCTTGTGCTTTATGTGAGGCAATAATACGTTTACTGGCTTGGCTAAGTCGTTTGGCTTTTTGTTTGAGCTCTTGGTGTGTGCCGCTCCATTCTTTGCTGGCATTGGATGATATTTTACAGCCATCAATGGCAAACATGTGGTGACCAATTAAGTTTTCTTGTTCGCAAATCATTAAGACTTGGGTAAATAATGGCTCGATATTGTCACTCATATTGGCGACAAAGCTGGCAATTGAGGTGAAGTGCGGTTGCGCATCACCCGATAATGCCATAAAAGTGATATTGGTTTGACAGGCTTGGGCAATACGGCGACTTGAAATGTAGCCTCTGGAGTATGCAAACAAGATGATTTTGAGCATGATGGCTGGCGAATAAGCGCTCGCCCCGCCTTTATCATTTTTATAAAGCGTATCAAACGAGGATAAATCAAGGTGGTTATCAACAATATGGCTTAAGGCATATTCAAATGTGCCCGGCACAATTTGCGCTGAGAAATCAACAGCGATAAATTTGTTTTGGTGCGAGTAGTCTGGCTTGTAGTTGGCCATCATTATACGATGTTGGTGAATAATAGCTATTAGATCACACGGGATCGGGTAACTCAATGTTTCTTTTGAGCAATTTACAGATTAAACTGATTTTATTTATTAAACTTGAGATTGGAGTTTTTCTACAGTCTCGTTATGTTTGTCAGGCTTCATCACAATGAAAAGAATCAATGTCATCGGTACAAGCGGAAGCGGTAAATCTCATTTCAGTTACTTGCTTGCTCAAAAGCTAGGTATTCCGTACATAGAAATGGATGCACTGTTTTGGCTGCCAAATTGGGAGCATCTGGAAACCGAAGAATTTTTGTCTTTGCTTAAAGCTCACTTAGAAAAAGAGGCTTGGGTATTAGATGGCAATCAATCCAAAACTAATTCGCTCAAGTGGCAATACGTGGACATAATTATTTGGTTGGATTACTGCTTTCTTCATACGTTTAAGCAAATCCTCATTCGCTCGTTAAAACGCTCAACATCAAAACAGGAAATCTGGGTAGGTACAGGAAATAGAGAATCCTTTCAGCGTAATTTTTTATCTTCCGAATCTGTCATCCTGTGGATGCTACAAAACTACTGGAAAACCAAACGTAAATACGCCAAGCTTTTCGCAAGCGAATCACTTAATGGTATTCAGTTGGTGCATCTCACATCGCCAAAAAAAGCAAAGTTGTTTTTAGAAAATGCGTAGAGCACTTAATAAATAAGGATAGGTTGCGCGAAGCCGCAACTTAATCCTATTGTTGGACCGTTCCTCTGCATCCTGCAGTCACGGCATTAGTGCATCCATTCACGTCACAAGCCCGGTGTTGAGTTCTGCTTATATAGGAAATAAATAAATTTGTTGTCATGGCTGACTTTTTTCAAGGCGAGTGAGGCTAGACCGTTTTCGGCCGTGATTTTTAACGCATTGTTTTCATGTTGGTTTTTTTTTCTCCTGTCAGTTTGTTTAATGCTTTGGGTGAGCCATCTTCCGTGCAGCCGTAAACGCTTCCTTGTTTTACCTCGTCGTCATATTCATTCGTTTGCGCACCACGCCGGTACACACCATTTCATGATGGCAGCAAGGGCAAATTATCCTGGGCCGTGGTGTTGGTATTATCTCAGGCAGCTTCACTTTCAACCAGAGTTGAATACACCTGAGCTTGAGTTTGGCATTGCCATGCAGCAAACCCATATTACGACTACGGCGAAAGCCTTTTGGTAAGGTGTGTTTGATAACGCGCCATAAAAAAAATCAACGGCCGCTTCACAGCGATTAACAAACTGTTTCGTTGTACTGTCTTTGTAACGCCAGGTCACTTTGTTATTATTCAGCGCGAGCATGTTTTTTTCAGCAATCACCCCGCGATATAAATAACGAGATAAATAAGGGCTTGTTCACCCTGACCAACATGCTGACAATCAGCCACCCAATTTTTAGGCGAATGGGGGGGGGGCTTTAAGCTGTGCATCGGTTAAGGCTTGGTGCATTTTACCTCGAAAGACTTTGGCTAAGTTATTTGCATTAAACAGATAACGTCCGATTTTTTGCTTAATCAGCTGACCAGACTTATCCAGAGCCAGCGCAGGCACGATGCAATGAACATGCGGATGAAATTCAAGTTGGCGGGAATGGGTATGCAACAGCCATATTGAGCACCCAGTTGTTTATCATGGTTAAAGAAGCTGGCTAAGGTATCGGCAGCACTTTTAAATAAAGCATTAAACACGGTTTTCTGATAGCCATAACATAAACCACGCCATTGTTTGGGCAAGGTAAAGGTCACTAAATAATATTGTGCCGGTAACAGTCTTAGTTGCTGGCGTTGTAACCACTGCGCATTATGATGGTGTTTGTAGTGGCATAATATTTTTATCCGCACTGGTATAAGTGCTATACCATCGTGCGGCGGTTCTCCAGCTGGGCTTTTTTTCTCCCTCTAATTCGGGCATTACTTTTAATAAAGGATCAAGGTTTTTTTGTGTCCAACCACCTTGTATATTAGCCTCAAGCCATTGAATATATTTGAATTTAGCAAACGTTGTTGTTTTTATTTTATCAGGAAGTGCTTGTGAATCTTTGCTGAAATTTTGAGGTGGTTTGGTTTCTATCTTTGGTAATGGTTGGTTAAACTCATCATCAAACAAACCTACGTTAATCATGGTTAGCCCAAATTGATGTTTCTATCGAAATTTCATCTGTAGTTAAATCTGCAAATAATTGCCCTACAGATAATAAGCGAAGCACTGTAGCAAGTAGCTCACCGGCCGTTATTTTTAAAACGCTGATTAAATGCCCGACTTTGATAGAGCCGTATTGTTTAACAAGCTTTAACACCGATAGTTGAATCTCAGTTAGGGACTGAAATCCTGAGTAACGATGTAAAAGTTTTAAATTATTTAGAGTGGGGTACACGCGGATTTGTTTATCTGTAACCAGTATTAAATCGCGTCCATCTTGCTTGGCGATAGTTTGTTTTTTAATAAACCGTGAGCGAAAGTCTTCGTCAGCTATTTTGTTTTGGGGTTTTACTTCGATAAATTTTTGCGTGCCGTCCGTGTGGGTAAGTAAAAAGTCAGGCGTGTAACGGCAAATACGGTTATCAAACTCATATTCGTAACCTAGTGGTTGTGCTTCAAATGCGGCTATTGATGGTGAAAATTCAAAATGAAAACAAGCATCAAACTCTAAGGAAGATTCGACTAAACATGTAGATTTATTTTTTTGACTAGCAAATTTATGGAGACTTTTAACACGGGAGTGTTTGATTTTTCTTCTGTACATGTGAGTCAACCATCTAACCATTTGGTTAAATACTAGACTATGCCAGCTTATACTTCCAATTTATGTCATCTTTTAATTCAAATATGTCAACTTATACTTCAAACGACAACACACGATATATTGAGGGTGGTGGCCGAGCCAGCTACACCCCGGCACATGAGTCGTTTGCTGTGGCTGCTCCCTTCCGGGCCTGACCAAATTCACAAATTATCATTGCGGGGGAACCAACAAGGCCACCATAATGTGAGCCACGCATTATCCATATTAAGCTCAGGGAATCAAGGGGAATTTAAAAATCGGCACGATAAAAGGTTTGTTTGATTGAAATCTGTACTAAAACGTCTAGATAACGCTGAATTAATGTGAATTGGTTGTGCAATATTGGCGCGCTCAAGTTATAATCACCGCCATTTTTGTTTTTATCTTTTTAGTTTATAGAGTGCCTCATGGAAAGCATTAAAATTGAACCGATTTCCCACGTTGATGGTGAAGTTACGATTCCGGGTTCAAAAAGTTTATCAAACCGTATTTTATTGTTAGCTGCGTTAGCTGAAGGTGAAACTCAAATCACTAATTTATTAGATAGTGATGATATTCGCCATATGCTTAATGCACTGAAATTATTAGGTGTTGAATATCAGTTATCAGCTGATAAAACCGAGTGTAAGGTAAAGGGCCTGGGTGGTCCGATTAAATATAATGGCAGTGCCGAGATGTTTTTAGGGAATGCGGGTACTGCTATGCGTCCGTTAACGGCTGCTTTGTGTTTAGGTGAAGGTGAGTTTGTATTAACCGGTGAACCTCGCATGTTCGAGCGTCCAATTGGTCATTTAGTCGATGCGCTAAGACAAGTTGGCGCTGATATTGAATATTTAAAGGATGAAGACTTTCCGCCATTAAAAATCAATGCGACAGGTTTAAAAGGTGGCAAAGTTGAGATCCAGGGCAGTATTTCGAGTCAATTTTTAACAGCTTTGTTAATGGCGTCACCTTTAGCGCAAGAAGACATGGAAATAGTGGTGATTGATGAATTAGTATCTAAACCCTATATAGAGATAACTCTACAATTGATGGAGCAGTTCGGTGTTAAAGTTGAAAACGAAAATTATCAGGTATTTCGCGTTAAAGGTAATCAATCCTATCAATCACCAGGTCGTGTTTTAGTTGAAGGTGATGCATCTTCAGCATCTTACTTTTTAGCGGCAGCTGCCATTAAAGGTGGTTCAGTTAAAGTGAATGGTGTTGGCCTTAAAAGTGTGCAGGGTGATGCTAAATTCGCTGAAGTATTAGCGCAAATGGGTGCTGATGTGGAGTGGGGCGACGAGTATATAAAGGTGACTGGCAAAGGTGAGTTAAATGCGGTTGATGTGGATTTAAACCATATTCCAGATGCGGCTATGACAATTGCTACAACAGCTTTATTTGCTAAAGGAGCCACTGCTATCCGCAATATTTATAATTGGCGGGTAAAAGAAACCGATCGCTTATATGCGATGGCTACCGAACTAAAAAAAGTCGGTGCAACGGTCGAAGAAGGTGAAGATTATATTGTAATTGAGCCGCCGGCAGAGATTCAAACCGCTGCGATTGATACTTATAATGATCATCGCATTGCTATGTGTTTTTCATTGGCTGCTATGGGTAAAAACCCTATGATTATTAATGATCCTAAATGTACGGCCAAAACTTTCCCGAATTATTTTGAATTGTTTGAGTCGGTTGTACAGCACTAGTTATCTGATTTTGGTTGTAAACTAAGCTGGAAACAGGTTAGTTTTTCTGATACTGAAGCATAAAATAAAAAAGCCAGTTGAGTATTTAATTCAACTGGCTTTTTTATTTCTGTATCGTTTTTTAAATGTTAGAGCTATCGGTTTACTGGCCGGATTCATTGATAACTTTGGCTTAAATTAAAAATCTGCCGGACAGTGAAACGTCATTTTTTGTCCGTTAGCCGGATGTGAAATGGTTAAACTCATTGCATGCAAACATAAACGATCACTCGCATTTTTTATCTTTTTAGGCGCATAAAAGTTATCACCTAAAATAATGTGACCCAGCGTTAATAAGTGCACTCTTAATTGATGTGTTCGACCTGTAATGGGTTTTAATTCAATCAGGCTGGACGCTATCTTTTTTTGCAATACTTTATATTCAGTAACAGCAGGTTTACCGGATTCAATACTCACTTTTTGAAGTGGTATCCGGCTTTTATCCGCAATGAGCGGCCATTCCATAGTGCCTTTCGTTTGTTTTGGAATTCCGTCCACTTCGGCCAAATAGATTTTTTCGGTTTGCCTGGCTTCAAATTGTTTTTTGAGGTGAATTTCTGCTGCTTTACTGCGGGCAAAAATGAGTACACCAGAGGTTTCACAATCCAGTCGGTGAACCAGATATACTTCGCCAAATTTTGCCTGTAGTCTGCTTAATGCACAGTCGTGAGTTTCCGGTGCACGGCCCGGGTTTGATAATAAACCTGAAGGTTTATTGATAACCAGAATACTGTCATCTTCAAATAAAATATCGAGTGGGTCCGCAGGGGGCTTGTAGATAAACTTTTGCATCGTTTTTGAATTTGGCATTTGAATGAACTGAGTTGATCATACAGGAGTTCGGCCGGATTGAGAATGAATCTATTCGTTGTGATATTCAAAACCAAATAGGGTCAATCTGGTTATTTTCGTTTATAAAGTGACTGAATTGAGTGTGGATATTTTAACCTAATATCGAACATTGATATTTATGATTGTTCATTACGGCTTAAGTCACAGACAATACAACTGCTAAATGTGCTATATAATAATAACCCGAAAGGGACTTGTTCTCCTAAGTGTACCTCCAGGCTGGATGGAGCCTGGAGGCTTTTTTGTTGCTAATTAATACTGAATTAATTGGCTTACAGCGTCTTCATATACTCGACTAGTTGCCATCTTTGTTCATCACTAATATCTGTTGCATAGTCATGTCCGGCATTACTGTTTCCGGGCAAATCAGTTTTAAATTCAAAGCCAGAATAGCCTTCACTGATAAAGCCGACTTTTATCGGATCAAATAAACGGCTGCCTACCATAAATTGTTCAGGGCGACACTGGGCTGGTATAAACTCAGCAAGGCTGCATTTAGGTAATAAGAGTTCATACAAACTGGGGACTGAACCATTGTGTAGATATGGCGCGGTTGCCCAAATACCATTGAGTGGGCGACCTTTATAGGCCAGTAGTGAGGCGTACGGATTGAGTGTTGAATCCGGTTCATAGTTACCGCGCTTAATACTGGATTTAATATCATTATCGAATGCGGTTGTTGCCAGATTATATAACCAGTTAAAACCGCGGGTGAAAATCCATTTATCCGGATCCGGAGTGGCAACCACATTTTTAGTCGCCACAGTTAAAATACTGGCAACCGCCGCATCTTCCTGAACCAGAATATTGCCGACATCGGTTGATAAATAAATCCCTTCTAGAATCCCGCTTTTACCTTGATAAGTGGCGCCATTTAGAGCCATCTTGGCGTCTGTTTTTATTTCATCCAGTTTACTCATTTGCGCGACCACTTTACGGGCGGGATTGGCTCGTTCAATTTTTTGGTGGCAGCTACGACAATGCTGCTCAAATAACACCTTGCCGGCCTGAGCTTTGGCATCGTCGATTTCAGGTAAAACAGCATCCGGCCAGACCGGAGATTGCAAAGATTTTAGTTGGGATTCAATTAAACGCAGGTTATCAACATCGATTGAGGACTTAAAATTAACCAGTTTACCGTTTTCATTTTGTCGGTTTTGTCCACCAATTAGCGTTGCGAGTGTGGTCTGGTCCGTTTCCTGCCAGTCCAGCGTTGCAAATACGCCCATAACTTCACCCGAGTTGCGACCGATTGCACCGACACCTGAATTGGCTGCAATACCATTCCACTGGACATAATCATGCTGGGCAATATCCCATAAAAACGGATATGAGACAGGAGCATCCGGTGAATTAAATAAAGCCTGTTTTAAGGTTCTCAGCTTAGCCAAATCTTTTGGTAGTTGATGATTATCCGGGGTAAAGTCAAAGGTACTAACCAGCTTATCAAAAAGATGGATCATTTGTTCCGCGCTGATTAACTGAAGTTCCAATGCCTGGTTCAGTTGTTTTGCCATGGCCGGATCAAATGAGGTTTCTATCACTTGAATCAGTTGCTTTTTATTTAGTACATGTTGCAGAACCCGGTTATATATGCGGCCGAATGCATCCAGTCTGGCATAGCCGTATTGAGTATTGCTTGAGTTGATATAATTATAAAGGCTAATCTGCAAGGTATAAAAGACCAAATCGGCTTTAACTTGCTCAGCGGTCTGATAGTTAAGATTTAGCGCTAATACCTCGCTGATAAACCTCTGTTGTTTATCAGCTTGATTTAAGGTGGTATTTAATGCCGCTTCGAGTTCATGCATAAAACCATCCATATTTGCCATTGCAGGTCCACCATCCACTCGTATGGCGGTATCCTGATAAACAATTTGATTTGTATGGCAGGCTGCGCAGGTAAATCCTAAATAACTTCTGCCCTGATATTCATCTTTGACCAGTCCGAGCGGTAAACCATCCGGATTGAGTTGAGTGATATTTTGCGGAATATATCGAAACCTATCCATGTTGAGGTTATCTCTGAATAAAGTTTCATGATTATGTTGCTCTAAACTCAGGAAAAAGTCGTAGGGGAGTAGGTCTGAGCCTTGTGTTGCATTGTAGTACCACATGCTTTGAGCCGGTGACCATCCCTGCCAGGTTTTGCTGCGTGGCCAGTCATCAAAATCCGGGCTCGGATAAAACTTTGAAAAATCATCCAGGAACTGGCTGTTATTAACCTGAATTGAACCTCGATAGTCGTCTTTGTCTTTAAAGCGATTGTGATGTTTGATTGCAGCTGAAACCGCAACAATGATCGCAAGCACTATCAGGCCGACAGCGCTCCATTTGATGAAGCCAGCTAACTTTGACAAGCTACTCATATAAACTCCGTTTAAATTATTTTAGTAATGATTAAAATCTAATCAGGTTTAATCATATAAAGTTTTAAACGGAGTTAATAGCTAATCTTTAGTATTTAATGAATGGTCGGATTAGCTTACAGCCTGCATAACTGAAACCACATTTTTGGCAACATCATCAATCTTCTGGCTATTATCCATCGCCATTTTTCTCAATGTTTTGTATGCCTGATCTTCAGACAGTCCTTTGTGTTCCATCAGTATGCCTTTGGCTTTATCAATCCATTTGCGTCCATCCAGGCGGCGCTTGGTTTCATCCAATTCTTTTTTCAGTGATTGCACCTGATTAAACCTGGCGATAGCGACTTGCATGGTTGGACCCACATGGTGTGGCATTTTATCGCCGACCACATAAGCATTAATTTGTGAATTGATCAATTTATTGATCATAAATTCATCAGAAAACTCAGTAAATACGACGATAGGTTTAGGATCGATTTGATTGACTATAGTGAGACTGTGGATATCTTCACTGCTGAGTCTGTCGACATCCAGTACGATGACATCTGGTGCTACCTCATCAACGACTTTCAGTATCGAGACTTTAGTGAGTCTTGGGAAGACATGATAACCACATGTGATCAATGCATTTTGCAGATCTCTATCGTAGTTTGAGTCTTCGACTAATAAGAGGACTTTTAACCCATTGCTACTTTGCGATTTATATTGACTTTGCATATCTTACTAACGACTTTGCTATTAATGTAAATTGACAATAAGCAAGAAGCGATCCTTTTTTTAATTTCTTTAAAAATCATAAGTTTAACATTTTGTCAAAATATTCAATGAGCAGAGTTGCACTAAAAGGGCTATTTTTTGCACTATCCTGGTCCAACCATCAATTTATTAAAAGCCGGTTTTTGTTTGATATATATCAAAGTCTGATCCATCTTTATTCATTAGCATAGGATGGAAAATTAGCCAGATTAAATAGTTGGATGGGGTTATGCAAGAACAGGAATCAATTAGCAAAAAACGAGAACTCGGAATGTTTTTATTTATAACAGTGGTTTTATTCCCGGTTCTGAGTGTTCTTCTGGTCAGTGGTTATGGATTTGCCATTTGGATTAGCCAGCTTTTATTTGCGCCCACTCACTTTTAATCCGCCAGACAATTAATTTAATACTATGCCCGATTTGAATAAAAGGGCTTGGTTAACAGGGAAGGTTGCAAAGGCGCAATCTGACTATAATGTTATCAGGCCACCTTACAGCGGCAATGAAGCCGACTTTATTGCAAAATGTACGCAATGCAATGCGTGCATTGATATTTGTCCGACCAAAGTCATTCAAATTGGCAATTCCGGTTATCCCGAACTTAATTTTCAAAAGGCGGAATGTGAATATTGTCAGAAATGTGTCGATGTTTGCCAGCCATCTGCCTTGTCTCAGTTAAATCCACAAACCATTCAGCATCAGCCCCTGATTAATTCGTCTTGTCTTACAGAGCAAGATATTTATTGCCGAAGCTGCGCTGAAAACTGCGAACCCATGGCAATTCAGTTTACCTATAAGCAAAGCGCTATTGCCAAACCCAAAATATCGCTCGAGCTATGCACCAGTTGTGGCGCCTGTGCGGCTCCTTGCCCGGTGGATGCTATTCAGTTTCAGCCAACACAGCCCGAGCCCTTATCAACTAAAAGGACAGTTTCATGAATGAGCCAACAGAATGTCATATCTCAAGTTTGATTGTCTATTTTGAACCAGAGCAGGAGTCAACACTGGTTTCGCGTTTAAAAACGGTTCAGGGCTGTGAATTACACGCTGTCGAACAAGGCAAAGCGATAATTACACTTGAAGCAGCAAATCAAAAACAACTGGCAGGCCTGATGGACTGTATCTCGTTAATTAACGGGGTGATTCAATCAGTACCTGTTTATCACGAATATTTTACTGATTCAGCAGAGCCATTGGCTGCTGAAAAACTTGCTTAAATAGCTAGTGGGGATACAAGAATGAAATTTAGCAGACGAGATTTTGTAAAAGCGAGTGCTGTCAGTGTCGCAGCCAGTGCAGCCGGTATGTCAGTGCCCGCTTCAGCGAGCAATTTAATTACCCATTCTGAGCATACCAAACTGAAATGGGACAAAGCACCCTGTCGTTTCTGTGGTACCGGATGTGGGATTAATGTCGCGACTAAAGATGGCAAAGTGGTTGCAACTCATGGTGATATTAAGGCACCGGTTAATAAGGGCCTAAATTGTGTTAAAGGCTACTTTTTATCAAAAATTATGTACGGTGAAGACAGGCTGACCCAACCCTTATTAAGAATGAAAAATGGTCAGTATGATAAAAATGGTGACTTTACTCCGGTCAGCTGGGATACGGCTTTTGATATCATGGCGGATAAATATAAAGCCGCACTCGCAAAAAACGGTGGCAATAGCATTGGCATGTTTGGTTCAGGTCAGTGGACTGTTATGGAGGGGTATGCTGCAGTTAAACTGATGAAAGCGGGTTTCAGAAGTAACCATATTGACCCAAATGCCAGACATTGTATGGCATCAGCCGTGGGTGGTTTTATGCGCACCTTTGGTATTGATGAACCTATGGGCTGTTATGACGACATTGAAAATGCAGATGCGTTTGTCTTATGGGGCTCAAACATGGCTGAAATGCACCCCATTTTATGGACAAGGGTAACCGACAGACGCTTGAGTAATCCGGATGTTAAAGTCGCTGTATTATCCACATTCCGCCATCGAAGCTTTGATTTAGCCGATGTGCCGGTTATTTTTACACCACAAACTGATTTAGCGATTTTGAATTATATTGCCAACTATATTATTCAGAATGAGAAAGTAAATTGGGAATTTGTTGGTAAACATACCAACTTCAAACGTGGTGCTACGGATATCGGGTATGGATTAAGAGATGATCACCCGCTGCAAAAAAGTGCAAAAAATGCAGATAAAGCTGGGGCGTCTGAAGCCATTACATTTGATGAGTTTAAAGCGTTTGTCAGTGATTACACAGCTGAATATGTTGCTGAATTGTCCGGTGTTAGCGTAGAACAACTTGAAGCACTGGCTGAGCTTTATGCTGATCCGGATAAAAAGGTAACTTCCTTTTGGACAATGGGCTTTAACCAGCATACCCGAGGGGTTTGGTGTAATAATCTGATTTACAATATTCACTTATTAACCGGTAAAATTTCAACGCCGGGTAATAGTCCATTCTCATTAACCGGTCAGCCTTCAGCTTGCGGTACTGCGCGTGAAGTTGGGACTTTCAGTCATAGACTACCGGCTGATATGGTGGTCGCTAATCCAAAACACAGAGCACTAGCCGAAAAAATCTGGCGTTTACCTGAAGGCACAGTGCCGGCTAAACCCGGTTATCATGCGGTTTTACATAATCGCATGCTAAAAGACAGTAAGTTGAATGTATATTGGGTTCAGTGCAATAACAATATGCAAGCTGCCGCCAATATCAATGAAGAAGCCTACCCGGGATACCGTAATCCGGACAATTTTATTATCGTCAGTGATGCTTACCCGACAGTTACGGCTCAGGCTGCCGACTTGATTTTACCTACTGCAATGTGGGTAGAAAAAGAAGGTGCTTACGGTAACGCAGAACGACGCACACAAGCCTGGTATCAGCAAGTTGAAGCGCCGGGCGATGCTAAATCTGATTTGTGGCAAATCGCTCAGTTGGCCAAACGAATTAAAATTAAAGAAGCCTGGCCGGCTGATTTGGTCGCTAAACAACCTGAGCTTGCCAATAAAACTTTATTCGAAGTCTTATTTGAAAACGGAAATGTGAATCGCTACAAGCTGGATGAAGTGCCGGATGAAAGGTTGAATGTTGAATCAAGAGCATTTGGTTTTTACATTCAAAAAGGGTTATTTGAAGAATATGCCACTTTTGGGCGGGATCACGGACACGATTTAGCACCCTACGACAGATACCATCAGGAGCGAGGGTTAAGATGGCCTGTGGTGGACGGCAAAGAAACACTGTGGCGCTTTCGTGAAGGCAGTGACCCTTATGTAAAACCGGGTAAAGGATTTGAGTTTTATGGCAAACCGGATGGTAAAGCTGTGATTTATGCATTGCCATATGAGCCACCTGCAGAATCACCAGATGAAGAGTTTGATTTGTGGTTGAGCACAGGTCGTGTACTTGAACACTGGCATAGCGGATCTATGACACAAAGAGTGCCCGAATTGCACAAATCAATTCCGTATGCGCTTATGTATATGCATCCCGAAGATGCCAAAAAGCGTAATTTACGTCGCGGTGAAGAAGTTAAACTGATTTCAAGGCGGGGCGAAATCAAGATTCGGGTTGAAACCCGAGGGCGCAATAGACCGCCTCAAGGTTTGGTATTTGTACCTTGGTTTGATGCAGCGCGCTTAATTAACAAAGTGACTCTGGATGCAACCGATCCGATTTCAAAACAGACTGACTTCAAAAAATGTGCGGTCAAAGTAGTTAAGGTATAGGAGCTGGGCAATGAAACTGTTTAAACGAATGATTAAAACCTTGGTTCTGATTAGCTTAGCTAAATTTGCAGTAGCAGAGCCTATTAATCCAATTTTGAAAGCTGAAATTGATCAGGAGGTATCTTCACCCCCGATTGCTAAGCCGGTTAATAACGATGTGAAACAGGCGCGCAATTATCCGATGCAGCCGCCTTTAATTCCACATAATATTCGGGGTTATGAGATAAACCTGAATGTGAATAAATGTATGGCTTGTCATAGCCGTAATCGCACTGAAGAAAGCCAGGCTCCTATGATTTCGGTCACTCATTTTATGGACAGAGACGGTAACTTTTTAGCAGAAATATCACCCAGACGTTATTTCTGCAATCAATGCCATGTTCCACAAACGGATGCAAAAGCTGTTGTTGAAAATGAGTTTGTGGATATGAAACAACTGATCAAAGCCAACGCAGAAGGAGCCCAGGATGATTAAGCTGCTTAAACAAGCCTGGCAGACGTTTAAACGCCCGAGTGTTCATTTTAGCTTGGGGTTTTTAACGCTGGGCGGATTTTTAGCGGGTATCTTCTTTTGGGGGGGATTTAATACTGCGCTGGAAATGACCAACCGGGAGGCGTTTTGCATTGGCTGCCATGAGATGGAAGCCAATGTGTATCAGGAACTTCAATCAACCATACATTATTCGAATCGTTCAGGTGTACGCGCTACTTGTCCGGACTGTCATGTGCCGCATGAATGGACAGATAAAATTGCACGTAAAATGGCAGCGTCAAAAGAGGTTTGGGGCAAAGTATTCGGTACCATTAATACTCGCGAAAAATTTCTCGATAAACGTCGTGAGCTTGCCGAACATGAGTGGGCGAGATTAAAAGCGAATGATTCACTTGAATGTAGAAACTGTCATAACTTTGATTCGATGGATTTTACCATGCAGAGTCAAAGAGCCGTTGCCATGCATAGCTCTGCATTGGCCAGTGGCGAAAAAACCTGTATTGATTGTCATAAAGGGATCGCTCATCAACTCCCTGACATGAGTGGTGTAGAGGGGTGGGAATAAACGTGCTTTGAGGTTATCAGCCTGCTCGCCAAGCTTAATGTAAATTATTGTAATAACCTTATGATATTTTTCAATCGCAGAGATGTGATTTTTGAGATATCATTTTGTTTTACATTTGTTAATGATAAGTAAGGCGGCCAGATGGAAAATTTAGGAATCACTGCAGATGAGCAAAGTGTAACCGCACAGGCTGAAAATAAAGCATTTATTATTCTGATTAGTTGCATTGCAACAATAGGGGGATTTTTATTTGGTTATGACAGTGGTGTCATTAATGGTACGGTAGAAGGCATTCAGGTCGCATTTAATTCGGATTCTGTCGGGACCGGATTTAATGTCGCCTCTATGCTGTTGGGTTGCGCAGTTGGCGCCGCAGCAGCGGGGCGCTTAGCTGATATTTACGGGCGCAAAACCATGTTGGTTCTATCCGCCATTTTATTTCTGTTGTCAGCTTGGGGCACTGGTATTTCTACTGAGTCTGGCTGGTTTATCTTTTATCGCGTAGTGGGTGGTCTGGCAGTCGGGGCTGCCAGCGTGATGACGCCAGCCTATATCAGTGAAGTCGCGCCAGCACGCTATCGGGGCAGACTTTCAACGATTCAACAGGTTGCTATCATTTCGGGATTAACAGCTGCTTTTTTAAGTAATTACCTGCTTGCCGAAATTTCAGGTTCGGCACTTAATATGCTTTGGATGGATTTTGAAACCTGGCGCTGGATGTTTTGGGTCGAGCTGATTCCAGCGGGGATCTTTTTATTGGCGTTATTTTTAATTCCGGAAAGTCCGCGATATCTGGTAGCCCGCCATCAAAATGACAAAGCGTTAAATACATTAACGCGTTTATACGGTGAAGCCGAAGCGAACATTAAGCTGTCTGAAATTGATCAAACCGTCTCTCACTCCTCTGATAAACCCAAAATTAGCGATATATTCGATAAAACAACTAATAAAATTCGTCCAATTATATGGATAGGTATTGGCTTAGCTGTATTCCAGCAATTTGTCGGGATTAATGTGGTCTTTTATTACGGTGCTGTATTATGGCAGTCAGTGGGGTTTTCTGAAAGTGATGCTTTATTTATCAATATATTATCAGGGTCGCTGAGCATAGGTGCCTGTCTGGTTGCCATCGCGCTGGTTGATAAAATAGGTCGAAAACCCTTGTTATGGATAGGCTCAGTTGGCATGGCGGTTACTTTGAGCGTTGCGGCTTATGCGTTCAATACGGCGACCTTAAATGATGCGGGTCAGCCTCAATTAAGCGATGCTATGGGCACTCTGGCACTGATTTTTGCTAACTTGTATGTTGTCTTTTTTAATATGTCTTGGGGGCCCGTTATGTGGGTGATGTTAGGTGAAATGTTTCCAAACCGTATCCGCGGGGTCGGATTGGCCATTGCCGGTTTCTTCCAGTGGGCAGCCAATTTTGCGATTACGATGACATTCCCGATTATGCTAGGGTCAATTGGTTTGGCAGGTTCCTATGGCTTCTATGCCATTTGTGCCGCTATTTCCGCTGTATTTGTTTTTAAAATGGTGCAAGAAACCAAAGGTAAAGAGTTAGAGCAAATGCAGGGGTAAGCCCTGTGAGTGATAAAAAAGCCGCTGACTGGTATTCACCTTTCTGCGGCTTTAGTATCAAGCACAGTTTATTCTGCTTTTTTATACATTAAATCCCAGACGCCATGCCCAAGGTTATGGCCACGCTTCTCGAACTTCGTTAATGGTCTATGCTCAGGTCTGGGCATATAATCGCCGTCTGTCGCCATATTTTGGTAGCCCGGTGCTGCATTCATGACTTCAGCCATATGTTCCGCATAATTTTCCCAGTCAGTTGCCATATGGAAAATACCACCGACTTTTAATTTCTGACGTAATAATTCAGCAAACTGAGGTTGGACTATTCTGCGTTTATGATGGCGCTTTTTATGCCAGGGATCCGGGAAAAACAACTGAACACATGCCAGGCTGTTATCGGCAATGCTGTCTTTTAAGATTTCTACGGCATCATGTGAAATCAGGCGTAAATTCGTTAAACCCGCGTCGCTTGCTTCTTTTAAACAGGCACCGACACCCGGGTGATGCACTTCAATGCCAACAAAGTTTTGCTCCGGTGCTGCTTTTGCCATTTCTACCAGTGAGCTGCCCATTCCAAAGCCGATTTCCAGTGTAACCGGGTTCTGATTGCCAAATACGGCTTGCCAGTTGTAAGCTTGCTTTTGATGTTCCAGTCCCATAGTGGGCCAAAAGGTTTCAATCGCAGCTTCCTGACCTTTTGTTAACCGACCCTGGCGAACAACAAAGCTTTTGATTTCTCGAATAACACGGCCGCTATCCTGCGCTCGTTTTAATCTGTCTTGTGGCGTTTCAGTCATCTTCTTTACTGGCTAGTTAGGTTTATATCAGTGTCGCACATTATTGTGATCTACCGGCTAAGTGCAAGTATATTTTACGTTTGATTGACTATACTTAAGTTTATTTATTGATCAAGTTGGGTTTTATGGGGCAAAAAATCATTCAACAGCATTTTTCACATGCTGATTTTGTCCGCTTTCGGGAAAGGTTGATTAGCCAACTGGATACGCTCAAAGGCATCATCCAACTGCCAGAGTTTGGCAATGAAAGTTTGCGACTGGGCGCTGAACTTGAACTCTACCTGATCGATAATAATTTAAAACCGGCTTGTGTTAATGAGCAAGTCATAGAGTTACTGGATGACTCTTTATTTCAATATGAAATCAATCAATACAATATTGAACTGAATTTACCTTCAGTTTTAACCCAGGGCAGACCATTCACTGCGCTTGAAACTATTATGGTTGAGAAGCTCAAGCAGCTTGAGCGGGTCACTAAAATGCTGAATACCCACCAGATAGCTGTTGGTATATTACCGACTTTGAGTCGGGCTGATTTAGATATTCAGAATATGACCAATCAGCTCAGGTACAAGCTGTTGTCGAAGCAATTATCCAGTGCCCGGGGTCAGCCTTTTCATATTGATATTCATGGCGACGAAACCATAGAACTTAATTTGACGGATGTGACCGCTGAAGGCGCTAATACCTCTTTTCAAGTGCATATGATGGTACCGCATCATGAGTTTGCCAGTGTCTTTAATGCCGTTTTATTGATTCAGCCTTTAGTCACTGCGATTGCAGCCAATTCCCCGCTGTTTTTAAATAAAAAAGCCTGGCACGAAACACGAATTGCGTTATTAAAACAGACACTTGACTGCCGTTTACCTGATATGGCAGCACATAAGTTACCGGCCAGAGTGAATCTGGCTTGCGGCTGGCTAAAACAAGATGCTTGGCAACTATATGCTGAAGCGGTTTCTTTGTATCCGGTGTTATTACCTTATTTGTCGGAAGAAAAATTATCTGGTCTGCCTGACTTAGCTGAGCTGAATTTACATATGGGTACCATCTGGAGCTGGAACCGGCCGGTATATAGTGCTCAGGGCAATGGTCATATCCGAATTGAACTTAGAGCACTGCCTTCTGGACCCAGTAGTATTGATATGGTTGCCAATGCGGCTTTTGCCATCGGCTTGGCGTATGGTTTGCGCAATCAAATTACAGATATTATGGCTATGATGCCATTTGATTTTGCCGACTTTAATTTTTACCGGGCAGCTCATTCCGGCATTGAGGCTCATTTAATGTGGCCGGATTTACAACAGTTTAAATTAACTCAGCAGCCGGTTGGACAATTAATCAGGCAATATTTACCCGTTGCCAAACAAGGCTTATTAGATTTACAGGTAGATGAAGCGGATGCTGGATATTATTTGAGTATTATTGAAAAACGCCTGGAGCAGGGGGTGACAGGGGCAAGCTGGCAACTGGAAACAGTTAAGCATTTTGAAACCTGTATGTCGAGGTTTGAGGCCTGCCAGAAAATGGTTAATTTGTACCGTCAGTGTTCATCATCCAATATACCAATTAATCAGTGGGAGCGAATATGGCAATCCAGTTGAATAAACTCAGATACATTCAAATTGAACGTCAAGACGTACCGGATGAAGCAGATGCCTGGCTGAATCAGTTACACAGTGCAGTGGTGATTGATATTAAAGGGATTCATTGTCATAAAACCCGAGTGGTCTCTACCTTGATTCATGGCAATGAGCCATCCAGTTTCTATGCACTGCACCGGTGGTTAAAATCGTCAAAGCAGGCTTATTGTAATGTCCGGTTTATTATCGCGTCAGTTGAAGCCGCCAAATTGTCTCCGTTATTCAATTGTCGTTATGTGGATGGCGAAACAGATTTAAACCGGTTGTTTGATATTTCAAAAGAAACTCTGGTCAATGCCGGACAGTCCCAAATTCGAGCTGCCAGTATCAAGCAGGCCATTTTAGAGGTGCAGCCCGAAGCAGTCATTGACATGCACAATACCTCATCTTCCAGTCCCCCGTTTAGTGTCGCAACTAAAATTGATATGCAGGCTCAGGCCGTAGCCTCATTTTTTTGTCAAACTATGCTGTACACCCGAATTAAACTGGGTGCCTTAATGGAGCAGGATTTTAATTGCCCGGTTGTGACGATAGAATGTGGTGGCGCACGGGATCAGCAGGCTCACGAAATGGCTTATCAGGGATTGGTGGAGTTTTTATCAGCTGACGATTTATTCAGTGGCCATCACTTTAAACTGGTTGATATTATTGAGCACCCTCTGCGGCTTGAAATTGAACCAGGCTATAGTCTGGAGTTTGCACAGCATCAGCATAAAGACGTGGATGTGACTTTGGTTGCTGATATTGAGCAGCACAATATGGGTGTGACCCGGGCGGATTGTTTTATTGGTTGGAGTCGGGTGGGTGTGGACGCGTTCACCGTTAAAAATGAATCCGGTCAGTCGCATTCAAGCCCGATTATTTATTGTAAAGACGGTGAGCTGTATACCAAAATGCCACTTAGGATATTTATGGCAACCAATAACATTACTATTGCTAAAAAAGATTGCCTGTTTTATGCGGTTTGTTGCGAGCCTGACTGTCTGGCTGATTAAGTGAGCCTAAAATCGCGTTTCACGCTCACATAACAGAGGGATTTCGTTAATAATGTTGGTGCAATTACCATTACGGATTTTGGCTTTTCGGCAGGTGGAAACTGTCCAACTGACTTTACCCATATAATCCTGAGCAGTCGGGACTTCATCACAGACACCCGGACTTTTTTCTGCTTCTTCAAAACAGGCAGTTAAAAAGTTTTTAAGTTCAACCGTACAGTTAGTATCGCGGCAGTCAGAGCTGTTTTGAATAACATGTTCTAAACAAGCCTGCTGATCATTTGTTTTAGCAAACTCAGTTCCCTTTTGTTTGGCAACCTGGGTTTCCTGAATCAAGCTGGCGCCATTTTCCTGCCAATAAAAATAAAAAGACAAAAAAGTCATAACAATAAACATAGCGGCAAGGAAAAATATTAGATAACGCGTTTTAATCATGGTACTTAAATTCAAAATTTAACTGGTTCAGGCAATTCTGGATTAACCCATTTGGGTTAACGGACTGCAGTAATTGCTCGTTGACTAACTCAACTGAAACCTGGTTCAGATAACAGCTTGAGTATTGGCTAAGCTCGTATTGTCTCAGGTCTTGGTAGCTAATGCACGATAATTGCTGTTTTAAATATTGAAACAGTTCTGGTTCAAGCCAGTTTACCGGCTTGGCAATCAGGCATCGGATAACTCTTAATAGCGCACCTTCTGGATTTGGGTTAACAGCTAAGTTCAGTTTTAAAATGCCTTGTTGGAGCATTTTAAAATAATCAGGCTGACAAATTATTTTCTGACTGTTTAATTCAAACAGGATGGCATCCCAGTTAGTAATTGTGGTCGCCAATAAAGAACTGGCGGACTCAAAATTCACATGGTTTTGTTTAAATGCCCAGGTATTTTCTAATGACCAGATATCCAACCACCATTTATCGCATTGTATGCGGTAGCCGCCGAATTTATTTTGACTGACAGGGTATGAAAGGCTTAATACCTGCATTGTCTGGTCAAGTGACTCAGGTTTGCATTGAATGACAAAATCTAAATCTGAACTGAAATAACGAATTCCGTCTAATGCGATGTCCCTGATGGCGCCACCAAACAGGAAAACAGGACCAAGCTGACTTAATTGCTGACTAATACGGGCAACCTGTAGTCTGCCCGTATTATGGGGGGCATATAAAAATCGTTTCAGACGTTGACGTAAAATTGAAGGTGAACTGGCAATTTTAGTCATTCAATTGTTTTAACTCTTCGTATAAATGGATTAAATAATTGTCTGTCATACCGGAAACCGCATCGGCCAGTAATTGTGCTTTGCGATAGTTTAAGCTAACAGAAGTTTCTTGTGAAAAAATTCGGCGGTAATTTTCAGACATTCTTTGGTAAGCATATTTACCAAACAGGCTTTGCTCTGTCTGAAATTCATTTTCGATACCCCGCCACAACATATCCATGATGCCAGAAATATAATTGTTGCCTTTCAATTCCAGCTCTAATACGGATTTATGTTGATAACCATGAATACTGTCAAACTTTTTCATTGTTTGGCAAAACGCTTTGGCCGCGGATTGCTCCAGTAATTCATAGTGTGGCTGAATATTGCCCTTCATAATATCCTGTATATCTTCGACAAAGGTATCCAGCAAAGCTTTAACCATAGCGCTGATAGAATATACACGAAACATTTGCATTGAAACATCATTCAGTTCTTTAGGACTGATGCTGGTGTTTTTAAACTCTTTGTTTTTGCGCTTGGCGTTTTGCAATACGTCTAAGGTGACTGCATCATCCGGGTTGTGATGTTCCAAGAAATCGACAATATCAGAGAAAGAGGCAATATCTTTTTTGACTATGTCTTCCGCATCCAGAATTGAATAGGCTATATCATCACATGCCTCCATTAGCAGTGTAAATGGATGGCGAATGCCCTCGCTTAGGCCGGTTTGTTGCCAGACATCTTCCACGATTTGTAGTTCTGACTGGAAAAAACCGGATTTTTTCCAGCCAAGATTTTTAAAGTTCTGGCTGGAAACCGGATATTTAATCATGGATGCCAGTGTCGCATAAGTCAGATTTAAGCCAAAGCTGTCGTTTAAAATCTGTAAGCGGGTGACCAGTCTGAATGTTTGCGCATTACCGTCAAAGTGAATAAAGTCGTCGGCATCCTGATGATGTTCGCTGCCAAAGACCCGAGTTTGATTGCGTCGGAACCAGTTTTGTATCGCAATTTCGCCCTGATGACCAAACGGTGGATTACCCAAGTCATGTGCCAGTCCGATTGCAGCTAACAATGCGGGTACGCATCTTTCAAGTTCTCTGCTGTCATGATCGGCAAAAATCTGTTTTCTGAAATCAAATGCCAAGCGTATCCCTATACTCCGGGCCAGGCTGGATACTTCATGACTATGGGTTAAGCGGTTGCGCACACTGTCGTTGCGCTCAAGCGGAAAAACCTGAGTTTTATCTGCCATTCGCCGTGTCGGAGTGGCAAACAAAATACGGTCATAGTCGCGTTCTAGCTCAATTCGTCCATTTGCGGATAAGGTTTTACTTTGCTGACCGAATCTGTCTTTTCGTCGCTGTCCGTTTAATAATTTATCCCAGTTTAACATGCTCATTATCCGTCATCATTGAATACTAATATCCTGCGTTAACTGAATATAAAAAGCAATTGAATTGATTGATTTTTATACGGATAATCGATTAGAGCTTAATACTTTCTAATTCAGAAATTAAGGTTATACTTGGATAAACGCGGTATTTACAGCGCGTCTTTAATCGTATTTGTTTTGCAAGGAACCCTCATGCCGGATCAAAATCTACCAGACACTGAAAACAACTGGTGTCATAGAGCTGAAACCACCAATTTATTAGCTTTATCCATTGCACAAATTCATATGAGCCTGACCGAAGGTGATAATTCAATTGAGACTCTGACTGAATCATTCCAAAAGCTGGCAAATTTTTGTACCCAGGTTGAGCAATTGGCTGACGCTGACGCATCTCCTAATCATAAAAAGATTGTTGAGCTGGCATCGGACATGTCTTCTCAGGTTAATAGTGCGATAGTTGCATTTCAGTTTTACGACAGACTATGTCAGCGCTTAGAGCATGTAACCAGTAGCTTAAACGGGCTAGCTGGTTTGTTAAAAGATGATAGTAATTTAAGTCAGCCCGATGGTTGGCAGGCGCTGCGTGAACAAGTTCGAAAACAATATACAATGCAGGCAGAGCACCAGATGTTTGAACTGATTATGCAAGGTAATACGCCAGAGCAGGCGCTTGAACGGTTTAAAGCATTGTTGCTGGAATCTCAGACTGAGGATGATGATATAGAGCTATTCTGACGACTCGGTTGCAGGCTCTTTGGCAGTATTTATTGAGCTGCAAACCCGGTTTCGCCCCGTTTGCTTCGCTCGATATAAATATTTATCGGCCCTGGCTATACTCTCTTTAATATTCTGCTCTACTGACAGGGTGGCGACACCAATACTGATGGTGATGTGTTTTTTGACGTCACCTATCATAAATGCATGGGTTTCCACTTTCTCCCTGATATTTTCAGCCGCTTTTTGTGCATTTGCCAAATGAGTATCGGGTAATACAAATAAAAATTCTTCACCGCCCCAGCGTGCAACTAAATCCTGTTGCCTGATCATGCTACTAAACAGGTCAGAAATCTCTTCCAGTACTTGATCACCTGCATCATGACCATAGGTATCATTAATAACTTTAAAATGATCAATATCACATAACAGCAAACAGGTTTGATTATGAGAGCGCGAAACTCTGGCACATTCAGTTTGAATTTTTTCCATCATATCGCGCCGGTTTGATAACCCGGTCAGGGCATCATGTTTTGCCATTCTTTCAAACTCTTCACTTAAATCCTGAATGTTCTTAAAAGATAATTTGCGTGAATATTCATAGCAATAAGATAAAAAGGTTACGGTTAAAAATGAATAAATCAGTCGGAGTTTAAACGTTTGCGGATAGTCGGTTGCCAGCAGGCTGCCCTGCTCATAAAACATCAGGAAAATACAACAGCCGATAAACAAAAATATGCTCACCAGACCCGATGTCAGGCCCCCTAAAAATAAAGCTACCGGAGGAATTATAAATATCCATAATGGCCCTGTGTTTTCTACGCCCCCTGAATAAACCAAATATAACATGAGTACCGACAGGGCAAACAAAAGCCCTCTGGCTGGTGCCTTGTAGTTGTTGGTTATTTTTAAATATAGGTGGCTTGCATAAAAAGCGGTGCAGGAAATAATTAAAGAAGATGACAAGATGAGATCATTGTGGAAAAAAGCAGTTACCCCAAGTACACCCGTAATAGAGGAACCAACCAAAGCAAACAGGTTGAGAATAAATATTTTTCTTTTGATTTCTAATTCTGCGTTAGCAGGTATACCACTTTCACAAAATTCTATTAGTTTTACTTTTAATAGTGATAACACAAGTGGATTCTCAACGTTCTCGCCAGCGAAGTTCTTATTCAAGTTTAGTCTAAATAATAAAGCTTGTTTACAAACTAAGTATCGGCTTGGCTTTAGATTACTTTAAAAGTAAGTCTTTCGGCGGTGTTTAAGTGCCTGAAATCAAGTGATAAAGCTAAATTTGACTCAATGAGCGACTTCACTGATTTATTAAATTGTTAACTGTTAGATATGCATACGTATGCATAGATTTTCCGGGTTCGATAATTCAACCAGCTTTAACTCATTGAATATAAAGATTATTAAGTTTTAAATATCAATAAGTATTACTATTGAATACGTATGCAAGACTATATCCCAATTATTATTTTGTTTCTATAATTTTTTAAACATTAATTTAACAAAATGTTTTGTTAGATGAGCGCTGGTGACAGGGCGTTCATTCACATTAATGACAATTGGGGAGTACCTATGTCTTTATTTAAACCTAACACACTTACAAAAGCACTCTGTGCCGCTGGCTTAGTGTTACCACTTTCTGCTTATACCGCAGAAAGTAATGCACCAAGCGAGGATGCAGAAAATCAATCGATTTCAGAACAAGAAGAAATGATGGAAACCATCACGATTACTGGTTTTCGTCGAAGTTTAATCGATTCTATTAATACTAAGCGCTTTTCAGATACGGTATCTGAGCAAATTTCAGCAGATGATCTAGGCGCTTTGCCTGATGTCTCTATCTCTGACGCCTTAACCCGACTGCCGGGGATTTCTGCAGTCAGAACCAATGGTCAATCCGGTGAAATTAATATCCGGGGGTTGGCGGGTGGATTTGTGTTTACCACTTTAAACGGTCGCGAACAGGTATCAACCAAAGGCGAACGAAATATTGAGTTTGACCAGTACCCATCAGAATTAATTACTTCCGGTGCCGTATATAAATCACCAAAAGCTTCGTTAATTGAAGGCGGTGTTGCCGGTACCGTTGAATTAACGACAGCCAGTCCGCTGAGCATTCGCGATGATTATAAAATTTCAGCTAATGCACGCATGATGAAAAATGACCGGGCAAGCGAAGTGTATGATGCAGAAGATACCGGTCATCGATTAAGTGTTTCCTATCAAGGCAAATTTTTAGATGAAACACTGGGTGTAGCGATTGGCGCGGCTCGCTTATATCAACCTAGTGTATCTACTCAATTCATTGGTTTGTCATATAGCCGAACTCTGGACGTTGATAATATTCAGTCTGAAATTGATGCCGACATTGCAAATGGTCGGGAAGATGAATGTTATGGCTGCGAGTATTTAAGTGAAGGTATGGAGCTGCAGCACAGAGGCGGCGCTGAAACCCGAACCGGTTTAATGGGCGTAATTGAATATGCGCCGACGGATAATTTTGTATTAAAGGCAGATTATTTTAAATCCAAGTTTGATTCAGAAGAATTTGCCCGCGGTTTACGGGTCAAATTTGAACCTGCTCAGGCGGCTTTGGCGAATCTGGTTCAGGAAAATGATAAATATGTTATTGGCGGTACCATTAATCGTCAGTCTAATGGTTTCACCCGAATCGAAATTGCTAACGACAATAATAATAAAGTGAACAGTATTACCAGTTATGGCGTCAATGCAGACTGGTTTGTCACAGATAATCTGCAATTCACTATGGATGTTTCGCATTCTGCAGCAGACAGTGATTTCAGAAATGGCTTGTTGTGGAGCCTGGTTGCTGAAGATGCGACTTTGGATGATCCTGTGCTGGATACCAATATTTCAATTTCATATGGCTTAAATGGTCTGAATTTACCAGATGTCGGCTTCAGTCAGGCCGAAGCATTTTCAGATATAAACAAGGTTATGGTCTCTAAATACGGGATTTATCCTTATATTTATTCAGATCAGGTTGATGCGGTTAAATTTGATTTTAAATATACCTTAGATAATGACTTTTTCCGTTCAGTAGAATTTGGTGCGCGCTGGTCAGAGCGTGAATACACAGCCAAACGTCAGGTTTTTGAATACGGCAGTGACGCCTTATTTTCTAATAATGAGCCGCCACTTAGACTGACTGAAGATATGGTTGAAGTTGTCGATTGGGAAGGCGAGTTTTCTTATTTCCCAAGCTATTTAGCAATTGATATGAATAAGGCCTTAAATGCCTGGTTTCCTCAAGGAACACCGCAGCCGGTGCAAACTTGGGGGAATACTGCCGGCGTTGCTAACTTGGAAACTTATCCGGTCACCAGTGATTATGCCTGGTCAGTTGTACAAAGTGGTGACGTATACGAAGACGTATTTGCCGCTTACCTGATGGCTAATATTGATACAGAATTTCTAGGGGTGCCGGTAACAGGTAACTTAGGCGTTCGTATGGTAGATACTGAACAATCGGCAACTGAATTAAAAAATGTAAACGGCGATCTAGAAGCCGGTGCGCAAAATATTCAGGATGAAGCTGGTTTAATCAATACAGACTACAGCCAGACGGTTCGCGGAATTGAATATACAGATTACCTGCCTCAGCTTAATCTGAACTTTAAAGTGACCGAAAACGACCAAATTCGTTTTGCTGCCGCTAAAGTCATGTCGCGTCCGCCAATTCATCGTTTGGCTGCTCAGGCGTCATACAATATTAATACCACAACGGGTGAAGTAACCGGTAGTGCAACCAATAACCCTGCGCTAAAACCTTTCTATGCGACTCAGTATGACTTGTCGTTTGAACGCTATTTTGAAGATGCGTCCGGCTCGTTGGCATTAGCATTATTCTACAAAGATATAGAATCAACCGGTATTCAAACCATTAAGATTCCGAATTTTGATTTTGCCGGGTTTGGTTTCCCCATTCCACAAACGGTTGAGAATGATAACGGCGTACCTGTCAGCACTTATAACAGTAATTTTGATCTGGCTTTTAATGATGAAAACGGCGGTTATTTGCGTGGACTTGAGTTGTCATATACCAAAATTTTTGTTGAGTTACCTGAGTTGTTTTCAGGCCTTGGGGTGAATTTAAATTATTCATACACAGAAAGTGAAATTACCCAGGAACAAAATGTAGGGGGAGATAAATTTCAAACCAGTTTGCCAGGCTTATCTAAAAACCTATTCACAGGAACCGCATTTTGGGAATACAAAGACTTTGAAACCCGAATTAGTGTGCGTTACCGCGATAAATTTGTTTCAGACCAAACCGCAATCGATACCCAGATTGTTAACTATGACGCTGAAACCGTGCTCGATTATCAAGCTTCTTACAAGTTCACAGATAGCTTAAGTGTGCTGTTTCAGGCAAATAACCTGACGGATGCACCCACCAAAAGCTACTTTGGCACAGAGGCTAAAACCGGCACCATTCAATACTTTGGTCGTCAGTTCTATTTGGGTGTGAATTACTCAATGTAATTGCCATTGGCTAAAACAAATTTAGGAGTTTGACTATGAAATTTAATCAAAAGCTAAGCATGTTGCCACTGGCAGCATTGGTCAGTGTATCGCTTGTTTCTTGTGGCGGCACTGAAGAAGATCTTAAATCGGGTGAAATCTTATTAACTTGTGATACGCCACAGGTCCCGGATGCAAGCGGTCAGATGTGTGTTGATCCTGAACCCATTTTTTGTGCACCGCCAACCGTACCGGATGAAAGAAATGAAACTTGTATTGTGGGTGCTGACCCAACCGCACCGGCACCTGTAGTGACCCCAACGGCCAATCAGGCTATTTTATTTTATAATCGTCCGCAAGATGGGGTATATGACGGCTATAAATTACATACCTGGAATAATGAAACCTGTGATGCTTATGCTGAAAGTGCGATAGCGCCAGGTTGGGATAATGGCCTGATTCCGGATGGTGAAGATCCGACTTATGGCGCGTACTGGATTTTGGAATTAAAAGAAGGGTACAGTGATTGTGCTAATTTTATCATTCATATAGGCACAGATGACGCCGGCAAAGAAATGGGTGGAAGTGACTGGCAAATGTCATTGGTTCAGGATGACCCTGATTTTGTCCGGATGAATTTTACTTTTTCAAAAGTTGCATCTGTATTTGAATATCCGATTCCGTCTTTAGGCGAGCAGAAACTGGCGATTGAAGATTATGCTGCCCACTGGATTGATGCTAATACCCTGGTATGGGACTTGGATACCAGCGATGTGGTTGAAGTCAAAATTCATCATTCAGCAAATGCTGATATCAGTGTCGATGATGATTCAAATGTGTCTGGCGAGACAGTGAGTTTTACAGAAACTGATTTAACCGATGCCCAAAAAGCCCGAGCGCCTGTTATTAATGCCTGGGCTGCATTTGCCAATAACTTAACTGCAGATGAAGCCAAAGCTTTGGTAAAACAGCAGTTGGTTGCGGTCGCTTATAATGCTGAAGGTGAAGCAACAACCGCGACTTATGTGCAAACGGCTAAAGCGTTAGATGCGCTCTATACCCTGGGCGAAAATGATGCCGACGAAGCTGTATTAGGGACAGTCTATGAAAATGGCATGATTAAAAATTCGGTCTGGGCACCGACTGCGTCACAAGTTAATTTAAAAGTGTACGATGCAGCTAAAGCTGAAGTTGCCAGCCATCCAATGACTTTTGATGAAGTCTCGGGTCTTTGGTCATATGAAGCGGCTGTAGCAGACTTAGACCGACAATTTTATCAATATGAAATTACGGTTTACCATCATGTAAATAAACAAGTTGAGACCTTATTAACCTCAGACCCTTATTCAGTGAGTTTATCAATCAATGGTGAATATTCTCAGTTTGTAAATTTAGAAGATGAAGATTTAAAACCAGCGGACTGGGAAACACATTCAATTCCAACTATTACTCATTTGGAAGATGCGGTTTTACTGGAAGGGCATATTCGTGATTTCAGTATAAATGATGAAACTGTCACTGAAGCGAACCGTGGTAAATATTTGGCGTTTACTGAAACAGATTCAAATGCGGTTAAATACTTAAAACGTTTGGCTGATGCCGGGGTAACACATTTTCATATGTTACCGGCAAACGATATCGCTACGATTGAAGAAGACGAAAGTGAGCGTATTGATTTAACCAATACGGTTGCTGAGTTGTGCGCAGTTAAAGCAGCTGCTTCAGTCTGTGGTACTGAAAGTAATTCAGATTCACTGTGGCAAGTGCTGGCATCTTACACCAGTGATTATGAACCCAAAAAGGCTCAGGCTTTAATCACTGAAATTAAAGATATTGACGGCTTTAACTGGGGTTATGACCCACATCACTTTAATGCACCTGAAGGTAGTTATGCATCTGATCCGGATGGCGTGGCACGTATTTTAGAAATGCGTCAGATGAATCAGGCACTACATAACTTAGGTTTGCGAGTTGTGCTGGATGTTGTTTATAACCATACCAGTGCGTCCGGTCTGTGGGATAACTCTGTATTTGATAAAGTGGTGCCGGGCTATTATCACAGACGCAATGAAGTAACCGGTTCGGTTGAAAATTCAAGCTGTTGTGACAATACCGCAACAGAGCACCAGATGTTTGATAAATTTATCAAAGACTCTTTAGTGCTATGGACAGAGGCCTATAAATTTGATGGTTTCCGGTTTGACATTATGGGCCATATTCCAAAATCAACCATACTGGAAGCACGGGAAATGGTTGCTGCAATTGATTCTGATACTTACTTTTATGGTGAAGGTTGGAATTTTGGCGGCGATGTGCAAAACGACAGATTATTTGAGCAGGCTCGTCAGGATAATATGGCAGGCTTAGAGATAGGTACCTTTAATGACAGACCTCGTGATGATATTCGTAACGCAGAACTTTTTAAGCAAGATGGTAGTTTAGATTCACAAGATCATATTCGTTTAGGGCTTGCCGGCACGTTAGCTGACTTTCCGTTAATGGGGAATCTGGGCAGTGTCGCAACCGGTAGTAGTTTTGCGCGAGCCAGCTATGCAAAAGACCCGGCCGACATCATTAATTATGTATCCAAACATGACAATGAAACCTTGTGGGATCAACTCCAATATGGTTTGCCTGCCAGTTATAGCTTGGATGAGCGGGTGCGGGCGCATAACATAGCTGCGAGTATTCCTGTATTAAGTCAGGGCATTCCTTTCTTCCAATTGGGCGTTGACTTAATGCGCTCAAAATCCATGGATAGAGACAGTTATAATTCGGGTGACTGGTTCAATTATATTGATTTATCCATGCAGCAACATAACTGGAACATAGGTTTACCACCGGCTGAGAAAAATGAAGCCAAGTGGGAACAAATTGCGCAGCTTTTGTATTCCGTTGCTAAGCCTGAAAGCATGGAACTACAGATGAGTTCTGATGTATTTACTGAGTTTTTACAAATTCGCAGTCAGACACCATTATTACGCTTAACCAATGCTCAGGATATTATTGACCGAGTTGGTTTTCATAATATAGGGAGTCGTCAAACTCAAGGCTTAATCGTAATGAGCATTGATGATGGCACCGACTGGGCAGATTTAGACCCGAATCTGGATGCTTTGGTGGTTGTGATTAATGGCACATCCAATGAACAAAACCACACTGTGGCAACTGCTGAAGGGTTTGAGTTGCATAGTATTTTACAAAGCTCGGTCGATTCTGTTGTAGCCGGTGCGTCATTCAGTCAAGGTGAAGGTGAGGGGACTTTTAATGTTCCGGCTTTAACCACGGCGGTATTTGTTAAGCCTCAAGGTGATGCTCAGGGAACCGGTTTATCGGCACAGGCAACTCAGGGGGTGCCGGATGTTGTGCCATTTGGTGACACGCTTGTTTACTTAAAAGGGGATATGAATGGGTGGAGCAATGATACCCCGACTGAATATAAAGGAAATGGAATTTATCAGGTCGCTGTTAGCTTAAATGCCGGGCAAACTTATGGCTTTAAATTTGCGGATGCAGACTGGGCAACCGTTAATTTTGGTACTGAAAATGGCACTGATGGTACGGTAACCCTAGATACAAATAAAACGCTGACCGCAGGTGGTGACTCTGGCAACCTGAGCTTTACCCCTGATATGGATGCAACCTATATCTTTAGTTTTGATGCATCAGATAAAGATGCACCTGTGCTGAATATTGTCAATGAAGAGCCTTTTGTCGGGACCAGCGTATTGTTACGAGGCGATATGAATGGCTGGGGAGAATCAGATGCCTTTACCTATGAAGGCGGTCGTATTTACACCTTTAGCACGAGTTTAGTCGCGGGTACTTATGGCTTTAAAATCGCATCGGCGGATTGGAGTACGGTCAACTATGGCGCTGAATCGGCTGATATGACACAAGTGGCGTTGGGGGTAACCAGTCATCTGGCGCAAAGCAATGATAACTTGAGCCTGATTTTAGCTGAAGATGCTGACTTAGTTTTTATTTTTGATATGACGGATTTGCAGCCTAAGTTACGTGTATTTACAGCGGAATTTTTTGCGGATACCCAGGTTTATATTCGTGGCAGTATGAATAGTTGGGGAGAGTCTGATTTACTGAGCTACAACGGAGATGGTAGCTATTCAATTGATTTAGAACTGAGCGCTGGCGATTACCAATTTAAAATCGCATCAGCTGACTGGTCAACGGTTGACTTAGGTGCTGTATCAGAAGATGTGGCTGAGGTTGAGGCAGGCACGGATGAGGCGTTAGTGTTTAAAGGTGCAAACCTGACGTTTAACGCTGCAGAGTCTGGTACCTATCGATTTTTAGTCACAGGTCCGGACGGTTCGAGTCCAACACTCAATCTGAGTTTATTACCTTAATGAGCCTGATAAAGCCGCCGTAAGGCGGCTTTATTGGTTTGTCTTTTTCTCTATAAACAATACTTCATTAGCAAAGCATTTTATTTATGAATTTATTAAACCAAGTTGTACCCCTTACTTTATTGAGCAGTGTGCTAGCCTTAACTTCATGTGCAAATAATCAAACACTGTCGCGAGTCCGAATGAATCAACCCACTGCGAATTTAAGCGACGTCAGTCATGCGCAACCGGATAAAAAAGAAAAGTATCTGGTTTACCAGGTCTTCACACGGTTATTCGGTAATACCAATACTACTAACAAACCCTGGGGCACGATCGCAGAAAACGGAGTAGGTAAATTTAACTATTTTACAGACAAAGCTTTATCTGAAATTAAGCAACTGGGCATTACCCATATCTGGTACACAGGGGTGCCGCATCATGCTGTGATTAACGATTATACCGATTATGGTATCAGCCTGGATGACCCTGATGTGGTCAAAGGCCGTGCCGGTTCTCCTTATGCGGTTAAAGATTATTATTCGGTAAATCCTGATCTGGCGGAAGATCCGGCCAATCGTCTTGCCGAATTTGAAGCTCTGATTGAGCGCACTCATAATCAGGGAATGAAAGTACTGATTGATATAGTACCCAATCATCTAGCTCGGAATTACCACTCTATTGCCAAGCCGGATGGGGTTGAAGACTTTGGTGCGCAGGATGATACTTGGGTTGCGTATGCAAGGGACAATAATTTTTATTATGTGGTCGGTGAAGATTTTAAAGTACCGCAAGCAAAAAATGGTTATCAACCACTTGGCGGGGAAGCGCATCCGTTGGCTGATGGCAAATTTAATGAATCACCGGCCAAATGGACGGGCAATGGTTCGCGTCAGTCTCAGCCGGATTTTAATGACTGGTACGAAACTGTAAAAGTGAACTATGGAATCAGACCGGACGGTACGCGTGATTTTGCTAATTTGCCGGCAGGGTTTGCAGATAAAAACTATCAGGCGCACTATGCGTTCTGGCAAACTCAGGCGGTTCCGGATTCCTGGATCAAATTTAAAGATATCGCTTTATACTGGACAAAAAAAGGGGTAGATGGTTTCAGGTTTGATATGGCAGAAATGGTGCCGGTTGAATTTTGGAGCTATATGAACTCAGCTATAAAAATGGCCAATCCGGATGCTTTTTTATTGGCGGAAATTTATAACCCTAAAGCCTATCGTGATTATATTCGCTTGGGAAAAATGGATTATTTATACGATAAAGTCGATTTCTACGACACGTTAAAACCTCTGATGCAAGGCAAAGCGGGTGCGGACAATTTAGTGTCTATTCAAAACCGTTTTGCTGATATTGAGCATCACTTATTACATTTTTTAGATAATCATGATGAGCAGCGCATCGCCAGTCCCGAGTTTGCAGGCGATGCTGATAAAGGCAAACCTGCAATGGTGGTTTCCAGTTTAATCAGTACGTCTCCTGTGATGATTTATTTTGGTCAGGAAGTCGGTGAAGACGGCAGTGAAGAAACCGGCTTTGGCGATCCCAGTCGTACGACTATTTTTGATTATGCCGGTGTCCCTGCTCACCAGCGATGGATGAATGAAGGCCAGTTTGACGGTGGCCAGTTATCGGATAAAGAAGTTCAGTTACGTGATTTTTATCAAAGATTATTAACCTTTACAAAAAACAGCCAGGCTGTGTTGGGTGGCTATGCTGACTTACATGAAATAAACCGCTCTGCTAATTCTGAATATACGGACAGACAGTTTGCATTTGCACGATTCAGTGATTCTGAACATTTGCTGGTGATCAGCAACTTTTCAACTCAACCAACCACAGAAATTGAGTTAATTATACCTCAGCAAACGATTACCGATATGGAGCTAACGGACGGTCAATATAAGTTTATCGACCAGCTTTATCATCAGGTATCTGCAACGCTCAAGGTCAAAAATGGATTGGGCCGTATTCAGATTCAACTCGCAGGTTTACAGTCTTTGGTCTTGCAACGCGATTTGTAAATTAGAACTGGCTCCCCCTTAATTATTGTATGAAAATTGTTCAAGTATGATTTTGCCCTATAGCGCGAAGTGGATAAAAGCAAAACATTGCAAATATCCCACTTTGCTTTTTATTTAAACCTTTTTTCTTTTTTGTTTTGATAGGCAATTGCCAATATGATTATGTATTTTAACGGCCGGTTTGGCCAAATCCTGTTATTCAGTGCGCTGGCTATTTTGTTTTCTATGCAAACTGCTACTGCGCGTGAATATATTTCGCATCAGTTAAACGGAGATAACTTAATAATACAAACTGATGAAGGGCAGGTGACACTGGATTATTTAACCGATTATTCGGTTGAGGTCAGTTTTCAGTCAGAGTTGGATAAAAAAGCTCAGATTACGTCATCGTTTAGTCTGGTTGAGCAAGGTACGGATGTTAAGGTTCGCATAGAACAAGCGAGCAATCAGCTAAAATTCAGCAGTGACAAATTGACCGCTGTGATTCAAAAGTCTCCGTTAAAGATTCAATATTGGCAGCAGGGACAGCTTTTATTCGAGGAGGCTGGCGGGTTTAGTTCCGGTTCAAAGCATGAAGCCAGAGGGGTTCGCTTTAAGCTGTCTCCAGACGAAAAAATTCTGGGTGGTGGAGAGCGTGTATTAGGGATGGATCGCCGTGGACATAGGTTGCCTTTGTATAACCGAGCTCATTATGGATACGGCACTGAATCAAGTCAGATGAATTATGGCCTGCCTGCGGTATTTTCGAGCAAGCAGTATATGCTGCTATTTGATAACCCGGCATCCGGATGGTTAGATATTGGCAAAACAAAAACGGATATCCTCGCATTTGAAGCTGAATTAGGCAGTCTATCTTATGTCGTTGTCATTGGTGAAGACTATGCTGACCTAACCACTCAGTTTACGCAAATTACCGGTAGACAACCTCTGCCACCTCGCTGGGCATTGGGTTATATTGCATCGCGTTTTGGTTACCGGGATGAGCAGCAAGCGCGCGATACGCTCAAATTATTTGCTGAAAAACAATTTCCGGTCGATGCGATTATTTTTGATCTCTACTGGTTTGGTAAAGATGTAAAAGGTCATATGGGGAATTTGGCGTGGGATGAGGCCGCGTTCCCTAACCCCGAAAAAATGATGGCCGATTTTAAAGCCGATGGTATTAATACTGTTTTGATTACTGAGCCATTTGTTTTAACCACTAGTCAAAAATGGCAGCAGGCGAATGCTCAGGACGTTTTGGCCAAAACAGAAAGTGGTGAGGTAAAAACCTTCGATTTTTTCTTTGGGCACACCGGAATTATCGATATTTTCAAACCGCAAGCCAAAAGTTGGTTCTGGCAAATTTATCAGGATTTAATGCAGCAAGGGGTTGCGGGTTGGTGGGGCGATTTAGGTGAACCAGAAGTGCACCCGGCAGATGCGCTGCATTTAGTGAATGGCAAGTTGGTATCAGCCGATGCCATTCATAATGTTTATGGACATGAATGGGCAAAAACCTTGTTTCAAAATCAGACTCAAGCCTTTTTGGATAAGCGTCCTTTTATTTTAATGCGTTCGGGGTTTGCCGGTTCACAACGTTACGGCATTTTACCCTGGACCGGAGATGTCAGTCGCTCATGGGACGGTTTAAAACCTCAGGTTGAATTATCTCTGCAAATGAGCTTGTTCGGACTCGCTTATACTCACTCAGATTTAGGTGGATTTGCCGGTGATAATTGGGACGAAGAACTTTATATTCGTTGGCTTCAGTACGGCGTATTTCAGCCAATTTATCGCCCACATGCACAGGACGCAGTCGCACCTGAACCTGTATTTCATTCTGAGCAAGTGCAAAATATCATTCGTCAGTCGGTTAACTTGCGTTATCAGTTAATGCCGTATTTATACACAATGGCGTTTGAAAACTCACAAACCGGTAAAGCTTTAATGCAGCCTGTGTTTTATAAAACGGGTATGAAACAAGATATGGATGATCGCTATGACTATTTATGGGGCGATGCATTTTTTGTTTCGCCTATTATGAATGAAGGCGTTCAGCAAAAACAGGTGAATTTGCCTGCTGGTATCTGGTTCGACTTTTTCAGTGATCACAAGTTCGAAGGCGGTCAGCCACATCAAATAGCCGTTAATTTAGAGAACATTCCTGTATTTGTTAAAGCGGGTGCTTTTGTCCCTATGCTCAATGAAGTCAATAATGCAGCAAACTATGATTCTAAACAGTTAAGACTGCATTATTACCATGATGAAAGCATCAAAACAGCTAGCAGCTATATTTATGAAGATGATGGTCAAACCCCGAATGCTTTTGAAAAAGGTGCATACGAAAAACTCTATTTAAATGCAAAAACATCGCAACAACACATTGCTTTTCAGTTTGAACGCGAAATCGGTCATAGCGCTTATTCCGGCATGCCGGCTGAACGATTAGTGGACTTGGTCATTCATCAGGCGGTTGCGCCGAATCGTATTGAAGTAAATGGTCAGAAATTGAATTTGTCTCTGACCTACGCAGCATACCAAAAATCCGCTGCTGGTGGCTGGTATAACCCCCAAACCGGCCAGTTATGGGTTAAATTTAGCTGGCCAGAGGATTCGGTTTCTGTTTTGATTGAACAGTAGTGAAACCGTCTTGAGGGAGAAACACCATGTTAGATATTGCAGGCATAGACCACATTGTTTTACGAACCACTCGTCTTAACGCCATGTTGGCTTTTTATTGCGACATTCTGGGCTGTCAGGTGGAGCGGGAGACAACACCTGAACTGGGTTTAACTCAGCTCAGGGCGGGTAATGCTTTGATTGACCTGGTTGACTGTGACAGTCAGCTAGGACAAATGGTGAAAAATCCGCCGGATCCGGACAGTTTGAATCTGGATCATTTTTGTCTGCAAATCCAGGCCGATTCGATAACCGAGATTTGTCAGTTTTTAACTGAAAAGAAAGTCGCTTACTCTGAGCCTGCAAACCGTTATGGCGCGCAGGGCTTTGGGTTATCCGTTTACCTGAGTGATCCCGACGGCAATACGATAGAGCTGAAGCCCAAAGTCAGAGTTTCGAATTAAAAAATAAGCTTAAATGCGTTGCTACAGGAATAATGATGAAACAAATGGATTGTTTAATAAAAAGCAGTACAGCTTTGCTGAGCCTAATCATGTTATCTGCAAATTTATATGCTCAGCAGATTAAATTTATGGTTAGTCCGCCACAGGGTTATGACGCAAAAGATACTGTGCATTTGGTCGGAGATTTTAATGACTGGGCGTTAAACGGACCAATGGCCAATAAACTGACACTGGAAAATGGCAAGCTAGTAACCTGGATATCAACGACAGAAACTTCACTGCATTTTACTTTTGTTAAAAATAAAGACTGGCAGCAACTACCGGCATCAGAGCAAGGTAAAAGTTTGTGTACTTATTTTCAGCAATTAGACAGTGCTCAGGTATCAGTATCGGCCGATATTCCAGCATGGAAAACCGATCCGCCTCGCTTGTTGACAGAATCCAGTCTGACTGGACACATTGAAACACTTAGCCAGTTTCAGATGCCACAATTACAAAGGTCAGCAGATATTTTGGTATTTTTACCGCCTTCGTATAAAACGGATACGACACTCAGATACCCGGTTTTATATATGCTGGACGGACAGAATGTATTTGATGCCCAAACCGCTTATAGTGATGAGTGGAGAGTCGACGAAATACTTTCTCAGATGTATCAAAATCAAAGTGCTGCTGATCTAATTGTAGTCGCCATTCCTAACGGTAAAGACAGGTGTCAGGAATATAATCCGTGGGATTTTGTTAATCGAAATTCAGAGCCTGTTGAAGGTAAAGGTAAACACACAATGGCTTTTATCCGGGATACACTGAAACCTGTTATTGATCAAAAATTTAGAACTCAGGTTTTGCAAAGCGGTCTGGCTGGAAGCTCATTAGGTGGTTTAATGGCGCTTTATTCCGCCATTGAACACCATGATATTTTTAAGTTTGTTGCGGCTTTCTCACCAGCCTTAGATATTTACAATGCGGAAGGTAAAAATGTGTTATTTGAAGCTTTGAAAGGCAAACACCTGAGTGGGACAAAAATTTATTTTGATATTGGAAAAGTGGAGTATGGCGATTTTTCAAGAATTGAAAGCTTATCCAGCCAGTTAAGCCAGGCTTATCAGGGCGATAATGTCATGTTGAAACTGGTTAAAGACCCTCAAGGACGTCACTGCGAGCAGGACTGGTCAAAGCGATTTCCGGATGCCATAAAGTGGTTAACCTCAGATATAAACTGAAATCGCTGAGCTTTATCACCAATCGCTCACTCTTGGATAATAATGTGCACCAGTGTTCATATCCAGCCGGATTTACTCGCTTTAATTGCTGAATGATTTAGCATATCGGTTAATCTGAGTTCATCCGGATAAGGGAAGAGCTCAGGGTTGATTGCTAATTCAATAGGAGTTTAAAGTGAAAGCTTTGCATTTTATAATTCTGAGTTTATTTGTTTTGCTGACATCTGCATGTCAGCAAAACCCGGAAGAATCCAAAGTGACAGGTCAAATTGGCTATCTTGAGCGCATCGCTCTGGTACCCGGTAGTCAGGCCATAATACGTTTATATGATGTTTCTATCGCAGATAAAAAAGCTGAGCTGGTAGCTGAGCAGATTATTTTGCTTAAACAGCAAATGCCTGTGAATTTTGAACTGGCATTTGATGCGGACGCATTAAATTTGAATGGGATTTATTCGGTTAGAGCCGTGATTCAAAGTAAAGACGGCAAACTTTTGTGGACAACAGATACAGGTTATCCGATTGATACAAGCCAGCAAGAGCAAGATCTAGGATTGTTACGCTTAGTTAAAGTAAAAGCGTCTCAGCAATCTGCGCAAGGCAATTTGCTCAGTCTCGATTATCAGTGTGATCAGCAACTGATTAAAGTGACACAGCTCAATAGTCAGCTTGAAGTCATAGTCAACAAAACGCCTTATTTACTCAACCGGATTGTGGCTGCTTCCGGTGAAAAATATCAGCTAGTTCAGCCAGATTTACCTGAAATTACCTTTTGGCGTAAATCGAATGAAGCCGTTTTAACCATAGATGGAGAGAAAGCCAGCTGTCAGATGATTGATACACAGGCGTCAAAAAATAAGGTTTCTAACTCAAACTGGCTGGTCACCCGGATAAATAATCTGGCTGTGATAGAGAATTCAAAGGTGAGCATTCATTTTTCTGAACAGAAAATTTTTGGCAGTGCAGGCTGTAACCAATATACAGCCGATTATACCACTAAGGGACCGGAAATTGAGTTATCGACAATAGCTGTGACTCGCAAAGCTTGTTTTTCAGCTGAACTGGCTGAGCAGGAATCCCGATTTTTAACGCTATTAGGAGAAATTTCCCGGTTTTCTGTTAGAGATGATGGTCTGATCTTAGAAGATGATACGGGTCATTCACTCATTGCCCAGTGAGCCTTATTTTGATTCTGGCAGTATCTAAAAAGCAGGTTTTAATAACCTGCTTTTTTGTCTAAGCTGATAAGAAAAGGAGTAAAATCAGAGATGTTAACACTATACGGATTTGGCAAAGGGATGGGCTTGGTGGATGCCAGTCCTTTTGTTTTGAAAGTGGACTGTTACTTGAGAATGTCTGGAATTGAATATCAACCCAGTTTTAGTCTGGCTAATCTTAAAAAATCACCTAAAGGCAAATTGCCTTTTATTGAGGATGGTAATAAAACAGTCGCAGATTCAAGTTTTATCATAGAGTATTTAAAAAAAGCCTACGGTGATAGTTTGGATGTGAGCCTGAGTGCTGAGCAAATGGCAATTGCTTATCTAGTTGGCAAATCGATAGACGAAAATTTGTACTGGTGTTTGTTATATATGCGCTGGTTTGACGAACAAAATTGGCCGCGGATGAAAGCGGCTGTTTTTTCGTCATTGAAATTTCCATTTAGCTGTTTTGTGCCCGGACTGGTCCGCCACAAGGTGAAATCAGCCATTAGCACGCAGGGGATAGGGAAACACAGTGCGTCAGAGGTTAAACATATTTTTGTACAAAGTCTGGACAGCTTATCCGATTTGTTGGATCAAAAAACGTACTTTTTTGGAGATACGCCCAGCTCACTGGATGCTACGGCTTATGCCTTTCTGGCTCAGTTTATCCTATCGGACTTGACCTCTGACTTGGGAGAAACCGCAAAAACATACCCGAATCTGGTTGCCTATTGTCAGCGTATTCAGCATACCTACTATTAAATTAAAGGCACCGGCTTATTATTATCAGTCGGTGCCTATGAGCGAAATTAAACTAAAAGCCAATAAATTTAAGCCCTTAGCTAACTCCTTATCCAGAGTTGAGGTTAAGTTATTTGCAGGGCGTAAAAACCATAGCCTTGAGCTTTTCACCCCATAAATACAAACTGAGTCCGGCGAGGATTGCGACAGCACCGGCAATCAGGTTGGCTGAGATAGGCTCTGCATTTAACTGATTGCCCAGTGTAAGGGCGATTACCGGTGTAATTAGCGTTACCAGAGCAACACTGGATGCAGTCAGTTTTTGTAAAACATAATAAAAGCAGATAAAACCAACCAGTGAACCTAAAATCCCCAGATAAACGATTGCGTATAAAGATTTGGCTTGCCATTCGTTGATATTGATTTCAGCCCCCATCAATGCCCACAAAACAAAAAACAGCGGTACAGATAGCATTAGCGCTCCAATTGTTGTGGCCATTGGATGAATACTAATGACTACGGTTTTTACCATGACCCCACTGATACTGAATAAACAAACCGCCAGCAATACGCATACAATACCTAACCAGGTGTGATTATCGGTTTGCAGCGCATCTTTGAATATAATTGATAGTCCGACTAAACAGATAATCAGAGCAAACCAGCGTATTGCACTAAATGGTTTTTCATTGAGGATTTTTTGTCCGGCTAGCCCGGATAAAATAGGTGCTAAGCCGAATATCAGCGAGATGAGCCCTGACTGTATATACCAGGTTGCCATATAACTGAAAGCCATCCCGCCAAACACCCCTATTGCAGAATATGCGTATAATTGCATGCTGGTTTTGTTTATCGGCATACGGATATTAAATAAGCGTAACAATGCAAAACCAACAACAAGTGCAATGAGCATACGAATAGCGACGGCTAAAATCGGATGCATACTTGCGCTGCTCCAGACAATGGCAAGTGGGGTGGTGGACCAAATTAGTACAACAGCCGTATAAGCTGAACTTATTTTTGGATTGATTTGCATTTTGGCTTCCTTATATCCAAGTGTTATAGAGCCAAAAATGTTGCGGTATAAACAAAAAAGCCGCAGTCATTTTTGGCTGCGGCTTTAAAAAATTTGTTTTTATTAACTAACCACAGCAAAAGTCTGGCTTACGCATAGGGCGCGCATTCCAAATAATTCTGCGTGGATTGACTTTAAAAGTAGTTAATAACATGTTTGGTTGAAATCGTGCTAATGGTTTAATTGACATTCAGTCTCGTTTTTTTTCCTACAGACGTCAACTTCTTTTTTGTGAATTTTTTTATCTGTCATCTTATGTCATTAAATTTCTTAATTTGGGTGAAAATTAACCGATTGGTCTTATTTTTTATAAATTTTAGAATAAAATTACAGTTTGTATGGTGATTTGGTCTTACCAATATGCTAGTTTTAGCCGAATTGGTGAGATGGTCAGCATGATTTTTAATCAAAATAACTGGGTTGTGGTTATTATTATTTAATTCAGTTAGGCTAGATTAGGACCATCAAATATAATGCTAGCTGGCAGGTTATAGCTAAGATACTTCTGGATAAAGTTTAATGCTCGAAGTGGTTTAGGTATATGCGTCAGGAAACTCAACTTTAAAGAGGTTTGTTATGCAAAAGGGAATCGATGATTCTTTATTGGAAACAGTTCGTTATTTAGGTAGCGAGCTTGGCCAGATTATCCAACAGCACTTAGGTGATGAGTGGTTAAATAAAATTGAAACGATTCGTAAGCAGGGCAGACAATCATCATTAGGTGATGCTGATTGTACTCAGTCTTTGCAGTCTTTATTCCAACAAATGGATGATAAAGATTTATTGACCGTAGGCCGGGCATTTTCACAGTTTTTGAATCTTGCAAATTTGGCTGAGCAGGAACACACAGTCGCCTCGTTTGGCGAAAAAGAGCCTGTTACCGAGTTTCTTAACAAGCTTAAAGGTATTGACCAAACTCAAATGTCACTCGAAGATGCAATCAAAGAGCTGGATATTGAGCTGGTATTAACTGCCCATCCAACTGAAGTTACCCGTCGTACATTAATTTATAAGTATTCACGTTTAGCTGAATGTTTATCAGATCTTCATATTGATGGTTTGTCAGATAAAAAGCGTGCGCAAGTTGAAGCTCGTATCGCTGAATTGATTAGTCAGGCCTGGCATACAGACGAAATCCGCGCTGCTCGTCCAACGCCGGTTGACGAAGCTCAATGGGGTTTCTCTGTAATAGAAAATTCTTTATGGCAAGCTGTACCTAATTTTATCCGTAATTTAGATGGTCAGTTGCAAGACCAGTTTGATATCAGTTTACCGCTTAACTCCAACCTAGTGCGTTTTGCATCCTGGATGGGTGGTGACAGAGACGGTAATCCGTTTGTGACCTCTGAAGTGACGGAAAAGGTACTCTTACTCGCTCGTCGCCGTGCAGCGAGTTTGTTCTTAAATGATATTACCACGCTTCATGTTGAATTATCGATGGCGGATGCCTCTGAAGAATTAATTCAGTATGCGGGTGAAGATGCGCGTGAACCTTACAGAGCAGCTTTATCTGAATTGAAGGCTAAATTGACCGCAACTTACGATGGTATTGATGCCTATTTAAATGGTGAATCGGTTAATCAGAAAACCTGGATTAATCATCAGTCTGAATTAACAGAACCGTTAGAAGTTTGTTATCGCTCTCTGGTCGAAATGGGTATGCCTGGCATTGCTCAAGGTTTATTAACCGATACAATTCGTCGTGCTTACTGTTTTGGTATTCATTTATTGAAACTGGATATTCGTCAGGACTCAGACCGTCATGATCAAGTTTTCAGTGAGATTACCCGCCACCTTGGTTTAGGCGATTATTCAAACTGGTCAGAGCAAGATAAACAAGCCTTTTTATTGCGTGAATTAAGCTCTAAGCGACCTTTAATCCCAAGAAACTGGCAACCATCAGCTGATGTTGAAGAAGTATTAAAAACCTGCCGTGTCATAGCGCAACAAAGCAAAGATGCATTAGGTATCTATATTATTTCAATGGCTAGATCGCCTTCAGATGTGCTAGAAGTGCATTTATTATTGCAAGAAAGTGGTATCAGCTGGCCAATGCCGGTTGCGCCTTTGTTTGAGACATTAGATGACTTAAACAATGCTTATGAAAGTATGAAACAATTATTAAGCATTGACTGGTATCGTGGATTTATCCAAAGCCATCAATATGTCATGATCGGTTATTCAGATTCAGCAAAAGATGCTGGTGCATTAGCAGCTGGCTGGGCTCAGTATCAATCACAGGAAGCTCTGGTAGAGCTGGCAGCGGAATATAATGTAACGTTAACGCTATTCCACGGGCGTGGTGGCACGATCGGACGCGGTGGTTTACCGGCTCATGGCGCGATTTTATCTCAGCCTCCGGGTTCTTGTTTAGGTGGCTTACGCGTTACCGAACAAGGCGAAACCATTCGCTATAAGTTTGGTACTGAGCCGTTGGCACAGCGTAGTTTTAGTTTATATGCCAGTGCGGTGTTAGAAGCACTGATGTTACCGCCTCCGGCACCACAAGCGCAGTGGCGCGAAGTATTAACTGAAATGGCCGCAAATGCGCGTGATAATTACCGTTCAGTTGTTCGAGATGATCCGAATTTTGTTGCTTACTTTAGAAGTGCTACACCTGAACTTGAGTTATCAAAATTACCATTAGGTAGCCGTCCGTCAAAACGTAAACCGAACGGTGGTGTTGAGAGCTTACGTGCGATTCCTTGGATTTTTGCATGGGCACAAAACCGTTTAGTACTGCCTTCATGGTTAGGTGTGATGAAAGCATTCCAAGCAGCTATAGATAATGGTCATTTGCCTTTGATGAAAGAAATGAAATCACAATGGCCGTTCTTTGCATCCCGTTTATCTATGCTTGAGATGGTCTTTATGAAGTCTGATCAGCAAATTGCGGCTTTGTATGATGAAACTTTAGTACCGGAAGAGCTTAAATATTTTGGTCAAAACCTGCGCGAAGAGTTGGCGATGAGCAATAAGTTACTGCTTGAGTTACTTGATCAGTCTGAAGTGATGGAAAATGATGCCGCAAGCAAAGAGTCGATGCAGATTCGTGCTTTCTATCTGGAGCCGCTTCATTTGTTGCAGGTGGAGTTATTAAAACGCGCCCGTGCAGTTGAAAGTGATGAGCTGGATTACCATTTAGAGCGTGCATTAATGGTCAGTATTGCCGGTGTTGCAACAGGTTTACGTAACACGGGTTAAGCCTGGCGTTCGTTGCACAAGATATCATTTTTGAATAAAAGCCAACTCAAATTGAGTTGGCTTTTTTGTATTGTGCGGATTAAAGTAAATTATCTTATTAAAAAATAATGGGCGAAAAAATGTTCAAAAGAATCGCGTTTTTATGCCTGATTACCTGGCTGCCATTTTGTACCTGTGCTCAGTATTTTGACCCGGAAAACTGGCGATTATGGCGCCAGAGCAGCAATATAAAAATCAGTTATCAGGCGGCTTTGAATACAGATGGACTTGCGATAAAAGCTGAATTATTGGTTTTAGAACAATCTCCTGAAAATGTTTTGAAGTGGATCTCGCAACCTGACTTTATTCATCAGTGGATGGTTTTTTTAAAACAGGTTGAAACCGTCAAAGTACACGAGCAAACTAAACTGACAACGCTTTTTACGTTTGATTCTGTTTGGCCGCTGGCTGAGCGCCAGATGGTTTTAACCTCAGAATTCCGGTTTACCAATGGAGGCTTTGAAATCAATTCAACCGATCAGCAAACCCGATATGCCGGACTGTTAACTGAGACGCCTGTTTCTGTGCCTTATTCACACTGGCGAGTGAGCGAAAATAAAAGCCTTGGTCAAACTCATATTATTTATACCTCAGTGACACAGTTAAATGGCAATGCGCCATCCGCATTAACCGATAAAATTTTGTTAAGAAGTATCTGGCAAAGTTTTAAAAACCTCGACAAAGCCATAGAATCCGATTAGCAAAGTGAACTGGCCGAGCATTTTATAAAATATAAAAAGTACTTATTAATTAATGCTTTAATCTCATTAACATTAAGTGTCTGAATTCAATCGTCAGTATTTTATGATTGATTTTCCCCGCATTCTAATCTTCCTAATTCAAATTTGTTAACTGTATATTAATAAATGTTATATTGTTTTTCTTTTAATGTTACCATCTTATAGTATTATTTTATATTGGTAATATTAATTGTTTTTATTTTTATTACTGCGGGAAATGGTTGTCATCAGTGAATGTTTGATTCCAATTGCCACCGGTAGCAATTGGGCGGTTTAGGGGAAACCGTAGGTTAGGCAGTGAGTACCTGATGATTCTTTTTGTTCGCTATTTATTCGTCGGACCTGAAATAGACCGATACGGAATAAAAAGGGAACAAAGGTAGGGTAACTGATTGACGATCATTCATATTATTTAAAATTAATTAAGGACTAAAACATGAAGAAGTTTATTATGGGGCTGTGCATACTTTTATTTAGTGCCAGCAGTTTGGCTGCTCTGCAATCAGGGCGGTACGTTATTGTATCTAAGTTGAATGGTAATGCACTTGATGTTGACAGCTTCAGTACAACGGGTGGGGCAAATGTAATGACCTGGTTTACACTGGGTTATAGTAACCAGCAATTTGATGTAACTGCTCTGGGTGATGGTACTTATTCGATTCGCGCTGTACACAGTGGCATGTCTCTCGATGTTTGGGAGTGGAATGCCGGAGACGGTGCAGAAGTTAGACAATGGGGTTATAACGGCGCTGATAATCAACGCTGGTATATTGATGATCGCGGTAATGGACATTTTTCTGTGATCTCAAAATTTAGTAATAAAGCATTAGATGTTTGGGGCGCGAGTATGTTTGCCGGTGCCGATGCGAGACTTTATTCTTACTGGGGTGGGTCAGGCCAGTTGTGGTCTTTCCTTCGCGTTGGTAGCGCCAGTGAATGTTACGCGGGTGCATCCTTGTTGCACACCTTTGTTGACTGTGGTGGTAAAACGATTGGTTTAAGCTGTTCCGGTGATGATGAAAGTCAGGGCGCTGTTTTGAGTTTGTATAATTCCTCAGTGCGTAATGTTAAGTTATCTGCTTCGGGTGGGGCTGACGGTATCCATTGTAACGGTGGTAACTGTACATTGGCTGATGTTCAATGGCAGGACGTATGTGAAGATGCCGCAACCAATAAATCAGAAGGCGGAACAATGACAATTGTGGGTGGTTCTGCCTACAACTCTAACTCTGGATATGGTGGTAAACCGGATAAAATTTTCCAGCATAACTCTAAAAACAGTACCACAATAATAGGTGGTGGATTTACCGCTTATGGCCAGCATGGCAAACTCTGGCGCTCATGCGGTAATTGTTCTAATAATGGCGGACCACGTAATGTCATTATTGATAATGTGAATATTGATGCGGATATCGGCTCAATTGCGGGTGTAAACCGGAATTATGGTGATGTCGCTACAATTCGTAACCTACGTATTAAGAATTATTCATCGGGTAATCCACCTGTATGTGAAGAGTATCAGGGAGTTCAAAAAGGCAGTTCATCAACTAAATATGGTGAAGCTTGGAATACGGCAGCCTGTAATGTATCAACATCAGATGTAAGCGGTCTTTAGACCATTCTTTTATAATGTAAAATCAGTATCCGCGTTAGCCGGATACTGATTTTTTTATTGCAAAAACACTCAAAGATAATACCTTTTATAATCTGTCCAGAATTGCTTGAGTAAATTCTGTTGTACCGGATTCACCGCCTAAATCCCGAGTCGTTCGGTCACCTTTGCCGATGGCATCTTTGATTGCAAATCTGAGTTTGTCTGCTTTATCTTTCATTTCCAAATGCTCAAGCATTTGCACAGATGCCAATAATACCGAAGTCGGGTTTGCCAGGTTTTTACCTGCTAAATCAGGTGCACTGCCATGTACAGCTTCAAAAATAGCGCATTCATCTCCAATATTTGCGCCCGGTGCCATACCTAATCCACCGATTAAACCGGCACATAAATCAGAAATAATATCGCCAAATAAATTTGTGGTGACGATGACATCAAACTGCTCGGGATCCATGACTAACTGCATGCAGGTATTGTCGACAATCATGTCGTTACATTCTATTTCCGGGTATTGAGCTGCCACTTCTTTAGCAACCTTTAAAAATAAACCCGAAGTAGATTTTAGAATATTGGCTTTGTGGACTACGGTTACTTTTTTCCGGCCTTCTTTTTTTGCCAGCTCAAACGCAAAACTAACAATCGCTTTAGCACCTTGTTGGGTAATCTGACTGGTTGCTTCTGCGGTTTCGCCATCATCTGATAGGGTTTGTCCTAAGCCAGAATACATGCCCTGAGTATTTTCGCGTATGGTAATAATATCGATATTATCGTAACGCGCGCGCGTTCCTTTAAATGAGATAACCGGACGTAAATTTGCGTACAGCTTAAAACGTTTGCGCAAAGTTACATTGATTGAAGTAAATCCTTCTCCGACAGGCGTTGTCAATGGACCTTTTAAAACGATTTTATTTTTTTCAATTGAATTTAAGGTATCTGCCGGTAAGAGCTCTCCGGTTTTTTCTAGTGCGGTTAACCCCGCATCGGCGTATTCAAACTCAAATCCACAGTCTAACTTTTCTAATACCTGAACCGCCGAGTCTATGATGCTCGGACCAATTCCGTCTCCCGGAATCACAGTGATTGTATGTTGTGCCATAAATCCCTCTTAATTAAGTGTACTAGAGTCTGTTGACCCTGTTAAACGGGCAGAAATAGTGATGTTTTTCAAGATTATTATTAAGGAGCTGATAATAAGTCGACCAGTCCATGTTTAAACTCGATAAGCTTTGTTTTACCTCATCATAAACTTGATTATCTGCTTGAGCAAGCTGATTCATTTTGTCGACTTTAGGCGAATGATAAATCAACCCAACCGACAAGATGGCTAACTTTAAACAGCTGGTTAGTTCAGGGTGTTTCACCGATTGCGGCTCTAAGACAGAGGATTCCTGCAGTACTTCGATCAAGGTTTGAGCCAGACCGGCATTTTTTGCCAATTTAACTATCAACTCTGTTTGATTTTTATTAAACCTAAAAATCTGATTGAGCTGAGTGGAAACTTTTTCCGGTTTTATCAGCCGGGTGGTTAGATTTGGATGAAAAAAATAGGGGTAGAACAAACAGCTGATGAGCATTTTAGACAGCTCAGGATGGATATTTTTATGCAGTCTGCTTAAATCTGCGGCAATGGTTTGAGCTAAAAATAAATATTGTCTGAGCGCAGCACTGGAGGCGTGATTTAGTTGGTACAAAGGTGCTTTTATTGCCTGATGGATCAACCAGTGCTCAAGTGCATCACTGCCAAGGTACATCACGGCCTGGTTGATTGAGCGTATCGGGCTTGAGATATTTGCCTGAGTTTGCCCTAACTGGTTTGCATATTCAATTAAGTCCTGTGCCAATGACTGTTGAAATCGCTCGCTGAGCACAGAGCCTGAATCCGGTTTTGATTTTAAAGTCCGGGTTAATAAATCAATAGGATCCGGATGCCGGGTAAACTGTCGGTATAACAAGCGCAGCTGAGGGCTGATTTTTAGGTTAAAGCCCGGCAAATTTATCGCTCGGGTGTTCCACGCCTGCTCATTCATTAATTCGTTCAGCGCAGTTTCATAGAGCGAAGCCGTCAGAGTGATCTTAGGGTCAGTCTCTGTCGGTGCTATTTCATTTAACCCACATAGGCAGGCCTGACTGTTTTGCAGAATAATGGCTCGTTCGGATTGCTTATTTTTAAGCAGCAAGAGGGCTGGCATTTTTTGGTATAAAACCGACGAACCGGCCGGTAAACCAGAAAACTGCTGGTAAAGCCGGGTTAATAAACCTGAATCGATTTTATTAAACTGATGTCGAACTAAAAATTTAAGCTGTAAAGTCCAGTTATTCAGTTTGGGATATAACGCAGGTAAGTTAACCAGATGGCAGCATAAACTAAAAAGTTGGATCGGATTAAAGTTATGCTCGTCAAACTTAGGTAAATGTAATTGGTTAGGCCCGGAGCCATCCAGATATTCATACTGATTGAATACCAGCTCCGGCACTATCGACATATAAGCTTTGGCTGTGGGTTTTAACAGCGAACGGCTAATTTTGGCAGAGTGCGCGGCACTTTGATAAAGCTTGGCTGCAAATTTTTTTTTGTTTATTAGCGCACTGAGATCAGCTGATGGTTTATTAAGCGCTTTAAAAACAGCAATATCTTTTAACCCGGCAGCGGTTAATAAGCAGCTGGCCAGGCTGGTTGGAATACTAAGGGTTTCAACCAGGTTCAGGATTAATATACAGGTTTTAAGATATCGTGTTTCTGTAAACCTTAGCCCCAGCGGTAAAAAATATAAGCTCGAAATAGATTCAGGTGACTGCTGATATAGCCCAAGCCACTGCTCTGAACAGTTTACTAAAGCCGGAATAAAATCGTCAGCTTCAATACGCTTTTGAGTCAGCTTTAAATTGAGAGCCTGATAATGCTCTACGAGCGCATGAACGGAGCGATAAGTCACTATCGGAGGCATATTGGATGGGGCATTATCAGAAGGCATGTGCAGTACCCGGTGGTTTATAACACAGAACAACTATCTGGCTGTATAAACCACCTAAAGTTAATCAAATTATAAAACGGTTTACCAGGGGATCTCCTGGCCATCATACGCAATAAACCGACCTGTATTTTTGGCCGTGAGTTTAGTGATGACTTGTTTCATGCCTTTAACCGATGTTTCTGTATCTATGAGTGCATTGACTCCGCCCATATCGGTTTTAACCCAACCCGGATGCAAAGAAACCAGCTTTATTTTATCCTCTGCTAAATCAATTGATAAGCTTTTTACAACGGCATTCAGTGCGGCTTTAGTTGAGCGATAAATATAGCTGCTCCCTGAACCATTATCTGCCATACTACCCATTTTACTGCTGAGCACAGCTATCTTTTTTTCTTTACCCGCAAGCAGATTTTGATGCAAGGCTTCAATCAATTTTAATGGTGCGATAGCATTGATTGAAAAGGTTTTTATCCATTCACTCTGGTCAACTTGTCCAAAGCGGGCGCGTTCATCTTTAGGACCGTAATAACCTGCATTACAGATTAATACATCTATTGGCTGATCGACCAGCATGGATTTGACGCCGGCGATTTGTTTTTCATCACTGATATCCAGTGACATTACTTTTATATTTTTATGGGCCTGACTCAGTATTTTTAAATCGTCTTGCTCCAGCGGATTGCGCGTGGTTGCAATAACTTGATAGCCGGCTTTATGGTACTGCTTTACAAATTCAAGACCTATACCCCGGTTAGCTCCGGTAATAAAAACGGTTTTTTGCATTGTTCATCCTAATTTATATACGTGAGTTTATTTTTGCTCTATTTGATAACAAGGCTTATATTCTGTACCCGGTAATTTCATTCTGCCTTGTTCAATAAAGGCTTTTAACAGCTCATCTATCATGCTCATTAGCTTGGGCTCACCATTGATAATAAACGGGCCGTGACGTGCAATCTCTTTGACGCCTTCCTCTTTTACATTGCCAGCCACAATCGCTGAAAAAGTGCGTCTTAAATTAGCGGCCAGTTCGGCTTTTTCCTGAGAGAGTGACAGTTTGAGCTCGGCTAAATTTTTATGGGTCGGCGCAAACGGTTGCTGAAACTCAGGCTCAATTTTTAATGACCAGTTGAAATGGTACGCATCACCGGTTTGACGTCTGTGTGCTCTGACTTCAGCCATATTACTTTTCATATATTGAGCTACCGCTGCCGGATCATCTATGATGATAGTATATAAGTCAGCCGCTTCAGGGCCCAAAATAGATTTTACAAACTGATCGATTTCAACAAAATAGTCTGCACTTTCTTTCGGACCGGTCAACACAATCGGTAGACACTGCTCTCGGTTTGCCTGATTGAGCATAATACCCAGAATATAAAGTAACTCTTCAGCGGTGCCAACCCCGCCCGGAAAAATAACGATGCCATGCGCAACGCGTAAAAATGCTTCTAGTCGCTTTTCTATATCCGGCAGTATCACAAGCTCATTGACTATGGGGTTGGGCGGTTCGGCCGCTATGATAGAAGGTTCAGTCAGACCTAAATACCGGCCGTTACTGATACGCTGCTTTAAATGTGCAATGGTTGCCCCTTTCATCGGGCCTTTCATTGCACCCGGTCCACAACCTGTGCAAATATTTAACCCTCTGAGCCCCAGCTCATAACCCACATTTTTAGTATATTTATATTCATATGCATTAATCGAATGCCCGCCCCAGCAAACGATCATATTCGGGTCTTTATGCGCCTGAAGTGCACCTGCGTTTCGCAAAATATCAAATACATAGTGAGTAATGTGCGTTGGGTGCTCTAAATCAATCCGGCTGAGTTCTTTCAGTCGGATACCGGTAAATAGAATGTCGCGTAGTACATCAAATAAAAGTTCTTTGATACCGGCAATAATTTCACCATCGACAAAAGCATGTTGAGGTGGATTAATCAGGCGTATTTTCACACCGCGTTCCCGCGGGATTAGGTGAATGTCAAAATCTTTAAATTGTTCGTAAATTTCAGCACTGCTATCGGTATGACTGCCTACGTTTAATACCGCGAGTGAGCAATTTCTATATAATCTGTAAAGCTCACTGCTTGAGGACTGTTCTAGCTTGTTTACTTCAAGCTGAGATAATAAATCCATAGTTCCGATTGGATTAATTTCTACAATCATAAACACCTCTTTTGCTTTGGAAGGAAAGGGCAAAAAGCAATGAGTCGTCGGTCCCGGACTCTAATAATTTAGCGCTTAATTATTACTTTGTTTCTACCTGATGATTTGGCTTCGTATAAAGCTTGGTCTGCGCGATCAAATGCACTTTGTGGTTGGTCGATCGCTTTAAACTGAGTTGCCCCCATTGAAATCGTGACTTGTAAATCTGAATTTTTAAATTTAAATGGTATTTTGCTAACCGTTTCTCGTAATGTATTGAGTTTGCTTTCAATTTCTTTAAGTTTAGACTCTGGGAAAATTAATACAAACTCTTCACCGCCATAGCGGGCAATATAATCGGTTTCACGCAATCCTTTTTGCAAGGTCGCTGCGACAATTTGTAAAACTCGGTCACCGACAGAATGACCAAACTTATCGTTAATCGATTTAAAATGGTCAATGTCAGCCACGACGACACACAGATCATGACTGTAACGCATCCAGCGTCTGTATTCTAACTCCATTCGTTCATCTAATGATGCCCGGTTAGGCAACTTAGTCAACATGTCCTGCAGGGACTTAAATCTTTGCTCTGATAATTTCTTTTTATATTCTTCGGCTTCTACTTCCAATTCCTGTAAGCGAGATTCCATTTCGCTTAGACTGTTTATTAACAGTTGATGTTCTTCTGATTCAAGTGACTCTTTTTCATTTAAAGCGCTGGCAATTTCCCCGATACGAAGATTAATCTGACGTTTTAGTGCTTCGAGTGAGGTGGCCTGATTCACATCGTCAGTCATACTGGCTAAATTGTTTTTGAGCTGTTCATTGAGTTTCTGTTTAGATTCATTAATGGTTTTTGAGCCGTTGATAGACGTGGAAACTGCTTGATGCACCGAACTGAGCGCATCATTTAAGCTAAACAGAAAACTTTGCGCAGATTGACGTTCTTCGGTAATGCTGCTGATAACCAGACGAATGACTTCAACACAGGACTCAACCAGAGCTTCAGTGGATAAGTTATCTGACAGTGTATGTCTGACCTGATCGATTTTTTCAGCATGTTCGCCGGAAAATGCGATATTGCTCAGAATATTAATTAATTCCGCAGAAACTTGCTTACGTAACGAATCAATTTGCTCTGATTGGGATAATTGAGGGGCGTGTTGTTGTTTGTCTAACGTTGCAAAATCCTGGTAAAAGGATACCAATTGAGCCAATAAAGGCAGAAGCTGAGCATAAGAAGTATGTGGTTCTTCTATATCAGTCACTAGTTTTCGCAGATTACGCCTGAATTCATCGGGCAGGCCTTTAAATTTCTGTAATGTTTTGGCTGAATTGAGCAAGCCACCTTGCGCAACTTGCAGCTGTTGTGCATTTTTAAGGGCTTGTTGATTTAAAATCTGGTTAAGGTCATTAAATAAAGGACCGAGTTTTGAAATGTTTGTATTAGAATTAAGTTGGGCTCTGAGGCTGGCTAGTTTGTTATCCAGCTCGATATCCATACCTTTACAGGTATTGGTTAATTTAATAATAAAACCAGTGAGTGTACTGAATTGTTTTTCATAACTTTTTTCCAAGCTTTGGCGAGCCTGGATAGCGCTTAACAGTTTCTTTTTTAATAATTCTATTTTTTCTTCAGACACTTATTTTTTCCTGCCATACAGACAATTTCAATTAGTCAAAACAATTTAATCTAAACCAAATATTAATATTCGTTACCCGGAACACACAACGTTGCTTAAATATTGTCCGCTTTTATCTTTGATTTTTCTATATTTTTAGACCTGATGAGTATAGTACTTCAGTGCAAAAATGTCTTAGTTTTTTTCCCTAAAAGCGGCTTACTTGTTATTGTCTGGCCAACCTGTGCCAGGTTACAGAATCCAGTAAGCTGGCTTCAGATACACGTATCGGGTTAATATCCAGTCCACCCCGGCGAGTATATCTGGCATAAACTGAGAGTTCATCCGGGTTAAATTTATTTTGAATATCAATGAAAATTCTTTCGACACAATGCTCATGGAATTCATTATGATTTCTAAACCCGATAATATAAGTTAATAAACTTTGATGATCTATCTGCTGACCCGTATAGCGAATCATAACGCTACCCCAGTCTGGCTGGTTTGTAACCAGGCAGTTGGACTTGAGCAAATGAGATACCAGTGTTTCAGTAACTACTTTTGAGTTTTCAGATGATGTCAGAATATCAGGGTCATACTGATAGTGTTCAATTGCCAGTGGCAAATCATCTATTAGTTGACCGGGTAAGCGGCTAACGCCTAATTGAGTATATTCATCCAGATCATAAAGTTTCACCTCAACCGGCATGCCGGATACCTGAGCTAAATCCTCAGCCATAATTTGTTTAACCTGTTCGGCGTTAGGAAATTTTGTCTGGTTAAAGCTGTTTAAATAGAGTTTAAATGATTTGGATTCAATCAGGTTTTCAGAATCTGCATTAAAGCTAAACTCAGCAATTTTGACAACAGGTTTGCCTTGAGGCTCCAGCCAGGATATTTCATAACCTGTCCAGAGATCACAACCAATAAAGTGATTTTTTATTTCACCCAGCGTTTGACGAGACATTGCTCGTGGAACCGGCTGCAATAAAGAGGCGTCATACTGATTGGCGTATTGAGTTTCTTTACCCAAGGTTAGTTTGGCAAGTAAATCACTTGAGTTCTGCTGCGACATAAGGCTAAATGACCGTTTTTAATTTAAGTAATATGGTTGAGCATGTCTAATTCTGTAACAAGCGCATTGGCTAATTTATTTAGCAGACACATTCAAGCTAATGGCGAACAAGGCCAAGGAATAACCGACTATGATCCAGATTGGCAGAGCCCTTGTCAATTAGCAAAACGAGATGAAACGACAATTTTTTGGCAGCCAGTTGATCGAGCTCAGGATTTTGATTTAAAAAATATTGAGCAGGCATTAGACCTGACCATTCATCCGGATATTACAGCTTTCTACTGTCGGTTTTTTGCACCCACTTTGGCGGTAAAATGGCAGCAGGATGATATTAGTTTAATTCAGGTCTGGAATCAGGAAGATTTTGAAATATTGCAGGAAAACCTGCTTGGCCATTTAATGATGAAGCAAAAACTAAAGCAGAAGCTAACCGTTTTTATTGCGACAACCGCAAATGATGAATATTTTATCTCTTTATTAAATGCAACAGGGGAGATCTTTTTGGAACGGGTTGGCTGTGAGCCTAAACAAAAGTTGGCAGACAGCCTGGCTGAATTTATTGAGCAGGTCTCCGTTCAATAGATTTAAAGAGTCGCTTTTATGGCTTTTGTTTTGTCAGTTTTGCCAATTGTCTACTTAACTCAGCGACCTGATGTTCTAATTCAGTTACCCGTTCGGTAAGACTATGTGAAGTATTAGCTGAAGGGCCAGTGGGAGATTCATTATCGTCTTTTATCTCAACCACTTGCTCGTTATTTTTTAAATAGCTGTCAAGATAGGTTTGTGAATCAGCTTTAAAGGCCGCTATGGCGCGGGTAATCAACGGCAGTGGCGCTGCTATGATCATTTTATTTCTGACATTGGCCACTGATACCAGTTTATCGTCTAAGTGTAACTGACAAATGGTTTCGAATACTTGTTGTAATGCAAGTTCTTGTTTCATTATTTTGTATCATAGAGTTAACCGAGAGTAGATTTATTATATCGGTAACTGTGCTCAAGATAAAAAGAAACCGCTTAATTTTATTCACGTTAAGCGGTTTTAATGGAAAGGGGTCGGTAAATAATTAACGCTAAGCTCGTTTTAACTGCTTACTATGATGACTGAGTTTAGCTTGATACAAAGCCTGATCAGCCCGTGAAAATAAATGCAAACTACTTTCACCGGGTTCCCAATGGGCATAGCCAATTGAAGATGAAACCCGGGTATTGCGCATCAATAAAGATTGCTCAACCATTTTTTCAACTCGGCTAGAGATTTGTTCGGCGATAGCTGGATTTTCTGTATCCAGTATAATTGCAAATTCATCACCGCCAAATCTAAATGCAATGTCGGTTCGGCGAACACTCTGTTTGATAATACGGGCAAATTCCTGCAGAACTTTATCCCCTTCAGCATGACCAAACGTATCGTTGGCAAATTTAAAGTTATCCAAATCCAGTAATACTAAAGAAAACTCTGAGCCATTACGTTCACAGCGTTCGACTGCCAACTCAATTTGTTCATCAAAACTGGCTCTATTACCCAGTTTAGTCAGGTAGTCTTTTAGTGCTTGTTGTTGCAGTAAATTAAACTGTACTGCGTTACTGACGGGCTGAGCCAGTTTTGTTTGCATATGATGCAATATTTTAGCTTCTTTAGGGCCTATTTCACGGTAAGCCGCATAAGTCAGATATCCTAAAGTTTGATGACCTATGCTCAACTCTGTAATGTGTTCAAAAATCCCTTCTGCAAAATGTTCGGTTTCGACACAGGTGGATTCACACTGAAAGCGAATGCCGCTCAGCTGGACAAAACTTGCCGCTTCAGTGGTAAAAGTTTGCAGCACTCGGGAAAGATCAAGTGATGCATGTAAAAGTTCAGATAAATGCGAAATATCCGGGATTAATTCTTCGTTTAAACCCGCAAATATCTTGCTTTTTATTGGGTCTAAAAAGCCGGTGTCCGGCTTTAAATAGCGTTGAAAGTTATCCAATCTGGGCCTCGCGATTTAACGATTAAAAAGAGATTTAAACTAATATGTAGAGTATTACTGCGATTCTTATGCCAATAATTAAAAGTTAAGTAAAAACAATTGGTTATGTTTTATTTGGAGGCGTGGTATTTTTGCTTTGAATTAACATGTCAAGCTTTTGACACACTCGCCATATTTTCTTTTAAAGTTGAACTCAGCATTTTTTTGTCGTCGCGATTTTCCCCAGAATGTTGAGCTTGAGTTATACTCAAATGAGTATCTGTATTGATGTAAGGTGAATTTTGAACGTATTCAGTGAAGTTCTGCTTTTATTAATTATATCTGTCACTTCCATTGCATTATTTCGTCGATTAGGGCTTGCACCCATACTCGCTTATTTATTTGCCGGTATACTGGCTGGTCCGTCAGTTTTTGATTTATTTCAGGGCTCACATCAAATTAATTTTATTGCCGAGTTAGGCATAGTCTTTTTACTGTTTTCATTAGGTCTGGAGTTTTCGTTTCCGCGGTTGATTGCCATGCGAAATATGGTATTTGGTATTGGGTTAAGCCAGGTTGTAATCACGTTAATCGTTAGTTTTTTATGTCTGTCGCTGTTTAATATGAACTGGCAGGCTGCATTTGTTATGAGTTGTGCATTCGCCTTATCTTCAACTGCGATTGTGATTAAGCAGCTTAGTGAAAACGGAAAATTACAAACCTATAAAGGTCAGCTTTCGGTTTCTATTTTATTGTTTCAGGATCTTGCCGTTGTCCCCATGTTAATCGCACTACCTATCATTGCCGGAGTCAGTGATAGTGGTGTGGCTGTCAGCCTGTTATTTGCTTTATTAAAGGGCTTTTTTGTTTTTGTGGTGATGATGGCAGTCGGCAAATGGGTACTGCCAAGAGTATTTAATGAAATTGCGCAGGCACGTTCAGACGAACTTTTTGTATTAACGACTCTACTGGTCGCATTATTAACCGGTGCAACGACCTATTTATTTGGCTTGTCTATGGCTTTAGGGGCCTTTTTAGCTGGCATGATGTTGGGCGAGAGTCAGTATAAACATCAGCTGGAAGCGGATATCCGGCCGTTTCGCGATATTTTGATGGGGCTTTTTTTCGTTAGTGTGGGTATGCAATTTAACTGGATTGCTTTGTCTCAGGTATGGTTCTGGTTGGTGCTGGGGGTGGTGCTGGTCACACTGATTAAAATTATCCTAATTCAGGGCATTGTTCGCTTATTTGGTTATAAAAAAAGTGACGCCTGGTCAACCGGTATCATGTTGTGTCAGGTGGGCGAGTTTGGGTTTGTGATTGCGGCTCTGGCGCTTGATAGAGGATTAATTGATAGCGGATTAGCTTCTATATTAATTGGTATTGGTGTGATTAGTATGGGGATCACACCTTGTTTAATCGAACATGCTGAACATTTAGGGTTTAAATTAAGTCGCTCTAAACAAATGCCGGATGCGTCAGATGAAATTACGACCAGTCATTTAAAGGATCATGTTGTTATTTGTGGATTTGGTCGGGTAGGGCAGACGGTTAGCCGATTTTTAAAGCTGGAATCCATTCCTTTTATTGCGTTAGATGTGGACCCGACCCGGGTAAAAGAAGCACGAGCCGCATCGGAAAGAGTTTTATTTGGTGATGCCCGTAAACTGGACATTTTAAACTCGGCAAATATCCGGAAAGCTCAGTTGGTGATTATTGCATTTGATGACTTACCCCGGGCACTGACAATTATCAACCTGGTTAAACAATATGCACCTCAGGCAAAAATTTTAGTCAGAACACATGCCGATGATTATTTGCAGGAGCTAATAGATGCAGGCGCTGATGAAGTGATTCCGGAAACACTCGAAGGCAGCTTAATGCTGGTTTCACATGTGCTGTTTCATTCGGGTGTACCGGTAAAGCGCATATTTGGCCGGGTAAGGCGGGAACGTAAAAATCATTATAATGGCTTACATGGTTTCTTTCGTGGTGACAGCTCACGCTCAAACACGGATGAAGTGGAATACCTTCATGCTATTACTTTGTCTGAGAATGCATTTGCAATTGGTCGTAAACTTAAAGATTTAGACTTACCGCTAGATGACATAGAAATAAGCAGTATTCGTCGCCATGGACAGGATTTCAATCACCCGGAAGCCAATCTTGAAATTCAGGCCGGGGATGTACTGGTGTTATTGGGTAGTCCGCATAATGTTGAAAAAGCAGAAAAATATCTGTTGGAAGGAAACTAACTCCGGGGCTAAACCGGTATAATTAATATAGCGTTATCATTTAGCTAACTTAAAGGATTGGTAAAATAATAAAATGCGACCTTCTCATTTTAACGACTTTCAGAATAAAAAAATCAACTATCAGGTATTTGGCCAGATGTTGCCTTATCTGTTTGAATTCAAGCTAAGAGTAGGGTTGGCGCTGATGTGTTTAGTTTTGGCTAAAATTGCCGGTGTCAGTTTACCTTTCGTATTAAAACATATAGTGGACAACCTGAATATTTCGGATGTTCAGGCTCAAATGTTGGCCGTGCCTTTGGGGTTATTAATCGCATATGGCGGTATTCGTTTTTTAAATACGATAATCGGCGAAGTGCGTGATACGCTGTTTGGCCGCGTAACCGAGCGCGCAATGCGACGTATGGGTTTACAGGTATTTGAGCATTTGCATGCGCTTGATATTGATTTTCATCTGTCGCGGCAGACGGGCGGGATAGCCAGAGATATTGATCGTGGCACCAGTGGCATTAGCTTTTTAATGCGGTTTTTGGTGTTTAATATAGGGCCAACCTTGTTAGAAATAGCAATCGTAACGGGTTTGTTTTTTTATCATTATGGCTGGCCGTTTGCGCTGGTGATTGTCGTTGCGGTTTCTGCCTATGTCGGTTATTCCGTTTTAGCAACCGAGTGGCGAACTCAATATGTTCGTCAGGCTGCCAAAGCAGATTCTAGCTCCAGCACTCGGGCAATAGACAGTTTACTCAATTATGAAACGGTTAAATATTTTAATAACGAAGCGTATGAAGCGAGCCGCTATGACACGGCGTTGGCAGACTGGGAGCAAGCTAAACGTAAAAACCGGCTTAGTTTATTTGTATTAAATGCCGGCCAGGCATTTGTGATTGCAACAGCTATGACCTTAATGATGGTGATGGCCGGATATGACGTAGCAAAGGGGAATATGACAATCGGGGACTTTGTTCTGGTTAATGCATTTATGATGCAGCTGTTTATGCCTCTTAATTTTTTAGGATTCGTTTATCGCGAAATAAAAGGCTCGCTTGCAAACATTGAGCATATGTTTGAGCTGCTAAAACGCCAACCTAAAGTGGTGGACGTTGAAAAGCCGTTTGATTTGCCTTTAGCCAGCGGACGGATTGAATTTAAGTCCGTTGATTTTTATTATCAGCCCGAGCGGAAAATTCTGAATCAGGTCAGCTTTAATGTTGAACCCGGACAAAAAGTAGCCATTGTTGGCGAAAGTGGCTCGGGTAAATCGACACTGGTGAAGTTATTGTTTCGCTTTTATTCGCTCAGCGGTGGACAAATTCTGGTTGATGGACTGGATATCAGTCAAATCAGTATGCAAAGTTTACGTAAACAAATTGCAATTGTGCCTCAGGATACTGTGCTTTTTAACGATACTTTGTTGGAAAATATTCGTTATGGACGGCCGGATGCAAATGATGATGAGGTTGCACAGGCAATTAAAATGGCGCATTTGGATAATTTTATCAATAAGCTGCCCAAAGGCACGGATACTCTGGTTGGTGAGCGCGGCTTAAAATTATCCGGCGGTGAAAAACAAAGAGTCGCGATTGCCAGAGCTATATTAAAAGGCTCTCCGGTACTGGTTTTTGATGAAGCAACATCCGCGCTTGACAGTGAATCTGAAAAGGCCATTTTGCAGGCATTTAAAGCCGTGGCTAAAGGCCACACAAGTCTGGTGATAGCACATAGATTATCAACGATAACAGATGCCGATCATATTATTGTCATGAAATCCGGAGAGGTAGTTGAGCAAGGCAACCATCAGGCTTTATTGTCAAAGGACGGATATTATGCGCAAATGTGGCGCTTACAGCAATAATCGCCACACATTGGCAGGTAAGTCAGTTAAGCTAGCAGAACTTCTCTGAAAAATTTATGTAAATCAACTTTAAAGTCTTCTGGCTTGACCGCTTTTTCAATACTGTCATCACAATAAGGTTTGGCTAAATCTATGTCTTTGACTTCACTATGGCGCTGGTATTTGGTGTGGTAAAAAACTTTAACGACAGGGCAAAGTGGGTTGTCGGGATTAGATTCTGTCACTATACCTAGCTTGCCACTGCTTAATAATACGAGTGAACCAACCGGATGAATGCCAATGCATTTTATAAATTGTTGAAGCAGTTCATCGTCCAGCACATTCGGGGTTAAACCCAGCATAATTTTTAATGCTGAGCTGGGCGAAATCCCTTTTTTGTAAACACGCTCGGCCGTCATTGCATCATAAATATCAACAATCGAAATCATTCGTCCAGCCTGATCGATTTGAGCGCCTTTTAGCGCATTTGGATAGCCGTTGCCATCTAATCTCTCATGGTGTTGAATCACTATACTGATCACATCATCTGTGATCCCCTGAGTCTGTTGCAAGGCCATGACACCCTGAGTGACATGAGATTTCATAACACTGAATTCTTCCGGTGTCAGTTTGCCGGGTTTATTCAATATTTCGTCTGGGATCAGTATTTTCCCAATATCATGTAAAAATGCAGCCAGCGCATAAGTTTCAATTTGCTCTCTTGGCAGCTGTTTATGTTTGGCAAACATGCTCATTAAAATTGAAACATTCAGCGAGTGTTCTAATAAATACTCATCTTTTTCCCTGAGTCGGGCGATGCAGGAAAGTGCATCCTGATTGCGGAAAATTGAGTCTATCAACTGACTGGTTAGCATTTTTATCGGTTCCAGCTCTATGCTGTGGCCTGATGATATGTCTTCTAAAATCTTAGACTGTAGAGATTTAGCTTGCTGATATAGTTTATTGGCCTGCTTCATCTCTTGTTGTACAGACACGGTTTTGTAAGGTTGTTGCGTGTTTTGTGGCTGGACATCATCGGCCTGTGAAGTCTCTTTTTCCGGCTTGTTCAGGGTTTTATCGGTATCAATTTCAACTTCTTCAATTCCTTTTTTAATCAGTTGCTCAATCAGGCTTTTTGACTTAACCCAACCTTTTGACTTGACCAATACCTGACCATCTTGTCTGGTCACTGCGGTAACATACATACCAACTTCAAGTGCTTTGATTGGAATTGTTTTTATCATGCTGGCTCACTTGGCAAAGTGGAAAATGAATTCATCATTTAATTATTTTAGCAGTTTAATGCTTTATTTGAAGAAAATTTAAAGCGGGATAAGATACCCGGCTAGACCGGGTATCTGAGCACTCTCTGTATTGTCAGGTCAGATGAATCAGGACTGGAGTTTGGCTAAAACCAGCTTCACATAATGTTGAAGGGTTTCTGGTGGCTGGTACAAGAGTTGTTCCAGATTGCTTTGGGCATCCGGGTCTTCTCCCTGATCCAGTGTATGGTGATCGGCGGCTTGCGCTAAAATATCACCCAATATAATAGCCTGATTAAAATTCACTGCTTTATTTGCTTCGCAATAATCAATATAGGCAGCTAAAACTTCAACTAATCCCGCTTTATAATAAACCGGGTGGGCCGGTTGTATGAGTTTATCAATGAGGCGGGCAAAACTTTCCTCACCCGGTGTCATTGAGCTGCGGGTCAGTGCACTGTCTAAGCTCGCACTTTCGCTGTCGGTGTCGGCAAAAATAATCTTTGGGCAGTGTGACAGGCTTTGCCAGATAGCCGTTAAAAAATCATCATCAAACCGTGTGATTAAACCTCGTTCTGAACGCCATGACAGCCAGTCAGTATCCATAGCTTTTGTCTTACGGGTTAAATCACGCAAGGTTCCATCCTGTTGAGAAAAGCTCATTTTAACATCAAAATCATAAGCCTGATGTTGAGATTGGAGGATTGACTGAATATGCTTAACAAATTCAAAAGGTGACAGTTCTGCCAGACCTTCGAGTGTTTTGCATTGTTTAATGTCATTATCAGTGCAAAGTGCCAGCAAATTATTGAGGTGTATTGAGCGAATACCGTTAAATAATTTTAATTGAGTTCGCATTGTATAACCCAAAATCGCCAGTATTTCCTGAATTAGGGTGCGCTCTGTGGGATTGCGGCTCGCTAAATTAATATTATGAACAAGTTCATCCTGCTGCACGTTGCTGGAGTCCCCTGAAAATACAGTTTGATTGTCTGTGCCCATTAAGATAGTCAGGTTGCGGGCACATAATAAAGACAGGTCATCTGTAATATCCGAGTGTGACATATCCAGAATAGAGAAACACCAACGTGCAGTTAACCAGTATTGTTTAAAGACAGCTTGATTGTAACAATCAAAAATTAACTGTTTAAACAAAATGGGGGCCGTTTGCCCAATATTGCCATCCAAGCCAAACTCTTCAAGCCACTGACTTAACTTAACATGTACCAAGGCATCATTGTCTTTCATTAAATCAGGGTATTGTTCGGCAATTGATGGTATCAGTTGCTCTGGTTGTAATTCAGTTGACTGATGTAACTGGCCTTTGGTTTTTTCGTTGGTATCAATATTGAAGTTGTTGAGTGAGAATTTATTGATTCTGGATGCCCTTAACGCCAGTGCTGCTGACGCATAACCCACATTGCTGTGCTCAGTGCGCAACTGCAGTGTTTTTAGTGTATCAAATAAGGGCTTTATATTGTCCGAGCGGCACATCGCATCCGTGACCATGTAGGTCATTACGGCCACTTCTTTATTAATCCAGTGTTTATTAATCAGTTCTATTTCACTTTTTAAAACATCACTTTCCAGGTCGCCATCGTATAAACGGTAGTTATTTGGTTCACTATGAAGTGATGACAAGCATAAATAATGAGTTTGATTAATACTATAAGTTTGTGCGGTGGCCAGACTTTGAAAACGTCGTTTCGGCCGCCCGCTTAGGCCAAGCGCAGGATTCGAGCCTAAAATCTGATAAGCTTCTACCAACTGCTGGGCTGTCATTACCTTAATCGGCGAAATTTCTTTTGCGGTCTCTGCGATGACGCCATGACTGGCCAGTGTTTCTTTAATTTCTTCATTTTCGGCTAATACAACCAAGGCTATTTGCGTTTGATTGTTTCGGCTGGAACGTTTTCTCAATTTTAATGGATCAATATCATTATCCAGCACCAGACCTTCATCTAGCATGACACCCAGGTAATATAAACTTTGAGCCCAAACCAGCGGCAGGTTGTCATTTGCAATTCTTGGCTGGCTGCGTGGGTTTTGGCGTTCAGCTTCAACATGTTCATCGGCCAAATAATAAAGCTCAGGCAATAAATGTTGCCCATTCTTTTCGATCATCAGAGATTCAAGCTTACGGCGGTATTGTTTGGCTGACTGGGTATCTTTATCAAATAAGGCCTGTACATAAAGGTAGGTGTAGAATAACGGCCATTCAGACTCAATATCGGCAAAATTAGTTAATTCGTTGTGTTCATAGTGAATCCGGCTATGATCTTCAATTGCGGTTTGGTGGCCATCCCATAAGAAACGTTTACAACCATAATGACCTCCCAGTTCAGAGAGGATTTTATCCCGGGTTTTTTGCACTAAATCTTTGTCACCGACAGCAAAAGCCGGAAAACCAATGATACTCAGCAGCGCACTGTCTACTTCTTTTGAGATAGACTCACGAGGTAATAAGCGGGCCAGTGTATTTCGGGCTCGTGAGATACCATCCGGAACGGTATGAACAACTGCTCTAGGTGATGCATTTGCACCAAAAAGGTTAAAACCATCAAGCGCCTGCAATGCGGCTTTAGCCATGCCTACAGAGCTGGCATTAATCTCTGTTTTACCATTATTAATTTTATTGCCGCGTTCCCAAATACCATAATCTGGAATGCGATAAGCAAACCCTATGTAATAAACCAGGTTCTGAATAAAGTCGACTTCATCATAGGTATTGATGATTCTTAGACCTGATGCAGTCATTTGTGCCAGCATTAATAAAAAGATCGAGGTGGCATCTATTTGCAAGTGACCCCAGGCATCGTCTGCAACTACGGTTAAACCGGTCGCGGTGTCATATTTGGCATGCAATGAATCATGCGGATGCAGGGTATGTTTGAACGTTTCTACTTTATCGGATTGACGCATCATTGACTGCAGCAAACCGCGCATTAGCTTTATGGTTGCCTGATTCAGCTCGTCGCTCCGCTCTGTTTCGCCATGGCGACGATAAGCAATACCCAAAGACCATACACTTAAAATTGAATACACATTATCTCTGACCCAGGCATCTGTGTAATCACCATGGGTCGTAATCGCCGTACTGGCTGGTAATAAGCCGGTAACCGGATGCTGGCGAGTTAAAATGATCGAATGAATATCCTGGTAAAGTTTATTTAGTAATTCTGTTGTTTTCATTCTGTGTGTCCTTACAGCGAAATACGCTGAGGTTTGTTGACTAAGTGCATATTAACTAATATTTATGTCGTTTTAATATAGGTTTAGTTAAGCGACGGATTTTATTTGGCGGATATCAGTCTTATTTATTCACTTAGTTATTTATACTCAAATTACCTTATGAGCTTGCATTACATCAAGTACAAATCAGGTCAGGATTTAAGTTTTGTTAAATCATACAGCTTAAGATCATGGTTGGTCGCTTATTTGTATAAAGCGTACAAAATGCATGCCATACCTGATTATAGCCAATTTGAATTAAATGGGAGCACAAATAAAAAAGGCTATTTCAATGAAATAGCCTTTTAAGTTAATCCGTTAGTTTAAAAGGATTATTTTAACCATGCGGGCAACTTAGCTTCGTAAGTATCAATATCGCCAGCATACTGAAGTGTCCAGCCGATTGAGTCCAACCCATTGACTAAACAATGTTTGTGGAAGTCATTAATCGGGAATTGATAAACTTTGCCGTTAACCGTAAGTGTTTGTGCAGGCAGGTCAACATCAAATGCAACCGTTGAATCTGCAGCTACTGCTTGAAACAGTTCTTCAATTTCGTTATCGGTTAATTTTATGGGTAGAATTTCATTATTCATGCAGTTGCCATAAAAAATATCGGCAAAACTACTCGCAATCACTACATCAAAGCCATAGTCTTTAATTGCCCATGGCGCATGCTCACGGCTTGAACCACAACCAAAGTTTTCACGGGATAAAAGTACATTTGCTCCCTGATATTCAGGCTTATTTAATGTAAATTCAGGGTTGTCCTGAGTACCGGCTTCATCCAGGTAGCGCCAGTCATGAAATAAATGCACACCAAAACCAGTTCGGTCTACTTTTTGTAAAAACTGTTTTGGAATGATGGCATCTGTATCAACATTGGATTTATCTAATGGTGCAACTTTGCCTTTAATTTGTTTAATGCCTGACATTATTCAGCTCCCATTAATTGGCGAACATCTACAAAGTGACCTTCAACTGCTGCCGCTGCAGCCATTGATGGACTAACCAGGTGGGTACGACCCCCACGGCCCTGACGACCTTCAAAGTTTCGGTTTGAGGTTGAAGCACAACGTTCTTCAAAGCCTAATTTGTCATCGTTCATCGCAAGACACATAGAACAACCCGGTAAACGCCATTCGAAACCGGCATCAATAAAGATTTGATCTAAACCTTCTTCTTCAGCCTGCTTTTTAACCTGACCTGAACCCGGCACAACAATCGCTTCAATTCCGTCTTTAACTTTGCGACCTTTGGCAACCGCTGCTGCATCTCGCAAATCTTCAATTCGGCTGTTGGTACAAGAACCAATAAATACTTTGTCGACACTTAACTCAGTTAATGATTGGCCGGCTTTAATACCCATATACTTAAGGGCGGCTTCTGCAGATGCTTTTTCAACTGGATTAGCGAATTCAGTTGGATTAGGTACAGTTTGGTTTACGCCGATAACCTGACCTGGGTTAGTGCCCCAAGTTACTTGAGGTTCTATCTCTTCGGCTTGTAATGTGACAACTGTATCAAACTCAGCATCCGGGTCAGACTTAAGCGTTTTCCAGTATTCTACCGCTTGATTCCAGGCATCCCCTTTAGGTGCAAATTCGCGACCTTCAATGTAGTCAATAGTGGTCTGATCCGGTGCAACTAAACCGGCTTTACCGCCAGCTTCAATACTCATGTTACATATGGTCATACGTTGTTCCATTGAAAGCGCTTCAATGGCACTGCCTGTATATTCCATAACATGGCCGGTTGCGCCATCCATGCCAATTTTACCGATAATTGCCAGAATAATATCTTTAGCAGTTACACCAAACGGCAATTGACCGTTTACTTCAATCTTCATGGTTTTAGCAGAGTTTTGTTTTAAAGTTTGTGTTGCTAAAACATGCTCTACTTCTGACGTGCCAATACCAAATGCGAGTGCACCAAATGCACCGTGAGTTGCGGTATGTGAATCACCACAAACAATAGTGGTACCCGGTAAGGTAATCCCTAATTCAGGTCCGACAACGTGAACTATACCTTGGCGTAAGTCACCCACTTTATATAACTGGACACCAAATTCTTCACAGTTTTTTTCAAGTGTTTGCATTTGAATACGGGCCATAGGGCTGGCTGCATCAACGGCTAATGATTTTGTGGATACATTGTGATCCATAGTCGCAAACGTTTTGTGAACTGCTCTGACCGGACGATTCTTTTCACGCAAACCCGAAAAAGCCTGCGGTGATGTCACTTCATGCACTAAGTGTCTGTCTATGTAGATTAAAGGCGTTTCACCTTCTGCAGCACGCACTATATGCGCGTCATAAATTTTTTGATATAAAGTTTTGCCCATTTTAAAACTCCGGCTAGCGTCTACTTTGCTAGTGATTTTATACCAATTGAGCTATAAATGGGATTAAATGGATAAAACCTTATAATTTATAGCTCAGTGGGTATTATTTCTGACTGGCGATAATTAGCTGGCAGCTAATAAATTTGCAATATAATCACCAACTTGTGATGTTGTTTTTGCCTGATCGCGTTGTTCTGGCGGTAATAATTCACCGGTTAAATAACCATCATTCAGGGTTTGCACAACAGCTGCCTCAATTGCATCTGCAATGTCACCTCGGTTAAAGCTGAAGCGCAGCATCATAGAAGCGGATAAAATTTGGGCTATAGGATTTGCAATACCTTTACCTGCAATATCCGGTGCACTGCCACCAGCTGGTTCATACATACCAAAACCATCTTCATTGATTGAAGCTGAAGGTAATAACCCCATAGAACCTGTAATCATGGCACATTCATCAGAGATGATATCACCCATTAGATTTGAACATAACATCACATCGAACTGGTTCGGGAAACGAATCAGTTGCATAGTGGCATTATCGATATACATATGTTCAAGTTCTACGCTTGGATAATCTTTCGCGACTTCTTCAACAATTTCGCGCCATAATACACTGGTTTGTAATACGTTGGCTTTGTCAATTGAGTGTACTTTACTGTTACGTTTTAACGCTGCTTCAAACGCGATTTTTGCAATTCGACGAATTTCACGCTTTGAATAACGCATAGTATCAAAACCGTATTCTTCTTCGCCTTCACCACTGCGACCCTTTGGCTGACCAAAATAAATACCAGAAGTGAGTTCACGTACAACGAGTGTATCAAATCCACTTTTTGCAATATCTTCGCGAAGTGGCGATAAGGCTTCTAAACCCGGGTAAATACGGGCAGGGCGCAAGTTACTGAATAAATCAAAGTGGCCACGTAAGCCCAATAATGCACATCGCTCAGGCTGTTCTTGCGCGGGTAAGTTAGCCCATTTTGGACCCCCAACAGAGCCAAACAAAATAGCATCGGCTGCTTCACAAGCTTTAACGGTTGCTTCCGGTAAAGCCTGACCATGGTTATCAATTGCTGCACCGCCAACGTCTTTTGCGTCAAATTCGAATTGAACGTCAAATTTATCTTCGGCAACCTTTAAAACTTTTAAGGCTTCAGCCATAACTTCAGGGCCGATGCCGTCACCGGCAAGAACTGCAACTTTCATCGTGTTTTCAGACATTAGTGATTTCCTAATTTTAACTTATTTAGCCTGCTCGTTTTGTTTAGCCTGCTTTTGTAATTCAATTTGGTCTGCTCTGTAGGTTAGGTTCATCACATGAACCAGAGCTTGCGCTGACGCTTCAACGATATCGGTAGACAGACCAAAGCCTCGATATTTTTTACCTTTATACTTAACAACAATATCCGTTTGGGCCTGAGCATCTTCGCCGCCGGTTTTAGCCGCGATAGCGTAGTCAACGATTTCCAGATCCAGGTCAATTAAATTCAGTAAAGCTCTGTATGTGGCATCAACCGGTCCGTTGCCCAGTGCTGAGCCCGAGATTATATCATCACCAACTTTTAATTTAACCCCAGATGTTGCGGTTTCATCGGTTCCAGATACAGCCGCTAAATAAGCCAGTTGATAATGCTGTTTATCTAACTGTTGCTGATTGAAATACAATAAGGCTTCTAAATCATAATCAAAAACCTGACCTTTTCGATCAGCCAGCTTTAAGAAGCTTGAATAGAGTTCGTCCAAGCTGTAATCCTGCTCGGTATAACCCAGTTGCTCCATTCTGTGCTTGATGACATGTCGACCACTGCGTGAGGTCATATTCAGATCGTTGGTACTTTTGCCTATGCTTTCCGGGGTAATAATCTCATAGGTGTTTTTCGCTTTTAAGACACCATCCTGATGAATTCCGGATGAGTGACTGAATGCGTTAGCCCCAACAATCGCTTTATTCGGTTGAACCGGCATGTTACATAATTGGCTGACCAAACGGGATGTATGAAATATTTCTTTGCTGTTAATGCGGCTGTTCGCCGGGATTAAATCCTGACGCGTATTTAAAATCATGGCGACTTCTTCGAGTGAGCAGTTACCAGCCCGCTCGCCAATGCCATTAATCGTACATTCAATCTGGCGAGCACCGTTTTGTACCGCGGAAATAGAATTTGCAACGGCTAAGCCCAAATCATTGTGGCAGTGCACTGAAATAATGGCTTTATCTATATTTGGAACCCGGTTAAACAGGGTATTAATTATGCCGCCAAACTCATTTGGTATGGTATAGCCGACCGTATCCGGAATATTGATAGTTTTAGCCCCGGCATTGATAGCAGCTTCTACCATGCGACAAAGGTTATCAATGGGTGTTCTTCCGGCATCTTCACACGAAAACTCAACATCATCGGTAAACTTGCGAGCATATTTTACCGCATTAACCCCCATTTCAAGTACCTGGTCAAAATTACGTTTAAGTTTTTGCTCAACGTGAATAGTGGACGTAGAGATAAAGGTATGGATTCTAAATTGCTCGGCAACACTTAACGATTGTGCACAAGCATCAATATCTTTTTCGACCGCACGGGCCAGACCACAAACAACAGAGTTTTTAATATTTTTTGCTATGGTTTGAACTGATTCAAAATCACCTGGACTGGATACCGGAAAACCGGCTTCCATTACATCCACACCCAAACGCTCAAGCGCCTGTGCAATTTGCAATTTTTCACGAACAGATAAGCTCGCAGACAAGGCTTGTTCGCCATCGCGTAAAGTAGTATCAAAAATTATGACTCTATCAGACATGTTGTGCTCCTGTTTATCTTTGGCCCGGAATCGGCAGCAGATCTAACAAAAAACCCGCGCCTATGGCACGGGTTTTTTGTTTCAGTCAGTGTTAATGATATTCGCTCGAAACAAAGTCACCCATGCTTGTATGGCGTGAGCAGTAATAAATTTGTCAGCGAATCATTTACTATCATCAACTTAAACCTAAATTCTAGTGGCTAATCAAATCGATTTTAAACCGTAAAGCCCGCTATTTTGATAGGCAGAGGCGTTAATGTCAATTGCTAATTGGTTTAATGCGACTTTTCCGCCAAATACCGGCAAAAATCATCAAACGGCATAGGTTTAGCATATAAAAAACCTTGTATAATATCACATTCAAGTTCAGCCAAACGCTCCGCTTGAGATTGAGTTTCTACACCCTCGGCAATTGTTGTCAGCTCTAATTTACGGCCGAGCGAAATGATGGTTTCAACTATGTTGGCGCCATTGGGCGTATCCATCTCCTGAACAAAGGTTCTGTCGACTTTCATTTTGGAAATTGGAAGCTGATTTAAGTAACTGAGTGATGAAAAGCCGGTACCAAAATCATCTAGTGAAATATTGATGCCGTGTGCATTTAAGTCGTTCAGCGCCTGAATGACCACTTTTGGATTTTCCATTAAAATACTTTCGGTGATCTCAAGTTCAATCGATTCGGGAGCGACATTAAATATTTCTATAGTGTGGCAGATTTTATCAACAAAATTAGGGTCTCTGAACTGAGCAATAGAGACATTGACCGAAATTCGTATTTTATGAAATCCGCGGTTTTCGAGCTGCTTAATATGACGACAAGCCTCTTCAATAACCCAGTCACCTATATCATTGATAAGACCTGAGTGCTCTGCAATTGGGATAAATACATCCGGTGAAATCATATTGCCTTGCTCTGTTGGCCAGCGCAACAGGGCTTCGCAGCTGATAACTTTTTGCTCGCTTATTGAAACTTGAGGCTGCAACCAGAGCTGCAAACGACCTGCATTAAAGTCAGCTCTTAATTGCCTTACCATACCCAGACGCCAAGCCATTTTTTGTTCAAAAGACTCATCAAAATAGGCGAAGTTTAAACTATTGCTTTGTTTTGATTTGTTTAATGCTATATCAGCTCTTTTCAGGGCCTGCAAGCCGTTAACTGTTGAGTCATCGCGCGTTAATAAACCTAAATTAAAATAAATTGGAAAGCGCTGCTCGGCTACCAATAAGGGGTAATTAAATAACTCCTGAATTTGCTCGGGGCCCAGCCATTGCTGGTGCCCGATTAATCCGAATACATCCGCATTAACTCGCGCAATTGTACAACTGGATGCGTATTTTTCGCTAAGCCTGTCGGCACAGGATTTCAACAGCTGATTGCCTATCTCCTGACTTAAGCCGTGATTAATTTCAGAAAAATGGGCTATATCCAGCAAAGCAATAACATCTCCCTGAGCGGGATCATCAACATAGCGATTTAACGCTTTTATAAAACCAGCTCGATTTAATAACCCGGTTAATTTGTCAGTAAATGCAGTAATTTTTAATTCTTCAATTAATTTAATATTGTCCAGTGCAATTGAAATGTTAGATAAAAATATTTCAATATATGAACCGAGTTCGGTTTGATTGATGCCGTTATCCACATACAGCACAGCATGATATTTCTGGCTGGCCAGGAATAATGTCGCATCCTGCTCGGTTAATTGATGCGTTTTGGTTTTAAAACAAGTACTGATTTGACGAATACAACGGCCATTTTCAAGAGCTTCCAATGTGTGGCTTTGGTAGGCCTGATAATCTTCGGAGCCTCCCAGTAAAATAATCTGATTCTGATCCTGAGTTAATCCTTTAATTGCAAACACACCTGCATTGGGTATTTGCATCAGTTTACAGAACTTCTCTACTATTAATTTGGAAAATTCAGCCGGATCTCGTTGTTTTTGCAGGCAGGCGCTGGCACTTGTGATTTGTTCTAAACAAATATGATTTTGTTTTATTTGGCATAGCTGACGGTAGCTTCTCAACGCTGAAACCAGTGTAGTGACCAGCTTATTACGGGTCAGTTCTGTTTTAGTTTTGTAGTCGTTGATATCGTATTCCTGAACCACCTGTTCTTCGGGAGCGTAGCCAGGTTGGCCGGTGCGCAATATTATGCGAGTATCATATCTGTGCAGAACATCCCGGATTTGTTTAACTGCAGTTAAACCTGCATCATCTTCTTCCATCACCACATCCATCAATATGATGGCAACATCGGGATGTTCTCTTAGGTAATCAACAGAATCTTTACCTGAATAGGCATGCCCAAAAAATAAGGGTTTATCTAAAATGGTGACACCGCTCAGAGCAAGCTGGGTGACAGTGTGAATTTCTTTGTCATCATCAACAATTAGGATATGCCAGCCTTGCTCATCGAGCACATTTAACGCACTATCATCCTCTTCTGCGAACAGTAAAATATCATCAACGTCTTCAGAGCTCATAGATAACCTTTATGTTAACTAATATTACTTGCCAGAGCAGTTCAGGCTTTAATTCTGGTTCGTGAAATTTAATATTTAGTAGTAAATTTAGCTTAGCGAGTTATATTACTTTATAGCTTAGGTAGGAATTACAGATAAATAAAGTTTACTCAGCGTTTATTAGGTTGTGAATATGAAAGTGGAATCCGGGCAGAATATGAATCTAACGACGCCCAACTCAGGTGACTATGCCAAGTCTAAAACTCAAACGAGCGCAACAAAACAAGCATCTGATGTTCAGCCTGTCAGCAAGCAAAAAGTGACACTGGATAACAGTGGTGGAAATTTGCAAAAGTTGCAACTGATCGCAACTAAGTTTGGCATTAATAAAAAACAATCTGCGGATAAGCCAGGTTTAACACTGGAACAAAGAGCTAGTCGCCGGGAGCGTCTTAAGCAAGCACAAAAGCAACAAAACCTGGAACATATTCTGGAACATGCAACTGAGTATATAGATAATTCAAATGCAAAAAGTGATGTTGATCCTGATTGGCTTTATCAATTTTTTGAAGCTGCGGAAACGATACACTCAAAACCTATGCAGGCGCTTTGGGGAAAAATTTTGGCAATGCAAACTGCCAGACCCGATCGGTTTTCTTTGCGAGCAATAGAAACGCTGAAAAAAATGACATACCAGGAAGCTTGCACCTTTCAAACTGCGTGTAGTTTATTATTAAAAGATAAATCAGGTACCGGCGGGCGAATTTTTACCGGGTTATATCGTCAGAAAGGCATTATGGAATGGTTCCAACCACATAAAGTCAAAGGGCTTAATTTAAGTAAATTTGGACTGAATTATCCGGATCTATTAAGCCTGATTGACTTGGGGCTGATTTATTCGAGTGAAATTGAAAGTTCACCCTTTCCAAAAGGGCATGTGTTATCGCTTGAAACCATGCAAAGCAAGTTATTCTTGAATGTAAAACAAGAGAATACAGTACTGACTTATTATAAGTTGACTCAGGCCGGGAGGGAACTTGCTACTCTAATTGCGACCAGCGCCAAAGATGAATATTTTAAACAGCTTGCTGAAACCTTTATACCTGAGTTAGAAGTTGTGTCCGGCTGAACAATAGAAAATACTAATCGTAACAACAAATAACAATATCATAAGACTTAAATGTTTAACCAAAGTATTTTAAAGCCTGGTTAAAAGCCACCCCGAATGCAAATACGATCAGTGACGACAGATAAAAGTATAAATTAGATTAAAAATAAACTGTTTGCCGGAGCCGGATTTGAACTAACGAGCTTCACTGTTTTATATGAGCTGAGCCCGACGAGCTACCAGAGTGCTCTGTCTCATGTCAATTTGAGAAATAATAATTTGATTAACAAAAAAAAGTGGTTGCGGGAGCCGGCTTTAAACCAAGGACCTTCTGAGGATATAAAAAGCGAGCCAGAGGCGAATCCCGAAAAGACTGAGAGATAATCAAATTAGGTTTAAGTTAAATAAGAAAAGTGGTTGCGGGAGCCGGATTTGAACCAACGACCTTCGGGTTATGAGCCCGACGAGCTACCAGACTGCTCCATCCCGCGTCAATGCTGTTATGCAACTAAACATGTGGTTTGCTGCGTTAACGAGGCGTGCATACTATATGAATAGTTTTAGAATGCAAGTACAAAAATGAAATTTTTATTTCGTTCGGATGAATTCTAATCAATTTAACTTGTTAATTACCTAATATTGACTTTAATGAGAGTAACGCTGTATTTTCCTGATGTTATTTCATCTTATATTATAAATGACTATGTTTTTATAAATTATCTGGTAAGACCTCTTGGTTGTGTTAAAATATTGTAATTATTTCTCGGTAAATCATTCAATTGCAGCATGTCATTATAAGCAGGCTGCGCAGGAGTTGCTATGAATCAACCTGAACGTTTTGGTTATTATAAATCTTTAATAGCTGCTAGCTTTCTGACTTCTTTATCTTTTTCGTCATTTTCAGCTCAATTTGAATGGGCTGGTCTGGATATTAATTTTGACTCTACATTTACGTTTGGCACCAGCTATCGGGTTGAAGACAGAGACTGGCGTTTAATTGGTAAAAACAATCAAATACCCGTCAACTGGTCTAATGACCAAGGGCCATACAAGGCTATTCGCAATCCTGTTTATCAGGCTTCAGATATTTGGAGTCAGGCTGGTTCTTATTCTGCTAACGGTGATTTAGCTAATTTAAATCATGATCCCGGGAAAGCATTTTCTCGAATGATATCCGGAACGCACGAGTTAGATGTAAATGCGGGTGACTGGGGATTTTTCAGTCGATTTATGTATTTTTATGATCAGGCTGCCGAGCAGCAGAAAGAATGGAAACACCCTCTAACCGGTGAACAATATGATTTGTGTAAAGACAAAAAAGCGAAAGAGAGAATTTGTCGCGATTTTCGTTTTTTAGATGCCTTTATCTATGGTTTTTTTGATGTCGGTGATATGCCGGTGTCTGTCAAGCTAGGTCAGCAAGTGGTTAGTTGGGGAGAGAGTTCGCTGATTTCACACGGAATTAACTCTATTAATCCGGTCGATATCGCCAGACTTAAAGCACCGGGTGCCGAGTTAAAAGAAGCATTTATTCCGGTTGGTATGTTGTGGGGCAGCATAGGCCTGACGGACAATATATCTTTGGATGCTTTTTATCAGTATGACTGGGAAGAAACTATTTTACCGGCACCGGGTAGCTATTTTTCAACCAATGATTTTGCCGGTTTCGGAGGCTATCAGAATAATGTGCAAATCGGCTTTACACAAAATCCTGATATCAATACAGACTATTTAGTTGGACAGATGAACGGATATGCTAAAGCTTATCTCTCTGCCAATATTGATGACATTAATGCGATCGTTGGGCAACTTTCGACTGCCAGTCCTGAGCAGCAGCAAGCACTGGCAGCTCAGTTTTACCAGGTTACAGCCCCTTATTATTTAAACGCGACCAAGGTTGCAATCAGAGCCAAACCCGAAAACGGCGATGTCAGACCCGATAATCATGGTCAATATGGCTTAAAACTTGGGGTGTATGCACCTGACTTAAATGACAGCGAGTTTGGTTTTTATTTTATGAATTACCACAGTCGACGACCGGTTATTTCGGGGCGGGCCAGTAATTTTGAGCTACCAAGTCTTTATCAGGATATTCAATATTTGTTGGCAAACCATATTGATGCTAATAATTTTCAGCAGTTAAAAGCTTTTACCCAAGCTTACCTTGAATACCCTGAGGATATTAAATTATATGGCTTTAGTTTTAATACCAGCCTGAATGAAACAGCATTAGCTGGTGAAATCAGTTACCGACAGGATGAACCTTTGCAAATTGATGATGTTGAGCTGCTATATGCAGGTATGCCGGAGCAACTTGCCAATGCTGGTTTACGCCCTGAGTTGAGTGGTATTTCTCAAATAGGTTATGTACCGTCCGGTGGTAATGCTAAAGGCTATATTTTAAGAGATACAGTGCAGGTTCAGGCTACGATGACACATTTATTCGGGCCCACATTAGGGGCAGATTCACTGGCTTTGCTTGCAGAAGCCGGTGTGGTTCAGATACAGGATATGCCTGAGTACGATGAATTAAGGTTAAATGGACCCGGCACCGCTCGCGGTGGCCGTTTACCGGTTAATCAAGGGTTAATCTCTGCGATATCAAATGGTATTGAAACAACACCTTTCCCAACAGAAACTGCCTGGGGTTACAGGTTGTTAGCCCGGCTAGCATACAACAATGTCATTTATGGCATTAATGTCCAGCCTAAACTAGTATTTTCTCATGACGTAAAAGGAATTACGCCGGACCCTATGTTCTTATTTGTTGAAGACAGGCAGTCAGCCGCGATGAGTGTAAACTTTGATTATCAAAGCAAGCTTGGAGTGGAATTGAGCTACAATGCTTTTTGGGGCGGGGTAGGCCAGGCCAATTCATTTTCTGACAGAGATTATGTCTCTTTAAGCATCAAATATTCGTTATAAGCCAGATTAGCAAGGTTGAATTTATGAAAATTAAAACGTCTTTCTTAATGAGTGTGCTGGCATTGGGCTGTGCTTTGCAGCCCGTCAGTGCCAAAGTATCAGCTACTCAGGCTGAGCAGCTAGGCAAAACTTTAACGCCGTTAGGTGCTGAAAAAAGTGCTAATCAAGATGCTTCTATCCCTGAGTGGACTGGCGGCATTACCCAGCCGCCAGCTGGCTATAAAAGTGGCGATCACCATCCAGACCCTTTTGCCGCTGATAAAGTTCTGTTTACCATTAACGGACAAAATTATGCTCAATATCAAAAATTTCTGACACCGGGTCAGGTCGCTATGTTTAAGGCATACCCGGACACCTTTAAAATGCCAGTTTACCAAACCAGACGTTCGGCTTCTCAGCCTGAATATATTTACAAATCCAGTATCAACAATGCGACCAAAGCAGAGTTAGTCGAGTCAGGTGAAGGAGTTAAATCGGCATCAACCGGCATTCCATTCCCTATCCCGCAAAACGGATTGGAAGCGATTTGGAATCACATCTTAAGATTTCGAGGCACAGATATTGCGCGTTGGGCAGGGCAAGCTTCGCCCACGGCATCCGGTGATTATACCCTGATTGGATTTGAAGAAGAGGTCATGGTTGATTATTCACGAGAGAGTGCGACACCTGAAGAGTTGGCAAAAAGCAATATCATTTCAATGTTCAAACAAAAAGTAACTTCACCTTCGAGATTAAAAGGTACGGCGTTACTGGTACACGAAACTTTAAATCAAATTCAGCAACCAAGACAAGCCTGGACTTATAACACAGGACAAAGACGTGTCCGTAAAGCCCCGAATATTGCATTTGATGCACCTGGTACAGCGTCTGACGGTTTAAGAACAACGGATGAATTTGATATGTTTAACGGCTCTCCGAGTCGATATAATTGGACGCTGAAAGGAAAACAGGAAATATATATCCCTTACAACAATTATGCTCTGCATCAGCAAGGGATCAGCTATGATGATATTTTAAAACCCGGTCATATCAACCCGGAATTAACCCGTTATGAAAAACACAGAGTCTGGGTTGTTGAAGCGCAGCTAAAGCCTGAAATGCGTCATATTTATAAAAAGCGGGTGTTTTATATTGATGAAGACAGCTGGCAAATTGCGGTTGTTGATACTTACGATAATCGGGATAACCTCTACCGGGTCAACTTTACCTATGTGATTAATTATTATGATGTGCCAACATTATGGAGCACATTAGATGTTTATCATGACCTGAACTCACGTCGTTATCTTGCGCTGGGTTTGGATAATAATGAAAAAATGTATGATTTTAGCGTAGAACTGGACGCGGGTGACTTTACACCTCAGGCTTTGAGACGTGAAGGTTTACGGTAATTGGTTATTTTGTTTCGTTTAAAACTCTGCATTTCACTTTGCATTCTAATGTTGGTGCAAGGTGTTTATGCAGCTGACCTGTCTAAAATTCAATCTGCTTTATATCTGGATATTACCCGGGTTGCCGAAAACTCAATTGTGGCTGTCGGTGAACGAGGTCTTATTCTTAAAAAGCTTGCCGGACAAAGTTGGCAATCTATTGACTCACCAAGCGATCTGACACTGACAGCTGTATATGCACAGGATGAACAGCATATTTGGGCCGTCGGCCATCAGGGCATTATTCTAAAAAGCATTGATGCCGGCAATAGCTGGCAAAAAAGTTTTCAGGCACAGAGTAATGCACCTTTTATGGATGTTATCTTTTTTAATTCACAACATGGCATTGCAGTAGGCGCTTATGGGCTATTTTACCGCACCCGGGATGCGGGGGGGAGTTGGCAAAAAGAAGTGCATGCAAGCATATTGTCTGAAGATGACCAGGATTACCTGCAAGAGGTTAAAACCGAAATGCCGGATATCTATGAAGAAGAAGCTGCGGCATTGCAACCCCATTTAAACAGGATGACATTGCTGCCTGACGGTCGGCTTATACTGGTAGGTGAATTGGGTTTAATTGCAATCAGTAATGATTTAGGCCAATCCTGGAAACGGTTGGATGAAATTTATCCCGGTTCTTTTTTTGATGTTAATGCAGGCCATTCCATTGTTATATCGGGCCTTAGAGGTCATGTATTTTATGCAGAAACCAATTCACTGGCTGAAGCAGACTGGTACCCAGTTGAGCTTACTGAACCTGTGAATATTAATTCAGCGGTCAAACTTAAAACCAATACCTGGCTACTGCTGGGTAACAGTCAGACTTACTGGATTTGGCAAGAAGGCACTGCTTCAGCCAAGCCAATAGGTAAAGTTAAAAGCAAGGCTATTTTAAATGGCGCTTTGTTAGATAACCAAATTTGGCTGGTGGGAGACAAAGGCGTGGAAGTTATTAATAACCCGGCTTTATAGCTGTTTAGAGGTCTATTTTGTCATTTTTCATTCATTTTATTCAGCAGCTTATATTTGGTCATAGGCGAGTTGTGGTTACCGTTTTTGCGTTGCTCACAGTGTTACTTGCCTATTTCGCCAGCCAGATAAAGCTCGATGCAGCGTTTACCAAAAATATTCCACTTGAGCACCCGTATATGCAAACTTATCTTGAACATGCAGATGATTTTGGCGGTGCCAACCGGGTATTAATTTCATTATGTGATCAGTCTGGCAATATTTATCAGGCTGATTTTTTCGAAAAATTAAAGCAAATTCATGATCAGTTATTTTTTATTCCGGGTGTCAATCGCTCACAGGTTTTATCCTTGTTTTCACCCAGTGTCAGATTTACCGAAATTGTTGAACAGGGGTTTACCGGTGGCCCGGTCATTCCTGCTAACTTTATCAATGATGATCAGGGCTTGCAGGTCGTTAAACGCAATGTGGAAAAATCCGGACAGGTAGGACGTTTAGTTTCGGGCGATTATAGTTGCGCTATGGTAACGGCTTTATTACTGGATTTTGATCCAAATACGCAGGCACCGATTGATACCATTGCATTTGCCGAGCAACTCGAAAAAGACATCCGCAGCCAGTTTGAATCAGACGAGCATACAGTTCATATCATCGGCTTTGCTAAAATGGTTGGCGATGTTGCTTCGGGGGCAAAAGAAGTAATCGTCTTTTTTGCGATAGCTATCATAATCACTTCTGTCCTGGTTTATTTGTTTTGCCACTCATTTCGTTTAATGTTGTTGCCTGTGTGCTGCTCTGTTATTGCCATGATTTGGAAGCTAGGGCTTTTGTCTTTGCTCGGGTTTGGGCTGGACCCTATGTCTATCTTGCTGCCGTTTTTAATTTTTGCCATAGGTGTGAGTCACGGCGTTCAGATGATAAACGCAATTGGTAAAAAGGTCGCTGCAGGCAAGTCGAGTTTTGAAGCCGCCAAACTCAGTTTCGAGGGCCTGTTTTTGGCTGGTTTTATTGCGTTATTATCAGATTGCATTGGGTTTATCACTATACTCAGCATTGATATTGGAGTCATTCAGGAATTGGCGATTGCCGCTTCCATTGGCGTTGGTGTGATTATTTTAACAAATTTAGTTTTACTGCCTGTGTTGGTTTCTTATATCCGGTTTTCACCTAAGTATTTCCAAAAAGCAGAAAAAAGCCGGAGCGAAGTGTTTTGGCCTTATTTAATTAAACTCACTCAACCCGCCATTGCCATTATTATTGTGATTGTGGCTGTCATGCTTTTGATTGCCGGTGGCTGGCAAGCTCAAAAATTAAAAGTAGGTGATTTACATGCTGGTGCACCGGCTTTGCATGAAAGTGCCCGATATAATCAGGATACATTTTTAATTACTGATAAGTTTGAGATTGGCGTTGATGTATTATCTGTTATTGCTCAAACACAGGCAGATGCTTGCACGGATTATCAGGTGATGAAAAATATTGATGACTTTCAATGGTTGTTAACTCAGCTGCCAGAAGTGCAAGCCAGTGTGAGTTTAACCAGTGTTGCTAAAGTCATAACAGCCGGTTATAACGAAGGTAATCTTAAGTGGCAGGTTCTGCCTAAAAACAGTGCTACGCTAGCTCAGTCGGTTTCCCGAGTTGCAACCAGTACAGGCTTATTAAACACAGATTGTAGTGCCATGCCTGTTATTTTATATTTGGTTGATCATAAAGCTGAAACGATTGAAAAGGTGTTAAATACGGTTAAATCTGAGCGAGCAAGGTTTGAATCAGATAATTTAACGTTCAAATTAGCACTGGGACCCGCTGGCGTTATGGGGGCGACGAACGAAGCCGTAGAAGCGGCTCAATTACCAATGATGTTGTATGTTTATTCAGCTGTCTTTATTTTATGCTTGTTGAGTTTTAAATCATTACGAGCGACGGTTTCAGTTGTTTTACCTTTGTTTATTGTATCTACCCTGGCGCAGGCACTGATGACGTTTTTGCAGATAGGTTTAACGGTTTATACCTTGCCGGTTATAGCATTAGGCGTGGGTATCGGGGTGGATTATGGTATTTATATTTTATCGACTATGACGGTTAAGTTAAAACAGGGCTTGTCGTTGAATCAGGCATATCTGGAAGCATTAAAAGAGCGGGGCAGTGCGGTAATTTTTACCGGGTTAACATTAGCGATAGGTGTGAGCACCTGGTTATTTTCAGCGCTTAAGTTTCAGGTGGATATGGGCGTATTATTAACCTTTATGTTTATTGTGAATATGTTAGCGGCTGTGGTTGTGCTGCCCGCTTTATGCAGGATTTTCTGGTGGAAACACTGATTATTCAAGAGTCATTTTCTACAGAGGATGACTTTGCTTGATAACCTTGTAGAGTGAATCTTTGATAAACCGCTAAATCATGCGTTAAAAATCGGTTCGTTTTATAAAGGATAATTAGCTGGGGGTGATGAGTGGTTAACATTCATCGCAAGCGCAGATTTTGGGTTGCAAATAAAAACGGGTTTAGCCAGAAGCTAAACCCGTTTTTATTATTACCTTTATAGTGTGTTGTGCAGTTATTCCATTGTGCAGGCAACACACAGGGCATAGTGGCCTTTAGGATCATTCCACTGGCTTATTTCATTGTATTCTTTCACTAACTGATTAATTTGCTGCTGCAGCTGAGTTGAAACCTCAGGCGCTGTTTGTGTGCTGAATAAACCAGAAACTTGACCGAACAATTCTTTCATCAGCTGTTGTTGTGGGCTGAGTTCTTGCTCAATTAATACTGTGGTGTAATTATCAAGTCCGGCATGCTCAGCAGCAGAGGCAACCGCCTGAGATAAGTTACCCAGTTTATCTACCAGCCCGTTTGCGAGTGCTTGCTCACCAATCCAGACACGTCCTTGAGCAATACTGTCTGCATCTGTGGTGGTCATGTTTCTGTGTTCTGAAACCAATTGTAAAAATCTCTGGTAAGCTCGTTCTGTGCTTTTTTGCAGAATGTGACCCACTCTTTCGTCCAGTGCAATGGTAGGCGTAAGCGGTGGCCATTCAGTTGTACCAACACCATCAGTATGCACACCCATATAATCGAGAGTATTTTCAAATGTCATTAGCATGCCAAATACGCCAATCGAACCGGTAATTGTGGTTGGATGAGCCCAGATTTCATCTGCGCTACTGGCAATCCAGTAGCCGCCGGATGCCGCTGTTGTGCTCATTGAAGCAATAACGGGTTTGTTGGCGGCTTGCAATAAATCGATTTCTCGCCGGATGATTTCACTGGCAAAGGCACTGCCGCCCGGACTATCAACTCTTAATACAACGGCTTTTACTTGATCATTTAATCTGGCTTTTTCGAGCAACTTGGCCGTGCTGTCGCCACCAATCGTGCCCGGAGGCTGTTTACCATCCAGAATATTGCCTGCTGCAACTATAATGGCCACTTGATTGTCTTGCTTTTGCATAAACTGAGGTTGCTTAGTCAGCTTTAGATATTGCTCAAAATTAACCCGGTTGTAGCTACGTTTGTTATCTGTCCAGCCTACAACGCCCGCAATTGTTTGCTCAACTTCTTCACGTGTTTTCAGACTGTCTACCCATTGATTATCCAGCGCGTATTGAGCAAAATCATAATTTGCTTTTTCAAATTTTTCGCTGAATATTTCAAGTTCTTCATCAAAATTTTGAATTTCAATATTGCGTCTTTTGGCAACGCCTTGTTTATAAATATGCCAGAGTCTGGATAACCAGTCCTGATTCGCCGTTTTTGCTGCTTCGCTCATATCATCTCGAATGTAAGGTTCAACAAATGACTTATAGGTACCAACTCTGAATATATGCGTGGTGACTTTGAGCTTTTCGAGAGCAGATTTATAATAAAGGCGGTAGTTATTAAACCCATCTAATAAGACAAAGCCCATTGGATGAAGCATTATCTCGTCAGCATAACTGGCTAAAAAATATTGGCCTTTTGTATAATAGTCACCAATTGCATAAATAGGTTTGCCGGCGGCTTTGATTTGATTTAATTTGTCGCCGATAGCTTCAAGTTTATTTAATCCAGCACCGCTTAAATATTGCAGATCTAATACAACCGCTTTAATCCTTGAATCTTTTTTTGCATTGTCTAAAACACTTAATACATCGGACAATAAAATTTCTGCCGGTTGTTGCGCACCGCCGCTGGCTTGCATGACCAGATCATCAACCGGGTTAGTAAGCTGTTTTTGCTCGACAATACTTCCGGATAAATTCAGGACTAGTGCTGATGTACTGGGCACTTTAATTTGTTGTGTGTCAGTACTGATAGCGACTATGACAGCGACTAATATGCCAAAAAATAATATATTGATTAATAGCTTTCGGGTGAAGTTAATACTTCCCCATAAGGCTGAAAACATTCTCGAAATTCCACTTTTGCTAGACATAGTGCCTCATTATTATTTGTTCAGATAAAGAGTATGTTAACGTGTCAGTTTTTAAAGTGGTAGTACTCCTTGACGTATATAGTTTAATTGCTTCAATTTTTTGTTGGCTGGAGTGAATTCTTTTACAATACGAACTTAAAACATTCAGGTGGCTCTATGAACTGGCGCGATATAACAAAATCTTACACTTTGAGCTTAATTCGACTCGCAGTCGTGCTAGTTTGTATTATTGTTTTTAGTGTTATCAGGCAACCTGAACTGACAAGCTGGTTTGTTTTAGCCTGTTATCTATTGTTTCAAATATCCCTCACCCTGTTGAAACCAAAATATGGGCTTTGGTTATCTCACTGGGTTGACTTGATTGGTTTTGGGTTACTTTTGGCTTTAAATACAAGTGCAATGAATGGCGCCATTTCAATTTTATATGTTCCAATTATTTCGGCTTCTATATTATTAACGTCGAATAAAGCCTGGCCCGTTACTTTTGCCGCTGTGCTTATTTACACTGGCTTAATTTGGTCGGCCAGTGCTTATTCAGAGCATCATATGATGGCTGGGCATTTACAAGGGATGTGGGTAACATTTGTTTTTTCTGCTATCGCCATGACTTGGTTTATGTCTGCGCAAAGATCACACCTGATCCGCCAGCGAAGTGAAATTTCAGACCTGAAAGAACAGCAAATGAGGGATGAGCAGATTCTGGCCGTAGCAACATATGCCGCTAATACGGCTCATCAGTTATCAACGCCATTATTTACGATGGGATTATTAACCGAAGAAATTAAATCTTTTGAACCGGGGCAAGACGAGTTTGAGGTTATCAACCAGCTCGACATTCAGCTAGACAGGTGTCAGCAGATTGTCAGAAATATCGCGCAACAAGCCAAACTTCAACAGGCCTCAATGCATGGTTGTTTGTCTTTTGTTGAAAGAATTTGCCAGCTATGGTGGAACCGGAGAAATGAAATTGAGGTGAATACCCACTTTTCAGATAAGCTGGCTCAGTTTCAGCTCAGTTCAGATCTGAATTTGGAAATGGCGATTCTTAATTTATTGGATAATGCTGCGGACGCAAGTTTAAGCAGATCAAGTACTAAACTGGATTTGAACGCCGATGTCATTGATAATCACATGGTCATTTCTATTCAGGACTACGGCTCCGGTTTTGATATGGCCAAAATGGAAAAGCTTGGATTGCAAGCTGCGTCGGATAAGGATGTTGGTATGGGCATTGGGTTAATTTTGGCAAACGCGGCAATTGAGCGTAACGAGGGGACAATTGTTCTGAACAATAACGATAAAGGGGCATTAACCCAGATTCGCTTGCCGGTATCTGGTTAGTAGTATCAAGATAATGAGTCTTAAACTTTTATTATTAGATGATGATTTAATATTTGCCCAGACACTGAAACGTCAATTTGAACGCAAAGGTTATACTGTAGAATTGGCGCACAGCAGTCTGGATGTTATACGCTTGGCTGAATCTTTTAACCCGTTAGTGGTTATATTTGATCTTAATCTGGGAATAGAATCGAGTTTGCCGGCAATTGCGCCTGTGCGCAGTTACTGCCCCGAGAGCATAATATTGATTTTGACCGGTTATGGCAGCATTGCAACCTGCGTGAATGCAATTAAAGCAGGGGCTGATGATTATTTAACAAAGCCGCTCAGTTTTGCGGCTTTGTTTGAGCAAGTTGAAAAACTGGTTGAACAAAAATCTAAGTCTGCAGCTGAAAACCAATTGGCAGAGTTTGAAACTGATTTTTCTCCTATGAGTGCATCTCAACTTGAATGGGAATACATTCAGTCTGTTTTAAATTCGAATCAGGGTAATGTCTCAGCCACAGCGCGCCAGTTAAATATGCATAGACGGACGTTGCAGCGTAAATTAAATAAGAAAGCGCCATGTTAAAATGTTGCAGTCGGGCTGCCGAACCGATCTGATATTAGATTGCAACCCGTCTTGCGTTCTATGCTGATGCCGAAATACGTTCAATTGATATCTAGCATTTATGAGCGCGGTCTGTTGAGCAAGGTCTTAAATACGTACTCACTCTATTGGCGTGTATTTAGGTAAAGTGATGGTATATTTGAGTCCTTGACCTGGCTCACTCTCTACCCGGACATGGCCTTTTAGAGTTTGTTTAATTAGGTTGTAGATTATGTGTGTACCTAAGCCGCTACCACCCTGATTTACTTTAGTTGTAAAAAAGGGTTTAAATAGCTGATTAAGCGCATTCTTACTTAATCCTTTTCCGTTATCTTTATAAACAATTTCAATGCTATCCTTATCCAGCTCTGTGATAAGAATTTTAATCTTCCCATCTGATTTATTTTCAAAACCATGCACTAGAGAGTTCATTATCAGATTAGTAAAAATTTGAGAGAGTGCACCGGCAGGGCAGCTCATTTCTATTTTATGTGCACAATCGAATTGAATTTGATGATCGGTTTTTTTCAGTTTAGGCTGAAGTGAATGTAAAATCTCGCCTATATATTCTTTTATTTCTATATTCCGGATTGCTTCACTGGTTTGGTCAACTGCAATTTGTTTAAAGCTGGATATTAACTCAGCAGCACGTTTTAAGTTCAAATGAATCAAATTAACACTTTCAACCGCTTCACTTAAAAATTTACTAAGTTGGGTCTGAGTTAAACTTTTGTTCTGAAGAGAAAGGGTGAGTGTTTTTAATTGTTCGCCTAAGAAACTGCTGGCGGTAATGCTGATCCCTATCGGAGTATTAACATCATGTGTAATACCTGCTACCAGTCCACCCAAAGTGGACATCTTTTCGGACTCTAACAGACGGTTTTGTGTCTGTTTGAGCTCTTCTACGTATTTTTCAAGTTCAGTTTGTTTTGATATTAGCGCATGTTCGGATTGTTTCTGGTTCTCTATACCAATAGCAAGTTGATTCTGATTTTCCTCTAACTCTTTTTTCTGGCTTTCAATATTAAGCATAACTCGGCTAAGGTGAGCTGTCTTTTTAGCAACCTCGTGCTCGAGTAATAAATTTTGCTCATCCAGTTTTGTATTGGCATCCAACAGTTGACGATTGGCTTTATCTAGTGCATCACCATACGCAACGAGTTTATTAATTAAATTATTGTAAGCGCCCTGTAATATGGTTAATTCATTTCGCTCTGCTAAATTTACGTCTAGTTTGGATTCTTCTAATCGCTCTATATCAAAGTTTTGCACTTGTCCGGTCAATTCTGACAGTGGTTTACTTAATAGTTTTCGAAATGTGTACAGAATAATAAGAAACAGGCAAACAGTAATAAAGATAGATTTAAAGATCAAAAGGGACAGCGGTAGCCCCATTCTAGTTAAGATAACTTCGTTAGAAGAAAATAGACTGACATACCCGACATCTACGGGTTTGCCAGCGAATTCGAAAATTAATGGGCTTTTATAACCGAATAAGCCTTTTCTTTGCTGATATAAAAACAAGCCGCCGTCATCATATTCCTCATCTGATGACGGATGCTGTGCAATGTCCTTACCTAGTTCAACGATTGCATTTCCATTTTCATCTTCTATTTTTACGCCTTCAATGAGTGGCATCGCCAAAAGTCCGCGCGCAAGTGTTAAGGTTTGTTGTGTATTCAGTTCCCAAATAGAACGAGTCAAACTGCTACTGATGGTGGTCTGCAGTATCTTCAACTCATCACGAATGTGATTTTTGGTTGTGTAGTACTCACTGGCGATTTGAATCGCGGTAATGGACAAAGTCAGAATAATATAAATAGTCAGTACTTGAGTTAATAATTTACGTGAAAGACTAATAGATTTCATTTAACTCACTCGTTTTTATTGATATTACAAATATAGAATGCATAGCGAAATTAAGCGAAGTTCTTTATTCATGCCCAATAGAATTATTAAAATAAACATGTGATTTAATTTATTTGCTAGGGTTTGTTGATTTAATGACCATAAAATAAAGCTTTTGATTGATAATTGACCGCTTGAACATTTATTTCAAATTAATTCAAAAAAAGCGTTGACGGGGGGTAATTAGTCCCTATAATGCGCCCCCACAACGCAGCGACACGCAGACAAACGTCAGCGAGTTAAAGCGGAACTCGAAA
>CAJXMO010000012.1 GCA_913056495.1 uncultured Alteromonadaceae bacterium | reverse complement strand
TTTCGTTATTTTTGCCTTGTCTAAGACAATTTTTTCTCTCAGCTCAAATTATAAACAAAGATAAACAGGCTCTAGGGTCTGTTAACTGGTTTCTAAAACTGCCTGATTTAATTCAGACATAAATTGCTCATACTGTAACTGACGCTCAGCTGTTTTATCCTGACGTAAACTTTGCTCCAGCTCTGCAGCTAATCGGGTCAGATTGGTAAAACCAAAATTGCCCGCCGAGCCTTTAATGCTATGTGATATATTCATCACCCGTTGCCAGTCATCTACTTGTTTGGCTTGTTCCAACTGAATTTTCTGCGCAGTTAAGCTTTGTTTGTATTCGGCGACCATATGCGCAAACTCTTCACTGTCTATCGAAAACAAAAAGTCATCATCGTCATCTTCATCTGAAATTGCTAAAAACTGAGATAACACCTGACTAAACTCAGCTAACTCAATCGGCTTACTTAAATGAGCGTTAAATCCATGTGCCAGATAATTATCAATATCCTGTTTCATGGCATTTGCTGTCAGGGCGATAATGGGTGTTTTATCATCGTTTTTCCTAATGAGCTGAGTTGCGCTTATCCCATCCATTGTAGGCATCTGAATATCCATTAAAATCAGATCAAACTCCATCAATAAAGATTTTTCAACGGCTTCCTGACCATTATTGACCAGACAAACTTTAAGACCTAATTCAACCAAGTGCTGTCGAATTAAACGCCCATTATCCGGATGATCCTCCGCTAATAAAATATGACCTTTAAACTTGTTCTGACAATTGTCAGGTAAATTCAGGATGGCTTGGGTATCGGGTAATGTTTGTTCCCAAATCGCTCGTTTAGAGACGTTTGCTTTAATTGTAAAGCTAAATTCAGAGCCTATCCCTTCTTCGCTGCTAACACTAATCTGGCCACCGAGCTGCTCGATCAGCTCTTTTGAAATATACAAACCTAAACCGGTTCCGCCAAATTTACGAGAGTGAGAAGTATCAGCCTGATTAAACGCATAAAACAGTTTACCAATGACCTCCTGGCTCATACCAATGCCTGTATCTTTTACTTTAATACTTAATGTGTTAGTGGGTTTATAATAAGCGACTCTGACATGCACTCCGCCATGATCTGTAAATTTGACCGCATTATTGGTTAGATTCAGCAAAACCTGATAAAGCCGAGTGCCATCAGTCATAATTTTATTTGGTAACGGAAACGAGTAGCTCATAGTAAAATTGAGCCCTTTTTGTTCAGCTAAGGCTTGCTGATTTTTCTGTAATTTAATAAAAATAGGAAATAAATCGGTTTCCACCGAATGGACTTCCAATTTACCAGCTTCAATTTTAGATAAATCCAGTATGTCATTTGCGATAGTTAATAAGTGACGACTATTTTCATAAATGGTCGGCAATACATGATCGCATTTGAGTTGTTTTTCTTCTGCATTTAGATAGGTTTCTGCATAGCCTATAATAGACGTTAGCGGCGTTCTGATTTCATGGCTCATATTTGCCAGAAACTGGCTTTTAAACTGATTCGATTTTTCTTCCTGTTCAAACAGTTTTTGTTTTTGCTCGCTCGCCTCAGCCAGCGCCTGTTCATAATTAAATAAACGCCGGTTGACCTGCTCCAAAATAATACTTGCTATCCAGGCAATGGTTGCCCAGATAAATAATAAAACCAGTACAGAAATGTCCTGACTGGTGAGATCGGGTTTAATTAAAAATAAAAAAAGCGGAATAAAAAAGCTGACAATACCAGAAATAAGCTGAGTTTTTGAACCCACTTGAGAGATCACTATACCGATTAGAAACATCAGCAAAGTGGGAACAATAAATAGGTGGTTTTGAGTTAAAAACGCATTTAAATAGGTAACAAAGATAGACCCGACTATATTGTATATAATTAACGAAACCTTGATATTAAAAATGGGGCGACTTGAAAAGGTGGCCCAGGCAATCGCGGCCCAGGCAATTAAATAACAAAATCTGGCGGGGGCAACTTTTTCAAAATGTTCAGCAGAAACTGTATAGGCCAACAATAATAAAACCAGAGGAATAATACCGCCAATCGCATAAACATAAGCGACAACAGGTCGTGCGCGGCCTTCAATATACGCCTGATACTTTTCTTCTTTCTCCTTAGAAAATGCTTTTCCCTGTAAAAAACTAAGCCAGTTATCCATCTATCTTCCAAATAATCTTATTGCTTACCATCAAAATGATGGTGTTTGTATTGAGTAATAATATGTGAAAACTCAATATCGATTTCCCGTCCACTCTCACCTAAATTTAAAACTTTAGCGACGCTGGCTTCAATTAATTCAATTAATTTTTTCTCAGTTTCCAGATTAGGATTAGCCGTAATCAGGTTTGCTCTGATATCAAGTAGCAATGAATCTATAATTGAATGTGCATCTTGCTCGAATGTTGACACTTTGCCTTTAAGGCGAACCAGTGCCTGCTCAAGGCTGGCGCACATTTCCATCAAGGCTGAAAAATGGTTTAACTCTCGCCACTTTTTCTCAAGAGCATTCAAAAAACTAATGCAAAACTGATGAAACCAGACTGTATCAAGTGCAGGACAATTGTTAAATAGTATTTTGACATGTTTAGCATTTAAAATAAGCCGCTGATTAAATTGATAAAAACTTCCGGCATCTGTTAATAAAATAAATGCACTTTCTTCCATTGGCGTACAAGGCACATCCGGAGCTCGATAACTTTTAATGCCTTCAAGAGACTCTACTTTCAGGCATATGTCCCAGCTCAGTTGATTGGCCAACTCAAATACCAAACCAACAAACCCGGCTTTATCCTGGCAAACAATTAACTGACTATAGACTTGAGTCAGTGCCTTGTAATAAACCAGCTCATCCACATCGGGTTCTGTCTGATAGAGAGCAGCAATTTTCCCTTGCTGACTTTTGTTTATCTGAAATTGTTTAATCGCCCTGAACTTGCCTAATAACTGCCCGACAGAGTCTGATTTAATAAAATAATCATCACACCCGGTTGAAAGCGCATTTAATTTTTGATTTTTATTATCCGCCCCCGTCACAACCAGTGTATGTTTACCTTTCACCCTATCGGCTAGCTGGCTGCAAAGTTCGAGTCCTTGAGTTTCAGAGGATATATCAATAAAAAGTACAGCAGACGAGTGAGTCTGTACGCTTTCGATAAATCGTTTTTCATTGTCGAATGCTTCAACGTCAAATTCTGCCGACAAAACCTCTGTGACTGTATCCGTAAAAACAACATCCCGGCTCAAGATCAACAATCTAAGCTTATCAGCTTTATGTGACTCCTCTTGCAAATATTCAGGGTGATTATGCAACCAGAGATTAAATTCAATATCTGACATGGGTTTAGCATAAAAATACCCCTGCCCCTGATCACAATCTACTTCTCTTAAATACTCAAGTGTTTTTTCGTCTTCAATCCCTTCAGCAACTACATGAATCCCTAACTTATGTGCCATTTCTATCGTGGACTCAATAATCGTTTTTGATTGAGGCCGAACCGAATAGTTTGCAGTAAAGGATTTATCTATTTTAAGTTCATTAAACGGCACTTCCTGCAACTGCTGTATAGATGAATAACCCGTACCGAAATCATCAATAGACAAGCCAAAGCCCTTCATTCTGAGCCGGGTAAGTATTTCCGCAGATTTGCTGGTATCCTCAGCCAGTGCACTCTCGGTTAACTCCAATATAATATTTCGATTCGGAATATTAAAATGCTCAGCTTGTCTGGCAAGACCATCTGGCAGATCCAGATTATTTAATGAAAATGCAGACAGATTAATTGAAACCTGAAGATTTACATTGATCAATAACCACTTTTTTAACTGGGGCAATACTTTTTCAATAATACAATTGGTCAGTTCATCAATAAGCGCATTTTGCTCAGCCAGCTTTATAAATACAGGAGGCGGTATCATAGTGCCATCATGTAAACGCCATCTGGCCAAAGCTTCCACGCCAAGAATAGAAAGCTGCTCAATATCGAACTTAGGCTGATAATAAACGTCTATTTCTTTATTTTTAATGGCGCTTTCAAGCTGAGGTAATAACTTTTCCTGATCGATATTCTGGCCAGCATGCTCAACTTTAGTTTTGAGCAGTTGAGAGCCTTCCTGAATCACATTTAAAAGCCTTTCCAGTGCGAATGGTTTCACCAATGGAGAATGCATTCTCAAGCCATAACTTTGACCAATTTGCTGCGCAGAATTAAGCACAGACGCTTCACAGCCAGAGGTGATGGATATTGCGCCTTGATAATGTTTATTTTTTAATAACCTGAGTAACTGGACACCATCCGCGCCGGGAATCGAAAGGTCTAATAAAATATGGTCATACTGATTTAAATTAACGGTCTGAATATCTCTACCATTGGTGACAGCCGTAGTTGCAACGCCCACCAACTCGGCTGCATCCGATATAAATTCATTAATCAGTTCATCATCATCTACAACCAGTATCTTCCGCATCTATCCATCCTTTTGCGCACCAGATTCATTACCTGCTAATTCAGAGCCGTTTCCATCTCATTTAATAATTCTTTTTTTCTAAAGGGCTTGCTAATAACAGGAATATGACGGAGCTCTTCTTTATCTGTCAGCCGGTTATCTGTATAGCCACTCATAAATATAATCGATGAGTCCGGTTTTTGCTTTAATAACTGACAGGCAAACTCAGCCCCATCAATTTCCCCCGGCATCACTAAGTCACTCAGAATCAGATCAAAATCTTGCTCACACGCAAGATTAAGCCCTTCACTACCCGTTGGGGCCGTTTGTACCTTAATGCCATAGATCCCTAAAAACTCTTTAAGTAATAATAAAATTGGAGCTTCATCATCTACAACCAAGACACTTTTACCTTCGAGTTTTTGCTCAACACCCATATCATCGTCCTTATTTAAACTAGGCTCATTAACGGCTTTTTTAACCTCTGGAAAATACAAAGAGAAACAAGCACCTTTATCAACTTCACTGCTGAGTGTGACAAAGCCTTGATGTATTTCCATATAGTTTTTGACTAAATTTAAGCCTATACCACTGCCTTTATTATTCATTTTAGTCGTAAAAAACGGATCAAATATTTTGTTTTGTATTTCTTTTTTAATGCCACAGCCAGTATCTTCAATAGATACACTGGCATAATCAACATTTTTACCTAATTCAGCCCCTGCCACTTTGGCTGTAGTAATTCGAATTTCTCCACTTCCTTGCATCGCATGGCTGGCATTCATACACAGGTTTAACAGCACATCAATAAAGTGGCTGATATCAATGTTAATATAAAGCGGCTCTTCGCTCGGTTTCAGCGTCAGTCTGACTTCTTTTGCAATCATCTCCTGCATCAAATCCAAGCTGTCATCAACAACTCGGTTTAAGTTACAAACGGACATATCAGCTTTGTCATGAAAAGCCAAATGGCTTAATCTGGCAGATAATACACGTCCGCGGTTTACGCCTTTTAGTGCAGCATCTACTCTTTTTTTCATTCGGATATGATCTTTAACTTCTAGCTCTAAAATTTCAAGATGACCCGAAATGACATTTAAAATATTATTTAAATCGTGAGCAACCTCTCCAGAATAACGACTCAGCATTTCAAGTTCATTCTGCTGTTTTTGTTTTTGTCTCGATTCATACTCAACAGAGATCTCTTCAAACGTCATTAGAGTCGATATTTGCGTTGTAACAATCGGAAATGAACGCGGATAAAATGAAATAAAGAGCCGGATATCAAGCGGATCAGATTGCGGTCTGCGAATGGATAAATCAAACTGAAAATCCTGTTTCTCTCTCGATTTTTTTATATAAGAACTGGCTTTAGGAATGAGATCATCAATCGGAGTTAAATAGACGGCTTGCAGATCAATTTGCAGACTTTTTTCACACTGAGCATTTAACAAGACGATATTATTTTGTGAATTTAGCCCAATTGCAGCAATATTTAAACCGGCAATAAATTGAGCAAGCTGGGTTGAATCCAATTCAGTTTTTGTTGTATCCATCGCCTATTTTAACCTCCCTGTCACTCACATCAGCTACGTTGCATATGTCTTGCCGGAAAACAAAAATCAGCATAAGCTTTTATACTGATTTTTCAACATATTAGTCAAAAACCCTATTCACTAAATTATAGTCCAAGATAGAGGCTTAGCGAACCTCTAAGGTTTTATCCGGCATGCCGGCACTGGCATCAAATAAATGCAAATGCGTCGGCAAAAATATGATCGACATTCAGACCTTTTTTAACAAATTCATCTCTGGCCTTACCCACCATGTCAAACCGACCCGCACAATAAATATGGTAATCCGCCAGATGAGTAAAATCTTCCAGTACAGCATCAATGACCAGGCCTGTACGGCCTTTCCAGCTATCATCGGATGATTCAATAACAGGAATAAAGTGGAAATGGTCATGTTTGTCGTGCTTATCTAACCAATATTCCAACTCATACGCTGCGGCTTGATTTCTAAGGCCCCAATAAAAATAGATAGGTTGCTGATGATTTTGCTTTAGTAATGTATCAGCAATAGATTTTGTATAACTAAAACCCGTACCACCGGCTAATAAAATAACAGGACGATTGTCACTGTCGCGTAAACCCGCATTGCCAGATGGTCCACTCAGATAAACGGTTGAATTAGATTTAATATGAGCCAGCGCAGTCGAGGCCCACTCATCCTTGGTTGAAGCTCCTATGTGCAGCTCTATAAATTCATTGTCCAGCGGAGAGTTAGCAATTGAAAACGGACGCTTATCCTTGTCTGAAATCACTAATTCGATATATTGACCCGCAATAAAAACCAATGGTTCTGTTGGTTTTAACAGCACTTTAGAAACATGCTCGGTCAAAGGGCTAACTTCTACTACTTTACATTCAATATTAGACATTTAAATTCTCTTACTTCTACACTTTTGGCTGATACAGAACAATATCGGTTAAGGGATAAGCAATACAGGCAAAGGTCATCCCGCTCGCCTTTTCTTCGTCCGTAAAAATAAAAGGCAAGTCGCCATAGCTTACCTTCCCTTCCAATAAGTTACAAACGCACGAATCACAGGTACCCTGCATACAGCTATACGGAAAATCGATATTTTGCCTAAGAGCTGCCTCCACTATAGTTTCTAGCGGTTCTACCTCAAAGGTAATCTCACTGGGTTTTAATTTAACCTGTACGGTTTTCATTTTTTAGGCATGATCGCAAGCTCATCCCAAATGGCATCCACTTTATCTTTAACAGATTGCTCCATCTCTATGGCTACCCCCCACTCGCGATTTGTTTCTCCGGGCCATTTATTGGTTGCGTCCATCCCCATTTTTGAGCCTAAACCGGAAACCGGTGACGCAAAATCAAGATAGTCAATTGGCGTATTTTCAACCAAAGTAGTATCTCTGGCCGGATCCATGCGAGTAGTGATTGCCCAGATAACATCATTCCAGTCACGCGCATTTACATCATCATCACAGACAATTACAAATTTGGTATACATAAACTGACGTAAAAAAGACCATACCCCCATCATGACCCGTTTAGCATGTCCAGCGTATTGTTTTTTCATGGTTACAACCGCTAATCGATATGAGCAACCTTCAGGCGGCAAATAAAAATCGACGATTTCAGGAAATTGTTTTTGCAAAATAGGTACAAAAACTTCATTTAAAGCAACCCCTAATACTGCTGGCTCATCTGGTGGACGGCCAGTATAAGTGCTGTGATAAACAGGATCTTTTCTGTGAGTAATATGGGTGACAGTGAAAACAGGGAAGCTGTCTACTTCATTATAGTAGCCAGTATGATCACCATAAGGCCCTTCATCTGCCATCTCGCCCGGTTCGATATAACCTTCGAGCACAATTTCAGCACTCGCAGGAACCTGCAGATCTGAACTGATACATTTGATGACTTCAGTATTATTACCGCGTAACAACCCGGCAAAAGCATATTCAGACAAAGTATCAGGCACCGGGGTAACCGCGCCTAAAATAGTTGCCGGGTCAGCGCCCAAAGCAACGGCGACCGGAAACCTTTCTCCCGGATGTTCCTGCTGCCATTCTTGGAAATCCAAAGCACCACCACGATGAGATAACCAGCGCATAATGACTTTGTTTTTTCCGAGCAGTTGCTGGCGATAAATACCCAAGTTCTGACGTTTTTTATGTGGCCCTTTAGTCACAGTTAGGCCCCATGTAATTAAAGGCGCAACATCTCCGGGCCAACAATGCTGGATGGGTAATTTTGTTAAATCAACATCATCGCCCGATAAAACCACATCCTGACAAGGCGCTTTTTTTAATTTTTTAGGCGCCATATTTAAAACTTGTTTATAAACAGGCAATTTGGCAAACGCATCTTTAAAACCGGCCGGTGGCTCAGGTTCTTTTAACATAGCTAATAATCGACCGACTTCCCGCAGCGCTTCAACAGAAGTTTGCCCCATGCCCATAGCAACCCGTTCGGGTGTGCCAAACAGGTTGCATAATACCGGAATATCAAAACCTTCCGGATTTTCAAACAACAGAGCCGGGCCACCTGCTCTAAGTACCCTGTCACTGATTTCGGTCATTTCCAGATAAGTAGAAACCGGTTGTTTGATTCTTTTTAGTTGCCCTTGCTTTTCAAGTTGAGCAATAAAGTCACGTAAATCTTTGTATTGCATAAAGCTAAAATCACAAAATTAAATTATTTAAAGGATACGCAAAAAAGTTTACGCTGTAATTAGTTTTTTAATCGGCTAGATATAAGCTATTACCTATATTGGCGATAAATGGTTCACAGCTTAGCACCAAATATCAGATAAACCTTGCTTAAGCATGTTAGTATTTTGAATATCATATTGATATATAAAGCACAATAAGAGAAAAACATGACAAAAAAATATCAGATTGATATAAGTCGTATCAGTGATACTTTATCTACGCTATCGGAAATTCCAGCCGATCTAGCCAAACAACTGGCCGACCTGATTGTATTCAGTCAGACAGCAATCAGCACTGAAGATGTTTTATTAGATAAGCTTCAACTCATAGAATCTCTCAGCGAATTAAATACTGAAAAAAATGCTTTTTTAATTATCGTGCTTGACTACTTAATTGAGAGTATAGAATCATATCAAAATTATGAAGCCCGCACGCCAAATCAGGTTCTGGCTGATTTAATAAAACAGCATCAGGTTAAACAAAAAGAACTTGCTCATATAGTACCGCAGAGCATTATATCTGAATTGGTGAATGGCAAACGACAACTCACTTTACGTCATATCAGGCACTTTGCTGAATACTTTAATGTCCCCATCAGTTATTTTTTAAATAATGAGCAATAAACTTAAACCAAAACAGGTCTAAACTAGTATTCATTGCAAATCAGGAGAAAAAAATGAAATCATTAACAAACGCAACGAAAGCAGTCAGCTTAGCGCTGACGCTCATCAGCTCAACAGTGTTCAGTCCTGCACTTTATGCACAGCCAGAATCGCCAATATCAGAATCCACTAGTTGTCCTGCACTTTTAAACTTCAAAGCCAAAAAACTACACAGTACAAAAACAATTGATTTTTGCGAGGCATTTAAAGGAAAAACTTTACTCGTAGTTAATACCGCCAGTGACTGTGGTTTCACGCCTCAGTTTAAAGATCTCGAAGCTTTATATAAAAAGTATAAAGACAAGGATTTCGAAGTGATAGGTTTCCCGTCCGATGACTTTTTTCAGGAACGTGATTCTGAGAAAGAAACCGCTGAAGTCTGTTATATCAACTATGGTGTAACCTTCACCATGTTAACCAGTAGTCCGGTTAGAGGTAGCGACGCGAATCCGTTTTTTAAACAACTAATCGAACAAAGCGGTACAGCACCAAAATGGAACTTCTATAAATACCTGATAAATGACAAAGGTCAGGTTGTGGAAAGTTATAATTCAAAAGCCAAACCTTTAGAGAAGATTGAAAAAGACCTAGAAAAACTACTTTAACCTGTCTGGTTTAATTCTCCCCTGCTTTGATAGCTAAATTAAAAAGCTTTAAGTAAAATAGCGGCTCACTATTAAGGAGCCGCTTTGTCTAATTCAGCATTATCAGTTTTACAAAACGTATTTGGATACACTTCTTTCAGAGCTGGTCAGGAGCCTGTCATTAATGCATTGTTGCACGGACAGGATTGTCTGGCGATTATGCCAACCGGTAGCGGAAAATCTCTTTGTTACCAAATACCGGCCATCGCTTTGCCTGGTTATGCGATTGTTATTTCGCCTTTAATCGCACTCATGCAGGATCAAGTTGCTCAACTGGATGCACTCGGCATTGCTGCAGCTTATATTAACTCAACGCTTGATTATCAACAGCAAAACGATATTCTGACTCAGCTATCACACAATCAACTCAAAATATTATATGTTGCGCCAGAAAAATTAATGCAGCCGCATTTTCTGTCGCAGCTTGAGCAAATGCCACCTAACCTGATCGCCATTGATGAGGCACATTGTATTTCACAATGGGGACATGATTTCAGACCCGATTATGCACAGCTAGGTCAATTACGCCAAAGTTTCAGCCGGGTCCCTTTTATCGCGCTAACGGCCACAGCTGATTTAGCCACTCGCCAGGATATTACCCAGCTACTCGGATTAAATCAGGCGCTACAGTATATTGGCAGTTTTGACCGGCCAAATATTCGTTATTTGCAGCAAGAAAAGTTTAAACCTCTTCAGCAGGTTGAACAGTATTTAAAACATAAACAAAACCAAAGTGGCATTATCTATTGTACGTCCCGCAAACGTGTAGAAGAAGTCACTGATTATCTAACACGTCACCAGTTTAAAGTCAGATCTTATCATGCGGGGTTAGATGTAAGTGAACGCTCACAATCTCAAAATGCATGGTTAAAAGATGATATTCAAATCATAGTTGCCACTGTCGCGTTTGGTATGGGAATAAATAAACCGGATGTTCGATTTGTTATCCATTATGATATTCCGCGTTCAATTGAAAATTACTATCAGGAAACCGGACGTGCCGGGCGTGATGGCCTGCCTAGCGAAGCTTTAATGTTATATGAGTTTTCAGATGCCGACAGAGTTCGCTGGCTAATTAATCAAAATGAAAACACGCAACGAGCCGATATTGAGCACCATAAGTTTGACTCTATGACTGCGCTAGCTGAAAGCGAGACTTGTCGGCGAATTGTACTACTGAACTATTTTGGCGAAAGCAAAGAAGATGCCTGTAAAAACTGCGACATTTGTATTAATCCACCGCAAAAATATACAGGTACACTCGATGCGCAAAAGGTACTCTCCTGTGTTTACCGGACCGGCCAGAAGTCTGGGTTCAACTATATTATCGATGTATTAAGAGGCGCCAATACTCAACGCGTACGCGATTTAGAGCACGATAAGTTATCTGTATATGGCTTAGGTAAAGCTAAATCACATGAATACTGGTTAAGTATTCTTAGACAACTGGTTCATCGTGGCTTGCTGGTTATCGATATAACGGACAACGGACATTTAAAATTAACTGAGTTGGCTCGCCCTGTTTTAAGAAGTGAAGTTGAACTCGAACTGGCGCTACCACAAATTAATATAGCGACTGAAATCAGTAAAGATAAAAAGCCCAACATTACTAACCTTAAATACGATAAACGCCTGTTTGAACGTTTACGCCAAACCCGCAAATCAATTGCTGATGAACAGGATGTGCCACCTTATATTATTTTCAATGATGCCAGCTTAGTAGATATGTGTCACTTGATGCCCGAAAACAAACACCAGATGCTGCAAGTCAGTGGTGTGGGCAAACGTAAATTTGATAAATACGGAGAAAGGTTTCTTTCTGAGATAAAAGCTTACCTTAAAAGATTTGATTAACTTTTAATAAAGGATTGCTCAAGGTTACAAACAATAACACTTGATAACAGATATCCGAACGATTCCCTCCTATGCTTATTTTAGCTCAGAAAATTTAGGAGGGAATCAACTATGATTTTTAATAGAACAAGTCTGACTATCTTGTGTTCCGCTTTTTCTTTGGTTGCTTGTGACCTGGATAATGACTTAAAAATAGACGAAGATTTACAACATATTCGAGTTTATCAAGACGATCAAAAGCTTGCATGCCAGCCAGAAACGGCCATTTCTTTATCAGCCAGTGCGTTGAAATTGGCCCAAGAAAATATTGAAATACATTGTAGCCAAAAGGCAGATGATGGACTAGCTTATCCGGAGTCCTGTGGATCAGATACAGGCAGTATTAATGTTTTTACGATTCATAAAGGTGACTTAAGCATTGCAAAATCTCTTGGATTTGAAACACTGAAAACATTACCTCAGGCACAATTTAATCCTCAATGTGAATATCAGGTGATTTCTGATAATTATAAGTATCACTTAATTCATCAGTTAAAAGCTCAGATAGCAGTTTGGCAACAAGCTGACATTGCTAATTATCAATTTAATTTTCGCCGAAGCTATATCGATTGCCCAAATATAACAGCACCACCTGAAGTGCGAATTACGGTTAGTGATAATAATATAACTGAGATATATGATTTAGATAATCAGGTTTATTTAGATGATTTAACAAACTACTCACCCCTATCTCAACTGCTCGAATCATTTAAACTGCAACTTTGGATGACCCCTTTTTATGCAGGTCGGTCAGCTACCCAGGATTATGAATTACCTGAATATAATGAATTTGGTATCCCAATAGAATATTTTTACGATCAGGGAAGCAATCAGTGCGATGCGGTATTCATTCATATTTCAGAATTCATTGATTTAACTTAATCTACTTTAAACATCGGCGACTGATTTTATTAGCAGGACAATTGGAATTATGGGTAATTTCGGATATAAAAAGGCTTGCACCTGGCAAGCCTTTACTTTTTTAACCCGATAAATACAATCAGATTTAATCTTTAAAAGTTAAACTCAAGTTGCGTATATAGTCAGTTGTATTGAGCAACTCGTTTGCTTCCTCTTCTAGTGCCTGTGCATTGTTATAACTGTCATCAGATAAAGAATCTATCGACTGAATATTTTGATTAATCTCTTCAGATACCCGCCCCTGTTCTTCGGCAGCTGTTGCAATCTGCACAGATAAATCTGAAATTTGATTAACCATCTGATTTATATTTTGTACGATTTGATTGCTCTGTTCGACCGAATCATTGCATTGTTCAGCCAAAGATAAGTTTTCCTGCATGACAGACAACCAGTTTTCAATGGTGACATACATGCTTTCAATGCTTTTCTGAATGCTTGATGCAGAGCCCTGTGTGCGCGTAGAGAGCGCTCTAACTTCATCTGCAACCACAGCAAAGCCTCGTCCCTGTTCACCCGCTCTAGCGGCTTCTATAGCTGCATTCAGAGCAAGCAAATTAGTTTGTTCAGCAATGCCTCGAATTTCATCCATTGCATTCTGAACTAACTCTGCCTGTTGTCTCAGTTCATCAGCTGAATTCGCAGCTTCCCGGGAACGACTCGCTAAATTAGAAATGCCTTTTGTTGCAGAGTCAATTTGCTCACAGGCCGAAGCACATTCATTATTGGTTAGTGATATCTGCTCTGATGTTTCGGCTGTGTTTTTAGCAATTTCAGAAGCGGTTGAAGACATTTCATTAATAGCAGTAGCCACTTGTGTTAATTCAAATTTCTGCTCTTTAGCACTGCTGCTTGCAACCGTTATGTTTTCACTCAAAGTGGCTGACAATAAATTTAGTTTTCGACTTAAATCTGTAAAACGCCCTAATACAGTTCTGTTTTTAGCTTTTGCCATACAGTCAGCATAATGAATGACTGAAGCATTGCCTTTACCTGAATAAACCAGTCGGGATACGCTGTCATAATTAGCTAAAATATTTTGAATGCTTGCAGGTGTTTTGATCAACTCATCTGAAAAAATCATCGCCATAATAGCTAATACAACTAATAAGCCTACAGCAGCAATCCAGCCTGACAAGAATCCCATACCGCCCACAGCTATCAGGGTGACTAAAGTCGCAGCCGTTAATTTACTCTTAGCGCCTATTTCGGCTGTTGCTGATTTACTTTGGTTATTAATTGCCTGATAAAGTTTTTCGGCTCTTTGTTTTAATTCTTGGCTAGGTTTAACCCGGACAGACTGATATCCGACTATTTTTCCGTTTTCATTGATAGGCGTTACAAAAGCATCTACCCAATAATAACGTCCATCCTTACATCGGTTTTTTACCATACCGCGCCATGATCTACCTGCTTTTAAGTTATCCCACAGGTCTTTAAATGCTGCTGACGGCATATCCGGATGGCGTACAATATTATGATTTTTACCAATGAGCTCTTCACGAGTAAACCCAGCTACTTCACAAAATATGTCATTTGCGTAAGTAATGACCCCTCTCAGATCAGTTGTAGAAACCAGCTCTTCGCTTTCACTATAGGTGACTTCTTGATTTACTACCTGTGAATTTCTTTTCATTTCAACTTATTCCTATTGGCAATTTAACCTTATTTTATAGAGGGACATTCTAATTAACAAACTCTATATCGGCTTAAATGTAAAAAAATCAAATAAAAAAGCGGCATATCTTTTTACAAAGATAGCCGCTTTTTAAAGCTCTTTCAATTGATAGCTTTATACGTCTAAGTTACTTACATTTAGCGCGTTTTGCTCAATAAACTCTCGTCTTGGCTCAACCTGATCTCCCATTAAAGTAGAAAACAATTGGTCTGCCGCTATCGCATCTTCAATGGTTACTTTTAACATACGACGGCTCTCTGGATCCATAGTCGTTTCCCACAATTGATCCGGATTCATTTCACCCAAACCTTTATAACGCTGAATAGATAACCCTTTCTTAGATTCTCTCATTAACCAGTTAAGAGCTTGCTCAAAAGAACTAACTTCATAAATTCGCTCGCCGCGTTTTACGTAAGCCCCTTCTTCGATAAGTGAAAAGATTGTATTCCCGGTTTTAGATATAGTTTTATAATCAGCAGAATTAATAAACTCCAGATCCAGATTATATTGATAATCTACGCCGTGTGTTCTCACATTAAATCTAGGTACATAAAGCTGAACTTCACTGTCAAAAACCAGCTCAAGTTCAAATATAGAGCTGCCATCTTGTGATGATTGAAGCTGCTCAACTAAAGCCTGACCCCAAGCTTTTACCTTAGATTCATCTTTTAATGATTCTTCCGTTAATACTTCGGCAAACTTGAGCTCATTTAACAATGCTAAATTATAAGTTCTGGATAAACGTGTAATGATGTTTTCCATCGTCTGATAGTCTTTTACAAGCTGCTCAAACGCCCCTTCAGCTATAGCAGGCGCAGAATCATTCACATAAAGCTCAGCACCATCTAACGCTATATTTGTAAGATAAGCCTCATAGGCAGCCTCATCTTTAATATACTGCTCTTGTTTACCTTTTTTCACTTTAAATAAAGGAGGCTGAGCAATAAAGATATGACCGCGTTCGATGATCTCCGGCATTTGACGATAGAAGAATGTCAGAAGCAAAGTACGAATGTGTGAACCATCTACATCCGCATCCGTCATTAAGATAACTGAGTGATAACGTAATTTATCCGGATTATATTCATCCCGCCCGATACCACACCCCATTGCTGTAATCAGAGTACCGACTTCAGCCGAAGATAACATTTTATCAAAGCGAGCTTTTTCGACGTTTAGAATTTTACCTTTCAATGGCAAAATTGCCTGATTTTTACGGTTACGACCTTGTTTAGCTGAACCGCCCGCAGAGTCACCCTCCACTATATAAAGTTCTGATAGTGATGGGTCTTTTTCCTGACAATCGGCTAATTTACCCGGTAAGCCAGCAATATCAAGCGCACCTTTTCTGCGTGTCATTTCACGTGCTTTTCTAGCTGCTTCACGAGCCCGGGCTGCATCCATAATTTTAGTAACGATAGATTTAACTTCTGCCGGATTTTCCAGTAAGAAGTCGTTTAGCTTCTCACCGACACTTTGTTCAACCGCACTTTTAACTTCCGAAGAAACTAACTTGTCTTTGGTTTGAGATGAAAACTTAGGATCCGGCACTTTAACAGAAACAACTGCGGTTAAACCTTCACGAGAGTCATCACCCGTTGTTGCAACCTTAGCTTTCTTAGCATGACCCTCTTTTTCCATAAAAGAGTTTAAAGTACGAGTCAATGCCCCACGGAAACCAGCCAGGTGAGTACCACCGTCGCGCTGTGGAATATTATTGGTAAAACAGAAAATATTTTCCTGGAAAGAGTCATTCCACTGTGCTGCGACTTCAACTGTAATGCCATCTTCACGCTCTACATTTAAATGAAAGACAGATTTATGAATAGGCGTTTTATTTCGGTTTAAGTATTCAACAAACGCCTGTATACCACCTTCATACATAAAGTGGTCATTTTTACCGTCGCGTTCATCTTTTAATTTAATAGAAACACCAGAGTTTAAGAAACTCAACTCTCGCAGTCTTTTAGCAAGAATGTCATAGTGAAATACGATATCACTGAAAATAGTTGGAGATGGCCAGAAACGAATTTCAGTACCTGAACCTTCTGTATCACCAATGACTTCAAGTGGCTTAACCGGCTCGCCTAATTTATATTTTTGTTGATGAACCTTGCCTTGGCGTCGAATGGTTAACTGTAAATCATCCGATAATGCGTTTACAACCGAGACACCTACACCATGCAAACCACCAGAAACTTTATAGGAGTTATCATCAAACTTACCGCCGGCATGGAGAACCGTCATAATTACCTGAGCAGCAGAAACGCCTTCTTCTGAATGAATTTCTGTCGGAATACCACGGCCATCATCGCGAACGGATACGGAGCCATCAGCATGAATAGTAATAACAATATCAGAGCAATGGCCTGCCAAGGCTTCATCAATACTGTTATCAACCACCTCAAATACCATGTGGTGTAAACCAGTTCCATCGTCTGTATCACCTATATACATACCTGGACGTTTTCGTACTGCATCCAAGCCTTTTAATACTTTTATCGATGACGAGTCGTATACCTGCTCTGACATTTTTAGACCTTCATTAGTTTAACAATTGTCCATGTTTCACGTGAAACACAGCATGTTCAAAATTAATCGCTTGCTGAATTATCGCCAAATCTTTTTCTATACATGTAAAAAACATTTGATTATTTTGGCTTTTCCCTACTGAAAATGCATTAACAATAGACTGATAATCCAACTCTGCAGCAATATCATCTAATAGCCAGATACATTGTTTCTGACTTTTAGTAATTAATAACTGTTCCGCGGCTAGCAATAAAGACAATACAAACCGCTTGGTTTCCCCTCTGGATAAAATATTTTTAACCGGAATTTCATCTAGTTGAAATATTATATCATCTCTGTGGATACCATAGTTACAACTTCGTCGCTTGATTTCAAATGCCTGATTCGTTTGAAGTAAATCAGCTAAATCAAGCTCTTTATTCCAACCTAGTTTGTAACTGAGTTTGGGTGACGAATTAACTTTACTAGATTCCACCTGTTGGTATGCGGTATTTAAAAAGTGCTGAAGTTGTTCAATCACTTCATTTCGCATAGATTGAATCTGTAAATTTAACTCAATAAATTTAGGTGTCCAAGCTTGAATCATTTTGATATCAGCTTGTTTTAAAGCTTCGTTTCTTTGTTCAAGAACTTTATCGAATTGTCGATAAATATCTGAAACGTCAGTATCATGTTTCACGTGAAACACTAACCAATCAATAAATTTTCTTCTACCTGCTGGACCTGAATCAATTAAATCAAGCGTGTCTGATGTAAAACTGATAATGGGAAATTCGGATGATAATTCACTTAGTCGCTTAGCCTTTTTCCCTTTAACCTTGATCTCACTACTTCCGTTTTTAAACTTTCGAATACCAAAAGTCGCACTGTCTTGCATTTGATATTCAGTAGAAGCAAAAACGGTTAAATCATTCTTATCAAACTGAATCAATTCCGCTGTTTTTGATTTTCTAAAAGTTCGGCCAAATCCCAGCATATAGATAGCTTCTAAAATAGAAGTTTTTCCACTGCCATTTTCACCAACAATAATATTGCAGCTTGGATGCGGAGCAACTTCTATTTTATCAATACACCTAAGTTGATGTATTGCCAGCTTATTGATGTACATTTAGGATGTAAACTGAAACCTATAGCTTCATCGGCATGACAACATAGACAGAACGATCGTCCAGATTATCTTCAATCAATGCACTGCTATTTGAATCACCTAATGTAATTTTAACTTCATCAGACTCTAAAACATTAAGAACATCAATAACATAGGCAACATTAAAGCCAATTTCTAAATCGTCTCCCTGGTAGTTCACTTCGACGACTTCTTCTGCCACTTCCTGTTCCGGGTTAGTGGCAGTAATGGTCAGTTCACCGCTAGCCAAGTTGAGACGTACACCTCTGAACTTTTCGTTAGACAGAATAGCAGCTCGTGCAAATGCTTGTTTTAAAACACTTTTATCGGCTACAACTTCTTTATCTCCACCTTTAGGTAAGACCCGGCGATAATCTGGGAAGCGGCCATCAACCAACTTACTGGTAAAGGTAAAACCCGAACTGCTTAAACGAATGTGATTGCTGCCTATCGAAATATAAACATTGTCATCACTGTCTTCGATTAGACGACTGATTTCAGTCACCCCTTTACGAGGAATAATAACCTGTGATTCTTCTAAGCGCTCTTCTGCTAAATCGATTCGGGTCAGTGCTAATCTGTGGCCATCAGTAGTCACACATCGAATTTGATTTTCAGATGTTTCAAGTGACATACCATTCAGGTAATAACGCACGTCCTGATTTGCCATAGAGAATGACGTATTGTCGATCATTCGCTTAAAGTCAGATTGTTTAATCGCAAAGTTAATTTCACTTTGCCACTCTTCTAAGTTTGGAAAGTCTTTGGCTGGTAAAGTCGATAACGAGTATTTACTGCGGCCTGAACGAATACGTAACTTATCTTCTTCTAAGGTAAATTCAATCAGAGCTGAATCATTTAGTCCTTTACAGATATCAAATAATTTTTTAGCCGGTACGGTAATTTTGCCATCGTCTGAAGCCTGAACTAGATCAACTGAAGCAATCAGTTCTACTTCCAGGTCTGTCCCGGTTAGTGATAAGACACCATCGCTAATATCTAACAAGACATTGGATAAAATAGGTAGAGTATGTCTGCGTTCAACCGTACCTGTTGCGAGTTGTAGTGGCTTGAGTATATCTTCTCGGCTAACTGAAAATTTCATATTATTCTTGTCCAATATTGAGTTACGACGACAGTGTTCTTACCAAGTTAGAGAAATCTTCTTTTATATCATGATTTTTTTCTCTAAGTTCCACAACTTTACGACACGCGTGTAATACGGTTGTATGGTCACGCCCACCAAAAGCTGCGCCAATTTCAGGCAAACTATGGTTGGTTAACTCTTTTGCCAATGCCATAGCGATTTGACGAGGTCGAGCGACACTGCGGCTTCTGCTTTTTGACGACATATCCGCAAGTTTGATTTTATAATACTCAGCCACCGTCTTTTGGATGTTATCTATTGTAACCAGTTTTTCCTGTAAAGCGAGCATATCGCGAAGAGCATCTTTTGCAAAATCAATCGTCACCGTTTTTCCGGTAAAGTTGGCATTTGCAATAACCCGGTTCAGCGCACCTTCAAGATCCCTGACATTCGAACGTAATCGTTTTGCGATGAAAAATGCAACTTCGTGTGGTAAATCAAAATTAGATTCCTGCGCCTTTTTCATCAAAATGGCAACACGGGTTTCAAGCTCTGGCGGTTCAATTATAATGGTTAACCCCCAGCCAAAACGCGATTTTAGCCTTTCTTCTACACCTTCTATTTCTTTAGGGTATCTGTCACTGGTCAGTATTACCTGGTGATTCCCCTCTAATAATGCATTAAAGGTATGGAAAAACTCTTCCTGAGATCGTTCTTTCCCGGCGAAAAACTGAATATCATCGATCAGTAAGGCATCCACACTTCGGTAATGACGCTTCCACTCTTCAATTGAGTTAGTTTGAATTGCTTTTACCATATCCTGAACAAAACGTTCCGAATGCATATAAACCACTTTCGCATCCGGGTTACGCATTCTGATCTCATTACCGACAGCATGCATTAAGTGAGTTTTACCCAAACCTGTACTACCGTACAAAAATAACGGATTAAAAGCTGTGCCTGGATTATCCGCAACCTGTGTAGCTGCAGCCCGCGCTAATTGGTTAGATTTACCTTCAACAAAATTATCGAATGTATAGTTTTCTCTAAGGTTTGATTTTAAATTTTGCGGTGGTGTTTGCCCTATTTTGCTGACATTTCCAGCAGAGGCAAAATTTAAGCCTTGATTACTAAAATTATTCTGAGGAGCCTGATGATTGTTAACCTGAGGCGCAGAATTCTGACTACCTAATTCAAGTTTAGGGTTGGCAATTGGTGCAGCAGATTTAGAACCCACTTCCATTTTTAAAGTTGGATGATCTTGACCTGCAAATTCAATCAAGAGTTCATTGATTCGATCCGCATACTTATCGCGCACCCAATCGAGTACAAACCGATTTGGGGCTAATAATATTAAATCATTATTAACGGTTTGGACCTGCAAAGGGCGAACCCACATATTATATTGTTGTGACGGTAATTCGCGTTGCAATGCATCTAAACATGCTTGCCAAAGATTATCGGCCAAAGATTCCAGCTCCATTATTATTGTCAGGAGTGCGATCAAAACAGATTTTATCCACAAGTTCAATATTGACAAATTAAGAATCTTAGCAAACCGCCAAAAATACAACTAAGCACATGAATATATGGATAAAAATAATTATAAAAAATAAACTTGACTGACGCGTTTTTTCGCTATCTAAATAAAGTTTCAAACGCTAAAAATGTGGATAATATGATAATTTGCATCAAGTTATACACTTTTATTCAAATTAAGCACTTATTTACTGACAAGCGTTTTAAATAGACTTGTTGTTAGAATAATTATTTGCTATAGTTCGCGCCCCTTTAAAGGCGTTGTGCTTCGGCACAAAAAAATAGATTAATCGGAATATTGCAATGAAACGTACTTTTCAACCTAGTAACTTAAAGCGTAAGCGTAACCACGGTTTTCGTGCACGCATGGCTACTAAAAGCGGTCGTCAAGTTTTAGCCCGTCGTCGAGCTAAAGGACGTAAAGTTTTAAGTGCCTAAGTCAATTATAAGTGAATACTTATAAATACAAGCGGGAGTTTAGATTATTAACTCCCGCTGACTTCCAAAACGTTTTTAACGCCCATCCTAAAAAGTTTTCTTGTCGCTACTATACCATCTTGGCAACTACTAATACTCTGGGTCATGCCCGTATTGGTTTTACCATTTCAAAAAAGAAAGCAAAAAACGCAACTGATCGTAACAAAGTAAAACGAGTCGTTCGTGAATACTTTCGTTTATCACATCCACAATTACCTTCAGTCGATATGGTTTTTATTGCTAAGCAAGGTATTGCTAAAGCAGAAAATGAACAATTACGCAAAGAGTTGGATTTTACGTGGAAAAAATTAAAACGCGTTGCCAACAAATCTTAGCTAAGCTGTTAATATTTTTGGTTAAAAGTTATCAAGTTGTCATCAGTCCATTGCTTGGACCCAGATGTCGGTATCACCCAACCTGCTCTAATTATGCAATAATTGCAATAAATCGCTTCGGAGTTGCGATTGGTGGTTGGTTAACTTTGAAACGCGTTATAAAATGTCATCCGTTTTCGCCTGGCGGGCATGATCCCGTCCCAGAATCTAAACCTGAAGAGAAATAAAGATTTATGGAATCGCAAAGAAGTTTTTTATTGATAGGTCTTGCGCTGGTTTCCTATTTATTATGGGAACAATGGCAATTAGACCAAGCACCGCAGCCGGTTAATACCCCGGCTCAAATCGAACAAACAGCAGCAGGCGTTCAAGCAACTGCCAATGCAAATAATAGTGATGTGCCCGTTGCGCAAGCTGATCAGTTAGCTGCCAGCCCGACTCACTCAAGCATTGAAGTGACCACTGATGTGTTGAAAACTAAAATCAACTTGTTAGGTGGTGATGTAATTGGCTTGGAACTGTTAGATTATGCACAAGAAAAAGACGGGGATGAACCTTATACCCTGTTAGCAGAATCGGGTGCTCAACTATTTCATGCTCAATCAGGTTTAACCGGCACAGATGGCCCTGATGCCAGCAGCTCTGGTCGTCCTCTATATTCGGCAACTCAAACCAGTTATACCCTGACAGGTGATACTTTATCTGTACCTTTAACTTACATGAGTCCAAATGGCTTAACTGTCACTAAAACTTTTGTTTTTACTAAAGGCGAGCATTCAGTCAAAGTGAATTTTGATATTCAAAATAACTCGAACTCAGTTAAAAATGTTCAGTTATTTGCTCAGTTAAAACAAAATACCGGCCAGTCAAACAGCTCTATGATGATGCCGACTTATCATGGCGCAGCTTACTCAAGCAATGAAGAAAAATTTGAAAAAGTCAGCTTTGACGACATTTTTGATAAAAATACAAATGTACACAGCACTGGTGGCTGGGTCGCTATGATTGAGCACTATTTTGTAACCGCATTTATTCCAGGTTCAGAAGAGCAAATCGATATTTCAACTAAAGCCTTATCAGGTGGTTTAGCATTAATTCGTTATAAAGGCGAAGCAGCAAACATAGCACCGGGTCAAAGCATTAGTTTATCAACAACACTTTATTCAGGTCCTAAAGATCAGGATAAACTGGCTCAATTAGCAGACTCTTTAGATTTAACCGTTGATTACGGTATTTTGTGGTTTATCTCACAACCCTTATTCCACTTATTGCAATTCTTACATGGTTTAGTTGCAAACTGGGGTGTCGCTATCATCCTAATCACAATTATTGTGAAAGGTTGTATGTATACACTGACCAAAAAGCAATATACCTCAATGGCCAAGTTACGTCAGTTACAACCTAAACTGACTGAGCTGAAAAGCCGTTATGGCGATGACAGACAAAAATTCTCTCAGGCGATGATGGAGTTATACCGCAAAGAAAAAGTGAACCCTATGGGTGGTTGTTTACCTATTTTGGTTCAAATGCCAATTTTCTTAGCGCTGTACTGGGTATTTGTCGAAAGTGTTGAATTGCGTCATGCTGAATTTGCATTATGGATCCACGATTTATCGCAACAAGATCCGTTTTATGTGCTGCCAATCCTAATGGGTGCCAGTATGTTCATCATGCAAAAATTACAACCGACTCCGGTACAGGATCCGGTTCAGCAGAAGATATTCCAGTATATGCCAATAGCATTTACTTTCTTCTTCCTGTGGTTCCCTTCAGGTCTGGTTTTATACTGGTTAGTCAGTAACATTATTTCTATTATCCAAATGTTGATGATTAACAAGTCGATTCAAAAGCAAGGCTTAGGTGCCAAAAAATAATGGCTCACTAATCTATAAATATAAAAACCCGCTTTAATACAGCGGGTTTTTTATTATTATCGCCCCAGCTTTCTAAACTAAAAATCATATCACCAACAAATTTTAAAAAGCAGCTAAGTACCCTGTTCGAAGCCGGGGTATAAAGGCTATAATCCAACTAATTTAGATACAAAATAAGCCCACTTATTATGATGATTCAAGATTCGATTGCCGCTATTGCAACACCACCGGGACGCGGTGGGGTTGGCATTATTCGTATTTCAGGCAAAGCCGCGCAAGATGTGGCGCAACACATTCTAAAAAAACAACTCAAACCCAGAGTGGCTGAATACCTCAAATTTTATGATGCCAATGATACGGTTATCGATCAGGGCATCGCCCTGTTCTTTAAAAATCCAAACTCATTTACCGGTGAAGATGTACTCGAACTACAAGGTCATGGCGGCCCGGTTATTCTGGATCTCTTACTTCAGGAAGTGCTTAAAGTTAAAGATGTTCGCATGGCCAACCCAGGTGAATTCTCTGAACGGGCTTTTTTAAACGACAAGCTCGACTTAGCGCAAGCTGAAGCTATTGCTGACTTAATAGAGTCATCTTCTGAACAAGCAGCACGCAGCGCACTGCAAACTCTACAAGGCGAATTTTCTAAACAGGTTCATGGTTTAACTGAAAAGATCATTCATCTTCGAATTTATGTGGAAGCCGCAATTGATTTTCCGGATGAAGAAGTTGATTTTTTATCCGACGGTAAAATTTTAGCGGATTTAAACAGCATAATTGAAAATACTTATGGAGTCCTAAATAAAGCCCAACAAGGCGCTTTATTAAAAGATGGGATGCGGGTTGTTATTGCGGGCAAACCTAATGCCGGTAAATCTAGCTTATTAAATGCATTGGCCGGAAAAGAAACAGCCATAGTGACTAATATTGCCGGTACAACACGGGATGTACTAAGTGAACATATCCACATAGACGGAATGCCGCTGCATATAATTGATACAGCAGGATTACGTGACAGCCCGGACGAAGTAGAGCAAATTGGGATAGAAAGAGCCTGGGGCGAAATTGAAAAAGCCGATCGTATTTTACTCATGGTCGACAGTACCGAAAGCAAACATTCAGTAGAGCAGGACTGGCCGGAATTTTTTGAGCGACTCGGGCCAAAAGCCGTAGGTGTAACCGTTGTTCGCAACAAAGTTGATGAAAGTGGTGAAGCTTTGGGGTTTGAAGACGCCAGTCCTTACCCCATAATTCGTTTATCTGCAAAAACGGCTCAGGGCATTGATGTATTAACCGAACACCTTAAAAAAATCATGGGTTACCAGGCCTCAACCGAAGGCCAGTTTTTAGCGCGGCGTCGCCATATAGATGCCATCAACCGCGCGCTGGAACAACTTAATAGTGCGCTTTACCAGCTTGAAGAAATGCAAGCCGGGGAACTGGTCGCAGAGGAGCTGCGTCTGGCACAAAATCATTTAAATGAAATTACCGGTGAGTTCAGCAGCGATGATTTGCTAGGGCGTATTTTCTCAAGCTTCTGTATCGGCAAGTAGGTCGGATAAGTGCTTGGTTGCGCATCCGACATAAGCGGGATTGAGCACAATGCTGAAAATTAATTGTAGGTCGCCGTTTACGGCGAAATAAACCACTTTTCGGCTAAAGCCGAACCTACAAGATCCGCCTATCGCTAAAAGCAGAGATTTTAACGGTACCAGAACCCAATAAAAAAACAGAATTGAGCATCAAGCGCGGCCTTCGTTGTACGGAATGACGGGTTAGCCAATTGCTCATCACCCAGAAATCTGGGTCTTGCCTTGCGGTTGCCACGCAGAGCCCAGCAGAAAGTTTTCTCTCAAATGGTGGCTTACGCGCCCACGGCGCTCCCCCCCTACACCAACCTATACTTCAAACTATTCATCTTAAAATTCCCCGAGCGCCAGCATAAAAAAACAGCAGCGATAAAATTTAATTCGCCCACTGAATATGATATTTTTCTGGAAATGGCCCATGCCGTTCAGGAAATTTATCATTAATATAGCTAATTTTATCGTCGCTGCTTAAGTTATCCATGAGCAAGGTTTGCTTGACCATTTCAGGGATCATTTCCATCCCCACATATTTGCCCAAACACTGATGCGGACCATAACCAAATACAAAATTGTGGTAAAAATTGCGGTCCGGATTAAACTCGTCCGGGTTCTCATAGGCAAAAGGATCAAACATAGCAGAATGAGTTAACAACCTGACAATAGTGCCTTTTTTAATTGTCGTTTGATAATCTGTACCTTTGCCCATTGTGTAGTCTTCAGCACATTTTCTAAAAATATCTGGTCGAATGGGTACATACCGCAAAGCTTCCCACACCATATTATCGAAAGCTTTAACCTCATTTTGTTTGGCCAAAGTTTTAGCCTCAGCCAATAGCTCTGGATGATTAATAAAATATTCAACCACTTGAGAAACTGCTTGTGACGTTGTTTCAATTGCACCAATTAATAACCCGCCAGCATTGGTGCCAAGCCGTATCAAATTAAAATCAGCTGAACTGGCAAAATGGGTTTTAACCATACGTTCGACCATATTGTCATGCAGATCAGGGATAGGTTTATCTAACAAAGGATAAATCACTTTTTTAAGCGGTCTGACAATAAAATCAAATACACCTAAAATTTTGGCGGTTAATATTTTTCTGGCCATTAACTTGCCGATATACATCACCAACTCTTCTGAAGCTTTATCATGATATTGAATGATTTGTCTTTCTTCAGTTTCAGATAACATATCAAATGGCTGATTATTAAATGCATCATACTGATTCCAGTAAGACCAGCGGATTAAATCCTTTTTATTAACCCCATCTAAACCAAAATATTCCTGTACTAACGCAACCGGCACGGCTCGGCAAAAGTCATTTACATATTCTATTTGGCCATCCGCTTTTTTTAATATTTTTGCTGCCGTTGTCGCCACCATTTTGCGTACTCTGGGTAAATCATCCCGGTTTAATAACCCTTGCATCAATGATTTCTCACGGTAATGTAGTGCGTTATCATCATGTGCCATTAAATAACCATCATCCGGCCCGGTAACGCTCATTTTAGGTTTGTATAAATCTACGGTGAAAATTTTTGGCATTTGCAGCATATCGCGCACATCAACAAAATTAGCAACCAATGTGCATTCGGGCGTCTCTAATACCGGACGCTGCGCCCTAAGTTGTTTAAAAAAGGGTAATCTGTGCTCTGTTCTTATCCACTCTTGAACTAACAGGTATTTTTCTGCCTCGGAGGCATTGTCGTATTCCTGTAAATAATCTTTGTCGCTCGACATGAGTATCTCCTTAAATCCATTGAATGAGCTTGATAAGATAATTGAAGTTGCTTTTAAACCAGAACACTGAACACTTTGGGGTTATTGTTTTACTGTAGCTGGAACAACCTAATCCATTACAAACGTTTAACTATAAGCTTATTTAAAAACCGGGTTAATTCAAGCAAAGCCGTCTGGATAGACTTGTGGTCCAATGACTAAAAAAACAGCACTAAATATTAATTCTAATTTATACTAAAAATAGACAACTTAGTGCGGAGACAATAAATGGATAGAAAATATGCTTTAACGGCTTTCGGTTATGCTATTTTAGGGGTAATTTTAGGTATATATATGGCCAAAACCCATAATCATAGCCAGTTACCCACCCATGCACACATTATGCTTTTGGGTTTTGTCACTTCATTTATTTATGCCGTTGCTTATAAACTCTGGATAACTGAGACCAGCTGTAAAAAACTGGCAGCAGCTCAATTCTGGACACATCAGATAGGTACGCCTGGCTTAACGATAGGCTTATTTCTGCTTTATGGTCAGTTTGCCACAATAGAAACGGTTGGCCCTATTTTAGGTATATTCTCGTTAATTATTCTGACATCTTTTATTCTAATGAAAGTGCTTTTTATAAAATCTAAACCAGCTTAATGACAAAAACGATTTAAAATCGTCTCATGATCGACAGCGGTTAAGGGCCTTTTTGTCCCTAAATAGCAATTGCTTGCCGGTGCTACATTTTTGATTCGATAAATTTTTGCATTGCCTGAATAGGCCAGACAGGTTCTTTCTGGCCTTTAACAGTGCAAGGCATTTCATTTAACCAAGCAGACGTTGAACGGGGTGATAATTCACTGATTTTGATGTTATCAACCCAAACCAGGTGTTCAACCTGTTCAGTAACCACTCGCATTGTCCCCTGCACAGACCGGTTGCATGCTGTATCAAATTTCATCGGCGTCAGCATTTTAGTCGCTGCATCAATCACGGCAAACGGATAATTTAACTTCAACAAGGTATTAATAAAAACTTCAACAAATAAATTATCTAAATCAGCAAAATCATCTTTTAATAAGCAAGGAATAATTAAGCTAAAACGCGTAATATCATGAACAAAAACAATACACTGGCGTCGTTGAATTAAGACTAAGTTAGCATGCCATTCGCCTAGATTTTGTCGTTTTTTAGCGACTTGTTTAAGCTCAGTTCCCGGAAATAACACTACATTGGATGGCAGCGTTTCAAAGTTTTGAATGCCCTCTTTACCCTGCTCTAATTTATGATTTTGAGGCAATTTAGCCATTAGCTTTTTAGTGCAATGCACTTGCATATTGAGATCCTAGCGTTACTAAAATGAGTTTATTGGTAAAGAAGATTATTATTTGAGCTGTTGAAACTTAGCCTGACCAGCATAAAAATACGTCAGAACAAGCGGCTGAATGTATTTTGCTCACTTGTGAATTGTTTAAACAGAGATAATAAGTAAACCATAAAGCCTGCTAACACTCAACACACCCTAGGTTTCAATCAATGATTTGTTTTGCCAGCGGCCGCTGCGCCAGCGCCAGAACATTAATAAGCCTCGGGTCCATTCATCCATAGCTAATGCTATCCATATCCCGATTAAACCAATTTCCAGATAAATAGCAAAAAAGTAGGCAAAAGGTACAGCGATTCCCCACATTGAAAACAGTCCGGCATAAAGCGGAAACCTGGCATCACCGGTAGCTCTTAATGCATTAATCACAATTAAATTAAACGCCCGCCCCGGTTCCATAATCAAGGTAATAATAAAGAGTGAACTGACTATGGTTATAATTTCAGATTCTTGAGTAAACAGCGAAATAATATGTTCACCACTAAAAAAGACAATCAAAGCAACTATCGCGGTTACAACAAACCCAAGTTTTAATGCCTTATATAATTGTCGATAGGCCTGCTTTAACAGGCCGGCACCAACCATATGCCCAATAACAATTTCATTGGCTAAGCCGATAGATAAATTAAACAATAAAATAAAGGTACAAATTTGAAAATAAAATGAATGTGCAGCCAACATTTTATCACCCAAAAGCGCAACAAAAGCCGTAATCACCATAAATTGCAGCATCCAGGATACATTCTCACCGGCTGCCGGTAACCCGATATGAAATATCTTTTTTAAAATCGTCTTATCTACTTTAAACACAGCGGCAATACTTAGCTTTATGCCTGTGTATTTAGCAAGTAAATATCCGAGCAATATTACCCCGACAATACGCCCGATAACCGTACTGACAGCAACTCCGGCTACCCCCATTTCGGGTAAACCAAACCAACCATATAAGAGTAATAAGTTGCCAAAAAAAGTGACAATATTCATCAGTAAGGTCACCCACATCGCCTGCAAAGTAAAACCATGAGCGCGTATTGCAGCTGCAAAACATAAAGCAATCGCTTCCGGTAATAAACACAAACCTATAATTTGAAGATATATTTGGCCATCGCTCATCAAATTTTGAGGCATATTCATTAAGCTTAAAATATGCCCGGCTCCCAATATAATGCCGGATGCAGCGATCAAACCTAACATCAAGTTAAATCCAACAGATGAATAAATGACCTTTTTAGCCGTCTCTGCGTTTTTAGCGCCTAAATACTGTGTAATAACAACACTGGCACCTATAGTGACAAAACCAAATGAAGTGATCGCCAGTTGAAATACCTGATTACCGACCGCCAGAGCAGCAACTCCCTGATATGAAACATGGCCAATCATAAAAGTATTGAGTGCACCGGTTAAGAAATGTAGTGCAAAATCAATAAATAATGGCCAGGTCAGCTTAAATAATGAATAAGACTGTAATTTTGAATCCGACATTTAAAACCTTATGAACAAACTTACTATAAGGAGTATATATGCAACTAGATAAAAAATGTATTTTACGATGCGGAGGCAATGTCAAAATTAAATAATGTCTGAAACGCTTGATCCTGACAACTTTATAGCTATCCAAGTTTCTTGAAGAGGCATCTTTCAAATTAACGTAACGCAGTTATCCAAACGAAGTGAAGCGCCCGAACGGCAAGGCTAAAAAGCATTTATACTGAGTTGTCTTTATTGATTTTGAAATGGGAATAAGCATAATCTTCAATCAATGCCTTGTCTAAATGCTTTTTATTTTTTGCTGAACTCTCGCATATTCAAGTAGCTTGGATATATAAGCTACTTGAATTAATCATCAGCTCCCTGTGCTTTGGCAAGCTCTGCAGATAAATCCGTATCTAGTTGATAAGCAGACCAATTTACAAGGTTCGACTTAATTAAATTAACCAGCATATCTATATGCTGGTCATCACTGTTTAGGGCTTCTATATATTCAAATCTTTCGCCGCCTGCTTCAATAAAATAATCACGATTTTCTTCGCCAATTTCTTCTATTGTTTCGATGCAGTCAGAGCTGAAACCGGGACAAACGACTTGTACCGACTTAATACCCTGTTTAGGAAACGCCTTAAGAGTATGATCCGTATAGGGTTTTAACCACTCTTCCCGACCAAACCGGCTTTGAAATGTGGTGATGTAATCGGTTTTATCTAAGCCTAAATTCTCGGCGACCAAGCGACTGGTTTTATAACATTCACAATGGTAAGGATCGCCATTATCTAAATAACGCTTTGGAATACCATGATAAGAAAAGACCAGTTTATCGGCCTTTTCATGCGTTTGCCAATGCGCTCTTATCTTATCAGCCAAAGCCTGGATATACTCAGAGTTATCATGATAATGACTGATAAACCTGAAATCAGGCAACCATCTTCGTTGGGTAAAATCTTGTGCAATTGCATCAAATGTTGATGCCGTGGTCGTGGCTGAGTACTGAGGATATAAGGGTAAAACCAATAATTGACGAACGCCTTGTTTTAATAACTTATCAATGGCATTCGACACAGATGGCTGGCCATAACGCATTGCATATTCAACGACTATATTGTCAGCAAATTCAGCCTTTAATTTTTCTGCCACTTTCTGTTGCTGAGCTTGGGTATGGATTAATAAAGGAGACCCTTTTTCTGTCCAGACACCCGCATATGCCTTTGCTGATCGACCAGGCCTGATATTTAAAATAACCCCATTTAAAATTAACCACCATAACCATCTCGGCGCTTCAACAATGCGCGGGTCTGATAAAAATTGTTTCAAATACGTTTTTAATGCGGGTTTGGTTGGCGCTTCGGGCGTGCCTAAATTCGTTAATAACACGCCAACTTTAGCTGGCTGCTCATGTTTAAACTGGGCAGTTCCTAAATATTTCATAGTTTTGAGTCAATAACCGATGATTAATTATTAAAAACGACCGTTATAGTTTACCAATTTCGTAAAGATAAGTTCACAAAACAAAATAAACCAAACGATTTGATGAGTCATTTTATAGTATCACTCAACCAGTTTAGACCACTAGAAAATAAATAAAAATTCATTTCAGACGGTTTCTGTTCAATTATCAATCAAATAAAGCTCAATATTTTTTTGTATAAAAATAAATCAATTTAATTAAAAACAAGGATTTGATTAAAATACAGACAAAAGTCATGATCTCAGTAAAAATGCGGCTGATCAGAATTTGATCAAAGGTTGATCAAAGCTTGATCACCTGATCATCACAACTTATCCACATTTAGAGTTGATAATTATCCACGATGTGGATAACCACTGAATAAAAGGTGATCAAACTTTGATCAACTCAGGGATAAAAATAGAGGGCTTTTTGCGGTGTGGATAAAAGGCGGTTTTATATCCACCTTGATCAGAGATTGATCAATTGTTGATCACTTATTATTCAATTTGTAATTTGCTGATCTTTTTGATCTTTTTTGGCTTATCAACAGAAATAGCGATCACTAATAATAACAACAATAAGATCTTTATATATAAATATATATTTAATTATTAATTGTCAGACTTTGAAAAAATAAGAAAACAAAAAATTTCTATTTGGCAATTTCTAAATTCAAGTACAATACAAAAATCAGTAGATAGGTTTTTACGTCAGTGAATAACCCAGATGCTGGCATCTTTACACCTTTTGGGTATAAAATAGCCGCCCATTTTTCCAGATACCATAAAGAGACGAGTTATATGCAGTCATTTGAACAAAGTTTTGATGTCATTGTTGTTGGTGGAGGTCATGCAGGTACAGAAGCTGCAATGGCATCAGCCAGAATGGGACAAAATACCTTGTTGCTAACCCATAATGTAGAAACATTAGGACAAATGTCGTGTAACCCAGCAATCGGGGGCATAGGTAAAGGTCATTTGGTAAAAGAAATTGATGCTTTAGGCGGATTAATGGCTAAAGCCGCTGATTTAGGTGGTATTCAATTCAGAACATTAAACTCAAGTAAAGGCCCGGCAGTACGCGCAACCCGAGCGCAAGCCGATCGCCAACTTTATCGAGCTGCGGTTCGTACCGCGCTTGAAAATCAGCAAAATTTGAAAATATTTCAGCAAGCCTGTGACGATCTCATTGTAGAAAATGAGCAAGTCAAAGGGGTTGTGACCCAAATGGGTTTAAAGTTTTATGCCAAATCGGTTGTTTTAACAACAGGTACCTTCTTAGGTGGTCAAATCCATATAGGTTTACAAAATTATAGCGGTGGCCGAGCTGGCGATCCGCCGTCAATTGCTTTAGCAAACCGGTTAAGAGAGCTACCGTTCAGAGTTGGACGATTAAAAACAGGTACACCACCAAGAATTGATGCCAGAACGGTTGATTTCACCCAAATGCAGGAACAACCGGGTGATGATCCGGCACCTGTATTTTCATTTATGGGCAAAGTGACTGATCATCCAACACAAATTCCGTGTTATATTACGCATACCAATGAAAAAACGCATGATGTAATCCGAGGCGGGCTAGACAGATCGCCTATGTATTCTGGGGTTATCGAAGGCATAGGTCCTAGATATTGTCCATCAATTGAAGATAAAATTGTTCGTTTTGCCGATAAACAATCACACCAGATTTTTATTGAACCTGAAGGATTAACAACACACGAACTCTATCCGAATGGTATCTCAACCAGTTTGCCATTTGACGTTCAGGTTGAACTCGTTCATTCAATCAAAGGCATGGAAAATGCGCATATTACGCGTCCGGGCTATGCCATCGAGTATGACTTTTTTGACCCGCGTGACTTAAAACAGAGTTTAGAAACTAAATTTATCAAAGGTTTATTCTTTGCCGGTCAGATTAACGGAACCACTGGTTACGAAGAAGCCGGCGCGCAAGGATTAATGGCGGGTGCCAATGCTGCCTTGTTTGCTCAGGAAAAAGAGTCTTTCAGTTTACGCCGTGACCATGCATATCTGGGTGTGCTCATTGATGATTTAACCACCTTGGGAACGAAAGAACCATATCGTATGTTCACCAGCCGGGCTGAATACAGATTATTACTGCGCGAAGATAATGCGGATATTCGTTTAACCGAGTTGGGCAGAAATATCGGTTTGATCGATGATGAGCGTTGGGCGTTTTTCTCAAATAAACTTGAAAATATCGAGTTGGAAAAACAAAGACTTAAGTCAACCTGGGTGCATCCTAAGCATGAAGGACTCGAACAAATTAATTCGATGACTAAAAACCCGCTAACGCGAGAGCATAGTCTTGAAGATTTAATTAAACGACCTGAATTAAATTATCAAAAGTTAACGCAAGTTGAATCACTTGGTCCTTGGTTAACAGACCCGAGAGAAGGTGAACAGGTTGAAGTTCAACTTAAATATGCGGGTTATATTGATCGCCAGAAAGAAGAGATAGATAGAACAATTCGTAATGAAAACACTAAGTTACCTGCTGATTTTGATTACAGCACAGTATCTGGGTTATCTAACGAAGTGGTTGCAAAATTAAAAGAATTTAAACCGGAAACAATTGGCCAGGCATCACGTATATCGGGCATTACCCCGGCTGCCGTGTCTTTGTTACTGGTGAGTTTGAAGAAACAAGGTTTGTTAAGGAAATCAGCTTAAATGTCAGCTTTGCTGAAAAAATTAGAATCAAATTTGGCTGAAATGCAAATTTCGGCCACCGAGCAACAAAAACAGCAACTGGTTGGTTTTGTTGAACAATTGAACAAGTGGAACAAAGCGTACAATTTAACCTCTGTGCGTGATCCTATGGAAATGATGACTCGTCATATTGCGGATTCGGTTGCTTTGGTCAATTATTTGCCTGCGGGTAAAACCTACATCGATGTGGGCACCGGGCCGGGTTTACCGGGAGTACCGCTCGCAATTATGATGCCCGAAAGTCAATTTGTTTTGTTGGACAGCCTAGGTAAACGAACCCGGTTCATTCAACAAACGATTTTTGAATTAGGCATTAAAAACGTAAAACCAGTTCAAAGCCGAGTCGAAGATTTTCAGCCAGAAAAACAGTTTGATGGCGTCTTGAGTCGAGCATTTGCATCACTCGAAGATATGTTGACCTGGTGTCAGCATCTGGTTTTACCTGAATCAGGTCGCTTTTTTGCGATGAAAGGCGTTTACCCTACGGCAGAAATTGATACACTTGATAAGAATTTTGAATTAGAAAAAGTTAGTAAGCTCAATGTGCCACAATTGAACGAAGAGCGTCATCTTGTGGAAATCAAATTAAAATAACGGAGTTGCTGCTATGGGTAAAACTATTGCGATTGCGAATCAAAAAGGTGGCGTGGGTAAAACCACAACTGCGGTTAACTTAGCAGCATCCATGGCTGCGACTAAACGCAAAATTTTATTGATTGATCTCGATCCCCAAGGCAATGCAACCATGGGCAGTGGCGTAGATAAATACGAAGCGCCGGCGACTTCGTATGAATTATTGATTGATGAAAAACCACTGCCTGATGTGGTGATCAGTGAAACATCGGGTAAATATGATTTAGTGGCAGCTAACTCAGATGTAACCGCGGTGGAAATTAAACTGATGGAATGTTTTGCCCGCGAACTCAGATTGCGTAATGCGTTGGCTGAATTTAAAGATAATTATGATTTTATAATCATAGATTGCCCGCCTTCACTGAATATGCTGACGGTTAACGCAATGGCTGCAGCTGATTCCGTATTAGTACCCATGCAGTGTGAATATTATGCATTGGAAGGGGTTACTGCCCTAATGGATACGATTGAAAAACTGGCTGCTGTGGTTAATCCTAATTTAGCCATTGAAGGCGTATTAAGAACTATGTACGATCCACGCAATCGACTCGCCAATGATGTATCAGAGCAACTCAAAAAACACTTTGGTGAAAAAGTATACCGCACCGTTATTCCAAGAAATGTTCGTTTAGCTGAAGCCCCCAGCTTTGGTGAACCTGTCATGTATTATGATAAATCATCAACAGGTGCAAAAGCTTACCTGGCATTGGCCGGTGAAATGATACGTCGAAGCGAAAAAGAAAAATCACAACAAGTTGCATAGCTTTTAAAAATTTAGGTAAATTCAATGTCGGTAAAAAAAAGAGGTTTAGGTCGTGGCCTGGATGCCTTGTTAGCTACAAGTCAGTCTGTAAAGCCAGAAGAAACAAATCAGCAAACAGAAGCAAGTGGTCCTGTTACAACTGAAAAAAATGAACTTCATAAATTACCCATTGAATATTTAATACCCGGAAAATATCAACCTCGAAAAGACATGTCGCCTGATGCACTTGAAGAGCTGGCCAGTTCGATTCGTGCTCAAGGTATTATTCAACCCATTGTTGTTCGCCAGCTAGAGGTTGAAAATCAATACGAAATTATTGCCGGTGAAAGACGATGGCGAGCCGCTCAAATTGCGCAACTGGATACGGTTCCCTGTTTAGTCAAAAAAATTCCGGATGAAGCAGCCGTTGCTATCGCGCTAATTGAAAATATTCAGCGTGAAGATCTCAATGCGATGGAAGAAGCGATCGCACTTGATCGTTTATTGAGTGAATTTGCGTTAACTCATCAGCAGGTGGCGGATGCGGTTGGTAAATCCAGAACAACGGTTACTAACTTATTGCGTTTAAATTCACTTCAGGAAGATGTCAAAACTTTACTTGAGCACGGCGATATAGAAATGGGCCATGCCCGGTGTTTGTTAGCTTTGCAAGGTGAAACTCAAATTGAAGCCGGTCGTTTAGTGGCAGCTAAAGGGCTAACCGTTAGAGACACTGAAAAGCTGGTTAATAAACTTTTACAGCCGCCAGCTGAAAAAGAACCACAAAAAATCGATCCGAATATCGAGCATTTACAAAATGAAATTACGGAAATGATTGGCTCAAGTGTCAAAATCAGTCATAATCGCGCAGGTAAAGGCAAGATGGTTATAGATTTTGCCAATTTAGATGCATTAGATGGGATTATTGAACGTTTAAAGCAAAATAAATAACAAAATATTTAAAATATAGATTTTTATTTACGCAAGCCGCATTTTTATTCATTTTTTTCGTTTTTTATCAATACGGTTTATATTGAAAATACGGCATAATTCTGTATACTCTGCGCAAAATTTTGCATCAGTTTTGTGCGTTTAAACACAAAATGACGCTATATAGCAACTTTAAAGAGTTTTGATATTTTGAATAAGCTGGCCCTAGCGGGACTTATAACCGCATGTAAAATAATAGGTTTTCAGTTTTTTATCGTTGCTATCGTTAGCTTATTAGTTTTAGTAATACAAAACCGGGACGCTGCATTGTCTTTGTTTGTAGGTGGCTGTTGTGGGATTTTGCCCAATATTGTTTTAGCGATGTTTTTATTTTCGAGCGCCGGGGCAACACAACTTAAAACCACTATGAGTCGATTTTATCGGGGTTGTTCGATTAAGTTGATTCTGACCAGCATAGTGCTGGCTATTATTTTAAAATCGCAGCTGTTTTTAGTCGGTTTTGTTTTTTTTGGCTTTGCATTAGCGCTGGTAGCGCATGTTTTGGCACCGAATTCTTTTCATTAACTTTATTGGGAAACAACAATGGCAGCAAATGGTGATACTCTGACTTCTCAGAGCTATATCCAACACCACTTAACCAACGCCAAAGCGTGTTTTACAGACGAAGGTCTGTCTTTTAATTATGCTTGTAGTGACGCTGGTTTTTGGACTTGGCATATAGACACTTTAGCTTGGTCTATATTTTTAGGCTTAGTATTCATTTTAAGTTTTCGTAGTGTAGCGAAAAAGGCAACAACAGGGGTTCCTGGCAAATTTCAATGTGCAGTCGAAATGCTGGTTGAGTTTGTTGGGAAAAGCGTTAAAGATACCTATCATGGTAGCAGCAAGTTAATTGCGCCTTTATCTTTAACCATCTTTATGTGGGTCTTTTTATTGAACTGTATGGACTGGATCCCGGTTGACTGGATCGGTACTTTAAGTTCATTAATCGCGGGTGAGTCATGGCAGACAATTGAGTCTGGTCAATCTCACGTCTACAACAAAATTGTACCAACAACTGACCTTAATATGACTTTTGGTCTATCTTTTGGTGTCTTTGCGTTAATGATTTATTACGCAATCAAAATTAAAGGTGTGGGTGGTTTCTTAAAAGAATTATATGCACATCCTTTTAATACACCTTGGTTATACTGGTTCAACTTAATCTTGGAAACAATTGCGTTGGTTGCTAAACCTATCTCGTTAGCACTACGTTTATTCGGTAACTTATATGCGGCTGAGCTTATCTTCATCCTAATTGCAACAATTGGTTTATACCAATTACCAGTGCATTTTGTATGGGCAGCTTTCCACTTATTAGTTATTCCATTGCAAGCCTTCATATTCATGATGCTAACAATTGTTTATTTAAGCATGATGAGTGAAAAACACTAAATTTTTAACTTTAACTTTAACTTTTAAATCTTTGGAGAAATAAAATGACATTAATCGCTGTTGCAATTTTGATTGGTCTAGGTGCACTTGGTACAGCACTAGGTTTCGGTTTGTTAGGTGGTAAGTTCTTAGAAGCTTCTGCTCGTCAACCTGAATTAGCGCCTCAATTACAAGTAAAAATGTTCATCGTAGCTGGTCTTATCGATGCGATCGCAATGATCGGTGTTGGTATCGCGTTATACATGCTATTTGTTATTGGTGTTTAAGATTACTATAAGTATTTATTTCTTGTTAAACATTGATAACTTATTAAGGGGGTCGTTGTGAATATCAACGCAACTCTAATTGGCGAATCGATAGCATTTTTCTTCTTTGTATTTTTTACAATGAAGTATGTTTGGCCACAAATAAACAATGCAATTGAAGCTCGTCAAAAGCAAATTGAAGAAGGCTTGGCAGCCTCAGAACAAGCGGAACAAGACTTAGAGTTAGCTAAAAAAGAAGCGACTAAAAAGTTGAAAGAAGCTAAATCTGAAGCTGCAGCTATTATTGAGCAAGCTAAAAAACGCGAAGCACTGATCATTGAAGAAGCGGCTGGTAAAGCACGTTCTGAAAGTGAGAAGATTTTAGCTCAAGGTCAAGCTGAACTAGAAGCTGAACGTAACCGTGCTCGTGCCGAGTTACGTCAGCAAGTGGCTGCTTTGGCGGTAGCGGGTGCAGAGAAAATTATTGCACGCTCTATCGATGCTAAAGCTCAAGCGGATATCCTTGACCAATTGGTTGAGGAACTATAAGGGGTAATTATTATGTCTGAATTGACAACTGTTGCCCGACCATACGCTAAAGCAGCGTTTGATTATGCTGTTGAGCAAAACGCGATTGAAAACTGGCAGACTATGTTAGTGTTTGCAGCTGAAGTTTCTAAAAACGAAACGATTAAGCAATTAATTAAAAGCACTGCTAACAAAGACGAAGTCGTCAAAATATTCATTGGTGTTTGCGAAGACCAGCTTGACCAGTGTGGTCAAAACTTAATCAAACTGATGGCTGAAAATAATCGCTTGAATATATTGCCTGATGTGGCTGCGTTATTTTCTGAACTGAAAAACGAGTATGAGAAAACCGTAGAAGTCACTGTAACCTCTGCCGTTGAGTTATCTGAAAAACAACAAGATAGCCTAGTTCAATCGTTAGAAAAACGTTTAGCCAAAAAAGTTAAGCTTAATTGTCGTGTTGATGAGGCCGTTGTTGGCGGCTTATTAATCAAAGCTGGTGATACAGTCATTGACAGCACGATTCGCGGAAAATTGGAACGACTGAACACAGCGTTACAGTCGTAGGGGATTAGAGCATGCAACTGAATTCCACTGAAATTGCCGAACTTATCAAAAAACGTATTGAAAAGTTCGAAATCGTCAGTGAAGCTCGTAACGAAGGTACTATCGTATCTGTTACTGACGGTATCATCCGCATTCACGGTTTAGCCGATGTAATGCAAGGTGAGATGATTGAGCTTCCGGGTAGCCGTTTCGCTATCGCACTTAACTTAGAAAGAGACTCTGTTGGTGCGGTTGTAATGGGCCCATATGCAGACTTACAAGAAGGCGCAAAAGTTAAAGGTACAGGTCGTATCTTAGAAGTGCCAGTAGGTCCAGGTTTATTAGGCCGTGTGGTAAACACATTAGGTCAAGCAATCGATGGTAAAGGCCCTATTGAAAATGACGGCTTTGAACCAGTTGAAAAAATTGCACCGGGTGTAATCGATCGTCAGTCAGTTGATGAGCCATTACAAACTGGTTATAAAGCGATTGACTCTATGGTTCCAATCGGTCGTGGTCAGCGTGAGCTTATCATCGGTGACCGTCAGATTGGTAAATCAGCGGTAGCAATCGATGCAATCATCAACCAAAAAGGTACAGGCGTTAAATGTATCTATGTTGCGATTGGTCAAAAAGCATCTACGCTTTCAAACGTTGTTCGTAAGTTAGAAGAACACGGCGCGTTAGAGCATACAATTATTGTTGCAGCAAATGCTTCTGAATCAGCGGCACTTCAGTACTTAGCTCCATATGCGGGTTGTACTATGGGTGAATACTTCCGTGACCGTGGTCAAGATGCATTAATCGTTTATGATGATTTATCTAAACAAGCTGTAGCTTACCGTCAGGTTTCACTATTATTACGTCGTCCACCAGGTCGTGAAGCATACCCGGGTGACGTTTTCTATCTTCACTCTCGTCTACTTGAGCGTGCATCTCGCGTTAACGCTGAGTATGTTGAAAAGTACACTAACGGTGAAGTTAAAGGTAAAACAGGTTCATTAACTGCATTACCTATTATCGAAACTCAAGCGGGTGACGTTTCTGCTTTCGTACCTACTAACGTAATTTCAATTACTGACGGTCAGATCTTCTTAGAAACTGGCATGTTCAACTCAGGTATCCGTCCGGCAATTAACGCTGGTATTTCGGTATCTCGTGTTGGTGGTGCAGCACAAACTAAAATCATCAAAAAATTAGGCGGTGGTATTCGTCTAGCTTTAGCTCAGTATCGTGAATTAGCAGCCTTTGCTCAGTTCGCTTCTGATTTAGATGACGCAACTCGTGCTCAATTAGAACACGGTCAACGCGTTACTGAATTAATGAAGCAAAAGCAATACTCTCCATTAAGTGTTAGTTTAATGGCTGTTTCATTGTTCGCTGCGGATAAAGGTTTCTTGAATGATATCGAATTAGACAAGATTCTTGATTTCGAAGCAGCTCTTCATTCATATGTACAGTCTGAGCATGCAGAATTAATGGCTAAAATCGATGAGAAAGGCGACTATAACGCTGACATCGAAGCTGCATTAAAAGCTGCTTTAGAAGCATTCAAATCGACTCAAACTTGGTAATAGTCTGAGTCTACGATTAATTTAATCGGAGTGAAGAGAAATGGCCGGCGCTAAAGAGATAAAAGGTAAAATTGGTAGTGTTCAGAACACTCAAAAAATTACCAGCGCAATGGAGATGGTTGCTGCGAGTAAAATGCGCAAAGCGCAAGAACGCATGTCAGCTTCTCGTCCATACGCAGAAAATATGCGTAAGGTGATCGGTCATATCGCGCTTGCTAGTTCTGACTATAAGCATCCTTATATGGAAGAGCGTGAAATCAAGCGCGTAGGTTACATTGTTGTGTCAACAGACCGTGGTCTTTGTGGCGGCTTAAACGCGAATGTGTTTAAAAAAGTTATCAGAGAATATGCTGATTGGCGTAAAAAAGATGTGGCAGTAGACTTTGGTGTTATCGGCGCCAAAGCAACCGCATTTTTTGACAGTTTTGGTGGAAATATTGTTGCACAAGCTTCTGGCTTGGGTGACAAACCATCAGTAACCGACTTAGTAGGTTCTGTTCAAGTCATGCTAAAAGCATACGAAGAAGGCGAAATCGACCGCTTGTATGTGGTTTACAATAACTTTGTAAACACCATGACACAAACACCTACGATCGATCAGCTTTTACCTTTACCTAAGGGTGAGGTTAGCGAACAAAAACATAATTGGGATTACATATACGAGCCGAGTGCAGAAGCGATTCTGGAACAGTTGTTAACTCGTTATATTGAATCTCAGGTCTATCAGGCTGTTGTTGAAAATGTCGCGTCAGAAATGGCAGCGCGAATGGTTGCGATGAAAGCTGCAACCGATAACGCAGGCAACCTGATTAAAGAATTGCAATTAGTCTACAACAAAGCTCGTCAGGCAGCGATTACTCAAGAATTGAGTGAAATCGTCGCTGGTGCAGCGGCAGTTTAGGCAAAGGCAGCAACGATTTAGAGGAAAGATAATGAGTTCAGGTCTAGTCGTTCAAGTCATCGGCGCGGTTGTGGACATTGAGTTTCCACAAGATTCTGTACCGCATGTATACGATGCGTTGAAAGTAGAAGAAGGCGATATCGCTGGTCTGACGATAGAAGTTCAGCAGCAATTAGGTGGTGGTGTTGTTCGTGGCATCGCTATGGGTTCTTCAGATGGTTTACGTCGTGGTCTTAAAGTTGTGAATACTGGTGAGCCAGTATCTGTACCTGTTGGTACTAAAACTTTAGGTCGTATCATGGACGTTTTAGGTAACCCAATTGATGAAGCGGGTCCTATTGGTGAAGAAGAGCGTTGGTCAATCCACCGTGAAGCACCAAGCTATGAAGAGCAAGCTAACTCAAGCGATTTATTAGAAACTGGTATCAAAGTAATCGACTTAGTATGTCCATTCGCTAAGGGTGGTAAAGTTGGTTTATTCGGTGGTGCTGGTGTTGGTAAAACCGTAAACATGATGGAACTTATCCGTAACATCGCAATCGAGCACAGTGGTTACTCTGTATTCGCTGGTGTTGGTGAGCGTACTCGTGAGGGTAACGATTTCTATCACGAAATGAACGATTCAAACGTACTTGATAAAGTAGCGTTAGTTTACGGTCAGATGAATGAGCCACCGGGGAACCGTTTACGCGTAGCGTTAACTGGTTTGACTATGGCTGAAAAATTCCGTGACGAAGGTCGTGACGTATTATTCTTCGTAGATAACATCTACCGTTATACACTTGCTGGTACTGAGGTATCTGCATTGTTAGGTCGTATGCCATCTGCGGTAGGTTATCAGCCGACACTTGCTGAAGAAATGGGTGTTTTACAAGAGCGTATTACCTCTACTAAAACTGGTTCAATCACTTCAATTCAAGCAGTATATGTACCTGCGGATGACTTGACTGACCCATCTCCGGCAACTACCTTCTCGCACTTAGATGCAACAGTTGTATTATCACGTAACATCGCTTCATTGGGTATCTACCCTGCGATTGACCCACTTGATTCTACTTCGCGTCAGTTAGACCCGTTAGTAGTTGGTCAAGAGCACTATGAAGTCGCACGTGGCGTGCAAATGGTATTACAACGTTACAAAGAACTTAAAGATATCATCGCTATCTTAGGTATGGATGAATTATCTGAAGAAGATAAGCAAACGGTTGCTCGTGCTCGTAAGATCCAACGTTTCTTATCTCAACCGTTCTTCGTAGCAGAAGTATTTAACAGTGTTCCTGGTCGTTATGTATCATTAAAAGATACAATTTCTGGCTTTAAAGGCATTTTAGCGGGTGAGTATGATGACTTACCTGAGCAAGCTTTCTATATGGTTGGTCCAATAGAAGAAGCTATTGAAAAAGCTAAAAGCTTATAATTCTTCCGGAGGCGAAAGATGGCAGCTATGACAACTCATTTAGACGTAGTCAGCGCCGAAGAGAAAATCTTCTCCGGTTTAGTTGAGTCAATCAGGGTAACTGGTGTAGAAGGTGAGCTTGGCGTTCAATACGGTCATGCCCCACTAATCACACCAATCAAACCTGGTATGATTAAATTGGTTAAGCAGTTTGGCAAAGAAGAGCTGATTTATTTATCCGGTGGCGTATTAGAAGTTCAACCTAACGGCATTGTCGTTTTGGCTGACGTTGCAGTACGTGGCGAAGATCTGGATGAGCAAGCAGCTGTTGAAGCTAAACGCCGGGCACAAGAGCATATCAATAATGCTTCTGGTGACCTGAACTATGCTGAAGCTGCTATGGAGCTTGCAAAAGCCGTAGCACAAATTCGAATTATCGAAGAAATGCGTAAGCGTGGTTAATCACTGATTTAATTGTACAAGCAGTTAAATACTAAAAAAGGACAGCTAAGCTGTCCTTTTTTGTTTGTCTTATTTAAAAACTACCTATAAACACTGCAGCGCCATAGCGGCTGCCGAAGTCCGGTTTTCAACACTCAGCTTTTTAAATATCTGCTCCAGATGTTTATTCACAGTTCTAGGGCTCATACTGAGTACTGTTGCAATTTCTCTATTGGTTTTTCCTTTACTTATCCACAATAAAACTTCTGATTCACGTTCAGTAAGTGGATAACGCTCACGCAACAGCGCCATTTCATCCGGTTGCTCTAGATCTGACAATCTTAATAAATACTCGTTTTCATCCGTTTCAGAAATATATTTGAGTTCGAGCTGTTTTGATTCTGCCTGAACTCTGAGCGGAAATTGTCTTTTGTCGGGCTGACTGACAAAATTAGCGAGTTTTTTTGCCAATGTGGCGGCCAGCCAGCTTTCATTTGCACCGGCTAGGTCAAATAATTGATAAGTTTGAGGCGTAGCCCATTTAATTTGTCCCTGTCGATTGACCGCGAGTAAATACTGCCCGGAATTATCCAAAGCCTGCTGAGCATGTATGGTGACTCTGGCATTGGATAAATGAGACTGCATTCTGATAATAAGTTCATCAGGGTTGATTGGCTTAGTAATATAATCAGTGCCGCCAGCTTCAAATCCTTTTTTAATACTTTGTGTATCACTCATGCCGGTCATAAATATAACCGGCGTATGTTTCAGTTGAGGGATTTGTTTGATGATTCTACAAGCTTCAAATCCGTCCATATTAGGCATCATTGCATCCATTAAAATAATGTCGGGATTGATATTCTCGGCGATAGTGACCGCCTGCTGGCCTTCCATGGCAATTAATAGTGTTAAATTCTGACCATCCAGCGCATCGTTCAGCATGCTTAATGTTTCAGGTGAGTCATCTACTATCAGCACAACATTTTTTTGTTTTTTGTGCATTGTCATAGGGCTTCTCGCAATATTTGACTAATCTGTTTAAATTGAAATTTATTACATAAAGTAATTAACTGGCCAACCACATCCGGGCTGACCAATTTTTCGCTTTGTATTTTTTTGAGTTTATTCAACAGGGCTTTGTGGTAACCCATTTCTGTTAACGCGATTAATTCGCTAATCATATTGTCAGGCAGTTTTTCTGCTTTGCTTGCCAGGTTATCCGCCATATCCGGTTTATCTGCTATCACCTGATAATGCCATTTCAGATTTAGCTGCTGGCCAATTTTTTCAATCAGAGTATCAATTTGTACAGGCTTGACGACATAGTCATTATGCGCGTGCTGCTCAATGTCCTGCAGCTGATTTTCTCTGGCATCAGCCGAAACCATGATAATGGGGACATTAATACTTTTTTCACGTAAGACTTTAGACAGTTCAAATCCTGTCATGCCCGGCATAGACACATCCAATAAAAATAAATCCGGTTGGCAACCTTCGAGCAAATTTAAACACTCAAAGCCATCTGCGGCTTCCACAATAGAAAAGCCTAATATACTCAGTGCATCTTTTATCAAACCTCGATGGGTTGGATCATCATCAACCAGCATTAACAGCTTATTCCCACCTTTTATGCCCTTTACCGTTCGATGCTGATTGGCTGACAATGGGCTTTGTTTCGTCAGGCCACTGAGCATAATACTGACGGTAAATTGGCTTCCCTGCCCTTTTTTACTGGTCAGAGAAACATTACCGCCCATTATCTCAGATAATAACCGAGTAATGGTTAAACCTAATCCTGTACCCGATACATAAGGTTCTCCGGGTTTTCTGATGCGTTCAAAAGGTTTAAAAATATTTTTATATTCACTTTCATCAATGCCGACGCCGGTATCAGTAATAATAAAGTTTGCGATTTCATTTTTGTAAGTAATCTCAAATTTAACCTGTCCCTGATGGGTAAACTTAATTGCGTTAGACAGCAAATTAATCAGTATCTGGCGCAAGCGTTTTTCATCCGTGCGCACCCATTCAGGCAGGCAGCCGCGGATATGATGCACAAATTCAATAGATTTATCTTCAGCCTGCAACCTGAACATGCTGACAATCTGATTGATGAGCGAAGGTAAATGGACTTCGGTCTTGATTAAATCGAGCTTACCTGCCTCTATTTTTGAGATATCCAATAACCCCTCGATCAAATCGGCTAAATATTCACTACTTCGCCGGATGACACCTATTGCCTGATCGGTTCTCTCCGGGGCTATTTTATTGTTATCCAGCAGCTGTGCATAACCCGATATAGCATTTAACGGTGATCTGAGTTCATGGCTTATTCCCGCCAGGTAACGGCTTTTTGCTTGATTTGCTGCTTCTGCAATTTCTTTTGCTTGCTGGAGTTCCTGATCGGTTTTTTCATGCGCGGCTATTTCTTGTTTCAATAGCCGGGTTTGTTGCCGGGTTTCATTAACAGAGACTCTGCGGCTTTCGCTCATTAATACAAACACCCAACAAATCACGGCACTGATAATGATTAGCATGAAAGACGATTTTAAGAGCGCACTTTGCAGCAGATTTTTATCAATCTGAGTTTCTATCTCAATTTGAAAATAGATAAAGGTGAGCAAACCAAAAATCAAAAAAATAGCGAGTGTAATTAACCCTAAAAAGCTGAATATTCGAGTATTAATCTGATTTGCCCAATGTCGCGGCAGAACTAATTTGAGTAGATTAAAAAACTGATCATAAAAGCGGCCATCGGGTTTGCACTGATCATGACAGCGAGTATCCAGTGAGCAACATAAAGAGCAGATAGCACCGGCATAAGCTGGGCAATAAGACATATCTTCACGCTCAAAAGTGTGCTCGCAAATACAGCACTGTATTATCGGCGGGTGAGATTCTGAAATTAAATTTTGACGCGCAATATAATATTTACCTTTGGTTATCCATGCGATTAAAGGTGCCAGAACAAAAGTGGCCGCCAGCGTAAAAAAGGAAGCCAGAGCCGAGCCTACCGGGCCAAAAAATCCCATATGCAGACAAATGCCAAAAGCAGATGCTATAACCATAGAGCCAAAACCAACCGGATTAATATCGTATAAATGGGCACGTTTAAACTCTATTTCTTTTGGTCTTAGTTTGAGCGGTTTATTTATTGTCAGATCTGCAACCAGCGAACCAACCCATGCAACGGCAATTAAGCCATATATGGATAGGGTTTTTTCCATCATCGCAAAAATTTCTAACTCCATTAGTAATAGCGCTATGGCGACATTAAAAACCAACCAGACAACCCGCCCCGGATGGTTTTGGGTAACACGGGAAAAAAAGTTTGACCAGGCAATAGAGCCAGCATAAGCATTGGTTACATTAATTTTTAACTGGGAAATAACAACAAAACAGCCTACCAGCAGTAAAACTATATTCGGGTTATTGGTGATATAACTAAAAGCAACCAAATACATATGGTTAGGATCTACGGCCAACTGAGGTGCGATACCGTGATAAATCGCAAGGTAAGCTAAAAATGAACCAATTAATATTTTGATAGCGCCAACAAGAATCCAGCCTGGACCAGCTAAAATTAACGCTGTGAGCCATTGTTTTTTATTGTCTTGTGTCTGAGGTAAAAAGCGCAAAAAATCAACCTGCTCACCAACTTGGGCAATAAGGGAAAACATTATTGACGCCGCAGCACCAAAAAGTAGCAATTCAAAATGACCAGATTGGTTATTGTCACTTGGCTTGAGTTCAAATAGCGTCCAGTTTTGAAACGCTTGCCATTCATAAATAGCAATAAATATGAGTGGTAAAACCTGTAAAACCAGCCAAATTGGCTGAGTCCATCGCTGAAATTTACTGATTTGAGTAATGCCATGCGTTACCAATGGAATCACAACCACAGCACACAAAAAATAGCCTATATATAAAGGAATATTTAAAGTTAGCTGCAACGCCATTGCCATAATCGCGGCTTCAATTGCGAAAAAGATAAAGGTGAAGCTAGCGTAAATTAACGAAGTGATAGTCGAGCCAATATAACCAAATCCGGCACCGCGCGTTAATAAATCTATATCTATACCGTGTTTGGCGGCGTGATAACAAATGGGTAAAGCAGTAAAAAAGATAATTAAAGAGACGAGTAAAATCGCCAAGACCGAATTGGTGAATCCATACGAAAGCGTCATGACGCCACCAATGGCTTCGAGCGCCAGAAACGAAATAGCACCAATCGCTGTGATTGCGATTTGGCCGCTTGACCACTGACGTGCGGATTTTGCGGTAAAACGCAATGAATAATCTTCTAACGTATGGTCAGCAACCCATTTATTGTAATTTCGTCTAACTCGAAAAATATCTTGTTCTGCAGACATCTTATTACCTGATGATTTGATTTTAGTGAATCAATAAAGGTTGATGAAGTAGCAATGAATAAGCCAAAGCGGCAAATTAAATTTTGATGAGATTTAAATCGTATTTATATACGTCAATTAACATATACCCTTAAGTGAAATGTACCAGGGCCAAATAACGCAGCTGGCTGGGGCATTGAGCTAATTGTTTGAACAGGCCGAAAGTTTAGACTGATTAACAAGCATAAGAGCACAGCTTTTATAGCTTTCGGACAATTAAACAAGGTGGCGATATGAAAATACGATCAGGCATAAAAACAAAAGTAACAGGCTTACTTAAAAAGTTAGCACTTCCATTGGCCATATCTCTGGCTGCAAATCCGCTGGCGCAAGCTGATGAAGTTAATTCTACCGGATTAGCTGTAACCGAAGATACGGTCAAAGTCGGTATTCTGCATTCAGTCACAGGCACTATGGCAATTAGTGAAACTGGTTCAGTGCAGGCTGAAAAGCTGGCAATTGAGCAAATTAACGCAATGGGTGGTGTATTAGGCCGCAAGATTGAATATGTTCAGGAAGATGGTGCCAGTGACTGGCCTACCTTTGCTGAAAAATCGAAAAAGTTATTAGTGAATGACAAAGTTGCAGCCGTATTTGGTTGCTGGACTTCAGCGTCACGTAAAGCCGTTTTACCCGTATTTGAACAATACAATGGCATGCTGTACTACCCAACCTTTTATGAAGGGCTGGAGCAGTCACCAAATGTTATTTACACAGGTCAGGAAGCTACCCAGCAAATTTTAGCGGGTATTGACTGGGTGGTTAAAAATAAAGGTGCTAAAAAATTCTTCTTATTAGGGTCCGATTATATCTGGCCTAGAACGTCCAATAAAATTGCGCGTAAGCATATTCAAAAACTGGGTTTAAAGGTCGTTGGTGAAGAGTATTACCCGCTTGGTCATACCCAGTTTAATTCAGTGATCAACAAAATTAAGTTGAAAAAGCCAGATGTGATATATGCCATTGTTGTGGGTGGTTCAAACGTTGCTTTCTACAAACAGCTTAAAGCCGCGGGTATTGATATGACCAAAGAAAAACCACTGGTTCTGACGATTTCGGTAACGGAAGATGAAATTCTTGGTATTGGCGGTGAGAACATTGAAGGGGCTTATGCTGCGATGAAGTATTTCCAAAGCATCGAAAACCAAAACAATGAATCTTTTGTTTCAGCATTCAAAAAGCGTTGGGGCGACGACATAGTGATTGGTGATGTAACTCAAGCTGCCTATTTAGGCCCATGGTTATGGAAAGCTGCGGTCGAAAAAGCCGGTTCATTTGATATCGACAAAGTGCGTGCCGCTTCTCCGGGTATTGAGTTAACCACAGCACCTGAAGGTTATGTCCGAATCCATGAAAATCATCACCTTTGGTCTAAAACCCGAATCGGTCATGCACAAGCAGATGGTCAGTACGATATTGTTTATGAAACCAAAGAACTGATGGAACCTAACCCTTTCCCTAAAGGTTACCAATAAAACAGACAGGCGTGGATTAGCATTAATCCACGCTCTTTCACTGCACTATGTTTTTAAACTAACCGGAGGATGGGGATATGTTTGCCGAATACAGCGCATCTGAACTCACCGCAATATTTGCAATGCAAGGTTTTGCCGGCTTAATACTCTTTTCTGTGCTCGTATTAATGGCACTCGGTTTGGCGATAATTTTTGGCCAAATGGGGGTTATTAATATGGCGCACGGCGAATTTATGATCTTGGGGGCCTATATCACCTATCTGACCTCCAATGTATTTGCTGAATACCTACCCAGTTTATTTGTGGGTTACTTTTTTGTTGCCATGATACTCGCATTTGGGGTGACCTTTTTGCTCGGAATGGCCGTTGAATGGGGACTCATTCGATTCTTATATAAACGCCCTTTAGATACATTGTTAGCTACTTGGGGCTTAAGTTTAATCTTACAACAGCTTTATCGTACGATTTTTGGTGCGCGTGAAGTTGGTGTCAGTTTACCTGACTGGATGATGGGCTCATATGCTTTGACCGATATTATCGAAGTACCGATTAACGGTATATTTGTGATGATATTAACTTTGGTTATTGCGCTGGGCGTTTATTGGCTCATGTATAAGTCAGGTTGGGGACGTCAGGTCAGAGCCGTGGTTCAAAATCGCCCTATGGCCAGTGCTGTCGGTATTAACACTGAAAAAGTCGACCGGGTTACTTTTGGTTTAGGCTGTGGTATTGCCGGTATTGCAGGCAGTGCATTTACCATGATTGGTTCAACCGGCCCGACATCAGGTCAGCTGTATATTGTGGATACTTTCTTGGTTGTTGTATTTGGCGGCGCTCAAAGTTTATTGGGCACAATTGCTTCTGCTTTTAGTATTTCACAAGCGCAATCTACCATGGAATTTTTCTTAAGTGGTTCAATGGCTAAGGTATTAACCCTGCTATTTGTTGTCGGCATTTTAATGCTCAGACCACAAGGTCTGTTCGCGATGAAAATCCGTCACTAAGGATATTATTATGATGCACTCATTAAAACAGATTTTTCCGCGCCATGATCTAATCGCTTTTGCCATTTTAGCGGCCATTCTGGCGATTGTATTTCCGCTGACTATGGATATTTTCAGACTCAATCTGGTGGGTAAATACCTAACCTATGCATTTGTCGCTTTAGGGTTGGTTTTATGCTGGGGTTATGGCGGCATACTTAGCTTGGGTCAGGGGATATTCTTTGGTTTAGGCGGCTATTGCATGGCAATGTTTTTAAAGCTGGAAGCATCCAGCCCTGAAAACACGGCTATACAGTCAACCCCTGGGATTCCTGATTTTATGGACTGGAACCAGTTAACCGAACTTCCCTGGTTTTGGGAACCCTTCCACAGCTTGCCATTTACCCTGTTTGCGGTGATTGCTGTGCCGACTGTATTTGCTTTTTTTATTGGCGTGGCCATGTTTAAACGCCGGGTTGGCGGGGTATATTTTGCCATTATCACTCAGGCGATTGCAGCCATTCTAACCATCTTAATTATAGGCCAGCAAGGCTTTACCGGTGGGGTAAACGGGATAACTGATTTACGGACTTTTCTGGGGTGGGATATACGTACAGACAGTGCTAAATACCTGCTGTACTTTGTTAACCTGGTGCTGCTGTTTATTTGCCTGGTTATTGCTCAGTGTGTGCGTAAAAACAAGCTGGGACGTATTTTAGTTGCGATGCGAGTACGGGAAGAACGAGTTCGTTTTTCTGGCTATGATGTTTCAAACTTTAAAATCTTTGTATTTTGTCTGGGTGCACTATTCTCTGCATTAGGTGGCGCTATGTTCACTTTGCAGGTGGGATTTATGTCACCGACTTTTGTCGGCATAGTCCCTTCAATTGAAATGGTTATCCTGTGTGCTGTCGGTGGTCGTTTATCTATATTGGGCGCAATTTATGGCGCTTTGCTGGTTAACTTTGCCAAAACCAGTTTCTCTGAAACTTTCCCGGAACTCTGGTTGTTTGCTATGGGGGCTTTATTTATCAGTGTGGTGCTTTTCTTCCCGAATGGATTAGCCAGTTTGTATCAGGAATATGTTCTGCCGTGGATTAAAGCCAGGTTCAAACCCCGGGTTAAAACTAAGCCTGAAGCTAAAGTTGAGTCTAAAGCTAAGCCGCAGCCGGAATTGAGCGAAGCAACAGACGATTCAGCTAACTTACCAGCAGGTGCCAGATATGAAAACTAATGATTTTGTTTTAGCGGTTGAGGGATTAACCGTTTCTTTTGACGGATTTAAAGCGGTCAATGATTTGTCTCTGTATGTAGATGAAGGCGAAATTCGGGTCATAATCGGCCCGAATGGAGCCGGTAAAACCACGGTTCTGGATTTAATTTGTGGTCGTACTAAGTCTACTTCAGGCTCAATTAAATTCCGGGATAAAGAACTGACCAAAATGAGCGAGCATCAGATTGTTCATGCCGGAGTTGGGCGAAAATTCCAGAACCCTTCCATTTACGAAGACCTGACGGTTTTTGAAAATCTGGAATTATCTTACCCCAAAGGTCGAAGTGTATTCGGGGCCCTCTTTTTCAGGCGGGATCAGGCTGTAATCAATCAAGTGAAAGCAATTGCTGAAAGCATCTTTTTAGCAGACTTGTTGGATAAACCTGCTGGTTTATTGAGTCATGGCCAGAAACAATGGCTGGAGATCGGCATGTTATTAATTCAGGAACCGGATTTACTCATGCTGGATGAACCCGTTGCCGGTATGTCAGTTGCTGAACGCAAAAAAACAGCAGAATTACTCAAACGCATTACCAAGGGGCGATCGGTTGTTGTTATTGAACATGATATGCAGTTTGCCGAGGAAATTGCTGACAGAGTGACTGTATTGCATCAGGGGCAGGTTTTGTCAGAAGGCAGTATGGAGCGAGTGCAAAACGACCCTAAAGTGATTGAAGTGTACTTAGGTCACTAATTGAGACTTATCAGGCGGAGAAAATTATGCTGCAAGTAAAAGATTACTGTGTTTCGTACGGTCAGAGTGAAGTTGTGCATGGTGTTAACTTTGAGGTTAAAAAAAACGAGATAGTGGCCATTATGGGTCGCAATGGCATGGGTAAAACGTCATTAATGAAATCTCTGGTTGGCATGGTACCGGAAAGTGGTGGCTCTGTTTCATTGGATGGTGCTGAACTGACTGGGATGAAAAGCTTTGCCCGGGTAGCCAATGGTGTGGGGTTTGTCCCTCAGGGGCGAATGATTTTTTCAACCATGACAGTACTGGAAAATATTGAAACCGGACTGACCTCAACTGACCAGTCCAAGCTGTCTGATGACAGTGACCTCTATGAATTATTCCCGGTATTAAAGGAAATGAAAAAACGCAGAGGTGGTAATTTATCAGGTGGTCAGCAACAGCAACTGGCCATTGCCCGCGCACTGGCCAGCAACCCTAAAGTACTGATTTTAGATGAACCGACAGAAGGCATTCAGCCCTCGATTATCAAAGAAATGGCAAGAACACTTAAACGCATTCGTGACGAGCGCGGATTATCGATTCTGGTATCCGAACAGGTTTTGAGTTTTGCACTTGAAATCGCAGATCGGGTGTTGGTAATTGAAGGCGGAAACATTGTTCATGAAGACGAAATTGCCAACATAGACGAAGAAAAAGTCGCCAGTTATTTATCTGTTTAATTGGTTCTGGAAGCGAGATGTAAACCAATTTATTTAATTTTTACCGCAACCCAAAAACTGCGGCTTGTCCGCAAGGAGAAACTACAATGACTAAAACTATTATCAAAGTTGATTTAAAACAATCGGCCTATGAAAACGAAAAGCTACATAACCGCTGGCATCCGGATATTCCGATGGCTGAAATGGTTAAACCGGGTGATGATTTTATTATCGAATGTATCGACTGGACAGGCGGGCAAATTAAAAACAATGATGACGCCAGTGATGTGCGGGACGTAGATTTAACTCAGGTCCACTTTTTATCAGGACCTGTCGGAGTTGAAGGCGCTGAGCCAGGCGATTTATTAGAAGTGGATATCTTAGATATTGGCACTTTCGACGATAGCCAGTGGGGGTTTAATGGATTTTTCTCTAAGAAAAATGGCGGTGGTTTTTTAACGGAACACTTTCCTGAAGCACAAAAATCTATCTGGGATTTTAAAGGTATGTTCACTTCATCTCGTCATATCCCGGGCGTTGAATTTGCCGGTATGATACATCCAGGTTTAATTGGTTGTCTGCCTTCACCTGAAATGCTGAAAGAATGGAATACCCGTGAAAAAGATCTTTATGATACTGAGCCGGATCGGGTGCCCGGGTTAGCCAATCTACCTTATGCTGAAACCGCACATATGGGCAAAATGACAGGCGATGCTAAAAAAGTGGCAGCGGCTGAAGGTGCACGTACTGTTCCGCCGCGGGAACATGGCGGTAACTGTGATATTAAAGATTTGTCGCGTGGTTCAAAAGTTTATTTCCCGGTATATGTAAAAGACGCGGGTTTAAGTGTGGGTGATTTGCATTTTAGCCAAGGTGACGGTGAAATTACCTTCTGCGGTGCGATTGAAATGGCTGGCTGGATCCATTTGCGCGTCAAACTGGTTAAAGATGGCATGCGCAAATATGGTGTTAAAAACCCAATATTTAAGCCCAGCCCGATTACGCCTAAGTATGATGATTATTTAATTTTTGAAGGCATCTCTGTAGACGAACAAGGTAAACAGCATTATTTGGATGTGAATGTCGCTTATCGTCAGGCGTGTTTAAATGCGATCAATTATCTTGAAAAATTTGGCTATACGCGAGCGCAAGCTTATGCGATTTTAGGGACTGCGCCAGTGCAAGGGCATATTAGCGGTGTCGTTGATGTACCTAACTCCTGTGCAACCTTATGGTTACCAACCGATATCTTTAAAGAGGATATTAAGATTAATCCGGATGGCCCAACCAAATATTACGACGGTTCAATTGATGTGCCAAAAGCGCCGGATTTAGATTAGTCCGGTTTAAATGAGCAGAGCTGACACATCATTCAGCTCTGCATCTCTATTCTGCTTTATCTGTGTGTAACCATATTTAGTTCAGCTCGTTTAAGCGGAAATGTTTTAGTCAAAGTTTGGAGTTCAATTATGCCTTTATACGATTATAAATGCAGTCAGCATGGTGTGTTTCAGGAAATGGTCCCTGTGGCTTTAGGCGATAAACCATGCGAATGTCCGCATTGTGGTCAGCCCAGTGCCAGAGTCATTTTGGTTGCGCCTGAAGTTTTAAATATGGCACCTGAAAAACGAAAAGCGCATGAAACTAATGAGCGAGCCAGTCACGCTCCCGTTTTTTCAACCCCTGAAAGCCGAGATAAAAAACATGGTCGACATTGCGGTTGTGAAAAAAAGGCTGAAAAGAGTGCTCGCGCAGTTTATTTACCGGATGGCAGTAAAATTTTCCCGTCAGCCAGACCCTGGATGATTAGCCACTAAAACTTTAAATTTGAGTGAGCCTGCTATGATTGGCAAGCTTACTCAATAATTGTGCGTTAATTTGATTAATCCGCTTCACTCTTATTCCCTGCTTAGGTATGCTTTGACGCAATTCCATTTATTAAAAAAATTAAACAGGGAAGCGCTTATGTCTCAGCCACTCACTACTGTTATTCTGGCAGCCGGTAAAGGCACCAGAATGAAATCTTCATTACCTAAAGTGCTGCATAAAATTGGTGCTAAATCAATGGTTAAGCATGTCATTGATGCATCGCACTCACTGGATGCTGAAAAGTTGGTTGTTATTTATGGTCATGGTGGTGATCAACTGCAAAGCTCACTCGCCAATGAATCTTTAATTTGGGTAGAACAAAAAGAACAACTGGGCACAGGTCACGCCGTTCAGCAAATTATTCCGGAAATAACGGATAATGAGCAGATTTTAATTTTATATGGTGATGTGCCATTAATCAGTCCGCAAACATTGCAGCAATTATTATTAGCAGCACCGGAAAAAGGTATAGGTTTATTAACCGTTAATCTTGATAATCCAACCGGTTATGGCCGCATTATCCGAGACACAGATGGCAATGTTATTGCTATTGTTGAAGAAAAAGATGCTGATGCGTCGCAAAAACAAGTCAAAGAAGTGAATACCGGCATTTTAACGGCCCCGGCAAATTTATTAAAAGGCTGGTTGTCAGACTTATCCAATGATAATGCGCAGCAGGAATATTATTTAACCGATATTATTGCTATGTGTGCTGATCAAGGTTATCCAATTGAAACGGCTAATCCGGCTGAAACTAGCGAAGTTGAAGGGGTCAATAACCGACTGCAACAGGCAACGCTTGAGCGCATTTATCAACAAAAACAAGTTGAAGCTTTAATGGTGGAAGGCGTGACTTTCAGAGATCCGGCGCGGGTAGATGTGCGTGGCCAGGTAAAAGTTGGCCAAGATGTAGCTGTTGATATCAATGTGGTATTTGAAGGTGAAATTGAGCTGGGCAACAATGTCACTATTGAACCAAACTGTATTTTACGTAACTGTAAAATTGCCGATGGTACCTTAATTAAAGCCAATACCATTATTGAAGATGCGGCCATTGGTGAAGCCTGTTTTATTGGTCCGTTTGCCCGAATTCGCCCTGGCTCTGAATTTGCCGAAGGTGTGCATATTGGTAATTTTGTTGAAACCAAAAATACCAAAATTGCAAAAGGCTCTAAAGCCAATCATCTTACTTATTTAGGTGACTCTGATGTCGGTTCTGGCGTAAATGTTGGTGCAGGCACAATTACTTGTAACTATGACGGTGCCAATAAATTCAGAACCACAATTGAAGACAATGTTTTTGTTGGTTCTAATTCATCCATAGTTGCGCCTGTTACGCTTGCTAAGGGTACAACAATTGGTGCCGGCTCAACGGTTGTTAAAAGCTCACAAGACGATGAGCTTGTGATAGCACGTGCTAAACAGCGTCATATCTCTGGCTGGCAGCGTCCGGTTAAGAAAAAATAAAAAGCCATTAGACATGCCAGTATTTCAATCGACTGGCATCTTATCTTTTCGATTATTCATTTACCCCGCCCCAACCTAGCCTTTATTTTTATTACGTCTTGCAATTTTATGCGCTGCCAAGTGGTCCTTTAATTTATAACCTATATTAAAGTTTGGATAATTGCGGAGCCTGAGCCATGAACATTATGAAAACCTGTATTTTTATATTGGGCATTATTGTTTCAACTGCTTGTAGTGCCGGTGAAATTAGCAACGACTACATTCATGAAAGCTACTCAGATGTTGAAAACTTTACCTTGGATACCGGTGATAAAATACCTTCCATCGCCCTCCCTGACAGTCAGGGTGAAAAGCATAATTTAAGATTACTGAGTGCAAAACAAAACCTGTTACTGGTGATTTACCGGGGGGAATGGTGTCCTTTTTGTATCGGTCAGCTTGAATCATTTGAGGCGGTATTACCTGAACTGAAGGCCTATCAGACCAGATTGGTCGCGGTTAGCCCGGATGATATGGCAACCAATAAAAATACCCAAAGGCAATTTACTCAGGGTTATTTATTTTTGAGCGACAGTGAAATGCGGTTGATTGATGAATTAGGCTTGCGTAAAAATGAAAGCTTACCGCATCCAGCCACCATTTTAATCGAAAAAGGCGGTAATGTGCTTTGGTATTATGTTGATCCAGATTATAAAACCCGCCCTTCAGGCGAGCAAATGCGTAAAGTGCTTAAACAGTATTTGCAAAAATAAAGGCAAGAGGGTTCTGTTTTTTTTGCCTGTGGGTAAGTCTGTTGAAAATCTGTATAAGTTGTGAGGGTATCTTGTGGTTAACTGGTAGGTGGCCATTGATAATGCTTGGCTTGTTTACGCAATCTCACATTATTAGCTTGCAGACCTTTTATATATCTGGTTAAATTTCGTTTTAACTTTCAAATCGAAACTTATAAGTTATAATCGAAAGATGTCTAAACGAAATACTCAACAAAGGCGTCATATTATTCACTCTCTTGTTAACGAACAAGGTGAAGTGAGTGTTGATGCACTATCTGAACGGTTTGAAACTTCGGTCGTTACGATCCGAAAAGATTTAGCAGCGCTGGAAAAAAGTGGCTTGCTATTGAGGCGCTATGGCGGTGCGGTTCCCCTACCAAAAGAAGTGATTTCAGATGCAGAGAAATCTGTCTCTCCTGCAAAACAGGCAATTGCAGAAAAAGCCGCAGAATGCATTCGAGAACATAATCGCATTTTAATCGATAGCGGCCGTACCACCGCCAGTTTAATTCCGTATCTTAATCAAAAACGTGGTTTGATTGTGATGACCAATGCACTCGATGTTGCCAACCAGCTCAGAGAGCTTGAAAATGAACCGACAATATTAATGACTGGTGGCACCTGGGATCCTCATTCTGAAAGTTTTCAGGGCCAGGTGGCCGAACAAGTGCTGAGATCATATGACTTTGACCAGTTATTTATTGGTGCTGACGGCATTGATTTAGAGCGCGGTACTACAACTTTTAACGAACTCATTGGCTTAAGCCGGGTAATGGCTGCACAAGCCAGAGAAGTTATTGTCATGGTTGAATCCGACAAAATCGGTCGCCGTATTCCAAACTTAGAACTAAACTGGGAACAGATCACCCGGATAGTTACAGACTCAGGTATCACTGCAGCAGCCGTTAAACAAATTGAACAGCTAGATGTGATTGTTGATATCGTAAAATTATAACAAGCAGTATTAAGGAAAAATTATGTGTGGAATTGTTGGTGCTGTTGCACAAAGAGATGTTGCTGAAATTTTATTGGAAGGCTTACGCCGCCTGGAATACAGAGGCTATGACTCTGCTGGCTTAGCCGTGATCCAAAGTGGCGAACTACAGCGAATTCGCCGGGTCGGTAAAGTTAAAAACTTAAGCGATAGTCTGGCCGATAATTTTTTAGCGGGTGGTTCAGGTATTGCACATACTCGCTGGGCAACCCATGGCGAACCAACAGAGCGCAATGCGCATCCACATATGTCACAAGACAGAATTGCCGTAGTTCACAATGGCATTATTGAAAATTACCGCGAGCTTAAAGCCGAACTGACCGAACAAGGTTATCAGTTTAACTCAGATACGGATACCGAAGTATTAACTCACCTGATTCACCAGCTATTAGATTCAGGGCTTGATTTATTATCGGCTGTGCAAAAAGCGGCAAAAACGGTTACCGGTGCCTATGGTACCGCCATTATCGATAAACAAAATCAGGACGAGATGGTTGTCGCCCGTTCCGGTAGCCCTTTGGTGATTGGTTTAGGCATTGGCGAAAATTTTGTGGCTTCTGACCAACTGGCGTTATTACCTGTCACCAGCCGGTTTATCTATTTAGAAGAAGGTGATGTTGCTCGCATCAGTCGTAAAACAGTTGAAATATTTGATAAAAGTGGTGAGCTGGTTGAGCGCAAAATCAACTTGGTTGACGCCAAAGCAGATTCTGCCGACAAAGGCGAATATCGCCACTATATGATGAAAGAAATCTTTGAGCAGCCAACCTGCGTGCGTCAAACGCTTGAAGGTCGTATTTCTGCATCCGGTATCGAACCGGGTATTTTTGGAACCGGTTTTGAAGACGTCATTCCTAAAATTAACCATATTACTATAGTCGCCTGTGGCACCAGTTATCATGCCGGCATGGTCGCCAAATACTGGTTTGAACAATATGCTAACGTTAGCTGTAGTGTCGAAATCGCTTCAGAATTTCGCTACCGCAAATTTTATGTACACGACGGCAGCCTATTTGTCTCTATTTCCCAATCGGGTGAAACGGCCGATACCCTAGCTGCATTGCGTTTAGCTAAAGAGCAAGGTTATTTATCATCGCTGACCATTTGCAATGTGATGGGATCATCACTGGTCCGTGAATCCGACTTTAACTTTATGACCCGCGCCGGTACTGAAATTGGCGTTGCCTCAACCAAAGCCTTTACCACTCAATTGGTTTCACTTTTATTATTAGGCTTAACCATAGGTAAACACAAAGGCCTCACTGCTGAAACCGAATTAGATATTGCTTCTGCATTAATGCAATTACCCGCTAAAATAGAAAGTGCGTTATTAGCCAATGCAGAAATTGAAAGTTTAGCGGTTGAATTTGCCGACAAACAACATGCACTGTTTTTAGGCCGTGGCGATCAATATCCTATCGCAATGGAAGGTGCATTAAAGCTAAAAGAAATCTCATATATTCATGCTGAAGCCTATGCCGCCGGTGAATTAAAACATGGCCCAATTGCTCTGATTGATGCTGAAATGCCGGTGATTGTAGTTGCACCTAATAATGAATTATTAGAAAAACTGCATTCAAACGTTGAAGAGGTTCGTGCGCGCGGCAGTGTACTTTATGTATTTGCTGATAAAGACGCAAAATTTGAAAGCGACAATACCCAAAAAGTGATCAGTGTGGTGCCAACCGAAGACATAATTGCCCCTATTGTTTATACGATTCCGCTGCAACTCCTGTCATACCATGTTGCCGTTATTAAAGGCACAGACGTTGACCAACCAAGGAACCTAGCCAAATCGGTCACAGTGGAATAAATAAAGGCGCTACGGCGCCTTTTTTATTTTATGGATGATGTAGCAGCGGGTTTATCCCGCGTCAGTTGAACACCAGCCGTGTGTGGGTATTAGTGTGGATGTTGGTGGTGTAGGGTGGTTTAGCGCCGTGGGCGCGTAAGCCACCAAAAGGTTGCGTGTCAGCGATCGGATTGGCGATTAAATAAACCTGTTTGTATCATTTTCGGGCGTTCGCCTCTAACTTACTTTTGCCCCAAAACGAGTTTAGTCGAGCGTCGCAAATGAGCGAATTGCAGACATTTACGCAACCTAAATATCCTCATATGCTGCTGGTTCCCACGCTCTGCGTGGTAACCTGTCGGGTTCTGGAACCGTTTAAATCTTCGTTCTGAGCGATTAGGAAACGTTTTGTATCTTTCGCATTTTGATGAATATTGAGTAGGTTGGCACGAGCCTAGGCGAATCTTAACATTTGGCATTGTTAAATAATATTGTTGGAGTTACCTTAGTTCAGCTCAACCTACACGGGCTTGCTCTGGCCTTTTAAAGGTAAAAAATGAAAGATAAAATACCTTTTAAGTTAACCTAAAAAAAGCTAATATTTTCTCACAAAAACTATTGATTTAAAAAATTTTCAACTTCTAGGGATTATTAATGTACGTTCAAAAGATAAATGGAATTATTCCTTTTACTGAAAAATCAATTGATATCACACTCAATAAAAATGATTTAATTATTACAGGTAAAAATGGCAGTGGTAAAACTCAGTTACTTGATACCATTTTCACTGTTTTAAGTAATGCTAAAAATTATAAAACTAAATATCTAGCATACTTAAAAAACCAAGATATTCAGAAAGCTTCTTTAGATAAAAATATAGAAAATATTAAAGTTAACTTCGAACACAATAAAAGTAATATACAAAAAGCCATTGAAAATATTACACGTACACTAGAACGTTTGAATGCTCAATTGGAGTCAAATCCAAGTCAAAAGGCTCACATTCTAAGAAGTATCGATCAACAAGAAAAACAACTTGAGAATTGTCAAAAAAATATTGATCCTAAAACCCTGCAAGCTCAAATTGAGCAACAGCAGAAACGGTTTAAAAATCAAGAAGAACAGCAAAGGCGGCAGCTCGAACAATATTTGTCATTTAAGCAACAAAATTCAAAAGGAAATATTGTTAAAAGAATTGATATTAGTTATGAGGTTGATGAACTCAATATAGAAGATAATTTAGAACTAGTTTTATTTTTTGCAGCAAATAGAGTTTCATCTTTTCAACCAGTACAAAACATTGGCTCATTGGAGCAAGAAAGAAACCAAATAAAAGCACAGTCAAAGAAAGGTAAGAACTCTAATGCAGGTTCCCTTATAGAAAGATTTTTGGCTAATTGGGAGGTCAAAAGTGCTTTAAGAGAAAAGAAAAATGATAGCTCTGTAACAGAAGAGTTGAAAAAATGGAAAGCTCAATTTGTAAAATCCTTAAGAGTACTCTTAGATGATGATTCTACGGATATTGAATTTAATGATGATACTCTTAACTATGAAATAAAACAGGAAGGTAAAGAACCGTTTTCATTTAGGGATTTATCGTCAGGCTATGCTGCAATACTCAAGGTTTTTGTTGAGTTATTGATGCAAACCGAAGTCTCTGATTATTCGCCTAACTCTATAGCTGGTTATGTGATTATTGATGAAATAGATGTTCACTTACATGTGTCTCTTCAAAGGAAGGTTTTACCTTTTCTTTCGTCTCTATTCCCAAATGTGCAATTTATAGTGTCCACTCACTCTCCTTTTGTTCTGATGTCAGGTGACAATGCTGTTATTTTTGATATGGAAAAAAATTCACAAATGGATGAAGATCTATCATTTTACTCATATTCTGCTGTTTTAGAGGGGGTTTTGGGGATTAAGCCAACATCACTACTATTGGAAAATAGGATTTCTGAGCTTTCTGAAATTACAAATTCTGAAAGAATAGAGCGCTCTAGATTAGAACAGTTAATTAATGAAATAGAACCTTTATCAGATATGTTAAATAATAGAGAGAAATCGTTCTATTTAAAGGCGGTTAATGTTTTAGCAGACATGGATGAAGATTAGTGTTCAACGTGGAAAGGGTGGCTCCTGCACCAGCAAGCCTCAATAGAAACCAGTATAACGCACAAGATGTAATAGACGTTTTAGAACCTATGTTTTACGGAAAGTGTTACTTGTGTGAGCAAGATGAACTTGCGGATCCCGAAATAGAACATTTTGATCCTCACATGGGAGATGAAACAAAAAAATATGACTGGGATAATCTTTATTACTCTTGTGGTCGTTGTAATAGCATAAAAGGCACGAGGCATACTAACCTCCTTGATTGTTGTGATGTAAATATTGATGTTCTTAGAGGAATTAAGTGCCTATTACCTAGCTGCCCTGACGCTGATATCGAAGTTACAGCTCAAATTAATAGTCCACAGGCTGATAACACCGTGGAGTTGTTGAATAGATGTTACAACGAAAAAAATACACCGTTGAGGGGTATAACCAGAGTTGTACTTATGGATAAGTTGTTTGAGCTACATGTTGAGTTTCAGCATTATAGATTAACGTTAAAAAAGAAAAAATATACGCCTGCTGAGAAAGCATTAGCTAAAAATAGGTTAGCAGAAATGATAAAGTCACATTATCCATTTTCTGTTTTTTGGAGGTGGCATGTGCTATCGGATAGTTTTTTAAGTCAACAGCTGGATGATGTAATTGATTTTTAGTCTTCCGCGTAGGTAGGTTCAAAGGAAGTGAATCCCAACAATATAATTGAACATTCAAAATGTTGAGTGCGCCTCTGGCTTAGCCAACCTACCAAACATGCAAAAATTTGACTCGTATAAACGGCTGCTTATCACCAGCTAGCAGATATTGATAATACACGCTTTAACTTCCGCTCCTGGCACAGAGCCGCTGGTCGGCTCTCAATTGTTTATGTCCAAAAGTGAGTTAGAACGACCGGGCTTTTTCGCTCAAAACAGCCAGTATCTATTTAATTGTGAGCCATATTTTATCGCGTCAGCAAGCCTGACACCTGGTGGTTTACACCACAAACTATACAAGATCTGAAATACACTTATTTTTGAAATTACTGATGCGAGCCGATTCAAACCAGTAACTAATTTCAGCTGTGTGCCAGCAGCAGGCCTTCGGCTGGGAGGAGGTGAAGTAGTCTTATCGCCTCAATATTTACAATAATAAAAAGCTCTAAACAGTTGCTCAGATAAAATAAGCTGGTTTTCATGCTCGGTATTCGGCCATTTAAACTTATTGTTTTCTAATCGCTTATGCCACAAAGCAAAGCCTGTTTTATTCCAATAAAGGATTTTGAGTTTATCTTTGCTTTTATTGCAGAAGATAAACAATGCACCGGACATCACATTTAAATTCATTTCAGAGATAACAATATTAGCCAAGCCATTAATCGATTTTCGAAAGTCCACCACTGGGCGGTGCAGGTAAATGTCACTGGGTTCAACAAACATTTTCATTTAACTAAACCTCTAATCAAATCAGACAAATACTGTGCAGAGGTTGAACCCGGCAACTTTAATTCTCCAACCTGCAAAGTCAGTGTGATATGGGCAGGCTCAACGATTTCTTGCAAACGGGTTTGTTCCGTTTGAATAGTCAGTTTGCTGAAACTAGATTGGGCAGTTAATTGTTTGCGATACTTATAAAAAGTGGACGTTGCTAAGTTATTTTGCTGGCAAAAATCTTTTATGTTTAAACCAGAGCCTGGTTGCAGACGAATTAAATCTAGCCATTGTTGTGTCCGATTGGTTTGCATAACTCACTCCTGTTATTAAAAAGAAATGAGCTTAGCGAATATAAAATAAATGTTTAGGTGTGCTTTAGCCGACGGTTACTGAACTTCCGGCACTTGCTGGAGAAACACAAACTGACTCGCAAATTATTCAAAACGGTCAATCAATGGCACTTCGGTATGAAAGCTCATATTGGCGTGGATGCAAAGAGTGGTCTCACCCATACGCTGGTGGCCACAGCAGCCAACGAACATGATCTGAACCAGTTGAAAAATCTGCTACACGGTGATGAGGAATTCATCTCTGGCGATGCTGGTTATCAAGGCGCAGAAAAACGCGAAGAGCTGAAAGACACTAACGTGGAATGGCTGATAGCAGAGCGTCCCGGCAAAGTTCGAGCGATGAAGAAGCATCCCCGCAAGAATAAAACCGCCATTAACATCGAATATTTAAAAGCCAGCATTAGGGCTAAGGTAGAACACCCGTTCCGGCTCATCAAATGTCAGTTCGGCTTTATCAAAGCACGCTCTAAAGGGATGATGAAAAATGATTCACAGTTAGCCATGCTATTCACCTTGGCGAACCTGTTTAAAGTAGACCAGATGTTGCGACGACAGCCAAGATCTGTCTGAATTCCGGGAATAACCCGAAGTTCGGCCTGAAACAGCGATATATTGGTCTTAATCGCAAAATTGAAGTTCAAAAATCACGCAGGTCGTGCATCGGTTTAATCGAGCGCTAAATTGCGGGACTTATTAGTAGTTTCCTTAGTTTCGACAGAAGTCAACGCAATACGAGCAACTATGTTACAGCTTTCGAGTTGGTTAAAGTTTTGACTCGCAGTTTAGAATACCATTAAACTAACCAAAAATTACGTTATCCCTTATCTGAAAGCTATGCAGCAATTATCTGATATTCAACGTCGTGTTCTGTGGTATTTACGCAGAGTACGATCTGCAAGTCGAATTGAAATCGCGCAGGCACTTAGCCTGACAAATTCAAAAATGACCTCTATTTCCAAAGAACTGACTTCTTTATCGCTTGTTAGAGAAAGAGAAGTCCGCGAAGAAGCAACTAGCCGCGGGCGACCCATGGTGCCTTTGGAAATATCTCCTCAAGGCGGGTATACCATCGGAGCGACGGTTCAGCCGGGATGGATGGAGATCTCTGTAGTCGACTTTTCTGGCAGGATGAATCACGTTATTACTGAACCGTTTACCAGCAAGGACCCTTATGATTTCGTCGCGAAGCTTGATGATTTCATTCGTCATTTCAGTAGCCGTATTGGGTTAATGCAAAGCCGATTCCTCGGGTTGGGAATTGCTGTAGCGGGATTTACTGATAGAAATAATATCCGGCATCGAATGACTGTACCGTGGTTGGAAGGCTGGCGTAATCTTGATTTACAAGCTTTTTTTGAAGCCGAACTTGGCCATCAGGTATGGATAGAGAACGATGCCACGTCAGCTGCTTTAGCTGAACTTTACTGCGGCCAGCACCTTAGGAATTCCGGTACTAGTGTGGTGTTGTACTTGGGTCATGGTGTCGGAGGCGGCGTTATTATCAATGACGATCTGTATCGGGGCAGCTTTCTTAATGCCGGGGAAGCGGGAATGCTTTCACCTGCTGGACAGGGAGTGAAACGCCCATCGGGAATTGATTTGATAAACGAACTCCAGTTGGCAGGTGCAACCATAAGTAGTCTGCATAATATCGAACTGGCACTAGATAAATACCCTGAAGTCGAGAAAGAATGGATAATTCGTGCCGCCAGACAACTTAAACCAATTATCTTTGCCGCGGATGCCTGGTTGGATCCCAGTAAGGTTATTATATCAGGAGCTATTCCAAACCGAATTTTGGTCGGGCTTAAAGAGCAAATAATGACGGAGCAGAGCTGGAATTCTATCCAGGACTATACGCCATACTTTGATATTGAAGTATCTGAACTGGGGAGTCAGTCGGTTGTTTGGGGAGCAGGCCTTTTACCTATTCATGACTACACATCTGACCAGTAAGGTTATTTATTTATTAATTTGAAAATAAATATAAATTAAATAAATTGCGTGTATAGTTCTGTTAACAATATTAAAACAGAAGGTATACACACATGAAATTCAAGCTCTCTTTACTTGGCATGCTCGTTGCTAACTCGTGCATTGCTACAGCAGTTGCACAACAACAACCAGCAGAAGATACTATCGAGGAAATTACTGTTACCGGTATCCGCGGCAGCATTGCGGCTGCGATGGATACAAAACGTGACTCATCCGGCTTTGTTGATGCGTTGGTTGCAGAAGACATTTCAGATTTCCCGGACTTGAACCTGTCAGAAGCATTACAACGCATTCCTGGAGTAGCAATTTCCCGCCAGAACGGTGAGGGGCAGTCCGTCACTGTTCGTGCGCTGGGTCCCGAGTTCACCCAAGTACGTCTGAACAACCAAACCGTTACGTCACCTGGCGGCCGCAGTGTTGATTTGGACATATTCGCGTCAGAGTTGATGCAAAGTATATCGTTAGTGAAATCGCCTAGTGCAGAAATGACCGAAGGTGGCCTTGCTGCCACTATCGATATGAAAACCCGCCGTCCGTTCGACAAGGAAGGTTTTGTCGCCGCCGCTTCTGTTCAGGGGCAGCATAATTCACTGGTCGAAGACTGGGATCCTCGCTACTCCTTTTTGGTAAGCAACACCTGGGGGGATAAATTTGGAGCCCTGGTATCTTTTGCTCAGTCTGATTATACCTTACGACAAGACGCTATTGAAAATATCCGTTGGGAAACAGAGAGCTTAGGTGGCGGCACTTTACCATTAATGGAAATTCCTTTTCTTCCGCGCTCAATCAATCAATTCAGAGACAGAAAGCGCACAGGTATTACCGCGTCATTGCAGTACCGCCCAGTAGAAGACGTTGAAGTTAATTTAGACATTGTGCATGGTAAATTTGATGAGATAAATCGTCGATTTACTATTGATACACTGTATTTCGATGGCACACCAACTCCGGTTTTTTTAGAGACTGTTCCGGGTATTGGCGGTCTGGACCGAGTCGTCGGAGGGGTGTTTGATAATGTTCAGACACGTTCTGAGAACGTCTTCGACGACACTCAGGACGAGTTGAATATGTATACTCTGTCAGGTAAGTGGAACATGAACCCAAACTTGACCCTGGAAGCCACTGCTGGGTATTCAAAAGCCGAGCAACTCGCAGATAACTTCCGGAGCCTTTATGATTTCCGCGGACGTGCTGAACTGGGAGAAACGTCTTATGAAGGCACGGTTGTCCCGACATTCAGCAGTCTTGATTATGATTTCACTGACGCGAGTGCTTATGACTTTAATCAGTTGCGTTACCTGATGGATGACATTGAAGATGAAGAGAAGAACCTGAAGTTTGATGTCACCTATAATGTCGACTGGGGAATATTCTCTGCGCTGAAAGCTGGGGTTCGGTATGCAGAACATGAGTTTTCGCGCGTCGCTTATAATGAACGGATAAATCCGAGTGAAGATAATCCTGCACCAGCTTTTGAAGATGTTGCTTCGCTAAATTATGGTCTATTCGGTGGTGGCACTCCTGATGGCATTCCCAGCGACTGGCTTATCGTGAAGCGCGATGATTTTGAAGCGGCACAGACCATGGTCGCCGATGATTTTGTTCCTGCAATCAGCTACCCGTCTACCTATCGCGTAAAGGAAGACAGCTTGGCAGGATATGCCCAACTCACGGTCGATGCCTCGGTTGGTGATGGTATGTATCTGACCGGAAACCTGGGGGTCCGTGTTGTCAAAACAGATCAAACTTCAACGGGCTACGTATTGACTGATTCAGGCGTTGGCACCATTGGAGAAGACAGCGACTATACTGATGTTCTCCCAAGTATTAACCTGGCTTTGGATGTGACCGAGGACGTTATTGTCCGACTGGCAGCATCTAAAGCTATCACTCGTGCAACTCTTTCTCAGTTATCGCCGGGTATATCGTCTTATGATATCGCCACACAATCGGCAAGTCAGGGTAACCCAAACTTAGATCCTTTTCGTGTGAAGCAGATCGATCTTGGTGTTGAATACTACTTTGCTGAAGATGCACTCGTTTCGTTTACCGGCTTTTTTAAGGATATTGAGTCATTTATTACCACCACTACTGAATCCCGTGTATTGAATTTTGGCGGCCCCCTTTATCGCGATGATGGTACCGATATTTCTAACGAGGCATTCACTGTTAGTTTACCGGTCAACGGAGAAGGGGCGAAAATCAGGGGCTTCGAGTTTATTTATCAGCAACCTCTGACTTTTCTGCCTATTGAAGGTTTTGGTGTAATAGCTAACTATACCTACGCAAAAACTGACGGTGTCACGCACACTTACTATGGCGAATCTTTTGAAACCCCTTTCGCCGGAGCATCAGAGAACTCCTATAATCTCACAGGTTATTACGAGAATGATGAGTTCAGTGTTCGTCTAGCTTACGCGTGGCGTGATGAGTTCGTCACTAACGCAGCTGGAGACAGTCAGTCTACACTACTGAAGGATGCATATGGGCAATTAGATTTGTCTACCTCTTATAGCCTCACCGACAGTATTGATGTGTCGCTTGACGTATTGAATGTGACAGATGAAACCTCCTCCCAATATGGTCTGACCAAAGATCGAGCGGTTGGTGTTTACGGCTACGGTCGTACCATCGTTGCTGGCGTACAAATGGCGTTCTAAACCTCATTAATGGCGCACTATTGTGCGCCATTTCTCATTTTTCTCTTTATTCTACTAACCGGAAAGCTATGTTTATTTTTGATTTTAGAAAAGTAACTTTATCGTCGTTGTTTTTTATTGTCTCATTCACTGCCTCAGCCAGCGATCTTTTATCCGTATTCGACACTGATGAAGTATTGATTGCAGCTCACCGTGGGTGCTGGAAGGGAACCAGTGAAAACTCTTTGGATGCACTGGAAAAATGCATTTCTCTGGGTGTGGCTATTGTTGAGCTGGACGTGCGTAAAACGAAAGATAATGTCCTCATCCTCATGCATGATGAGACTGTTGATCGTACCACCGACGGGAAAGGCGCAGTGGCAGAGCTCACGTGGGCCGAAGTTTCAAAGCTTCATTTGAAAACTGAAAACGGTGCATCAGGTAAAATCACGTCACGAACTGTTCCTACTTTTATTGAGGCCATCAAAGCAGCTAAAGACCGCATCATTATTAACGTTGATGCAAAATCAGAACTTTACGCCGAAGTATTCAGTGAGTTGAGTAAGCTGAACATGGTAGAGCAGGTATTATTGAAAAAGCCGGTACTTCCGTCCGACCCACCTCTGACTCAGGACAAAAGTTTCCGAGGATCAATCGTTATGCCCATCATTTCACAATTCGAAAATGACGCAACCGCTCTTATTGTCCCTCAACTTGAGCACGCCCCTAAAGCAATGGAAGTGTGGTTCTCAGACATTAATTATTTAAAGAAAAGTGCCGAACTAGCAAAAGAAAAAGGCGTATTTATATGGGTGAATGCCCTGGATGTAGCGGCTATTCTGTCTGCTGATTATGTTGATAGTAAAGCACTTAAAGATGACGGCAATACTTGGCAACAGTTAATCGATGCCGGTGCTGATATTATTCAAACGGATGAGCCGGAAAAATTAGTCAAATTCCTGAAATATAAATAATATAATCTAAACTGTTTTAAGCAGCTAAAACTTTGAAGTCATATGTCCCAACCTCAGGGTAATACCAGCCACAGGCCTTCATCAGTGAATAAATTGAAGGTCATTGGTTACGCATCTGGAAACTTCGCCAAAGCCTTACAAGCAGGTATTGTCGATATCTTCTATATGTATTTCTTAGTCAATACTATCCATTTACCCGCCTCTGTGGCGGGTACCGTATTGTTAGCGGGATTTATTTTCGACGGCATTACTGACCCGGTAGTATCTCGTCTTATCGATAAGTACGGATATAAATTTAAATCACTGACTATTATTCTGCTATTTGTGATCCCGGTAAACGTAATAAGTTTCTTTTCATTATTTTTATTGCCGTTATACCTCGAGTCATTGCCATTTTTAGCCGCTATTGTTGCGAGTTTGTTTTTCCGCTTAGGCTATACACTCGTAGATATCCCCCACAATGCATTGCTCGCGGGTATGGCCAAGCAGACATCATCAACCTCGATCAGTGCCTGGCGATTTTGTTTCAGTGCCGTCTCCGTTTTATTTTTGGCCGGGCTTTCTACTTTCCCTTTGTTTAACCCTCAGATTTCTGAACCGGCCAGTACCGGGGCACTCATTCAGATTATGATTGTGGTAGGGATAGTTTACCTACTAACTATCATCATCAGCGCTATTTCATGCCGTTCAGTGAAACTGGACAGCCAAACCCAATCAGCTACGAATACCGGATTTCTCGCCAGTTTAAAGCACTTGCTGACTGTTCCGGATTATATCCGTCTACTGAAAATTATCGCCTGCATTTGTTGCTTTCTTGCTATGGCAGAACGCTCCACAGTATTTCTGGTCGGCTTCTCCGGAGCCAAAGAGCTTGATACATGGGAGTTACTGGCTGCTGTTGGTACAGGCAAATTGGTATCCTTATTATTTTGGGTAAAATTCGCAAGCCGTAACGGCGAGAGAAAGTCCTTCAAATATGCCCATGCAGTAAGCTTGCTGACAGTTTTTTTCATGTTGATTGCTTATCCTGAGCACAATCATCTTTTGGTTATTTCTTACTTTATTCTTGGCATTTCCATCGGCGGTGTTTCCGTATTTATCTGGTCTTTACTGGCCCGGGTTGTCAACAATTACTTTACTAGCCCTGAACGCAATCTGAGTACACTGGCATTCGGTATATTTCTGCTGATATTAAAAGTCTCCGCTGGCATCGGGAGCTTTATTTTGGCCGTGTTATTAGAGAGCCTGAATGACCATGAAATTGCCTCTCAGCAGAATATTCTCAGTGGCTTTGTGGTGATAAGTGTAGTGTTCGCTGCACTGTTAAATATTAGTATAATTAGACGATTGTCAGATAGATTCTAAGCAAAAGCACAGGTTATTCAAGTCACTGTCGAAGATGTATAACAAGCAATTGAAGGGGACAGGGCGAGAGCATGAGTTCTCACTATTTAATCATATTTTGTTCAATAAACGTTCGTGACCTTGCCGTGTTGAGGGGCAACTTTTTAACTGGCGGGTTTCGCTTCGCTGGTTAATATAGCCAGCTAAAAACTTGCCCATTAATTTAGATGTTGACAGTCCGCTTAATCAGGGCGAGATCGCGAACAGTTATTAACCAGTTAAGCAGCTAAATAATGGATCGGTTTGACGATCAGTCCTAGAATTCTCAGTAACATGCATTGTAAAGCTAAAGTAATCTTCATGAATGCCGCACCAGTGGCGGGATGTAGTATAAAACAGTGCTGGAATTAATGAGACTTCTCAGTAAATACATACAGCTAGGGCAAATATTAGATATATCATTGTTTTGATGGCGTTTTGTTTAAAATGAGTGTCGTTATTACTGAGAATTCACAGTAACACTCAATAAAATCATTGGAAACTGGCTCATAATCAGGTGTAAGGTGTTGTTATCAAGAAATATGTTGGGAGTTCAGGTATGAGTAAGGCTGCGTGTTACTGTGAATTCTCTATAATAAGATGTTAGCTTTACTATGAAAATTTCTCTTATATTTTTTTCGTTAGCTTTTAGTGCTTTGGTTAATGCAGAACAAGTTCTTTCAGGTAATTGGGAGGGCTTTTATTCAGGTTCAACAAATGCAATTGGTTCAATTAATATCACAATCGATAAACCAGGTTGTTTTATTGAAATGAGCGACATTAATAAAGTCACCAAGCTTCCTTTTCTATGCGATTCTCTGAGGTTTGAAAAAGGTGTTTTCATCTTTAGCACCAGAAAGAGCTTCACTGATAGCAAGGATTGGATAGAAACTCGCTATCAACTTGCGCTTTCACCTATCGTCGCAGGTAGCAAAATTCCGAGGACACTTATCGGTACGTGGCTGCAGGGAATGGTTAAAAAGGATCAACCTGACTTCGTCGCACTTAATTCAGGTACGTTAAAGGTAAAAGAAAGACTTGCGGATTAGTAAAGCTAACAATCTGCTGTAGCCGCTCGCGGGCTCGCTGGGACACAAACACGGCGGCTGTGTCACTTCGTTCCGATTATAGCCGCCGTGATTGCGCCCCTAAGCAGGGTGTTAACCCATAGATATTTTTATCCGAAGCAAACGCGTTAGAGTTAAGGCTTTAACTCATAATTGTCCAAAAGTGAGTTAGATCGACCGTGCTGTTTCGCTCAAAACAGCCAGTATCTATTTAATTGTGAGCCATATTTTATCGCGTCAGCAAGCTTGACGCCTACGGTTTATATATTAATTGGTGGCTTACGCGCCCACGGCGCTAAACCAACCTACACAGCCTTGCGCCACTGCAAACGATTCAAAAGCTGTAATTTGCTCAAAATAGCTGGCAGCTATTTAATCGTGAATCATACATAACCGCGTTAGCAAGCTTGAATAATTTAATTTTAGTGTCTTGGTACGCTATCCGGAGTAACGTTTAAAAAAAGCGACTGATGTCATCTCAGTCGCTTTTTGTTTTTAGTTGATTGGTACTGGTGATAAGCGGTGAAACTGAACCGCTAAGGCGCTTGCTGCGGTAGGGTTAGGATGACCGAAACCGGGAAGTGATCCGAGATATAAACACCTTGTTGAATCACCCGGTGGGTTTTATAACTTTTCACATGCCAGGGGTCGCTTATTAATACATAGTCAAGTCTGGCTGGCTGCTTGGCCTCGCCAAAACCATTCCAGGTTGTATCAGGCTTAGTCCCGGATATCAGCAAAGCTGAATCCTTGAGGTTTTGTGTAGCCTGCTTAGTTAATACCTGATATGCGGGTTCATTAGGTTGTGCATTAAAATCGCCGGTTAAAATGACCGGGTGGTTACCGGCTATCTGTTTAATTTGCGCAGCAAGAAAATGTGCACTTTGGCGTCTGGCTTGTTCGCTGACATGGCTAAAATGTGCATTAAATACGTAAAATGCCTGCTTCTGCTTATAAAAACATGCCCAAGTGACAATTCTGGGCAGGTCTGCTCCCCATCCTACTGATCCCGGAATATTCGGTGTTTCAGATAGCCAGAAATGATCTTGTTGTACTAGTTTAAGGTGCTGTGCATTATATAAAATTGGTACAAACTCGCCCTGCTTTTTACCATCGTCCCGGCCCACCCCGATTGCGCGGTAGTCAGCCAATTCTGAGCTCAGCCAGTTAAGCTGATGGCTTAATACTTCTTGCATTCCGATTACATCCGGCGCCAGCTTCAAAATATGCTCGCGCACCATATTTTGTCGATTTGGCCAGGCATTAATCCCATCATCAGGGTTGTCATAACGCACATTAAAGCTTTCCACAGTAACAGACAGCGGCTGTGCATAAGCGGTCAGGGTAAGCAAATTAAGCAGGCATCCGAGTATATACCGGCCTACCTGAATGCGCGAAGCATATACAAAAATACTAGTGTTGAGCGGCTTCATTAGCTATTAACTCCAAAAATATCGGATTAGAGTAAAACCAGAGATCCCGGTAATTACGTTGATTAAGCGCCTGGTAATAAGCCTGGCTGTCGTCACCGGGCGCTACTACAGGAGAACGTTGCGGTTCTCCGTTTGCGGTCCAGCCTTTGTCGTTATAACCATGATGCGTACCACGTAGCCTGAAATAAGCGTTATGAGTAGCTGGCAGGGTGAGTGTCATGGTCAGGCTGCCGTCAGCATTGACTTGCCAGTCATCTGCGGTAAACGACTTAATTACCCGGGTGGTTGGATTATGCTCAGCTTGATAAGCGTCGCTGCCGGGCGCGGCTTTGCCTGTTACTTCACCGCTGATAACATCAATATGATGCAAAGCTGGCACTTCTCCGTTATAACGGCCATCGCCGACTGTTTTTTCCCGGTTATTATGCTCAGGTTGATGAACTGTCAGGGTTAGGGTGATATTGTCACCAGCTTCAGCATTCAGGGTTTGCCCCATCTCAGCGCGCTGTTTGCCGCTGCTTAATGAAAACGCCAGCGAATCAATTAAATTGCCATAAACTGAAAAACTATTGCCACTTTTTAACGCTTTTAGCCAGGTTGCAGCGGTTAGCCGAGCTTGAGGTAAATATAACCAGGTAGCGGCATACTCTCCCGGAAAATAGCCACTGGCATGAGGTGGCGCTGCTTTAAAATGATGATCAGAATTAGCCACCAGCCAAATTCGCCGGCCTTCACCTAGCAAAGCATCCCAGTTACCGCCAAGGGTCGCAACGAAAGGATCTACACCGCCAGCGAGTCCGGCCCGGCTCTTTTGTGCATAGTCGCCACGATAGCCGTTAAATTGATTACCAACCATGCCCTCCACCAGAGTGAAGACATCCGGTGCTGCGTTATGTAAGTCGCGGATGTCGGCTAATTTATAGCTAGTTGCATACCGGGTCGGGTGATTTAGCATGGCGTAACTTTGTCCCGGATATTCTTTTGCCAGCCAGGCCAACGCGGCAACTGCATCGTCATGGGTTTGATTTTGACGTGAAGCCTGCTGATAGTGCTTGGCCGCAAACTGCATGCCCGAGAAATCTTTTGGGGTATTTTTAGCGCCGAACTGATATTCAAAATACGCGGTTGCTTTGAGTTTTTGTGCTGTCTGGGGATAATCTGCTTTATTCAACCCCGGCAGAATACCTATATTCATGTGATCGTGCCCCGGCATATCCCATTCAAATGTGCTGAGCAGTAAGCGTTGTGGATAGGTTTTTTGTAATGCTGCCAGAGCCGGAGATTCATAGTCAGCCAAAGATGACGAGAACAATTGTTCTACACAGGGGTCGCCATTATTATTGTGACTTGTATTGCGCAGGTGGTTCGAAATCACCATATAATCGAGATTGAAAGTTTCAATACCCTGATGCACCACTTGATCTAATGTGGAGCGGGCATCGGCTGATAAGGCCGTATGTATGTGTTGATCGCCGCGGATCCAGCGACCGGGTTCAGCATAAGACATGAATGTAGCAAAACAGGATAACCCTGCTAATAGCCACATCAATAAAGAAAAGTAAGCTGTCGTCATGATGTGCTCTTAAGTAAAAAAAGCAGGGGTCAATACCCCTGCCGATAGCTGCTTAGAACTGGTAAGTTACAAACATCTTCATAGTACGGCCGGTTTCAACGTAAGAGCCGTTACCACCGCCATCCTGGGTACCTAAGTATTGCTTGCTTTTACCCAGCGTTTTGTAGAAGGTTTCATCATCCAACAGGTTTTCAACCTGTGCGGTGACAGACCAGGCATCAGCCCGATAAGTAATGCTGGCATTTAACTGCGAGTTAGCTTGCAGATATTTGTCCAATTTATCATCGGTTAAGCTTAACAACTGACGACCGGCATACTGCCAGATAAGCGCGGTTGAAATGCTATCTTTTTGATAGAACAACTGTGCGCTGTACATATCGTCTGGTGAACGCGGTAATGCGGTATCCTGAGTACGGCTTTGATCCGCACTTTCTGCTGAACTGTCCTGAAAGGTCGCGGTTACATCGGCACCAAAACCTTCAAGCCAGCCGGCATTAGCGGCAAACTGATAACGACCATGTAATTCAATACCTGTCAGTTCAGCGTCGTTTCCGTTTTCCGGCATTATGTAAGTCACTTCATCTTCTACTTCATCGGTATAGCCCGCAGGTGGCGTATTGCCGGTTGTGCTGGCTGTATAAATGAAGTTTTCGAATGCCTTGTAATAAACCGCGGCTTCTAATATTGCGTTATCGCTTGGGTACCATTCGATGCTTGCATCCAGGTTATCAACCGTAACTGGCTCAAGATCCGGGTTTGAACGATTTACCCGAATCAGCGCATCTGAATCCTGATCATAGCTGTAAGATTCAGGACCTGCGATTAGGCTAAACGCCGGACGAGAGAAGCTGCGACGCGCCGCAACACGATATACCATCTCATCATTAGGGGTATAAGTAATATTCAGGTTGGGTAGTAACTCTGCGTAGTCGCTGCCACTGTTTACAAAACGGCTGTTGTCGCCATCCATTAACCACTGGGTCGACTCAAAGTCAGTATGTTCATAGCGCAAGCCCGCAGTAACATCCACTGCACCAAACGCTTTTATACCTTGTAAGTATAAAGCGGTAACGGTTTCTGTACCTGAAACCGTATTGCGGTTGCGGTCGTTTTCAGTGTACTCACCCGGGTTAGGCTTACCAGTTTCGGTAAACAGGTCAGTGTAAGCAACCGGCAATAAAAAATCTTCAAAATAAGCACGGTCATATACACGCAGGTCGCTAAACAAGCCATCCATAAAGCTGACATTCTGACCCGCCAATTCATTTGCATAAGGCCCTTGTGGGTTTGAGCTACCACCTGGCTCACCTTCCGGTGTAGGGATCGTATAGTTATCACCATTATTGCCGGTTAAGCCTCGGTTATGCATATCACGGTCAGATTGATAAATATCTAAGCCACCTTCGAGTACATCAAGCAAGGTTTCAGGACGATAAGTCACATCCAGTTTAGCGCCTATCATGCTGTTTTCTGATGCTGCATCACGGCCTTGTACTTTGCGGAATTTAGGTGCACTTGGGCTGGTTAAAAAGGCGCGGGTCGCATCATCAGAGAAAGAAATTTGAGCGTTTTCAGGGTCGGTTAAATCAAAGTTTACCGAGCCATCCACTTTCTGGCTGTATAAACTGCCTTCTACCGAGGTCGGTGATTCTTGTTTGCTGATACCGTAAGACAGGTTGTAATCAAGGCTTAAACGCGGAGACAAAGCATAATCACCGCCCAGTTGAATATTGGCCAGGCTAACTTTCTGATCGCGGGTTTGGAAATAAGAATTTGACCCGGCGGTTAGTGGCACCCAGTTGCCGTTTTCGTCATATTCACTGCTGCTGATATAAAGTTTACGCTGTGACTCTGAGCCTTTTGCTTCGTAGTGACCATAGTTAGCTCTAACAAAAACAGTCCCTTTATCCAGTTTGTGATCAAATGAAACATTACCACCCAAACGCTCAATTTCAGTGTTATAGAAGTCAAGGCGTAAGTCGGTTGGGATCATTGGCGCAGACAGGTTACGTGCATCTTCAACATCTTGATCCGCTTCGTTAGCGCGCGCATAGCCGCCCACTTCCAACGTTTCAGCCACAGAGTAGCGTTTTTCATGATAAACAGTGGCGTATAAACCATTCTCGTCATTGTCACCAAACACATTGGCAAACTCAACTTGCATAATGTCGCCGGTTGAGTCGAAACCACGGTCGTCAGATAAGGCTGAATAGTTGGCACCACCGGTCAGGCGAACAAAGTTATCACCTAAGTCAAAAGCTGTCGGGGTTGCCAGGCTGATAATAGCGCCCACTGCGTCACCCGGATCTTTAGCTGTCGGCGTTTTCGAAATTCGCGCAGAGCTTAAACCATATGGCGCAATCATTTTTAACGATAAGGCACGGGTTGAAGCGTCTGATTGCGGCATTCTCACGCCATTCATTAAATATGCGTTGTAGCTTGAGTCGATACCACGAACGGATAAAAACTCAGCTTCGCCAGTTGCCGCCTGACCTTTACCCATATCGGAATAAGCCGATACACTGGGCAGGGTTGAGAGTATATCTGTGATATTACCACCTGGCTGTTGCATAATGCTTTCAGCCGACATGATGGCGTTTACACCTATGCTGACTTTTTTATCCATTAGCGCGCCGGCAGCATCATTAGTCATGCGGTTGCCCACTACCACGACCTCATCAAGATACTTTTCTTCGGCGTCTTTTTTTACTTCAGCTGCAAATGAGGTTGCTGAACTTACCAGCGTTGCCAGTAAAGAAAGTTTAAACAAATTGTGCGCAGTACGGTTTTTTACGCTGTGTTGTGGTTTAGCTGTCATTACCTGATATCCATGTTAATTAAATTATTTGACAAAAATTACTGCCACTTAACCGGTTATTACGTGGCGTTGTTGTGAGCTCGTGGACTTGATACTCAAGCGTTCAGGATTTTTCAGCCAATCCGCAACTTTAATAAAACTTTCATAAATCAGGCAGAGCAAGGCTTTATAGTGCAGCCCCAAAATCACCGTGAATCGATGAATGACAACCAATTATGCTATTGGCTGCGTTTAGCGATTACATCGACTCTGAGAAAGGCCTGGTTTTACTGCATGAAAATAATGAATACGCTGCGCCATGTGGGGGGAATCGCACCAGCAACCCCAAAACCATCGTCCGATGTTGTGCCGCTGAACAAACGGCGTACCCGGAAACTGGTTGAAAACCTGTATACCGAGCACAAAGCATCTCTATGTAGCTGGCTGCAAAAGCGCTATCGCAAGCATCCGGCCGATGCCGAGGAAATCGCCCATAAAGCATTTACCAAAATGCTGGAGTTAGAAAGCCTTGACCATGTTGAAAACCCCAAGGCGTTTTTGTACACAGTAGCGGTTAATTTCGCTTTGCATGAAGTGCGGCATCATGCCACCAGACAGAAGTACATAGATCAGGAAGTGCAAAATATTTCCCATAATGTGGAAGAAATGACGCCCGAACGTATCTATAACTCAGGGGCCCGACTTCAGCGATTGATCAGTGGTATGGACAAACTTTCAGATAAGCAAAAAACAATTTTGCAGATGAGTCGCATTGAAGGGCAGACTTACGAACAAATACAACAGCAAACAGGATGGAGTCTGGCTGATATTTCACGCCAGCTTACCCGAGCAATGGCCCTGATGCGGGCGGAACTTGCAGCGGCGTCAATGCAACAGGATGACCAGTAATGACCAGTAAAGAAATACTTCAGTACCCCGACACTCAAAACGGCAGCCCGGCAGAGCTGGCCGACCAATGGTTGGTATATTTATCTTCAGGGCAAGCCAGCGAAGCGGGCCAGCGCGCGTTTAGCCAATGGCTACAAGCTGATCCGGCCAACCACAGCGCTTATACCGACGCCGAGCAATTATGGCTGGATTTAGGCTTTGTGCTTATGCACGACGACCAAGGTGAGATGCACGACAAAAGCGCTGAATTAACCGCGGTGACTGATGATGCCGCCAATGACGCCCCGGCAGATAAGTTTACTAAACGTGATAGTAACTCAAACTGGTTAGTTGCTGCTGCGGCCAGTGTATTACTCATGGTATCGCTTTGGTTTTCTCAACCGTTTTTCACCGCGCCGCCTGCGGCCGTAGATTATATCAGTCAGGTGGGTGAAATACGCCAAATTCAGCTACCGGATAATTCTGTGGTGACATTATCTGCCGCCTCTCACTTGCAGGTGCAGATGACGGATAATGCCAGGTTATTAACCCTGCTAAAAGGCCGTGCTTATTTTGAAGTGGCTAAAGATTCCAGCCGGCCATTTACGGTATCCGCCGCAAATACAAGTATTACTGCACTGGGTACTGCATTTGATATAAACAGCACTCGTGAAGGGGTAGATATTGCCGTAACCCATGGTATTGTTGACGTGAAAGCCTACCTGGATGAGGCACATACTCAGGCGATTGCCGGCGAAAATGTGTACGCAGGTCAACAAATTCATTCTGCTAAACAGGGCAAACTATCGGCCGTGAAAGCGCTTGATGCTGACAACAAACTGTCATGGAAATCCGGTAGATTAGCCTACCAGAATGAAAAATTATCTGTGATCACAGAAGAGATTAATCGTTATCGTCAGCAAAAAATTCGTCTGGTCAGTCCGGTGCTGCAAAACAAGCGCATTACGCTTTCGTTGCCCAGCGATCAAACCGACTTACTCATCAGTGCCATTAAAGCGAGCGATACTGTGATTGTGACCCAAACAGCAACTGAAATTGTTATCGATTACGCAATATAAGCACAAGGTCCGGCGCTCAAGCGCCGGGTCAATTATTATTGGCTTGATGGTTATACTATTGGGCTTTATGCCCATACCATCGAAGGCCGATTCTGGCGCAGAATCAAAACAGGCTGTGACCTTACCACGGCTATCTTTGCAAGATGCATTAGTCCAGGCATCCGCTCAGCTGGATGTGGCTATTTACGCGCTCAATACCCATGTTAATCATATTCGGGTGGGGCCTGTAAAGGCCACTCTGAGCCCGAGTGAATTACTGGAGCAACTGCTTGCCGACACTGGCCTGACTTACCGCCGGGAACAGCCTAATCTTTACGTGATAGTGGCGCAAAAAACGCCGCCCAAGGCAAACCCAACAGAGCTTCAGGCGCAGTCAACTGCTTATGATAAGCCGCTGGAAAATATTATTGTAACCGGCACTCGTTTTTGGCAGCGCAATAGCGATGCTGAGCAGGCCCGCCAGTGGATAGGCTCCAACAGTTATTTATCCAAATCTGCGCTGCCGTCAACACCTGGCGTTAGCTTGCCGGATATCATGGGTTTATTGCCGGGGGTTTCCTCTTTTGCTGATATGCAACTGGGTCAGGCGGCGACAGGCGAATCTGAATATTTATCGGTGCGTTCGATGGGCGCAGCATATACCTCAACGTTTTTTGACCGTGTTCCGATTGAAAGCGCTGACCCGAATACCCGCTCAGTATCGTTAAAAATGCTGAGCCCGGTAAATATTGGTGCAATTCGGGTCGCTAAAACCCCGGGCGCCGACTGGCAAGGCCGAACCATTGGCGGTGCGATAGATATTACAACGCCGAATGCCAGCTCACTTGGCGCAGACAGCCTGGTTGTAACAAGCGGAGTTAATTATTCTCAGTTACGTCAGCAGCGCGGGCTGGATAATCTGGGCAAACAATTATCGCTGGAATGGGCGCATCAAACCGACTCTAGTTATCTTAAAGGTGTTTATGGCGCTTTGTATTATCAACAAAAATTTACCGCTGCAGAAAGTATTGAAGTGGGTAATTATGTGCCCGCAGTTGAAACAGAGACAAATCTGCTTGCTGATACCAGCCAAACACTGCAGCCTCAGGATTTTCGCTTTGACTTTTACCGATCGGATGTTGAACGAACAGGGGCAAGCCTTTCAGCAAACTGGGAAACTTCGCATTCAGAATTTACGCTGCGCGGTCAATATAACCGTTATCACTCTACTGGCCAGGATGTGCAGATGAAGCTTACCCGAGGCAATACCAGGCTATATGATGAAAACAATGCGTTTAACCCGCAGGGACTTACCACAAACAGCTACTTTCAAACCCGGGATACAACCGAAACCCTGAGCCTTATGCAGTTTGAAGGCGAAACTCAGCTGAATAATAAACTGTCAGTTAAGTATGCATTATCGGCAGCAGACAGCCGCATTAAGCGGCCGGACTATGTGGAAAGTAGTTTAAACAGTGGCATACAGGCCGGCGATGTTTACTTTGATGTCAGTAACCCTGCGGCCAGTTCAATAACCTTTAAAGCGCCTGCTACGGCTGAGGTATTATTGAATCCGGCGACTGTTAAGGTTCGTAAATTTGAAGGCAGCAATACCCGGCATAGCAACACCGGGTGGCATTTACGCACAGGTTTTCTTTACACCCCGGCTTCAGGGTTTGCTGAGTTAGAGGGCGCACTGATTTACCGCTACAATAACCGCCATCATAGTGAGCGAACCATGACAGGTAATAATGGTGGCAATTATGCAATTGCGACTGCCGACGGCAGCGTGCCAGTCAGTACAAACCCACAAGGACCAAACGGCGCTAGCCTGCCGGGGCATAATATTGAATTTATGGATGGGTTAATTCCGGTATTTCGGGTGTACGATCGCGCATACTTTGAACAAGCGATATTACCTGTGGCGTATCAGGACCTATACACAGCAACGGGTGAGCCCAATCCGGGCCCTTATACCCGTGATGACAGAAATCGCAATACGCTCTCCGGCAATGAAACCACTTATGGCGCTTATCTGCGTAGTAAAGGAGCATGGCAGGCGCTTGACTGGGCTATCGACTTATACGCGGAGCAGTATGATTATCAGGCAGAACACTGGGACATGCGCTTGCCGACTCATCAATTCACAAGCGTTCGCGCCAGTGACAATCAGTGGCTGCCCGGTATCAGCCTGCGTTACCAGCCGGGTTTTGACTGGACATTTCGCAGTAGTTTGCGAAAGGCGATTGCCCGCCCGACATTTAGCCAGCAAGCCGCTGCCCCTCAGCTTTTGTTAGACAGCACCACAGATAAGCTGGATGCTGTTGTATTAAGTAACCCGTCGCTGGAGCCGCAAAGTGCGTTGAACCTGGACTTGGGTGTGCAATGGCAACAGGCTGCCGGTACAAGTGCTGAGCTAACTGTATATAGCAAAAAAATCAGGGACTTAATTTATGAGCAGGAAAATACAATGCTTATCAATGAGCAGTCGGTACTTGTCTCTAAGCCGGTTAACGGAGGCCATGCTGAAGTGAAGGGGATAGAGGCGCATGTCAGGCACCAGGTAACCACAGCCAATCATCCATTATATGGTTGGGGAATTGATTTGATGACCACCTTGCAGCACAGTCGCGTGCATATTGCTGATTCACAAAATGAGTCCGGCAAAGCAATGTTGCAGGCGCCTGCACAAAGCCATCAGATCCAGGTATTTTATGAATCGGCACAGACAATGTTTACGCTGGCCTGGCAGTCCACCGGCAAGCAATTACTCAGCTACAGCGAGACCAGCCCGGACAAATATTTACAACCCCGTCACTCTCTTGACGCTTCGTTTTCCTACCAATTTTCGCCGTGGACAGTGTCGCTGCAAATCAATAACCTGCTCAATGCCGCGACCTTCTATAAAACCTTGGGATCAGAGCAAACCTATCTGGGCACTCAGGATGCCGGTGGCAATGGTGCATACGTTGAAACCGGCCGCTACGCCACATTGCAACTAACCTGGCGATATTAAGCCTTGTCTGGCTGAAATTTTATCTCAACGTTTAATCTTAATTGCTGGCTTACGCGCCCACGGCGCTAAGCTTCCCTACACCGCCTATCATTAACCCATCGTCACCTGCTGCCAATCCGTCACTGGTTAATTTTGATTAGTGCAAATTTTTACTGTAGATCGGCGTTTACGCCGTCAGACTAGGATATTCAACGGCGTAAACGCCGATCTACAAGGAGCACTCAAAAGATATTGATTGTTTGAAACCGCTTGTCGTGTTTTAGCGCGAAACATATCTTCAGCCATTCAAAATTAAATTGAAATGGCGCCAGCCCGGGCGATTGTATTACTTGAGTGTCACGCGGGGATTGCCTACAATAACGCACTTTTTATTTTTAGTTTAGGTTTTCAAATGAGTGATAATAAACCAGCTTTGCCGGATCGTCTTTCCAGTGATTCACGCAGCAAATTTTTTGTAAAAGAATGCTTTGAGCATGAAATTGGTATCAAGGTTAATGGTAAAGAGCGCACCAATATTGAAGAATATTGCATAAGTGAAGGTTGGGTAAAAGTGCCTTCTCCTAAAGCGTTAGACCGCCGTGGTCAGCCACTTTTAATTAAATTAAAAGGCGAAGTGGAAGCTTTTTATAAATAATTTAGAGTGTGCCTTCAGTGCCCGAAATAATTCTGTTTTGGGCATCTTTAGTTATTCAAAAACCTTATTTTCTAACCAGAGATAACGACCTTCTTTTAAAACCACGCCATAGTATTTTAGCGTTTTGCTACTGCCAACTAACTTTTCCCCTAAGCTTGGATAGATAGTTAAACATTCCAGATTAAAGTCTAGCTGTTCAGTGCTATCGATGGGCTCAGAAAATTCAGCCCAATCATTTCTGTTGACGAGAAACCCCTGATACCCTGCTTCCATCATTAGTTGAATTTTATCGGAGTTTTTATATCTGAACTCAGCCACCCCCAGATTAGACTGCCTGGAAAGAAAAGTATTTAACTTATCGGGCAATTCACAGTTTTGGTTTAGCCTCGAATAAGTGCCAGAGAGCTGGTAGGCAACTATGCCTGTTGCTAGCATGATGATACAAAAGGTTGTTAGGCTTTTCATATTACTCTAATTTGCTAAAAGCATCTTGGTTTCTGGTTACACTATCGTTGTTGTGAAACTTAATGTCGAGCAATTTGTTTAGGTTTGAATATCCAATTGGTCAATCGCACTTGATGAGGCATAATATTGAGGGTGTATTGGAAAAGGAATTTAATAAACCTCGCCTACCATTTCTGTACAAGTTAAATACACCCGCATATCAAATTCCAGCTGGTGGTAGTCTGGCTGCATGTATTCACACAGCTTATAAAACGCTTTGTCGTGTGCTTTTTCTTTTAAATGCGCCAGCTCATGTACCACTATCATATTTAAAAAAGCCTCAGGTACGTTCTTAAACGTGGAAGATATTTTAATTTCGTTTTTGCTTTTTATTTTATTGCCCTGCTTTTGTTGTTTGTAAGTATGTAAGCCGAGCGCATGATTCACCACATGTATTTTATTATCAAACCTCGCCTGACTGAGTGGTGAAGACTGTTTCATAAAGCGGTTTTTCAGCTCAAACGTATAATCCCGCAGCGCGGCATCTGAGTTGATTTGGTGGGTCGTTGGATATTTAGCTCGTAAATACTCAGCCAGTTTGTTTTTTTCTATCAGGGTTTGAATACTGGTTTGCAGGTGTTGCGGATAGTGAGATAAATAAATTAGTTTTGGAGCTGACATTACGCGCTGATCTAAGAAGATAAATTAGCGGGTATTATAAACAAAACCAAAAGCAGGTGGCATGATTTATTCAGAAAAACCCCAACTGCAACTCATGCAGTTGGGGCTTTTTGATTAATTGAGCTTTATCTTGCGCTGGAAGTGTCCAGTGTTTCTTCTGCCATGGCTAACATCGCAAATTCTTCTTCAGCTGATTTGGCAACCAGTTTATTTTTGCTATACAAGCCATAATAAGCCAGGCCAATAACAAATAATCCTAAAGTCATAAAAAAGGCTTTTGGATCAAATGCATACACACCTGTTAATGCTATCAGTGAAAGTATTAAAGCAATCGCTGAAGTGACAATACCGCCCGGTGTTTTATAAGGGCGCGGTAAATCCGGTTGTTTAATGCGCAAAACAATATGGCTTAAAGCCATCAGCGCATAAGATACAGTGGCTCCGACCACGGCCATCGCCAGAATTAAATCACCCTCTCCGGTTAACGAAACGGCAAAACCAAAGATCGCCGGTACAATAAGCGCGCGGGTTGGCGTTTTACTTTTGCTGGTTAATGATAATTTACTTGGTAAATAACCGGCTCTTGATAAAGCAAATACCAAGCGGCTATAACCATAAATAATCGAAAAGAAAGAGGCAATTAAACCGGCTAAACCTAATAAATTAACCAAAGTTGCCAGTTGTTCAGAGCCGGTCGCATTGAGTGCATCCACCAAAGGCACTGCGCTTTGTGCAATCATACCTGAGCCAGCTGCGCCTGCTAATAAAACGACGACTGCAACTGCCGTTACAATTAAAAATAGCATAGCGGCGATAATACCTTTAGGTACATCTTTAGCCGGATTTTTTGCTTCTTCAGCCGCTAAAGGTACACCTTCTACTGCTAAAAACAGCCACATAGCAAAAGGAAGTGCAGCCCATACGCCATACCAGCCAAATGGCAGAATTTTGCTTGCGCCGGTTGCATTGGTCGCCGCAATATCAAATAAATTGTTCCAGTTAAAGTCGCCAATCAGGGCTATGATAGTAGCAACTATAGCGGCGACCGCTAAACCACTGATGACCATCATAACTTTTAATGCTTCACCGACGCCTTTTAAATGGATGCCAACAAATACGGCATAAAAACCGGCATACACTAAAGGTCCATCCAGCCCGGTCAGCTCATTAAACGCCGAGCCTATAAAAATAACAATAGCCGCCGGAGCCAGCGCGTATTCTATTAATACAGAAAGCCCGGTTAAAAAGCCGGCAAACGGCCCCATTGCCTGGCGAGCAAAACTATAGCCACCGCCAGCGGCCGGGATCGCCGATGACATTTCTGCCAGCGACAATACCAAAGTGAAATACATAATCATCATTGCAAAGGCTGCAATAACAAAACCGCCCCAACCTGCCTGACCTATGCCAAAGTTCCAACCGGCAAAATCACCGGAAATTACGTAGGATACGCCTAAACCTGCCAATAATAACCAGCCGGCTGTGCCTTTTTTAAGTTGTCTTTTTGCCAGATATTCTTTTGTATCAGCCATGAGTCTTACCTCTTAAAGTGATTTATTCTCGAGTAAAAACGAGCGATTGTTGTGTGTTAAGGTGTCTTGCTCTTCGTCTACTGTGCGGTCTTTCAGGGCTACGCCTGACGCTTTAATTCGAAAAGCTTCGTTTAATAAATAAAATGCTTTGTCAGATGCATCCGGGTATTTCAATCCAGCCGGGCGTACGTTAGAAATACAGTTGCGGCTGGCATCTTTGGTGCCGCGTTTGGCTTGCCAGGTAATGTAAACGCCCAAACTATCCGGTGACGATAAGCCGGGTCGTTCGCCAATTAATACGATTACGGCTTTTGCTTTTAAACTTTCACAAACGTCATCACCGGCGGCGACCCGGCCTTGCTGGACAATCACGGGTGGCGCTATCTGCCAGTCTGCTTTGTTTGTTTTCAGTTTGTTTTTTAACGCTTTAATAAATGGAATTGCGTGTGCTTCGATGGCACTGGCGGATAAGCCGTCACAAATTACAATGGCCAGATCATATTGGCGGTTGCTGGCCTGGCGATATTCAAGCAAAGTCTGATAGCTGGACTCACTGAGTTTTCGTCCTAAATCCGGTCGCTGAAGGTAGCAAATCCGGTCATTCGCCTGGCTGTGCATTAATAAGGCGGGTTCATCCATATCATCCAGCTGATTTAACTCTGCTGTCAGAGTTTGCAGATTTAGCGGATTATGCACAGCATCAATTGCCTGGGCATGTGCCAGTTGAAACTTTAATAGTTCGTCAGTGGGTATGCTGGTACCCGCCCGTCCGATCGCGATACGGGCATCGGTAAAAGATTTTAATTTTGCCCATGGGTTTTGGCTGACAATGCTGGCAGGATCTACCTTGGTAAATTTATGGCTCATTACCGCTCCTTAATGCTCAAGAATATGTAAGAAGGGTTTGGCTAACCCATCGTTTAACTTAACTGAGTCCAGATCCTGAAAAATCTCCAGTTCAGTTAACCAGTTTTCAAATTCAGGTGCGGGTTTTAAGCCCATAGCTTTGCGGGCATAGAGTGCATCGTGAAAAGAGGTTGTCTGATAGTTCAGCATAATGTCGTCTGAACCCGGTATGCCCATAATAAAAGAGCAGCCGGCAACGCCCAGTAAGGTCAGCAAGTTATCCATATCGTTTTGGTCGGCATAAGCATGGTTGGTGTAACAGATATCACATCCCATTGGCAGGCCGAGTAATTTTGCGCAGAAGTGATCTTCCAAGCCGGCCCGCATAATTTGTTTGCCATCAAATAAATATTCCGGGCCGATAAATCCGACTACAGTATTGACCAATAATGGATCAAACTGGCGCGCTACTGCATAAGCCCGGGTTTCACAGGTTTGTTGATCAACACCATGATGTGCATCTGCCGAAAGCGCGCTGCCCTGCCCGGTTTCAAAATACATCAGGTTGTTACCGACCGTGCCTCGGTTAAGCGACAACCCCGCCTCGTGGGCTTCTTTAAGAATATTCAGGTTAATGCCAAAGCTATCATTGGCCGCTTGTGTACCGGCGATTGACTGAAAAATTAAATCAACCGGTGCGCCTAATTCAATCGCTTCAATAGTGTTTGTGACATGGGTTAATACACAGCTTTGAGTGGGAATCTGATAAGTTTGAATCAGCTCATCCATAAGCTTGAGCAGCTTACAACACTGAGAAACATTATCGGTTGCCGGGTTAATGCCAATCACAGCATCACCATTACCAAACATTAAACCATCTAAAATAGAGGCTGCTATGCCATTAACCGCATCGGTTGGATGATTAGGTTGCAGGCGGGTCGATAAGCGGTTTTGCAGGCCTATGGTATTGCGAAACTGAGTAACCACCCGACATTTTTTAGCGACCAGAATGAGATCCTGATTGCGCATGATTTTACTTACAGCTGCGGCCATTTCCGGGGTAATGCCTGGTCTTAGAGCTGCCAGCGTAAATTCATCGACTTGATCGCTTAACAGGTAGTTTCTAAAGTCACCAACCGTTAAATGCGCAATAGGCGCAAATGCGGCTTTATCATGAGTATCTATGATTAGCCGGGTCACTTCGTCGGTTTCGTAAGGAATTATTGCCTCATTCAAAAAGGTTTTGAGCGGTAATTCAGCCAGTATCATTTGTGCTACAACCCTTTGCTCTGCTGACTCTGCTGCTAATCCAGCCAGCTTATCACCAGAGCGTTCAGGTGTGGCTTTAGCCATTAATTCGGCTAAATTCGCAAACTGGTAAGTACGCGTGCCTAATTGTTTTTTGTATTTAAATGTCATATCTTCACCGTTTAAGTTGCCTCATCGTGGAGTATTTATTGCTTAATAAATACCTGTCAGACGTTTCAGGCTTAATGGATATAGACAAGCGATTACTATTCCGAGCGGGTATCAGTTTTTGGCAAATCTGATTAGCTTAATAAAATCAATTAATTAACTTTGAGTTGCACAAGTTGAGTGCTGTTTTAGGGCGGAGTGATACGATATGCAAGATACAAAATCGCTCATTTTGAGCAATTCAGGTGCACCCAAACCCAGCATCAGTGAAAGTTTTGATGCAAGCTGGCAGGCTGATCATTTAAATAACTGGCAACAGGAATATGATCAAATTAGCTCAGGTCAGTTTCAGGGCGAACTGAAACAACTTAATTTTGAGCAAATGGATATTTCGCGTGAATTTGCCAGTCAGGCACTCAGACAAAGCTGTTATGTCAAACGCGGTGGGTTCTGGTTAGGATTCAGTCAAGGCAAACAGCCAAGTAAAATGAATGGGATTGAAAGCGATAATACCAGCCTGTTCTGGCATTCAGGACAAAAAGAATTTGAGCTTGTCACTGCGCAGGATACGGTAATTTACAGTTTATTGATTGACCGCCAACTGTTGGATGATAATACGTTGTCTCAGTACTTAAATGCTGAACAGGTGTTAAATCAGCTGCCAAAAGCAAAAATACAAGCCCTGCTTTATTTGCTTAACCGATTGTTAAATCCGCACAATACGCATTGGCGTGAAAACTGTCAGCAGAAAATATTAAATGATGCGGTCACTGAATTATTGGCAATGAATTCAGCTGAACGCTTTAAAAAGCCGAGTTTTGCCCGTCGTCAGCAAACGGTCAAAATCATCCGAGAGTTTATTACAAGCCAGCCTTCAGCTGAGCCGGTTACCATAGAAGAGTTATGCCGGGTTGCCCATGTAAGCAGGCGCACTTTGCAATATAGTTTTAATGATTTATTGGGGATGAGCCCGAAACAATTCATTAAAGCCGTTCGGCTCAATCAAATTCGTCGTTGCTTGTTTGATTTGAATGACGATCGCGATATTTATCAAATTGCGTTTGATTTTGGTTATTTCCATCTTGGCCAGTTCAGTCAGGATTATAAAAAATTGTTTTCACAAACAGCTGGAGAAACTCGCTTAATGGCTAAAAAACTAGCTGATTAACTCGTTATTTTATCTGCAATTAATAAGGTTTCTACGGTTGAGTTTGAATTCAGTTCTATTGGTCTGGAAAAGTAATAACCCTGATAATATTCACAGTTAAGTGTATTCAAATAATTAAACTGTTCCTCGGTTTCAACCCCTTCCGCAATCACCTGCATTTGTAAACCTTGAGTTAAACTCATAATAGAGCGTACAACGGCTTCATCCTGTTTGCTGGTCAGCATTTTATCAACAAATTGTTTATCTATTTTCAGAATATCAATCGGGAAGCGTGTCAAGTAACTCAGCGAAGAGTAGCCAGTACCAAAGTCGTCCAATAATAAAGTAACGCCCAAGGCTTTTAACTCTAACATCCGCTCGGTAATGGCTGATAAGCCCATCAGCATAACCCCTTCGGTGATTTCCAGTTTTAAACAGGCCGGATTAATTTGATATTGTTTGATAGTTTCGGCAACGGTTTGGGTAAAATCTGCTTGCTGGAATTGAACGGCACTGACATTGACGGCTATTGTCAGATGATTCAATTGATCATTATCCGCCCACTCGTTCAGTTTTTGACAGGCGGTTTCCATAACCCATTTACCCACAGGTATGATCATGTTGTTTTCTTCGATTAAGGGGATAAATTGATCCGGAAAAACCTGCCCCAGTGTTTCGCTATACCAGCGAATGAGCGCTTCGAATCCAACTAGACCACCTTGTTGATTATAAATCGGTTGGTAATTCAGCCTGAATTCCTTGTTTGGCATGGCTTTATTGAGCGCTTTGGTCAGTTTAGTGCGGTTCTCAATTGTTGCCTGCAATGTGGGATCAAAAAAGCTAACCTGATTTTTACCGCTGCCTTTTGACTGATACATGGCAATGTCGGCCTGCTTCATTATTTCAGAAAAATCGACCTGACTGTGATTAAACAAGGTAATGCCTATACTGGCAGTAATGACTGCATCATTGTCGTTTTTAAGTGAATACGGGTTGCATAGCAGTGTTTTTACGTTTTCTGCGAACTGCTGGGTTAATACAGTGGCTTTTTCTTTATCTTCACTCAGAGACGTTAGAAAAATAACAAACTCATCACTGCCTAATCTGGCAGCATGTTGCGATGGCTGCAAAATCGATTCTAAGCGGTTGGCTACTTCAACCAGTACCGCATCGCCATCTTCATGGCTCAGCGTATCATTGATGATTTTAAAGTTATCCAAATCAATAAAGATTAAGCCATGATAAGACTCCTGAGAGCTTTCAGGGCTGATGTTACTTTCCTGCTTCAGTTTATTCAGCATAGAGCTAAAGTAGTGGCGGTTTGGTAACTTGGTTAACTCATCATACATTTCCATAGTATGGAGTTTTTTCTCAACTTGTTTGCGCGCGGTTATATCGGCGCGAATGGCGATATACCTGTGTGGTTTTTTATTTTCATCCAAAAGCGGCACTATCGTACTGCGCACCCAATACAAAGAGCCGTCTTTTGCTTTGTTACAAACCTCGCCATTCCAAACCTCGCCTTGTTGAATGGTTTCCCACATATTTCTGAAAAAAGTAGGAGAATGGTATTGTGAGTTTAAGATATTGTGGGTATTGCCAATTAACTCTTCTCGTGAATATTTAGAAATCTCACAAAATTTATTATTGGCACTGAGAATGATTCCTCTATTATCGGTAATAGCAACGCTGGCATGTTGATCAAGTGCATAACTTAGCTCTTGCATTTTGGTTATCGCTTCTTGTTTTGCTTGCGTAGCTTTAAGTTTTTCAGTGGTGTCTTCTATTAAACAGAGTAATGAGTCTATGGCTTTTCCATCTTTACTCTCCGGCAGAATCAGACAGTCTCTGTGCAGGACTTCACCTTTCTCCGTCGGGTATTGGTAAGAAAAACTCTGGTTTGAGCCCTGTAATGCTTTATTTATAAATGGCAGGTATTGCGCCACCATTACAGAGGGAAAGGCCTGAGTAAATAAACGACCGGGCTGGAAGTCTTTTAAATAGGGCGATACGCTGGCCACAAATTCATTGATGTAAATAAGCTTTAAATCCGGGCTTATTCGTATCACCCCCAGGGGCATATTATTTAAAATGGTGTCCAGCTCTCTTTGCCGTGTTTGGGCTAATTGACGCGCTTTTTGCACGACCGAATAGGGACGGGCAAGCTCTTCAATAAATACCGCTTTATACAAAACAATGGCTGATATGATTTTTAGCAGGTGTGCCCAGACCATATTTAAATCGGATGGGGTTAGGTAATAGATTAAGGTAAATGAGCATAGCGCCATACAATAAGCGGAAACGGCAAAATATAAATTGCGGGTTAATAGTTGCGACTTCTTTTTCTGGAAAAAAATCACACTCATAACTAAAAAGCCGCAACCCAGCATAATTTCGTAACCGGATTTAAATTGAGTGACACCTTCGCCTTCAATATAGGTGACCGGGAACTGATCTAAATAGAGCGCACCAGCCATTAAGCTGAGCAAAGTCATGGCTAAGCTAAAGAGCAACCAGATAAATTTGCTGCCTTTAAATTTTAGCTGAAGTGCCAGGATTGCAAAGGTGAGTAGCTCAGCTGTGCGCGCAACAAACCAGAAAAAAATACCTTTTTCAGTCGAGGCGGGCGAGATGAGTTCAGGCATGCCAGCGTAAGATAAGGCATGAATAAAGTCAGTTAAGCCAACAAAAGTAAAACCAAAGATAATAACATTGGCTTGTCGCGAAGCTTTTGGTGCAAACCCTAAAAAAACAACCAATACGACTGAGATAAAAACAAATATTGAGATAAGCTCGGCTGATAAATGTAAAACGAGCGTACTGCTTTGTGAAAAGCTTAAATCTACCCCGATAAATATAAAATAAAGTGTAATCAGGGTCGTTAATAAAAAGGTAATGAAACTGAACCGTTCAGGTTTTGAAGATAAATAGCTGTTCATCTTAATCGGGATAAGCCTTACTGTCTGTTTAATGCTTAAACTAAAAGCCGTGTGATTTAACTTAAATGAGCGTCAATGAGTCGCCAGTTTAAGCCCTGTTCGACATAAACGGCTTTTACACCCAGTCCGCCGACTTCTTTAATATTGCGCATTTCATCATCAAAAAAGAGCATGTTTTTATACGCAATATTCAGGTTTGATTGCAATTGTTTAAAGTGGGTAATTTTACTGCCTGGGTAGATTTCGTTCTGGATAAAATAATCTTCAATCTGGTGTAGAGCTATTAGTTGTTTTGCCCATTCAGGTTCACTGGTACGGGAGGCTAGCGCCATTTTTAAATTGAGAGATTGGCAGTGCTCTAAAATAGAAAGCACATCCGAATATAAGCGGATTGAGCGGTTTAGTGAATCAGTGACCTGGCTACCCTGTTTTTTAAAAGGCGGTGTGGTGCAGTCGCACCAGACACCATCACAATCCCATAACGTAAAATCTAAATCAAAAACGACTAGTTCGACAGACATGTACACAATACCCGATAAAAAGTGTGGGTAATTGTACATGAATCAATAAGGGGAATTAAAGCTTTCTATCTTCTGATTTTATTGGCGCATCATTTATACTGGCAATTCGGGTTTGCATGAGTCCATTTTGGTCAAATTCCCATAGTTCATTGCCGTAAGAACGAAACCAGTTGCCTGAGTCATCATGCCATTCGTATTCAAATGTCACACCTATCCGGTTGTCGGTATAACACCAAAGCGTTTTTTTCAGTTTATAATCGAGTTCCTTTTGCCATTTTTGAGTTAAAAATGCTTTGATTGATTCGCGCCCTTCAACAAATTCGCTGCGATTGCGCCATTTTGAATCTATCGTATAAGCCATACATACTTTTGCCGGATCTTTAGTATTCCAGGCATCTTCTGCCATTTGTACTTTCTGTGCAGCGGTTTCGGCATTAAAAGGTGGCAGTGGATGTTTTATTTCAGTCATAGTCTGATTTCCTCGTTTTGTGTGTTAAATAACCTGAATTCCAAATAAAAATTATTGAGCGTTCAGTGCAAAGCCAAATGGCAGTGCATTGAAGTGCCAATAGCCTGTTTCCAGTTCAAATTGCCAAAGCCTGAGTGCGTTTGGATAGATTTGCGGATCGGGTAAGGTTTGAGATTGCAAAATATGTGCTTGCCCAGTCAGCGATAATAAATGGCCACGCTCAAAATCTATAAACAAGAGGCCTGCTTTGCCTGTTTGCATAATGTTTCCGAGCGTATTAAAAAATTATTGCCCGCATAATCCGGAATCATTAACTGATTATTGGATATAGTCCGAACAAATCCGGCTGCACCACCTCGGTGTGAAATGTCCATTCCTTGGCTTTTTTCTGCATCAAACCCAGGGTAGTAAGTTGCGACAAAAAAAGTATCTGCTTGCTCAATTAGCTCGATCGCTAGCGCATCAAGGCGATTAAATGGGATTTGTTTGCCTGCTGCTTTTACTTGATATTTATTTTTAACTAATTGGCGCGGGTGAATATATTTAGGGCAGTTACCAAAAGTTTGTTTAACTGCAAGTTCCATTTTATTTTCGTCAATCGAAACCAGCTGAGTGCTTGCTCTGTTTCTGCGCCTGGTATCTAGCACTATACCCAATAAGCCAACTGCTGAACCGGCACCCTGCGACTTTAATATGGTAAAACTTTGCGGATTCAGTTTTACACTCAGCTGTTTATTACTTGGCGCAGATATAAAGCCGGATTCACCATACAAAATATGCGCCCATGGGCGGTTGTCATTATCCAAAGTGCTAACAAAAAGATAAGGTAATTGCTGATAAAACTGGCTATGTTGCTCTGGCATATGGTCGCGAATAAAACTTTGCCCAATGGCTTCCATTTTTGCTCTGACACCGGCTGCTTGCTGCAAAGCTTGCTCCCCTTTATGAAAAGGGGAAGTGCCAAAGTTGGATTGCCCGCGCCCAATACTCATTTTACTAAACCCGCTGGGGTCGACTGCATTGGTATAAAGCCGGGCAGGGCTTCAAAGCGTTTGAGCCAGGCTCGAATGTTTGGATAAACGTCTAGTGATACACCGCCTTCGGGGGCGTGTGCAATGTAGGTATAGTTTGCAACATCGGCAATGGTTGGGTGATCGCCAACCAGCCAATTTTTGCCGGTTAGGTGCTGATCTAACTTAGCTAAAATCTGATGAGAGATATCAATGGCGTTTTGGTGATTAATTTGAGCGCCAAATACAGTGACCAGTCTGGCGGCACAAGGCCCGTATGCAATTTGCCCGCTTGCAATGGATAAAAATCTTTGTATTTCGCTCATTAAAGCTAAATCTTGCGGATACCAAGTTTTGTCTGCGTCATATTTATTAGCTAAATAAACTAAAATCGCGTTAGAGTCGGCTAATGTCACATCGCCATCTTCAATCACGGGTACTTGCGAAAAAATATTTTTTTCCAGATAGTCGGCTCGTTTGTGTTCACCGTTAGCCAAATCAACATTGATGAGTTCTGCTTCTAAACCCAACAATGAAATAAAGACCTGTGCTCTGTGTGCATGACCCGAGAGTGGTACTCGGTAAAGTTTAATTTTGCTCATTTTGTTTGTTCCCTTGTTTGCTTGCTCGTTTGCAATGAATTCATCATAGGCATCTACAAATTATTGATAAAGACTGTTATTGTTGAATCATTGTCAACAAATCATGGACAATGGAAATGGATACACTGGAAGGTATGCGTACTGTGATTGCTGTGGTTGAAACTGCCTCTTTTACCGCAGCAGCCGACAGGTTGGGGATTTCTAAAGCTTTGGTCAGTAAATATATTGGTGAAGTGGAAAAGAATACAGGCGTGCGTTTATTTAATCGAACAACTCGCCAGATAGCGTTAACAGAATCCGGTAAAAGTTATTATAATCAGTCGCTTGAGTTGCTTGAACAATATAACTCTATGCTTGAAAATATTGCCGGAGAGCAGGCCGGATTAAAAGGAAAGCTCAGGATTAGCGCGCCATTTTCATTTGGCGAACAAATTCTCGCGCCTGTTTTGCCTGAGTTTATGCAGGCATACCCAGGCCTGAAAATCGAATTGCTGCTCAGTAATAAGCCGGTGGATATGCTCGAAGAAGGGATAGATTTACGTATTCGCATTGGCAGAATTGAAGACTCAAGCATGATTGCGCGTAAACTTCAGACTATACCGTTAATTTTAGCCGCATCGCCAGCCTATATTGAAAAAGCCGGACAGCCTCACACTCCGGAAAATTTAAATCAGTTTAACTGTATTATCGACAGTAATTTTGGGTTAAGCACACACTGGCCGCTATTTGATAAAAATAATGAAAAAAAGCAGATTGCAGTAAGATCCAGTTTGTCGGTTAATGGCTCAAAAGCGGTAGCAGAACTGGCTGCCGCTGGTGCAGGTATTGGTTTAGTGCCTTTTAACGTAGTAGAGAAGGATTTTAAAAGCGGTCGTTTAATTCGCGTATTAGCTGATTACCAGTCGTTAGAATTTGGTCTGTATTTGATGTATCCGCATCGCCAATATGTTTCGCGTAAGCTGAGATGTTTTATTGAATTTATGCAGCAAAAATTTGAGCAATAAGTTCTGGGCAAATTTTATTGTAAGTAGCCTAACTGACGGAGTTTACTCTATTTTATGGATAGCATTAATAAATTGACGATTCGTGGCTATAACCTGCAAGTTCACAGTCATAGTCACCCGTACCATCAAATTTTATTACCGCTTAGTGGCACGATAGAAATTCAAATCAAAGCTGAAACTTTCATCCTTGGTTTAGGTGAATGTATTGTGATTAATGCTACTGATACTCACAGTTTTCGCGCCAATAACCATGCGCGTTTTTTAGTGCTGGATACCTATGATTTACCTGATAATATCAAGCAAGTTAAAAACACTCAACTCACAGTCGATCAGGCGTTAATCGCTTTTATTCAGTTTATTGAAAAACAACTGGAGCTATTTTTAATGCCCGAGTTAGAGACTAAATTATTGGATGTTTTTTACCAGCTATTAAATGTCCAGAATTTCACTAAGAGGCTGGATAAGCGAATTAGCAAAGTGGTTAACTTGATTAAACAGGACTTAGCTGAAAATTATAGCAATGAATATTTAGCCCAAGTTGCTAATTTGAGCACTTCTCAATTTAAAACCTTATTTAAACAACAAACAGGCTTAACACCGCAAAGCTTTATCTCAAATTTAAAAATGGAGCAGGCCAAAGGTTTATTAATCCATACCGATTTACCCATCGCATTAATTGCAGAGCGGGTAGGCTATCGGAATGCATCTGCTTTCAGTCGCAAATTCAAAGCGCATTTTGGTTTAACCGCTAAATCATTTCTTCATTTTTAAAAACGTCTTATCTGCATAGTTAAAGGTATTTTCGGCACATTCTTTTTAATCAATTCAGGCGATAATTCAAACGATAGGGTGAAAAATGAAAGGAATGTTATTTTGAGTGAAACCATTAATTGGCAAGACTTTAGCAAAGTTGAATTGACTGTCGGAACAATCATTGAAGCCGCTAATTTTGTCGAAGCGAAAAAGCCAGCATACTTGTTAAAAATTGATTTTGGCGAAACGATTGGGATTAAAAAATCCAGCGCACAAATCACTGTAAATTACTCATGCGACCAGCTTGTCGGTAGGCAAATTATTGCGGTGACTAATTTTCCGCCCAAACAAATTGGGCCGATAATGTCTGAATGTTTAGTGACTGGATTTTATCAGCAAGATGCTTCGGTTGTTCTGGCTGCGGTTGAATCGAAAGTACCTAATGGTTCACGTTTAGTTTAAATTTGAGGTTAATATGGATTCTACTTCACCACAGAAAGTGGCTTTGATCACAGGCTCTACAACCGGAATCGGTCAAGCTATTGCTGAGCGATTATTGGCGAGCGGATATCGCGTCGTTTTTCATTCAAAAAATTCAGCAGAGCAGGGGCGTGCTTTAGCCGAACAGTATCCGGATGCGAGCTACATTCAAGCTGATTTGGCGGATAGCGAACAAAGGAAAAGTTTAATTCATCAAGTTGTCCAAACCCATGGCAGATTAGATGTATTGGTGAATAATGCGGGCATAAACCGGATAATCGATCATCGCGATTTAAAAGCCGCTTCAGCAGATGTTTGGCGCGAGTTATACGAGGTGAATGTTATTGCGCCATGGGAGTTAATATCAGAAGCCGAAACGGCGCTAAAAGCGAATGCGTGTGCTCAATCGCCAAGCTGTATCTTAAATATTAGTTCGCATGCAGGCGTCAGGCCTAAAGGCGCTTCTATTCCTTATGCGGTAAGCAAAGCGGCGTTAAATCACATGACTAAATTATTAGCATTAAATTTAGGCCCTGATATTCGGGTAAATGCGATTGCACCTGGCTTGGTGAATACACCTATGACTCAAGGCTGGGATTTTGCGCATCAGTTGTGGCAAGACAAGTCACCGATGAAACGCGGTGCTGAGCCCGAAGATATTGCTCAAATAGCGGCTATGCTCATTGAAAACCAATATATTACCGGTGAAGTGGTACTGGTAGATGGTGGCTTAAATTTGACTTAAAACCAAGCCTTGAAAAAGTTATACAAACTAGACCAAAGCTTTTCCACTAAGTTATCCACAGTTTTCATGGCGTGCAGGCGCCTTGTTATCACCAGCCTGATTTGTTGTTCACCTTATATCTTCATAAAATATTTATCGCTCGCTTAGGGGCTGTTTACCTTTCGAGTACAAATTTTGTTCTAACTGAGCGCTCTCTTAAATTTCTCTCGTTGGATGTATTCCTTAATTAATAATTTGCGCAATATAATGCGCAAATTATTGAGGCGTGCTTATTTTAACGCAATATATTGCGCATTTTTGTTGGACTTATGCATTTTTGCGCAATATAGTGCGCATAAGGTTTGTTGAAATATGAGTAAATAAATATGCGTACGCTTGAGATTGAGATGTATGTAGAAGGGAGTTGGCAAACTACAGCGCAAGTTGAGTTTGGCGATGGTTCTATTATCAATACCACCAATAAACTTAACTATGAAATGTTTCATCAGGTTAACTTTTTGAACGACTGCGCGCAAAAGGCATGCAGTGTTAACTATCCTGTGAGTTTTGATATTTACCGTGAGAACAAAGTTTTAGGTTTTATTGAAGATATCATTCCCGCTGGAGCGGCCAAACAAAAGTGGCTAGAACGTGAAGATATTAAACAAGCAGCCGATGTGGATTTTGCATTATTAAGCCAAGGCGCGATATCACCCGTTGGCAATATTCGGATAAAAACAGCCGTTGAAACCTTAGATCCTTCAGTGCCTATTTTATATTTTGATATAAAAGATGTGTGTAACCGGGATACGGATTTTTTAAGTTATGCGCATGAAAAGGGGGCATTAACTGGTGGGGCATCGGGCGCAGGAGGTGAAGCACCAAAGTTATTATTGCGAAAAAACCACAATAACCAAGTTTGGATTGATTGTTTTCAAGATACACAATCGCCTGATTTAGCTTATTTGGTTAAATTTCCGCGAGGGAAGCGTACTGAAATAGATCAGGATATTTTAAGAGCTGAATATGCTTATTATGAAGTCATCCATAAAGCTGGTTTTGATACGATAGATCCGGCCGATATGGAACTGGAAAAGGGGGTAAATATTCCTTCTTTATGGCTACCCAGATTTGATCTGATTTATGAAAATGGTCAGGAAGTTCGCCATGGGTTAGAAAGCATTCTGTCTGTTATAAAAGGGACTTCTGGGCAGAACCTGAATCATTTTGATGTCATTGCTAAAGTGATTTCGAATATGCGGCAAGCAACAGCAGAAAATGATATTCAGTTTGATCAGGCGCTGTTTGTTCGCCAGTGGTTTGAGCGGGATTTACTCAATGTGATGTTTGGTAACTCAGATAATCATGCGCGCAATTCGTCATTAATCAAAAAACAAAATGAAGTTAAATTATCGCCCATTTATGATTTTGCGCCGATGCGGGTTGATCCAGAAGATATCAGACGGACCATCACTTGGGGAACGCAATATGAACTTGGTGGAGAATATAAGTGGGATCAAATTATCAAGCGACTGGCTCAATATTGTGCTGAACAACAAATAGATCATGACTTGTCTAGTTTACAAACTATTTATTTAAACACTTTGAATAAATTTGAAAATTTGCCTGAATTATTAGCGGAAAATAACTGTCCTCAGTCTATTTTGACGCACCCCAAAAATCATTTTAACTATTGGCAGACAAAGTTTGAGAAATGGATAAACTGCGTATGAGTAAAGTCAGAAAAAAGTTAACCCCGAGCGAGCGGGAAGCTTTGCGAGATGATATTTTAAATAAACTGAATGCAAACGAGATAACCTTAGGCGAAGCGGTTGCCCAATTTCGCAGTGCCTTAACCGGTTTAACTCAAGCAAAGTATGCTGAGTTAATTAAAATTAGCCGCCGGAGTTTACAAAATATAGAAAGCGACAGTGGCAATCCATCCATTCAAACCATTAATAAAGTCATTAAACCTATGGGGATGAAACTGGGCATTGTTTTAAAATAATATTTACGGACGCTGTGATATTGGCGGTGTTTCAGACAATCCTTCCAGCCTGTCAAAACGTATTCTTTAATAATGCCAGCATATCATCGACAGAGAGCATTTGTGCGGTGTCATTGCCGGATAACAGCTGTTCGGCCAAATCGCGTTTTTGTTGATGTAGTGAAACAATTTTTTCTTCAATTGTATTTTGGGCAATTAGGCGGTAAATGGTAACCGGCCTTTGCTGACCCATTCTATGTGCTCTGTCTGAGGCTTGTTCTTCAACCGCCGGATTCCACCAAGGGTCCATATGAATCACATAATCTGCCGCAGTTAAATTCAAGCCAAATCCACCGGCTTTTAAACTAATTAAAAATACATCGCCAACCCCACTTTGGAACGCATTTACGCCTCTTTGCCTGTCTTTTTGTGGGGTAGAGCCATCTAAATATTGATAGCGAATTCGCTTTTTATCCAAATGCTGACGAATAAGTTGTAAATGGCCGACAAACTGGCTGAAAATTAGCGCTTTATGGTTATTTTGTTTGAGTTCATCTAACAGCTCGTCGAGCGCATTGAGTTTTGCACTGGGTAAATTATTATTCGGCATAACCAGTTCAGGGTGGCAACAAGCTTGTCTGAGTTTGGTCAGCTCGGCCAGTATTTGTATTCTTTGTTCGGCTTTTGTTTGTTGGCTACTGACCTGACTGATATTTTCGAGTGCACTGAGTCTTAATGCTTCGTAAAAGGCTTGTTCTTTTTCACTTAAATGAACTGCTATATTAATATCGGTGCGCGGCGGCAATTCTGTCAGTACCTGATTTTTCATCCGTCTTAAGATAAAAGGTTTAATTAGATGGCGTAAACCATTTTGCGCTTTACGCGCCGCTTGTTTATCTTCTTTGGCATTGTTAATCGGTTGAATATAGCGTTTTCCGAAGATTTTTAAATTGCCGAGTAAACCCGGATTAACAAATTTAAATAAGCTCCACAGCTCAGTTAAATCATTTTCAATTGGTGTACCTGTGGTTATGATTTTAAAATCAGCTGTCAGTTTAAACGCGGCTTTACTGCGTTTAGTGAGTGGATTTTTAATGGCCTGCGCTTCATCCGCTACAATGGTACACCAGTGCACATTGCTGAGTAATTCGCATTCTCTTTGCAATAAACCATAACTAATAATGACACAATCAAACGGATTTAAATTGTGTATCAGTTCGATTCTGGCATCGGCTGTTACTGAATCGGCAAATAGTTTGATATTGAGGGTAGGCGCAAATTTTTCGATTTCCTGTACCCAGTTAAAACAAACGGATGTGGGCGCTATGATTAATGCCGGACCATTTGGTGCGCGTTGCAGCAAAATAGCCAATGCCTGCAAGGTTTTACCTAAGCCCATATCATCGGCTAAACAAGCACCGGCTCCCCAATGAGCGAGGCGCGACATCCAGACAAATCCATCGATTTGATAATCGCGTAATTGCGCTTGCAAAGTATTTGGCACTTTGGGTTTAATTTGATTGGACTCATGCATTTTTTGCGTTTGTTCTTGCCAAGCGTGCAGGGTTTTTAAACGCATGCCTTGGGTTGCTTCATCAACCGCAATGCTGGCGAGCGGATGGAATTCTCCTTGATCTGTCGCATGGTTTATTTGCTCCAGTCTGGCACGTAAATCCTGAGATAACGCCAGCACCTGATTATTATCCAGTTGAATAAATCGGCCTTTGCTTGCCGAAACCGTTTCTAATAATTTTTTGAGTTCGATAACCTCTTGATTATCAACTTGCAAATGGCCTTCTAACTCAAACCATTCGTGCTTTTTATTCACGGCCAGTTGTAAGTGTTCGGCTTTTAACGGTTTAGATAAATTAAGCTTTTTGCCTTTTGGCCAGCGTAACTTAAATGCAAAAGGCGCAGGCGTTTGATTGAGCAACGACTCTAACTGTTCAAGTGTATCGAGCGCATCTTGCATTTCATCCTGACGCAAAGTGGTATCCGGCATGGCTAAAAACGCCGGACAATATTTATCTAAAGCGTCTAATAATTTTTGCTCTGCAATCAGGTCTCGCAGGGTGGCAAGTCTTTTACCATCAATTTGAGTGGTTAAGTTCAAGCTGCCGATTGTCGGTTTCATTGCCGGACCTTGTTCACCAAATGGCATAACCACACAATTAAATTCAAGCCCCTGCAAATAAGGCTGAATATTAATAAATAAATGCGGATCAGGCGCTATGGTTTCGAGTCCGGTTTCCAGTTCACTGATATCCGAATGTATATTCAAAAGTGGTGCAATTGCTGAAATACTTTTTAAGGCTTTGTCTTTGGCTTGAATAGGTACAAGTAATCCGGTTTCACCAATAATCTGGGCGACTTGAATGTGCTGAGCATTAAATAAAGTAATGCCCCAAGTGCTTGAGTTAATTTCATAAAATGCATAAGGCATGCTGGTATCTAAATCAAACTCGGGTGTCTGTTCCAGACTAAAGCAAATTTGCTCACCATGCTGACTGACTAAAATTTCGGGTGGCTTTTCAATCAGCTCAACGGGTTTATTTAAATCATAATTTAAATATAGATTAGGCGCGCCAACAGCGGCGAGTAAAGCTTCTGCACCTTCTAAAAAGTATTCATTTTTGCTGTAGTAGCCAAAACTTTGTTGTAAACCGATAGCGGTACTAATTTTTCTGTCTTTTTCGGTTAAATAATCAAAACTGCTGGCTTCGTGGTACAGACGTTTAAGAGACACTGCCCGGCCTTTGCTCCAGCCAGATTTAGACTGTTTTTGCTCTTTTGGACTTAGGTTAATACCAAATCGGCTTTGAGTTATTTCCCAAATCAGGCGTGTTTGTTGTTCTTCTGTTGCGGTTGTTGATTTCGGATTATTTTCCAGTGCGATAAGTTTATCAAGCGCCAGTTCCCATTTTTCTTTAGGCGCAATTTGCACGGTAAAATTAATCAGCTTATCTGTTGGTTGGCTTTCGTTTGGCTGCTGATTGGCTGAGGTGTTTGCTAATAGCTCAGGAAAAGCCAAAACCTGCTCTGTCATTAAGCTAAATAAATTCAGGCCAGCCTGTTGGAAAAATGTCAGGCTAGTCTTGAGTTGTTTTTTATCGGCTGTCGTTAAGTCTGTTTTGTGCCAAATTTTGGTTAAACCATAGGTTAAACAAATTAGATGGAAGATGAGTGGCAATTGAGGTTCAATATCGCGGTAGCGGGCAATATCTAACAAATAAGCTTTGCCTGACTGCAAACAATTAATACCCCAGATCATAGATTGGCTGAGTGGGCAAAAGTCAGCATTTATTGACCGTTCGCATTGCTCAAAATCAATTTGATTGAGTGCGGTTTCATAATGTTTTATTTCAGCTTGATTAGCCTGAATCATTAACGCCAGTTTATAAAAATAACCGAAATAGTCGGCTAAATATTGTTTTTTACGGCGGACGTATTTGTTTTTGGCTTGAATCGATTTTTCAAATAATTGGATTGCAAGTTCAAGATTACCGGTTAATAACTCATAAGTTGCAGAGAGTTGCAGCGAATAACTCGTTAACGCTTCTTGCCTATGCCATTGTTTAAATAAGCTTAAATTCGCAGTTAATAAATATTGTTCGGTTAATAAACTCTTAAGCTCAAGATTATTTGGATTGTGGTAAACCACCTGATCTAAACATTCAAGCGAATAGGTATTGTTATAACCATGGATTTGCTGATTTTTAAGCCAGGCTGCAAACGCCTGATACTGTATTTTATCCGGCAGTTTTAAAAAGCTTTTTAAATCAAAAGGCTGAAAAAATAATTCGACTAAAACCTGATTTTTATGACGGTCAACTTGTTGTGGGTTTTTATGAAAACTGAGTAAGCGCTCAAAATTATTAATTTCTCCGAGATAATAAAAGTCTCTTAATAGTCTGTGTTCATTGAGTTTTTGCTCCTGCCAGTTTAAACCACTGGTGACTGGCATGATTTGCTCAGCGATATTAACTAATAGTTTAAACTCACCCGAACACGCACTTATTTCAGCCAGTTTGTTAATTAATAAAGTATTTATCCGAATGCCACTGGTATCTTGCTGTAGTAGGTTTTCATTGAATAAATGGGTTAGTTTTTGATTGGACAGAAATTCAGATAAATCTTCAACTTGGCTCAGTTCAGCTGTATTGGTTAATGCCAATAAACTACGCAAATGGGATTTATTAACCGGCTTATAAACTATGGCTAAAAGTCGTAATAGCAGCTGCTCATCTTTGCTTAAGGTTTGGTAGCTTTGGTATAACTTGATCGCAAGCTCGGGAGTATTCGCCGGAATTTCCATGTATCAGGGAGTGACAAGATTAAAGAGACTCGCAACTTAACAAATGCGGCAGAAACAGACAAGTTGTGGATTAAATAAAAGGCTAAATAAAAAGCGACTAAATAAAAAAGGCAACTCTAGGTTGCCTTTGCTTGAAAATAAGCCTTCATAAAAGGCGAGCATATTGGTACTGAGCCTACCTTCCCAAATAAACTCCAACCTAGCTTATATTGTATTCATGCATTTCAGGGGTGAAAAACAATGCTTACAAAAGTCCGCCAAATTGCCGCAATACTCGCCGAAACCAGAGCGTGTTGACGTTTAGTGAATACACCATGGCTTGATTGCTCAAAGTTTGCATTCAAACCACGCATACCACCGACTAATACTGTCATTTCCGGTACAGTTAAGCCTAATAAATCCGCTTTTTCAACTAACGCTTCTGCCGGAGCATAGTCGCTGTCAGAGCTATAGTCGTTTCTGTAATTCGGTTGTAGTTAGGTAAAGGTAGTTTGCTTTTTATTTGATATGGTTATTAAAAAGTGGATTTAGAGTGATGTGTTGGTCTAAGCAGGCGGTTCAAATTGTTTCTCAGACAGGTAATGAGGTTACCTGAGGGGGTGTTATTAGATGTGTGAAGCCCGGAGTGACAACTGATTTATTTCCGGGCCTGTAAAGCCAATTTATTATGATTAACGGCAAACCTGATCACCATAATAGTTGTTTGCATAGTTACATGTTTGTTTCGCCGGTTGTTTGGGTTTGATGATTTTTACCCAGGATTTAATTTTACGCATTGCCTTTTCCTCGTTTTGATTAACAATACAAGCAGTTTGAGCCAAAATCGGGTTAAATGAAAACGGAAAAAAACTATCAGGGCATTCTGAAAAATAGATTAAAAAGACAGCCCTTATGATTTTTAATCTGCTCTGAATCAAATTTATATCAGGTTTGCATTTAACCTTTTGTGCTCAGCGACTAAACTGAAACTAGATTTCTCGAATATATCCTAAAGGAAGCTTGTTAGTGCCCAGTCTGATTGGCCCGTCTAAAAATATTTGGTTATATTTTGCGCTTGCATTTGCTTATTACTTTGCCGGAGTTTTATTGTCCGACATATCTGCACAAACTCAGGTTGTCCCTATTTGGTTGCCTTCCGGGATTGCGCTGGTGGGTTGTTATATCTGGTGGTGGCGATTTTTTCCTGCGGTGTTTATTAGTTCGGTTTGTTTTAACCTCTTTTCTCAGCCGGATTTTAGCTTTTATTCAATTTCACCAGATTTAGTGAATCAGGTCGCTTTAATCGGGATTGGCTCTACGCTTCAGGCTGCAGTTGGCAGTTTGGTATTACGTCGTTACACAGGGGATATACTGGCACTAAAATCAGACAGGCTGGCACTGGTGTTTGTATTTGGTGTGGGTTTATTGGTGAATTTGATTTCATCCAATATCGGGGTTTACGCTCTAAGTTTATTTAATCCGAATTACAGCATTGATAATCATTGGGAAAATGTGGTGTTATGGTGGGCCGGGGACTCGTTAGGTGTCTTGCTGGCAACCCCGTTTTTATTAGCTTTAATTAACCTCAAATCGGTGAATAATAGCCGTAAGCGTGATTATTTATTGATTATTACCCCTCTGTTTTTATTTATCATAGTGATCTTTATTACCCTGATTTTTTCAACTAACAATAATCAGAATGCGGAAGATTTAGTTGAACGTGAATTAGATGTTATATCCAACAGTTTACACCGCCAGATTAATGAGAGTCTGGCTCATATTCAGGGCTTGGCAAATCTGATTCAAAATAACCCTTCTATAGACAGACACATGTTTGAAAGGTTAGCGACGCCTATTTTGGAAAAAAATGATTCAATTCGGGCGTTATCCTGGAATCAGACAATTGCACAACCAGAGGCTAATCGCTTTTTTGAAGCTCTGTCGGCTGAATATGAATTTACAACCAATTTAAGCGGTGAGCCTCTGAAAGCAAACGACCCTCTGATTATTGTCAAATATGTTGTCCCACTGGCTAATAACCGGCAAGCAATCGGGTTTAATGTAAATTCCCGGATGGATAGAAAGCAGGTATTGAGTTTGGCGGCTAATCAGTCAGTGCCCAAAGCAACGCCGATTATACAATTAGTGCAATCCACTCAACCTGAATCTGCTTATCTGATTTTTGCTCCGGTTTATCAGTTGATTTATGAAAATGAAGACAGCCGGATTTTTCAACGGGAGCTGATGGGCTATGCCACTGGTGTTTTTATGGTGGAAGAGGTTATTGCTCAGTCGATTAAACCAAATCATAAAAAAATGTTTTTTTATGAACTGGTTGAAAAAGGCCGTAATAAGGTCTTTTCCGGCAATACAGGATCAGCTAGCCTGTCGTTAGATCAGCAAAATAAGGTCACTATTCAAAACTTTGAACAAGTTGGCCAGCCTTGGCAGTTATATTTACAGGTAAATCCTGAATTTATTAGCCATTTTCACAATCAAATTGCATTTGTTTTATTAATTGCTCAGCTCTTTATTGTCGCTTTTGTGATTTTATTAATACTGATGATGAACAGCCGTCAATTTTTATTAAATAATATGGTGGAAGAGCGGACTGTGTCATTGGCAAAGGCAAAGCAACAGTCAGACGAAGCTAATCTGGCGAAAAGCCGTTTTTTAGCTAATATGAGCCATGAAATTCGCACCCCGTTAAATGCTGTAATCGGATTTTCTCAGCTTGCCAGACAAACCCAGTCACATCAGGAATTAACTAACTATATTTATAAAATTGAGCAGTCTTCTACGACCTTGCTAGGCATAGTGAATGATATTTTAGATATTGCGAAAATTGAATCTGAAAAGCTGGTATTAGAGCAAGTTAATGTGGATCTTCATCAAACACTTGAACATATCCGTATTATGTTTGAGTCCGGGATATCGCGTAAACAGCTGACCTGGGAGGTTAAAGACAATTTGCCTGAGTCGCTCTGGTATACAGGTGATCCTGTCAGAATTGAACAAATTTTAATAAACCTATGCAGTAATGCGCTTAAATTTACCGAATCCGGCGGCATTTGTTTATCGGCTGAGCTGATAGAGCGGGATAAAGCGTTTGCGACCGTTCAGTTTATTGTGAAAGATACAGGTATAGGGATTACCCCTAAAGCTCAGGCTGAAATTTTTAATGCTTTTTCTCAGGCGGATGCGTCAACCTCACGTAAATTTGGTGGTACTGGTTTAGGGTTAGCGATTTCTAAAGAACTGGCTCAACTCATGGGCGGAGATATTGAGCTGGAAAGTGAAAAAGGCAAAGGTTCTGTATTTACTATCCGGGTTAGATTAGGCATTAATTTTGAGCCTCCTGAGCAAAAAATGGAATCCAATCAGTTGGATTTATCGGGTAAAAAACTATTGGTCGCTGAAGATAATGAAATTAATCAAATCGTTATCAGTGAAATGCTGAATACTTACGGCTGTGAAGTCAAATTGGTCGAAAATGGTCAACTGGCGCTGGAGTTAGTTAAGAAAGAAGCGTTTGATTTAGTTTTGATGGATTGCCAGATGCCAGTCATGGATGGCTATCAGGCGACAACCGAAATCAGAAAAGTGGCAGACTATGATGATTTACCTGTTATTGCGCTGACAGCGGATGTGATGCCAGAAGATAAAGCCAGAGCCGTTGAAGTTGGATTTAATGCGCATCTTGCCAAACCCTTGGATATGAAAAAACTGGCTGAATGTTTACAAAAATATTGTTTGTAGAGCGGGCTTTTGCCCGTTTCACTCTGGGTAGCCTTTAGTGCGATACATGGCGCTCTGCAAACAATCAAAATAAAATGGAGGTGTGAGTGGGGTTGGATAAACTTGAATTAAAAGTTATTCCCGTGGGCGTGGTGTTTATTGCGGCAGCTATAATGAAAGCCGTGGCTTGGCTAATGCCTCAGTTGAAATTTAGTTTAGGCGGCAGTCACTATCTGGCCATAGCTTTTGTTTTGATTGGCACGCTCATTGTTTTATCCGGTGCTTTTAGTTTTCGTCGTGCCAGAACAACACTGGATCCACGTCATCCGGATGCAACTGAACACTTGGTAACAGAGGGGATTTATCAATTTACCCGCAATCCAATGTATTTAGGGTTTTTATTTATCTTGTTTGGTTGGTTTTGTTTTCTCAATAACTGGCTGGCTATGGTTGGGCTCGTCTTTTATTGGTTATATATGAATCGCTTTCAGATTAAACCCGAAGAGCGTTATATGTTGGCTAAGTTTGGTGATGCGTATAAACAATATAAAGCCAGCGTTCGACGCTGGCTTTAGGTTTTTGTTAATCTATCGGTTAAGCGGCTTTTTCACCTTTGCTTTCCGTTTCAAGTGGAGCCTGACGGATAAGGAAATCAAATGCACTGAGTGATGCGGTTGCACCTGCACCCATCGCAATAATAATTTGCTTATAAGGCACTGTGGTGACATCCCCTGCCGCAAATACACCCGGCATTGAGGTTTCCCCTTTTTCATTGATGATAATTTCACCTCGATTAGTTAGATCAATATCGCCATCTAAAAATTCACTGTTAGGTACTAAGCCAATTTGCACAAAAATACCCGCCAGCTCAATTGATTTTGATTCATCAGTTGCTCTGTCTGTGTAAGTCAGGCCGGTTACTTTGCTACCATCGCCCAGTACTTCAGTTGTCATTGCCTGAGTAATAATATCTATGTTGCCCATAGAGCGCGCTTTATTTTGCAGCACTTCATCAGCACGCAATTTTGTATCAAACTCAAGTACAGTGACATGCTCAACAATGCCAGCTAAATCAATTGCGGCTTCAATCCCTGAATTACCACCACCAATTACAGCCACTTTTTTACCTTTAAATAAAGGGCCGTCACAGTGCGGGCAGTAAGCTACACCTTTGCCACTATATTCAGCTTCTCCGGGCACATTCATTTTGCGCCAGCGTGCGCCCGTTGCGATAATGACGGATTGACTTGAAACCTGAGCGCCACTTTCAAGTGAAACTTCAACTAAATCGTTACGGCTAATAGAACTCGCTCTTTGCTGTTGAATAATATCTACATCATAGTCTTTGACGTGTTCTTCCAGTCCGGCAACCAATTTTGGACCTTCGGTTTTTTTCACTGAAATAAAGTTTTCAATGCCAACCGTATCCATCACTTGTCCGCCAAAACGCTCAGCCACTATACCTGTGCGTAAGCCTTTACGCGCTGCATAAATCGCAGCGGCCGCCCCTGCCGGACCACCACCTACAACTAAGACATCGTAAGGCGCTTTTTGGTTAATCTTTGCAACTTCTTTTTCAGCGGCGCCTGAATCAATCCGGTTTAGAATTTCTGCCAATGCAATTCGACCTTGTGAAAATGATTCACCGTTCAGGTAGACTGAAGGCACTGCCATTATATTGCGATCTTTTACTTCGTCACCAAATACGCCGCCGTCTATCATGACATGGCTGATATTCGGGTTAAGTAACGCCAGTAAGTTCAATGCCTGTACTACTTCCGGGCAGTTCTGACAGCTCAGTGAAATATAGCTTTCAAACTTGAATTCACCCTCAATTGAACGAATCTGTTCAATCACTTCTGCGCTTTGTTTAACCGGGTGACCGCCTGCCTGTAAAACCGCTAGAATAAGAGAGGTAAATTCATGGCCCATAGGGACGCCAGCGAAACCTGCCTGAGTATTATTGGCTGTATCGCGTACCCACATCATAGGTTTACGATCTGCCGGATTAGTTGAATCTTTTACTTCAATGTTTTGACTGACGGTGGCTAAGTCATCTGCCAGACCTTTTAATTCTTTTGCCTTGGCGCTGTCATCGAGCGACAATAGCAATTCTACTTTATGTTTTAGGCCTGCAAAGTGACTGGTTAATTGTTGCTTAATTTTAGTGTCTAACATAACAACTCCAAGATAAAAAAATTTAAAGTAAGAATTTAAAGTAAAGGTTAACCTGAAGCCGCTTTACGGCTTCAGGTTAACTTCGGATCGGGAGGCTGAATATTTAAAGAAAAATCCAAGCTTATAGGGATATATTTACAGCGTTTTTGCGTCAATATTCGCTTCCCAAGCCATCATTAAATTTTGCCAACTAAGTCTAAAGAAGGTGCTAAAGTCTCTTCACCTGGCTGCCAAGCTGCAGGACATACTTCACCGTCGTGCTCTGCTACGTATTGAGCTGCCTGGATTTTACGTACCAGCTCTTTAGCGCTACGACCAATACCTAAATCATGAACTTCAGCTACTTTAATTTCGCCTTCTGGATTGATTACGAAAGTACCACGTAAAGCTAAACCGTCTTCTTCGATCATGACACCAAAGTTGCGAGAAATTCGGCCTGTTGGGTCACCAATCATTGGGAAGTTGATTTTGCCGATAGTATCAGACGTATCGTGCCATGCTTTATGAGTGAAGTGGGTATCTGTAGATACTGAATACACTTCAACACCCATACCTTGAAGCTGCTCGTAATAATCAGCTAAGTCGCCTAACTCAGTCGGACATACGAAAGTGAAGTCTGCCGGGTAGAAGAAAACAACAGACCATTTACCTGCAAGATCTTTGTCTGAAACCTCTACAAAGTCACCTTTGTGAAAAGCAGTTGCGTTAAATTCTTTAATTTTTGTATTGATAATTGATTGAGTCATTTGACTTCTCCTTTAATGAAAATGAGTAGTGAGTGAAACCTGTTTCGTTTCGACAAGGAGAATATTAGGGGTTTGAACTTAATCTGTATAACGGTTAGATTCGATAACCTTATTCGGTTTTTTCGATATTAAAAAAGAGCTTATATTTCAATTGGTTAAGTTTAACTTGCTCGATTTAAAAAAGGAATATAAATATTTGCATTAAAAATTCAGATGTGACATTAGCCAAACGGATATTTTGTATACCCTCTTGCTATGAATGCATTGCTGGCTTAGCCTCTGTGTGAAAATCCGGGTGCTAACTTCCAGCTAAAACGTTTGGGGTAACGCACGCCATTTTGTGTAGATATTGATTCGTATAGTCCCATTTCGGTAATTTTAGTTGTGAATTCAGGCGCTAACAAAGCTTGCGGTGGTTCTGTTTTACATTTTCTGGCCAGCGTTAGATGCGGAATATAGCGCCTTTCTTGTATGTTTATTTTAGCAAATCGTGCTGCTTGCCCGGTTATTCCGGTCAGCTTGATTAGCGCATCCGGAATCTGTTCACTGCCTAGCCAGAAAGCTTTGGGTTTAGCAAAATAACCCTGAGTATTTAAAGTCAGCTCAAACTGACGTGGTAATTTTTGTTGACTGATTTTTTCGCTGAGCCGTTCCAGCTGATTTTCCGTTACCTGACCTAAAAATGTCAGCGTAATATGGAAATTACCCGCAGGCACCGGCGCTGAAAAAGGCGGTAAATATTTATCCCGCCAGTGTTCAATTTTAAGTTTCGTTTGCGCGTCTGGCTCTATGGCTAAAAAATATCTCATGTGTCACATTTAAATTAATAATATCTGAGCGCTTTGGTTTTACCCCAGAATACCTGGTAGGAGTAAACAGTATAAGCCAGAATACAGGGGATAACGAGCATGGCACCCCATAAGATAAAGCTTAAGGATTCAGGTGCGGCAGCGGCTTGCCAGATGGTTATTTTACCAGGCACTATATCCGGGAAAAAGCTAAAGGCGAGACCATTAAAACAAAGGAAAAATATCATAATGGCGCCAACAAAAGGGATCCAGCAGCTGGCATCTTCTTTAAACGGCATACGTTTGAGCAGCCGGTCGATAATTAAAAACAGAACAAAACAAAACGCCGGTAGCGGCAGTAATAAAATAATATTAGGTAAACTGAACCAGCGCTCAAATACACTTGGATTGATCAGTGGATTGACAATTGAAACTGCCAGTACGCCTATAAAACTGAAGCGTCCGGCTTTACGCGCCCATAGCGTGGCTTGCTTTTGCAGTTTGCCTTCTGATTTCATGACCAGCCAGCAAGCACCAATATAGCTGTAAGCGGCGACCACGCCTAAACCACTCAAAGCGCTAAACGCAAAGCTTTGCCAGCTGTGTTCAAAACCCATGATATACATGCCAAGCATGTACCCCTGACTGAGCGCAGCTAAAACAGAGCCGACTTTAAAGGCTTTATTCCACAATGCTCTGTGACTAAAATGGGCCTTAACTCTGAAATCAAATGCAACGCCACGTAAAATTAAGGCAATTAATAATATGGCGACCGGTATATAAAGCTCTTTTAATATAAAGCTGTGTGCACTCGGAAATGCAATTAATAAGACACCAACCGCCATCACCAGCCAGGTTTCGTTGGCATCCCAGAAAGGACCGATAGACGCTATCATATCGTCACTGTCTTCTTCGTTATCCAGTGGCAATAAAATCCCGACGCCTAAATCGTATCCGTCTAAAATGGCATATAAAAGAACCGAAAGTCCCATCAAACCGACAAATATAATGGCTAATGTATCTGCACTAAACATGATTTACTCCGGTTTGGTTTTCATGTTGAAAGTTGGCTTTTTGCATTTCTTCGTAACTGATATCTTCAATTTCAACCGCTTTTCGCGCCATTAAAAATACAGTGTGCAAATAAGCCGCCATCAAAATTGCATATAAGATTAAATACAGGCTGAGTGATAGTCCGACATTGGCCGGGGCGATATCGGTTGCGGCTTCCTGCACTGTTAATACACCAGAAACCAGATAAGGCTGGCGACCGATTTCTGTTACATACCAACCCGCCAGTGTAGCTATCCAGCCGGAGAATGACATTGCAAACACAGCTTTTAACAGCCAAGGCGAAAGCTGTTGGTTTCGCCACAATTGATACCGGCTAAACAGAGCAATAAAAATCATCAGCATGCCCATGGCGACCATAACTCTAAAACCCCAGAAAACAGGTGCAACGGGTGGATGTTTGCCTTCAAATTCGTTTAGCCCTTTAATTTCACCGTCCATTTTGTGAGTTAATATCAGGCTCGCGAGGTTAGGGATTTTCAGTTCAAAATGATTGGTTCTGGCGGCTTCATCCGGCAGCGCAAATAATAGCAAGGGCACATTTTTTTCGGTGTGCCAAACGCCTTCCATTGCTGCGACTTTTTGTGGCTGATGTTCTAGTGTATTTAAGCCGTGCATATCGCCAACAAATAACTGTAAAGGTGCAAGTAAACAAGCGACAGTGAGCGCTGTTTTTAAAGTGAGTTGAGGTGCGCGTTTTGAGTCGCCACGTATAATACGGTAAGCACTGACACCGGCAATTAAAAAGGATGCCGTTAGCCCAGAGGCCAGCAACATATGCGTAAAGCGATACGGGAATGACGGGTTAAAAATAACTTCAAACCAGTCTGTTACATGAGCGACACCATCCCGCATTTCAAATCCGGCCGGAGTTTGCATCCAGGAATTAAGTGATAAAATCCAGAACGCAGATAAAGTTGTACCGGCTGCGACAATAAAAGTCGCCACAGTATGTACCTTTGGCGGTACCCGGTTAATGCCGAATAACATAATGCCTAAAAACGTGGCTTCGAGAAAGAAAGCGGTTAATACTTCATATCCTAATAAGGGGCCTGCAATGTTACCGACTTTTTCCATAAATCCGGGCCAGTTAGTGCCAAACTGAAAAGACATAGTAATGCCGGTGACCACGCCCAGCGCAAAAGTTAACGCAAATATTTTGACCCAAAAACGATAGGCGCGCATCCAGATAGGATCGCCACTGATATTAGAGCGCAATTTGAAATAAAATAGAAACCAGCCCAATGCTATGGTGATCGTTGGAAATAAGATGTGAAAACTAATATTCGCTGCAAACTGAATGCGCGAAAGCATTAAGGTATCAAGCATAACCTGCTCCTAGACAAGTCTGTTGAATTAATCTGGCAGTGCTAAATCACTGCCTCACGTTTGGCAAATTTTATTTGTTTGCCTTTAAAAATTTATCTTTCATATCCAATACTTTGCCAACGCCCGCCCCTAATTTCATCAGGCTGTGTAACCTTTCTGGTCCCATTTTAGGCAGCTCTGAGGCAAAGTGAGTTAAGGCATCTAACAGATCATGAATTTCATGCATTTTGGCTTGGGCATAAGCTTCTTCTGAGTTGGCCGGTGCATCCAGCATATTGTCACGTAAAAGACTTAAGGTTGGATCGACTTCACGTTTGCGTCTTTCTTCAAATACTCTTAACGCCATATCCCAGATACTGCCCGCCGGGGAATAATACTCTTTACGATCACCGGGTCTATGTTGAACCTGAATTAAACGCCACGACTGCAATTCTTTAATTCCCATGCTGACATTACCGCGTGAAATATTGAGCCTGTCTGAGATTTCATTGGCTGTGAGTGGCTGCTCTGAAATCACTAATAATCCACACATTTGACCAATGGTACGGTTAAATCCCCAACGGCTACCCATTTCACCGCAATGCATAACAAAAGATTGAATTTTGGGTGTCATTTAATTTTCTCGATGTTTAAAGTTTCAGAAATTATTGAAACTTTAAAACTTAATTGTTTAATTTGCAAGCATCTTCAATCCAGGCAGGTGATAATTTTTTTTAACCTGTACTTATAATCATCAATTCCAACTAAGCTCTGATATAGCTTCAACATTTTTATTTAATTGAAACGTCTTTTGATTTTCATGTTTGATTTGTATGTTTGAGTTGCTTGATTTTTAACCACTAAGTTTAGCTGTTTTTATAACGACAGCATTTCATTGCTTTTAAACAGGAAGGAAACACATGAAAAGACTGATTAATAAAATACCCTTGATATCCTTCTTTTTAACCGCTTGGATATTAACCGCGTGTTCGATGGAAACTAATACGGATACTCAAGCTAAAAACCAAAATATGAATGAGATGCAAAGTTTTTTGTCCCATATTGGTGCCCGCCCATTATTTTTAGTCGATCAGATGACAGATAGTCCGTTAAAAAGCAAACTGGCACAATGTAAGGATAATCAATTTTATCGCACGGAATGGAGCATAGGCCATAGAGGCGCGTCTATGATGTTTCCTGAACATACCAAAGAAGCTTATCAGGCGGCGATATATTCTGGCGCCGGCATTGTTGAGTGTGATGTTACCTTTACCAAAGATAAGCAACTGGTTTGTCGCCACGCGCAATGTGATCTGCATACGACAACGAATATTTTAAGCAAACCTGAACTCGCGGCTAAATGTTCGGTGCCTTTTACGCCGGGCGATCCTAAAAATGGGGTTGCCGCGAATGCGCGATGCTGTACCAGTGATATTACGCTGGCTGAATTTAAATCACTTTGTGGGAAAATGGATGGCGCAAATACCAAGGCGAAGACTGCTGAGGAATATATGGATGGCACCGCAAAATGGCGCACTGATTTACATGCAACCTGTGGGACTTTAATGACCCATAAAGAAAGCATTGAACTGTTTAAAACGACCGGGGTTAAGATGACGCCTGAATTGAAAGCCCCTGAGGTTGTGATGCCATATGATGGTATGAGCCAGCAGGATTATGCTCAAAAAATGATTGATGAGTATATTGAAGCTGGTGTTCCTGCTGAAAATGTATTTGCGCAGTCCTTTAATTTGGAAGATGTAGACTACTGGATTAACAGTACAGCTGATTTTGGTACTCAAGCTGTTTATTTAGACGGACGTTATAGTGTGGACGGGTTTGATCCGCAAAATATCAATTCATTTGCGCCGTCGATGCAAACGCTTAAAGCCGATGGCGTGCAAATTATAGCACCGCCATTATGGGTTCTGGTTACAACTGACGGTGATGGAAATATTCTTCCTTCAGAATATGCCAAAGCGGCCAATGCTGCCGGATTAAACATTATAACCTGGTCACTGGAGCGTTCGGGTAAATTAAGCGAAGGGGCTGACTGGTATTATCAAAGCATAGCGGATGCCATAGACAATGAGGGGGTTGTCTATGAATTATTGGATGTGCTGGCAAAAGATATCGGCGTACTTGGCGTTTTTTCGGACTGGCCCGCGACTGTGACTTATTATGCAAACTGCATGGATATTTAAAATTTGGTAATCAGCTTTGGTCTTCGTCTATACGGACGTTTGCCAAGGCGACTTTACCTACAATCTAAAAGCTTGCAGTTAACTTTGTATTTCCCTGATATTTATCTAGAATTTAATTAGCATCTGTTATACCGGATTAACTTTCTTTAACACTGCATTTAATGTTAATTTGTGACATGTATGCCCCATATTCCAGTGAAAGAATAAATAGTTACAGGAGTTTATGCCGATGTTTCATCCCCAGTTTTATTTGATAGTGACCGGCATTTTTATGTTTTTGACCGTCCTGACCCAGAATATTTATTTTCAATTATTTTTTGTCTGGTGTTCGCTATCTTTTTTAGCTGTGAGTGTGGCTTATGTCTTTAATAACCCGAGTATTTTTCGTAAACGCCAGACGGGAACGATTCCGCTCTATACTCGCTGGATGTTTATTCCTTTTTTGTTTTTTACCCAACTTTATAACAGCTTTGCGCGTAATAGTGATCCTGTACCCGCATTGCAAAAAATCAGTGATAACTTATTTTTAGCACGGCGTTTATTTCCGTCTGATATTGAGGAAATGAAGCACAATAAAATTACTGCCGTTTTGGATGTTACCGCAGAATTTAATTCTCTTGATATCAGCCTGTTGGGAGAAGATATTGATTATTTGAACTTGCCAATTCTGGATCATTCTGTACCTAGTTTAGCGCAAGTCACCAAAGCCTTGCACTGGCTGCAAACACATCAAAAAGCAGATAACGCAATTGTAATCCATTGTGCCCTTGGACGCGGTCGCTCAGTCTTTATTATGGCGGCTTATTTACTGAGCCAAAATCCGAATTTGACGGTGGACCAGGCTTTGGAAAAAATTCAGGCCATTCGCGAAACCGCCAAGCTGAATAAAAAGCAATACAGACGCTTAGTGCGTTATTACCGGCGCAAGCAGTTGGTTATTAAAAACACAGCTTGGGTGATAGTTAATCCCGTTGCCGGTGGGCAAAAATGGCAAGAGCACAAAGATTATATTGAATCTCTGTTATCTGATTATTTTGCGCTAACAATCAAAGAAACGACTGAAAATATCTCCGCTAAATCATTAGCTCGGCAAGCAGTGGAGGCAGGCTCCCAAACTATTATTGCCTGCGGTGGAGACGGCACTGTCAACGAAGTTGCCTCGGCTATGGTCAATACCAATACTCATTTGGGGATAGTTCCGTTAGGCACAACCAATGCGTTAAGTCATGTTTTATGGGGCATTAAAGCTAAAGTCATTCCGATAGAATCTGCGTGCCTGAATATTATTGAGGGCTATAGCGAAAAAATTGATACTGCCAGTTGCAATGACGATTTGATGCTATTGCTTGCCGGTATAGGCTTTGAACAAAAAATGATAGAGCAGGCAAGCCGAAAGGCTAAAAATGCACATGGCCAGTTTGCGTATTTACATGGTTTGTGGTGTGCTGTAAGCCAGAATGAAGCGATTGAGTTAACCATAAAGCTGGATGATGAAGCAGCTGAAACGATAACGGTCAATAGCTTAACGGTGGCCAATGCCGCGCCTATTACGACTTTGCTTGCGCATGGCAAGGGGATGCCGGATTTACAGGACGGCAAACTCGACATTACTTGGATACCGCATACAGAATCTGTCAGTGAGCCTATTATCAACCTGTTAGAACTGGCATTATCAGGCATGACAGATGAAAGTTTTAATGATGATATTAAACACAGGCATGCAACCCGAATTGAAATAAAGTTAGCGGGTGAAAACCTGTCTGACTTTAAATATGTCGTTGATGGTGAAGACCGTCAGTGTGAATTACTCAGGATCCAAGTTCAGCCTAAATCTTTAAATGTTTTAGTGCCTGAAAAACAAAAGCTTTCAGATTAGCTATACTATACCCAAGCTACATGAAAATACGAGATTTCAGCAAGAGGTAAAAAGCATTGACTCCAACTTGTTCAACCGGCTTGGGCAATGCGCTATTTTATACCGCCAATTAATCCACAAGAGAAAGAGGCATGCATGATTAAATACCAAGGAAGCAAACTCAAATCACCTTACACATCTATCCCGATTGCCGCACTATTATGTGGTGCAATGACTGCACCTGTGTTGGCTAGCCCCAGCCTTTCCGGTGGCATCTGGTTTAATTATCGTTATGTTAATGAGGGCAGTGATGCCAGTGTTGAACGGGACAAAGACACCTATGGAGACGTCGCTGACGAAGCTTTAGTTTTATACGCCGATGATGTTGAAGAAGGCCGACCTTGGTCTCTTTCAGCTGAATTAAGAATTGGTCCGGGATCCTTTACCAGCCCGAGCAATAACTCCAGTGGTGATAACTTTACCCTGCATAAAGCCTGGATTAAATATCAGTTTGATGAGCAAAGTGAGCTTTATATCGGTAAAAGCCAAATCCCATTTGGCTGGAAAACCGTGAACTTCTGGCCGGGTGATATGCTGCATGGCGGCTATGGCGACCAGATGGATGTCGGGATTAAATATTCAGCCAGACGAGACGGGTTAAATTATAATTTGGCTTATTATCACGCTGATGACTGGGGCGAAACCAGTACAGATACAGTCGATGATAATGGTCACTGGGGGAGCTCAACCGCTTACCGAAAAGTGCAAACTTTTGTTGCTGATGCCAGTTACCAGTTAACCGAACAACATAAAGTTGGCTTGTCTGTTCAGGCCGGTAAATTACAGGACTTGACTGACTCGGGTCTGGCTGCAACTGAAAATCCAAATCCGGTTAATGGCGATCATAATGCGTTGGCGCTTTATTATATAGGTCAGTTTGATCAGTTTTATGCCAAAGCTGAGTGGTTAATGGTCAATCGTGAATTACCGGATAATTACCGTACGGTGAATGCTTTGGCCGATGAAATTAAAAATAATAGAGCTATGTTTGAGCTGGGTTATAAGCAGGATAAATGGTTTTATTATTTAAATGCTAACTGGGCTAAAACAGATACAGATGGCAATACCGCAGATGGTGTGATGGCGTTTGCTCCGGGTGTTAGTTATAACTACGGACCGGGTTGGTTTTATTTGGAGTATCTGACACAGGATGGTTATATTGATGCAAACGGTGATGTGGGAGAAGGTGACTTCTCTGCTCTGTATGCATCTATCGATTATTATTTTTAGATTTGGGTTTATGCTCGCCTAAATCGTTAAATCGATAATGGAGCCGACAGTTTTACTGTATTCATCAGGAAGCTGATCGGCTGCCAGCTGATTATTGGCATTAACCGAAAATGAAACTAACTGGTTCGTTAAGGTATCTCCGCTTCCCAATCCTGATAATATCTTTGATGTTTGACTAATCTGTTGCTCAGCCACACCGGCCAGCAAATCCGTTTTTGTCGCAGTTTGATTTTGATACGGCTGGTTTATGACTTGTTCAAGCAGATTATTTGCCGGGTTGGTTTTTGGTTCACTCTGGTTAAACGTATTATTAAGAATATTTGCGTTAATGCTATTCGTTACGCTGCTGATAGCCATAATTTATAACCTGCCGAATAAAAAACATCTAATTTTATTTTATACCAAAAAAGCGACAGGCTTAACTTTTATCGCTAAATCAATTGGGGAGATGGGCTGAATTTTTGTTCAGTTTTGATTACAAGTTTTAACATATTGATTAATTTGAAGATTGTTAAAATGATCAGACTGTTAGATAATAGTACTTTTGACTAAAGCAGACATAATGAAGTTTTTTTCACTTTTCCTAATCCTTGGCTCCTTCAGCTTTTCATTACATGCAAGTGATCAGCAACCGGGTTCTCACGCAAGCTATTCCTCTCAAAGATACCAAAACTGGCAACAGGCAGGCAAAGAAAATTGGCTGGAAATTGGTGGACTATTTGCCGGAATCACTTACCTGGGCGTGAAAGAATGGGCGTGGGGCAGCGCTGAATTTAAATTTAACAGCGAAGGCTGGTTTGGTATGGATACCGGTAGTGGAGGCGCTGATAAGCTTGGCCACTTATATTCCTCGTATGCGATGAGTGAATTTTTAACACACCAGATGGCCGACAAAGGTTATAGTCCGGAATCTGCTGCCTTATATAGTGCTTATTATTCCTGGGCGCTGATGTTGTATGTTGAGGTCTTTGATGGCTACTCTGATGATCATGGCTTTAGTACCCAAGATTTAATTGCCAATACAACAGGCATAGGCATTTCGTATTTAAAAACTAAATATCCCACCATACTTGGTGATACCCTCGATTTACGTATTGAATATAAGCCTTCAAAAGGCATGCAGGGGTTTCATCCGGTAACTGATTATTCGGGGATGAAATATATAGCCGTCGCTAAATTGAATGGCTTTGAGCGCTTAAAATCAACCCCTCTGCGTTTTATTGAACTTCAACTAGGTTATCAAACCCGTGGATTTGATAAAAACGACAGGCCATATACAGATTATAAAACCACAGAAACTTTTGTTGGCATTAGTATTAATTTGGATGAACTGATTTTTAAGCCTTATCAAAAAGAACTGGGTCAGGTCGGACATTACATTCAGGCCGCGACACATTATATTCAGGTACCCGGAATTTCAATGCGCAGTGCAATTCACAAAAGACGGTTAAGTGCAGTTGAGTAAACTAAAAAACAATTGACGAAAGCCCGGGTTACTATTTAAGTTAAGGGAATGAGTTTTCAATTAAGGAAAAAGTATGAGCCTTAAAGACCTTCATTTAAGCCTGATTAATTTAGAACCCGAGCACTATGATCAAATAAAAATACTGATGGACCGGGTTTACAACGATATAGGCGGTGCCTGGCCTGAAAATACCATTTTTCAACTGATTGAAGATTTCCCCGAAGGCCAGCTTGGTTTGATGGATGAAGATAAGCTGGTGGGTATTGCGCTGTCTGTGCTGGTTGATTATGACAGGTTTAGTAATCCCCACACTTATGATGATTTGATTGGCCCGCAAAGTGAAATTTTAAATAATGCCAAAGGTGATGCGGTTTATGGACTGGACATGCTCATTCACCCGGATTATCGTGGTTTTCGCCTTGGCCGACGATTATATGATGCGCGTAAAGAACTTTGCCGGCAATATAATCTAAAAGCCATTCTGGCCGGTGGACGTATTACTGCTTATCACAAGTACAGCGACGAACTCAAACCAACTGAGTATATCAAAGCAGTCAGTCGTAAAGAAATATATGATCCTATCTTAACGTTTCAGCTGTCCAATGATTTTCAGGTGAAACGCTTATTACGAAAATATTTGCCGGAAGATGAAAAATCAGAAGGTTACGCCACTTTGCTTGAGTGGAGTAATATTATGTATGAACCAGAAGCGGCTGTGGTAGATACCAGGGCAACACAAGCTCGGCTGGGGGTTGTTCAGTGGCAAATGCGTGAAGCCGCCAGTTTTGAAGATTTGCTACAGCAGGTAGAATATTTTGTTGATGCCTTATCTGAGTATCAAAGTGATTTTGCGCTGTTTCCGGAATTTTTTAATGCACCGTTAATGGGGCTGTGTCCGGAAACAGACAGAGCCGCCGCTATTCGTTTTTTAGCTGGGTTTACCGAAGAGTTCTGTACCCAGATGTCACGAATGGCAGTCAGTTATAACATCAATATCATTACCGGCTCTATGCCACTTTTGGAAGATAACCGGCTTTATAATGTCAGTTATTTATGTCGCCGGGACGGTACGGTTGATGAGCAACGAAAACTGCATATCACACCTCATGAAAAATGGGCTTGGGTTATTGAAGGCGGGCATGAACTTAAAGTATTCGATACAGATGCCGGTAAAATCGGAATTTTGATTTGTTATGATGTTGAATTTCCGGAACTTGGGCGCTTGTTGAATGAACAAGGTTTAGAGATTTTATTTGTCCCATTTTGGGTCGATACGCGCAATGCCTATTTACGGGTGCGTCACTGTGCACAAGCCAGAGCGATTGAAAACGAATGTTATGTTGCCATTGCCGGCAGTGTCGGTAACCTGCCCAGCGTTGATAGCCTGGATGTACAGTATGCTCAGTCTGCTGTATTCACACCGTCCGATTTTGCATTCCCGCATGATGCCGTCTTGTCAGAAAGTACCCCGAATACAGAAATGCTGATGTTTGCTGATGTTGATTTAGCTGCCCTTAAAAAACTGAGAGCCGAAGGCGCTGTAACAAACTTTAAAGACAGAAGGGAAGATTTATACAAAGTTAATTGGATTAAAGTCAGTTAACCAAATGAGTCTAAGGTACCTGACAGAAGAAATAGGCTGTTTTGTTTGTTCTTAAAAATAAAAAAGGTGGCATCTGCCACCTTTTTTAGCGCTACTCTCTCTTTGAGTTATCGCAGTTAATTCGGTTATTGTGCTTCTGCGTTAGTTTCAGTCTCAACTTCCACTTCGACGATAATCGTATCATCGACCACCACCTCTGCTGAGGCAGTTGCTGCGGCGGCAACATTGACACTTTCAGCGTCAAATGCATATAAGCTGAAATCTTCATCAGCACTTTCTGGGTCATCTAAGTGTGATAAGCAAGTGTAGCCTATGTTGTAGTCACCTTCACCGACAAAACCGAATTCAAAGTCATAGTCACCGGTTTCATTATTTAATACCAGGTTGGCTGTCGCTTGAGGCGTGAAGTCTGAATCAGTTTCCTGAATATCTAACGCGGTTTCTGATGTGACGTCGACATCATACAAATAAACAGCATGCCCAAATACACCACCTTCACCGGACATTTCAGCATTATCTGATTCACAGTTACCAATTAAAGTACCACTGACTGAACCTTCAATATGACCTGAAGCAATCAGGTTTTCTAAACGAACACCCGTTGGTTTTAGCTTGATATCCTGATTATTTTTTGGATCCACCAGTGATTTTTTCAAATCAAATTCAACCACAAACTCATTGTTGCCTTGGTTTAATTCAAAATCATTCAATTGAATTTCGCCGATACCGTCATTGCCTTTACGAGTCACAACTAAAGGTCGGATACTTGCATCTTCAAACACGACATGACTGGTTTGTTCAAAGTTAGTATCAACACCATTGACGATATCCATCCGAATCCAGTTGTAGTCACCGGCTTCAACTTCCAGATCTGAGATAAGCTGATAGGCTGCACTACCCTGAAAATCCAGTAGATTAATTTTGATAGGTTGATCGTCATCATCCAGCGTTGGAATGACTGTATCTTCACCTGCATCATTGCGTAGCAATACTTGTTGAACAAAAATATTCACCTCAGACGCTCCTTCAACGGCGGCATCTGAAACCCCTAATGAAAATCGTGCAGATTGTTCTTGCTCATTTGAGCTGTCAGAACTGCCACCACAGGCAGCGAGACCTAATGCAAGTGCAATGGCTGACAAACTTGGCTTCAAATATTTCATAATTCCTCCAGAAAAAACGGCTGAAATAGCCAGTTAAATCGAACTAAGTTGAATTCAATTAAAGTTGATACTTGGGCTTTTCACAATCAGATGTCGCTATTTGTGTGCAAGACTTCATATTCTGTTGAGTTAAAATGTGAACGCTTAGTCAATTTTACAACAAATTAACAACTTATGCGGCAGAAGTACGTTTTCTGGCTGAGCCGAATTTCTTTTTATAGCCGGATTTGCCTTTGAATTTGTTTGGCTTTTTGGGCTGATTTTTAGCTGCAGCAATTAAACTTTGGTTGGGGGGCTGTTTAGCCAGCTCAACTAGCTGGGTTAAGTTATTTAATAAAGGTTCAATAAAGCTCTGATAATTCAGTTGACGCTGACAAATGGATTCAAGTGATGCCTCCCACTGAGCTGTCATATCCGGAAGTGTTAACTGCTCAGGCAGGCTCTCTATTAATGCACGTCCGGTTTCAGTGGCTTTAATTTGTTTGCCTTGTCTGAGTAAAAAACGGCGTTTAAATAATAGCTCTATAATACCGGCGCGTGTTGCTTCTGTTCCCAGACCATCCGTTTCTTTTAAAATTTTCCGAATGGCCGGATCTGATACATAGCGGGCTATGCCTGTCATTGCTGCAAGTAAAGTCGCATCTGTGAAAGCTTGTGGTGCTTGAGTCATTTTTTCTAATAACTCGCCATGTGTACAAAGATAAATATCACCGGTTTTTACTTTAGGTAACGCAGGTTTGGCGGCTTCATTTTGTTTATCTTTAGTACTGCCAATTAGGGCTTTCCAGCCTAAATCAGTTGTTTGCCTGTGTTTGGCAACAAATAAACCGTTTTTAATCAGGCATTCGATCCGATTGTCCTGATATTGCCACGAGGGATAAAACTGGACTAAATATTGTTTGGCAATTAGCTGATATATTTTTTCTTCATTTGCGGTTAATTGCACCGAGGTTTTTTTTCCGGTTGGAATAATAGCATGGTGTGCGTCCACTTTTTTATCGTTCCAGGCTTTGCTTTTTTGATTTAGATTCGCTTGCTGACATGCTTTTTCTAATGCCGGAAGATTGTTTGAAATCGCCGAGGTAAGCTGTTTAGCCTGAGAAAAGTGTTCTGTCGGTAAATAGCGACAATCCGATCTCGGATAAGTAATCAGTTTGTGCTTTTCGTACAAGGACTGACAAACCGATAAGGTATCCTGAGCGCTCAATGAAAACAGTTTAGCTGCATCAATTTGCAACGCGGACAGATTATAGGGCAAAGGTGCAGCCTGCTGTTTATTCTTTTGCTCAGCTTTGCTGATATGGGCATTCTCACCTTCAATTTGTTTGATGACATGTTCGGCAAGAGATTTATTGATGATTCTGCCTTCTTCATCCTGATGGGGAACGCAAGCTTCGCTTGGTTGCCACAGGGCCGTAAAGCCGGTATTTTCATCAATTTTTATATGTGCCAGTACCTGATAAAAAGGTTTATTGACAAATTCATCGATTGATTTGTCGCGGCGCACGACTAAACCTAAGACGGGGGTTTGTACCCGACCAACCGATAATACACTTTGAAACCCGGCTTGTTGTGCCTGCAGTGTATATGCCCGGGTCAGATTTAATCCAAACATCCAGTCTGCTCGACTACGGGCGAGTGCTGAGGTAGAAAGCGCTGCGTATTCTGTATTGCTTTTAAGTTTATTCAGTGCGCTTTTTACCGCCGCAGGGTTTAAATCACTGATCAATAGACGCTGGGTTTGCTTAACTTTTTGTTGTGGTATTTTGCAGTGGGCAATGACTTCGTCTACCAGCAACTGGCCCTCACGGTCCGGATCGCCTGCATGTACCAATTCATCCGCTTTTTTTATCAGTCTGGATAATATCCCCAATTGTTTTTTCGTTTTAGTTTTTGCTTTCAGTTGCCAGTTATCCGGTATGATGGGTAAGTCTGTTGCGCGCCACTGCTTAAATTTTGCCTGATAATCCTCTGGCTCTGCATTCTCCAGTAAATGGCCTATACACCATGAAATGCAGTCTCCGTTGGTTAATTGAATATAACCATCTTTATTTTGTTGAGGTTTAGGTAAAACCGCTGCAATCGCTCGCGCTAAGCTGGGTTTTTCGGCAATATAGAGTTTCATAAAAAAACGGTGACTGGATAAATAAACAGTTAATTTAGCTTGTTTAGGATTTATTTTCCAGTTGTGGCGGGAAAAATCTTTTGTCTGCTCAGGTTTTAGTTAATCTCAACTCGGGATAAGGTATATTATAACTTAAGTAAATTTAACGCCGTCCCCGTGAAAAAGGCCGTTTAAAGCATATTCATTAAACCGAGCTGAGGTTAGTTAATCTGAAACTGATCACGACCTTGTTGTTTGGCCTGATATAAGGCTCGGTCCGCTCTTTTGATAATATCATCCAGCTCTTTATCATCCTCACTAATTTGTGCAAGCCCTATGCTGACTGTGACTTTCAGTGTTTCACCGGCGGTTTTAATCAACAGCGCCCGGCAACTATCACCAATTTTTTCAGCAAGCATGCTGGCTTTATCTGTATTGTCATGGATATCTAAAATCGCAAACTCTTCTCCACCAATTCTTGCACAATGGGCGGTTTCCGGGATTTGTGCCTGTAGCACTTTGGCAAATTTAGAAAGGGTTTGATCACCTGAGCAGTGGCCAAACTCGTCATTTATTTGTTTAAAAAAATCTAAATCAAGAATATAGATAAAAAACGAATGCTGATGTTTCTGCCAGTTTTCCATAGCTTGTTCGGCATAACGATAAAAAGTGCGGCGGTTTGCTAACCCGGTTAACTCGTCGGTTGAAGCCAATTGTTCCTGTATTTTAAGTTGATGATGAACATACAGATAAGGTGCAAGCAATGTCGCTAAATTGGTTAAAAACTGCAGGTGTACCTGAGAGTATGTATCTGCTTTTTCATGGCCGAGATTTAATGTTCCGTAACAATGCTTTGCTGTAATTAAAGGGACATCGAGACAGGTATTGATACCATGGTCGGCTAACATCTGACAGTCAGTTAAAGCTTGGTTTTCTTGGGTATTGATGAAATCACCGCGTGCATTGTTAAATACCTGGCCAACAAAACTGGATGCCACATCCAGGCTAAATGACGCTGGAATTGCCTGCTTACCGGTAATTGCATAAACTGTCAGTGTTTTTCTGTCTGTTGAACAAAAAGTAATGCTGGCCCGGTGAGCGGGCAGCATTTTTGGCAACCAGTTGGTTATGCAGCTCAGTGTCTCACTGAGTGACTCTGATTCATTTAGTTCCTGAATAAAGGCTAATGGGATAGTCAAACTCATAGCTAAAGCACTCTGACAAAAGGGATAGTAGCTAGGGTCTGTTGACCTTTTGCGTTCATTTTTGCAGCAGTCCGTGTGGTTTTTATACAAGGCAGAGCGATTGTAGTGTAGTGCGCTACATAAATGAGCGATAACGCAGTAGAAAGGCCATACGGACGCTGCCTTTCAGGTTCGTCCTGAG
>CAJXMO010000011.1 GCA_913056495.1 uncultured Alteromonadaceae bacterium | reverse complement strand
CTTGGTCGAATGATCGGATCATGGAACGAGCTTTAAGTTCCTTTAAATTAATACTTTCTTATCCGAAGCTCAGGTTAATTATCGAATCAAGCAAGCTAATTCCAGCTAATAGCTTTAACCTTAAAGTCTGGCGAGGCAGCTTGTAAAATCTGGCATAATACAGCATTTTTATAGTTTGCACTTAAATAACCTCAGCTGAGATTAAATAGAAACTTAAAGCCTACCGATATACAAGATTTAGCGGCGGAAACAAAAAAGCCAATCAACTGATTGGCTTTTTACGATAGCTTTGTATGATTTCCTTATTTTTTCTTGGGCTTTTTCAGCTTAGAGTCATCAGCAACCCACTTTCCGTTAACATAGTGTGCTACCCAACCTGAAGCTTTACCATCCATTTCTGAAGCCACGTACTGCTCTTTATTCTTTCGACTAAATTTAATAATTGCAGGATTGCCCAGAGGATCTTTTTCCGGTGCATCTGCGAGGTATTTAAATTTATCAGAAATTCTATCTCTGAAACGCTTTAATTCCTCAACTTTAGGCGCGCGGGTTTCACGCGATTTAGGGAAATTATGCGCAGCCATAAAAATTCCTGATGCCCCGTCTCTTAAAACAAAATAAGCATCTGACTTTTCACAAGGTAATTCTGGTAAATGTACCGGGTCTTCTTTTGGTGGCGCTGGCTGACCGTTTCTTAATAACTTACGGGTATTTTTACACTCTTCATTCGTACAGCCGAAATATTTTCCGAAGCGACCATTTTTAAGCTGCATCTCGGAACCACATTTATCACATTCGATAACTGGCCCGTCATAACCTTTTATTTTAAACTGACCTGTCTCTATCTCAAAACCATCACAGGTTGGATTGTTACCGCATACATGTAATTTACGTTCAGTATCAATTAAATAACTATCCATCGCAGTGCCGCATTTAGCACAGCGTCGTTTCGCTCTTAATGCATTGGTTTCGGCTTCGTCATCATTTGCATCAACCGCCTCTTCCCCTGAAGTCAGGTTCATAGTTTTAGTACAGCGCTCTTTTGGTGGCAATGCATAGCCTGAACACCCTAAAAATACACCGGTAGTTGCCGTTCTGATGGTCATATGCCGTCCGCATTCAGGACAATCAATATCAACCGGAATCGGTTGATTCGGTTTCATCCCGCCTTCGGTGACCTCTTTTTCAGCTTGATCTAACTGTTGGCTAAACCCGGCATAAAACTGATCAAGTACCTGAATCCAGTCTAATGAGCCATGTGCAATTTCATCCAAATGTTTTTCCATATTGGCTGTGAAATTAAAACTCATTAAATCATCAAAGTTTTCAACCAAACGATCGGTAACTATTTCACCCATTTTTTCAGCGTAAAAACGGCGGCTCTCAAGGCGAACATAGCCTCTGTCCTGAATTGTACTGATAATAGCTGCATAGGTAGAAGGTCTGCCAATTCCCCGCTTTTCCAGTTCTTTAACCAGCGCAGCTTCACTGAATCTGGCAGGTGGCTTAGTAAAATGTTGGCTCGGGTCTAAATTAATGAGTTTAACCACATCACCCACATTCACTTCAGGCAATAGCTGATCTTCAGCGCCTTTTCGGCTTGCTGGCGGTTGAACTTTAGTCCAGCCATCAAATACCAATACGCGGCCTTTAGCCTTTAATTCGAACTCGTCTGCGGCAACCGTAATGGTGCTCGCTTTATATTTAGCTGGCATCATCTGACAAGCAACAAACTGCCGCCAAATTAACTCGTAAAGCTTTTTAGCATCAGCTTCAACACCGTCAAGCGTTTCGGCCAGAATATCGACCGAAGAAGGACGAATTGCTTCGTGCGCTTCCTGTGCATTTTCTTTACTGCCATAAGTATTGGCATTTTCAGGTAAATACTCAGTGCCATACTGGCCGGAAATATAATCACGACAGGCAGATACAGCTTCACTGCTCAGGTTTGTTGAGTCGGTACGCATATACGTGATGTAACCAGCTTCATAAAGACGCTGAGCTAACATCATCGTCTTTTTAACCCCATAGCCTAATCGGGTACTTGCAGCCTGTTGTAGCGTTGAGGTAATAAATGGCGCACCTGGCTTACTCGAAGTCGGTCGGGTTTCACAATCACTGATCTTAAATTCAGATTGATTTAAAGCTGCCAGTGCGGCATCGGTTTCTGCTTTATTTTTAGGTTTAAAGGTTTTGCCCGCTTGCTTGGCAACCTCTAAATGCAGATTTTGCTGATCTTTGGTTTGAGTATCCGCTTTTACTTCCCAGTATTCTTCTGGAACAAAAGCTTTGATTTCCTGTTCACGCTCGACTACAAGTCTAACGGCAACCGATTGCACACGCCCAGCGGATAGACCTCGTGCCACTTTTTTCCATAAAAGTGGTGATACCATAAAGCCCACTACTCTATCTAAAAAGCGACGAGCCTGCTGAGCGTTCACTCTGTCTATATTGAGTTCATCCGGTTTGGAAAACGCGTCCTGAATGGCTTTTTTGGTAATTTCGTTAAAAACAACTCGCTTGTACTTATCGTCTTCTCCGCCAATGATTTCTCTTAGATGCCAGGCAATCGCTTCCCCTTCTCTATCCAAATCCGTTGCGAGATAAACGGTGTCAGCGTTTTTAGCCAGCTTTTGAAGCTCAGCAACCACCTTTTCTTTGCCCGGCAGAATATCGTACTCTGCCTGCCAGTGATTTTCAGGGTTGACGCCCATACGGGCAACTAAGGCTGCTTTTTCTTTTTTCTTTTTAAATGCTGCCTTTTCTTCGGCTGTCATTTTTTTAGTGTCGGCGGTTAAATTAACTTTACCTTTTGATGATGTAGGCAAATCGCGAACATGACCAACACTCGACTTAACTATATAGTTGTTGCCAAGATACTTATTAATTGTCTTAGCTTTAGCCGGTGATTCGACTATTACAAGTGATTTTCCCATGTGATATCTGTAAGTCTTATTATTCGGTTACATTTTGGCGTTTATCAATAAATTGTGCACTCGGTAACGCCGCTTCTTTTTTAGGTATATCGACAAATAGCCAATGTAGCAAGAAATTTTATGCTCAAAACCCAGATTAAAGTTTGAATGCTGTCTTTTTCAACAATAAACCTGACTATAGTGGCAATTTTTGATTTTAAAAGGGTAACTTAGGAAATTTATTTAAATATGAAGGCTTTTACGACTTTAAAATTGAGAAGCCATCAAAAAAGATGGCTTCTCACTTATTTTATTGTCTGTCTATGACATTGACCACGGTTGAACTGGTCACTACACCATTTGGAGTACTAATTGTAATAGTGAGCGGTCCGGAGAAAATTTCATTTCCGTCCTTTTCAGGGCCGACAGTCACTGCAAAGAGCGTTGGGTATAGGCTGTTTGACTCTAAAAACTCACTATTAGGACTACCCAATATTTCACCGTTATCAGTTGTAAAAGCAACTGAAGTACCGGAGGGCATAGGGTTGTTGTTAATATCAGTTATATAAATAAATACGGTCTCACTGTGGCTACTGTCGTAGACACCATCGCCATCATTATCTACAGTCAATACTTCAGCTACATCTGTATCCAACATATCGCCATCATTATTACAATCTAGATTGATTGCGGTTTCATCCAAGCTCGCATCCCAGAATCCATTACCATTACAATCTTCAAATAGATCAATCAGATAAACTGTGCTTAGTTCCTGATCATCTTTATCCAGAATTAATAAGCGTGGATTCTGTCCTGACATAACAAATTCAACTTCGTCACGCACATCAATTAAGTTACGGCTACATAACCCAGCTTCTTCATCATCAATCACACAGCTTAAGCCGTTAAATTCATGATTGTTGCTATCAGTTTCAGCATCATATGTTTGGTTATTGTTAACATCAATAAACTCTTCGTCCGCTGCGCCTAGCAAAATATATTGTTGATTAGCTTGCGCACCATAACTGGCTGTACGTAAACATAAGCTAGTCTCAACGCCCACTGAAAAATCTATATTTGCAATATCAAACGGCGTATCTGGGTCGGCCGGTGCAGGTATATCAGAACTTCCATCTAACTGTCCGCAATATGCTCCATCTCTATTATTATCAAGGAAAGCTTCGCCTAAGTTATAAAAAGTTTCGCCAGAATCATATTTACCATTACTATTAGAATCGACGAATGTTTCTTCACCTTTTGCAGTCGCTAAAACGGTCACACGTCCGGTTCGAGGGTGAGCAATTTGTAAGGGCCCCTGCTCATCTGTCGCATCAAAAACACCATCATTATTAGTATCTTCCACAGCACCAAAACAAGGTTTACTATTTACGGCGACATCATTACTCGGGTCATTATCGTTACCAACGTCACAAAAACCATTATCTAAATAATAACCTAAAGGAACAGGATTAGTACTGCGCCAAGTTGCAGAGCAAGAACCATTGCTTGTAGTGCATGTACTATCGATAGTACCGGCCTCGGTTCTAAACACGACACTGGTACCATCCACAACAGGATGATTATTATGGTCTGACATATATACGCTAATGACATTTTCAACGCCCGTAATCCCCCAGGATTCAAGGTTTAATGTATCTGCTGCAAAAGTAATGCTGTCTTGATCCGCTATACCTGTTGTCGCTGCAATTTGGCGTGACACTGCATAAGCAACAAGCTCATCGCTTTCATCAACTAATTCAGCTAAAACCACGAGTGCGCTTGCTGAGCGACCAGACTGGACATTCACTTTAACCAGACCATCCGTAAACGAGGTTGCTTCTGAAGGTGATAAAGTAACACCTGAAAGCCCCTCAGTCTGTCCAATATCATTTGCTAATGAAAATTTAACTTTCTGACCGGCTTTTGGATTATTATTTTCATCCAACACTTTGAAAGTTAGGGTAGCTTTATCTTCAGTACCGACGCCTGGGAAAGTAATAACAGGGCTATCTGTTACAACCTCATCATTGATTTCAGTTGAGACAAATAGGATAGAATCTGCCGGAACATCATCCAACTGTATAATCCCTGTTGCCGTCAATGAACGTGTACCTGCTGTAGCGGTTGCCGTTATTTGATCCTGATTTTCACAACCATCAGCTACATAAGTGGCTTTTGCGACACCGTTTAGTGTTTTAACCACATTATCTATTTTTGCTTTAGGCTCTTGCAATGATGCACAAACAGACTCAAAAGAAACATCTAATGGGTCTGTGTATAAATTACCGGTTTCAGTATCACGAATACTGACCACTAAAGTAGCAGTTCTACCCGGCGCTAACGAAGCCAGATCAGTGACACCGTCAATTTCCTTAGGCAATACTACAGCTTCAAATTCACCGTTAACTTCATTACCCATTTCAATATTGGCTGTACCAATTTGCACAAATCGAGTAGTTGTACCCGAAGCAGGTGAGCTCGGGATAATAATATCCAGTTGCCCTGCGCCTGCGCCGTCGCCTGCATTAATATCAACATAGGCAAACCCTTGAGAATTTGTTAATACTCTGCCATTTTCAGGGCTCAAGCTTCCACTGTCTAAACTGACACTGACCAACATATCAGCCACGGGATTTTCATTGTCCGTAACTGAAATAACTAAGACTCTAGGTTGAGTCAAACTAACTGAATTATCTTCTGTACAACCAGTTCCATTGGTTTTATTAGCACCGTCGGCTGTACAATCATAAACGGTAGCATTAACTGTAAACTCTTTATCTTGTTTGACTTCATCACCAGCTGATTCAAAAAATTCAAATGCTTGGGCATTTTCAAAACTAGCGGTAGCCTGTCCGGCCCCTTTGACATCTCCCGGTGTAATCGCAACACTTGCAACACCAAACTGGTCGGTAATAGCAGTACCCAAGCTTGGAAATAAATTTCCGATTGTACTGGTAAAATTAATAACTGCGTTCTCAACCGGTACATCCGGTTCACCTGTCGTTTGAGCTACAGTTAATGTAGCAACCAACTCACCTTGCTGACTGGTCGAAATTAACGCAATATCGTCGTCGGTATCTTTTTGAACTAATCGTAAATCGAGCTTGTATCTATCACTTACGACATTGACATCATCCCCAGCCGTTTGGAATAAAAGCTGATTAGAGTCAACCTGACCGCTCTCTACCTGAACCAATGCCTGAACTGCCCCCGCTGTTGGAACACTACCAGCGCGTAGAATAATTTTTGCAATTCCGTTCTCGTTAGTAACCGAAGTCGCAGCAGAAGGCGACAATAACCCTGCTGTTGTTGTAAAAGTAACTAAAACCGGATTGTCACTCGTGATGACTTCACCATCTTTAGTCACGGTTGCCTCAACCACCAGCGGGTTTTCAGCGGTAACAAGATAGCTTCCATCAGTTTGAGGAGCTGGTTGATTATCACCCACATTTAAAAAACTAAGGGCTATCTCATATTCAGGGAACCCGGAAGAGTCTGCAGTAGCTGTTGTCGCGACGATATAGTTAAACTCTTTTGAAACGTCACCAGCGGTAACAGTTAAAGCGTCTGCATTCATCTGCCCGTTTCCGGATAAACTGAATAAAGCCTTGCCCTGACTATTAGACAGTGTTGAATCAACATTTAATAATGCCAAACTCGTAGATGCCTGGATTAACTCATCCGCAATTGCTTCATTGGTTGACGAGGTAGTTAAATTCACAACTAAATAAATGGGTTCACTTGAATCTATCGAATTAGCACCATTATCACCTAATTTGATAGTACAGTTTGTCTCATTGATGGTTGCTAATGTTGCAGTAAAGCCCTCAGGACATTTATAAAAATCACCGGTAATCGTAATGGCAGCATTATTGTTATTATCCGTATCACCATCTTCTAGACTGGTAAATTCATAGGTTTGAGAAAGTGTAGCGTCACCTTCACTAAAACTGGCCGTAATAATACTGGAATCCTGGCTGCCGCTGGTACCCGGATTTAGAGTAATCTCAGCAGTGCCAGTTGAATCAGTCAATATATTTCCGGATAAGGGATCAAATAAACCAATCGGAGCACTAAAACTTATTAATTTATTTACCGCAGCCTGACCGTTTTCAGTTAGTGTCGCAATAACGGTTAAAGGTGTATCTTTTGACGTAACTCGCGAAGGCTCTCCGTCAGTATCCACAGCAGTCAAGGTTAAATTAAAACCGGTTGAAATACCGCCGTCAGCATCCTCCAAACTGGTATAAGCATATGAATCAGAAACACTGATATCGTCTAAAGTAAAACTCGCTGTTAAAGTCGCAGAATCTTCAGATCCTGTGGCACCCGGATTAAGCATAATTTCCGCAATGCCATCCCCCCCAGTTAGTACATTACCGGATTCGGGATTTAAAACCCCAACAGGTGCGTTAAAGCTCACAATCCGATTAGCTGCAGGACTGCCATTGGCTAGTAATGTCGCCTTTATTGTCAGTGGATTATCTTTTGACGTAACCCTTGAAGAAGCACCACCGGAGTCTTCAGCGCTTAGACTCAGCGTGTATGTAGCGGTTGTATCGTCTCCGCCACCGCCTCCGTCTCCCCCTCTCTCTAGCGAACTGCCTCCCCCGCAAGCACTAAGAATTGTCACAAAAAATAGAACGAGCCAATAGCGATAGAGCTTTAGCATTTTTGCACTCCATGGTCTTAAGTTGTAAATTGTTGTAATCTATTAATTAATCTTAGCCCAATTTTATTTCATGTCATACTAAATAACTGGCTATTTATAAATATAATCAATAAAAACATAAAAGGAATATATTTTCGTGCCATCGATAAAACTTAATTTAACGATACGGATACTCATTGCTATGGTATTGGGTATCCTAATCGGTCGTTTTTTCAGCTTATTTGTATCAGAACAATCAGATACCCTGATCAACCTTGGCTTTTTTGAACTGTCAATTAAAGGCTTTTTTATTGACGGTTTGTTTAATATAGGCGGACAAATTTTTGTTACAAGCTTAAAAATGCTGGTTGTACCTTTAGTATTTGTCTCTTTAGTATGCGGCACTTGCTCGTTAAATGATTCAGCGAAAATAGGCCGACTGGGTTTAAAATCAATCGTTTTATATTTATTAACGACAGCAATAGCCATAACCCTTGCTTTATCTATCGCCAATTTTATCGGTCCGGGAGAAGGTAGCTCATTGCAAACTGATGCGTCGTTTGAATCCCAACCCGCTCCTTCATTTGCGGATGTTATTATCGGGATGTTCCCTTCAAACCCGATTGATGCCATGGCCAGCGGTAATATGCTGCAAATTATCGTATTTTCAATTTTATTTGGTATTTCGATGGCGATGGCCGGAGAGGCAGGTAAAAAACTGGCACACTTTTTTGATAACTTAAATGAAGTTATTTTAAAAATGGTTAATATATTAATGAAATTAGCACCATATGGTGTGTTTTGCTTATTGGCTAAATTATTTGCATTTTTAGAAATCGACGAAGTCGCCAAACTCGGTAAATACTTTTTCACCCTGATTGGCGTATTGTTAATCCATGCGCTTTTTGTTTACCCAGTATTATTAAAAATCTTTGCCCGGGTGAATCCGCTCACTTTTTTAATAAAGATGAAAGATACAGCTCTGTTCGCATTTAGTACTTCCAGCAGTAACGCCACCATGCCGGTTACCATGAATACAGTAACAAAAAAAATGGGCGCGGATAATTCGATTGCGTCTTTTACTGTCCCTTTAGGTGCGACTATCAATATGGATGGTACTGCGATTATGCAGGGCGTTGCGACTGTTTTTATCGCTCAGGTATATGGTATTGACTTAGCAATGAGTGATTATTTGGCTGTTTTATTAACAGCAACCTTGGCATCTATTGGTACGGCGGGCGTACCTGGCGTAGGATTAATTATGCTTTCAATGGTATTCCAGCAAGTGGGTCTGCCGGTTGAAGGTATTGCACTTATTTTAGGGGTTGACCGTTTACTGGACATGACCCGAACCGCTGTAAATGTAACAGGCGATGCTATGGTCACCTGTATCGTTGCTAAATCTGAAAAAGCGCTGGATAAAGACGTATTTAACGATATTTCTAAAAGTTAAAGGCTTATCCCAAATGGCTTAGCGAGTTCTAAGCCATTTTCTGCATGACAGCTACAAACATAGTATCTGAGTTCTGTTCCGGCGCCCCTAATAAGTGTTGTTCAACCAACTTAAAGTGTGCATGTTTAGATAAAAAGTCCGCCACCTGAGCTTCATTTTCACTGATTTGCCAGCTGCAGGTTGCATACACTAAAAAGCCTTCAACTCGAACCGCATAATGCGCGTAGGATAATATTTGTTGCTGAATGGCTAGTTGTTCCTGAGTATCGGTTTCATTAAAGCGCCATTTAGCGTCCGGGTTTCTTCGCCATGTTCCGGCTGAAGTACAGGGCGCATCAATCAAGACCCAGTCAAAACCTTTTTGTTGAGCGGCTTCTTTAGGCAATCTGAGCTTACTGGCCCCGTCCCAGGCAAAGCTACGAATATTAAATAAACCAGCCCGTTTAGCCCGCTTTTTAATTTCTGATAATTTATATTCGTGAAGATCGGTTGCAACTACAGATCCTTTATTCTTCATTTTGGCTGCAATGGCGAGACTTTTCCCACCTGCTCCAGCGCAGGTATCCCAGACCTTTTGACCGGGTTTGGCGTTAACCGCCAAAGCAATTTGCTGGCTGGCTAAATCCTGAATTTCAAATAGCCCCTGCTTATATTCCGGGCTTTGGGTAATATCTTTGCCACCCGTAACCAAAATACCAGATTCATTTTTTATGGCCCGAATACCCTGTTTTGTTAGATTGCCGATTAACTCATTTGCCTGCTTATCAGTGGCTAGTTCGGATGGATTCAATCTGAGCCACAGCGGGGGTGCAGACAAGATTGCCTGAATAAAATCTTGTTTGTGAGTCTCAGACCAGCCACTGTATAAAGCACGTTGAGTTAATAATGGCTGCCAGCCAGGCCGGATGCCACAAAGCAAATCGCTTTCAACTTGAGATAAACTGTGATTATCAATGTATTGAGCAAACCAGTCTTGCCTGCGGCTTAACGCTTTATTATTGTGACGACTAAAATGAGCAGACAAGGCATCCAGTTCAGGTAATTGATGATACTCATGTAAAGTTTGGATCCAGCACCAAAAACTATCTGGCGATACCTGTTTAATATCGGCCAACTGCCAGGTTTTATCCCAATCAAATAGATGAGTCACAGTTTGATTCTGGCTAAAGCTTTGCTCCAAATAACTCGCAGTTTGTACAAAACGCATCGCCGAAAACATAGCCTGACTCAAATTCAGTTTTTGTTGTCTGGATATGTCTCTGTTTTGCTTAAACCAAGCTTTTAGCCATCTGTCGAGTGGTTTAAATTCTGATTGCGAAAGCCAGTTTTGCCAAATCAGATTAGTATAAGTTTTATTATATTCAGGCATTCAATACTCGTATCTTAAGCTGGATTATCAATATCAATAAATTCAACATCCAGGCTTAACTCAGCTGCAAGATAATTGCCAACGGCCTTGGCGCCATAGCGTTCTGTCGCATGATGGCCCGCTGCAATAAAATGAATCCCCATTTCACGTGCAGTATGAATGGTTTGTTCACTGACTTCACCGCTGATAAATAAATCAATTCCCTGCGCCGCGGCTTGCTCAATAAATGACTGCCCGCCACCAGTACACCAGGCCACTGTATTAATATCAAAATCACCACCGCTTTCAACCAGTGGTTTTCGATTTAATTGGAGCGCCACTTTTTGCGCAAAATCAGACAGTTTACAAGGTTTGGATAACCGCCCCTGCATTGCAATACTGGTTGGATTGTCTAATTCAAGGCCACCGATAATTTCAATATCCAACAAAGCAGCCAACTGGGCATTGTTCCCCAGCTCAGGGTGAATATCCAGCGGCAGATGATACGCATATAAATTAATATTATGATCGAGCAAGGCTTTTATTCGCTTTTGCTTCATGCCTTTAATCACGGGGTTTTCATTTTTCCAAAAAAAACCATGGTGTACAAATATTGCATCAGCATTCTTGGCAATTGCCTGCTCAATCAATAATTGTGTAGCGGTTACACCCGTTACTATTTTTTGCACACTTTCTTTACCTTCAACCTGTAATCCGTTCGGACAAAAATCCCGGATCTTTTCAGGTTTTAATAAAGTATTGAGATAGCTTTCTAATTCGAAATGATTCATATGAAAAACTTAATGGATGGAATAATTATAAAATGAATTAGGCGTATTATGCCCGGTTTTGCCGATGAGTATAAGTATTTTGATGGGTTGATAATGATGCGACTCGATTATTCATAACCTTAACAATCTCAAACTGCTGCATGGTTTTAGTTTCTGTCAGTTGCAGGTGTTGACTCAGTAACATGACCTTAACGCAGTCATTACCCTCTTCCAAAACCAGAAAGAGCCCAGTTTCAAATTGACTTTGAATGATAACAACCTGCTCAAACATATCTTGTCTGGGATTTTTCTGCGGTAAAAAATACCAGCTTTTAGGTTGTTCATCGAGTATAAAATGATGCTGTGCCAGTGCATTTAGTGCAATTTGCACCGCACTGGCTTCAGATACATCAATCTGTTGAGTCACTAGATTATAAAATTCGCAATAAGACTGATTATCTTCAATGCTGAACGGGCGGGTCTGTTTAGCATCCGGGATCAGTTTTTTAGCTTTACAAGCAGTCACAAAAACAAACTCTGTCATATTTAAACGCAGAGTTTGGCTTTGCTCATCAAAACACCAATACCAATCAGCCTTAGCCTGTAACATGATAAAAAACTTGCCCTATTGTTATAAAATTTCCAATCAATTCAAAGATGACAAAAAAAGCTCTATAATTCAAGCCCTTCTGCTATTTCTTTGACTAATTTCGGGCCTCGGTAGATAAAACCTGTATAAATTTGAACCAATTTGGCGCCGGCATCAATTTTCTCCTGAGCGGCTTGAGCAGAATTTATACCACCAACACCAATAATCGGTAATTTACCGGCTAATGCCTGATTCAACATACGAATCACTTCTGTACTAGGAGCCCGAACCGGCATACCGCTTAACCCACCCGCTTCATTTCCATGTGGCAGGTGAGCCACTTTGTCACGGCTTAAGGTGGTATTGGTCGCTATCACACCGTCAATTTCATTGTTAATCAGGGTTTCAGCTACCTGAATGACTTCTTCTTCACTCATATCCGGTGCAATTTTCACCAGAACCGGGACATATTTACCAAACTTCTGCTCCAGTTCAAGTTGCCTTTGTTTAATCGCGCCTAATAACTCATTCAGCGCTTCCCCATATTGTAAGTTTCGTAGACCCGGTGTATTGGGAGACGAAATATTGATGGTGACGTAACTTGCATGTTCATACACTTTGTCCAAACAAGTTAGGTAATCGTTTTTTCCCTCTTCATTAGGCGTATCTTTATTTTTACCGATATTAATACCCAAAATACCGTCATATTTGGCCGCTTTTACCTGCTCAACCAAATAGTCAACGCCTTTATTATTAAAACCCATGCGATTAATAATGGCTTGTGCCGGCGGCAATCTAAACAAACGCGGTTTGTCATTGCCCGGCTGTGGTCGTGGTGTAACGGTTCCAACCTCAATAAAACCGAACCCCATTGCTGCAAACGCATCAATACACTCACCATTTTTATCTAAACCGGCAGCCAAGCCAACCGGGTTTGGAAATTTCAGCCCTAATAACTCAACCGGTTTATCGGCAATATTTTGTTTGTATAAACAATCAAACCCTGTTCCGCCCATTTTTTTCAGGCTGTTAATTGTCACATCATGTGACCACTCTGCATCTTGAGTGAACAAAAAAGAACGTAATAATTGATACATAGCAATTCCAATAAATAATTTTTATTGCATTGTATCGCAATGATGGCTTAACAGCATCAATTCCCTGAGTGCAACTGAAAATTTTGCAAATTCATGGCTTTGAGTTGCTCTGAAATCAGCCAGCATGTGACGCCAACGTTCGAGTATATCGGCGTTATTCACTTCCCATTTCGCTAGAATATCATCCGCATTACAGTTTTTATCGCAATTTCGAATGACCACCGCTGCGAGCGATCTTAATTGCCAGTCCGTTTCTTCTCTAAAGGCTGCACGAGCGAGCGCCTGCCAGTGATTGGCGACCGGTTGTTTATTAATTTGCTCCAAAAACCAGTGTAACTCCATTTTAGCGCTGATTCGGTAATAAACATCCGCGACCAAATTGAGTGGATGATCTGTCTCATCTGCAACTTGAGCAATATCCATAACCGAAAACAAAGTGCTGACGTAGGACAATTTCTTCGAAAATTGTCCATCCACACCTTTCTCTTCGAGCTTTTCGGCTGCTTTGATTAATTTTTCATGCTCGGATGCCAATAAATATTTATCGAGATTTTCACTCATCTCACTAAATACAGGTTTAAAGAATTTAATGCTTTGTGCAATCGACATAGATTTACTGCGATGACGTAAAAACCAGCGGGTTGCCCGACGAATGGTTCTTCTGAGTTGAAATAAAGCTTCAGACTGCACATCCGCAGGTACTTGATTATCCCATTTTTCTATCGACTGCCAGAGTTGCTGCAGCGAAAAAATCTGGTTGGCTAAGGTATAACAAATAGCCACTTCAGCCACACTGACCCCGGTTTCTTCCGTCATCCGGTATACAAAATTCATTCCCATATCATTAATTAATTGATTAGCGATTTGGGTTGCTATAATTTCCGCCTTCAACGGGTGGTTTTGCATCGCACCGGCATACTTTTTCTGTAATATTTTGGGGAAATAATCAACCAACTCATTTGCTAAAAACTCGTTTTCAGTTATCTCAGGCGTATTCAGACTCTCCTTTAATACCATTTTTCCGTATGCAAGCAAGACTGAAAGTTCAGGCCGGGTTAGGCCTTTTCCGGTTGCCAGGCGCTCTGATAGTTCATCTTCACTGGGCAAAAATTCAAGCTCCCTGTCTAAATAGCCCTCTTTTTCGAGCGCTTGTAAAAACCGAATTTGTTCTCTTAACTGACTGGCAATATTAAGCTCAGTAATCGACAATGAGTGCGTTTGACGATAACAGTCTTTGAGCACAATCTGAGCCACATCATCCGTCATTTGAGCAAGTAGCTCATTGCGTTTTTTCATTGTCAGCTCGCCGTCGGCCACCAAACCGTTCAATAATATTTTGATATTAACTTCTTTATCGGAACAGTCGACGCCACCAACATTGTCGATAAAATCAGTATCAATTAAGACGCCTTTTTTAGCCGCCTCAATACGTCCAAGTTGTGTGCAACCTAAATTTCCACCTTCGCCAACGACTTTAAAATTGAGTTGATTACCATTAACACGTAAACTGTCATTGGCTCTGTCACCTACATCAACGTGAGACTCTTTGCTGGATTTAATATAAGTGCCAATCCCGCCATTCCAGAATAAATCGGCTTTCATTTGCAGGATTAAATGAATTAATTCATTCGGTGGTAAACTGTTTTTATCTGTATTAATCAGTTTTTTAATTTCCGGGGTTAATTTAATCGACTTAGCACTACGCTCAAAAATACCGCCGCCCAGACTAATTAAACTCTGATCATATTCGCCCCAGCCCAGACCTTCAGTAAACAAACGTTCACGCTCGACATAAGTTTTTTGAGCATCCGGATTGGGGTCAATAAAAATATGCATATGATTAAATGCAGCCTGAAGACGGATATGTTTTGACAATAGCATGCCATTACCAAATACATCACCAGCCATATCGCCTACACCGACACAGGTAAAATCAGTTGTTTGGCTATTTATGCCCAATTCTCTGAAATGTCGTTTAACCGATTCCCAGGCCCCCTTTGCTGTAATACCCATTTTTTTATGGTCATAACCGACACTGCCACCGGATGCAAATGCATCGGCTAACCAAAACCCATATTGGCTGGATATTTCATTTGCTATATCAGAAAAGGTAGCAGTTCCTTTATCAGCTGCGACAACTAAATAAGGGTCATCTTCGTCGTGGCGCACTGTTCTTTGAGGATAAACCAGCTCACCACTGACAATATTATCCGTGATATCCAAAAGGCCTTTTATAAAAATTCGGTAGCAGTGTTTCCCCATTGCCAGAAATTCTGCTTTAGATTTAACACCCGCCGATTTTTTACAGACAAAGCCGCCCTTTGCCCCCACCGGTACGATTACCGTATTTTTAACTTGCTGGGCTTTAACCAAGCCTAATATTTCTGTTCTGAAATCTTCTCGTCTGTCAGACCAGCGCAGTCCACCTCGAGCGACTTTTCCACCGCGAAGATGCACACCTTCAACTTCAGGCGAATAAACAAAAATTTCGAACTTAGGCACAGGTTTAGGGATTTCGGGAATCAGTTCAGGCACCAACTTAAATGAAATATAATTTTTAAACTGCCCTGATTCCAGGCACTGATAAAAATTCGTGCGCTTGCTCGCCAAAATCATATCCACAAAACGACGAATAATTCGATCATCATCCAGATTAGCAACCGAGTCTAATCCGTGATTAATATTATCCAGCAGCTTTTCCTGCTTTTGTTCACTGAACTTTTTATCCGGTGAAAACCTTAAGCTAAACAAATCGATTAACTGGGTTGCTAAATGCGGATAACTGGAAAACGTATATTCAATATAGCTCTGGCTAAAACTACTGCCGATTTGACGCATATATTTAGCATACGCCCGCAAAATTGAAATGTCGCGTCCGGAAATGCCAGCCTGTAAAACCAGATTATTAAAACTGTCATCTTCTAGGTCACCTTCCCAAACCGCATAAAAAGCTTGCTGGAAAAGCTCCCGGGTATGCGAAAAATCAGAGCTTTGGTCAATCTGCATAGACATTGAAAAATCTAGGATCCAATTAATCTGAATTTTATCATCCTGTTTACTACTGATTTTATAAGGACGCTCATCAATAATTCTTAAACCAAAATTTTCCAGAATAGGTAAAACGTCCGATAGATAAATCGGTTTTTCTCGATGAAATAATTTAAGCCTGATTTGATTGCTGCTTTGTTCTGTTTCCTGTGGTCGATATAAAATCATGCTAAGCGGTCGTTTCTCGCTTAAACTTTCCAGCTTTTCTATATCAACCAGAGCCGTATTCGGCAACTCATTTTCTTTATAACTTCTTGAAAACGCATGTTCGTATTTACGGGCTATGGCTTTGCCTGTTTCTTCGCCATACTGAGCGAGCAGGCTGCGTTCAAGTTTATCTTCCCATGATTTGGTAAGCTCAATCATATTCATCTGCAAATCAAACTCATTGATATCAAAACTATTATCTTCAACTCTGACCATATAATGAGTTCGCGCAAGCGGCGATTCCGATAAATAGGTATAAAACTCAACGGGTCGTTTAGAAGCAAAGTATTGTTTAAACAGGTTTTGCGTATCTATACGAAGCTGGGTGGTGTATCTGTCTCTGGGTACATAAGCCATACAGGAAAAATAGCGACCAAAAATGTCTTTGCGGACAAATAATCGGGCGATGCCCCGCTCCTGCATTTGCATCACCCCGAGACTAATTTGTTTGATTTCGGCTTCTCTGGCGTGCAGCAATTCTTCTCTGGGATAAGTTTCCAGAATATTTAAAACCGCTTTGTAGGCATGTGTGTGAGGTTTAAATCCGGTTTGCTCTAATACCCGGTTAACCTTGTCTTTAATCAGTGGAATATCAAATGCACTGTCATTATAAAAGTCGGACGAATATAAACCGATAAATCTATGCTCGCCAATAACCTTACCGGTTTTATCAAATTGTTTAATACCGACATAATCTAGATGTGCTGAGCGGTGAACATCCGATAGGGCATTGGTTTTAGTTAATATCATCAGATTTCGGGTTAAGGCTTCTGCTCTCGCATTCACAGGCAGACTGGATAACATACGGCTATTTTCACCAGCGCTATTTTTCATTAAGCCTAAACTGGTATCGAGTTTGCGGCTTAACCTATATCCGCCTTCAACCGCATCTAATTTGTATTCGCGATATCCTAAAAAAGTAAATTTGTCATTGCTGAGCCATTGAAGGTATGCCAAAGCTTCCTGTTTTTGATGTGGCTCAACGATATTATCCGGCATTAACTTTATTTGCTCAGTGACAAAATCACAGCGTTTAGTCATCGCTTGCCAGTCAATAACCGCCAGATTGACCTGTGCAATAACATTGCTAATTTGAGCTTTAACTTTTTCAATAATTTTCTGGTCGGACTGACGATCTATCTCAATTGAAAATACGGTATAGGTATCGACTAAACCTTGTTTTCGGGTTGGATTAAGGGCGGTAATCTGACGAGATTTATCCCGCCTTACACTAATTGACTGATATAAAATCCAGTGTGCCGTAATCCCTAAACGATTTAGAGCCATTCGAATCGAGTCAACTAAAAAAGGCTGGTCATTAGTGACTATCTCTACAATGGTATGATTACTCTGCCAGCCATGTTGACTCAACTCAGGATTGTAAACCCGAATTTGCGTATTTGCTGTTTCGTCAGTCTGATTATTCCCTGGCTCACCTGTTGCAGATAAAGTTTGCCACAGGCTCATTACCGCCCCGTATAAATCGCTGTCATTGCGGTTTATCAGATCTTCTGAAGCAATATCCCGGTACATTAATCCGGCAAACTGGCTGATTAACTCAGCTTGCTCAGTATTTAGTTTGGCTTTAATTAATTTATCGACATTTTCCAGCAAAACTGACTGGCTTTTGTGTATCTGTTCCATTGAGCTCCACCTTTGGCTGAGAATAAACCTCTCATCAGGTTAAATATTTAACCCTTTAAGGTTAGATTAACTTTAAGAAAATATTAAGTTTTTTATCTTTAAATAAGCTTATTCAAATTTGAATGATGGAAAAATAATCAGAGCCGATTTCGATGAAAAGCGCACATTCAGTTTAAAAATTAAACTGTACTTTTTTTGCACTTTTTTTATCTACACAGTTGACACTGTATAAAACAACAGTTACTGTATATCCATACACACAACACTGTATGGATTATAAATTATGAATACCTATATATTGACTGATGCTGTAAATAAAACTCGTTTTTTTTCAACAAACTCAATCACTAATGAATTTGAGTTACGTTTTTGGACTGGAATTGCAAGGCTTCAGGAAGCCAATCGCTGGTTATGTGTGGTTGCGCCTAAACGCATGCCAAGTAAACAGTTATTAGCTCAGGCAGGTATACAGTTAAACAGAATGCTGGTTATTCATACCCATCAAGGGGATGATGTGGCCAAGATTACTCAAAAAGCGCTAAAGCTTGGAAAGTGTTGTGCTGTTGTTTCCTGGTTTGAAACACTGGATAAAATTCAGCGGGAAGAAATTATTTTTACAGCAGCAGAATCAAGAGCAGCTTGTGTTATGGTTAAACCGACACTGCAAACAGACACTAAACAAAAACAGGCTCCTGACATTAAAGTGGCTTAATTTTTTAAATATGCACGCCAGCGTTTTAGATTAATCCATCAAGCTCAATGAATAAAAGAAAAGTAACCCAGAAAAGTCTTAACACCCTTGGGCCTGCGGGCCCTTTTTTATATGCTGGAAAATAAAGTTAGCCAGTGGTGACTATAACGGTTAAGGTCAATATATAAATCACTAAAATGGCTGCACTTTCAAAACCAATTCTACCTATGCCATAAGGTTCCCGTTTGACTAAGCCAAGCAACAAAATGGCGGTCATTAGTATGTTCACCAGACCCCAAATCATTTGCATCTGAGACATATCATGATAAATAGATCCATTTCTGTAACCTAAATCAGCTGTTGCAACCACCAGCATATTAAAACAGTTAGTACCAAAAATATTACTGACAGCCAACGTCAATGCGCCAATGCGAATTGCCGCAATAGTGGTGACCAGCTCGGGTGTTGAGGTAGATAAAGCCGTTAATAAACCACCCACTAACGTATCTGATAAGCCGGTATGATGGCCTATTGCCTTAGCCGCTTCCATTAAGAACCAACCGGCAAATCCCGTCATGACAGCCATACTAATAAAACCAAACCAGACTCGACCCGGTGCATATTTTTTATGCTTTTCAGGTATATCATCAACTGTCTGACGGGTTTTACGTGGAAACCACATAGGTTGAGCTCGTGTTCTATGCACCAAATGTAGACCAAATAAGTAAGCCCCTAAAATAAGTGGTGTAACCGGGTGAAAATGCCAATGCGGCACTATGGGTGTAAAAACCGCAATTAGGGGCAAAGTTAATAATACAATGAGCAAGCCGGCCAACATCAGGTTGACCGGGGATGCCGATGCGTGTTCAAGATTAGCTCTGCGATAAACAATGTCTGCCACGCCTAAAAAAACCAAATTAGCCGCCATACTGCCCATCACATTACTCATTGCTAAATCCGGACGCGAATCAAACGCAGCGCTTAATGTGGAAGCAAAGTCAGGTAACGATGTAACACCTGCAAGCAAAACGACACCAAATAATGCTTCGCCCAAGCCTGAGTGATCAGCCAGTATATCAGCCTGTTTAGCTAAACGGCTGCCAGCAATAATGATAGTTAAAGCAGCAATCATAAAAATAATGATATTAGTAGTTAAAGCAGTGAACATTGAGCACTCACCTGAATTGGGATTTTCTTTTAATCCGAATGAAAAGAGAATTGATTTGTTATTCAAATATAGCGCAACTAACAGTCACTTTAAAAAGCCAAGCTTTGAATTTAAGTATTTAAAGACGAGTCAGGCTTTCACTGTAAGGGTATTTTTACAATTGCAATATTCTGGGAGCAGATTAAAAACCAAAACACATTTAGGCAAAATGGCTAGAGCCTCTTTATTAAGGTCAAAAACAATAATTGAAATAAATTAGGTGTTAGCTTATATACGGGCTTAAATCTAAGGCGTGTGAATCTTGCTAATATTTTTGAGCAAGCGACAATTTTGTCCCTTAACTGTCTTAAAGTACGCCCAATTCTTTTAATCTTTCCATCAAATAGCTATGCGCTGTATAACGCTCAGACAGCTTTACGTCTGGGTTAGCATGTAAAAACAGTGGCATAGAGATTCTGGATTTAGTCGTATCTGCGCCTATAGGATTGACAACTCTGTGGGTTGTAGACGGAAAATAACCGTTTGATGCTTCCTGCAACATGTCTCCGATATTAATAATCAAATATCCAAAATCACTCGGAACTTCTAACCAGTCACCGTCTAAGGTCTTAACCTGTAAGCCTGGTTCATTTGCGGCCGGAAGTATCGTCAGTAGGTTAATATCTTCATGTGCTGCAGCTCTGATTGCACCGGGTCTTTGCTCTGCCTGTAAAGGCGGATAGTGTAGAATTCTCAATAGAGTATTGTCACAATTTTTAATCATACCTGACAAAGGTTGAGAATAATGTTGTGCAACATCGGCTGGTGTATGTTGTTCCACCCAGCTTAACAGACGCTCTGCTAACTGGTTGGCTTGCTGATAATAACTTTGTGTAAGTTCACGTAAAGCCTGTGGACACTGGCCCCAAGGATAATAATGAAAGTACTCTTTTAGATCCTGAATACTGGCGCCTTTTGCCCTTTCCGCTTTTTGAGTTGAAAAAAAGCCATCCTGTTTAGGTTGAGTAAAAGCAAAATTCGCTTTGTATTCTGAATCAAAAAATGACTGCCAGCCCTGATACAAATCTTCAACTAACGTCTGTGACAATGGATGATTTTTTAATACCCCGAATCCGGTTTGTTTTAATGACTCAACAAACTGCTCTGGCGCAGTGTCATGATTAAAATCAATGGCATTCAGTAACATTGACACACTCCATCTAAGTCAAACTGGCTAGACGACGGATTTGAAAAAGCCCGCTAAACGATCCCTAGCCAATATGTATTCAAAAGATATAAACAGCCCCAGGCAAAAAAACCAGCAATCACATCATCAATCATAATGCCGATTCCGCCATGCATATTTTTGTCAAACCAGCTAATTGGCCAAGGTTTTAAAATATCAAAAAAACGAAATAATACAAACCCAATCGTAATCAGCAGCCAGTGAGCTGGAAACATAAAAAGCGTAATCAGCAAACCGACAATTTCATCCCAGACAATCGCCGGATGATCATGCACATTCAAAGATTTGGCTGCATAACCGCATATCCAGGGGCCTATCAGCATAAAAAATAAGGTGACAATAAAATAAACCTGATCAGAGAACAGGCTAAGTAATAAAAATAATGGAATAGCCGCTATCGTGCCAAAGGTACCGGGCGCTTTTGGTGAAAGGCCAGAACCAAAACCAAAAGCTAAAAAATGAATGGGTGAAAAGCAGTTAATTTTTTTAAGTTCAGGGCGAATAGAAAACTTAGGCAAAGTGTTGGTATCCTGTTTGGCTATATTGAACAGCTTGATTATTCTCGGTCACTTCCAGGCGGGTTTCAGACAAAATTTCACCGATACAAGTGAGCGGAATATTGAGTTGTTTACTCAATTTGTGAATGGCTGAGACTTTTTCACTCGAAACCGTAAAACACAGCTCATAGTCGTCACCGCCGGTAGCCGCGAGCTTTCGAGCTTGTTTTTCGAAGAACTGCTCAGTTAACGCAGCTGAACAAGGCAATTGACTTAACTCAATACTGGCGCCGACATTTGAAGCTTTTAAGATATGCGATAAATCAGCCAGTAAGCCATCAGAGATATCAATTGCGCTATTTGCCAAGCCAACCAGACCTAATCCTAGTTCAATTCGTGCAGTCGGATAATCAAAACGTCGCATCAAATCCTGTTTAATCTGTTCACTTTTTGGCTTTGCTTTATTTAACAAAAATTCTAGCGCGCCGGCAGCATCACCTAAAGTCCCAGAGACAAAAATTTTATCGCCGACTTGGGCACCACTGCGTTTTAGCGCTTTTTGATGATCCACTTCGCCTATTGCATTGATGGTTATACTAAGCGGCCCAGAGGTGGTATCACCGCCAATCAAATGAAATTTATGTTGATTGGCCAGTTCAAATAAGCCACGGCTAAACTCACTCAACCAGCTTTCGTTCTGGCTGATTTCTTTGGGCAGGCAGAGTGCTAAACTAAACCACTTTGGTTGAGCGCCCATTGATGCCAGATCACTTAAATTAGTAGCAAGCGCCCTGAATGCGAGTGCATGGGCTTGAATATCAGGTAAGAAGTGAGTGCCACACACCAGAGTGTCGGTTGTGATAGCGAGTGAAGTATTATTGAGTTGAAGATTGGGAACAACCAGTGCACAGTCATCCCCTTTATCTAATTTGACGCTTTGAGGCGTTTGTCCAACTTGAAAATATCGATTGATTAAATCAAATTCAGCCATGCAAACGCTTAACGTTAACCGTGTGGACGCAGTTTTTTAACGGCTTTGTCTAATACACCGTTAACAAATTTATGACTATCGTCGGCGGCGAAGGTTTTTGAAATTTCAATCGCTTCGTTAATAACCACACGATAAGGCACATCCGGACAATGCACTAATTCATATGTTGCTACGCGTAAAATAGCCTTTTCAACCATATCCAGCTCTTCTAAATCACGAGCCAGATAATCCTGATAAGCTTTGTCCAAATCAGCTGAATTTTGAGCTGTACCTAAAACAAGCTTACGGTAAAAGTTAACATCAAAAGAATTTAAATCCACTTCTTCGAGGGTAGATTCAATAATATCTTTGATCATATTTTTAGAGATTTGCCAGCCGTAAATAGACTGTGTGGCTAATTCTCTGGCGCGTCTGCGGTGTGAAGGTTTCAAGCTAAACTCCTAAAAGTCAATTACAGTTGGCTAACTAAGTTGACCATTTCTAAAGCGCTTAATGCCGCTTCACCACCTTTATTACCCATCTTAGTGCCTGCACGTTCAATTGTTTGCTCGATAGAATCTGTCGTTAACACACCAAAAGCAACCGGTAAACCAAAGTCTAAAGACACCTGAGCTAAACCTTTATTACATTCATTAGCAACAAAATCAAAGTGAGGCGTACCACCACGAATGACCGCACCTAATGCAATAATTGCATCATAGTTTTTGCTCTCTGCGACTTTTTTAGCCACTAAAGGTAATTCATAAGCACCCGGACAACGAACAATAGTGATATCTTTGTCGTCAACCTGACCGTGACGTTTTAACGTGTCGATTGCACCTTCAACAAGGCTTTCTACAATAAAGCTATTAAAACGAGAAACGACAATAGCAAACTTTTTACCTTGTGCTGGGAATGCACCTTCAATAACTTGCATTTGATTTTACCTTAAATTCTACTCAAAAAATTGAGCGCTATTCTAACAAAAATTTTTATCTTGCGGTGAACCTTTAATCGTAAAAAACGAAAATAATTCGATTATTTTCACCCTGTATGGCTAAAAATTAAGCTTTAATACTAATCTTCAAGATATTCAACTACTTCTAAGCCAAACCCAGCCAGAGAATGATATTTTTTCTGAGAGCTTAATAACCTCATTTTACCGACATTCAGTGCAGATAAAATCTGCGAACCAACACCGACAGTGCGTGACGTTTCGCGCCAGGTATCTTTTTTGGTTAAAGATTTGCCTTCATCCTGTAACTGATACCCTTTTACAGTCGCGATTAACTCTTCCGGACTTTCATTTTTGCCCAGTAGTAATAAGACCCCGCCTTCATCGGCAATACGGGCTAACGAATTATGTAAAGTCCAGGCTTTACTTTCATCGCGCGTCGATGAGAGTAAGTCAGTAAAGGTATCTTTTACATGAACGCGCACTAAGCTGGGTACATCAGGTGATAATTCTGTGTTTTTAAGCGCAAAATGGACCTGACCATCTATCGTGTCGCGAAAGGTAATTAAATCAAATTCACCAAATTGGGTCGGCAATTTACACTCTGCAATTTTTTCAATAGTGGTTTCAGTATTATTACGATATTCAATTAAATCCGCTATGGTACCGATTTTTAAATCATGTTTTTCAGCAAATTTTTCAAGTTCAGGGCGACGAGACATAGTGCCGTCTTCGTTTAAAATTTCAACAATCACACCAGCAGGTTCCAGGCCGGCCAAACGTGCTAAATCACAACCGGCTTCAGTATGCCCGGCTCGGTTTAATACGCCACCTTCTTGCGCCATAATCGGAAAAATATGACCAGGCTGAACTATGTCTTCAGGTTTTGCATCACGCGCAACCGCCGCTCTGACTGTTGTTGAACGATCGGCTGCCGATATACCAGTTGTAACGCCTTCAGCAGCTTCAATTGATAAAGTAAAGTTGGTTCCAAACTGAGCCTGGTTACGGTCCACCATCAAAGGTAAATCTAATTGCTGGCAGCGCTCTTTAGTCAAGGTCAAACAAATTAAACCGCGACCGTGGGTTGCCATAAAATTAATAACTTGCGGTGTACAGTGCTGAGCGGCAACAATTAAATCACCTTCATTTTCCCTGTCTTCATCATCCATTAATATGACAATTTTGCCTTCGCGGATATCGTCAATAATCTCTTTAGCTGTATTTAATTTCATCGATGAATTAACCTATTTTATAAATCCACTTTTGGCCAGTAATTCCATAGTCACACCTGATTCAGGTTGTGACTGAGCTGTCATTAAACGTTCTAAGTAGCGAGCAATTACATCCACTTCAAGATTAACTTTGCTACCCGGTTGCCAGTCACCAATGGTCGTTTTTTCGGTCGTATGCGGGATAATGGTCAAACGAAAATCGTTCTGACTGATTTCATTAACCGTTAAACTAATACCATCAACGGTAATTGAACCTTTTTCAGCGATATATTTTGCCAAGTCAGTTGGGGCACTGACCCAATAATCTGTGGCGTTTGCATTTTTCAACACACGTTCAACTACACCGACGCCGTCAACATGTCCGCTGACAATATGCCCGCCCAGTCGACTGGTTGGCAAACAGGCTTTTTCCAGGTTCACTTCTGAGCCTATATTAAGCTGAGAGAGTTTAGTTCGTTTAATGGTTTCGGCTGAAACATCCGCAGAAAAGCTACTTGATGTAAAGTGCGTGACCGTTAAACAAACCCCGGATACTGCGATGCTGTCACCCAATTTAACGTCTGATAAATCCAGTTCATTGGTATTGATAACTAGCTCAAAATCGCCGGATTTTGCATTGATTGCTTTGATATTACCGACTGCTTCTATAATGCCTGTAAACATAAATTATTTTGCTCTTAATGTGATTTTTAAATCCGGGCCGACCTGGCGAACATCCTGATATTGCCACTCGATTGCCTGACTCAATTGAGTCAACTCAGCAATATCTAATAACCCTTTGGTATTTTCGCCTAACAACTTAGGGGCCTGATAAATAATAAGTTCGTCAACTATTTGCTGTTGAATGAGTGCACCGGCCAATTTTGCGCCCGCTTCTACCCAGATATGGTTAATTTGTAATTTTGCAAGCTCTGTCATTAAAACGGCCAGATCAACATGGTTTGAATCACCGGATAAATGAATAAAACGGGTATTCTCAGACCAGATCAAATCTGGCGAATATTGTCTGCTTGCATTTCCAACCAGATACACAATTGCATTGTCTTTAAACAAATTTAAATCAGGGGTCAGTAACGCCTGATTATCAATCACTATTTTAACTGGCTGTCTTAATTGCTCCGCCGGATATTCAGGATGATGAAAGTCGCTGGCCCGCACGTTTAAATTGGGGTTATCAGCTAAAACTGTACCTGAACCGGTTAAAATCGCACAAGCCTGTGCCCGGTACTCCTGAACATCTTTACGCGCCTGATAGCTGGTAATCCATTTACTCTCGCCTGAAGCCATAGCGGTTCTGCCATCTAAGCTGGCTGCCAGTTTGAGCTGAACAAATGGTTTTTGCAAACTCATTCGCTGATTAAAACCCGGGTTAATGGTTTGGCAAGCAGATTCCAGACAGCCTGTGTAGACTTCGATGCCAGCATCTCGCAACATCTCAATACCACGGCCACTAACCAAAGGGTTAGGGTCTTGCATGCCTACCACAACCTTGGCTACTTTAGCTTCGATTAAAGCGCTTGCACAGGGCGGCGTTTTGCCCGTATGACTGCAAGGCTCTAAAGTCACATAAGCAGTCGCCCCCTCTGGACTATGACCAGCCTTTTTCGCCTGATTCAACGCATTAATTTCGGCATGTGGACCACCGGCCTGAATATGAAAGCCTTCGCCTATTATCTGTCCCTGACTGACAATAACACAGCCAACACATGGATTGGGTGATGTTGTATAGCGGCCTTTTTTAGCAAGCGTTATTGCTCGCGCCATATATTGATAGTCTTCGGGGTAAAATGCGCTCATTGATAAATTCATTTGCAATATAAAATCTATTTAGCTTAGTTCTGTTTATTTAATTTATCATCTAATCCGGCAATTGCTTCACCAAACTCTTTGATATCCTGGAATGAACGGTAGACAGATGCAAAACGCACATAAGCGACCTGATCAACTTGTTTCAGCTTTTCCATTAATATATTGCCGATTAATTTACTTTCAACCTCTCTTTCCCCTGTAGCTCTGAGCGCAGACTCTAACTGACTAATTAAAGTTTCTATTTGTTCTGTACTGACCGGCCGCTTTTCCAATGCCCGCATAATCCCGGCCCTGAGTTTATTCTCATCATAAGGTTCACGCGAGCCATCGGTTTTAATCACGCGCGGCATTACCAGTTCAGCCGTTTCGAAAGTAGTAAAACGTTCCAGACATTCCAGACACTGACGACGACGCCTAACCTGATGGCCTTCAGCAACGAGACGACTGTCGATAACTTTGGTTTCTTGGGTAGCACAAAAAGGACAATACATGGCTTCTTCAGCAAATTAAAATGCATATTTACAAATAAATCAGGCCGCAAAAGCGGCCTGATTTTATTCAATCGTCAAACAGTATTTAAAATTTAAGCGTAAACCGGAAGACGCTTACAAATTTCTAATACGTTTTGTTTAACTGTATTTACTGTATCTTCGTTTTCGATGTCATCTAAGATATCACAAATCCAGCCAGCTAACGCTTTTGCGTCTTCAGCTTTAAAACCACGACGTGTGATTGACGGCGTACCGATACGTAAACCAGACGTCACAAATGGTGAACGCGGGTCATTCGGAACTGAGTTTTTGTTAACAGTGATATTTGCACGACCTAATGCGGCATCTGCATCTTTACCCGTGATATCTTTGTCGATTAAATCAACTAAGAATAAATGGTTTTCTGTTTTACCAGATACCACTTTATAGCCACGCTCTTGTAATACTTCAACCATAGCTTGTGCATTTTCCACTACTTGCTTTTGATAAGCTTTAAACTCATCTGACATGGCTTCTTTAAATGCAACAGCTTTAGCTGCGATCACGTGACATAAAGGACCACCCTGACCACCTGGGAATACAGCACTGTTTAATTTTTTATAAATATCTTCATCGCCTTTCGCCGATAAAATTAAACCACCGCGAGGACCGGCTAAGGTTTTATGCGTTGTTGTTGTGACCACATCAGCATATGGCATAGGTGACGGATAAACACCGGCAGCAATTAAACCAGCAACGTGTGCCATATCCACTAATAAATAAGCCCCTACTTTATCAGCGATTTCACGGAAACGAGCCCAGTCAACAACCAATGAATAAGCAGAAAAACCACCAATAATCATTTTAGGTTTATGCTCTAAGGCTAAGGCTTCAACTTGATCATAATCAATTTCACCCGTCTCTGGGTTCAATCCGTATTGGATAGCATTATAATGTTTACCGGAAAAGTTTACATGAGCACCGTGAGTTAAGTGACCACCGTGCGCCAGACTCATACCTAAAACAGTATCGCCCGGTTGTAATAAAGCTTGAAAAACTGCGCCGTTTGCCTGAGAACCTGAATGAGGCTGAACATTGGCATAGTCTGCACCAAATAATGCTTTCGCACGATCAATTGCTAATTGCTCAACAACGTCAACATGCTCACAACCGCCATAATAACGCTTGCCCGGGTAACCTTCAGCATATTTGTTAGTCAGTTGAGAACCTTGAGCTTCAAGAACACGAGGGCTCGCATAGTTTTCAGAAGCGATTAATTCAATATGTTCTTCTTGGCGAACTGTTTCGTCTTGAACAGCTTGCCATAGTTCAGGGTCAAAATCCGCAATGTTCATGTCACGTGTTAACATGGTGTCTCCTGTTAGAAAGCGCAGTAAATTCTAAAAACGCGCATTGTATAATTTTCTTCGCCGGATGCCTACTATTAGTTAAGAGTTTTTATTGCAATGTCTGGCTGAAAATAATTCAACTTGATGAAATAGCTCAACTTAATTCAATCTTAATACAAAAAAGCCCTGATGAGAGCTCATCAGGGCTTTTCAATTTACATTCACTGTGGCGGATTACAGACCCAGCTTTTTCAATTCTTTTTCGGCAATTTTTGCCGGTAACGGAATATAGCCGTCTTTTTCGACTATGTACTGACCTGGCTTAGATAATACCATCTTTAAAAATTGTGCAGTCAATGGATCAAGCGGCTTATTAGGGTGCTTATTGATGTAAACATATAAGAAGCGAGCTAGTGGATATTTACCCCCTACCGCATTCTCCATTGTTGCTTCAACATAATCGTCACCACGTTTGGCCAGTGGCACTGCTCGCACACCTGATGTACGATAGCCAATACCTGAATAACCAATCGCGTTTAATGACGATGATACTGACTGAACAACAGAAGCAGAACCGGGTTGTTCGTTTACGTTATTTTTAAAATCACCTTTACATAAAGCTTTAGACTTAAAATAACCGTATGTACCGGATACTGAATTACGGCCGAATAATTGAACGTCTTTACGCGCCCAGTCACCGCTCAGACCTAAATCCCCCCAACGCTCAATACTGGTATTTGCACCACATTTTAAGGTTGTTGAAAAAATAGCATCCACTTGCTTAATAGATAACCCTTTAATCGGGTTATCTTTGTTTACAAAAACGGCCAATGCATCAATCGCAACACGAACGGCAGTCGGCTTATAACCAAAACGTTCTTCAAATGCTTCGATTTCTTTTGACTTCATTGCACGACTCATCGGACCGAACTGAGCTGTTCCTTCTGTTAATGCTGGTGGCGCAGTAGAAGAACCAGCAGCCTGAACCTGAATCGTAACATTCGGGTAAAGTCTTTTATATTCTTCTGCCCAGAAGGTCATCATATTGGCCAAAGTATCTGAACCTACAGATGAGATCTTACCTGAGATACCACTTACTTTTTCATATTCAGCCAGATCTTTATCAAGGGCTTGTGCTTGTGTGCTTAAAATTAAAGAAGCTGCAATACCAACAACTTTAGCTAGACTTTTAATTTTCATACTTGCTCCAATGGCAGTTTCTAATTGATAGTTAGATGTTATGACATATTTATTTCATTAATATGACAACACAAAAAACAATTATCAGAATTTTCAGAGTCACGATTAATGTGTAGTTGAATAAAAAACAACCACAGCAAAAGCCATGGTTATTTTTAAAGAAAGGGGTTTAGAATTTATGTTCTAAGCCGACAGCCAAAGTATTCATATCTTCAGCTTCAAGGTCTCCCTGATCCTGACGGGTAAACCATGCAAATGCTTTTGTTGCACTGCCTAGCTTATAATCGACACCAACTGACGAGTTAGCTCTGTCGGTATCATCATTGATTAACTGATGTTGGATCTTGTAAGTAAATGCACCTTGTTTATAACTGGCATTCACCATAAAGCCATTATCTGACTCGTCTGTATTATTATCCGTTTGACGTTGTAAAATACCACCCAGGGTAAACTGACCTAGCTTTTGGTTTAATACCAATCGAACTCTGTCTTCACCTTTTACATCACTGTCTACAGCGAGCGCCGCATATAAATCCGTTGATTTAAGCTTTTTATCACCATACATAACAGCTGCTGATAAACCTGCACTGTCCAGTTCAGCCGGATCATTCTCTTCCTGAGTGATATAAGTCGCACCGACTGTAAATCCATTTAAACTGGGTGAGATATAAGTAACCGAATCGCTTGAGCGGATTTCGCCTGAAAATAAACGCTTAATATCCGCATTATAATCATTAAACAGGTCAACTTTACCCTGCGCCAGTTTTAATGCGGTATCCATGCGACCTACACGGATTTGACCAAAGTTGCCTTTTAAACCGACAAACTGATTACGTGCGGTAATATTTTTCTCTTTAGATTCATCCGCAAAATCAACCCCGAATTCAGCCTGATAAATTGCGATTAATCCATTGTCGAGCTGCTGTTCTCCTTTTACCCCAAAACGTGAACTGTTACTTTTTAAATCGGTTGCGGATTCTTCCGCATCCGTTAACTGTAAACTCACATTTGCTTTTCCATAAACTGTTAATAATTCAGATTGCGCAACCCCTGAAAAACCAATTGCTGCAACAGACAAAGCCAGACGAGTATATGTAAAAGGTTTCATTAATGTATCCCAAAGTTAGTGTGACTTTACATAGCCTAGACTGAATTATTCAAAATTCAATCTCACCAGCCACTTAAAAATCAAATGTTTATGACGCTATAAAATGAATTATATTAATTTTATATGACAGTTTTATTTCAAAATGAAATAAAACTGAAATCAAAGTTTCATACTATCGAAATAAATCAGATTGATAGTCTAACTAATTGAGATAACTATTTTTTTAGAGAGAGGGTATTACGGCTGGATTTTTTCTTACGCGGATTCACCTCAATATATAACTTTTCTTTTTTTACACAAGCTTGCTTTAAGGTCGCCTTGTTTGCCACTTCCGAGTTAACCGAAGACTTTGCCATATCGTGTGGCAACACAGTTTTAGATGAGGTGGAGACGGCTGCATTAATTGCTTGCATCTCGGCCTGAGTTAAGTTGCGCCACTGGCCTTTTTTAAGATCGTCTAAACGCACATTCATAATCCGCACACGCTTAAGTTTCACCACCTCATATCCAAGGTATTCACACATACGTCTTATCTGGCGGTTTAAGCCCTGAGTGAGGATAATTTTAAAGACAAAACGACTCACTTTTTCAACTTTACAAGGCAGCGTCACGGTTTCAAGAATCGGCACACCGGATGACATTTTATTGACAAAATCCTGGTTCACCGCTTTATCTACTGTCACTATATATTCTTTTTCGTGGTTATTTCCGGCTCGTAAAATCTTATTAACTATGTCGCCATCATTCGTTAAAAAAATCAAACCTTCTGATGGTTTGTCTAAGCGGCCAATCGGGAAAATTCTTTGCTCATGCGAAATCGCATCCACAATATTACCTTTCACTTTTTGCTCTGTGGTACAGGTAATACCCACCGGCTTATTGTAAGCAATATAAACACGATCCGACTTACTCTCCGGGCTTGCATAAATCGGGTAACCTTTCACCTCAACTTTATCACCCGGCAATACTTTTGTGCCTAACTCAGGTACTTTACCGTTAATGGTTACCACTTGCTGTTCGATTAATTTATCCGCTTCACGGCGCGAGCAATAGCCTGAATCACTGATAAATTTATTTAAACGAATACCCTTTGTTGAAGTCACAAATATACCTGTTTAGCTAAGTTAGTCAGAATGTTTCTTCGGGCTAAAGCCCCGACCTACACAAGCATTCAATCCGGTGTAGGTCTTTCGCTTGGGCACAAGCCCCCGGTGTTATTAATTAAGCGTCAGGATCATAATCCAGATTTGGTGCTAACCAACGCTCTGCTTCGGTAATTGTCATGCCTTTACGCTCCGCATAGCTTTCAACCTGTTCTTTCTGGATTTTACCGACCGCAAAATATTTTGTATCCGGGTGCGCAAAATACCAGCCACTGACGGATGCCCCCGGCCACATAGCACAGCTTTCAGTCAAACTCATACCAATTCTGTTTTCAACATCCAACAATTGCCATAAGCGTTTTTTCTCGGTATGTTCCGGACACGCCGCATAACCCGGAGCCGGACGAATACCCTGATATTTCTCACGAATCAACATTTCATTATCTAAATCTTCATCCGCAGCGTAACCCCAGTATTCTTTACGGACTTTCATATGCAAATATTCAGCAAACGCTTCAGCTAAGCGATCTGCGACCGCTTTAACCATAATACTGTTGTAATCATCATGCTCGGCTAAAAATTCTTCAGCCCATTCATCTGCTCCAAAACCAGCCGTTACAGCAAAACCACCAATATAATCAGCAATGCCTGAATCAGCATCTGCCAGATAGTCGCTTAACGCCCGGTTATACTGGCCTTCTTTTTTTGCACCCTGATTACGTAAATGATGTACCCGCATGAGCTCTGCTTCTCGCGTATCATCCTGATAAATAGCAATATCATCACCCATTCGGGCAGCCGGGAATAAACCAAATACCCCTTTGGCTTTAATTTTTCCTTCACGCTCAACTCTATCTAAAAGATCGTTAGCATCTTTGAACAATTTTTTAGCTTCTTCCCCGACCAATTCATGCTCTAAAATTGCCGGATATTTACCGCTTAACTGCCAAGTCATAAAGAAAGGCGTCCAGTCGATATAAGGGCGTAAGTCGGCAACAGAGACATCTTGCAATTCAGTCACGCCCAATTTATTCGGTTTAACCGGCGTATAATCATCAAACGATAACGGAAAGCGATTCGCCTGAGCTTTTTCATAGCTGATTAAGTCTGTGCGTGGCCCCCGGTTGGCATGCTGCTCACGAACGCGCTCATATTCAAGGTTTAAGCGATCAACAAAAGCAGGCTTTAATTCATCACTTAATAAAGCGGAAGCAACGGACACACTACGTGAGGCATTAGGTACATAAACCACAGGCTCATCATACTGTTGCTCTATTTTAACCGCTGTATGTGCTTTGGATGTGGTTGCGCCACCAATTAATAACGGCAGTTTAAAGCCCTGACGCTTCATTTCTTTGGCAACATGTACCATTTCATCCAGAGAAGGGGTAATCAGACCGGATAAACCAATAATGTCGCATTTTTCTTCAATCGCGGTTTTTAATATTTTGTCTGCCGGCACCATCACGCCTAAATCGACAATTTCATAGTTGTTACACTGAAGTACGACACCAACGATATTTTTACCGATATCGTGCACATCGCCTTTTACCGTCGCCAGCAAAATTTTACCATTGGTCTGGCCTTCTGCTTTTTCTTCTTCAATATAAGGTTCTAAATAAGCAACCGCTCTTTTCATGACCCGTGCGGATTTAACGACCTGGGGCAGGAACATTTTACCTTCACCAAATAAGTCCCCGACCACATTCATACCATCCATCAAAGGACCTTCGATTACATGAAGCGGGCGATCTGCCTGTTGACGGGCTTCTTCGGTATCTTCTTCAATATATTCTGTGATGCCTTTAACCAGTGAATATTCAAGTCGCTTTTTCACTTCCCAAGTGCGCCACTCCTGCGCAGCTGGATCTTCTGCTTTGGCGCCACTGCCGCGATAATTTTCAGCAATAGCTAACAGGTTTTCAGTTGCATCAGAATGTTTATTTAAAACAACATCCTCTACTGCATCTTTTAATTCTTTAGGAATATCATCATAAATGGCTAACTGACCAGCATTAACAATCCCCATCGTTAAGCCGTTTTTAATCGCGTAATATAAGAAGACAGCATGAATTGCTTCTCGAACCGGATCATTACCACGGAATGAGAAAGAAACGTTCGAGACACCACCTGATATCATCGCATGAGGTAGATTAGTCGTAATATCTTTACAAGCTTCGATAAAATCAACCGCATAGTTATTATGCTCGTCTATACCGGTCGCCACAGCAAAAATATTCGGATCAAATATAATGTCTTCCGGCGGAAAGCCAACTTTATTAACTAATACTTCATAAGAGCGTTTACAAATTTCATATTTGCGTTCACGCGTATCAGCCTGACCGACTTCATCAAACGCCATCACAATAACAGCGGCGCCGTATTTTCTCAGTAAATTGGCTTGTTCAATGAACTTCTCTTCACCTTCTTTTAAGCTGATAGAGTTGACAATACCCTTACCCTGAATGCATTTAAGGCCAGCTTCTAATATTTCCCATTTAGAAGAATCAATCATAATAGGCACACGGGAAATATCCGGCTCAGATGCAATCAGATTTAAAAAGCGCACCATAGCCGCTTGTGAATCCAACATGCCTTCATCCATGTTGATATCAATAATTTGTGCACCGTTTTCAACCTGTTGACGGGCAACATCTAATGCTTCATCGTATAAACCATCTTTAATCAGGCGTTTAAAGCGCGCAGAACCTGTGATATTCGTTCTTTCACCCACATTCACAAACAGTGAACTCTGGTCAATTGTTAAAGGTTCCAATCCAGATAAACGACAGGCTATTTCACGTGGTTTAATTTCACGCGGTTGAACACCGTCAACTGAATCAGCAATGGCTTTAATATGCTCTGGTTTAGTGCCGCAACAACCACCAACAATATTAAAAAAGCCAGATTCAGCCCACTCGCGAATATGCACAGCCATGTCATCAGGTGATAAATCATACTCACCAAACGCGTTCGGTAAACCAGCGTTAGGGTGAACAGAAACCGCAAAATCAGACACCCGAGCTAATTCTTCAACATATTGACGAAGCTCTGCCGGACCTAATGCACAGTTCAAACCAATTGAAAGCGGTTTTAAATGGCGTAAAGAGTTATAAAAAGCTTCGGTTGTCTGACCGGACAAAGTTCGGCCTGAAGCATCGGTAATCGTGCCCGAAATCATAATGGGTAGTTCTATACCGGTATTTTCAAACGCATTTAATACCGCAAAACCGGCAGCTTTAGCATTCAGCGTATCAAAAATGGTTTCGATTAAAATCAGGTCAACCCCACCTTCAATTAAAGCTTCAGTCGATTCTGTATAAGCTTTCACTAAAGCATCAAAGCTGATATTTCTAAAACCTGGGTCGTTTACGTCCGGTGAAATAGAAGCTGTTTTACTTGTTGGACCGATAACACCGGCGACAAATCTGGGTTTATCTGGATTTTTTGCAGTAAACTTATCCGCTACCCGGCGGGCGAGTTTGGCCGATTCTAAGTTAATTTCACGGCTGAGCGCTTCCATCTCATAATCAGCCATTGAGATGGTCGTTGAGTTAAATGTATTGGTTTCAATAATGTCAGCGCCGGCAGCCAGATAGTCGGCATAAATGGATTCAATAATATCGGGCTGAGTAATGCTTAATAAATCGTTATTGCCTTTAATGTCCAGATGCCAATTAGCAAAACGTTCACCACGATAATCCTGTTCCGTCAGCTTTTGGTTTTGAATCATTGTTCCCATACCGCCATCCAGAATTAAAATTTTCTCTTTTAATAATGTGCGAATGGTTTGGCTGACTTCACTTTGTCTACTCATTACATTACCTTCTAAAACTATTGTGCCTGAGCTGTATTTACAGCACAGACGCTGAATATCTGTTGGTTTTTCCAGCAGAATTAACTCTACCGCCGGTATTTTAACGCATTGTAAAAAATGCAAAAAGCGCCAATTTTATTGGCGCTTTTTTATTATCTAAATTAAGTTGTAATTACTTTTGACCTGACAACTGAGATAAATCAAATGGCGTAGCTTGGTACACATAGTGGTTTAACCAGTTACAAAACAATAAGTTACCATGGCTTCGCCAGATATTAGCGGGTGCCAGTTCAGGGTTATTCTGCGGAAAATAATGACTGGGAATGTTAGGTTCAATTCCCGTTTTTAAATCCCGTAAATACTCATCTTTTAAAGTTGTCGCATTATACTCCGGATGGCCAGTAATAAAAACAGATCGTCTGTCTTTACTCGCAACTAAAAAAGCACCGCCCTCCTCGCAACTGGCCAGAACATTCAGTTCAGAATGTGCTTCAAGTTGATCCAGCGGAACTTGCGCATAACGGGAATGCGGCATACTAAAATAATCATCAAACCCCTGAGTTAAAGGTTCGTGCTGATCATGAGTTTTATGTTTAAACACCCCAGAAATTTTTTCATCGCGGATAAAACGATTTAAACCATAATGATGAAATAATGCAGCGTGCGCTGCCCAGCATAAATACAAAGTAGACTGTACGTGTTTTTTAGCCCAGTCCATAATTTCTTGCATTTTATCCCAGTATTTTACCTCGGTATAATCAATTAACCCCAGTGGCGCACCCGTAATAATTAAGCCATCATAGTTTTTACGGCCTTTAATATCATCGAATAAATGATAAAAAGCTGACATATGGGATTCAGGTGTATTTTTAGAAACATGCATGTCAATGCGCAATAAATCTATGTTCACCTGCAGCGGCGAATTGGCCAGCAGGCGCATTAACTGAACTTCAGTTTCTATTTTATTCGGCATTAAATTCAGAATGGCCAACTCTAACGGGCGAATATCCTGGCTTTGAGCGCGACTGTCAGACATCACAAAGATGTTCTCATCACTCAAAACTTTGATCGCAGGTAACTGATCGGGAATTTTGATTGGCATCTTTTGGCTCCAGACTGAATAAATATTGGATATAAAACTATGCGATTGTTGCCGGAAAAGCATCTTTTGTCAAATTATTTACGTCTAGACGTCTAAACGGCCAAACGTTTAATTTAAAATTTGCGCAGCTCACCTTATTCTGCCAATCAGAATAGCGCGTCATAGTTTAGACCGAAAAAATAAAAATTTATAACATGATTTCAACATTTGATATTGATTGTCATCTATGAAGGTTATAGTATTCAATACTTATATAGTTAGGTAAACGCTTCACTTACGTTTACAAATGCAGTTTAGAGGTAAGCATGACTCAATCACCCAAATACGATTATTCAAGTGTTAATATCCGCCAGCAATTTCAAGTGAGTTACGACTACCCTGTGTTATTTACACGTCAAAGTTTTGATTTAGATAATCCGACTTTGGCCGGTTTGATTAATAATCTGGATGAAGCACCTAAACTACTGACAGTGATTGATTCAGAAGTTGCTAAAGCCCACCCTCAATTGGCTCAGGCTGCTAAGACGTATTTTCAAGCTATGAAAATGCAAACGTTACCAGAGATGATTATCGAAGGCGGCGAAGCATGCAAAAATGATGAATCTTTACTCGATAGTTTCTATCAAGTTGTCGAACAATACGCAATTGACCGCCACTCATATGTATTGGTTATTGGCGGTGGCGCGGTTGTCGATGCGATTGGGTTTGCCGCAGCCACTGCACACAGAGGTATTCGATTAATCAGAATGCCAACAACCGTTTTGGGTCAGAATGATGCCGGGGTGGGTGTTAAAAATGCGGTTAATTATCATAAGCGCAAAAATTATTTAGGTACTTTTGTACCGCCGTTTGCTGTCGTAAACGATTTCAGCTTGCTCGATTCGCTAACAAACAGAGACAAGCGTTCCGGTATTTCTGAAGCGATTAAAGTCGCGCTCATTAAAGACAAACCCTTTTTCAATGAATTATACCAGGCCAAATATGAGCTGGCTGAATTTATGCCTGAAGCAATGGAAAATATGATCATCAAAGGTGCCAAGTGGCATTTAAATCATATTGCAACCAGTGGTGATGCATTTGAATATGGCTCAGCTCGTCCGCTTGATTTTGGCCACTGGTCAGCGCATAAATTAGAGGAACTCTCTAACAATTCACTTCGTCACGGTGAAGCAGTTGCAATTGGTATCGCAATGGACAGCATATACTCACATAAAATGGGCTTTTTAAGTGAGCATGAGCTTAAACAAATTTTATCTTTGCTTGATACGCTCGGCTTTAAATTAAATCATCCTGCGCTGCATTTATTAAATGTTGAACAGGCGCTGGCCGAATTTAAAGAACATTTAGGCGGCCGTTTATGCATTACCTTGTTAAATGGAATCGGTACCGGGTTTGAAGTAAATCACATTGATATTCAAACTATGGTTGAATCTGTCAACAGTATTCAGTCTAATCAAATTGACCGTTTAATCGGACAAGTGGCCTGATGATAAAGTCGATTTTACAATTGGTCAGAGCCCCTAATGGACTGACCGCACTCAGTAACATACTAGCCGCGGCTGTTATTGCTTCATCAGGTCAACTCAATCTGTCTGTTATCTTATTAATATTGGCCAGTTTAGCCTTTTATTATGGCGGTATGACATTAAACGATTGTTTTGATTATAAAGAAGATTTAGCCGAGCGAGCGAATAGGCCGCTGCCCAGTGGACAAATTCAATTAAAAGCCGCCTGGTTGTTTGGATTAATCTTATTATTAACCGGGCTTGGTTTAAGTGCCGCATTTAACTGGCCAGATTTAACCGCTTTTTATATCGGCGCCGCACTGGCCTGCTCTATTTTGCTATATAACAGCCTGATAAAAGAAGGCCTGGCCGGCTCTGTGATGATGGGCTTTTGCCGTTATTTTAACTGGTTATTAGGCGCCTGTTTTGTTTTAACCTGGCAGCCGGACCTAAACCTGGAGATTGCCTTGTTAGGTGTACCAATCTGGTTTTATATCACTGGCCTGACATTTTTAAGTAAACAGGAAACGCACGCAACAGATAAAAAAGCGCTGTTGTTAACCTCATTTTTAATGTTTGCCGCTGCGCTGAGTATGGCCGCTTTGCTTTATACCCAGTTGGCAACAGATTCGCAGACTTTATGGATAGGTGCAGGCCTGATACTGGTTTGGCTGGCGCTATTATTAAAACGCCTGATTCCGCTTTGGTTTGACTTTACCCCGGATAAGATTCAGGCCATGATAATGTACTTAATTATTGGGGTGATTCCGCTCGATGCATTAATGGTGGCTATTGCAGGGCATTATTTTTGGGCGATTGCGATTTTGGCCTTGTTGCCACCCTGCCGATATTTAAGTAAACATTTGTATATGACCTAGCCATGACACAACTCATACAAAAACTTATTCTACAGATTCAGCCTTTACTTGAAGCCAGCCAACAAAGTTGGTTGGAACAGGCTATATTAGCGATTCGTAACACTAAAGCCGATACAGATGCATTAGAGCTTGAGCTTTTGAACCAATCTGTGTTTGTTAAGCGCAAATTCTCTCAGGCCGTTGAACTCGACAATCCTTTTCAGTCATTCACATTAGCTGAGCTGGTACGCATGTATCTGTTAGCACAAGCCGGGCATACGCTCGAGCTACTGGTCGGTAGGGACAATTCACAAGCATCCGGTCAATCGCTCAAAACCCTGCTCAAAAATTATTATCAGTTAGGCGATGAAAGTGAAAAATGTGCGCTGCTCAAATCACTGCCATTTATCGATATTGAAGGCGTAGCCGTGCAAACCGCGATAAAAGCCGGTCGTTGTAATAGCCTGATAGAATATTCAGCCATCGCATTAAATAATCCCTACCCGGCTCAATTTTTCCCGGAACTAAATTTTAATCAGCTCGTCTTAAAATCACTGTTTATGGGTTTAGATATTCAGGCAATCAATCAGTTAGATACCAGGCTGAATGTTAAATTGTCGAATATGTGTTTTTCATATGCGATTGAACAAGCTTTAGCAGACCGCGTGCCGCCAGCTTCCATTTGGCTGGCCATTCAATTTGCAGATTTAGACGATGAAAACCGGGCTCAGGTCGCTCATTATCTACAACATTTTTTCACATGCGACCCGACCCATAAAAAACAAATAGAGCAAGTATTGAGTGAGCAAAATGCCACACACTTACTCGCTTAATCAGTCATTAAGGAATGATTATGAACTATTTTGATCCACACATTCACATGTTATCCCGCACCACAGACGACTACCAAAACATGGCAGAAGCTGGGATTATCGGCGTTATAGAGCCAGCCTTCTGGCTTGGTCAACCCAGAACACAAGTCGGTTCGTTTATTGATTATTTTGATACTTTAATTGGCTGGGAACATTTCCGAGCATCGCAATTTGGCATTATGCATTTTTGCACCATGGGTTTAAACCCAAAAGAGTCAAACGACGTAGAACTGGCGGAAGCCGTAATGAAAATACTTCCGCGTTACTGCCAAAAAGATAATGTTGTGGGCGTAGGCGAAATTGGCTATGACGATATGACACCGGAAGAAGACAGATTTTTAATGGAGCAATTAGAGCTGGCTAAAAATCTGGATTTACCTGTGCTGATACATACGCCACACAGAGATAAAGTCAATGGCACCAAACGCACCATTGCAGCGATTAAAGAAAGCGGTATCAACGAAGAAATGGTATTGGTTGATCACTTAAATGAACAAACCCTGCCTTTAGTATTAGAAACCGGTTGCTGGCGTGGACACAGTATTTATCCAAATACAAAAATGTCTGAACCCCGTATGGTAAATTTATTAAAACAATACGGTACTGAAAAAATGGTCGTGAACAGCGCAGCCGACTGGGGGATCAGTGACCCGTTAAAAGTCCCTAAAACCGCACAGCATATGCGAGCGTCCGGTTTTAGCGAGCAAGATGTTGAAATTGTAACCTTTAACAATCCAATTAACTTTTTTGCACAAAGTGGCCGTATTTCAATTGATATGGTGAAAAAACCGCTGATTGACCAAACCAAAACGTTTAACGATAACCGGGTCACCCGAGGGCAAGATCCCATTATCGAAAAATAGCCATTCAAATGCGGGCCAATTGCCCGCTTTGTTTAATCTTCACTTTCAACACCAGATTATTTTATGCAGTCAAATCATCAGTGGCAATTGCAGGAGCTGGCTTATTGCAGCAATGTTCACCCAGGCAGTGAACTGGAACAGGTTAACCAAAATATTCTTAACTGGTTTAATCCGGTTCGTAAAAAGCGAAGGCTCAATGCGATGGCTTCAGGTTTATGGCTCGCCTCAGCGGCCGTCCGTGAGCTCAATAACAGTCAAAATGAAGTGCTTAAATTTCGCCGTAATTTAGCCGATTGCAAACTTGAGTTAACCAGTCTAAACGGTTTTCCATATGGTAACTTTCATCAGAAAGTGGTTAAACAAAAAGTTTATTTACCCACCTGGGCTGAAACTGAGCGCCTGCAATACACCCAACAGCTGGCTCAATTGTTAGCGACTGAAGTGTCCGAAAATGCCCGTCAGATAAGCAACCACCAAGGTAAACCAATTCGTTTAGCGGCTATTTCCACCCTGCCTTTAGCCTATGCCGATGGCTGGACAGCGGATCAACACCAGCGAGCCCTGAGCAATTTAATTGAACTGGCTCAATTTTTAAAAAGTCTGGAAGAAAATCAACAAGTCAGAGTGCAAATCGGAATAGAAATGGAGCCGGATTGTGTACTTGAAAATACTCAGGATTTTATTCGCTTTTTTGAACAGGATTTATTACCGGCCGCCGCGAATAAAGGTTTGCACAAAACTGATATTCTCAACTATATCGGCTGCTGTTTTGATACCTGCCATCAGGCAGTCATGCATGAAGACATTGCCCAATCACTGGCCATTATCCAAACTGCAGGTATTCAAATCTGTAAAATTCAAATTTCGAATGCGATTTCAGCTACTTTATCCAGTGAACAGGATTGCCTGTCGTTATGTCAGTTATTTAAAGATGAAAAATTTTTGCACCAGTGCAAATTAAAAGTTGGAGACACTTTACTACATATTGACGATTTAGCACCAGAGCCGCTACTCACTGGTTTTAATCAATTAAGTAAGGCTGACGAGCCCGTTATTTGCAATCTGCATTATCATGTTCCGGTGCACTTAACCGAGCTTAAATTAAATAACGGATTAACGGTTAATACTACTCAAACCGGCATTTTAAAATGTCTCGATTATCTTCAGCAGCACCCGGGCTTTAACCCTTATTTAGAAATTGAAACTTATACCTGGCTGCAATATTTAACCAGTCATAATAACAGCCAGCAAGCTGATTTAATTTCCGGCTTAGCAGACGAATTAAACTGGCTGGCAAAACAAATGAAGCAGCGTGAATTAATTACCGAATCAACTGCGCAAACATAAACCGATTAATAACAGAGTTAGCTATGCCAGCACCCCTTATCGTACTTAATATTGTCGGACTCAGCCCTTATATGCTGGGCCAGCATACACCCAACTTAAATAAACTGATCAATAAAGGATATCAGGCCAGTCCACTTAAAGATGTCTTTCCGGCAGTCACCACGACAGCACAAAGTGCCATGTTAACCGGTAAAACCGCTGATGAGCATGGCATTGTTGGCAACGGCTGGTATTTTAAAGACCTGGCAGAAGTCGGATTTTGGAAACAAGCAAACCAACTGGTACAAAGCGATAAAATATGGGATGTCTTAAAGCGCGAACAGCCCGGCTTTAAAGTATCAAAATTATTTTGGTGGTATAACATGTACGCCAATGTTGATAATAGTATAACGCCCAGGCCGCATTATTTAGCCGATGGCGGCAAATTATTTGATTTGTATTCATCACCTAATGGTTTGCATCAGGGCATTGAAGATAAAATTGGAATTTTTCCATTTTTTAATTTTTGGGGGCCAAAAGCCGGTATTGGCGCAAGCCGCTGGATTGCGCAAGCTGCGGTTGAGGAGTTCAAACAAAACCAGCCCGATTTACAGCTGGTTTACCTGCCACATTTAGATTATAACCTGCAAAAAATTGGGCCTAAACACCCGGATATCGGCCGGGATATTGAAGCGATAGATGAAGTGGTCGGCCAGTTAATTGACGGCTTATCACCCTACTCACCCGAGTTTTTAATTGTATCTGAATATGGCATTACCGATGTGGAGCATGTTATCCCGGTGAATCAGATTTTACGCCAGCATGATTTTATCAAAGTGCGCGAAACCAAAGGGTTTGAAAATTTAGACTGCGGCGCATCTGATGCATTTGCCGTCGCTGATCATCAAATCGCTCATATTTATATCAATAACAAAAACCGTTTTGATGAAATCAAACAGCTGCTATTAAATACGCCACATATTGAGCAAGTACTGGATAAGACCGAGCAGCAAGCATTAAACATTAATCATGAGCGAAGCGGCGATCTGGTTGCTATCTCCACAGAAAATGCCTGGTTTAGTTATTATTATTGGCTGGATGATAATAAAGCGCCTGATTTTGCCCGCACCGTCGATATTCACCGTAAACCCGGTTACGACCCGGTTGAGATGTATATCGATCCGAAAATCAAATTTCCGGTGCTCAAAGTCATTGGCAAACTGATTAAGAAAAAGCTGGGGTTCAGAATGTTAATGGATGTTATCCCGCTTGATCCGACTTTAGTTAAAGGCAGCCACGGCCGCTGTGTCGATAATCCAGAGCAAGGGCCTGTATTAATCCTGCCCAAGCATTTAGCCGAGCCTGATAAAAAGTACCAAATGACTGACGTATTTGATTTAATTTACCGCCATTTTAAGCAATAAAGCAGTGATAAAACAGCTTTGAAATTATCGGGTTATGGCCTACTAACGGCCTACCCCTGAGGTATCTTATTATTTATAGCATTTTAGGTACAGGTTAGCCCTTGCTTGGCTGATGATTAACCTATTTGAAACCAAGGTTTCCATTGAACTTATACTTTCAATGAAAATAGACACGAAAATAAAAAGGGGATTCAATCCCCTTTTTATTTATCTTGCGCTATTCATCCGCTCACATGAGTCAACTAATGCAAATCTCTATGGTTATTTTGCATATCAGACAGCTGAGTTTTGAGTACCTGAGCTAAGGGGTCTTTTGGGCACTGCTCAATAAAAAACTCATAATCCGCCACTGCAAGATTATCACAATCCATCTGTTGTAATAAAAAACCACGGTCCCGACGCTCATATGGATTGTCAGGGTCAATGTCTAACAGGGCTTGTGAAACCTGAAAAGCATGTTCAAACATACCCAGTTCAATCAGTTCCGCTTTAAATAGATTTAACAACAAAGCATCTAAGTCATCATCTTCGGCCATCTCTAAATCAGACGGACCTTTCACTTTTTCTTTTTGTTTATCTGTCAGTTCCAGAAATTGCTCAACTTCATGCCAGTCAAAACTTGCGCCATCATCCGCTTTAATAAAAATAAACTGATTGTTCGCCAGTGTAATCCGTACAATGGCACCTTGTTTAGCCATAATAGGCTCTGCGGTAAAGCCAGATTGCCTGAATAAATCCACTAAAATAACCGCTAATACGGGTGTAGCCGCGCAATGATATAACAAACCAGTCGCCAGATTATGGCCGGCATCATGTGGCTGGTTAATCGACAAGCAGAACAATTTATCAAAATAGAAAAAGTCTAACAGGGCCTGGATTTTATCGACAGGGTGCTCCATACCATCGAGCAATTCAGCCGCTTCAGTGGATAACTGATGATACTTTATTTCTGCCTGTTCAATCTCGGAAGGGGGTAAAACACAGCGGAGTAAATCTAATTGTGAATAAACAGGAGAATGCAACTCAAACCTCAATCATTAATACAAAAAACTACAATATTTGATATTGGGGTTTGAGCTAGCGTTTTCAAGCCAGACTTAAAAATTAATCCGGTTCACATTCGGCAGGCTTTTAATGCCTGCCATATTAACCGGGTAAATAATTTATTTAGTGAGCAGTTGTTTACGTTCAAATTCACGAATGCGCTCAACATAATGCTGAAGGGTTTGCCGGGTTAATACATTGCGCTGGCCATCAAGCACCTGTCCATCAAATTCTGCGGCTATTTTTTTCGCAGCATTGTGCATCATATTAAAAGTGGCTGTTGAGTCAGCACTCACCGGCAAGCTCAAAAACAATGAAACGCCTTGCGTCGTGAACTGCTCTATATTATCAATATCAAAAGTACCTGGGTTAAACATATTCGCTAGACTAAATAACACTTCGCCTGAGCCTGAATCATCTTCATGGCGGTGAAAAATATTAAATTCACCAAATTTAAAACCTAAAGTTAGCAAAGTGGGTAATAATACCGCCCCTGACATCACCTGCCCTTGCGGTGAAACCACATTTAAAATCAGAACTTCTTCCGGTAAAGCTGAAGATTTTTCTTGTTTTTCCGCTTGCGGTTCAGGCTGCTCTGCGTCTATTTCCAGTTCGGTTTGTTGTTCAGGTGAACTTTCGCGCGCTACAATTTGCTCACTGATATCCGGTTCTTCATTTTTAGCGCTAAAAGCTAAATCGTCTTCTTCCGGCAACTCTATTTGCATTTGAGTTGCGTCTAAACCCGGCTCAACGCGCTCTTTTGCTGGCGCTTCTTTTTCCGCTTTAATCCGGTTAATGCTGTCTTTAAATGCGGATGTAATGCTTTTGTCAGTTTTTTCAGCCGGAGCAGCACTGTCAGCTTCCGATTGAGTGCGTCCTACCACTCGGGCTTTAGAAACAAATTCAACGTCATCTTCTGCCTGGGCTTGACTGTCTTCTACAAAAGTTTGTTCTGACACTTTTTTATTTTTACGTACGGTATAAAAACCATGCACGACTAAGGCGATAATCGCAATAAAGCCTAACACCATAAAAACAATACGTAATTCTTCAGCCATGTTTAACCTATTTAGTTTAAATTATTATAATTCTGCTAACTCAATAGCTTTATCAATATCCACAGCAACCATTCTGGAAACACCCGGTTCCTGCATAGTTACCCCCACTAAGTGGGTTGCCATTTCCATTGCAATTTTATTATGCGAAATAAAAATAAACTGCACGGATTCTGACATTTCCTGAACCAACCGACAAAAACGCCCGACGTTCGCATCGTCCAGCGGTGCATCTACTTCATCCAGCATGCAAAAAGGTGCCGGATTCAACCTGAAGATAGCAAACACCAATGATAATGCGGTTAACGCTTTTTCTCCACCCGAAAGTAAGTGAATTGTACTATTTCGTTTACCCGGAGGTCGAGCCATAATTGTGACCCCGGTTTCTAATAAGTCATCATCCGTCAGTTCAAGCCAAGCTGCACCACCGCCAAATACCTTAGGAAATAGCTGCTGCAGGTCTTGATTTACCGCTTCAAAGGTATCTCTGAACTTAGCTTTGGTTTCTCTGTCAATTTTACGAATTGCATCTTCGAGTGTGTCCAGCGCCGAAATTAAATCCTGATGCTGGGCATCCAGATACTGCTTACGCTCGGACTGATGCTCATATTCTTCAATTGCGGCCAGATTAATTGCGCCCAGCCGACTAATGGCCTGAGTGGTTTTATCCAGCTGTTTTTGCCACTCATCTTCTTCTGCATCCGGATCTAAAGTTTCCAGTACCTGCCTGAGGTTGGTATTTAAATCGCCCAAGACTTCCAAAACACTGCGAGCACGGACACGATAGCCTTCCTGATCTAACTGTAAACGGTTAATTTCATCTTTGAGCGCTTGCTGTTTTGAAAACAAGCCATGCTGACCTTTTTCAATATCTGATAAAATAAACTCAACTTCTGCTAGCTCATCTGCAATCAGACTTTTTTGAGCCTCATCTTCCGCTTTTTGTTCAATTAACAGCTGAACCTTTTCAGCTTCGCTTTGCATCGGCTCTTCCAATTCCAACAAACGCCCGGCAGTTTCTTCCTGTTCGACTTCGATTTGTTCGAGTTTATCCCGAGTCGACTCTAATTTAGTCTGGTGAGTTTGAATCTGGTGGCCGATTTGCTCAACTTTGAGTTTGGTCTGGTATTGAGTTTGTAATTGCGATTCTCTTTGTTGCTGCAAATCTTTTAAGTTTTGCTGACTGGCCTGCAATGCTTGCTGACTGTTTTGATGATTATCTTCATACTCAGCTAACTCAGTTTGCAAAGTCTCAATTTGCATTTCCAGGTCAAGTGATTGCGCTATCGCCAGTTCAATAGATTGTTCAATGTTTTCTATATCTTGTTCAAGCTGTTGCTTTTGCTCGGCCTGATAGTCTAGTTTAGCTTTTTCGCTCTGGTACTGGCTATCGAGCTGATAATTTTGCTGCTGAGCACTCTGTAAACTTTGGCGATTATTTTTAAGTTCAGTCTGAGTGCGTTCACTTGCCTGTTCACATCGCTCAAGGGCATGCGTGAGTTCTGCTAAAACACTTTGTTTATCCGAAAGGCTTTGCTCACACTGAGCCAATTCCTGTTTTAAGGCAAAAATATTATCCTGCTCCGGCGCTGAAAAAATTTGCCAGCCTAGACCCTGCCACACCCCTTGTGCATTGATAACTGAATTAAACCCTAAATGGGCAGGCTCGTCCGTTTTTTGTATTTTGTCATACAAAACTTGCATCTGGGTTTGCGTTTCGGCTACAGCTATAGTGGATAAAATGTGTTTAATTGAAAGCGGCGCTTTAACCTTGCTGGCCAAACTTGCATGTTGGGATTTTTTAATATTTCCCTGAAGCGCATTTAATTCAACTTGAGCTTGCTCATTATCTGAGCTTATCAAGTAGATGTTTTGTGCCGGTAATGCGTCTGTTTCAATTGGCAGCCTTTGTTTAACCAAGTAAGCTTTTTGCCACTGTTTTAAAACCGTATCAACCGCTTGTTCCCAGCCAGCTTCTACTTCTATCGCCTGATATAAATTGAGCCCTTCATTTAAATGATGCTGCTTTAACCAGTCTTCAGTGCCCTGCTGATGATCTATTGTTTGTTTTTTGATTAATACATTCAGTGAGGTAATTTCAGCCTCTAGGGTCTGGATATGGCCAACTAGCGCTTGTCGCTCTCTTTGTTTTGCATTTCGAGCTGACAAATCAACCTGTAGTTGATCTTCCGCCTGTGCAATTTGTTCCTGTATTGCTTCAACGCGAGTTTGCGCAATACTCTTCTCTTCTGATATCTGTTCAAGGGTGCCACTTTGCTGTTGTTGGGTTAACTCGGCTAACCGGTTTTGCGAAACATCCAGGCGTTGTTTTTCACCGGACAGTCGTTGCTGCAGAGCCTGATAAGACGCTTGCATCGATTTTAACTGAGTTTCCAGCTGATAAAAGCCTTTGGATTGCTCTGACCATTGCTGATTTGCCTGTTGATAAGCCTGCTCGGCCGCATCTATATTATGCTCTATCTGAGCTAAAGTTTCATGACAGATTTCAAGGTCAGGCTCTGTCTCTTCTAACTCAGCCCGACTTTGCATTAAATTTTGCTCAGCCTGACTCAATTCCTGGATGAGTTGAGTTTGACTAACCGAGTATTTGTTTTGCTGCTCAATCAGTTGTGCCTTTTGCGCTTTATAATGTACCAGATTTTGCTCAGCCCGGCTGACTTCCTGAGTATGACGAAATAAACTCTGGGTCATTTCTTCAAGTTTCTGACGCGCCTGAAATTGCTCAATTTTGAGTTGATTGAGTTTGCTTTCATCACCACGCTGGCTCGCCACCAACTGCTCCAACTCCAGTTCCAGTTGTTTAATTTGACTGTCTAACGCTTCAGCCTGTCCATTAAGTCTTTGCCACTTTAAAACATTGAGTTCAGATTTAAACTGTCGCTCTTTCTGTTTTAGGTCCTTAAAACGTTTGGCGGCAGCCGCCTGACGCTGGAGTTTTTCCAATTGTTGCTGAAGTTCACTGATGACATCTTCCAGCCGCTCCAGGTTCTCCCGGGTATGTCGAATGCGGTTTTCGGTTTCTCGCCGTCTTTCTTTATATTTAGAAATGCCGGCCGCTTCTTCGATAAACAGTCTAAGCTCTTGTGGTTTAGATTCAATGAGCCGCGAAATCATGCCTTGCTCAATAATTGAATAAGAACGTGGGCCTAAGCCTGTGCCTAAAAATAAATCGGTAATGTCTTTTTTACGGCATTTGCTGCCGTTTAATAAATATTGAGAAGTGGGATCGCGATTAACACTGCGTTTAACTGATATTTCATTATAGTTAGCGTATTCCCCCTCTAACCGGCCTGAACTATTATCAAATACCAATTCAATGCTCGCTTGTGAAACGGGTTTTCGAGCACTTGAGCCATTAAATATGACATCTGTCATCGCATCGCCGCGCAAATTTTTGGCTGAACTTTCACCCAGCACCCAGCGTACAGCATCAATAATATTGGATTTACCACAGCCGTTTGGCCCAACAATCGCTGTCATTTGCGCCGGAAAAGGCACAGTGGTCGGGTCAACAAAAGATTTAAAGCCTGCCAGTTTTATTTGTTTTAGTCGCATCGGCGCTTTGTTTCACTCTTAGGAACAGCTTTATCTGTCACAGCGGTTAATAAAACAGTGAACATACCAAAACCAAGGGCATTGCACAATTTAGACTTGGGATTTATTGCTGATTTAAGGTACATTGAGCCATATTTTCAACTAACAATTAAAGGATCACTATGGGTCAAGGTATTAGATGCTTTTTAGATGGCTTTTCTCTGATTAATCAAAAAGGTATCCGACGTTTTGTTTATATTCCGATTTTAATCAACTTTATTTTATTTGGCTTAACTTTCTGGTGGCTAGTTGGACAAACGGATGTGATTTCAAATTGGGTTATGAACTGGTTACCGGACTGGTTATCCTGGTTAACCGCACTGATTTTACCATTTATGATTGTCGGTTTTTTTGTCTTTTTTATCTTTTTATTTACCAGCTTTGCCAACTTTATTGCCGCGCCTTTTCATGGCTTGTTGGCAAGCAAGGTGGAAGCCAGACTCAACCCTGAGTTGGCGCGACAAGCGGATACTGAGTTTAAACTCGGTCATGAGATCAGCCGCACGATAAAACGTGAATGGCAAAAGCTTATGTATTATCTGCCGCGTGCAATTGGTTATTTTATTTTGTTTTTAATTTTGCCGGTTGGCGGGCAAATTATCTGGTTTTTATTTATAGCCTGGATGATGGCCATTCAATATCTGGATTTTCCGTTTGATAATCATGAGATCACATTTAGCCGGATGCGCGATCAACTCTGGGATAAAAAATCATCCAGTTTTGGTTTTGGCATTATCGTCAGCCTGTTTTCCATGATCCCTGTCATTAATTTATTTGTCATGCCAGTTGCAGTATGTGGCGCCACTAAATTATGGGTTGAAAAAATGCATCAAGGCATTAAATAACAGGTATATCGCAAAAAACGCAGTTATTTGCATGAATATGATAAAAACTATTTACATTTTAATGTTTTTGTCATATTCATGTGGTGTAGTAATTAAAATGCAAAAGCAATAAAGCATTTTTACCGCCAATAAGGCAATTAAATTAACAATAAGGAAAACTTATTTATGAAAAGACGTTTAAATTCAGCCGGTGCAGGTCGCCGCAAAACTATGTTAAAAAAGATCCATTCTAAAGTAATCAACCGCAGAAAATCTTTTGCTCATATGCAAATGGAAGACAGCAATATATAAGCTTCTTTCATTTGCCTTCAACTAAATAATAACCACCTCACTCTATTAACCATCTCCAGAATTTCTCGCTAAAGACTCAAGTTTAAACCCACTTACTAAATCTTATTTTTGTTTCGTTTTAATGTCATCCCGGCTTTGGCTTGTCTGGATTGCGTTAACCCGAGCTTGTTATTTAACTTCAGCTTTATCGCTTCAAGGTGTGTTTCAGCGCCTGAATACCAACTGCTACAATTCAGATTTTTGCCTGATCACAGCAAACACTTGCTGTAACGGTTTTATCTCTGTACCCGGATTAGGCCTTAGGTAGTTGAGATTCAGTTAATACCTGTGCTTGTTTAAGCGCCTGCTTTTTCGCTTTAATTTCTGCCCGGCGGCGCTTAAAAAAAGCGGATATCTGAGCAGAAGCTTTGTCCGCGAGTACACCTTGGGTGATTTCGATTTGATGATTGAGCTTTTCGTGTGCTGCCAAATTAAAAACCGATCCACAGGCGCCGGTTTTTTCATCTTGTGCCGCATAGACCAAACGCTTAACCCGGCTGTGTACCAATAAACCGGCACACATAGGACAAGGCTCCAAAGTGACATACAAAGTGCAATCTACCAAGCGGTAATTTTGCAGCACCTGACCCGCTGCTCGAATCGCAATCACTTCGGCATGAGCGGAGGCATCATGCTGCTGAATAGAGCGGTTATAACCACTGGCAATCATTTGGTTGTCTTTAACCACAATTGCAGCCACCGGAATTTCGCCCTCGATTTCGGCTTGTTTTGCCAACTCAATGGCTTTTTCCATCCAGTATTCGTCTGTGTATTGCATGCTAAAAGTTAACTGCCACAAGACTTTCTGATAACCAAAGTGGCGGGTGTCAGACTGGGTTTTACGTCAAGGTTATGGATTAAATTAACGATTGCTTCTACCAGCATTTCTCCGGCTAAACGCGTATTTTGCTGAATAGTTGTCAGCGGTGGATTACTGAAAGAAGCCATAGGAATATCGTCAAAACCAACAAAAGCAACGTCTTCCGGCACTTTATATCCGGCTTCCTGAATCGCCCGCATACCGCCAATTGCAATTAAGTCTGATGCACAAATAACCGCATCCAGTTTGATTTTTTGTGCAATCAATGCCTGAGCAGCTTCATAGCCCGACTCTTCAGTTGAAATCGCATCAGACTGACACTCACTGCGAATTTCCAGTCCGGCTTCTTTAAGGGCATGACAGTGCCCCTGATAGCGAGCCCAAAATTCAGGACAGTGATCAGACGCCCCACCCAAAAATGCGAAGTGACGACGTCCGCTATCAATTAAATGTTTGGTTGCCAGGTATCCACCTTCAAAATTATCACAACCAAACGAAATCCCCGGCTGATTTTCCGCAACCGAACCGTACCGGACAAAGTGTGTTCCTTGCTCATCTAACTGGTGAAGCTTTTCTTCATAATCAACATAATCGCCATAACCGAGTAAGATTAAACCATCGGCTTTAGAGGCATCTTCATAATCTGCATGCCAGTCATCGCTTAATTGCTGAAATGAGACCAGTAAATCATACCCTTTTTGCGCAGCTGCCCGGGTAATGCTGCCCAGCATAGATAGAAAAAACGGATTAATAAGTGAGTCATCACTGGTGGGGTCTTCAAACAATAACAAAGCTAGTGTGCCTGTATGTTGCGAGCGCAAGTTACTGGCATTTTTATCAACTTTATAATTGAGTTCTTTGGCTATTGCCTGAATCTTTTTACGGGTTTCTTCATTAACCAAAGGGCTGTTTCTCAGCGCCCGGGATACGGTAGACTGAGAGACTCCCGCTTTGTATGCGATGTCAAAAGAAGTCGCTTTATATTTCATCTGCTAACCTGAAGTGGCAAGCCACACTAATAAACTAATTGTTATAAAAATAACACATAATGCCAACAAAACAATCAGTTAATGCGCATCAACTTCCAGACCCGCCTGCAAAATTAACTGCACTTGAGATTTCCCTCTGAAGTGATTCACATCCAAAGAAAACGCCGCATGAATTTGAGTATTTTTGCCCAGCGTCCAGTATTTAGGATTATAATTAAACCAAATGGCATCAACTGCCAGACCTGAGTTATGAATCAGGACAAATTTTACATGTTTTTCCTGCAAGAGTTTTTCCTGCGCAACCATAAACACATCATCAAATACAGGTGCATCAAAACACTGCCCCCAGGGCATGGCTTTTTTTAATAAATCAGCAACTTCAACGGTTAAATCATCAGCCTGTAACTCTCCGTCTGACAAAATGGTATTGGTCAGCAAATGAGGTTGAACCAAGTTTGCCACCGTTTGTTCAAATGCAGATTTAAATGCTTCATACCGGTTTTTATTTATCGACAAGCCAGCTGCCATTGCATGCCCCCCAAATTTAACAATCAAATCCGGAAACTGGCTATCAATGGCCTCCAGTGCATCCCGGATATGAAAGCCGGGAATAGAGCGGCAGGAGCCTTTTAGCACTTCATCATTGTCTTCTGCGAAGATGACAACCGGACGGTGAAACCTTTCTTTTATTCGTCCGGCTAAAATACCGATAACGCCCTGATGCCAGTCATCCTGAAATAAACAAATACCCGCGGGTATATTATCCAGATGAATTGTATCCATGGTTTTAAGCGCTTCAATTTGCATACTGCTTTCTATCGCCCGGCGCTCTTTATTTAGTTCATCAAGACGACTTGCCAGATGCATGGCTTGAGTATAGTCAGGGGCAAGTAGGCAGCTAATACCCAGACTCATATCATCGAGACGTCCGGCTGCATTTAACCTGGGACCAATTGCAAAACCAAAATCGGACGAAACCAGTTGTTTGTGATCTTTTTGGGCAACATCCAGCAAGGCTTTAATACCCGGTCGACAATAACCCTGACGGATTCGGTTGATTCCCTGCTGGACCAAAATCCGGTTAGTTTCATCTAAAGGCACAACGTCTGCCACTGTCCCCAGCGCGACTAAATCCAGTAACTCGCCAAAATTCGGTTCTTTTAACTGATATTGAGAAAAATACCCCTGCTCACGTAAATGACTGCGCAGCGCCAGCATCAAGTAGAATGCCACCCCCACACCCGCAATAGCTTTGCTTGGAAACGGGCAATCAGCACGATTTGGATTAATAATCGCATCGGCTTGTGGTAACTGTGAGCCTGGTAAATGGTGATCGGTCACAATAACGTCTATGCCTAAACTTTTTGCTTTGGCAACGCCACCAATACAGGAAATACCGTTATCAACCGTAATGATAAGCTGAGCGCCCATTTGCTCTGCGACGTCAACCAAAGGTTCAGATAACCCATAGCCATAATCAAAACGATTGGGCACCAGAAAATCGATATTCCGACAACCCAGTTGTTTAAGTGCGCTATAAGTTAAGGCTGTGCTAGTTGCACCATCGGCATCAAAATCACCAACAATCACAATTTTTTTCAGCGCAATAATGGCTTTTTCTAACAAAACAACTGCTTTATCTAAATCAGCCAAACAAGGTTTGGCCAATTGTTTAGCTGACAGATCTAACTGAGTCGCATCGACCAAATTGCGCCGGACTAATACCTGACGCAATAATGGATGAAGTGAGGAAGGCAAGTTGTCTGCTAATTCGGTTTTCCGCCGAACTATTTGCATCTTCTACAACCTTTTAACTGCCCTGAAGTACTTTTAACATATCTGCTGGCGGACGATAACCGGGTACCAGCATACCATTGTCTAATACAACAGCCGGCGTGCCTGTTACGCCAACTTTTGAGCCCAGCTTATATTGTTCAGCGACTGAATTATCGCAGGTTTTAGCGACGATGTGATTATTCACTTTAGCTTCGGTCAGAGCTTCCTGAGTATCTTGAGCACACCATACACTCACCATATCGTTATAGGATTTGCTTGCTATCCCGCCACGCGGAAAAGCTAAATAGCGAACTGTAATACCTAAATCGTTATATCCCTGCATTTCATTATGCATTTTGCGGCAGTAACCACAGGTTATGTCGGTAAACACATTGATTGCGTATTTTTCATTTTTGGCTTTATAAACAATGGCATCATCTTTATATTCTGCAATTTCCGCCGCACGCATTGCTGTCATTTGCGCTTCAGTCTCATTTTTCATGCCAGCTTTTATATTAAATAAATTGCCATGAAATAAGTACTGCCCATTGTCAGAAACATAAAATAACCCTCTGTCGGTCATCACACTGGCTAAACCTTCAACCGGAGATTCAGTAATGGTTTGCACAGACAACCCCAGTTCGGTTTGAACCGATTGTTTAATAGCTGCCTCATCTGGTTTTGCCCAAACAGAAGTAGACAGAGCCAGTGCTGCTGCGGAGATACTTAACATTGATTTTTTAAACATAAAACAACTCAATAAAAATAACGAATAATTAGGTCTTTTGACCGCTTGTAATTATATGACCCTGAAACAGAGTTAAAAGTTACAGATTAATCTTGTGTTTTGCAATCTTGGCAACTCAGTTAAATTACACTAGAGTAAAAATAACACCCGTAAGTTCCCCCCTATTCGACAGCAGAGATCAATTATGTTCGATCAAGATATTGAAAAATTACAAAAATATTATGACATGGTTATTGAGTACCTGGTCACATACAGCTTCCAGCTAGTAGGTGCACTGGTCATTTTTATCCTCTTTTTATGGTTGGCTTCCAAGTTTTCAAATTGGGTTAAAGGTTTTTTACTCACCAAAAAAGTGGATGTCACCCTTAGTCAGTTTTTAGCCAATTTATTAAAAATTCTGGTACTGGCGATCGGCATTGTCATTGCACTGGGTAAAATCGGAATCAGTATTACGCCATTTGTAGCCGCCATAGGTGCAATTTCCTTAGGCGCAGGTTTGGCCCTGCAAGGTACTTTATCTAATTATGGGGCAGGTTTGGCGATTATTCTGACGCGACCGTTTAAAGTAGGTAATACAATTACAATTCAGAATGTAACGGGGGTCGTCAAAGAAATCAGACTGCCCAATACTTTGCTTGTAAATGAAGAAGAAGAAGATATCGTTATCCCTAATAAATATTTAATCGGTGATATTTTACACAACTCATATGAAAACAAACTGGTGGATGCCTGCATAGGGATTAGTTACGACTCGGATCCCAAAAAAGCGATTGAAATTATTGCCCATGTTCTGGCGCAATTTGAATGGATAGATAATAAAAAACCGGCTCAAATTGGCATTGATGAATTTGGTGATAGTTCTATCAATATTGGTATTCGCTACTGGGTGCCTACCGAACGCTTTTTTGAGCTTAAATATATCGCTAACTTAGCTATTTTTGAGCAGTTGAAAGAAAATGGGATCAAAATACCATTTCCACAAAGAGAAGTACGTATTCTGTCTTAACCCAAACGAATGTGCGCTCTATTCCAGCTTGATGCTTTCAAGCTGGAATCGCCATCTCACTCTATTCAAATAGCCGCTTTGCGCCGGTAAATATTGATTAACCATCATAGTTTGGCATAAACAAGCCAGAAATTTTTTAAAGAGATGAAATAAAACCAAGGCAATACCTGTCTATATTGATCAGAGATTCAAGTTTATCAGTAATAAATCTCAATACTTTTATCCGTTTTAACCGTTACAGGACAAACAATGAAGATCATTAAATCGAACCGAAGTCAGTTTAAAGACCATCAAATTACCGATGAAGACATCTTCAACAATAAAAGAGATTTTCTGAAAAAAATGGGGTTTGTCGGCGCAGGCTCACTAATAACCAGCCCTTCTCATGCGGGCCTGTTTGACTGGTTAAAATCGGATGATACGCCACCGAAAAAAGATCCGGAGCCGCCCAAACCACTTAATTTTAAGGCCCTGGATAAAAGCGGTTTTGAACTCACGCCTGAGCAAAAAGTCACTCACTATAATAATTTTTATGAGTTTGGCACCAGCAAACAAGACCCGAGTGAACATGCGCATAACCTGACGACCAATCCATGGGAACTCACGATTTCAGGTCTGGTAGAACAAAAAATCACTTTAAATTACGAAGACTTATTTAAGCGGTTTGCGCTTGAAGAGCGAGTGTATCGTCTGCGCTGCGTAGAAGCCTGGTCTATGGTTATCCCCTGGGTTGGATTTTCTCTGGCTGATTTGTTAAAACAGGCAGGCGTTAGTTCAGGCGCAAAATATGTGAGTTTTAAAACCCTTCATCGCCCCAGCGAAATGCGCGGCCAATCAAGTCGACTGATTGGAGGCTCTATCCCTTACCCTTATACCGAAGGGCTTAGAATTGATGAAGCGATGAATCCACTCGCTTTTTTAGCGGTTGGCTTATATGGAAAATCCTTACCGAACCAAAACGGAGCGCCGATCCGTTTAGTGGTGCCATGGAAATACGGCTTTAAAAGTATCAAAAGTATTACCGAAATCAAACTGTCTAAAATTATGCCTAAAACCACTTGGAATCTGTCTGCCCCCAATGAATACGGTTTTTATGCGAACGTGAATCCAGACGTTGACCACCCAAGATGGAGTCAAGCCAGTGAACGCCTGATTACCTCAGGCGGTTTATTTGACCAACAAAGAATAAAGACCTTGCCATTTAACGGTTATGCAGAACAGGTGGCTCATTTATATAAAGATATGGATTTAAGGCGTCATTTTTAATGAAAACATTAAACCCGGTTTTTGTTATTAAGGTTGCCATCCACCTATGCGCTTTGACCCCGTTACTTTTTAATTATTACTGGTCAATCACAGATCAGAACGGTGCCGATCCAGTCAAGGCGATTATTCACTTTACCGGTATAGGTGCGCTCAATATATTATTACTTACCCTGCTCGTCTCACCGAGTGCTAAATTTTTTAAACTGGGCTGGCTAATGCAAACCCGCCGCTTAATCGGGCTCTATTGTTTTTTTTATGCCTGTTGTCACCTGTTAAATTTCTGGTGGTTTGAACTTGGGTTTCAGGTGAGCTTGTTTATAGAAGAGTTAATCAAACGTCCATACATCTGGCTGGGCATGTCTGGCTTTGTCATATTATTTTTGTTAGCCATAACTTCACCCCATAGTGTCAGACGTAAACTAGGTAAAAACTGGCAAAGGCTGCATTATTGGATTTATCCGGCGAGTATTCTGGTTTGGATTCATTTTTACTGGTCTCGTAAAGCCGATATCAGTGAACCTTTTTTGTATCTGACCGTCATCCTTATCTTATTAGCTTTGCGCAAACAAAAACTGAAAAACTGGATAAGGTTTCGATAACTAAAAGACACGCTAAAAACACAGACATCTGACCAGTGACAAACTCACACGGTTTTAAACGCTTTTTCATTATATTCATTAAAGTTTTAATTTTCTTTCCCGATAACTAAAGCAAGTCAGGTCATTTAAGTTGTTGGGTTGAAAACATGTTTAATAAAATAAATATAAAATCTGTTGTTTTGATGAATTTATTCGCCTTTTTTTGTGCCAGTCAGTTAACCGGCTGTAATCAGGCCTCAGCGTATCAGAATGAAAATGGATTAACTGCATCAGATGATAAAATCCCCACAGCAGTCGTTAAAAATGTCAGACAAACCTTTCAAGCCAAATTTGTCTATGGTGACTGGCGCTTTGAAGATGCCAGAGTAATCAATAACAGCATAAATGCATTTATCCAGATTCCGGACAAGCTGGATATGAGCAAAGAGCAACAACAAAACTACATTAATCAGATGATATGCCCTGCGCAGCACCAATCAGAGTTCTGGCAGCAAGTCAGCTCACATGAAATCTGGGTACATTTGTATACGCACGACAAACGCTATACGGTTTACTCAAAATGCCAAAACCCAAACCTGTCAGCATGAAAAGCTAACCAGATCGGGACTGAGCCAGTTTAGCTTTAATGAAGTCACTGTGATTTAGGCCAATTAACTCACAAATCCGCCGTATAATGTGTTCCTCATGCGGGTCCAGGCTACCATCAGCAAACGCGACCTGCCATAATCCGTCAATCAAGTGAACCCGTTTATCATAGTCCATCTCTTTTACAACACGGGTAAACTGATAAAGGTCATTTGCATTTTTAACCTGATATTTAGCAGTTTCAGCCAATTCAAGCAAATCTTCCTCGGCTAAATCAAAGGTTAATTTTAGTCTGGCTAAAAGTGCCTGCCATTCACTCTCATCAAATTCACTGTCTGCAAAAATCACTTCTGCCAGCAAGCAGGCGCAAGCCAGTTCATTGGTCATTTGTGGCAATTCAGCCTGTTTTTTCAGATTTTGTTCAAAAAAAGCCTTTAATCCTGATAACATAAACCTTTTCTCAATATTTTGTTGTAAAAATTCACCATGAATAAAAAAACAGTGCTGATAACCGGCTGTTCGTCTGGCATCGGGCTTTATTGTGCAACGGAACTGAGCCACGCAGGCTATCAAGTGCTTGCGACCGTCAGAAACCCGAATGATATCGACAAATTAACAAACCTTGGTATTTTATGCCAGCAACTTGATTTATCCGATCCCAAGAGCGTCGAAAACGGGTTTAACTGGGCGGTTGAAATGGCAAGCAATCATCAAATTGATGTTTTATTCAATAATGGCGCCTACGCCCAGCCCGGCGCATTAGAAGATATTAGCCGCGAGCTTTTATTAACACAGTTTCAAACCAATGTATTTGGCTGGCACCAACTCACTCAGTTATGCATCAAACACATGCGCACTTTTAATTCGGGTCGCATAGTACAAAATAGTTCCGTATTGGGCTTTGTTGCGATGCGCTTCAGAGGCCCTTATAATGCATCCAAATTTGCAATTGAAGGCTTAACAGACACGCTTAGGTTAGAATTAGCCGACACACAGATTCAAATCAGTTTGATTGAGCCAGGTCCAATTTTATCAAACTTTAGAGCCAATGCGCTCTCCCAGTTTGAGCAAAATATTGATATTGAACAAAGTCCGTTTAAACAAACCTATCAGAATTTGGTGAAGCGGCTTAAAACCCAGGGGCCGGCAATGCGCTTTACGCTGGGGCCTGAAGCGGTTTATGCTAGGTTGATTCATGCAATAGAGGCAAAACGGGCCAAACCCAGATATTATGTAACGTTTCCAACCTATCTGATGGGCTTTTTGAAACGCTTATTGCCCAGCGCTTGGTTAGATAAAATTTTAAAAAATTCGTAAAAGGTAGATATTCACAGTGGCTAAAAAAAAATCCGGAAACTCAAAAGGTTCAGCCGGTCTTAATAAAAAAAATACAGAAGCTTTTATCACAAAATTCAGTAGTCATCCGGATGCAATTGAAACCGGTTCGGGACTCATATATAAAATAATCGAGCAAGCAGATGGTGAGCAGGTTACAGAGTTTGATACTGTCGTGATTAATCAGAGAATTAGACTCGCAGATGGCACTGTCATCGCCGATAGCTATAAAGCTGGCTTACCGGAAGAGTTTTCACTTGCAGAAGCAATAGAAGGTTTACGGGAAGGTATTTTACTTATGCCAATCGGTTCCAGATATGAATTTGTTATCCCACCCGAATTAGCCTGGGGTAAAAAAGGAAACAGTGGCAAAATAGGCCCGAATGCAGTGTTGCACTTTGATGTCAGGTTAATCAGAACTGAATAAATATCCAGACTGGCTTAATCCTATGCAATTTAAGTCGGCCTTATCAAGCCAGATATTGAATTAAAACCCCTCTTAGTTTATTTAAATCAATTGGTTTAGTAATATAGTCATTCATTCCGACTTTTTTACTTAGTTTGATATCCTCATTACTGGCATTGGCCGACATTCCAACAATACAAATAGACGGGTTAAATGCCCGAATTGCCTGCGTAGCCGATAAACCATCAATCACCGGCATTTGTACATCCATAAAAACTAAATCATAATTTTTCTGCTGGCACTTTTGAATGGCTTCTTCACCGTTATTGGCAATCTCGACATTCAATTTAAATTGAGACAGCATTTCAGTTGCGATAATCTGATTAATATCATTATCTTCAGCTAGCAGAATATTTTTCTGTTCAAAATTGACGACATCGACTGCAGATGAATTTATCTTGTTTTTAGTTTGTATTGCAAGCATGTTTTCTTCAGGCAACTCAAAGTAGGCATCAAAGCAGAACACAGATCCCTGGTCAGGCTCACTTTCTACTACTATTTCCCCCTGCATAAGGTGCACTATCTGTTGCGAAATAACCAAACCCAAACCACTGCCGCCAAAATGACGGGTAATTGAACTGTCAGCCTGGCCAAATGGTTTAAAAATCGCGTTTAATTGAGCCGGATTCATCCCGATTCCCGTATCAGAAATCTGAAAAAATAAACGAACCAAAGCCGAATTACCGTCTTGACCAAAATCGTTTGGTTTAACCTTAACCAGCAGTTTAACACTGCCCTGATGGGTAAACTTAATCGCATTGTTTAATAAATTGATTAACACTTGCTCTAAACGAAGTGAGTCACCTAACACATACTCAGGGACCGCAGTATCAACTCCCCAATCCAGGTTCAATTGTTTAGCTTGCGCTTTCAATTGACAAATTTGAATCACCTTTTCAACTGTTTGCAATACACTAAAATGGACGACTTCCAACTTGATTGCATTTGACTCTATTTTAGATAAATCCAATATATCATTTATCAAGGATAACAAATGATCGCCCGATACTCGGATTCGGGCAACATAATCTTTAATCTGATTTTGATCATCCGCCAGATTTGCCAATTGCGAGAAGCCGATAACTGCATTTAACGGGGTCCGGATTTCATGACTCATATTGGATAAAAAACTGGTTTTGGCGCGATTAGCTGACTCAGCCTGCTCTTTAGCATGTATTAAAAACTCGTTGGACTGCTCTATAATCTCTAACTGTCCTTGAAGCTGTTGATTCAATTTTTCCAGCGCTTTAGTCTTAGCTTTAACAGCCAGAGTAAGCTTACGATTAAACAAAGTTAACCCAGTTATTATCACCGCGAACACCACCAGTCCAGCCGCTGATAATTTCAGCAACAATCCGTAAAACCCTTGCTGCCCCTGTAAATAATCATCCAGTGTAAACTTAGTCAGCATTTTATTTGAGTCAGCCATCTTCAGGTCCCGATATATTGTTGCTATTTTCTCAAATCTTTGCAGATGAATAGTGCCTACAGGGACATAATCCGGTGAAATCATAGCTCTGGTTTTTTCAGCTTCGAACTGCAAATGGGCTCGTGATTTTTGACTGTTGTACTGTGTTAAAATCAGTTCAATGGCTTCATCCATATGATTAAGTGCATACTGCCATCCTTTGATACTGGCTTGTCTGAATGCATCTGCTCTTTGTGGGAACTGCTTGACATAATCCTGATGGGCAAACAAAACATCCCCGTAAAAATCTATCCCATAATTAGTTGGATCTATGATCCGAATAGGTACATCCTGCTGTTGGTATAAAAAAGGTTGATTCGATATATAAGCAGACATGGCATCTATGTCTGAATGGAGTAATGCAAGCGGATCAAAGTTTTGTTTGACCAAAGTATAATCTTGATTTGATATATTTAACTGATTGAACATGGCAGATAATGAAGCGTCATCCATTCCACGTTGGAACATCACTTTTTTGCCGACTAATTCAAATGGGCTAAAAATATTATCTTCTTTACGGGTTAAAAAGACTAAAGGACTATGCTGGAAAATAGCAGATAAAACAACAACAGGCTGATCATTCAGGTATGAAAGCACTATCGCTGAATCTGATATACCAAATTCGGCAGATTTTGATAAAACCGGTTCAAGTAGCGACTGTTGCGGATTGCGTGGTTTAATATCCACATCAAAACCGGCATCACGGTAATAGCCTTTTTCTTTGGCCATATAATAACCCGCAAACTGAAACTGATGTTTCCATTTCAATGTTAATGTCACAGATTCAAGTGCCCATACCGGGCTCACAAAAATGACACTGAACAAAATAAAATACCGGCAGTACAAATACCTGAAGTGTTGCTTGAACCACTTTGTCATTAGCCATCCACTCTTTACATATACTAACCGGACCGGTCACTCAGTTTTATTGGATTAAATATAGATTAAAATCCGAAAGTGAACTGACTTAAATAAACTACAGCTAAGTAGCGACATAACTTGCCAATGCCTACCAAAACAACAAAGGTTATTAATTTAACCCGCATAATACCTGCAATCAGGGTTAATACATCACCACCCAGTGGTAGCCAGGCAAACAACAGACTCCAAAGACCATAGCGGGCAAACCAGACTTGCGCTTTTTCAATTTGTTTTTGTTTAAAATAAAACCATTTTTTATTTTGAAATTTTAGTATATATAAACCTAAATACCAATTTACAACCGAGCCCAAAGTATTCCCGGCAGTCGCAACAACAACCAGCAACCACGCAGGTTCACCCTGTTTGAGTAAACCAAATAAAATGAATTCAGAATAAAAAGGTAAAATAGTAGCCGCCAGAAAAGACGACGAAAATAAAATGAAATAGGACAACATGATTAGGCTACATCACTCGCTTTATGCACCAGCCAGCTAAATAATTGACGTTGGCTTTTCATAAACAATAAATATTCGGGATGCCATTGTACCCCAATCATCGGCAAGGTATCGTGCTCAATCGCCTGAATAAATTTATCCTGATCAAATGCAACCGCTTTAAACCCCTGACCTAAATGATGAACCGCCTGATGATGCAAACTGTTGACTTTAAGCCGTTCGGGCTGACCTAAAATTTTATTCAATAAAGTATTGGCTAACAGCCTAATGTTTTTTTTCGGCAATAATAGCTTAATGTTTTTTGTCTTCACTCTGAGTTTTCGGATATCAGAATACAAACTACCACCGGCGACCACATTCGTTAACTGATAACCGCGACATATACCAAGAAGCGGCAAGGACTGACTAAACGCATATTCTATTGCGTCAATTTCTAATCTATCTCTTGCAACATCGTAAAATACGTTAGGGTCCACGTCTTCATCATACAGAGTAGGATGAATATCATCACCACCACTAATCACAAGTGCATCCAGTTTTGAAAGTTTGACCGGGTGTTTAATACTCACCCGAAGCGCCTGTCCACCCGCCATAAAAATGGCCAGACGGATAGACCACCAAGAAGGTGAGAACCATTTATCATTACCCGTTACGCCGATAACAGGTTTTGATGAAGTTGATCGAGTATTGTGTGCCATGGTTCTGTTTTTAGTTTTAACGTTGATTGATAATCAAGCCACTGCTGGGTTAACTCGTTTAAAACACTTTCCCTTTGTGCTAAAGATTCAATCACACACCAGACATTCCAGCTTTCAGATAAAGACCATTTCGAGCGATCAATTTCACAGTTTGGCAAACGGTAGTGAAACGTAGGCCTGGCATTGATTCTGTCATCTTTGATATTGCTTTCAATAATTTCTGGCTCTAAATATTTAAATAAGGGTAATAAATCCAGGCCCCGGTTTCGTGTCGGGTTAAACTCCAAATAATCCTGAATGATTTGTTTGAGACTAATAGATTCATCATAGGCCAGTACCGCTTTAATATACTCATCCGGGTACAAGTCAATATAAGGCGTAACCCGCCGAATTGGGTCAATTTTATGCGCTTTAACCAACCAGTTTTGAGCGATAGCATAGGCCTTTATATACTGAGCGATAGTTGCCGGCGATAAGTCCGGCAGTTCCGGATTAATATGAACGCCAAATGCATAAAAAACCGACTCATCTGTGCCTAAAGCGCCGGATTCAGACAACTGCTTAACCACAGGTTCAAGCTGTTCAAGGTGCTCAATTGCAATTGGCGGACAGACAATTTCGACCGGAACAACCTGGCTGGCGACTTTTGTCAACCAGTGTGTAAATTTGTCTTCTTCCTTAGTTTGCCCATGAGAGGCCGCCCGCTCCGCTGCAGTTTGCTTGGCAAACTGCCAGTCAAGTTCGATTTTAAACTTGCCGAGCGTATCACTGTGTAACAGATATTCAGCCTGCGACTTTTGCTCTTTTTCAGCGTTTAATGCCCGAGCCACAATATCAATAACCGAATCAATTTCAAGCCCGGCAAACTCAAGCTCATAACCAACTTTTCTGGTTTCACCATTGTCTTTTAACAATCGGTTCGGATAAATAAAACCTGACGAGGATTTTTGCACAGGACCTCCTGTATTCGCTGCTTTATGAAGTTCGGGTTACAATTTTTGTTAAGGTGTGCCAGCCCATACAATCCGCTGTCACCAAAGCCACTGTTAATAAAGGCACAGCAATGATGGCACCGGCAGCGCCCCATAGCCAGCCCCAGAAAATAACAGATATAAAAACAATGATAGGGTTTATTTTTAAACGCATGCCATGGACAAGTGGATCAACAATAAAGCCAAATAGAGTTGAAAGGCTCAAAAAGATGCCAACCGGCATGAGCGTTTCCCATAAATTATCAAAATGGGTTAGAGAAACCAGCACCAGTAAAATGGCAATCAAACTAATCCCGACGTAAGGTATAAACCGTAAAAACGTCACCAAAACGACCCAAGTCCATGCCAGGGGGACGTCTAAATACCAAAAGATTAAACTGGTTAAACACCCCAATGTCAGATTAACTAAAAAAGCGGCGCCCAGATATCGCCCCACCTCGCTTCTTAACCTTTGAAATAAACGAATAAAACGCTTTCGTTTGTTTTTTTGACTCGACAAGCGAACCAGATTTAATACCAGCTCATTGCCGCTTATCAGTAAAAATAAGGTTAATGCAAAAATAAGCAAAGTACTACTCAGGCCTTTTTGTAAACCTGTCAGTAATTCAGAAGACCAGGAATTTTGTTCAATGACCACGCTTGCCTGTTCAGATGCTTTGTCTTCTATTGCAATTTTTTCGACCGCATCATTCACTTTCTTGGACGTTTCCTGCAACTTATCAATTGTTTGTTTAATCTCTTTATCTGTATTGAGTCTTTGCTCGATTTTATCCGGTGCAGCTGACATCCATTGTGCGACCCCTGGCGTCACCAGCCAGATAGCGCCAATAAACACACCACAACTCACTGCCAGCATAAAAGCACTGGCCAAAACGCTCGGCACTTTATGGCGAATTAAAAAACGAACCGCGGGTGACAAAATTAAGCTTAAAATAAAAGATAAGATAACTGGCAGGAGGAAATCTTTTGCCAAAGACAAAGAGACGATTGACAAGACCACCATAACAAACGGGTAGATCCAAGGTTTGTAGTTTGTTTTAATTTGTTTTGTTTCAGTATTTAACTGAATAAACGACTCCTTTTTAGATTAAATATCCACTTCAAATCGTTATGATGAATTGGTCATGTATTTGTAACGCTTCTTTATAACTTTAGGGCGAGTCCGGCAAAAAACAAGGGCCAATCTGTTTATTACCGGTCAAATACCGCAAATTTTAATCGATAAAAATGGTTTTAGCCGCGTTATATTCTTCTAAAAACTCATCTTCAATCAGATAGTCTTCGTCCGGAATAATACCTTTTTCAACATAGCGTCCTAAAAATGCATCCCGAGTTTCGGTAATGGGCATCACACCGGCATCCATAGCCGCTATTCTGACAAAGTCGATATAGGATACATTGTCAGGTTCATAACGTCTGTCACTCCACCTTTCTACCACAGTCACAAACTCCTGACTGAATTCCCATTTGCGCATAATTGAGCCGCCAATTCGACCGGATAACCTGGCAATAGCACCATCTAAAAAATCCGGATTGGCAAATACTTCAGGGTGTTTTTCAGCCTCTGTTAAAATCGGCAATACACCTATATTATGCACCATAGCGGCCAGTGTAATGGTATCCAGATTGACCGCACTATGTTTGTTTCTGGATTTATACAATTTCATCAGCGCCATAGATTTAGCCGATACATCAATTGTATAGAGCCATATTTTATCGAGAAATTCAGTTACGATTTCGTTCTGGGAAATAAACAATTGCTCCATTGCCAATGCAGTTGCAATATTTTTGATATGACGCAATCCAATACGAGTCACCGCCTGATTTAAAGATTCCACTTTAACAGTTCGACCTAAATAAGCACTGTTTGCAATTTTGAGCATACGGGCCGTTAAAGCCGGGTCTTGTGCAATCACTTCGGCCATGGTTTGTAAATTGATTTCAGGATCATCCGCCGCTTGTCTGACTTTCATTGCAATGTCAGGTAGCGTAGGCAAAACCAGTGAATCATTTTTAATCTTTTCAGCTAAGATTGTAAGCAGTGCATTTTCGCTAGACATAATATTTTTTATCTCACTTATATCTTTAAAATTAGGATTTAAATTCAATTTAGTCAGCTCTCAAAATTTGGCAAGTCCAATACCGCTTGAAAAGAGATTAAATTCCCATATTTAACCATTAAAAATTATTATAATTAAATGACCGTTCTGTTATTCCAGCCATAGAAGAAGAGATAAACCGATAAAATCTGTGCTGATGATAAACACTTTTAAACGAGACTTTGCCAGCATTAAATTAACAATTTGCCCTGTTAGAATATAGAGAGAAAACCTTCTAAAACCAGACAATATCAATTGCTTGCGCAATATTCTTACAAAATGTTTACTAAGTCAATTCAATGAAACTTAACGTAACTAACTGACGGCTGGATATTTTATGGTCTAAATTTAACTTAATCAATTTTAATCCGTTTGACAAGTGTTAAATTTTATAGACGAGGAAAATAACAAATTTTGGAAAAGATATGTGAACAATCATTTTAGGGCACATATCACTGTGCCCTGTTTAATTTCAGTGCAATTAAGCTTTTACTTTAACGGTCTCTTCATCACCGATATGAACAGCACCACGCTTTTCAGCTAACTGAATCTGACGCTCCCTTTCAGCAAAGCGGGCTTTATCTTCATCTGAAGTTTTATCAAAGCAATGCGGACAACTTACACCTTTTTGGTATTTTTCGTCTTGTTTCTCTGCTTCAGTGATGGGCATACGGCAAGCATAACACTGGTCATAACTGCCTTGATTTAATCCATGGTCAACGGTAACCCTTTGGTCAAATACAAAGCACTCACCTTTCCACATAGTCTCTGCTTGCGGCACTTCTTCCAGATATTTTAAGATACCGCCTTTTAAGTGATAAACCTCATCAAAGCCCTGCTCTTTTAAATAAGCAGTCGACTTTTCACAGCGAATACCACCGGTGCAAAACATAGCAACTTTTTTATGTTTTTCAGGATCTAAATGCTTTTCTACATATTCAGGAAATTCACGAAAAGTGGTTGTTTTCGGATCAACTGCATTTTCAAAGGTGCCAATCGCGACTTCGTAGTCGTTTCGGGTATCAACTAATAAAACTTCCGGATCAGAAATCAAATTATTCCAGTCTTTTGGTTCTACGTAAGTGCCAACCACTTGATTAGGATCTATCCCTTCAACCCCCATAGTCACAATTTCTTTTTTCAGTTTAACTTTGGTGCGATAAAACGTTTGCTCATCAGCTAAAGATTCTTTGTGTTCAATATCAACCAGACGGGGATCAGATTTTAACCATTGTAAAACGGCGTCTATACCTTCTCGCGGGCCGGATATAGTACCATTAATCCCTTCGACGGCTAACAACAAAGTCCCTTTGACTTCATTATCTGTCATGACCTTATGTAAAGGGTCACGCAAAGCTTCAAAGTTTTCCAGGCGGGTGAATTTATAAAGTGCTGCGACAACAAATTTCATTGAATTTCCTCTTGTTTTAGTCCAATCGCAAATTGGATACAAAATTAAGGCCGCAAATTATACTCAGTTTAAGCAAAAATGCGAGTAACAGAAACAAAAATAATGCAGTTAAAATACAGTAAAATATTGTGAAAAAAAGACCAAAATCATTTCGGTCAGTCAGAATAATTTATGAGAAGCTCAGTTCTGGGTTTTATACAGACAGAGATCTTCAAACAGATCCCTGTCAATTCAATTTTATAAGCTTATATCAACTTGATATTTTAAGACTTAATTAACCATAAAGACTGATAAGGCGACAGTTCAAGGTTGTGATTAAACTGCACGGGTACTTGATTACCACTGATTAAATCAATCATCTGTTCAAACTGGCTGAGTCCAACCAGTACATCCGGAGTCACCTGCTGTGTATGTTCACTGAAGTTATAAATACAAACAGCTAGATCCGATTCATTTTGTCTTTGATAAGCAAAAATGTGTGGATTGGCGGTTGGTAATATTTGAGTTTTGGCCTGCCCAAATATCGCATGTTGTTTACGCATTGAAATTGCATGTTTCAGTCCACGCCAAACTTTATTCTGAACCGTTCCCGACTTTTGTGCCTGTTTAATGTGCTGATTTTCAATTAATGGGCGATTAACCCAGCGCGCATCATGCTTTTTATGCTCATCTTCTAAAAACCGATAATCATTCAGCATGGCAAGCTCATCACCGGCATACAGCAAAGGTATACCACCTATGCTTAATAAAATATGATGAATTAACAATATACGAGCGATCGCATTGTCAATCAGGTGCGCATCGTTTTCAGCTAGCCCTTGCTCCAGGCCTGCAAGCGAAGCCAGTGAACCACATACCCGACAATCACCGTTTTTCGGGTTATAGCCAAACCCCATACCACTGGCAAAAGAGCCTTCAAATTGTCCGGTATAAAACTGATTTAAAAATAATCTATGGTCATAACCATTTATCCCAATTCGCCCGGCATCCGCATCATCAAATGTCCAGCCAATATCATCGTGGCATCTGGCATAATTAACCCAGGTACAGTTATCATCAATTTCAAATCTATGACCTAATGACTGATTTAATAAGCGGGTTTTTCGAGTCGCTAAACTATTCCAGATAAGCGCCATTAACAATGGATTATAAGATAGCTGGCACTCTTGCGGCTTAATATATTTGGCGACTTCATCCGGATGAACAATCGCTTCAGATTTAAATACCACGCTGGGCGCTGCAATTTGCAAACAAGTATTAAAAGCCTGTATCAATAAATGGGCTTTGGGCCTGTTTTCACAATCTGTGCCCATATCTTTCCAGATAAAGGCTAATGCATCCAAACGCAACGCATCACATCCCAGATTGGCTAAAAATAGCATTTCACCCACAATGGCATTAAATACACTCGGATTAGAATAGTTTAAATCCCACTGGAAACTGTTAAAGGTAGTCCAGACCCACTTATCAATATCGTCTAGATAGGTAAAACTGCCTCTTCTGACCTGAGGAAAAATTTCTCTTAAGTGGTGTTCATACTGATTAGGAATGGTTTTATCGTCGAAAAAATAATAAAAGTCACAATAATCAAGCTCGCCCTGCCTCGCTCTGACAGCCCATTCGTGTTCATCTGAGGTATGATTAAAAACAAAATCCAGTACCAGACTGATCCCAGCTTTATCTAAAACTTTAGCCAGATTTTTTAAGCTTTTAATGGTACCCAATTTTGGATTTACACAGCGATAATCAGACACGGCATAACCGCCATCACTGTCCCCTTCCGGCGATTTGTAAAGTGGCATCAGGTGCAGATAAGTAATGCCTAAATCCTGATAATAATCAACTTTAGCCGCTAAATCGTCGAGATCTTCGGCAACCAAATCAACATAACACGCCATGCCCAACATTTTTTCGGATTGATGCCAGCGTGGATTAGCCAGTCGCTTTTTGTCTCGATTTTTAAGTGTGCGGGATCTTTGTTTAAAGCTGGTCAGCAGCGCGCCAATCAGTTGCTCAATTTGATAGTGCAAATCATATCTTGATTGATAAACTTCAACCAGATTTTCAAATAAACTGGGAAAATGTTGCTCAAGCCGCTTTTTAAACAAACTTTGATCAACTTTGCTCAATTGTTCAATATCGAGCCGGTTGATAATGCGATTCAGGCTGCGTTGGCTTTCAAGTTTCAGGTTCATAGTTTATACGCTCTATCATATTGCAAAAAAAGCAAGGCTGGGCAGAGTCGTAAATAGCAAATACGGCTATTTGCGCGACAGGATTAAACTCGGTTACCTGAAAATAATCAGGTGCACCAGCCTTGCAACAGGGCCTTTTAAGGCAAAACCTTTTTGCTCAAACTGTTGAGCAAATATCAATTAACTTTGTAAGACCAGAAATACAACAGAGCTTACTTAGATAAAACTAAATGCATTAAGCTTATTCTTTTACATTCTACAATCATGCATATAATTTGGGATAATTGTTTACATTCATAACTAAACGAACATAAAACCACCAGCAAACCATAAACCTTACAACACCTTTTAAATTAAGCTTAAACTCAGCCTAATGTAGATTAGTTGTTACAATATTAAACTAAGCATACCTGTAAAATCGATAAAATCAATAAAAAACTTAATCGTTTAAGCTTATTTATTAAAAACATCTATACGAACTAAAGTAAAGATAAGGTCTATGGCATTTTTAAAGCCATCGGCCGGTTCAGCGTGAGACAAACCGGCCATGTTTTGATACTTTTTAAGCGATAGTGGATTTACAATACTTTTCAATATAACGGCTGTGGTCTGGCATTTGCGAAGCGGCTGATTGCATCGCCAACTTTAATTTATTTAACCAGGCTGCAGCTTGTGTCTCCCTGTACTGAATCAAAGGATCTAATTTTTCGGGTATATTCCCCTGCCCAATATGAACAGCTAACCAGCTTGCATTGCCAAATAAATCCATTTCACGCGGTATCAATCTGCCGTATTGTTTAAAATGTTTTATCTTGTATGCCAATGGCTCAGGAATTGACATATTTTTGCAATAGCGCCAAAGTTCGCTGTCTTCACGCTCTGTCAGGCAATAATGTAAAATGATAAAGTCGCGAATATTTTCTATTTCATTAATCGCTATCCGGTTATATTCATCGATTGTATCCTGCGCGAATGTCTTATCGGGAAACAACGCCAGGAGTTTAGCGATACCCGCCTGAATTAAATGGATACTGGTAGATTCGAGCGGCTCTAAAAAGCCACTGGATAAACCAATGGCTATCACATTTTTATTCCAGAACTGATTGCGTCGGCCGGTTGCAAATTTCAGCAGCCTGGGATCGGCCAACGCCTGACCATCCAGATTATTCATCAATATAGCGCAAGCTTCATCTTCCGTCATAAACTCACTGCAAAATACGTGACCATTGCCAGTACGATGCTGAAGCGGAATACGCCACTGCCAGCCGGCAGCGTGCGCGGTAGATTTAGTATAAGGCGTGAGCGCTTTTAATTCACATGGTACAGCCCAAGCCCGGTCACAAGGCAGCCAGTGAGACCAGTCCTGATAGCCAGTTTTTAATGCGCCTTCAATTAATAACCCTCTAAATCCTGAGCAATCAATAAATAAATCCGCCGATAACACTTGCTCATTTTCAAGCATTACATCTTTTACAAAACCGTTTTGTGGGTTTAGATTTACCTTGGCTACCTTGCCTTCGATTCGTTTTACGCCTTTCGCTTCGGCATAACGGCGTAAGTATTTAGCATACTGGCCCGCATCAAAGTGATAAGCATATTCAAAGGTTGACAATACATTCCGGGGATCTGCAAGTGGAGGCGCAAATTTCTCTTGTTTAGCGGCGGCCCATGCCATGCAATAATCGTCTAACTCAGAAACCTGATCAGATTCACGTCCAGCTAACCAATACTGATGAAGATTAACCATATCAAACTGACGGCCATAAGCGCCAAACGGGTGAAAATAAGCATGGTCAGATCTGCCCCAGTTAATAAACTGAATACCCAGCTTAAAGGTCCCCTGAGTCTGTTTTAAAAAATCATTTTCATTAATCCCTAAAGTCTGGTTAAAGGTGCGAATGGGCGGAATCGTAGCTTCACCAACGCCTACAGTGCCGATATCTTCTGATTCCACCAAAGTGATATGACACCCACTTTGCAGGGCATTGGCCAAGGCTGCCGCTGTCATCCAACCCGCTGTTCCGCCGCCTACGATTAAAATTTCTTTTATCGAGTTTTCATTATTTTGCATCGAAATCCCCTAGTAATCATTTAGCGCTTGATGGTTTGTGGAGGCTTTACATCGAATGCAACCACCAAACGTTGACCATCATCAAATGGCACAGTTGAATGCCACATAGTTGAAGGAAACAAGACCAGTTGGCCTGCTTTAGGCTCTACTTTGCAATAAGGTGCCAGGTCCATCTTCAACTCTGGTGGTGGTGTCCCAAACTGCAACCAACCAGCCGGTGCACTCCCCATTTTTTTCTGGCTAGGTAAATCAATATAAAGCGCTGAACTTATCCAGCCCATGGGATGGGTATGACTGACATTAAATCCCTGTGATTTAAGCCTAACCGACCAACTGCCGGAAAACTGGATCCGGCCATTTAAAGCGGCTTGCCGATCAATGCCCAGTAACGGGTGGCCGTTAACAAACTCAGGTAAACTAGCAACATACTTTTTGACCTGTTTTTGAATTTGCTGTTTTAAACTTTGAATAACGGGTTGGTGTCGCAAAAATAAATTCTGGTCGGTTTGAGTACCACCACGAACAGATTGCTGAGCAAATGGGTTAACAGCCGTATGCAGCTGATTTAAATGATTTTTTAATGCACTGAGCTGACCTGAATTTAAATTGAGTTTTTGAGTTTTTATAAAATCACCGCATGAGTCTGCTGCATCTGTATCAATACCGTCTAACCAGCGTGCTTTATTTTTATCTGTCATTCGCCAAATCAAAGACAGATAAGGCTAGAATGCCATAGCCGAGGCGGTTTGAATTTGTTTGAGTGCAATCGTCTCGGCTTGCCGGTATTCGCCTTTCCTAAGCTCGGCACGAACCAAGGCCATATCACGCATGGTATCTTTTAAGTGAGCCGTTTTAGCAAATAAATATTCAGCTGTCTGTTCATCTTGAGATTCACTGGCAATAAACAAACGCGCCAGCAGCAGTTCATCACGTGACTGACCAAATAAGCACTCTGCCTGTTCAATTACTTTTAACGCATCAGCCCAGGCTTTAACTTGTGCATGTTGACGAAACCATTCCAGCCAAAGTTCAATATGATTGGGAACTTGAGTGGTTGCAATCCGGTAAGATTCGGTGAAATTATCTGTCTGCCCCTGTGTATACCTTTGAGAAGCTAACAATTTATGACCCGCAAGCCAGTCCGGGTGCTGATTTAATGCAGATAATAACAGCTGCTGTGCGGCGTCATATTCACCTTCAGCGGCCAGTGACATTGCGCGGCCACGCACCGCATTTAAATCACCGGGCTGTAATTGTTCAAGATAACCAAATGCCTCAACACTGGGCAATCCGCAAAAAAAACGGCTCTGTGCAAACGAAACAGCACAATCATAATCTTTTGGATTCAACTGCAAAGCTTGCTTAAACGCTTGCATTGCCTCAAATTCCAACGCCTCTTCATGATATGCAAACCCTAACAGTCGCCAAGCTTCAAACCAGTTTTTATTTGCTTTGGTTAAAGATTGTAGCTGTTTAATCGCTTGATTTGCTTGTCCTTGCTGAAGTAAATACACAGCTTGTGAAAGCGCTTGGTTTTGCATTTCATTATCCTGTTGAGCGAACTAACCTGATGCTCAGGTGCACTGATATTAGCACAATAGGGTTCAATACAGCTGAGGTTCAAATCAGATAAAAGTAGCAGCCTTAAGGCGCTGCTACTTTTGACAGTTTAAAATGTAAACTTAGAGTAAAAGTCAGTATTATTCAAAACTTACTTTAACTGAAGCGGTGATCGTACGGCCTAACACAGGATTGACCAATAGAGTAGCCTGCTGACTAGACTCATCTACATTGATAATTTGTCCCGGGCTACGAACAGCAAAGTCATCAAAGATATTATAACCCGTTACGCTGAATTCCAGATTTTCAGTCGGCGCATAGCGTAAGCTTGCACCCCAAGTAGTTGAGCCTTCATATTTGTCCAATGAACCACGGGCATAGGTTTCAGTCTGGCCTGTCATATTAATGCCGGCAATCCACTCATCACTGAAATCATAGTTGGCAGACATGGTATAGGTCAGATTTGGAATTTCCCAAGCCTCACTCCACCCACTATCTCCAGCCGCTCTTGCTTGGGCATCAGTAATGGTGGCATTGGCAATCAGATTCAGGCCACCCCATCTTAATGAACCTAGAACTTCTGCACCTTGAGTTTCATATTCGCTGTCCAGCACACAACCACCATTCGGGCAAGAAGGCGTAGAAGTTGGTTCAAATGCGCTTTGAGTAAAGTCACCCTGTAATAAGGTTAATTCGAAGGTGTAATAGCCATCACCACCTGCAACCTCACCTCGATTTTTAAGACCAATTTCATATTGATTAACCAAATCTACTGCCGCGGTTCTGCCAGCTTGCGTTAACGAACCGTCAGCATTAATTTTACCACTCATAGTTTGACGATCTGCATTAAACCGGCCACCACGTGAGGCGCGAGCAAAGAAGCTGGTATCATCACTGAATTTATATAACCCCCCAACAGTCCATGAGTTATAGCTCACTGAATAATCAAGATTTTCAGCATCACCATCTGGAATTAAACCGGGCAAAGTAACATCTTCGCCTGACACTTCAACATCAACTACATCACCGCTTGAGCCGACAGCCCAACCAGAGGCATCTACTGTATCACGGCGAACACTCGCATCTACAGTGAATAAATCGGTATCCAAATCAACAGAAATGTAAGGTGCCGTGTTGGTGTAAGCTAAATCAACTTCACGAGCAACTGGCGCACCCCAGGCATCGTTATAACCGGCAATACCATCAGCTGTTAACTGGTTTCCTTGATCATCGAATAAATCAAGCATTGCAGGATTGTCACCACCTAATTCTTTATAGGTGCGATTTGGATGCCAATCCTGTGCAATGTTTTGGTTCATATAGAAAAAACCACCACGAACCGAAATAGTTTTACCGTCCACATAAAACTCTTTTGTTAGCGTTAAATCGTTAACAAAACTTCCTATGTCACTAATATTAGTATGCACATTTACATTGCCATCATAATAAGCTTTATCGTACGCTTCACCTTGCATAGGACCATTTGCATAAACCAGATTTAAATCGCCAACTGGGGTCATGCCTAAAAATGAGCTATTGAATGAACCACTCATATCTGTCCAACGCATTTTATTATCTAGGATCAACTCATCTTCAAACTCATAATGTAATTCATTGCCGATTGAAAATGCTTTAGTACTGATACCAGACAAACCCACTCTCTCCAAACCACCTTCTCGGTTTAAAACTAAAAAGTTTTGGTTATTGATTGAATAATTTGAGTTATCACGGCCATCAAAACCGGGATATTGCTTAATGCCGGTGATTGAATAACTGCCATCTGAATTCTTTTTAGCTTTAGCTAATGCAGGTGACCCTGTGTAGTTTGGCTCCTGAGTATCGGCCACTTTAACCAGAAAACGAATATAACTGGTATCATCAGCCAGATATTTGGTTAGATTGGCTTTAATTTGCATGCTGTCACTGACAACATATCCAGCGTCTAAAGGCCCTTTACCTACTTTGTAATAACCACCAACATGGTAGTTAACACTGTCACTGGCAAACCCACCGTAACGAAAATCAACTTTGGTTTCATCATAACCAACGCCTTTGGTTAACTTAACGTGACCGCCCTCGATCATGCCATAGTTGCTAATATAGTTAATGATTGCACCAGGGGCTTGTGAAGCAAAGGTGCCCGCTGTACCACCTCGCACACCTTCAACTCGTTCGACTGAAGAATCAAACCGAGTCCAGTAATCATTATTACCGAACTGAATATCACCAAACAAAACGGTTGGTAAACCATCTTCCTGTATCTGAACAAACGGAGAACCGCCTGTTGCTACTGGTAAACCACGAACGGCAATATTTGAGTTACCACCCGGGCCTGCTGTACCCGAAACCTGAATACCCGGAATCATACGAAATACTTCTGATTCTGAGCTAGGTTGAAAGTCTTTAATTAACTCTGAATCAACACTGGTAACGGCCATTGCAGATTCAATTTGGGTTCTTCCACCCGGAGAGCCTGTAATGACAATGGTTTCAAAGTCAGATTTTTTTTCTTTTTCTACTGCCGAATCAGCTTCTTCAGCGAAGACAGCTCCGCTGATAACTGAGTTAATTGAAAGTGCGATCAATGAATACTTAAACGTTTTATTCATTTTTAATATCTCCGAGTGAATCAAAATAAGTTGCAAAAACTTGGTTTTCGTCTAATAAATCGATCAAATTAAGTTTTTATTAGTTCCACTTAAACTTAATACTTAATCGTTTAAGTTGGTTAAATGTTAGACCCTGAATTAAATTTTGTAAATATAAATTGTTATTTTTTTTTAGATATTTTGCTCAAAAAAGGATAATCATTTGAATTTTAAAAATAAATTAAATGTAAAATAAGTTAAAAAATTAACTTAGAGCAGTATTAGTTATGCCTGACCCTGCCACTGAGCTGAAGAATTTGTTTTCTTCTCAAGCTTTTAGCAAAAGAAAAAACAATAAAAAACACAAAACAATGACAAATTAATTGTCATTGTTTTTGACTAACCAGCATTAATATAGCTCTGAAGAAGATAAATATCGAAATGGAATTTAACAGCGGAAAACTTTTAATCTTGGTAAATAAACGAAAACCCAGATTCAGTATTATCAGGATTAAACAAAGAAAATTAAGTTAAACGCCGGTATAAACAAGGCTTATGTCTATTCCGGCTGATATTGTTAGTGCGTTACAGACAACTAGAATTGCGAATAACCAATTTGACATCCAGTATTTCTTTATCAGTTAACGCTCCATTTAACAGCCTGGTTGCAGCTCGTTCGCCTTTTTGTTTAAGGTGCTGATGAACACTGGTTAAAGCTGGGGTAACCAATGAAGATTCTGGTATATCGTCAAACCCGACTAATTTAAGGTCTTCCGGGATCTTAATATTAAGTTCTTTTGCTGCAGCCATAACACCGATAGCAATTTTGTCTGTCATACATAAAATAGCATCCGGCCTTGGCGAAATCATTAAGGCTTCTCTTGCCGCCTGAACAGCTGCTTCATGTGTATTAACCGGCACATGCCATATTAAATCGGGTGTTACATCCAGTTGATGATCTTTAAGCGCGTCAATATAACCATTTAAACGCCGCCGCGAAACCGCTTCAGACTCATCATATAATTCACCATGGGTAATCCGGCATACTCTGTCGGAATGAATTAATCTCAACCCCAGTATCGCCACCCTGCTGACAGACTGCTCAAGCACATGCTCAGCAATTTTGTAGGCAGCCTCATAGTTATCTATATTGACAGATGCGAAACCGGGTACGTCAAAGTCAACCGTAATAATAGGTTTGCCCTGCTTAATAATACGCTCAAACAGTGGATTATGATCTTGTGAACCATAAATAATAAAGCCATCTGGCAAAGCTTCAATACCGGTAGAAGGTGCATCACCATGCGCTCCGGATAACATCAAAAGTTGTTTACCGTTTTTTTCCAGAACTTCAGAAATCCCCTGCAAAAACTGGTTAGCGACCGGATCGGTAAAATGATACGCCAGTGAATCTGTAAGCAATACAGCGATAACCCCGGATTCGCCTTTACGTAATGAACGCGCGGCTATATTGGGGCCGTGATAGCCCAAGCGTTCACATTCTGCTAATAATTTTTCGCGTAAACGAGCAGACAGCTGATCAGGTCGGTTGAATGCGTTTGAGATTGTCGCAGTAGAGACATTCAATATTTCAGCGACTTTCTTCAACGTAAGGGGTTTTTGGGTTGACATTTTTACTACCAAGTATTGTTTTTAGGTTATGGTTTGACTAACAGAAATATTAGTTAGCAGAAATAACATGCCCTAATCTAAAAGGGTTAAGCCAATAAATCAAACTATTTAGCTAACTTATTGATTCAGCCCAATTTACAGTTTAAGTTGCTGATTGGAAATAAAGCTAACTTGCGCGTCTATAGTGTTAACTTTATTCCCAATCCAGCAAAAGCCTGCTTACCTGTGTTCAATTAACCAATTGCAGCCAGCGTCAAAGCTTTGTTGCCCGCTTGAGTTGTAATGAGTTCAATCCGGTTAAATGCCTGAGTCGGTAGTAAACAAATTGTCATTGTCGTTGAACCTTGTTGCCAAAACACCTCAAGCGAACTGGTGTCCAAAACCAGTCTGGCATCTAGTTTATGCGTGTTTATTAAGGTTTTTGCTTCAAGCCTGGGTGTTCGCCATAATTTGTATGACCAGCCGGCTTTACTGCGATCAACAATCAACTTTTGTTTTTGAGGTAAGTATTTTAATTCAACAGACTCACCCGCGTCATTGTACATACGTATGTAAAGCTTGTCTGAATGTGCAATTTCACAACTCAAGTGAATATCTAACGCGCTATCTTGTGGTAATGACCTGGTTAATACTGTGTCGTTACCCGAAATTTCGTTGAGCAATTGAGTGCGATCGGATACTTCTTTTGCTGGTAGATTAGTGACATAAAAATCGCCGTCAATTTGTCTAAGCGACAAATCTCTTGGCAAACACATTGCCCCTCGCCACGGAAAAGTCGGCATATCGGCCGCATAAGTCCAGTTAGACATCCAGGCTATCAAGGTACGTCTGTTATCAATATTTTGCCTGCCATCCCAGGTTACGCCGGCATAATTATCCGGACCATAATCCAGCCAGCGAACATCCTGATGCTCGGCGGTAAACCGGATCCCATCAAAATCGCCAATAAAATACTGAGTACCGCTGCCACCATTAGGTCCGCCTGGGACCAAACTAACCAGTAACACCCATTTACTCACACCGGAATCCGTTTTTAATTCAAATAAATCAGGACATTCCCATTCACCCTGATGAGACCCTTCATCTTCACCGAACCCGGAAATATGTGTCCAGTCAAACAAATTGGGTGAGGCATAAAACTCAATGCTATGACCCGCAGTTAACACCATAATCCAGTTTGAAGTGGATTGATGCCAGAAAACTTTCGGATCTCTGAAATCAACTATACCTGGGTTTTCAATGACCGGATTATTTTGATATTCCTGCCAGCAATCACCACCGTCCAGACTATAGGCCAGACTCTGTCTTTGTATTTCAGTTTCAGCTTCTGTATGGGTAAATAAAGCCACCAATGGCGGATGTTCGCCGGTTTGCAGACCAGACGTATTATCATAATCCACAACAGCGCTGCCCGAATAAATATAACCTAAGCCTTTAGGAGACATCTCAATAGCAACGGGTTGGTGTTGCCAGTTCACTAAATCGCGTGAGGTCGCATGCCCCCAGTTCATATTACCCCAGTCGTTGCCATGCGGATTGTATTGATAAAATAAGTGATACTTTCCGTTGTAATACACTAAACCGTTAGGATCATTCATCCAGTTCTGCTCTGGCGTAAAGTGAACCTTGGGTCGCCATTGCGGCGTAAATATATTGTTTGGCATAACCTAAAACCTCTGAAAATTATGCAGCGTCCAGCGACGATTCGGCTTGTTCAACTTCTTTAATATGTTTGTCAGTTGGATCAAATATCCAGTTATAAATACAGCCTACACACAATAAGAATGCAAAGCCTGCTGCTAACACAAAACCATGTTTCGCTTCCCCCCCCATCCAGTCACTGTACAAACCCATGACAAGGGGCCCAAACGAAGCCGCTGCTGCGGTAGAAAACAAAAGCACACCGGCAATAGCACCGTGCTCATGTTTAGGGAAACAACTGATACCTTTTGAGTTTAAAGTTGGGTAAATCATGGCCATAAATAAACCAGATAATGGCAGCAAAAATACAGCCACACCTAAACCGAACCAAATACTCGCCAAATAACAAATTGCAATGGCCGCTGAAAACACCACCATGGCGACTTTCCAGCAAACCAGACGTAAAAACCAAACAGCCAGGAAGCGACCGCTTGCCCGTAAAGTAAAGAAAATTGATAGTGACCAGGTTGCCGCCCAGGCGTAAGAACCCGTGTAATCTTTTAATAAAGTCGGCATCCATACATAAATGGCCGCTTCTGCCGCTACATATAACGCAATTAACACTGAAAAACCGATTGCATATGGGCTTTTTAACATCGCAAATGTACGACCTAAATTCACTTTTTCAGTGGATTCTTGCTTACGCACCGGATACGCCACAAGGGCTGCAATAATGCATAATACAATGCAAACACCACCTGCGATTATGTATAAAAATTTCCAGTTAATACCGGATAATAAGAGAGAAGTTACGATAAATGGGCCTATGATAGCCCCTATACCAAAAAAGCCTTCAGCCAGGTTCATTGTAATTGTATGCTCCTGAGAGGACTTTGAAATATCACCAATTAAAGCTAAAGCACCGGTTTTAAAAATACCAATAGCCAAACCCGACAATATTAATAAAAATAAGAAGAAACTAAAGCTGTTACCAACTGCGAACAAACCACAGGCCAGCGAGAATAAAGCCAATCCGATTATAATGGTTTTTTTACGGCCAATTTTATCAGCTAAAAATCCAAGTCCGATACCGCCCAGTGCAATGGCAGCCATAGGTCCATAATGGAATGCACCGGCAGCAGTTAAACTCAAATTAAACTCCTGAATAATCTCAGGAATAATCACCCCAACCGCATCGGTTGTCATAGCAAACATCATAAACATTAAATATGTTAGCCACTTGATGGTTTTAATATTATTTGGTTGCATAACCACTACCTATAGTTAAATTAACTTAAACGATTAAGTTAATTTAGACTTATTTTTAGAAAAATACAAGAACATTTATTTAACTTTTTGACAAAAACTTAAATTCTGTCCGATATATACCCAAGTTACTTGCCTATGCGAGATTTCAGCAAGAGATAAAAAGCATTGAGACAAGGCATTAATTGAAAACACCTAACGATAGACTAATGTTGATTATGTTCACGAATAACATGAATAATGTCTCGCCAACTGATAATGCCTACGGGATGATTATCTGAGTTGACGACTGGAATACAGGAGATTGCATGTTCATCAAATATCTCTATCACCTCTTTCACGCTATCATCCGGCGTTAAAGTGATTGGATTTCGAGTCATTATTTGATGAACCCGCTTGTTTAAAGTGGCCAGATCTCTTTGTTGCTCTGATGCCGTACCCAGATGAGGGCTAATCGCTTTTAGCCAGTCTCTGTCAGATAAGACCCCCACCAAAACACGTTTTTCAATTACTAACAAGTGGTGAAAATGCGTATGCTCAAATATATTACCAACAATATGCAAGGAATCATCAGGTTCAACAGTCACGACCGGCGTGCTCATGATACGACTTAACTTCATGACCCCTCCTCAAACATATGATTGTGCAATAAAGTACTCAAATTCTTCTACCGTTAAAGGCTTACTATAAAAATAGCCCTGAATCTCGTCACAATCAAAACCTCTCAGTAACGCCAACTGTTCTCGTGATTCTACCCCCTCAGCAATCACTTTCAGATTCACGTTTTTCCCGAGCTGACACAAGGTCAATACAATCGCTTGATCGGCTTTATTACGTTCAAGACTTTTGATAAATGACTGATCAATTTTTAATTTATCTACCGGAAAATGTCTCAAATAAGATAACGAAGAATAGCCGGTACCAAAATCATCAATCGCAATCGCCAGGCCAAGCGCTTTCAACTGATTTAACACATCCACACCATAGGTTTCATTTTCCATAATAGTCCCTTCAGTGATCTCCAGCTCAATTCGATGTGCCCTCGCACCGGTTTGCTCAAGCATGGCCCGAATTTCATTAACAAAACCGGGTTGTATAAACTGACGGGGTGAAATATTAACCGCAATTCGACTGCCAGGTTCCATTGAATCCTGCCATATCGCGACCTGAGTAAATGCGGTTTTGATAATCCAGTGCCCCAGCTCCAGAATCATACCGCTGTTTTCAGCAATCGGAATAAACTCAGCCGGTGAAATAAAACCCGTTTCTGTTTTCCATCGGATAAGGGCTTCAGCCCCGTTAAACTGATCTTGAGTAAGCGAAAACTGAGGTTGGTAATAAAGCGCTAACTGATTTTTTTCAATTGCTGTTTTTAACTGGTTATTCAGTTGCACCAAACGCGCGTGTTTATCACCCAGTTCAGTTGAATAATATCGAATAGGCCTTGCTTGCTCTGTTGCGTTGTCTAATGCAATTTTGGCCTGCAGCATCAACTCAGATTCATTTTTTGCAACATTCGGATATTCAGTAATGCCGATTTTTAACGGTATAAGCTGCTTACCATTCGCTGTTTTGATCGCTTGTTTAAAATGCTGGCTTAACTCATATGAAACCTTATCTAACAAATTGTTCTGATGATGGGCCGTATTAAAAATAATCGCAAAGCTGGCATCTGCCACATGATAGATATTTGAGTTTAACGACAGGGTTTGTTTACTTAATTCAAATACACTTTTAAGTTCTCTTGCGACATGGAAAACCATATCAGATGCACCGGTTAATCCATAATCGGCCATCACATCACCATAATCGGGTAACTCAATGAGCATCAACCAAAAATGTTTTTGCCTTGACGTCAGTTCTGATAAATCTGCCTGAAATTTAACCCCATTATATAATTCACTGATATCATGGTGATATGCAATATATTCTAGCTGGAGCTGCGCTTCTTTCTCAGCTGTCACTTCTGTCAAATGAATATCAAAAGCTTGAATATCATCCAGCCAGTTTATTAAATAGCTAAAAGTTCGGCCTTTTACCTTGCTCTGATAGGGGTGATTAGCTGTATTTTCCCTTGCGCTTTTAAGTTGTCGGCTCAGTGAACCAGACAAGAGTTCAAGTGCAGAGCTGAGCTTAAGTTCAGTCAATAAAATATCTGTTGCTGGGTTCTGATACGAAATCGTCAGGTCATAATCAATACTGATAATAGGATTGGGATTACGCTTTGCAAATAAAGCCAGGCGCTCATTCATAAAACCCAACATAATATATTTTCGAACGTAACGGGCAAATGCAAATATCAGCAAGGTAATAAATAAACTATAGGCTGCAACAACATAGATAGCGATATCCAAATTAGTATTGGCTTCCAGATAGCCTTGTTCAACATACTCATTAATCAGAGTTTTGGCCTGATTTAATACAGGCAAAATATTTCTGCGTTTAGTACTAATTTCTGCCATTTGTTCGCGTGCTAAATCCCAGTTTGTCGGGCCGTTTAAATTCACATCCAACGATTTAGACATCGCCACTATATCGGCTAAATTAAGTTCAAGTACGAGCAATAACTGCTTATCCGGTGTCGCCGGTTTAAATTGATATATTGCTGATTCAAGCCGAGATAATGTCTGTGTATAGTCTTCGTTATACAAGCGACGGTTCTGCGTCGCATAATATTCATAGAGAATACGTTCCAATTCAGTTAATTCAGAATCTATCACCTGCAAATCATCCAGGGCAGGTAATTGAACTTCGACCAGTGTTCTCGAATCATCCTGTATATGGGTTGCATTGGTATAAATAAAACCAGCCAGCGCGGCCCCGATAATAGCAATAAAAACAAACAAACTATTTGCTCGTTTTTGTACAGATTCAAAACGCCTGATCACAGATCGCCCCTGTTAATTTTAGTAAATGCTTCTATTTGACTGATTTAATAAAGATTACTGATTTAACGAGATTAAGCCAATCATTATTGCAAAATATTTTAAACATTTTCATAAAGATGTAACCCCAATAAATTTTACTTAAGCTATGGATATAAAAGGAAATTAGAAATAAAAACGCAAGGCTGATATGATGACCATAAATCAACTCAAAAGGAACAAGCATGAAATTATTTGTTTTTGATCATTGCCCATTTTGCGTTAAAGCTAAAATGCCAATCGGATTAAAAAACTTAGCTGTTGACATTGAGTATATACAAAATCACGATGTTCAGGCACGCATTGACAAAGTTGGTGCTAACATGGTGCCGATTCTACAAAAACCAGATGGCAGCTATATGGCTGAAAGTCTTGATATTGTTGAATATTTAGATAACTTTGATAATAAACCCGTTATCAGCCAATCTACCCAAGCCAATAAGATCAATTACTGGCTTAGTCAAGCCAGCATGACGTATAATGTGCTGCTTTATCCAAGATGGTTAAAAATCGAATTACCAGAATTTCAGTCTGAGCAGGCAAAAAACTGGTTTGAACAAAATAAATCCAGACTTATCGATATGAGTTTTGAACAGGCTTATGATCAAACCAATCTGATGATTGAAAAAATGCATGCGGTTTTACAAAAACTCGACTTTATCCGTTTGCCATCAGAGCGAAATAATCAAATCAGCTACGACGATATTAACCTGTTTCCGTTTTTACGAAACCTGACCGTTATCAAAGGCTTAACCCTGCCATATAAAGTGGACGAATATATTCGTCAGGTTGCGACCCTGTGCGACATCAATCTGTATTTCGAGCAGCAGATTTAAGTCTCGAATTCTGTATTCGGGACTTAAATTAAAGCCCTAACTATCCAGTAACCAGCCTTGCTTGACCGCGATATTAACCTGGGCTTCTATCCAATAGAAAATCTCGGGAAACGTTTGCTCAATAAACTGATGCCGCCCCAGAACCTGAGATTTTTTTACGCCTAACTCCCGCCAAGCTCGGCCTTTTGTATGCACATTCATCATAAAAGGCAATAAACGATCTGCCGCTTTTAATAGTTTCACTTCTGCGCTATTTCCGTATTCCTGTTCGTCCCACAAGTTAATTAAATCCGTAACATAATTACCTGAATGTTGATTTAATCGACTAACACCTTCCCGCTCCGCTTTATCTGCGTCATCTCTTGATTCTGAATATAAAAAGGTATCACCAGCATCAATTTCACCCAAATCATGCACCAAAGCCAGTTTTAACAACCTGGCATGATCCACTTCTAACTTAAAATATTCAGCCAGATTCCAACAGGCCATCGCCAGATGCCAGGAGTGCTCTGCTGAGTTTTCATGGCGGCTTTCATCATTGAGGTAGGTTTTTCGCTCAACCAGTTTCAAATGGTCGAGTTCGACAAAATAATCAATCAAATTTTGCATTCGGTTTCCATATTCATACTTCATTTGCTCAATAGTGTAACAAGTGATTTAACCAAACAATATATGAATTCAATTAAACCGTGTATCGGCTTAAGCCGTATAGACAATCAATAGACAATTTATCTGGCTATTGAGTACCACAGAAACACAGGGCAGATAAGCTGAATGCAGAGATTAAAACGTGAAAACACTATATTGGTTAAATCAGGACTTACGCGTGGCAGACAATTTGGCCTTGGATTGGGCTGCCCGGCATGCAAGCGAGCTTTTGTGTCTGTACTGCTTAGATCCAAACACTGAAGTTGCGAACAGCTATCAAACCGCTTCCTTGGGTGAAAAACGAAAAGCGTTTATTCTGGCCAGTCTGAAACAACTGAGTCAATCACTCGCTCTGCTTGGCCAGAAACTCATTATTATAAATAGCCCGGCTTATCAAATCATTCCTAAGTTGGTAGAGCAATTCAATATAGAAACTGTGTTAACGAGTAGGCATGCCGGGTTTTATGAACAGCAGCAATGGCAAACGATTCAGCAAACACTGAGCAAACGCCAGATTAAAAACACAAAATCAATAGCGTTTTACCAGTTTGATAATGCCAGTTTATTCAGTGAATCCGAATTAAATTTTCCGTTACATAAATTGCCAGACACTTTTTCAAAAGCCCGTAAACAATTTGAAAAATTGACTATTAGAAGCGAATTGCTGGCCCCACAGCAACTTCCCCGCCCGTTGCAAGCCAAGGTTGTAGCCGACGACAGTTTGGATATCAGCCAAATAGACGGCAATGCGCTTGTTCCACTGAATATTCAAGGCGGAGAAGCAGCCGGACAAAATCATCTGAAACATTATTTTTCAGATGACAAAGCACATAGCTATAAGTCACTTCGTAATGAACTCAGTGGCTGGCACAACTCAACAAAATTTTCATTCTGGCTTGCTCACGGCTGTCTGTCGCCGGTTCAAATTTTTTATGCATTAAAACAATTTGAATCGGTAAACGGTGAAAGCGAATCCAGTTACTGGATTTATTTTGAATTACTCTGGCGTGAATATTTTTATTGGTATGCACATAAATATCAGAGCAAACTTTACGCCTTTTCAGGGATCAGTAAAAAATCTCCTAAAACCAGCTTCTACCCTGCCCGATTTAACCAGTGGCGATATGGCACAACCCGATACCCAATTGTAAATGCTTGCATGAAATCATTAAAAGCGACAGGCTATTTGTCTAACCGGGGCAGGCAAATTGCAGCCAGCTGTCTGGTTAATGAACTTGAAGTAGACTGGCGTTACGGTGCAGCCTGGTTTGAACATTGTCTGATTGATTACGAAGTCGCGAGCAACTGGGGTAACTGGCAGTATATTGCGGGTGTGGGCGCAGATCCCAGAGGCGGCCGCCATTTTCATCTGGCTAAACAAACTGAGATTTATGACCCGCACTCTATTTTTATTAATCACTGGCAAGCTACAACTTATATTGAAAACGAAACGGACATGGTGGACTGGCCGCTAACAGGGTCAGACCATGATTAATGTTGTCTGGTTTAAGCGCGATCTCAGACTCACAGATCATCAGCCTTTATATAACGCAATCCAGTCACAAAAGCCGACTTTGCTCATCTATATATTTGAGCCGGAGCTGATACAGGATCCACATTATGATATTCGCCATTGGCGTTTTATCTGGCAATCCCTGACAGATTTAAATCATCAACTTACGGCAAGCGGCAATAGACTCATCATATTGCAAGGCAACGCACTCGCGTGTTTAAAACAGATTCACCAAACCATGCCCATTAAGCAAATATTCAGTCATCAGGAAATCGGACTGCAACTGACTTTTGAAAGAGATAAACAAATTAAAAACTGGTGCCGGGCAAACCAAATAAGCTGGCATGAAAGTCCTAATGGTGCTGTCGTCAGAGGTTTAAAACACAGACAAAACTGGGATAAACACTGGCGAGCCGTAATGCGCGCCCCCATCCCTCAGATAAAACTCTCCAACTTAATGACTTGTGAGTTTGCTTCAGCTCAGCCATTTACGCCCCCTCAAAGCTGGCAAATAAAACATCCCAGAATGCAAACTGGTGGGCCTTCAACGGGCTGGCGTGTGCTGCAAAGTTTTTATCATCAGCGCGGACAGAATTATTTTAAATCAATTTCAAAACCGCTCGCCAGTCGTCAGGCTTGTAGTCGAATATCACCCTACTTAGCCTGGGGCAATATGAGTTTACGCGAAGTCTATCAGGATTTATTAACGCACTGGAAAACACCAGGCTGGCAACGGTCACTTAGTGCGCTGAGTTCCAGACTGCACTGGCATTGCCACTTTATCCAAAAATTCGAGTCTGAAACCCGGATGCAAACTGAGCCGTTGAATGCAGGTTACAAACATTTCCCTTATCAAAATAATCAGCAATGGCTAAACGCATGGCAAACTGGTCAAACAGGATACCCTCTGGTGGATGCCTGTATGCGCTGCTTGATTGAAACCGGATACTTAAATTTTAGAATGCGCGCCATGTTGGTTAGTTTTTTAACCCATCACCTAAACATTGACTGGCGATTGGGCGTTCACCATCTGGCTCGTCTGTTTTTAGATTTTGACCCCGGCATTCATTACCCTCAGTTTCAAATGCAAGCTGGCGTAACCGGCATCAATACAATACGCATCTATAATCCGGATAAGCAAGCTCAGGAACAGGATGAAAATGGCGATTTTATTAAAAAATGGGTACCTGAACTAGCCTGTATACCAGCACCTTTGATATTTGAACCTTGGAAACTCACACCAATGGAAAAACAAATGTATGGCTTGAATAAAAATATCTACCCAGAGCCGATTGTGGATATTGAAACATCAGCAAAAGCGGCCAGAGACAGACTCTGGAACTGGCGGAAAAAACCAGAAGTACGCCAGGACAAATCAAGAATTCTGGCAACTCACACAGCTCAACTCGACTCAAGGCCAGCAAAAGATGACACATAAAAAAGCTTTTTAGCATCAAAAATATGACTGGCGTAAAAAATGGCAATTAAATTGGCAAAGTGTCATTTACTGTTCAAAAGCCTGTCAACGTAATAAAAAGGTCAAATAGAATGCTCAATAAACACTATAAAAAGCTGAGACTCATTTTAGGAGATCAGCTTAACGCCCGTCACACTTGGTATCAGGAAAAGACAAACGATACCTTATATGTCATTGCCGAACTGCATCAGGAAAGCGAATATGTCTGTCATCATATTCAAAAAATAACCGCTTTTTTTGCGGCCATGGAAAACTTTGCCAATGCACTCATTAATTCAGGTTTTCATTTGCTGTACTTAAATTTGGATGATACGAAGGATTTTGACAACCTGACGGAACTTCTAAATCATCTAATCGATAAATACCAAATTCAAGCGTTTGAGTATCAAAGACCGGATGAATTTCGCCTTGCAAAGCAGCTTAATCGGTACTGTCATAACATAAAAATCAACAGCCAGATATTTGAAACAGAGCATTTTTTATTAGACTTTAATGCAATAGATCAGCATTTCATCCGTAATAAACCCTTAAAAATGGAAGTTTTTTATCGCAAAATGCGAAAGCAACACAATATCTTAATGGACAATGCAAAACCCAAAGGTGGCAAGTGGAACTATGACGCTGCCAACCGGAATAAGCTAAAATTAGCGGATTTAAAGCACATCCCTGAACCCAAATGTTTTGTTAATCCGGTCGAAGATATTTTAAACCGGATTGAACGTCATCAAATTAAGCATTTTGGTAATATTGAAAACCCACTTTATTGGCCGGTTAATCGCAAACAAGCACTCGAATTATTAGCGCATTTTTGCCAGTTTTGTTTACCACATTTTGGTCAGTTTCAAGATGCAATGACAGAAAATAGCCCGCATCAATGGAGCTTGTACCATTCGCGCCTGTCTTTTGCACTCAATAGTAAAATGCTTCATCCAAGGCAGGTGATCGATAAAGCAATTGAAACTTATCAGCAAAATGAGCAAATTGATATCGCGCAAATTGAAGGCTTTGTTCGACAGATTCTGGGGTGGCGCGAATTTGTCCGAGGGATTTACTGGGCTAATATGCCGCAATACGCAGATCTAAACCAATTAGATGCTAAACGTGATTTGCCCGCTTATTTCTGGAACGGACAAACACAAATGAACTGCATGAAGCAGTGCTTAACTCAGTCACTTAACACAGCTTATGCTCACCACATTCAGCGGTTGATGGTAATTGGAAATTTTTGTTTAATCTCAGGTATAGAACCCAAGCAGGTTGATGACTGGTATTTAGGGGTTTATATAGATGCAATTGAATGGGTTGAAATGCCCAATACCCGGGGGATGTCACAATTTGCAGACGGTGGATTAATCGCAACCAAACCTTATGCAGCCAGCGCCAATTATATTGATAAAATGAGTGACTACTGCCAAAGCTGTCATTATGATAAAAGCCAAAAATCAGGTGAAAAAGCTTGCCCGTTTAATAGTTTATATTGGCATTTTCTGGACATAAACCGAAAGCGGTTTGAGCAGAATCCAAGAATGGCGATGATGTACCGTCAGTTCGACAAAAAAGATGAAGCAGAAAAACACAGCATTTTAGCTCAGGCAAATCATTACTTACTGAATTTAGATAAACTCTGAGCTGCTTCACTTTCGTCTTCGAACAGGGCAAACTATACTCTGCTCATTAGCTCATTAGCTGGCAGGTAGGTTATGTGGCTCAAATCAATGATAATGATTAAGTGCTCAGTATTCTTCATTTTAGTTTCACTCTTTATACATCAAGCTCAGGCCAATAACTCAGATAAGCAAATTAATTGGAATCAATCTGACTGGCCACCATTTATGATTAGCAAAGGTCAAAATGCCGGACAGGGCCAGTTAGATAAGTTATGGGCTCTGATCATCAGGGAAATGCCAGACTATCAACATCACAAAGTCGTGATGAACTGGTCACGTATTTACAAAACGATGCAGTCAGGAGAGCCACTATGTAATATTTCGGCTTATAAAACAAAAGAACGTGAAACCTTTGCCTATTTTTCACGGGCAAATAATTTGATTTTGCCGCACGCTGTGATTATTCGAAAAAGTGATTGGGTTAAACTGGGATCTCCCAAAAGCTACGATCTAAACAAGCTCCTCTTAAATAATAATTGGGTTGGACAAGTAGAATCGCTTCGTTCTTACGGCTTGGAAATAGACAAGTTAATTAAACAAAATACAAGCAACATCAGTTTCAGCACAGCTCAGGCCAACCGTTTAATAAAAATGTTGATAAATAACCGAATTGATTATTTTATTGAATATCCTCTGATTGTTGATTATGTTTACCAACAGGAATTTAGTCAGCCATCCGATGAAGAGCTGGTTTACCTGAAAATTAATGAAGCGCCACAATATTTATTAGGTTATACCGCTTGTACCAAATCTCCTTGGGGTAAAAAAGTGATTGAGTCGGTTGATATCGCAATCGAAAAACTAATCAGCACACCCGGCTACCAAAGTGCGCTATCAGCCTGGTTATCTAACGCTTCACAAGCGGAATACCAACAGCTCTATCAGCAAACTTTAATAAGCAAAACGAAATAAGAACCCAAATAAATCAACTTATTTTATTAATCATAATATCTGGCTAATAACGGCAAATTTGCACTGCCAATTGTCTGAGCCTGATACCCTAAAGTACCGGCACAAAATTCAATTCCGGTTAAACCGCGCGTATCGGCCTGTTGATATATTTGTTGAGTCTGTTCAACAAGGGTTTGCTTAACCGGCTGAGGAAGCTGGCCGTCGATAATAATAGCCTGCAAATCCAAAATAGCAGTCGCATTTAATGCAGCATAAGCTAACGCCTCTGATACCTGCGCTATCCAGTCTGATAGTATATCGTCAAATCCCTGCCAGCTGGCATTGGCATAATATAATCGCTCAGTACTGATACCTGCTTGTTTAAGCTTATTTTCGAGTAAATAGAGCGAGGCCTGCGTAATAAGCTGTCCGCCATTCGTCCGCTTTAATCCAAGCGGCAGTGAGCCAATGGCGCCTGCATTACCTGACTTACCACCAAACAAACGGCCATCCAAAACGACCCCGCCACCAATAAAGGGACCTATATGCATATACAAAAAATGACGATACTGCTGAGCATCACCAAAACACAGTTCAGCACTACAGGCAGCTGAATCATCATTGGACAAATACACAGGTAAATTGAGTTGCTCTGTGAGTTTCTTTTCAAAATCAAAATCCTGCCACTCAAGCATTACAGACTGAGGCGCGCCCGCTTCTTCGGCCCAGTGCCAAATTTGATAAGGCGTTGCCACACCAAGACCTTTTACCCGTGATTTAAGCTCATCCGATAAACTCATCGTAATTGCAGAGCTGGCTCTTTTGACAAAAGACAACATGGCAGCAACTGTTGGATAAGCACAATTTTCACTTAAACTGGCCCTAACATGCCCGCTAAAATCAATTAGTGTCAGTTCAAAATTACGCCGGTCAACTTTTAAACCTATACTAAAAGCACCGTCCGGATTAATCGTTAAAGGCTCAATCGGTTTACCCACTTTACCTTTTTTGGCTACCATTTTAGTAATTAAAGCGTCTTCGAGCAGTTCGTTGGTGATCACGGTTACCGCTTGTGCTGAAAGCCCAGTTGATTTGGCTATTTTTGCCTTGGGTAATGACCCATTTTTACGGATAAGGGATAAGATTTTACGCACATTATAATCCCGCAAACCGGACTGATTACGACCCTCTCTGCCCATGCTTGTAGATTTATCGGATTTATTTTGCTCAGCCATACAGATCATTCATTATTTAAACTCAATAAATAAAAATACATGAAATATCTTTTTCAAACAATTATTTGACGCCTGACATACAAATAACCTTGATGCAGAGTCGATTCATTTACGCTTAAAAAACAATTAATCAACTTAATTGATTAATTGACAAGCTACTTGAAGAATGGTTAAATCCGGCCCATTCAGATGTAAATGAAACGTGATAAAGATGAAAAACAACCCCGCATTAGTTTCTAAAAATATGTATTTTCAGTTTATCCTGCTCACACTGTGTTTTGCGGCTTGGGGCACAGCAGCCAATATGACAGATCCTTTGGTTAAGGTATTCAGCAAAACATTTAGTATGTCGGCGCTCCAGTCCGCGCTGGTGCAGTTTGCGTATTATGGCGCATATTTTTGTCTGGCAATTCCGGCGGCAATGATCAATAAACGTTTTAGCTATAAAACAGGCGTTTTAACCGGACTGGGTTTTGCTGCGCTCGGTGCATTTTTATTTTATCCGGCCAGTCAAAGCATGGTGTACAGCCATTTTTTAGCTGCACTCTTTATTCTTGCTGGTGGCTTATCAATTCTGGAAACATCAGCCAACCCTTATGTCATGAATATGGGCTCAGTCGCAACTTCAACCCGCAGACTTAATCTCGCGCAAGCATTTAATCCGGTTGGCACTAATTTTGGTGTATTTTTAGCTGCAACCCTGATTTTACCTAATTTGGACAAAGCGGATGCTCTGCAGCGAAGCTTAATGTCAGAATCTGAATTAAAACACATTATTAGCAATGAGCTCAGTGCCGTTATGACACCCTATGTGGGTATGGCCTGCGTACTGGTGCTCATCTGGTTCGCAATTGCAATGAGCAGAGCGCCAAAATTTGATACTCAAGTAACTGAATCTGAGCATCATTTTGTTTTCACCCAGGTACTCAAACGCCTGTTAAACAACACTCACTACAAGTACGGGGTTATCGCTCAGTTTTTTAATGTAGGCGCTCAAACCTGTGTTTGGACATTTACCATTCAATATACAATGCACGCCCTTGGCACTGACGAAATAACCGGTGGTCAGGTTTTACAATACAGCATGCTCTTGTTTCTGGTATCCCGTTTTATCATGACTTGGTTGATGGGTTTTATTCGCCCGGCCAAACTCTTATTTATTATGACAATCAGCGCGGCCCTGTTGTGCATAGTTATGCTTTTGACGAGCAACTTGGCTGGCGTGATTGCGCTTATCTTAATTTCGGCCTGCTTATCTTTAGTTTTTCCAACCATATACGCGCTGGCACTTAAAGATTTAGGGCCAGATACAAAATTTGGTGCTGCCGGTTTAGTCATGGCGATAGTCGGCGGTGCTGTGATGTCAATGGCGCAAGCCTGGGCTATTGATCATTTTGGCATTCGAGTGTCTTTTATCGTGCCTGCAATTTGTTTTGTCATTGTTGCAGCTTACGGACTGTTCGATTTAAAAACACAAACTAAAAATGCAAAACCTGTTTATTAACCGTTCAAATTTTAGGGTATTTATATGAAAGTTATCTCTGTCGGTGAAGCCATAATCGATATGATGTCAGTTTCGGCTGATAATAATACAGACAATTTATACAAAGCCTGTGCTGGCGGTGCACCTGCCAATGTTGCAGTGGCTGTAGCTAAACTAGGCGGCGATAGTCGTTTAGTGGGCAAAGTCGGTGAAGACCAGTTCGCCCGCTTTTTACGCAGTGAGTTAAACCGGTTTAACGTCAATATTGATTGCTTAAATACCGCTGCAGGTAAAAAAACGGCCATGGCGTTAGTCTCGTTTGATGAAGATAAAGAACGCAGTTTTGATTTTTATTTAGAAAATGCGGCCCATACCTATATTGAGTTGGCTGATTTTGATGCTGATTTATATGGTGAACAAAGTATTTTTCATTTCTGTTCAGGCTCAGTAGCCAGTCCTGAATTAGAAGCCATTACCAATGCCGTGATTGATAAAATTAAAACCACTCAGGGATTAATCAGTCTGGACATAAATTACCGACATGCATTCTGGCAGCAACCCAATAGTGCAGCCCCCAAAATTGATTTAATGGCCAGACAAGCTGATATCATTAAGGCCAGCCGTGAAGAAATTGAAGTTTTATACGGTGAATCGAATGTTGAAAGCACCATTCAAAACTGGGTTGAAAACGGCGCTTTAGTATTATTGACAGACGGCAGCCAGCCGATTGAATTTATCTCACCTGAATTTAAAGGCACTTACCCTACACCAAAAGTAAAACCGGTTGATACAACCGCGGCAGGTGATTCGTTCATCGGTGGTTTTTTGTATTACGCAACCGCTAAAAATAAAACAACCCGAGACTTAAGCCAATGGCTTTCAGAATTTGAAAATGTCATTCAAGCGGTTAATTTTTCAGCCAAGTGCGGTGCTTATACAGTGACTCAGGTGGGTTCTTTTATTGCTTTACCAACCAGTGAGCAAATTAACTAAGCCTTTAAGATAAAGACAATACGGGGCGTTTGCCCCGTATTATTTATTTAGCCAATCAATTCTGTAAACTACAGCAGTAGCCTGTATTTATAGTCCGTGCAATCGCATTAACAAAATAGCGAATACGGTTTTTACCATGTCCGCTTCCTCTTCATTAAATTGAATTCCAAACATTATTTTATCCTGTAAACGAGCATTTTTAATGACACCAGTAATCTGAAAGTCAGATTCAAAATCATCGTTTACACCAAAATCAATTAATACTTTCTGCTCAACAAATCCCTCAATTTGTTCCTTGTTATACAGGTTCTCTTGCTCGTCAGTTAAATAAAACTCACATTTCAGGCCCGTTAACGAAAAATCTGACACTAACGCCAGAAATTCAATGTTTTTATCGGTTAATTTCAGGTTTGCCATGGCTTCAACCGATAATCGAGGTTGTGCTCTAAGTTGTTTATGATTGACCTTTTGTGGATACTGAACCAGAAGCACTGGCTCACGCAGCTTAGATATACCGAGAGATGAAGCTTTAAAGTCCAGCATGTGCAGTCTTTCTTTTGCTAACATAGTGCGAAATGTCAGATGTGCACCCGGCGTCAGACCAGTTGTACTGTTAACCAGTGTTTTTTGATTGGGAAACCTTAAAATAAGGTATTCATCTTCAACTAAACCAACATAAATAAGTTTAACAGACTGGATTCTGTGACTAACATCCAAATAGCTCACACTCATTGGTGAACCCGGCTTGATATCCATCAATAAACTCAATACGTATCTCCGCTTAGTTTTTTAGCATTATCAACAAGGTATAAATTGAGTCACCTGCTGCTCTGTTTAAATATTTAAGCAAGAGACCCGTAAAGTCAATAAATTAAGCTTCTTCGTCCAGTTTTGCTTTTGCGGCTTCTACTTTAGAAAAATCCAGTCCTAATTCATCTACAGCTTCTTTGATTAATGCCGGATTGCTCATCACTAACATCATTAATCCTTGCAATTTTTCAGGTGGTAAACCCAATGACTGGATAGTGCTCATTGCTAAAGTCGGATTTTCCGTAATAGTGGTGAATAACTCTGCAATTTTTTCGTCAGAAATATTTAAGTCTTTTAAAGTTTGAATAATTGGGTTCATTTTTATCTCCTGTACATCAAGGCGGGGTTTAGCAATGTTTAATTCTGGCTATATATTTAGCCTTATTTGGGGCCAGCAAGTACCTTATTCAAGGTCAGGTAAGCAGTAAATCAGCGAAATAAGCTTATCAATCAAGGCATAACGAATAAATATGCTTGATTATTGATATTTGATTAACTAGGGTCTGTTGATCTTTTGAGTGCAATTTTGCAGCAGTTTTTTTGGTATTTATACTAGGCATAGCGATTGCCGTGTAGTGCGCTACATAAATGAGCTATAACGCAGAAGAAATGCCAAACAAACGCTGCCTTTTAGGTTCGTTCTAAATGCTTTTTACTCTTTGTTGCAGCATTTTGACTTAATCCATTAGGCCTTCAACGCTGCGCCTCGATTGAAAAGCATTTAGTTAGAACAAAATTTGTACATCAAACGTCAACAGACCCTAGTATACGCGCCACATGAGCAATTATTGCTCACTTATCTTAATCAACCACTGCAAAGGAGAAACATTATGATTGTACAAACTAATTTCTTTGCAGGTCTTGTCCTTTAAGTTACGCACAACTTTCTTAAGTTTATTTAGTTTAATCTCGTAACGCCCGGTCACTCTAAGTATAAAAAGACCTGCCAATTCCTATTTCGTTTAAATTCCAAATTTAAGGTATTGGTATTATGGGCAAATCCGTCCAAAAATTAACTGATAACGTCACCCTGATTGCATCCAAAACAAGCTGGATTGAAGGGTTGGCCATCGAACAATTAAAAACAACCGCCAATCTTTCAGCGGTCAAATACGCAGCAGGTATGCCCGATTTACACCCTGGACGCGGCTATCCGATAGGCGCTGCATTTTTTACAAAAGACCATATTTATCCGGCATTAATCGGCAATGAAATAGGCTGTGGTATGGCGCTTTGGCAAACCGATTTAACCCTAAACAAAGTGAATCTGGATAAAATCGTCAAACGGCTTGAAGACATTGAAATGCCACTCGATGAGAGCTGGCAAACTGAAATTGAACAGCGCCAGCGCGCTAAAAATATCACACCAACAAACTATGATAATTCGCTCGGTACAATCGGTGGTGGTAACCATTTTGCCGAATTTCAGGCATTTGACAAAATTTACGATCAAGCGTCAATGCAAGCACGCTCGCTTAACAAAAGACAGTTGCAACTGCTGGTCCATTCGGGCTCACGCGGATTAGGTCAGTCTGTATTGGCAAAACATATTGAAGCCTTTAACCATCAGGGTTTAGCGGTTAATCAGCCTGAGTTTTCGGCCTATCTGGCAGAGCATAATCAGGCTGTTAGATGGGCTGAATTAAACCGCGATCTGATTGCCAAACGCTTTTTACAAGCGGCAAAAACGCAAGGTAACTGCATTTTAGATGTTAACCATAATCTGGTCAGTCAAAAACAAATCAATGGCATAAACGGTTGGCTGCATCGTAAAGGCGCAACACCGGCCGATCAGGGTGTGGTTATTATCCCGGGTTCGCGCGGCGATTATAGCTATCTGGTAAAACCGGTTTTAACCGATAAACCAGACAACGTCGAGCTTGCTATGGCGTGTTTATATTCACTTGCCCACGGCGCAGGCAGAAAATGGAAACGCGGTGATTGTCAGGCAAGGCTTAGCCATAAATATAAACGTGAAGATTTATTAAAAACGGATTTAGGCAGCCGGGTGATATGTGGCAATAAAGCGTTACTGTATGATGAAGCGCCGCAGGCCTACAAAAAAGCTGACAGTATAATCAATGATTTAGTCGATGCCGGTTTGATTCAAGTCATTGCCAGACTCAAACCCGTATTAACCTTTAAAACCAACGGGAGTTGCAACTCATGATTTTACTGCAACTTTCCGCCGGACAAGGACCACTTGAATGCTGTAAAGCAGTCGGTTTAGCGTTAAAACTAATTGAAAAACAAAGCCAAAATTTAGGGCTTAAATATTCAATTATCGATATGCAAAACTCATCGACAATCGGCTGCTTTAAATCAGCTTTAATCCAGTTCGAGCAGATAAATGACGACGCCAAATTGCATGGTTTCGTCAGCAACTGGCAGGGTTCTATGCAATGGGTTTGTCAGAGTCCGTTCAGGCCAAAACATAAACGCAAAAACTGGTTTTTCAGCGGCCAAATCTATCAGTTTGACGAACAGGCACTTAGCGGTGAAATTCAGTTTCAAACCTGCCGCGCATCGGGCGCTGGCGGCCAGCATGTCAATACCACAGATTCGGCCGTGCGCGCAACACACATCGCCAGTGGCGTCAGTGTCCGCGTTGAATCTGAACGCAGTCAGCACGCCAATAAAAAATTGGCGACCGCTTTAATCTATCAAAAGCTGGCTGATTTAAAACAAACTCAAATGACTGAACAGGAAAAACAGCGTTGGCAGCAACATTGGGCTCTGGTGCGTGGAAACGCCTGCCGTGTCTTTAAGGGTGAAAAATTTCAGCCTGCTGATTAATCTGGATTAACCGTTAGCACTGCTGAGTTTTATCCGCTTAAAAACAGCAGTGATTAAACAAAAAAGGAGAAAAACGATGAATACTTCAACTAAAAAAACCAAGTGCACACAAGCATACGAGCCAAAGCAAAGCTTTTGCTTTTGAGGTCACCAGTAAACGCAGAAAAGGTTATCCGTCTGAAACACAGGTGAAAAAAGGTGATCGATTGGTACATGGCAACAAAGAGTTAATCGAAAAGCTCGGCAGAAACGATCCCTGCCCGTGCGGCTCCGGTAAACGCTTTAAAAAATGTTGCCTTAAATCAGGTCACTTTTGACGGCGCTAACCGGGATTATTATGTGAGATGAGGCATTTCATCTCGTTAAGTTTACCTACCGCATTTTAAAATGCGGTAGGTTATCAACCGCGAAAATACAATGTAGGTTATGGTTAGCCAGAGGCGTACCTAACACTTTTCCTTTGGACTGCTCGGAAGACATTCTGCGCATATTTAATGCAAATGTCGGGAGTCACTCCGTTCGTCTCAGCCTACGTGGGCTGCCCGATTACGAATAAAATTGTAAATAGCAGCCGTCGTAACAGAACGACACGACTCGAGTGTCAAGTAAACAAAAAGGCTGTTAAAGCGAAGCGAGACTCAAATACAAGCTATGGGTGAAAATATGCTAAAGCTGATACAGATTTGTTTTGGTGTTGTAAAAAATCAAGCCAAATATCAACCTCAAATAACCTAAATTGTTACTTAAAGCTAATTGTAAGAGGCTGTAACTACGCGGGCTGAACCAGCTTATTAGTTCGCTGTTAGCCGCTTTGTTGGCAGGACTTTTTCTCGTAATTTTTCAAATTCGCTTGTACCATTTTTTAATAAGTTACCCAATTAACAATCTTAAAGGTTTCAAGCTGTACCAAATGATAATATAACGATTCTTATCGCTTGCAATTATACCTATACCAAATGGGGTTAAACGGCAAAAAGTTAAAAAATATAATCGACGAATAAGCACATTATTTATGGGTATTCAGATAGTGCTGATTGGCTTAAAATTTGATAGGTTTTAGCGTAAAGTTGGCGGCCACTGCAAATTGGCTCTAATATTGCTGATATAACATTGCAAATAATGCATCTCATTTAGGGACCACCAGCCGTTCAATTTTATGAAAAATCCTTTATTTGTATTTATCATTTCACTGCTGTTGATTCATACCAGCTCTGTTGGGCACGCAAATACGGGCGCCCGCGTTTTAATTTTAAACTCATACCATCCACAATATAGCTGGACTGAGTCTTTGATTTCAGGGATCAAAAATGAGCTTAAAAACCAAATCCCGGATGAAAATATTCATATTGAATTTATGGACGAAAGGCGATTTGTATCCGACTCAAAATACCATCAGAAATTAACTGACCTGTATCAGTACAAATACGCAGATTTTAATCCTGATTTAGTTGTCACTACCGATGACCCGGCCTTTTATTTTTTGCTAGAACATAGGGATCGTTTGTTTAAAAATGCACAAGTTGTTTTTGGTGGCGTGAATGTATTTGATCCTAAGGTGCTAGATAACAAACCTAACTTCACCGGCATTTTAGAAGGCATGGAGATTCGTAAAAATATAGAACTTATCCATCGCTTGCAACCTGATATAAAACAGATCACTTTATTGGCAGATAAAACTGAGTTAGGTGAACGTATGGCCCTTCAAGCTCAGTCTGAAATAGGTTCTCCAATTGACAACCTTCAAATTAAGATTTGGGATGATTTTTCGTATGAAGCGCTATTAAAAAAGGTCAGTCAGGCACAAGCTGATCAGGCCTATTTAATATTGGCCATCCATAAAGATAAAAATGGTCGATACTTTTCGTTTGCTGAAGATTTAGAGCCTTTAACCAAAGCCAGTAAGGTGCCTATTTATGGTATGTGGGGCGGCATCATGCTGGGTAATGGCATTATCGGTGGTTTAATTAACGATCCAGTTCGACATGGTGAATCACTCGGAAAAATTGCAATTAAAGTTTTAAATGGAACGCCCGCCAGCCAAATTCCCATTCAGACAAAAGCAGAGTATTTACCTGCGTTTGATTATAATCAGTTAAAACATTTTCAAATTCCGCTGTCTAAATTACCTGAAAACAGCAGAATCCTTAATGAGCCAAAATCATTTTATCATTTACACAAAAAGTGGCTCCTGTCAGGTATAGGGTTTATTGTTTTTTTAGTCGCTGTAATCCTTACCCTGAGTATAAATATCCGCCGCAGAATCAAAGCAGAACTCAGTTTACAGACACTCAATCAATCACTTGAAAAACAAGTAGAACAAAGAACAGAAGCGCTTCGTCATAGCAATAATGAACTCAAAAGCATGATGCGAGAACTTAAAAAATTGGCCAATACAGATGAGCTCACAAAGCTGTCTAACCGGCGTGCCGGCATGCTTTATTTAACAAGAATAATGAGACGCTGCAAGCGCAATCCACCCGGTGTTTGCATTGCCATGGTTGATTTAGATTATTTTAAGCAAATCAATGACCAATTTGGCCATTCCGTTGGCGATAATATTCTGATTCAGGTTGCCAACTGCCTACAAAATTCGATTCGCCCGGAAGATAATGTATACCGTTGGGGCGGTGAAGAATTTCTAATCGTCTTTAATCAAGCATCCTGTGAAAACGCGCTGAAAATTTGCCAGCGTATTCAACAAAGTGTTCAAAACATCTTTAAACCCGATAATAAAGCGGTAACTCTGAGTATTGGCCTTGCATTGCAACATCAAAATGATACTTTTGAAACTTTAATCCAAAGAGCGGATGAGCATTTATATTACGCTAAAGGCAATGGCAGAGCCCGGATAGAAAGCGCTGATTTTACGAGTGAAAAGCTTTAGGGTGTTAGATCTGGGCTTATAAAAAGGGAAATCTGGATTCGACTTCCCTTTGTGGATTTACTCAGCAGATAAATTACGCTTTAGCTGAGATAAAAACGACTGCAAAATTAATGATTGTGCTCATCTTAGTCATCAACTATGCCCAGCCAGGTTAGCGCCGCGGGTGCAAAATTAAGTTCAATGTCCCTGACTACTTCGGCTGTTTCTAAATCAATTTGTAATATGTGTTGAGCAATAGGATCCGCAATGAACACTAAATCATCATTTTGCGAGACGGTCATTTCAAAAGACAAGCCCTCAGGCATATCCGCGATGTCTTGCTCAGAGATATCAATTCTGGTTTCAAATTGCCAGTGACTATGATCGTCATGCTGATGGGCGCTTAACAAGGTTAAATAACCCAAATTATCCAAAATCAAAAAGTGTTCACCACCCGCTGAAAATGAATAGGCCACTGGATGGGCATCAACCTGTGGCTGCCAGTCAATGGCCTGCATTTCTTGTTCGCCCGCTTCTATCTGAACCAACACAGCACTGCCACCACCATGTTGCGATGCAACACCGATAAAGCTCCCCTGTTCATGGTGACCATAAATAGAACCCACTCTTAACCCATCCAGCGCATCAATATTGTCAATTTTTGCAGATGCATATGCGCCATCAGCCTGATAAGTCACCAATACACCATCACTGCAACCATACACCTGATAGGCTTCATTTTGAGCAGCCCCATGCAAATCCGGGCAAGTTTGTAAAAATATATGCTCTTGCTCGTATTCATCATCATGTAAATGATAGACGGCTACCTGATCCGGTAATACTTTATTAGCCGACGTACTGAGTGAATCATCTCGGCGAACTGAAGCAAATAGATGATCAGCATGCGGTTCGGCAACGCCATGCATATTGACTGAATAATTGAGCGCCGGCAGGTTTTCTGTTTGATTAGCAATATCTGCATCTGTTAAAACCTGTACTGAAGCAGCTTCGCCCGTATCTGAATTACCATCATAAAAAATAGCCAATTGTTCATCATGTTTAACCAAATGAGTCGGTCGGCTGCCACTCACTTTATAACCTGATAAATCAGGGGCTTGTTTATAATCGTGCAAGTGTTCACCATGGTCTTCTCGCCAAAGACCTGAATCAATAAATTCTACCTGATCTGCTGCCCGGTTATTGATAACCGCATAACGAAAACCAGCTGAAGATGATAAAGTACTGGATGCATTACTCAGTGTAAAACTGTCAAGCAAACTGGCATCATCCAAGTCATAAATTAACGCTTCATCACCACCTGCCGTTAAAACCGCCAGACGCCCTGCGCTTTTAATCTCGTAGCTATCATCATGCTGGTGATCATCACCATGATTATAATCCGCTTCGTTTTCAACAGGCGCGCGTTCAACAATCGTCGTTTCTGCATCACCACAAGCAGATAAAAGCAAAGCACTCACTGCAGCAGCCAGTATATTTAAATGGAAAGTTTTCATTATTCTGATCCTTAATTTAAGTTTTATATAATTGAATTAGTTTTTAAATGGCTTAGAAATACCCACGAATGCCTGCGGTTATATTTCTGCCCGGACGAGGGGTTAAATCTTTTAAGAATGACGTATGAACACGCGCAGCTTCATCTGTCAGGTTGTTAATCTTCAAATACAAGGCAGTATCCTGATTAAGCAATGACAAGTCATAAGCGACCTGAACATCGACCAGGGTGTATCCGGCTGTTGTCGTCTCAAAACCGGATACCTTGTCTTGCTCCTGATATCTTGTAATATCCAGATGTGCACTCAGTTGTTCATTCTGATAACTAAATTGTGTACCTAGTCTTAATGGTGGCGTGCGGGGCAAATCTCCTCCATCCTGTAACTTAGCACGCACATAATCCGAGAAGGCACTGGCTTTAAACTCATCGTTAATCTGCCACGCAACCTGAGCTTCAAAACCGGTTAAAATGACATCGTCTGATTGAAATAAATAAACCGGTAATTCTGACGCATGCTCATCGTGAGCGTGTTCCTCTTCATGCGCATGCCCAGATTCCCCATGTTGATGACTTACTTCGGCAAATAAACCGGTTGCAGCTTGATAATAAAAATTATCGACCCGGTTATAAAAAACATTGAATACAAAGCCCAGATCGCCTTGTGTTTTACGAAGTGTCAAATCGATATTATTTGAAGTTTCTAACGCTATGGCTGCTTGATTTAATTCAAAATGGCTTTCGTCTTCGTGCTGATGCAGGGTAAACAGGGCGCCAACTTCATATGAGCGCGTACCTATATGTGGGCCAAAAGATAATAGCTCTGAAGCCGAAGGTGCCCGTTGCGAGCGTGAAACGGATATACCCAAATTATAATGTTCAACAAAATCCCATACCAAACCAGCAGATAAACTGACAGGTGTAAATGTGTGTTCAACATCGTATACCTGCGTAAAGTCTAACACTTGAGTATGCTCGGCGTCCGTATGCGCATGGTGCTCGTGCTCATCAGTAGCTTGCTCATGGTGCTGATGAAGACCTAAGTGAGGTAAAAATACACGATCAGCACTGAGTTTAACTTGCTCCGCGCGTACCCCGAAAGAAAACAGAACATCGTCAATATGTTTTTCTTCCATAAGTGCCATCGCCAGTGTTTGAGCTTGTGTTGGCGGTGTGAACGCTTCGCTGCCTGTGGCTGATATTTCCGTATTTTTATAGTGAAGACTAATCCCCCCTTGCCAGCCGGCAAATTCATTATGGTGAAGGTCTGCGCGTAATTCTTCGGTTGAATTTTCAAATACAGTGCCGACCGATCCGCCTTCTATTTCAGCGTGCTCATAGTCTGTCATTGCAGCCCGAATAGTTAATTTATTAAACCATTGATAATCTAATGCCAACTCACCCATAACCTGAATACGGGTTTGTTCTAAATCTGCTAAAACTGACTCTTCAGCATGATTATCTTCATCATGTTCTTCATGCTCATGCTCTTCATTTTCGCCACCATGACTATGTCCCGGCACCCCGTACTCTCGGTTAAATTGCTCTACTGAAAAACCCAAATAACCCTGATCTAACAAATAACTTGCACCTAACGTCAGGCCATTCGATTTTTCCGCACTATTTTCAACGGTAAAATCATCGCCCTGTGCATTTGAATCAGCATCCGGTGCAACCGGAACTTGATAATCGTCTGATTCTCGCCAGTAACCATCCAGATAAACTGCAACTGAATCCCTGCCGCTGGTCAGATTAAATGAAGCCTGCTTCTTGTCATTGACTGAGCTGGTTTCCAGGTTCCACTCACCCCGGGTTGCATTATCTACCGGCACACGACCGTCAATTACATTAACCACACCACCAATTGCACCACTGCCATAAAATAGAGTCGCCGGGCCACGCAACACTTCTATTTGAGTTGCAGTTGACGCCTCAGCAGCCACTGAATGATCCGGACCAACGCGTGAAACATCCCCTACATCTAAACCATTTTGAGTAATCAGAACTCTCGGGCCGCTCAATCCACGAATAATAGGCGTACTGGCAACGCCGCCATGATAATTCGTATTCACACCAGCTAATTTTTCTAAGCTATCACCTAAAGTCGATGCTTGCCGTCTTCTTAATGATTCCCCACTAATCACATTAACCGGTATGGCAGATTCCATAACCGACATATGCACAGGCGCTGACACCACATCAATCACTTCAATCGCTGATCGATTTAATCTAACAAGATAATTATCTAAACCTGATTCAGGCAGTTGCAATTGCTGGTGTAAATGCGCAAAACCGTCGGCGAAAATATGTAACTTGGTCATACCAGGCTCAAGTTCACTTAACGTAAACTGACCATTTTTATCGGTTTTAACAGATTGACTTTTACCCTCTACTTCAACAAATGCACCGGCTACAGGCTTACCCTGAACATTCAATACAGTACCGTCAATTTCACTGGCGGCTGAAACAAGCGGAAAAAGTGCAGCAATTGCAACCGCCAGTTGTTTTTTATAATACATTTAACACTCCAAATAATTGTTATATTATAACACATTTTGTGTTATGTTATATTGTAACAATAATTAAAGCAAGCTATCTTGGTCTGCTTTATTAGTCATAAGTGGAGATTTAAAAATGGTTAAAATTCAGATGTTCAGCGACAAACTAGCCATTTGTCTGTCATCCATCTGCTTAATTCATTGCCTGCTCATTCCTATGGTTTTAGTTCTAATTCCAACTGCAGGTGTATTTTTAGAAATGGAGCATGACACCTTACATGAGGTGCTGCTTTATTTGGTGGTGCCTCTGGGTGTATTCGCCTTAACTCTTGGTTTTACCCACCATAAAAATACAAGTGTACTGGCAATCGGACTTATAGGTTTGGGCTTACTTGCACTGACAGTCATGCTTGGACATGAGAGATTAAGCGAATCGGCGGAATTAACCCTGACAACGTTAGCCAGTTGCATGATCGCATTGGCACACTACAAAAACTTTAAACTCAGAAACGCGCACCATTGTGCTCTGTTAAACAACGACAAAGACTAAAATGAACAAGCCTAATACCCTTTATGAAGCATCACTTATTGATAACTATCGGATTGACTGTCAGTCTGATAACCCTGAAATTCTGGCTGATATTTACCGCGAGGATTGCAACTTATCCGTATGGCGGCGCTCAATAACTAGTGCAATGCAGCTTGATATAGCTAATTTTATAAAGTCGGGTGCAAAATTAAATCTGGTACGTCAGGTATCACCTAATAGCGTCACACAGACGCTTTTACCTTATTTAGATGAACTAAATTGTGCTTTTGAACTCTGCGAAGATATCAGCCAGTTAGTAGATATGTTTTGCTGTTTGTTTGATTTACAGCAAGCCGGGTTAAGACTGTCTATTTTAAACAAAGCCATGTGTCCAAAGTTTCATGTTGATAAAGTGCCCTGTCGCTTAATCACAACATACTCAGGCTGCGCAACCCAGTGGTTGGCTAATCATAGTATTGATCGACAGCATCTTGCACGACCAGCCGAAATTTTAAATTCAGAAACAGCCCGTTTCTATAATCCAGAGCATGTCTGTGAGCTAAAACCCGGAGAAGTTGCACTGCTCAAAGGCGAAACCTGGCCGAACAATGAAAATGCCGGTTTAATCCATAGGTCACCGGCACTCAAGTCTGGCGAAAAGCGGTTAATGTTAACCTTGGATTTAATGCATTAATGACGGAGATCATGATGAAAAATCGATATACCACCTCAATATTTCAAGCGCTCGTTCTTACAACCAGTTTGCAATATGCGCAAAGTGCAGTCGCTGCTGGTTTTGATGAAAACCCTGCTCACCTTCATGGCCATGCTCAACTTAATCTGGTCATTGAGCACAACCAGCTAGAAATTCAGTTTAATTCACCAGCGGTCAACCTGGTTGGGTTTGAGTATCAGGCAAGTACAGCGGATGAGATGGCGCGAGTTGAAAAACTCAGGCAGCAGCTTACCAATGTATCTGAGCTATATCGCTTTAGCGGCTCTGAATGTCAGCTAAAAACCGCTAAAATCGATCTAAACCAAATCCTGCCTGAGCAACCTATACGACATACCAAGCCGTCTGATCAAGATTCACAAACAGAGCACCATGATCATTACCACAAAGATGAAGCGCAAGCTCAACATAGCGAAATAAAAGCCCGTTACCAATTCAATTGTACTGAAGCTACAAAACTCACAGTAATAGAGGTAAATTTTTTCAATCAGTTTGAACATCTGAATTATATTCAGGCTCTGTGGATCACCCATCAAAAACAAGGGCTTAGTGAACTTGAACGCGGAGCAAATTATTTAAAACTGGACGAATAAAATATGGAAAGTTTAGAATCTTTTTTGCTCAATGCAGAGCAAAATTGTCAGGAAAATGAGCAGCGTTTAACCCAAAAACGAAAGCTCATTTTATCGGCTCTACTCATCTCAGAAAAAGCCCTCTCCGCTTATGAGATCATTGATTATTGCAAACAAACATTCTCAGTGAAGCTGCCCGCAATGTCGGTTTACCGTATTCTAGAGTTTCTGGTTGAACAAGGTTTGGTGCACAAACTGGAAATCGCAAACCGTTTTATTGCTTGTGAGCAAAATCAATTGTCCGAAGACAGTGTTACCCACCAGTATCAGTATTGCATTAAATGTAAACAGGTGAAAAATATTAGAATAGACCCAACTTTAATTGAGCAACTGAAAATACAATTGAGCCATGCGGGCTTGAATTTAAAAGACCCACAGCTTGAATTGAGCTGCATTTGTGAAAAATGCAAACAAGCCGAAGAATAACTCAGTTTATTCTTCGGTATAAGGCAAAATTCGCGTCACTTTCATCTGGTATGAAGCGGCTGCAATATCGGTTTGCTTGTGTTCGATTGTTAAAGTCCCTTCGAACCAAAAAGGCTCATATAGATTATCTACTTTCAGCCCTTTTTCATATTCAACATAAATAATTTGATTAGGTGGCGGCGGTGGCAAATGCAAACAAGCACCAAAATAAGGTACCACAAAAAAGTGCATTGTTTTTTGTGCCTGATCGACAAAAACCGGTACGACAAAGCCGGGAATGCGAATTTTTTTATGATTATACTCGGGCATAACACGGGTTGAATTCAGAGCTTGCTGATAACGCTTGGTTTTGGCATCTGCATTCTTATTATTAGCCAGCGCTTCAACAGAGTCGGCCTCACTGCCATCTGTAATTTCAGATAAATAATCCGGTGGATCCATCAACGCATTTAAATCATCTTCAGGCATTAATTGTGGCCATTCCACTGCCTGATATTCCGGGTTAAATTGAGTTTCTGCCAAGACAGGCCCTGTCATCATAACCAGCCAGATAACACTAATCATTGACGCTGTTGTTTTGAATTCTAATGCTCGCATTTGAGTAATACGCTTTTGTTTGATGTTCAACTTAAATACATGTTATAACGTAACATAAAAGTATTTCAACCCAAAATAGACAGGACGACATAATTCGATGTCCGCACAATTTGAAGAAAAACGCAGCAGCCCCCAAACCGCGATAGACATAACAAACCTTAAATTTAGTTATCCGGGTAGCGCCAATCCTCAACTCTGCCTGAATCACTGGCAAGTCGAGTCCGGAGACAATATATTTTTGTATGGTGATTCTGGCTCCGGCAAAACAACATTATTAAATTTATTATGTGGTGTATTACAACCCGAACAAGGCAAGATCAAACTTTTGGATCAAACTTTTTCTAATTTATCCGGGCGCAAACGGGATCAGTTCAGGGCAAAACATATTGGGGTTGTTTTTCAACAGTTTAATTTAATCCCTTACCTGACGGTGCAAAAAAATATTGAACTGGCAGCTTATTTTGGTCAAACCTCACCCGCTAAAGTGGCGCTCAAAATGAAACAATTATTGGCAGACCTTAATTTACCTGAAAGATCAGAAAATCAACGAGCAAACGAATTAAGTGTCGGACAGCAACAGAGAGTCGCGATTGCCCGAGCATTGATTAACCAACCCGAAATTTTGCTGGTCGATGAGCCGACCTCAGCACTTGACTATACTGCCCGCAATGCCTTCATAAAGTTGTTGCTGGCATTGTCAGAACAATCCGGCTCAACGCTGATTTTTGTCAGCCATGATTTAAGTCTTAAATCTTATTTTAAATCCTGCCTGAATATGCAGGACCTGAATCAATTAAATACTCACTAGTGAATGTTATATGCTTACTTCTTTAGCCTGGCATAGCCTTAAATCCAGAAAACAGTCTGTCATATTGACTTTTTTCGCTTTATTTATCAGTTTATCTGTTTTGCTGACCGTAGAACATATTCGCGTACAAGCGAAAGACAGCTTTGCCCGAACCATAAACGGGGTTGATTTGATCGTGGGTGCCCCTAGCGGACAACTCAATCTTTTATTATATTCGGTTTTCAGAATGGGCTCTCCGGTGAACGAAATCAAATACCAAAGCTTCATTCAACTCAAACAAGATCCCCAAGTAAGCTGGGCCATCCCAATTGCACTGGGTGATTCACATAAAGGCTACCGAGTATTAGGAACCAACCAAGATTATTTTGAGTATTATAAATACGGCGATCAACAAAACCTAGCGTTTTTAACAGGCCAAAAATTTAATGGTATATTTGAGACAGTACTCGGTTATGAAGTTGCCAAAAAATTAAACTATCAAATTGGTGACAAAATCATCATTGCACATGGTGTGGCAGCTACAGGTTTTAACCAGCACGCGCTGTCACCTTTTGTTGTCACTGGTATTCTGGCACCAACAGGCACACCGGTCGACAAAACACTTCACGTAACCCTTGCCGGGATAGAAGCCGCACATTTACCACAGCCTCATTTAAAAAAGCTTCTAGCAAATGAGTCCAAAATTAATCCAGACCGGATTCACCCGGATTCGATCACGGCTATTATGCTTGGCTTAAAATCTAAATTTTCAACCTTTACTGTACAGCGTCAACTCAATCAATACCCAGATGACAGGCTAATGGCGATTTTGCCCGGAGTTGCAATGACCCAGCTGTGGCAATTAACCGGTACGCTGGAAAACCTGCTCAGACTGATTAGTTTGCTGGTATTGATTGCTTCTCTTATCGGATTAAGCACAATGCTGCTTGCCAGTATGCAGCAAAGAAAACACGAAATTAATGTACTGAGAATACTGGGCGCTGGCCCGGGTGTGATCTTTTCACTGATTTTAGCAGAAGCAATTTTACTTATGTTAGGTTCAGCTTTGGCTGCCATTGGGTTTATTAGCCTGAATCTAATTGTATTAAGTGGCTGGCTTTCTACTGAATTTGGATTATTTATATCCGCAAATTTATTTACAGTCACCACAATTAAAGCATTGGGGCTAACAGTTATTGCAACCATTTTAACGGCTTTGCTACCGGCCATTGAAGCATACCGAAGCGCGCTTCAGTGTGGTATCCATTCAAATAATTAAGCTCAACTGAGGTTAATTAGGGTATGTCCTATACATAGCCTGACTTTACATTAAAAAAAGATAATATTACCAAAAGATAATATTTGGCATTCAGCTCATCTTTTTGTAGTATACGAATAAATAGTTAGACATATCATTCACTCCGGATAAGCCATAATCTTGAAGAAATTGATATTGATGACATTCAACCTCTAAAAAGGGATTTGTTATCCCAAATTCGGGTTAATTCAGTAAAACAAAAAATAATCACAACAATAGGATATTAAGCACCATGGAATTGGAGCAAATAAATCACCGCCCTTCCGGGCAATCTAATATGAGTTTCCCCTACTTAATTTATGCTTTTTCGCTCGGTTTTATGATCATAGCGGCCATCATCCACGCTGGATATCAGGCGTATTCGTTCTGGTTAAGCCTGTTAATTGGCAGCGCCGCTCAAACCTGCTTTCGGCTGATAAAACGTATTTGGCTTGATAGGCTCAACCCGAAACCTCAATACAAAGCAAAAGTGCTGCATACTCGCACGCTGCTAAAGTCTTTTGGATTTATTTATCTGGCGATGTTAGTTGTTTCTGCTTTTTGGTACGCAATTGGGTTTGGCGCAGCAGCTATTTTATCCGAGTCACATTAACTCATGATAATACGGTAAGTCTGATTCGGTTTTTTAAACTGACTTTTAGGTTTACCTGAGCGGCTTTTGGCCTGGACGAGCCAGGTTTTAACGTCAACCTGAATCTGCCCGGTCGAATGGAGCGAAAACGCCAGTGTTGAAAAATGGTCCTGAGTTTTTTGATAGTCAGCAATGCCAAACAATCCACCGACACGCTCGGATGAAACCCGCCAAAAGCTATCAGGATAATCAACGGTTTGGGGCTTAATTCCCGCTATGTTATAAGGCGGAAATGAATTAATTTTGCGTGATCGGCTTGCTGCAAAACGACCATCAATCCCGGTTAAACTCGACATCGGCGACGCAATAATCTCGTGCAATTTTTTACCATGTGCGCTTAATCTAATATTGGAAATACGCCCATAATGCACATCCCCGCATAACAATAAAATATCGTGCCGGCTGCTGTTTATCGCTTTTACCAAAAGGCTGTACTGAGTTTTATAATCAGACAAATTTCTGTCTTTTTCACCGCCGGGCCTACAAATAAGGGGTTGGCTCATCACTAATACCCCCGGACAGTTTAACGAGCCTATCCAGTTAATTAATTTGTCAAAATCAGCTTCCGGCAAAAAACCATCACAATGATTTGGGCTGCCGGACAAGTTTGCTCGGTGACTACGCACATCCACAATCATAAAGGAAATTTGATTCGCTATGTTAAACTGGCGAACCGGTATAATACGCTGAACATGGGTTGCACCGTCTTTAGCTGTATTTCTCCACACTTCACGGATTGTATCGCTGGCATGAATCATCCATAAATAAGGGTTCCAACCTGAGATATGTGGGTAGTTATTCCAGTATTCATGATCATCTGCCAGCATCCAGGTTCCGCCATGGCGCAATACTTTTCGAAGACGCTGCCAGGCCAGCGCATAATCTTCCGCAATACGCTCCTGAACTTCTTGATAAACAGGTGATAATGAATCCAAGCCGATATCCAGATACACCTGGTCACCGGTTAAAAATTTAATATCCGGTTGTTCATCAGCATCCCCTTTTGCCAATAATGCCTGATAAGCATTACCCACCGCATAATCATCATCATCCGGATAAAAGCAACTGCCTAACGCAATGACCAGTGGTTTGGCTGCTGATTTCTTTTTAAGGGTTTCGGGTAGCGTTCGAAAAGTGCCGTAGCTAAGTTGGCGAGAATCGATACACTGCCCTAAACCAATGTCCTGTGCCGGACGATGCAATTCAACCTTATAACAAGCAGCTGGCTGTAAACCGGATAAAAGTTTAATCCCAAAAAATCGCAGGCCGGAGCCTTTAAAAGGTTTGGATAAATCATAACGGCCATCAATTTCGATGGTTTTGATTAAGTCGCCTGAGGCAACCCCTGCACCCATTGCATCAGCCTGAAAAACCCTGAGTTCAAGCTTCGCAAATTTACGCATATCACTTTTAAGTGTCCCAAACCAAATCATGGCGCTTGTTTGGCTAACTTCATGAATTACCAGCGACCAGTTATTTCTCACATCCCTGCTCCAGTTCTTGATGAGTGTGACGAATTGAGTTACAGACAAAATAGCGCTTGTCTTTATATGGGTATAGTTCAGTTTTAAATAAATTCCATCTAATAAAAATACAAACGCGAAAGTTAAAACAGACGTTATACTAGATTTAAAATTTTTAAAATAAATTAATCAAGGTTGATGTATTTAGTGCTCCACAAACGTTTTGTCATAACCTTATTCAGCTTACTCGCGCTGGTTTTATCTTTAGCACTTTATTTCAGTGGTAAAGCTTTTGCCGCTGAGAAAACCAATAAACCACTTGTGGTGAGATATCTAAGTGGTGAATATTTCCCTGATGTTCTCAAGCTAGCTTTAGATAAAACGGTAGAATCGGATGGCGAATATCGATTACTTGAAAAGGAATGGCTGGGACCAAAACAAAGGATGCGTGAGCTGCTTAAACAAAATAAACATATAGATATTTTATGGAGTACAACCAGTGCCCAACGTGAAGCTCAATTAAAAGCGATCAAATTCAGTTTATTAAAACAACTGAATCAATACCGGTTTTTACTGATTCATCAAGGGGAACAGGCCAGATATAATCAAGTGACTTCTGTTGAAGATTTGCGCGCTTTCACCGCTGCCTCAGGCACCCACTGGCAAGATACTAAAATATTCAGACGCAATAAATTACCGGTTGTGAGTACCATAGATAATGATGATTTAGCCAAGATGTTACAGGTAAAACGCGCAGACTATATTGCTCGTGGCGCTTATGAAATCTGGCGCGAGCTAGACGAAAATACATTTAACACTATGCAGCTCGAGCAAAACCTGTTGCTAAAATACAATGCCGATTATTATTTTTTTGTTCACCCGGATAATAATATATTAGCAACAAGGTTATTAAAGGGCTTAAATAAAGCCCAAACTGATGGCAGCTTCGACCAAGTGTTTTTCAGCGTACCTACCTATAAAAAGGGCTGGCATGCCGTTCATGAATCCGACAGAATAGTGATTGAGTTAGAATAAGCACGCTTTAATCAGCCCCCCTTAATCAAATTGTTTGAATCGGTTCAAATTATTAAATCCTGTTACCCAAATAAAGTCGCTAAATGCTATGCTTAATCGATAACTTAACTGGACTGGGTTTGTTCTTATTTTCCTGCTTAACATGCCATGGTCTTCCCCGGATTAAACAGTCAAGATTAAGTCGTTAAATTTGCTCATCAGGATTAAGGCCTGTGAATCTTTAAATTATTTTTGAGCAATACTAATTTAATCATTAATAAAGAAGAAAGTGTGCCGTTTAGTCCGTTCAGCTTTGCTTCAAACGTCGCTCTACCATTTACATCTATCTAGGTGTAAATCAGCAAACGCTAATAAAGTTAAGGGTTACAATAACCACTGCCCTGGGGCTGAGGCCCAAATTGTCTTATGCTGCGCTAGAAATAATTCATTTAGCTTACTAAATTTCGTTATTTCTGCCTTGCCTAAATTCTGCTGCGGCATTAAATAAAACTCAAAACGCGATGCGTGAAAAGGAGAGGCAAATATATGCAACCCAAACAGACTCACTTATTAATCGTTGACGATGAGCGTTCATCAGTGAGTGTATTGTGCAGCTTATTAGAAAACTTTGTAAATTTACATTTTGCCAGCAATGCGGCTGAGGCTTTTGAAATTATTGAAAATCAGCATCTGGATATGGTTTTATTGGATGTTGATTTACCGGATATGTCTGGCTTTGATACCTGCCGTCAAATCAAACAAACTGAAGGGCTTATTGATACCCCGGTTATATTTTTATCCGGCTATGGTGACCTGATTTTTGAAATTCAAGCATTTGAGTCTGGTGCAATAGACTATGTTACAAAACCCGTGAGTCCAGTCAGACTCATGTTAAGAATTAATGCACACTTGAACTTAAAACTGCCCATTCCAGGGGTTTAAAGCTTTAGTGGGGTGAGTCAGGGCAAAAAACCATTTACTCTAACTGCCAGCTCATCACCGCATTATACTCAGTACAATTTATGACTGCATTTTCAGCATCTTCAATAAATACTTGCTGACTGGCCGATACCGGATAAGTTAAATAATCAGAACATTTAGCACTTTGCCCGTTGCCAATCACCACCCGGGTTCCGGCTTTAAGTGTGCACTGACTCAGTTTATCCAAAGGTGACCACTGATAGCAGATTTCATAATCCTTGCGATAATCACGCACTAAGCCAGAGGGCTCAGTCAAAGCCCACCATTGCCCGTAACGGCTGTTCGGATTCGTACTGTTCCATGCCCTATATAAGACAACTTTCGTTTCGCTTTGATAAACCTGCCCCTGACATAGTTTTCCTAAATCAGGCTCACCCAGAGCCTTTGTCAGTAACTCATCATCCTGAACTGACTTAAATTTTGCCGTCAGCTCGTCCGTTAATTCGACAGAACCAATACACTGGGGTTGATTAACAGGTTCGGTTTGCGGTTGGCTTTTAGGAGTTGATTGAATAGCACAGGCTTGCAAGGCGACAACAAGGCTAATGATTGTAATCCGTTTCATGTTTTCTGAGACCTGATTGATATAGACAATGCCATTTCCATTATTTTAGCTTTAATGACAATAAAATGAATCCATTTGCGCATTTATTCAGTAAACAGCCTTTAACTAACAAATAACTAGGGGCTGTTTATCTTTCGAGTACAAATTTTGTTCTGACTGGGCGCTTTCAAATCGCGGCGCGAGGGCTGTAGTATAGTGATTCTATATAAAAACCGAGCAACAAAGAGTTGGAAGCGCTCAGGACGAACCTGAAAGGCAGCGTCCGTATGGCCTTTCTACTGCGTTGCCTCACATGGATGTGGGGTAAGGTGACTTTGCAGGAGCACAAAGTCTTTATCGCTCATTTATGCAGCGCACTACACTACAATCGCTCTGCCTTGTATAAAAACTATACGGGCTGCTGCAAAAATGAACGCGAAAGGTCAACAGGCCTTAGCCGACTTTACCTGAAGCTCATAATCAGATAGTTTAAAAAATAAGCTAAGGAATAAAAATAATATCAGGAGCCTTTTTATGACTGCCAATATTGCTTGGATTGACTGGCTAATTATTGCGGTTTATTGCATTGGCCTGCTTGCATTGGCGGCCTATTTAGCGCGAGGGCAGGGAAGCCGGGATGATTATTATGTGGGCGGCCGTACTATAGGTGCCTGGCCTGTGGGAATTTCAATTATGGCGACCCAATGTTCCACCAATAGCATATTGGGTGCGCCGGCTTTTGTTGCCTTTGCGGCCGGAGGCGGGCTGGTTTGGCTACAGTATGAACTCGCAGTGCCATTAGCGATGATAGTGCTGATATTATTTTTTATGCCCTTGTTTCGCCATTTTAATCTAATCTCGGTTTATGCGTATCTTGAAAAACGTTTTGATTTAACGACCCGTCTTACCTTAAGTGGCTTATTTTTATTTATTCGTGCATTTGCAACTTCGGTGACGGTTTATAGTATTGCCATTGTGATCGACCTGATAACCGGTCTGGGTTTTGTTTATTCAGTTTTAATTTTAGGCTTGTTTACGGTTGTTTATGATGTAATGGGCGGCATTCGAGGCGTTATTTATAGTGATGTGATTCAACTGCTGATTCTGGTCATCATGCTGATATTGGTATTTGTCTTTTTACTTTCTGAACTCGGTGGTTTTTCTGCTGTCTGGCAAAGTTTTGAGCAAGACAGAAAGTTGGCGCTAGATTTTGCTAATCATGGTTTGGGCGATGGTCAAACATTTGCTTTCTGGCCAATGTTATTCGGTGGTTTGTTTTTATATGTTTCTTATTATGGTTGTGACCAGAGTCAGGTTCAAAGACAGTTGAGCACAGCCAATATTGATACGACGAATCGTGCTTTATTCCTGAACGGGGTTTTGCGTTTTCCTCTGGTATTGCTCTATTGTTTTGTTGGTGTGGGGATTGCGGTTTATGCATCAAAGTCACCCGAGTTTATTGCCGCCTTACCGGTTGAAAATGGCGTACCTGAGTATAATCTAGCTGTGCCTCTGTATATGATTAATTCATTGCCAGTGGGTTTAGTTGGCCTGAGTTTGGTCGCTCTGTTTGCCGCAGCCATGTCGTCACTGGATTCGGTACTGAATTCATTGAGTGCGACCACAATGGAAGATTTTGTCAGACGTTTTCATAAAGGACATTGGTCAGATAAAAAGGAGCTGATTTATTCGCGTTGGATTACCAGTATTTGGGGCGTAATTACGTTAGTGATGGCTTTTTTTGTTGGCGATATTGCACCTACCGTGCTGGAAGCGATTAATAAAATCGGCTCGCTTGCGAATGGGCCTATTTTGGCCGTATTTTTATTAGGCTTTTTTGCAAAACGGGTTGGGGGAAAGGCTGCTGTTACCGGGTTGTTAGCCGGGATCCTGTCTAATGCGCTTTGTTGGTTATATTTACCTGAAATTTCCTGGTTGTGGTGGAATGTATTTGGCTGTTTTATTAGCTTTGTTGTGGCTTATTTGCTCAGTTTCATGCAAGCAAATCCGCTGCTATCCGGACTTAAGCCCGATACCGCGCGGGCCTATCTGCAGCGGGAATCTGAACTAAACTGGCCTCAGCGAAGCCTGTTATTACTTATTTGGTTTTGTTTGTTATTAGGCTTATTGTGGCTCATTTAGTTGAGCTACGAGCTTTTTAGCTTGATTATGAGTGACATCTTACCTTCAATGCTTAAACGACCTACAGCTTGCTAATTGAAAATAACTGAATTTAAGTCAATATCACGCAAGCTGTTTTTATACCCGTGCTACCTCAATATGCTTGAAGTAGCACGGGTATATATAGATATGAATAAGCTGAGTTTGTTAAAAATTGCGCTAGACTGAATAAATCACTTACTTGATTTATTCGAATCAGAATGAAAACAGAATCAAACCCCAGTCTTTTATATATCAGTATGGCGCCTTTAATTGCCATATTAGCTTGGATACTTGCTTACCTTTTTGAATTGCCTGTGACGATAATTATCACCATTGCCATCACTGTACTGACCGCGGTTTGGTGGGTGACTGAAGCCTTACCCATACCTGTTACCTCTCTGGTGCCTATTATTTTATTTCCGTTATTTGGCATTTTAGATCATAAAGCGGCAGCCTCTTCGCTTGGCAGCCATGTTATTTTGCTCTTGATGGGAGCCTTTATGTTGTCCAAAGCTATGGAAAAAAGTGGTGTTCATAAGCGTCTGGCGGTTAGTCTGATCACTTTATTTGGCGGTTCTGAGCCTAGAAAAATTCTGTTCGGTATTATGATCACCTCTGCTGTTTTAAGTATGTGGGTGAGCAATACAGCAACGACGTTAATGTTATTGCCTATGGTGGTTGCCATTGCGGCCAGTTGTAATCAACCCAGGTTTGGGGTTGTACTCTTGCTGGGGATTGCATATGCCGCCAGTGTGGGTGGTGTAGGGACTTTAATTGGCACACCGCCAAACGTTATTTTTGCGGCGGTTTATCAAGCGCAATTTGGGGAAGAAGTTAGTTTTATTGAATGGATGAAAGTGGGTCTTCCTGTGGTACTGTTGGCAATCCCCTGTATGGCTTTCTGGCTGGGAAGAGGTTTGGATAAACAAGTTGAACTTGATCTGCCCGAGGTAAATGACTGGACATCTGCTGAAAAACGCGTACTTCTGATTTTTGGTTTGGTTGCTATGCTTTGGATATTCAGAACGGAACCTTTTGGTGGTTGGTCGGGGTTAATTAATAATCCGGAAGTCGGTGATAGCTCGGTTGCACTTTTGGGCGTGTTACTCATGTTTTTAATGCCCTCTGGGCGAACAGTCGCAAACGCTCAACAAGTGGGGAAAAGAGCTTTTTTGTTAGACTGGAAAACGGCGACAGATATTCCCTGGGGAATGTTGCTTTTATTTGCCGGTGGGATTTGCATCGCTAAAGCATTTGATGCCAGCGGATTAAGTGAATTATTAGGTCAGCTATTAACTGGCCTGACAGACTGGCCGGCCTATTTGATGATTCTGCTAATTTGCCTTTCTGTGACTTTTATTACTGAAATTACCAGTAATACAGCCACCACTACTTTGCTAATGCCTGTGTTGGCGGCGGCAGGCGTGGCGGCTGATGTGGATCCAAAATTATTAATGGTGCCTGCTGCCATTAGCGCAAGTTGTGCGTTTATGTTGCCGGTGGCAACCGCGCCTAATGCAATCGTGTATGGCGCAGATAAATTTGCGATAAAAACCATGGTAAAAGAAGGGGTTGTGCTTAATATTATGCTTGCTTTGATTGTCTCTGGCTGGGTTTATTTTGTATTGTAACTGGCAAGGCTCAGTAACACTGGCTACACTCAGTACCTGATTTCATTAAAACTTTCAATCAGGTTTGATGCGATATCTGACCGTTAAGGAATAACGAAAATGCTTAAATGGATAATGGTTGTATTAATGGCTTTCTTTTGTTGGCGTTACACAGATTTGCAGTCTGTATCTGCTGTTCAGTCTGTTATCTCGCCCCTTATTTTTATTGTCTGTCTGCTGCTGCTGATTTATAAAATGGTTAAACAGTTTCGTTTATCTGACTCAAACCATAAAACCTATTCCGGCGGCGTTGATTCTTCAATATCATCAGAGCATAAATCTGGTGGTGATAATTTTTTCTCCGGCGGAGATGGTGGTGGGGCTGATTAGGGCTGATTAGGGCTGAATTTTTGCTCTGTCTATCTCGTTTTGTGGACATGCTTTGCATGGCTTTTATTCAAAACCTAAGCTTAGAAACTGAAATAAATGAGAATAGTAAACGTTTAATACTTGAAGTTTTAAAGTTCAGTTATCGAGCTATAACTTATTGCTTAAAAATAATACAAAAATTCACAGTCCCTGGCTCCAGATAAATAGTCATAAACTGACAGTACATATCAGGGAGCTCAACCGGCTATTAGTCCCATACAAAATAGCCACAGCGATTTGCCAACCCCCTCACTGAAGTTAGTATAGCTAAATCATTATAAATTGCGAGTATCAAAGCCATCACAGACAGTTCAATTCAAGGCGTATCATTGCAGGAATGTAGGCACCTTTCAAAATGATACAACACAGAAGTGGACTGTCTGTGAGGCTCCTGAGAGGCTGGGTTAAAAGCCATTTATTCTGCGTTAAGTTGGCTTGACGTAGAACAACTATGCCTGTGCCAACTTGCCTTGCCTAAATGGCTTTTACTTCCAGTTGATTATCTCAATTTATATTGATTTAGCTATATTTAGCCCAAAATGATTCCAGTCAGCTTAGCGCACCCATATTGCCAATATTACCAAAGGGTTTTCCTGAGTTATTGTTTTGTATTTCTCATTCAGCGGGCGGTTTATAAAATTTTAATGTTTTTTAACCGGATGCAAATTTAACCAATTAAAACTTTTAAATGCAAATGATAATGAATATCACTTGCGTTATTACTGTTGTTATTTATAATGCAAACAATTCTCATTATAAATACGGTAGTTTATGTCAAGGTTGAAATGCCTGAATGGTTTTGTATTACTAAATTGTATTTTGTTGGCGCAGGTAAACGCTGACGACTCTCAGTTAAATCAAGTAGAAAGAATTGTTGTATCCGGAACCCGCACTGCAAAATTATTAAGTGATTCCCCGGTTTCTGTGCAGTTAGTTGATATCGAATCGCTTGCTCAAGTGAGTCAAGGCACACTTGCTGAAGCATTAAATTATATACCCGGGTTGGTTGTCACCCGTAACCAAAAAGACGGATATACGATTCAAATGCAGGGATATGACAGTGATAATGTTTTAATTCTACTTAATAGCCAGCCTTTGATTGCACCAACCGGATCAGCAGTTGATCTGGATCAGCTTGGTTTAGCCAATATCAAACATATTGAAATACTGCGTGGGACAGCGGCAGTCTTGTATGGCAGCGCCGCTATGGGCGGGGTCATTAACATTATCACCAAAGATCAGGCTGACATTAACACCCGGATTAGCTTTCAGTTATCTCATTATACCAATAACCAAATTGAAGGTGAGCCGCCCGAGCATCAGGTTCGCTTCAATACAGGCACTCAGCTGAGTCAGTGGCATTTGGCAAGTAATTTAACATATATCTCCAACCCAGGTTTTGATTACAACGAACAAACGGTTGCGCAATCTGCAATTGGGGCGGACAAAATGTTTGCTGATTTGACCTTATCCGGACAATTAAAAGAGGTAAGGACCAGCCTGAAATATCGTTATTTTACAGAAGACAAGCAAAAAGCATTATCCCGCATTCCGGGTCAGTCCGATGGCTTTTTGTATTATCAGTCAGATGTGTCACAGCATCAGTTTGATACACTTTTTTCATCTCGCTCCGGCACTGAACCCTGGAAAATTAGTTCACGTTTAATGCAGCATCAGGAAACCAGTGGACAGACAGGTAGCTTGCGTAAAACTGAAATTTTATTGGCTGAGCTGGATGGTCAAACAGTTTGGCAAGGCAAAAAGTGGGAGTTTGTATCAGGGGGGGTGGTTCATTTTGATGGTTTGGACCAAATCAAAGTCGGTGTCAGTGAGACGGCTGAACCTGAAATCGCGAGTAAAACGCGAAATAGTGTAGAAAGTTTTGGCCAGTTAAACTGGATTGAAAAAAATTGGCAGTTGATGGGGGGGATTCGAGCCCAGAAAGATTCCGGATTTGGCTGGCACTCGGCGGCGAGTCTATCCGGGTTAATCAAACAAACCCTTGATGAATTGCAGCTTGAATGGCGTGCTGATATAGGTCAGGGCTATCGGGTACCTAATTTAAAAGAACGTTTTTACCGCTTCGACCATAGAAATTTAGGGTACATGGTATTAGGAAATGAAGCCTTGCAACCTGAAGTTTCAAACGCCGTCAATGCCACTTTCACCATGCGCCAGAGTATTTGGGATAAAGCGGCCGACTTAGAAGTTGAGGTACACACCCATTTTTCAAAAATCGATGATTTAATCGAATCTCAGTACGATGCTGATTCAACCGCAGCGGTTGATTATGCATATGAAATATCCCGTTACCAAAATATCGAATCTGCGGACATATCAGGGCTAGATGTTTCGACTCAAATCAGTTTGACCGACTGGCGATATCAGCTCAATTACAGTTATTTAGAAGCTGTAGATGAAACGGGTACGCGTTTATCAAACCGTCCGCGTCATCAAATTAAAAGCAATTTGGCTTACAGCTTAAGCCAATATGATATTGAGCTGCTTTTGTATTGGTTATATCAAGCGGACGAGGCTGTATCTGTCGATTTTACTGAGGTTGCCAATAATCATTGGAGCAGTTGGAATTTCAATTTTACTCAACAACTAACAAGTCAACTGGGGTGGCGAATGGGCGTTGAAAACCTGTTCGATACTCATCTTGATGAAAGCAGGGTCAGCGCGGGTGCATTTGATGCGCGGCCTACATCCAGCCGTCGGATTTATGTCGGGGCAAATTATCAGTTTTAATTAAGTTAAGCAGGAATAGTAGTAAGGGAATGCATTAATAGTCTATAAAAATCAATAGAGAGATAAATCATGAAACACCTACATTTGTTACCCGTTGCGGGTTTCACTTTTGCATTAGCGGCTTGCGGAAGCAGTAGTTCAGATTCAAACCCGGATCAGCAAGAAAAAGAAGATAATACAGAGGTTGTCAGTACATATGGTCCTTTTTCAACCGGTACTTCATCTGAATCTTATTATGCGTATTTTGATCTGGAAACCGGTAAGCAAATTGAATTAACGGCTGAGCAAGCACAGACTAACAGCGACTGGGACATTGCATTTAAACGTACCGGTGTCTATTTAAATACGCATGCTGATAATATGGTTTTAGTTTATTACACGGGCAATAATTCGTCATTTTATGACGAAGAAGGTACAGCTGTTACGGAAGCGTTTTTAACTGCTACAGCCGAAAGTGAACTGGAAGATTACGCTTCTGTGAGTTTAGCTGATCTGCCGGAAGATGAAGCTGAATTTAAGTTTGATCAAAGCTTTTCTATTTTGGATGGGTTTTATCATTATGATATGGAAACTCATGTCGTATCCGCCGCTGATGATCACTATTTTATTGTGAATTCAGACGATGCTTTTAGTAAATTCCGTGTCACAGATGTGACCACTGAGGGTCGAGGTCTAGCGGCATTTACACTGGGCATTGCCAACCAGGGGTTATCCGAAAGCGAATTTGAGCCTGAAACAGAATTAAGCGTTGACGCCATTAATGCTTGTGCCAGTTATTCAGGCGTTTATATCGACTTTGATTTAAAAGCCATGGTCGCCGCTACAGATGCATGGGATATTCAACTGCCATGTAATACAGATAATAATGCAGCTGAGTTTGAAATGCATATCGCAGGCGATGCGACGGCCATACAGGATTTTACAAACGAGCACAGTGGCATTGATACCAGTGTTCTACGTTATTATTATTTCCAATCAGACGTTTATAATGAGCGTGCGTTTGATAATGCCAAGTGGTACGCCTACAGCCTTGAAGGCAATCATAAATTGTGGTCACAGTATGGTGTCTATATCGTAAAAACAGCAAACGCGACTTATAAACTGCAAATTACCAGTTATTACAATGAAGCTGGTGAATCCGGCAACTACAACTTCCGCGCAGATCCGCTCACTGAATAAGATTTCTTTATTTTCTTTTAGCCTGTCGCTGCATTTGTCAGCCACAGGCTCCTTGTATTTACAGGCAAGTTATTAAATTATGATCACTCAAATCGAAAATATTATGTACCTGATGTCAGACTTTTTTATGGCACCGGTACTTTTTTTACTCGTCATTCTGTTTGTTTACAGTTTATATGCAATTGGCCAGTGCGGTGCACAAGCCCTTCAGCGCAAGCAAAATCAGTTTGGTTTTCAGCAGTTTTTAAGCGGCGATCACAAACAGAAAGTGCTTGGTTTTCCGCTAGCCGAATTAGTTAAGCAGTCTAAGTTAACGGATAAAACCGTCAATAAAGATTTATTGGATGTGGCCGCATTAAAAGAGTTAGAGACGGTCAGAAATGTCAGCCGACTGGCACCTATGTTGGGGTTGATTGCAACTATGATACCCATGGGCCCCGCATTAAAAAGCTTAGCAGATGGCGACGTTCAGGGGATCAGTGACAACCTTATTATTGCTTTTTCTGCGGTTATTTTTGGTCTGGTTATCGCCTCAATTACGTTCTGGATTGCCAGTGTTAAAAAACGTTGGCTGGCTGAAGAACTGGTTGCTCTGACAGATGAACAGCATCAGTTAATTCCGTTTGTGCCAAAAGTCGCAAGTGAGCTGGTGGAGAAACAAGATGCGGCTGCTTGATGAAGATGAAGCGAATAATCCGGCACTGTCAGTTGTCAATTTGGTTGACGTTTTTCTGGTTTTAATTGCCGCTTTATTGATTGCGATTGCGCAAAACCCAATGAATCCTTTTTTAGAAGAAAACGTAACCGTTATCAAAAATACCGGCCAGCCAAATATGGAAATGGTGATTAAAAATGGAGAAACCATAGAAACCTATAAAAGCAATGGCGAAATTGGCTCGGGGCAGGGCGTTAAAGCCGGGGTCGCATATAAAATGGCAGACGGCTCCATAGTTTATATTCCTGAAAAATCAGAATAATAATGAGATAAAAATGTTGTTTCAATTAATTAAGTATACCCGAATGACACTATTGGCGTTATTCGGGTTAATCGGTGTGCTGAGCAGTTTTGCAGTTTCTGCCGAGAGTATGTTATTTGTCAGTGGCAGCCATAAAAATATGGCTAAAATTAACTTATTTAAGCAAGCTGCCCAGCAGCAAGGTATAGAATTAATTCATAAATCTGCTCAAGATCTGCAAGATTTAAATCTGGCTAAAATTGAATTTTCAAAACATAACTTAGTGGTTTTTGGCGGTGTTTCTCAGCGTGATGCCAGCGCAAGTTTTACCCCATTTTCTGCGTTACCTAAACCAATTTTTAATGCATATAAAACACAGTTTATTGCGCTTAATTGGCCTCAGAGCAATACATTAAATGTCGGTTTAACTCAATCACAGCAATCTGATATTGCAAATTATTATGAAAATGGTGGGCAGGAAAATATGAAACGCCTGTCACGGTTTTTAGCGTTTCGATTATTCCGGCCAAGCGAAAAAACGGTATTACCGCCGGTAATATTCCCGGAATCCGGAATCTATCACCCGAAAGCTGAAAATAAGGTCTTTGAACGATTGCCAGATTATCTAGCTTTTGCTGAAAACAAAGTCGTGCAAGAGACTCAGGCCAATGCGCCTCATTCATTCAGTCAACCCCGTGTTGGTATATTGTTCGCCCGCAATTTAATTGAGTCTGATAATACGGGATTGGTTGATGAAACCATTTCAAAGCTTGAAGCAAAAGGTGTTACGCCGGTCGCATTTTATTTTGATCTGAGCCCGGCTGCCAAAGATTATAGCTATTTATTAAAGCTGGACGGCCAGGTTGCAATTGATGCGATTATTAATTACCGCTCAATTCACTGGGCAAATAAACGAAAAGCTGAGTTTGAAAGTCTGGCTGTGCCGATTTTACAAGGGCTGACTTATTATGATGGCTCTTCGACAGACTGGGAAGCCAGTTCGCAGGGAATTACGCCTAATATGGCACCTTTTTTACTGGTGATGCCTGAATCCGCTGGTGTGATTGATCCGATAATCGTAGCGGGCCGGGACCCTCAGTCAGGTGAAACCCAGATTATTGATTATCAGCTTGATCATTTAGTTTCACGGGCCGCTAACTGGTCAACGTTGAAACAGAAAAATAATCAGGATAAAAAAATAACCGTCATGGTTTGGGGTGACAGTGATGTGGGTGCTTCTTACTTAAATATACCTGAAAGTTTACGCAGTATTTCTAATATGTTGAATCAGGAGGGTTATCAGATTAATCCGGTGAACAGTGATTATTTCACTGATAAAGTGGATGCTATTTTGAGCCCGTTTTATCGAAGTTATGAACTGGATAAATTAATTAAAGAGGATCTCGCTGAGTTATTACCGTTAGACGATTATTTGGCCTGGTTTAATCGCTTACCGGAAAAGGTGAAAACACCGATTAATGAATTCTGGGGAGAAGCCGGTTCAAAAAGTTTTATGACTGTTGAACAAAACGGGAAAAAGTACTTTGTGATCCCGCGAATCCGAAACGGCAATATGCTGGTTATGCGTCAACCGCCGCGTTCGGAGAATGAGGATGATGAGCAAAAGTACTATCACAAAGAATCGATTCCGATGAATCATTATTATCTTGCGGCTTATTATTATGCCAGACAATATTGGGCCAGCGATGCGATTGTGCATTTGGGCACACATGGTTCACATGAATATTTACCGGGTAAAGAACGAGGTCTGTCATTATACGATCAAAGTAATTTAGCGACCTGGCATACACCTGTTATTTATCCTTTTATAGTGGATGATGTAGGTGAAGCTATGCAGACTAAACGCAGAGGCAGTGCAACTGTGATTTCACATATGACACCGCCATTCGCAGCTGCTGGTTTACAGGATGAAGTGGCCGATTTACATGAGTTAATGCATCAGTATAAATCGATGGATCAGGGCGGCGTTAAACAAAAAACAGCGAATAATCTGATTAAACGCTGCTTTGAAGTTAATATTTGTCAGGATTTAGGCTGGAAACAAGCAAAAATAGATGCAGAGTTTGACGCGTTTTTAGATGCACTGCATATATATATGGAAGATTTGGCAACGCAAAATCAGCCACTGGGTTTGCATACTTTTGGAGAGTTGCCCGAGCAACCGCTCATAGTGTCCACTATAGTCCAGATGTTGGGCAAAGATTTCCGTCAGATTTCGATTGAATTTGAAGCTGAACATCATCATGAGGCAGGTGAGCATAAACATAATAAAGACATGGTCGAGCATAAGGGCTATGCCACTGAACTGACTGATATACCCGGATATCGCCTGATTGAAGACTATGTTATAGACGGAAAAGCCGCTGATGATCTGCCTGAATCATTGCTGGCAAAGATTAAAAAAGCAAGACAGATGTATCAAAACATAAGCGGTATTAAAGAGTTATCGCATTTATCGGCTGCATTAGCGGGGGCTTATATTCCGGTTAAAACCGGCGGCGATCCGATTCGTCACCCTGATTCATTGCCAACCGGTTATAACCTATATGGCTTTGATCCTTCACGTGTACCAACCAAAGCCGCTTATGAGCAGGGAAAAGAACTAACAGAAAATACAATTTCTGAATATTATCAAGAACATGGGCGCTATCCGGATAAACTGGCATTTTCTCTTTGGTCAATGGAAACTATGCGTCATTATGGTGTACTCGAATCGCAAGTTTTAGCGGCCATTGGTGTTAAGCCGGTCTGGAGCCGTGACGGGCGGGTCACAGGGACTGAAATTATTCCGGCAAGTGAATTAAAACGTCCGCGAGTGGATGTGGTTTTATCCGCTACAGGTTTATACCGAGATGCCTTTCCTAATGTGATCTTGTGGCTGGCAAAAGCGATTCGTGAAATCACCGAATTAAAAGAAGAAAATAATTCACTTTGGGACAATAGCCAACAGGTTAAAACTGAATTAGTCGAATCAGGGATAGCAGTGGATGAAGCTGAGTACTTATCCAGCATCAGAGTTTTTTCGAATGAATCGGGTAATTATGGTTCCGGGTTAGGTGATTCTGCGATAGCGTCTGATTCTTGGGAAGAAGACAGTAAGTTAGCAGATTTGTATTTATCCAGAATGAGCTATCTCTATGGAGAAGACAATAGCCGCTGGGGCGAAAAATTCAGTGATGTTAATTTGTATGCAAAGACTTTATCTGGAACCGATGTCGCTGTATTTTCACGGTCTTCTAATATTTTTGGCATGTTAAGTTCGGACGATCCTTTTCAGTATTTTGGTGGATTGGCGCTGGCTGTGCGAAATTTAGACGGTAAATCGCCACAAATGCAGATTAGTAACTTAAGAGATGCCAGCAATGCCAAAGCGGAAAATGCGGCTACTTTTTTAGCCAAAGAATTAAGAACTCGCAATTTCCATAAGCGCTGGATTGAGGAAATGAAAAAAGAGGGGTATAGCGGGGCTGTCACTATGGCGAGCAATTTGAATAACTTTTTTGGCTGGCAGGTGATGGATCCGAACCTGGTCCGTGGTGATCAATGGAACGAGTTTTATCAGGTTTATGTTGAAGATAAACTAGAGTTGGATATTAATGAATGGTTTGAGCAAGTAAATCCAGGTGCTCAAGCTGATATGCTGGCGCGTATGATAGAAGCTAATCGAAAAGAATACTGGCAGGCAGATAGTGAAACGCTTAAAAATATCATTGAGCGTTATCAAACCCTGGTAACCCAATATGATTTAGTGGTGGATAATCAAAAGCTAAAATCTTTTGTAGAGCAGAGCGCCTCTGGTTTTGGATTAAACCTGACTTTGCCTGCACCAGAAGTGCCGGCAAGCCTTGCAGAGTCTGCAAACGCCATGAATGAGCAGGTGAGTGGACAAAAGCTCGAAAAGCAGCAAAATAATCATCAGGCAGAGCCTGATAATACTCTGTATTATTTATTTACCGCTTGTTTTTTGATTATGTTGATTGGGGCTGTTAAACAGTACTGGCCAGTTAAATCGTCAGGTTAATAGAAGCAAAGTTTTGAGTTGGAACAGACCTGCCAGCTAGTTCTGGTGGTCTTTCCACTCTTGATAGGCAAAGCTGAGATAACTCATTTTATCTGGACAAATCTTAAATTCGGGTTAAGTTTAAACGGATGCTAAATTAAAATATTATTTATCAAACAGTATAGAGTCAAATATGGATATTAACCTTTGGGCATTTTTAAGTATTTGCGTCATTTTTGGAGTTGGCTTTGCTATGCTGGTCTTATATTTAAATCATAAAAAAGAAATGAAAAAGCTTGAAATTGAAGCGCTAAAATATAAGTAGAACCCTGTTCCAAGCCGATTCGCTTGTTTTATTATTTTCTAAACCTTTGCGCTGCGATTCTCGTATCTTGCTAAAAACATAGCAATTATCTCTTCAATAATTTGTGTTTCTTGCGCTGGCGTTGGAATTTCAAACCCGTAGAGTCTGGGGTAAAAAATAAAAGATTTCAGCTGGTAAACAAATTGTTTAGCGGCGAATTCGATATTATCGATTTTGAGACTATCGTTATTAACTGCCTCTTGAAGAAATGATTCTAAAAAACGCATACACCCAATTTTATTATTTCCGAGCTGTTTGGCTAATTCGGGTTGTTTCAGCATTTGCATAAAAACAACTCTAGCCATACGTAAAAAGTTGTCTGATTTTAATAAATCACTTTCCTGTTTTGCGATAGCTGTTAATTGTTGTTTCAGATCCATGTCAGCTGAAAAAGATATTGTATTGACCGCTTCTACACGTTCAAACATATTCAGCAAAATAGCCTGAAACAACACCTCTTTGGTTTCAAAGTGATTATAAACCGTACGTTTTGAAGCATTTGCCTGCTTGGCAATTTGATCCATACTCGTATATTCAGCGCCTTGTTTATAAAATAATTGTTCAGCTGCGGCTAAAATATCTTGTCTTTTTTTATCTGATAATTTCATTTTTACCTCTGTCCATTCAAAGCCATTTTAGCGGATTTAATAAAAATTGCACTTTAGAGTTTACTTTTTATTTGTAGTAAGTAAACTCGTCAGTGTAGTTTACTTTTGGAGGTTGAATGTTAAGCAAGGTCGGTAGCTTAGGTTTAGTGCTAGTTTTAATCCTGATAATAGGGGCATGTACAGTGAATAAAAATTTGGCAACTTTGAGTCAGGAATATACCTCCAGTCAATATAAAGCGGGCAAGTTTTATAATGATAAGCCTGTTGAAAATGGTGGTATTGGGAAAACACTGGCTATTTTTTATCGCTTTTTTACTGAGAAAAAAGTTAATGCTGTTCCTGAAAGCGAAATACCGATAAAGACATTAAGTAAAATTCAATTATTGAATTTAAGTGATGATAAACTTCATCTGATTAAGCTCGGTCATTCATCTATTTTACTTAAAGTCTATGGCGAATTCTGGCTGATAGATCCCGTTTTTGCTGAACGTGCATCTCCGTTTTCATTTATGGGGCCAAAACGCTTTCACCCAACCCCGATTTCAATTGCTGATCTGCCTGAAATTGACCGGGTGTTAATTTCACATAATCATTATGATCATCTAGATAAGTCAGCGATCAAGCAATTAGCCAATAAAACCAGTCAATTTTTGGTGCCGCTCGGTGTTGAAAATAACTTAATAGAGTGGGGCGTTGAGTCGGAAAAAGTCATGACTTTTGACTGGTGGCAGGAATTTAACACTGACAAAGCACTTTTGGTTTTTACGCCAACACGTCATTTTTCAGGTCGTGCACTGGGTGATTCAAATACCAGCTTGTGGGGCTCATGGGTGATTAAAACACCAGATGAAAGTGTATATTTTAGCGGTGACTCAGGTTACTTTGACGGATTTAAAAAAATAGGCCAGAAATATGGTCCTTTTGATTTAACTCTGATTGAAACCGGCGCCTATGATAAAGACTGGCCTGAAATTCATATGACACCTGAGCAAAGTGTGCAGGCTCATGTGGATTTGCAGGGGCGGGTAATGTTGCCAATTCATAACGGCACTTTTGACCTGGCATTTCATGCTTGGTATGACCCGTTAGAGAGAGTTAATCAACTGGCAGAAAATAAAAATCTGACTTTGACAACACCGCTTGTTGGTCAGGTTGTTCAAATTAAAGATTCAATTGAAACCCATCGCTGGTGGCAGGCTTTATTATAAGCCTGCAGAATGTTGAATCGGGTTTAATGGTTAAACTTGAGCGTTTATGGTTTAGTCAAATTGGTCCTTTTAGGAGCGTTTTTCATTGTTTTGAGTCTTTAAAAACTCAGCTACTCCTGCGATTTTAATGTGATTAAATATCACCGTTTGAAAAGAAACATAGAGGACGTTACAAGTTTAGTGTTGAGATAGGTAGCATTAAACTAAAAAGGCCGCTTGATAAAGCGGCCTTAGATCTTGAATTATTTATCTTCCAACAGGTCTTGAGGTTGTTTAACGCCAATTGGAATTGATTTTGGCTTAAGTGCTTCAGGCACTTCGCGGTACAAATCTATATGTAGCAAACCTTGTTCGAGATCGGCGCCACTGACTTTTATGTGATCGCTTAATTGAAATTTGCGTTCAAAGTTTCGCGCTGAAATACCTTTGTAGATAAAACGTTTTTCGGCGTCATCTGAGTCTGCTTTGGCTTTCTGACCTGTCACTGTCAGCGTATTATTTTCTAAGTTTATATTGAGTTCTTCATTGCTAAAACCAGCAACAGCCAGAGTGATTCGGTATTTATCTTCATCGGTTAATTCGATATTGTATGGCGGATAACCAGCTGATTTATCACTGCGTGCAGCCGCATCCATCATATTTGCAAGATGGTCAAAACCAATGAATGAACGGTATAATGGAGTAAAGTCTAAAGTTTTCATAATCATATCCTCACTATTAAGCAATATGTAACGCTATTTAAGCATGTTTATTAGTTTTAAGTGCCACCCTAGCGGGCTGGCGGTGTAGACCCGTTATCGGCGTCTGAATTAGATATAGGGCTGGTCGTTTTGTTTTCAAGGAATTTTTTATGATTTTTTTTGACAGTCACTGTCATTTAGATTTGCTATCAAAAAAACTTGAATTAATTCAGGTGCTTAGTCAGTGTGAGAAAAATCAGGTAAAGCGTATTTTAATGCCGGGTATTAGCAAAAATAATTGGACTGAGTTAAAAAAACTGAAAAATAAATATTCAGATACTCACTGTCGGTTAGATTATGCATTTGGGCTACATCCTTATTTTATAAACGAACATATCATTGACGCGGATTTATTTGCTTTGGAAACTGCTATTCAACAAGATGATACTTGCATTGCTGTAGGTGAAATTGGACTTGATAACTTTGTAGCTAAACAGCAGGGAAATGCTAAACAGCAAGCGGCATTGTTTATTGAGCAATTAAAACTGGCTCAGCATCATCGTATGCCGATTATTATTCATCACAGAAAAAGTATAGATACCATTTGCCAGATAATTCGTGCTCATCACTTTGAATATGGCGGTGTGGTACATGCCTTTTCTGGCAGCATTGAACAGGCTTATCGTTTAATTGAACTTGGCTTTAAACTGGGGATCGGCGGTACCATTACCTATTCGCGTGCTACTAAGACCCGGGAGGTTGTCAGAAAATTGGATTCAAGCCATTTTTTACTGGAGACAGATGCGCCGGACATGCCAATTTGTGGCAGGCAAGGGCAAAGCAATTCGCCCGCCTTTTTACCTGAAATTTTTGAAGTGATGGCGCAGTTGAAATCAACAGATAAATCTCAGTTAAGCCAGATCCTTTGGCAAAATACATTCGATTGTTTTCCGCGTTTAAGTTGAAGCCACTTTATTTAAAGTCAATCTGGATTATTTGACCGCTCTGATTAAACCGGATATATCCAGCGCCTGATTCAGCTCTTTGAGATAGGTTGTTGCCTGAGCCTTATTCTGGATTGCTTTATTTTTTCCTGTAACTAATACTTTGGTTAACTGATTGCTCTGTTTTAATTGGTACTGATAGCCTAAATTTTGCAGTTGACGGGTTATGACCTCAACATTGACCTGTTGGGCAAAGACGCCTACCTGAATCATATACTTTGCCATCAGATCAGAGGTAGTTTGAATAGATTGCTTTTGAGTGTCTACCTGATCTTTCTCTTGGTTTTTTACCGGCTTGTAATTTACTTCTGGCTGAATTTCAGTTTGCTCTGTTATATGGGTCTTAGGGGCTTGTGTCTCTGTGTTACTGATATTTTTAAGATTGTCATAATTTTGTCCATGACTTATTTTAGGTGTGGGCTGAGCCAGAGACGGTCTACTATCAGCCGAAGATTGGCTTTGGGAAGCGCGGCTGGCAAATCGATAATTAAGGCCAATGTAGCTGGTTGATAGGTTTGTGAGATTATCCAGCCCCTGATATTTTTCTAACCCTAGTTTTAAGCTTAAGTTTGAACTAAGTTTCCAGTTTAAACCTGCTGAGTAACTTAGCCCGAGACTGCCTTGTGAATGTTTTGTCTGCTCATTTATCTGTAGTTCAGATAAAGAATACAAGCCATTGGCCGCTAATTCTAGCTCAACATAGCTGTTTAATTGAATCGGATAGGCATAACCCAGCTTGATAAGTGATAATTTGCTATTATCCGATTTGGTTTGTGTATTTAACACATCATCAAATTCGTTATATCCGACCGAAGCAGAGCCAAATTTGTCAAATTGCCATAGATAATTTAAACCCAAAGCATTTGAATCAGTATCGCCTTTGCTTTGTGCCTGATACAGTGAAATGCTCTGTTGCGAATAGACCAGAGAGGGCATTAAAACCAGACCCGCAATTACAGATAGCCTGAAATTTGTTTTTATTATTCTCATCGTACAGTTTTAAAATGTTTTGTTTTAGTCTAACTATTTTTTCATCAAATACAAATTGGATATCGCAATTTGGTTTTGTGGTGTACACATGTTGGTTTTGAAAACAAAAAAGCGACTTAGTGGATAACCAAATCGCTTTTTTATCATTTTCTAACAGCCTGAAGAGCTAATGCACATTAACAACAGGAATGATCAGTGCTTCTTTTTCAGCTATCTTTTTGCCGTGTCGCCGCATCGCCCAAAAAGCAGATAATGATACTATTAAACAACCCAGTAACCAGCTTGCACTGAAGGTTGGATTAACAGAAAAAGTGGCTATTTGATATATGCAAGAGGCTGTTATATAAGCCAGACCGGTTGACCACAAGGCAATAAAGCTCATCCACTTGACGCCCGCTTCACGATACATGGCACCCATTACAGCAACACAGGGCGTGTAGAGTAAAACAAATACGAGATAAGCGAATGCGCCGATGGAACCGTTAAATAGATTACCCATAGCCTGAAAGGTGGATAATTGTACTTCCTGTTCAGCCGCAGCTGCCTCGATACCCTCATTTTGAATAATACCCAACCCCAGGGGATCCAATAGGTTATGGGCTACATCTGTCAAATTAGCCGGAATGGTTGCAAATGCTTCTTTAATACCGGCAATTAAATCGAATTCACTGGCTTCTTCATCAACTGAATCTGTGTTACCAATTTGGGCGTATAAAGCATCCAATGTACCGACAACCGCCTCTTTGGCAAAAATACCAGTGAAAATACCGACTGTTGCAGGCCAGTTTTCTTCTTCTATGCCTATCGGATTAAATACTGGGGTGATGGTTTTACTGATTTGGCTCAGTACAGAGTTTTCAGAATCTTCATTACCAAAACTGCCGTCTGTGCCCCATGAATTTAAAAAGCTGAGCAAGGTTACAACTATAACAATGGTTTTACCTGCCCGAGTGATAAATCCATAAAGCTTATCCCAGGTTTTAATCAATACATTTTTAATAGACGGGGCATGGTATGCAGGAAGCTCCATGACAAAAGGAGATAAAGTGGGTTTAAACAAGGTTCGCTTCAGTAATAAACCGGTTAAGACAGCCATCACTATACCTAACAAATACAGCATAAAGACCAGATTATGGCCGGTATGCGTAAAAAATGCCGCAGCAAACAGCGCATATACAGACAAACGAGCGCCACATGACATAAAAGGCGACATGGAAATTGTCAGTAGTCTGTCTTTATGAGTATCTAGGGTACGGCTTGCCATGACTGAAGGTACATTACAGCCAAACCCGATAATCAGAGGGACAAAGGATTTACCCGGCAAACCCAAAGCCCGCATCAATCTGTCCATAACAAATGCTGCGCGCGCCATATATCCGGTATCTTCAATAACGGATAAAAATAAATATAAACCCGCGATGACCGGAATAAAAGTGGCAACCAGTTGAATACCGCCGCCAAGCCCCTGGCTTAATATAATAACCATCCAGTCGGGCAATCCTATTCCGGTTAATAACTCGGCCGAGCCATCAACAAAAATCGTGGCAAATAAGATATCGAAAAAGTCGATAAACGCGCCGCCAAAACTAATCGCAAATAAAAACATTAGGTACATCATGCCTAAAAAGACAGGTATGCCCAACCAGCGGTTAAGCACTATATTATCGATTTTGTCGGTCAAGTTGGTTTTCGTTTCACCGGTTTGTTGAACCGCTTGTGCAACCCAGTCTTGCGCTATCTGGTAGCGTTTTGAAGCAAGGTAAGTGGCTAAATCCTGCTCGAGTTTTTCATTCAACTCGTTAAAAACAGTTTCACTTTGTGACAGCCAGTCTACCGCTGCTTTTTTATCGTAATTACCTTCTAATAGGGATTTTGCCTGAGTCGGTGTCAAGCCATATTCGGTTTGAAGCTCTTCTATTGCTATTTCAATAGAATCAGAAATATCCAGATCAAAACTATCCAGTTGTGAACCCGAATATTGATGAATAGCGTGTTTGAGTTTGTCGATACCGGTTTTTTTACTGGCACTGATACTGACCACAGGCGCACCTGTGATCTGACTTAACTTATCTTCATCAATCGAAATTCCGCGCTTGTGCGCGATATCTGACATATTCAGCACAACTAAAACCGGTACACCGAGTTCACGTAACTGAATGGTTAGATATAAGCTGCGCTCTAAATGAGAGGAGTCGATAACGTTTAATACCAGATCGGACTGGCCTGAACTCAGGTAATCACGGGCAATTTTTTCATCAATAGAGAGTTCTTGATCTTCAATATCCAATGAATAGGTGCCGGGTAGGTCAACCAGTTCTACGCTTTCATTTTGGGTCAGGTTAAAATATCCCGTCTTTTTTTCGACGGTTACACCAGACCAGTTGCCAACTTTTTGTTTTGCGCCGGTTAGTGCATTAAAGAGGGTGGTTTTTCCGCAGTTGGGGTTGCCTATTACAGCAATAGATAACTTATTTTGCATTAATTAACACTTCTCAACTAAGATGGTTTCGGCTTCAGCTTTGCGTAGGCTTAGATTAAATCCGCGCACTTCAATTTCCATTGGGTCGCCAAGTGGCGCCAGTCGTTTCACTTTAATTTGTGCGCCCGGCGTCATGCCAAGTGATAATAATTTACGGCGAAAGCCTACTTGACTTGGGGCTATCGAAACTACTCTAACTGACTCACCTACATTCACTAAGTTTAAAGTCATACCTTCCCCCTGAATAAGACACGAATAAAACCCAGATTATATGCTAAATGATATTGATTATCATCTTTAATCTTGTATTTTTTCTAATCCAGTCTGCAAAAACCTACCCAATATGTACACATTTATATAACTTTTCTGTTTTATCCGAAATTGCTGACTGGCTCTCATTTTATCAAATAAATAAAAAAGATTGGCTTTCTAGCTGGGGATACCCTCTAATATGAACTACAGTTAACCAGTGGTTTAAGTCGTTTTACGACTAACAAAACAACGTATGAATAAACAGTTAAAAAAAATATTGTGGCCGGATTGCCCCGTCTGTCGTAAATGGCGATTGATTATAATTTGGGGGGGATTAATGTTATGGTACGTGCTGTATACATTAAATTAGAAGCTGTCATAAACCGGAGTTTAAGATGTCATCAGGTTTAGGTACACAATATATACGCTCCATGACTAAGCGAAATGGTTATAGCTTGGCCTGTTTAAGTATCCTGTCTTTTATAGCATGTGCTATTTTATATGCTGAGTTTTCTGATTATGCACAGCTTCCGCTCATTTTTTTAATGAGCGCCTGTATTGTTGGGTTTATTATTGCAGTCTGTAAAATTCAGGAACCAGACTATAGCTTTATGTTGAATGGGCAAGGTCTGCTTTACCACCATAAAAAGGGCTTTTTGTTAATTGAATGGGATAATGTTCAACGAATTGGTATTCCAACAATTAATCAAGGTTTTGAAACACATGAACTGGCTTTTATTGGCGTAAAACTTAAAGATCCAGAAAAGATTCTGCCTGCTGTGAGTTTACGCCTTATTTCACATTTACTGATTGAGCAAAGAGCGACCTTCCATCAGTATTTAAAATCAAATCTTCATGATTTGAATCAAAGCCCTTCTGAGCTTTCTTTAAATACAGATCCTTATAAAGCAAAAAATGGTTACATCTATAAAGGATTAAGAGGCATGTTTGCCCATCGCATGAAGTATCTTAGATTATATAGTGGATTTGATATCTTAATTCCGGACACGGCGATAGACCGCCCAGTGAACGAATTTATCCATCTTTTAAAAGCGCATCAGCAAGCTGCATCTGTCACGCTTTATGATGTGAGCCGAAAAATTAGCTAATCAACTTCAACTGCACATAATAAAATTGCCAACGAGTCTATTTTTCTGCCTTTGAGCGTTATGTTTGTTACCAATAGCCAGCTATTAGCAACAAAAATGCCTTGATGGTCGAAAAACTATCCAGATTGGCGCGTAAAATGCAAACGTAAAATGCAAAATTGTGGCGTTATGTTCAGAAAATAAAATCTAATTTTACTTCAATTCTACTTATACGCAGCGGAGGATAAGCAGAATAATTTAAGTGGATGAGCCTGTTTTAAACGTAAAAATAAATATACAACAAAATTGTGCTTAAAATGTTCAATGAAAAGCCACATATTATATGATTTAAGTCTGGATTTAGGTTAACTGACTGTGATATGTTTTAAAGTTGTAAACATTTATTAAGCTGTAGAGTACGGACTGTGCTATGTCAAACTTGGCATTTGAATTTGATAAAAATAATAACAAACTTTTTCTTGTTTCGTCCTGTATTGAAGGCGAGTCATTGCCGACAGATGCGAGTATTGAAAAACAGTTTAAAGAATCCGAATATAAATCCTTTTTTTATTTTCCTGAAGAAGCTTCTAAAGCCGTCGCTTTATTAACCCAGTATTTCACAGCGAAACAATTTAACAAAGAAGTGAAATTTGCGATTGCGGAAGCTCGTCCTGCCAAAATTAATGTCAGAGTGGCTGACGATAAGATGAGTGCCAGTGTTGAGCTGACTTCAGCATTTGGTGGTCCCAATTTAACGGATAAACAAATTGTTCGCTGCGCTGCTAAAATGGGCGTTACCATGGGGATAGATGTCGAAGTTGTGAAAGCGCTGGCGCAAAATGCGATTGTTGGGCCTGAAGGTGAAATTTATCAGTCGATTATAGCCAGAGGGCAGTTACCTGAAAAAGGCTTAGACAGTGTTTTTGAAAGTGTTGCCAAATCCGCTAAAGACAGAGTGCTTCAACCTCAAGAAGTGGATGATAAAGGCACAGTGGATATGCGTGATCTGGGGGCATTGGTTTCAGTCAAGCCTGGTGATCCTCTGGTGAAACGTCATCCGCCAACTAATGGTCGGGCGGGTTTTGATGTTTGCGGTAACTCAGTATTAGCCGAGCCGGGACAGGAGTTGGATTTTGAAATTGGCACGGGTGCCTGTATCAGTAGTCAGGATCCTAATCTACTGGTTGCTGAAATTCATGGTATTCCTTACACCTTTGAAAAAGGTGCACGGGTTGATAATGTACTCGAATTGCAAAAAGTAGATGTATCGACCGGGCATATCGATTTTGAAGGGGGGGTGATTGTTAACGGTGACGTGTCAGAAGGGATGCGATTAAAAGCCAGCGGCAACGTCACAATTGGCGGTTTTGTTGAAAACGCAGAGCTGGATATTGATGGTGATTTAACGGTAATGAAGGGCATTATCGGGCGTAAAGTCGATGACGACAGTGATCTCGAACAGGCTCATTTTCATTGTAATGTTAAAGTGACAGGTAATATATGTGCTAAATATATCCAAAGCGCCTCGATTAAAGCAGGTAAGCAGGTTCAGTTTCAGGGGCAGGTTCTGCATTCAAGGATAAGCGCTGAGAGTATTTATGGGGGCACTGAAAAATCTCCGGCGGGTAAAATTGTAGGTGGCTTTTATTCGGTTAAACAAGGGGTCAGATGCGCGACTATAGGTGCGCTTGCGTCCACCCATACGATATTTCACCTTTATCCTGAACTGGACAAAAAGCTGGAAAAAAAGCAGACCCTAATCAAGATTCGTAAAACCAAAGAAACCATATTGCAGGATATCAGAGCAACGTGGGAGCATTTGCGTGAAGATGAAGCTTGTGAAAACAAAGCGAATCTGATTGAGCAAACGATAGCCTCATATAAAGCACACGATAAAGAATTTAAAAAGTACAGCAAAGCGATTGATCATTTAACCGCTCAAATTGAGAAACACATGCATGAAGTCAGTGTTTATGCCAGTCGTGAGCTTTTTAGTAAAACACAACTGAGAATGGGGCAGCTTCGTTATGTGGCTCAAGATGACATGAGAAATACCTGCTTAGGTTATAAAGACGGTCAGTTTGTCAAAGTATGATTTGATTGAGATTTTTATATTCTGGTCGTGTTATCAATTTTACCGGTAGTACAATCTTGAGATTAAAACAACCGCCATCGCTGGGTATTACTTGAACGCGCAGGCATACAGTTTTCCACAACATAATGTTCAACCGTATCGGTAATGACAAGCGCTCTTTGAGTGGGACAAAAATAACTGTGAACGTCTCGTTCAAAATCTGAGTCAATCGCTGTACTCATTTTGTATAAAGTGCCGACTGCGGTTTCTTCGACCCGAAATGGCAGTTTGACCACAAAATCTCTCTCTAACCACCATATCAGACTCATGTGTTCTTCTTCGGCAATATCTATCATTCTGCTTCTTAAAGTATCACCTTCGACAAAACGCCTGTTTCGAAAAGGACCAACCCAGTTGGCGGCAATCGGTTTAACGGCAGGGCCAATTCTCATTAACTCATCAGTCAGTGTCGTATTGGCTCGTTTTAATTCAATAACGTACTTTTCACGGGCAGGGTCTAAACCGGCATCTATTTTAGCTTTGAGCGCACTATAAAAGTTAGCAAAGCCTTCAGCGGTTTTGGTTCCGGATGAAGCTTTGCTTTGCTCGCTTTGGCTTTCACCTATATCGGCCTCAGAGCGGGTAAAAGGGTTGTCGCTTACAACAATGTAAACCCCTAAAATAATCAAGAGAACTGCAGCAGATAAGTGCCTAATCCAAAACCACATAATACGTCAGACTTTAACCCTGTTAACTGTGTTAAATGAGCTTGCCAATAATTATGCTAAATAGCAACAATTAAAGATTAAGCCACCTGAAGTTGATTCAACGGCCACAACTGAAGAACATAATGCACCTGAACCTCACTTTAGATAAATGAATATTAAACCGAATGAGTAAAAAACGTTAAGAAAGCCTTAGCTTAATTTAGTTTTTATAATTTCATTCTAGTCTAAGGTCTTCATATTATGTATTTTATTTATAAACAGATGGCTGTTTTCTGTCCGGACGCGTTTTGAAACGTCTGTGCAGCCACATATACTGCTCAGGTGCTTTCATAATGCCGGTTTCTATTAATTTATTTAATCGGGCTGCATCCGCTTCGTCATCCCCACTTGGATAATTGTCCAAAGCGGGTGTTAAGGTGAGTTTATACCCTTGGCCATTTGGTAGTCGCTCTGGCATTAATACGATGACTTTACAACCCGACTCTTTAGCAAATAGTGTCGTGCCGGTTGTCGTACAGGCCTCTGGCTCTGCGAAAAAGGGAACAAATACGCTGCGGCGGCGACCATAATCCTGATCAGGTAAATAATGACAGGCTTCGTTATCTGCCAGCGCATTTAATAACCCTTTTACATTTTTTGCACCGATTAGATAGCGGTTATCACGTGCCCGGCCCTTGTACTGAAAGTATTCCATCAAGGGATTATTATGAGGCCGGTAAAAAGCAACGCACGGATGAGTCTGCCCAAATACGCGAGCACAAATTTCAAGACACATCATATGATAAGTGACAAATAAAACCCCTTTTCCGGATTTTAATGCCTCTTCTAAATGTTCAAGTCCTTCATAGTGGGCTAAACGATTGATTCGCCATTTTGGCCACCACCACCCCATGCTGCTTTCAAATAAAGCAATGCCGGTTGACTCGAAGTTTTGAATCAGAAGCTTTTTGCGTGCCTGTTCAGATAACTCAGGGAAGCAAATTTCGAGATTACGAGCGGCAATTTTACGTCGGCTTTTTACTAAAAGGTATAAGGCTCTGCCAACTAGTTTACCCAACCCCAACTGCACGCGATATGGCAGCCAGGAAATCAGATACAAAATGGCAATGCCCAGCCAGTTAATCCAATAGCGAGGCAAAAAAAACTTAAAACTAAACTTAGGTTCGTGCACAATCAATCTTTATTCAAATTTAATACTGGGCGTATTCTAAGCATAAAAATAAGTTACTACCAGTTTTAAAAATCAACCCGGGTGACTTTACTCAATACTTTGCCATCGAAAACCTGTGTGGTAATTTCATCACCTGGTTTGACGGTTTTAACGGACTGAATCGTATTACCTTGCTGGTCAAACGTTGCGCTGTAGCCACGACTAAACGTCGCCAGTGGGCTATAAGCCTGCAATTTTTCAGCGTATAGCCTATGCTGATGGTCTAGCTGGCTAATTTGGTTTTGAATTGCCTGGTTTAATCTGAGTGCGTAGTTTGCAAGGTTTTGTTTATCTTGTTGTAGCTTATACTTGGGATGCTGGTCAAATAAAGCTTGAGCCATTTGATTCAGTTTGGCCCGCTTTTGCTGTTGATTGTTCAGCAGCAGGTGATGCAATTGATTGAGCTTTTCATCCAGCCATTGTTGTTTGTTGAGCATTTGTTTAACCGGGTCTTGTTGGCCCAGTCTTAACTCCAGCCGGTTGACGTTATGTTGTTTTATTCGAACTAAATGCTCAATTGAAAGCATTAGCTGGCGTGTTAATTTTGGCAGGCTATTTTTTAATTTAACACTGTTTTGACTGATAATTTCAGCTGCTGCTGAAGGGGTTGCGGCTCTGACATCTGCGACTAAATCACAAATGCTGATATCTGTTTCATGACCCACAGCACTGATTATGGGTAAACGACTGTAATGTACTGTGTACGCGACAGATTCTTCATTGAATGCCCATAAGTCTTCAATCGAGCCGCCGCCGCGGCCAACAATAATCAAATCTAATTCGGCGTTGTCATTTGCTTTTTCTATCATTTGGCAAATATGGGTGGCAGCCTGTTCACCCTGTACCAAACAAGGGTAGAGTATGATTTCTATATTAGGAGCAAGTCGTTTTAAAATGCTCAGCATATCGTGAACCGCTGCGCCTTTTGCTGAAGTGACTATACCGACTTTGTTTATCTGCGCAGGCAAGGCTTGTTTTTCTGCTGGATCAAATAAGCCTTCCTGTGCAAGTCTTTGTTTTAAAGCTTCAAATTTTTGCTGGAGTTGGCCGACACCTGCTGGCTGCATTGACTCGACTAAAAGTTGATATTCGCCTCTTGGTTTATATAAACTCACGCCGGCGCGTACCAGAACCTGTTCACCATTTTTTGGCATAAACTGAACAAAACGGTTAGCGCCTTTAAACATAGCGCAGCGAACTTGCGAATTTTCATCTTTTAAAGAGAAATACCAGTGTCCTGAACTGGCTTTGACCAGGTTAGATATTTCAGCTTCAACCAATAATGAAGCAAAGTTTTGTTCTAACAGGATTTTTATTTTCTGGTTAAGACTTGATACCGTGAAAATTTGTTGCGAATTTGTCATAAAAAATGAACTTTTTCTTGGCGTTATTTTAATCTGCGAGAATGAGAAAGAATTTTAGCAAAGATAATTGCTAAATAATCCATTTTAATGAAAAATTTAGTTTACCTAGAGCAATAAAGTCGTTAAAATTCTGCCGCAACTGTTTATACCTGATCAATATTGGTGAGAAGTTGCAATGCTAAGAATCGCACAAGAAGCTTTAACGTTTGATGACGTTTTACTTGTCCCAGGACACTCTACCGTTTTACCACATACGGCAAATTTAAAAACTCAATTAACTCGCAAAATTAGCCTTAATATCCCTATGACATCGGCAGCGATGGATACGGTTACTGACGCACGCCTAGCGATTGCGTTAGCGCAAGAGGGTGGTTTAGGTTTTATCCATAAAAACATGACAATCGAAGAGCAGGCTGCTCAGGTTCGTCAGGTTAAAAAATATGAATCTGGTATCGTTTCTGATCCTATTACAGTGACACCAGACATGTTAATCCATGAAGTAATTGCCTTATCCGAGCAAGTTAAATTCTCAGGTTTCCCGGTTGTAGACGCAGATAACAACTTAGTTGGTATCGCAACTGCCCGTGATATTCGTTTTGAGAAAAATGTGACCTTGCCTATCTCTACTGTTATGACACCAAAAGAGAAATTGGTGACAGTCAAAGAAGGTGAGAACCCGGCTAACATTTTAGATTTAATGCATACACACCGTATTGAAAAAGTACTGGTTGTTGATGATAACTTTAAACTGGCCGGCATGATCACAGTTAAAGATTATTACAAAGCTGAAAATAAGCCTCACGCTTGTAAAGATGAATTAGGTCGCTTGCGTGTAGGTGCAGCGGTTGGTGTGGGTGCTGGTACTGATGAGCGTGTTAAAGCTCTGGTAGCAGCAGGTGCGGATGTTATTTTAGTTGATACTTCGCACGGCCATTCTCAAGGTGTGATTGACCGTGTTAAATGGGTTCGTGAAAACTTCCCTGACATTCAGTTAATCGCCGGTAACGTGGCCACTGCAGCGGGCGCTGAAGCGTTAGCTGATGCAGGTGTTGACGCTGTTAAAGTGGGGATAGGTCCGGGTTCAATTTGTACAACCCGTATCGTAACCGGTTGTGGTGTTCCACAAATTACGGCTGTTAATGATGCTGCAACGGCTATGGCTAAACGTGGTATACCGGTAATTGCGGATGGTGGTATACGTTTTTCAGGTGATATTGCAAAAGCATTGGTTGCAGGCGCAAGCTGTGTGATGGTTGGCTCTATGTTTGCCGGAACAGAAGAAGCACCGGGTGAAGTTGAATTATTCCAGGGCCGTTATTACAAATCATATCGTGGCATGGGATCATTAGGTGCTATGTCGCAAAAAGAAGGCTCAAGTGACCGTTACTTCCAAAAATCGAATGAAGCAGACAAACTAGTACCTGAAGGTATTGAAGGTCGTATCGCTTATAAAGGACCGCTGGCTAACATTATTCACCAGCAAATGGGCGGCTTACGTTCGGCTATGGGTCTGACTGGTTGTGGTACAGTAGAAGCCTTAAATACGAAAGCTGAATTTGTAAAAATTACTTCAGCTGGCATGGGCGAGTCTCATGTTCATGATGTACAAATCACAAAAGAAGCGCCGAACTACCGTTTAGGCTAAATCACAGTTAAAAACTGAATTCATTTTTCAGGCTAGCCAAGGCTAGCCTGAGTTATTTATAAAGTGGAATTTTTATGAGCAAAAATATTCACGAAAGCCGTATCCTGATTTTGGATTTTGGCTCTCAATATACTCAGTTAATCGCGCGCCGTGTACGTGAAATCGGGGTTTATTGTGAACTTTGGGCATGGGATGTGACCGAAGCGCAAATTAAAGAATTTAACCCTACCGGTATTATTTTATCGGGCGGACCTGAAACAGTAACGGCTGCCGATACACCCCGTGCACCTGAATATGTATTTAATGCGGGTGTGCCCGTATTTGGTATTTGTTACGGCATGCAAACTATGTCTCAGCAATTAGGCGGACAGGTTCAGGGCTCTGATCAAAGAGAATTTGGTTACGCTAAAGTTGAAGTGGTTAAAGAAAGCCGCTTATTGGCACAAATTGAAGATGTAATTTTAGACGATGGCAATGCTGCTCTGGATGTCTGGATGAGCCATGGCGATAAAGTAGTTGAGATTCCGGCTGGTTTTGAAACTATTGCGAGCACGCCAAGTTGTCCGCATGCGGCTATTGCAAACGAAGAAAAACAATTCTTCGGTGTGCAATTTCACCCAGAAGTGACTCATACAAAACAAGGTACACGTTTATTAGAGCGTTTTGTTGTTGATATTTGTGGCTGTGAAAAACTTTGGACTCCGGCTTCAATTATAGAAGATGCTGTCGCCCGTATTAAAGAGCAGGTTGGTGATGACGAAGTCATCTTAGGTTTATCGGGCGGCGTGGACTCATCTGTGACCGCTATGCTTTTACACCGGGCAATCGGTGATAAATTAACTTGTGTTTTTGTTGATAACGGCCTGTTGCGTTTAAATGAAGGCGAGCAGGTTATGGAAATGTTTGGCGATCATTTTGGTCTTAAAATTATCCATATTGACGGAGAAGAGCGCTTCCTGAATGCATTACAAGGCGAAGATGATCCTGAGAAAAAACGCAAGATTATTGGTCATGTATTTGTTGAAATTTTTGATGAAGAATCTAAAAAACTGACCACTGCAAAATGGCTTGCTCAAGGCACAATTTATCCAGATGTCATTGAATCTGCAGGCTCTAAAACCGGTAAAGCACATGTGATTAAATCGCACCACAATGTAGGTGGCTTGCCGGAAGATATGGAGCTAAGTCTGGTTGAACCACTTCGTGAGTTGTTTAAAGATGAAGTGCGTAAAATTGGTCTGGAATTAGGTTTACCGTACGATATGTTATACCGTCATCCTTTCCCGGGTCCGGGTTTAGGGGTACGTGTATTAGGCGAGATCAAAAAAGAATATTGTGATTTATTGCGCCGCGCAGATGCAATTTTCATCGAAGAATTACACAAAGCCGATTTATATCACAAAGTGAGTCAGGCGTTTACTGTATTCTTGCCGGTTCGCTCAGTTGGTGTTATGGGTGATGCGCGTAAATATGATTGGGTTGTCTCATTGCGTGCCGTTGAAACAATCGACTTTATGACGGCTATCTGGGCACATCTGCCATATGAATTCTTAGGCCATGTCTCGAATCGAATTATCAATGAAATAGATGGTATTTCGCGCGTAGTTTATGATATTTCAGGCAAGCCGCCAGCAACAATCGAGTGGGAATAAACGTCAGTCGAATAGCCACTAAAACACTAAAAAATACCGCATCTGATGCGGTATTTTTTATTTTGGCTTTAATCTAATGTTTAGCAGGCATGTGTGCTAGTTTATGTTTAATCAGGCGTATTTTTATTAAAACGACTGAGCACCATGGGAAAGGTCAGAATAAACTCACAGCCCTGATTTGGCTCAGACAGCAACTTGATATCACCGTCTAGTTGACTGGCAACCAGATTATATAAAATAGATAAACCCAGTCCTGTTCCACCGCCCTGACGGTTAGTGGTATAAAAAGGCTCAAATATACGCTTTTTTAAATCTAGGGGTACACCACGTCCATTGTCCTTTGCTGTTAACCTTATCCTTGTGTCCATCCGTTCTAACGACAAGATAAATTCACGTTCTGATTGTTCTTTAGGGTAAGCATGAAAACACGCATTTTGCGCTAAAATAGTAATGATTTGAGCAAATATACCGGGTGGGGCATACATTTGAATGTCTTCGGTAAGCCGGGTTTTTAAAGTCACTTTATGGGTTTTTAACATAGGTTTAAGGCTGCTAAGCGTATTATGAAAGTATTCCGCCAGGTTAAACTCATAACGGGTATGCCCGGTTTGGTCTGCTGCGGTTTGCTTAAAATTTTGAATCAGATCAACGGCCCGGCTTAAGTTGTTATAGATAAGTTCGTTTGTTGTTTTAATATTACTGATTGATTCTGAAAATTTGCTTTTACTCAGTTGATTATTTGACAGTAATAATTCTAATTCTTTAACGAGTTCAATACTGTGTGTCGTCCCGGTAATGGCAATACCAATGGGCGTATTGACTTCATGAGCTACACCGGCAACCAGGTTACCCAACGAAGCCATTTTTTCAGATTCAACCAGCTTATCCTGAGCACTTTTCAGATTACTCAGGCTGGTTTCAAGCGCCTGCGTCCTTTGTTGAATTAAACTCTCTAAGTTTGCATTTTGAATCTCCAGTTGTTTTTGGTACACGCACCTTTCGTAAGCGCTGAGTGCGCGCCCATATAAATCAGAAAGGTTTCCTGCAAAGGTAATTTCATCATCACTCCATTCTTTTATCTGACCGATTTGCTCGGAACATATAATGCCTATCATCCGGCCTTTATGCCGAATCGGCGTATCTAACATAGACTTGATATTATGAGGTTGCAGATAGACTTGGGTAAATTCTCTGGTTGCTGGATCGGTTTCAGCATGAGATGCGATAATCGTCCTTTCTGTGTCCAGATAAGAAAAGTAGTTTGGAAAGTCTGTTCGGTGAAGCTCGAGTGATTCAATTTCGGTTTGGTGGAAAGTATCGATTAATAATTTGCATTCAATAGCACTTTTTTCTTCATTAATTAACCAGATGCCGACTCTTTTAACATTCAGTCCGTCAATTAATGAATGAATAATCAGACGCTGGGCTTGAGTTAAATCGCCTAAGTCGATTATCTCGGATTTAGATACATTTAATAAGATGTCTTCCAGACTCTGTTTCATAATTTATGGACTATGTTTGGTTACCAGAAGCGACATTAATAACTATAGACCCTATGTGTAACACAGACAAAGTTGGAATTTATTTAGTTGTTTTTAACTTCGTATTCAAACTAATTTTTAAAAAGGGTAAAAGGTAAGAGCCAGACGCGTAAATCTGGTATATAATTTGGTAACTTTTATTGGTGGTGCGATCATTTTAAAGTTAAAAAGTGCGCTGAAATATTAATTGTTCGGATTGATTTGGTTGAATATTTTATAAAGAATTGTTTTGTGCGAACACTCGCTAACCTGTCATATAACTAGCATAAGCAATTTTTATACACTTTGTGCAGAGTAAGTTTGTTTTGTTAATAGGCTCTCTGTTATACTGTCGCCCCGTCGATAATGTCTAATTTTGTTCTATTTTTTCAGGTTCCACATGACAACTAGATATATTTTTGTAACAGGTGGGGTGGTTTCCTCGCTTGGTAAAGGTATTGCCGCAGGCTCATTAGCCGCTATTCTTGAAGCTCGTGGTCTTAAAGTTACCATAATGAAACTTGACCCTTATATTAATGTGGATCCGGGCACAATGAGCCCTATTCAGCACGGTGAAGTATTTGTCACCGAAGACGGCGCTGAAACGGATTTAGATTTAGGTCACTATGAGCGTTTTGTTCGTACCAAAATGACTCAGGGCAATAACTTTACACAGGGTCGTATTTATCAGGACGTAATCGCGCGCGAACGTCGTGGTGATTATTTAGGTGCCACTATTCAGGTTATCCCTCATATTACCAATGAAATCAAACGTCGTGTTATTGAAGGTGCGCAAGGTTTTGATATTGCTCTGGTTGAAATCGGTGGCACTGTTGGTGATATTGAATCACAACCTTTCCTTGAAGCGATTCGTCAACTAGGTACTGAAATCGGTCGCGAACATGCAATGTATATGCATTTGACGCTAGTACCCTATATGGCGGCTTCCGGTGAAGTTAAAACAAAACCGACTCAGCACTCAGTTAAAGAATTGCGTTCTATCGGTATTCAGCCGGATATCCTGATCTGTCGTTCAGAAAATGCGATTCCAGCAAACGAGCGTAAAAAGATTTCTTTATTCACTAATGTTGAAGAAAAAGCCGTTATTTCATTAAAAGACGTCGACAGTATTTACCGAATTCCAGCGCTGTTACGTTCACAAGGCTTAGATGAGCTAATCACGCGTCGTTTCCATATAGAAGCACCTGAATCTGATTTAACCGAATGGGAACAGGTTTTGTATGAAGAGTCTAACCCTATGGGTGAAGTCTCTATCGGTATGGTGGGTAAATATGTTGAGTTGGCTGATGCTTATAAATCAGTTAATGAAGCATTAAAGCATGCGGGTCTTAAAAATCGCGTTACCGTAAATATCGTTTATATCGATTCACAAGACCTTGAATCTAAAGGTATCGATAAGTTAAAAGGTTTGGATGCGATACTGGTTCCTGGTGGTTTTGGTGAGCGTGGTACTAATGGCAAAATGTTGGCCGCTCAATATGCACGTGAAAACAAAATTCCATATTTAGGCATTTGTCTGGGTATGCAAATGGCATTGATAGAGTTTGCTCGTAATGTTGCAAAACTAGACAATGCAAACAGTACTGAATTTGATTCAGACACACCACATCCAGTCGTTGGTTTGATCACTGAATGGTTAAACTCAGAAGGTGATGTTGAAACCCGAACAGATAACTCTGATTTGGGTGGCACTATGCGTTTAGGTAGTCAGTTATGTCATTTAAAACCAGGCACTAAAGCGGCTGATGTTTATGGCTCAACTGAAATTTACGAGCGCCACCGTCATCGCTATGAAGTAAATAACAATTATATTGATAAATTAGAAGCGGCTGGCTTAGTCTTTTCCGGTTTGTCTGCTGATCGTAAATTGGTTGAAGTGATTGAGATCCCGGATCATCCATGGTTTGTTGCAGCTCAATTCCATCCGGAATTTACATCAACTCCAAGAGATGGACATTCACTATTTAAAGGTTTTGTTGCAGCAGCATTTGACTGTCAGAAGCAAACCCAAAGTTAAAATTTATAAAGCGTAAAAACGCTAAAAATAAATCATTAAAGAGGAAGAAAATAATGGCATCTATTGCAAAAGTTCATGCTCGTGAAATTATCGATTCACGTGGTAACCCAACAATTGAAGCAGACGTGACTCTGGAAAGCGGTGCGTTTGGTCGTGCAGCAGCTCCATCTGGTGCATCTACAGGTACGCGTGAAGCATTAGAATTACGCGACGGTGACAAAGGTCGTTTTTTAGGTAAAGGCGTTTTAAAAGCAGTTGCAAATGTTAATGATTTAATTGCGCCGGCTTTAGTTGGCAAAGATGCATTAGACCAAGCTCAAATCGATAAAATCATGATCGATTTAGATGGTACTGAAAACAAAGACAAGTTGGGTGCAAACGCAATCTTAGCTGTTTCTTTAGCGGTAGCAAAAGCTGCGGCAGCAGAGAAAGGTGTTGCTTTATACGAGCATATCGCAGACTTAAACGGTACTTCAGGCCAGTACAGCATGCCAGTACCTATGATGAACATCATCAATGGTGGTGAGCACGCAGACAACAATGTTGATATCCAGGAATTCATGGTTCAACCAGTTGGTGCTAAATCATTCAAGCAAGCAATTCAAATGGGTGCTGAAATCTTCCATAACCTTAAAAAAGTATTATCTGCTAAAGGTTATAACACAGCGGTAGGTGATGAAGGTGGTTTTGCGCCGGACCTTAAATCAAACGCTGAAGCTCTGGCTGTTATCGTTGAAGCGGTTGAAAAAGCTGGCTACAAAATGAACGAAGACGTTACTTTAGCGTTAGATTGTGCTGCTTCTGAATTCTACGCAGACGGTCAGTACAACTTAAAAGGTGACAATAAAACCTTTAATTCAGCAGAATTTGCTGACTACTTAGCTGATTTAGTTGCTCAGTACCCGATTGTTTCAATTGAAGATGGTTTAGACGAGAGTGACTGGGATGGCTGGAAAGTACTTACTGAAAAACTAGGTGATAAAGTTCAGTTAGTAGGTGACGATTTATTTGTAACAAACACTAAGATTCTTAAGCGTGGTATCGAGCAAAGCATCGGTAACTCTATCTTAATTAAATTCAACCAAATTGGTTCATTAACTGAAACTTTAGAAGCGATTAAATTAGCAAAAGATGCTGGTTTCACGGCAGTTATCTCTCACCGTTCTGGTGAAACTGAAGACGCTACTATCGCAGACTTAGCGGTTGGTACTGCTGCAGGTCAAATCAAAACAGGTTCTATGAGCCGTTCTGACCGTGTTGCAAAATACAACCAATTATTACGAATCGAAGAAGTTTTAGCTGAAAAAGCAACTTACAAAGGTCGTAGCGAAATTAAAGGCCAAGCTTAATTTGGCTTTTGTATGCCGGTTTAGTTTTAAATAGGCATACCATTTAGTATGATTAGGTGTTTTAATTGGTTATCAGTTAAAACACCTTTTTTTTATCTGGAGTATAGCATTGGCAGATTTTCCAATGTTGCAACAACAAGATTTTGCAAACCAAAATGAGCGTTTATTAGATTATGCACAATTGTGTAATGTCTTTTATGAACGTGAATTAAGACTGCTTGCCGAATGTCAGTTAAATCCAGACTATGTCGCTAAACGATTAAGCAGCTTACCTTTTTACATCAAGCGAGCCGCTGAAGCCATTTTATCATTAGATAACCCGCTGACATTAGACGCGCAAAATGGCACCTGGTCAGCTAAACAAAAACGCAAATCACCAGCAGAAAAAATTGATCTGCAGAGCAATCAAACCTGGTTTGTTAAAAATGCACAGTTAGGTCTGGTCGTTGTGATTGTGGTAAAGGAAGTCGGTCAAATTCATTATCGTCTAGACTGCATTGATGTGATTGAGCACAACAAAATAAGATTAAATGAACATGGCTGGTTTAATTTTAATGGGGAATGTTTAGAATCAAACCAGGTCGAAAAACGCTTGGTTAAATCGAATAAAGACATAATGACTGCCGCTTGTTGCGGGCATCAATGGATTGGTAATGATACCACCTTACCCCGAACTTTAACTTTGCGAGAGCTTTTATTAACAACCGTTATCAACTGGTCAAATTTAAACAAGCCAATGGCATTATCGCACTGATTTAACTTATGAAATTATTTCGAATTCTTCTGATTATTGTTTTGGTTGGATTACATTACCGACTTTGGTTTGGTGACAATGCTTATTCAGAACATTTGGCGATGACATCTAAAGTAGAAGAATTGAAACAGGCGAATGAAGCCTTGAGAATGCGAAATAAAATTATGATGGCCGATATCAAAGATTTAAAATCGGGTTTAGATGCGATTGAAGAAAAAGCAAGAAACGAACTTGGGCTGATTAAAGAAAACGAAGTCTTTTATCGAATTGTTCCCAGCCATAAAAATGAATCAAATAATTAAAACACATGAACCAGGCTAAACAATTTTCAACTGAACTTGCCGCTGTCATTCCTGCCGCTGGTGTCGGCAAACGCATGCAGGCCGGTATCCCGAAACAGTATTTAAAGATTAATCAACAGAGTATTTTAGAACATACGATTAATAAACTGTCTGCCATTACGGCAATCAAACAAATCATTCTGGTCGTATCAGACAGCGACCCGTTTATTGCGACATTAAAGCCAAATTTACCACCTCATGTTCAGATTGTTGAAGGTGGTAACGAACGAGTCAATTCTGTATTGGCGGGGTTAAAAAGCATTGATCGCGAGCGTTTTAGCTGGTGTTTAGTGCATGATGCAGCCAGACCCTGTGTATTGGTTGAAGATATTGAAAACCTGATTAAACAATGTCTATCAACAAATCAGGGGGGCATTCTTGCTACTCCGGTCAGAGATACTATGAAACGTCAGAAATTTTTTGCTAACGGCGGTCAAACTGTGATTGATTCGACCGAAAACCGGGAAGGCCTTTGGCATGCGTTAACACCTCAAATGTTTCCCGTTCAGAGTTTGGTCGAAGCCATTGAAGCCGGGCTGACCAATCAGTTGGAAATTACCGATGAAGCTTCAGCCATAGAGCCTACCGGAGCGCACATACACCTAGTGGAAGCTGACGCTAGTAATATTAAAATAACCCGGGCCAGTGATTTGGCTCTGGCAGAGTTTTTTTTAAACAGAGAACATAATGAAGATTAGAATCGGGCATGGGTTTGATGTCCATAAATTTGGTGGCCAAGGACCAATTGTACTAGCTGGTGTTAAAATTCCATATGAACAGGGGTTTTTGGCGCATTCGGATGGTGATGTTGCTATTCATGCTGTGATTGATGCTATTTTAGGCGCGCTTGCACTTGGTGATATTGGCTATTTATTTCCGGATACAGACGCCAAATATGAGAATATCGACAGCCGGGTTTTATTGGCTCAGGTCGTTGGTTTAATGAAAAATAAACATTTTAAAATTGGCAACCTGGATGTCACTATTGTCGCTCAGGCACCTAAAATGGCGCCTCATATCCAAGCGATGCGCGCGATATTAGCAGAGGATCTCTATACCTCAGTGGATAATATCAATGTTAAAGCAACCACCAGTGAAAAACTGGGGTTTACCGGACGCAAAGAAGGCATAGCTGTGCATTCGGTTGTATTATTGGAGCAATCTGAATGAATCTAGCTTACTTACACGGCAAACCAGAACTGAGTGGTAGTATCCGCAATCAAAATGAAGATTTTTATGTAGAAGAAATTCTGGGCTTTGAACCGGATGGTGCAGGTGAGCATCTTTGGTTGTGGGTTGAAAAAAATGGCCAGAACACAGGTTATATTGGTAAAGAAATTGCCCGTATATTCGGCGTTCCGGCAAAAAGCGTGAGCCATTCTGGTTTAAAAGACAGGCATGCCGTTACCCGGCAGTGGTTTAACTTACCCTGGCCAATTAAACAGGATTTACCTGATCTGGAATTAGAAAACGCAAAAATTCTCAAAGCAGTTCGCCATGGCCGAAAGCTCAAAATAGGCACGCATAAAGCAAATCGCTTTGTCATCAAAGTGAAGTTGAATGAAGCCAGCCCGGATATTGAACCGAGATTGTCTGCTATTAAACAATTTGGTGTCGCCAATTATTATGGCGAGCAGAGGTTTGGACGTGATGGTAATAATTTGGATAACGCAAAACAAATGTTAGCTGGCGAAATTAAAGTGAAAGATCGTAAGCTAAAAAGTATTTATTTATCTGCGGCGCGCTCGCATTTATTTAATCAGATACTGAATGCACGCATTACTTCAGATTTGTTTAAACCAGTTGACGGGGATGCTTTCATTCTTGCCGGCAGTAATTCGTTTTTTAAACCTGATACAATTGATGATGAAATTAATGAGCGATTTGAGTCCGGTGATATCTTATTAAGTGGTGCTTTGGTTGGTAAAGGTGAACCTTTGGTATCATCACAAATTCAGGCTTTAGAATCATCTGTATTGGCTGAAAATTCAGATATTGTTAATGGTCTTGTCGAAGCCGGGTTAAAACAGGAAAGGCGAGCATTGCAACTTCCGGTAGAAGACTTTACATGGCACACTGTTGAGGATGATGGTTGCTGGTATTTAACGTTAGACTTTAAATTACCTGCCGGATGTTTCGCAACTTCAGTTTTAAGAGAAATCGTTGACTATCAGGATATGACCAGATAATGAAAATTTTGTTGAGCAATGATGATGGTGTTCATGCCAGAGGATTGAAAGCTTTATATGAAGCTTTGTCTGTTGAGCATGAAGTCAAAGTGATTGCACCCGACAGAAATTGTAGCGGCGCCAGTAATAGTTTGACTCTGGTCAATCCGTTAAGAATGCAGCAAATGCAATCTGGCTTTTATTCGGTTACAGGCACACCTACAGATTGTGTGCATATAGGTGTAAATCGTTTATTAGATTTTGAACCGGATATTGTCGTTTCCGGTATCAATCATGGTGCAAATCTTGGGGATGATGTCATTTATTCAGGCACTGTGGCGGCCGCAACTGAAGGTCGCCATATGGGATTGCCGGCCGTCGCTGTTTCATTAAATTCGTATGAGCAGGATGCTGATTTTACCGTAGCGGCTTCTATTGCAGCAAAAATTATAAGTCAGATTCAAAGCCATCCCATCCCGAGCGACCAAATTTTAAATATTAATGTGCCAGCTGTGTCGCTTGATAAGATAAAAGGAATACAGACAACTCGTTGCGGACGTCGGCATCAGGCCGATACTATGGTCAAAACAAAAGACCCTTTTGGAAGAGATGTATTTTGGTATGGTGCAATTGGTGGTATAAAAGATGCCAGCAAAGGCACAGATTTTGCTGCTATCAATAATAATTTTGTTTCAGTAACACCTTTGACTGTTGATATGACAGCACATCAAAGCGTTGCTTTATTGGAAGATTGGATAACCCAAATAAAAGTATAATGGGTTAATGTAATAATTAAGTATTTGGTAAATATTAATCGATGTCATTAACTTTAAAAATAGCAAGAAGTGGGGAGCGCCTTGCACAGCTTTTAGTGCAAGCCGGAATACAAAACCACCAGGTATTAGAAGCCATTGCAAGAGTGCCCAGAGAGGCTTTTGTCCAACCGGCTTTAACACATAAAGCCTATGAAAACACGGCATTACCGATAGGTAAAGGTCAGACAATTTCACAGCCCGCAATAGTGGCACGCATGACGGAAATTATTCTGGAACACAATGGCAGCCAGAATCAGGTACTAGAAATTGGCACTGGCTGTGGGTATCAGACTGCGGTTCTTGCTCAATTAGCCGACAGAGTCTGTACAGTAGAGCGAATTGCATCGCTTCAGTTTCAGGCCAAACGCGTATTACGCCAGCTGGATTTGCACAATATCAATTTTAAACATGGTGATGGTTGGAAAGGCTGGTCTTCAAAAGCCCCTTTTGAAGCCATTATTGTTACTGCTGCTGCGGCTAGTTTGCCCACCAAGTTACTCGAACAATTGACGGATGGCGGCATTATGGTTATTCCGATTGGCACAGAAGAACAAGTCTTGAAAAAAATCATCAGAACGGGAGATGACTATCAAATTACAGATGTCGCCAATGTGAAATTTGTACCTCTGGTTGCTGGCGATACCGAATAGTTGCTCCCAAATACCCATTATAAGAAAAGAGTGTTATGCAAAGACGAAACAGGAAAGATTATATTTTATTAACGGTTAAGGGAATGGCGATGGGGGCAGCTGATGTTGTACCCGGTGTGTCCGGGGGGACAATTGCGTTTATTACCGGCATTTACGATGAATTGTTAAGCTCTTTAAAACAGTTAGGGCCCGCATCTTTGGGCATCTTGTTTAAACAAGGGGTTGGCGCATTTTGGAATCATATTAACGGGTATTTTTTATTATCTGTTTTTGGTGGTATTTTAATTAGCTTAAAAACGTTTGCTGCGTTAATTACAACTGCTTTGGATGTTTATCCTTTGCTAGTCTGGGGATTTTTCTCAGGTCTTATCGCCGCCTCGGTTTATCTGCTAGTAAAAAGCCAACCGAAATGGCAGTTAGTGCAATGGATAGCCATGCTAATAGGTATTGGAATTGTAGTCGGCATTTCTGTTGCAAAACCGGCGCATGTACCGGGTGATTGGTGGATGCTCTTTATCGGCGGATTTATTGCTATTTGTGCGATGATATTGCCCGGTATATCAGGCAGTTTTATTTTACTCTTGATAGGTTTATACCCGATCTTTTTAAATGCCATTAATGAATTAAATATTCTTGCACTGGCAAGTTTTGGCGCTGGGTGTATTACCGGTTTATTAGTCTTTTCAAGAATTCTGTCTTGGCTATTACATCATTTTTATCAAACTACCATTGCAGTGCTGATTGGTTTTTTAATTGGTTCACTCAATGTTACCTGGCCATGGAAAGAAGTTATCAGTTCGACCGTAAATCGTCATGGTGAAACTGTACCTTTACAGCAAGCCAATGTGTTGCCTACTCACTATTTTGATGTGACCGGAATTGAACCACTTACCCTTTCGGTTATTGGTTTTGCATTATTTGGTATATTTCTGGTAGTCGCCGTTGAACAAATTGCTCATAAACTGAATCAAACAACAAGTTAGTGCAAACTGAATATACAAAGTAAAGGAATGATGTAACTGTGTTTGAAAAAGTAATAATGATACTTTTTATAATGGTACTGGCGGCTTGTGCTCAAAGGCACGCGCCAGCACCAGTTGACTCAGTATATCGTGGTAAAACTATTCATGACTTTGAACCGGGTTCATTAAAACGTACAACCTATAAGGTAGTCAAAGGCGATACTTTATATAGTATTGCATTTAGAGCAGGAGTGGATTTTAAGCAACTTGCTCAAATAAATAGTATTAAAGCGCCTTATGCAATCTACCCGGGACAACTCATCCGTATCCAATCATCCTATAAATCTAATTCATCTAATAAAATACAAAAAACGTATAAAAAAAATACGCAGGTGACTCAAAAAACACTTGATAACAAAAAGCGGCAGGAGTATGTTGTAGTTGAAGGTAAACAAAATGTTACAACTAACTCAAGTACCAAGTCTAATAACTTGGATTTGTTTGATAGAAGTAACTGGAAATGGCCTGCAAGAGGTAAGGTCATTGAGCGTTTTTCCTACAAAGAATTAGGAAATAAAGGGCTAGATATAACAGGGAAAAAAGGTGATCCTGTATTTGCGGCTAATTCAGGCAAGGTGGTATATGCTGGTAATGCGCTGCGAGGCTATGGAAACCTAATCATAATCAAACATTCGGATGACTATTTAAGTGCATACGCACACAATCAGGTAATTCGGGTAAAAGAAAAAGATTGGGTCAAAGTGGGTCAGCATATTGCTGACATGGGTGACACTGATACAGATAAAGTAAAGTTACATTTTGAAATTCGTTTCAAAGGTAATACTGTAAATCCGGAGAAATTTTTACCTAAGCGTTGATATTTATAATTATTAAGCAAGGTAATACGTAGTAATTGATAGGGATACGGGTAATAGCATTCAGTGCTATCTTTGTTTTCTAAGGGGAATGAGAATGAGCCAGATAGAGCGCACCACCAACACTAACACACCAACTAAAGCAAAAGCTCAGTCGAACGATGATGTTTTAGCGACTGAAGATTCATACAAAAACTTAGACGCAACTCAGTTATATTTAGGTGAGATTGGTTTTTCCCCTTTATTATCTGCTGAAGAAGAAGTGTACTTTGCGCGTAAAGCCTTAAAAGGGTGTGAAGCATCGCGTAAACGCATGATTGAAAGTAATTTACGTTTAGTTGTCAAGATTTCGCGTCGGTACAATAACCGGGGACTTGCTTTATTAGATTTAATCGAAGAAGGTAATCTGGGTTTAATCCGAGCGGTCGAAAAGTTCGATCCGGAGAGAGGTTTCCGTTTTTCGACTTATGCAACTTGGTGGATTCGACAAACCATAGAACGTGCAATTATGAACCAAACCCGCACGATCCGTTTACCAATTCATGTAGTCAAAGAATTAAATGTTTATTTGCGTACAGCGCGGGAGCTTGCTCAGAAGCTTGATCATGAACCGACAGCCGAGGAAATTGCAGCTGAATTAGACCGACCGGTTGCCGAAGTGAGTAAAATGCTTCGATTAAACGAAAAAATCAGTTCAGTAGATAGTCCTATTGGTGGTGACTCAGATAAAGGGTTATTAGATATATTAACCGATGAGCGTTATGAAGGCCCTGAGCAGTCATTGCAGGATAGCGATATAAAAACAAATATTGTTCACTGGTTAGAAGAATTAAACCCAAAACAAAGAGAAGTGCTGGCTAGGCGTTTTGGTTTATTAGGTTATGAAGCAGCAACCTTAGAAGATGTAGGTAAAGAAATCGGTTTAACCCGTGAAAGAGTTCGCCAAATTCAGGTTGAGGCTCTGAAGCGCCTTAAAGACATATTAGGTAACGAGGGCCTTTCTATGGAATCTTTATTCCAGATGTAATTAAACGAAAAATAGAGATAATTTATTTGAAAAGCTTTTGTGCTCAAGCGCAAAAGCTTTTTCTATTTGTAGGGCAACAAAAAACGCGATTAATCTGTCGAATTCTTCATCAAATTATGCGGTTTTGTATGTTAAATAACCAAATAAACATTTATTTCAAATTAATTCAAAAAAAGCGTTGACGGGGGTTAATTAGTCCCTATAATGCGCCCCCACAACGCAGCGACACGCAGACAAACGTCAGCGAGTTAAAGCGGAACTCGAAAGGGTTCAAACGGTTGAAAAGCCTGTTTCAAATTAAATGAAACAAAGGCTTGACAACAAAAGAGGAAAGCGTAGAATGCGCGGC
>CAJXMO010000010.1 GCA_913056495.1 uncultured Alteromonadaceae bacterium | reverse complement strand
ATTCCTTTACCAATATGCCTTGTATTGAAAGCGCTGTGATAGCTCTGAAACATGCATCTTGAAGTAGCACGGGTATATATTATTTTCCCTTAAATCCCCCCGAAAATTACAAACTGGAAAAGTAAGGGGTTAATTTATTATTTTAATTTGCCGTCAACCCCCTCTACGTAATAACTCATACCCAATAACGCTTTATCAGACATAACTTCACCTGCCTTCAAAATAAGTTCACCAGTTTGGTTGTTAAGTGGACCTGTAAACGGATGGAATTCACCAGAAGTAATTTTCGCTTTTAACTCATTAACTTTAGCAACAACATCCTGAGGAATGACTGGATTAAAAGGTGCCAGTTCGGTCATCCCAGCACTGAAGCCTTTCCAGACATCTTCAGATTTCCAGGTACCCGCTAGAACTTGCTCAACTCGAGTTTTATAAAACCCTTTCCAGTTATGAACCGCAGCGGTCAAATGCGCTTTTTCACCATATTCGCTCATATCTGAGTGATAACCTACAGCATAAATACCTGCTTCTTCCGCTGCCTGAACCGGTGCCGGAGAATCCGTATGGAAAGTAATCACATCGGCTTTTTGATCAATCAGGCTATTGGCGGCTTCGCGCTCTTTGGCCGGATCAAACCAGGTATTCACCCAAACCACTTTAACTTTGGCATCCGGCTTAACCGAACGAACCCCTAGCGCAAATGCGTTAATACCACGAACGACTTCCGGAATTGGAAAAGCGCCAATGTATCCCACAACATCGGTTTTACTCATATACCCGGCAACGACACCGGTTAAATAACGTGCTTCATAAATACGGTCAAAATACGTACCTACATTATCAGCTCTTTTATAACCGGTAGCATGTTCAAACTTTACGTTTGGAAAGCGTTTAGCCACTTTAATGGTTGGGTTCATATAACCGAATGATGTGGTAAAGATAAGCTCATGCCCGCTTTTTGCCAATTGAGTTATTACTCGCTGTGCATCTGCCCCTTCCGCAACATTTTCAACAAAGGTCGTTTCAACCACGCCTGGAAATTCTTTTTCCAGATTCAGCCTGGCCTGATCATGGTTATAAGTCCAGCCTGCTTCACCGGTTGGGCTCACGTAAACAAAACCCACTTTTAATTTTTCTTGTGCAAAACTTGATGCGCTTGCAACCAGGCCCAGCGCTAAGCCAACGACTTTTAATGCTTTTTTCATATAGTATCTCCAATAATGATTAAATTTTGTTAGCTTTACACGCCATTGCATAAAGATTGGTCATTCAGGTAAGTTAATTTTTGCTTAAGTTGTAACCTCTCCTTTTTCAATCCGGACAGAATGAGCATAAGTCAGCTCAACCTGAATAAATTAACGGGCAGTGCAAACCAGCGCATGAAAGCAGCTGAAGCACTGGCTAGGGGCTGTTTATCTATTTAGTTTTATGCCAGGGTTTACCCAGCGCCATAGGCTCAAATAACTTTAGCTTTTCACTGTTTTTACTCAGCATGATTAGCACCAGCAGCGTTGCCGCATAAGGTAAAATTGCGAGCAAGTTAGAAGAAACTGAAATGCCTAAGCCTTGTGCAAATAAGTGCATAATGCTGGCAAAACCGAATAAATAAGCACCCAGCATGACACGCTCCACCCGCCAGCTTGCAAACACCACAAGTGCCAGTGCAATCCAACCTTTACCGGCTGTCATGCCCTCAGTCCAAAGCGGCGTATAAGCAATTGATAAATAGCCACCGGCTAAACCCGCCATAGCACCACCAAACATGACAGCACAATAACGAATTCTCATCACAGGTAAGCCAAGATTACTGCCAACATCCGGGTTTTCACCTGAGGCGCGAACCGCCAAACCGGCTCTGTGATGGCGGAAAAATAAATAACAGGCAATCACCATAATCCAGCTAAAATAAACAATCGCATCTTGTGCAAATAAGGCCTTACCAATTAAAGGAATACCAGCCAGTGTCTCAAATCCAATTGTCGGTAAAGCCGTTATTGTTTTACCTTCATAATCAGAACCGATAAAAGCTGATAAGCCGGTCCCGAATATCGTCAGCGCCAGTCCGGTTGCTACCTGGGTTGCGTTGAAATTTAAGGCGACAAATGCAAATATCAGAGATGCCAGAACACCGCTTAATGCAGCGATCACAAAACCCAGCATAAAACTGTCAGTATGATAAACCGCAATAAAACCGGCTACCGCGCCCAGCAACATCATGCCTTCCTGACCTAAATTTAATACACCGCTTTTTTCACAAATCATTTCGCCCAGTGCGACTAACAGCAAAGGTGTACCGGTGCGAATTGCGGCATACAGAATATTAGTAATTAAATCCATATCCATAGTTACTGACCCTCTGCTTGAGTTGAGATAATAGGTTTAACCGCTTTAAGACCGGCTGATTTAAATCTAAGCCGGTAACGTATCAAAACATCACAGGACAATAGATAAAACAAAATTAACCCTTGGAAAATACCTGTAATCGCGCTGGGAAGCGCCAATGAAATCTGAGCCATTTCACCGCCCATATAAATTAAAGCCATTAACAAACCAGCTAACGTTATTCCTAAAGGGTGAAGGCGACCTAAAAAAGCGACTATGATGGCTGCATAACCGTATCCGGGTGAAATAACCGGGACCAGTTGACCAATTGGGCCAGCGACTTCAATCGCGCCGGCAATACCGGCCAACCCGCCGCACACAACCAATACCAAAGCGGCCAGTTTAGTTTGACTAAAGCCCGCCATTTTGGCTGCCGATTTGTCTAAGCCCAGTACCTGAATTTGAAACCCTAAAAAGGTTTTACTGATAAAGACCCAGATAACAGCCAATGCCAGCAGTACAAATACCAAACCTAAATGTAAACGCGTGCCTTCAAATAAAACCGGCAATAAGGTTGATTCTGCAAATAATGCACTTTCCGGAAAATTAAATCCGTGCGGATCTTTGAGCGGCCCGTGTACCGCCCAAACCAAGAGATTCAACGCAATATAATTCATCATTATGGTGACCAGAATCTCATTGGTATTCATTTTCAGTTTCAAAAAGGCAGCTATCCCTGCCCAGGCCGCGCCACCGACAATGCCCATAATCATGGTGAGTGGCATCGCCCACAAAGATTCTGAATCCACAAACTGAAGTGCCATGGTTGAAGCTATTAGTCCGCCCATCAAAAGTTGACCTTCAGCGCCAATGTTCCAAACTGATGCGCGATAGCAAAGTGACAGTCCATAAGCGCATAACAAAATTGGAATGCACTTGACCAAAAGTTCACTGATGCCATACCAGTCAGAAACCGGACTAATAAAAAAGATATAAAGCGCTTCTAGCGGGTCTTCACCTAAACTGCTAAACAAGATAGCACCGGTAATCAGAGTTAAGACAACGGCTAAAATGGGAGATAAATACGACCAATAAGCTGAGGCGTGTGGTCTGGCTTCTAGCTTTAACATTATGCTGCTTGCTCCTGCTGGTTTTCTTCAATAAAGTCTCCCGCCATCCAACGACCTAACTGGGGCAAAGCTAGGTCGTCGGTAGGCAGGATTGGAGAGAGCTGGCCATCACAAATCGCGCACAGGCGATCACTAATTTTATACAGTTCATCTAAATCTTCTGAAATAACCAGTACCGCACAGCCTTGATCACGCAAATCTAATATCGCCTGATGAATGGCCACCTGAGCACCAATATCTACCCCCCAGGTCGGGTGAGACATTAACAGCAGCTTAGGTTGTTGTTCCACTTCACGGCCAATAATAAACTTTTGTAAATTACCGCCCGATAAACTCACAGCATGGGTTTGAGCATTTGGTGTTTTAACCCGGTACTTTTGGATAATTTTATTGGTTAGTTGCTGAATTTTCTGCCATTGTAAAATGCCTTTTGTCACCAAACCAAAATCAAAACTGGTTAATAACGCATTCTGACAAAGATCCATTTCAGGCACTGCGCCCCGACCCAGCCTTTCTTCCGGTACAAACGCCACACCTAACCGGCGCCTTTGCACAGGTGACATTGCATTAATACAAGTTTGTTCAATAAAAATGCTTTGCTGAGTTTTATCAGGCGCTTCACCGGACAAGGCTTTTAATAAAGCTTCCTGACCATTTCCGGCCACCCCGGCAATGCCTAATATTTCCCCTTTATTCACAGTCAGCGAGATATCTTTTAACGCCACATCAAATGAACTAGCGCTCATTTTATTAAGATGTTTAACCGTTAAATAAGCTTGTTCGGAATGAGCACGTCGGGTTTGATGGCTAATTTCAACACCATCTCCGACCATCATCCGGGCCATAGCATCTGGGGTTTGCTGCTTAGGATTGCAATGACCGCTGACTTTACCTGAACGTAAAATAGTGGCCCCGCTGCAAATCTCAGCCACTTCATGCAACTTATGGCTGATAAATAAAATAGAGCAACCTTCGTGACTGAGTTTTTTCAAAGTTTTAAATAAGGCTTCAACTTCCTGTGGTGTTAATACCGAAGTCGGTTCATCTAATATCAGTAACTGAATATCCAGTAGCAGGCAACGCACGATTTCAACCCGCTGACGCTCACCGGTTGATAAAGTGGCAATACGTCTCTCCGGATCGAGCGGCATTTCATACTTTGCAGAAATTTCGCGAATACGCTGAGCCAGCGTATTCGTATTGCCCGCTTGTTTACCGAGAGCCAGTTCGATATTTTCTTTTACCGTGAGTGTTTCAAATAATGAGAAGTGTTGAAATACCATACCTATGCCTAAAGCACGTGCATTTGCCGGCTCACTAATTTCAACTTTGTCACCATTCCAAAAGATAACCCCTTGGTCAGGTTTAACCACACCATAGAGTATCTTCATTAAAGTACTCTTACCTGCTCCATTTTCACCTAACAAAGCATGAATCTCTCCATGGCCTATATCCAGAGAGATATTATCGTTTGCCTTACAGCCTGGGTAGGATTTAGATATCCCCGTCATTTGTAATCGCATAACATCATTCATTGCTTTTTCCTGCTAAACCTTTTTAAATTGACCAATCGGTCAGTCTTGGTATGAACAATGCAAGAAGTTGACCAAGTGATTAAGATTTTATTCAAAAAAGTTTTTTGACCTGTCAAAGTTGGCCAGCAAAGGCTTATTTTTAAAGGTTTTTAATATTAAAGAGAGGTTAATGTGATTCAGTTTCTGTTAAACCAAGACTTGATCAAACTCGAAGCAGTTGCACCAAGCCTTAGCATTTTGGACTGGTTGCGCATCAAAAAAGGGAAAACCGGAACCAAAGAAGGCTGTGCATCCGGTGACTGTGGTGCCTGTACTGTCATTGTCGGTGACAAAAAACAAGGTCGCTGGCAATACAAAAGTATTAATGCCTGCTTAATGTTAGTAGGCAGCCTGCACGGTAAACATTTAGTGACGATAGAAGCCGTCAGCAAAACGGATTTTCCGCAATTAGAAGATCTGCATCCCGTGCAAAAAGCTATGGTTGAGTGCCATGGTTCTCAATGCGGTTTTTGCACACCCGGCATTATCATGAGTATGCTGGCACTGTATTTAAACCATCAAACTTATCCGGGTAAATTAGCTGCGATTCATGCGCTGGGCGGTAATCTATGCCGCTGCACGGGCTACAGCCCGATTTTAAAAGCCGTCGAAAAGTGCTTTGAGTACCCAAGAGCCGATCACGACTGGCAAAGTGCGACCCAGTTATTAGAAAATAAGCTAATCCAGTCTGCAACGCCGTTTTTAGTTGAACAAACCCGCCACTTTTATTTACCCCAGAATTTAGCCGAGCTGGTGAGATTAAGAGCTGAGATGCCAAATACCCGTCTGGTGGCCGGGGCCACCGACTTATCATTAGAGTTCAGCCAACAATTAAAAGAAAGCAGCAGTCTAATTTCACTGACTCAATGTCAGGAGCTATTGAGTTTTCAATCCGATCAATCCGGTATCTTTATTGGCGCAGCGACCCCATACAGTGAATTTGTTGGTGAGTTTTGCAAAATATACCCGGAAGCAAGCGAGCTATTTGAGCGCCTTGGCTCCTGTCAGGTAAGAAACGCAGGTACACTCGGCGGCAGTATTGGCAATGCCTCACCCATTGGCGATCCGGCGCCTTTATTAATCGCGCTCAATGCCAGCATTGAATTAACCGGTAAAAAAGGCAAGCGCCAGTTGCCATTAGATGAATATTTTATTGCCTACAAAACGACTCAACTGGCAGACGATGAAGTGATTTCCGGATTTTATATTCCACCGCGCCCGGCTAATTTAACGCTGGCTTGTCACAAAATATCCAAACGCATTGAAGATGATATCTCAGCCGTCTGTTTAGTTTTAGCGTTAAGCACAGACGACAGCCAAATTAATCATGCCAGAGTCGCGTTAGGCGGCATGGCTGCCATTCCGGCCAGAGCCAAACAGGTTGAGCAGGCCCTGCTCGGGCAAACTACCAGTTTGGTGACTTTCCAGACTGCAGCCAGCTTAATCCACCAGGATTTTTCACCTTTATCCGATGTGCGTGCCTCTTCTGACTACAGAATCAAAGTCAGTGAGAATCTGTTTACCCGCATCTGGCATGAAAATTTTGGCCGGATAGACACACAAGCGCAATCATTAACAATTCAACCATCAGCAACGAGGGTTAACCATGCGGCACTTTGAGATTAACAAAACTGAGCTTAAAACCAGTCAGGTTGGCAAATCAATAAAACACGAGAGTGCGGTTAAACAAGTTTCGGGCACGGCTCATTATATTGACGATAAACCTCATCCAAGCGGCGGCTTGCATGGGTACCCAGTGTTATCAAACATCTCCTGTGGCCGGATTGTCTCAATTGATACCCGGGAGGCTGAACACAGCGAAGGCGTGGTAAAAATTTTATCTGCTGCAGACATACCGGGCGAAAATGATGTGGGCCCTGTGTTTAAAGGCGACATTTTGTTAGCTGACGATAAAATTGATTATCATAGCCAACCTATCTTGCTGGTTGTGGCCGACAGCTATGAAGCAGCCCGTAAAGCCGCTCAGCTTGTTAAAATTGAATATAAGACTGAAAAGCCGCAGCTGGATATCGCCACTGCAATTAACAATAAAGACTGGGTTAGACCGCCTCAGGTCATGAGTCTGGGAGACGCTGAAGCCGAACTGGCTAAATCCAAACATAAGTTGAATGGTCAGCTGACCATTGGCGGACAGGAACATTTTTATTTAGAAGGACAAATCAGCACAGCGACGCCGACTGAAGATGGCGGTATGTTTGTTCAGTGTTCAACCCAAAACCCAACCGAAATTCAGCATACGGTAGCCAAAGTCTTAAACCGGCCATTTAATTTTATTACCGTTGAAATGCGCCGCATGGGCGGGGGGTTTGGCGGTAAAGAAACGCAGGCTGCGCCATGGGCAGCACTGGCTTCTGTTGCTGCACTGCACACGGGTAAAAGTGTCAAAATCCGTTTAGCCAGAGCCGATGATTTTAAAATTACCGGTAAACGTCACCCGTTTTTTAATACCTATCAAGTCGGTTTTGATGACGATGGTTTAATTGAAGCCGCCAATATAGAAGTGAACGGCTATTGTGGCTACTCACCGGATTTATCTGACTCAATTGTTGAGCGAGCTCAGTTTCACGCAGATAACGCCTATTATTATCCAAACGCCAAAATTACCGGTAACCGCTGTCGGGTTAATACCGTCAGTCATACCGCCTATCGTGGTTTTGGCGGCCCTCAAGGAATGATGACAGCAGAACAGCTGATGGATGATATTGCCTATTATCTGGGGAAAGATCCGCTCGACATCAGAAAATTAAATTTATACCGCCCGGGCCGGGATACCACGCCTTACCATCAAACGGTTGAACAATTTATCATGCAGGACATGATTGAGCAGGTTGAAGAAAAAGCGCAATACTGGCAGCGAATATCGCAAATCAAAGCATTTAATCAGTCATCGCCTTTTATCAAAAAAGGACTCGCACTGACCCCAGTTAAATTTGGTATTTCATTTACCGTTCAGCACCTTAATCAGGCTGGCGCTCTGGTATTAATTTACACCGATGGTTCAATTCATGTTAACCATGGCGGTACTGAGATGGGTCAGGGCCTGAATACCAAAGTTGCCCAGATAGTAGCAGAAGCCTTTTCGGTCGACAGCGAAACGGTTTTAGTCAACGCCACCCGCACAGACAAGGTTCCGAATACCTCACCAACCGCGGCTTCCAGCGGAACAGATTTAAATGGCATGGCGGCTCTGAATGCAGCCAATACCATTAAACAACGCTTGGTTGAATTTATCAGCCGTCATTTTGAGGTTGAATTAGCCAAGATAAAGTTTGTTGATAATCAGGTCTGTTTTGGTGAGCAAACCTTAAGTTTTGCTGAAGTTGTTAATCTGGCTTATATCAACCGGATTTCATTGTCATCGAATGGTTTTTATTCCACCCCAAAAATCCATTTTGATAAAGAAAAAGGCACAGGTCATCCATTTTTCTACTTTGCACATGGCGTTGCATTGGCCGAAGTGGAAATTGATACTTTAACCGGGGAAAACACTACAACCCGAATTGATATTCTGCACGATGTGGGTAATTCAATTAACCCGGCACTGGATATTGGCCAGATTGAAGGTGCCTTTATTCAAGGCATGGGCTGGTTAACCACCGAAGATTTAAAATGGAATCAGGATGGTTCGCTGGCCAGTTTTGGTCCGGCTACCTATAAAATTCCCGCAGTAGGCGATACTCCGGCTGAATTTAATGTTGAGCTTTATGATTCGGCCAACCCGGAAACCAGTGTATTCAGATCAAAAGCCGTGGGCGAACCTCCGTTTATGTTAGGGATTAGTGTCTGGAGTGCGATCCGCAATGCCATTGCCAGTATAACCGGCTACCAATATGCGCCTGATTTAGACGCGCCCGCGACCCCGGAAGTCATTTTAGCGGCAGTAGAAAAAGCGCAAGCCTGGCAAAACGAACATAACCCACTTACAACGGAGGACTTGCAAGATGCTTAATCAAAATACGCAAGGATTCCATCAGCAGTCCTGGGTACAGGCTCTGGCTGAACTGGAACAAGCCGGGCAAGCTTGTGTGCTGGTGACCGTATTAGGTACAGACGGCTCTACCCCGCGAGCGAGTGGCACCAAAATGCTGGTATCAAAAACGGATATTTTTGACACCATAGGTGGCGGTCATCTCGAATATAAAGCAATTGAAAAAGCACGTGAATTATTAACTAGCCCGCAGCAGGATAATGTCATTGAACATTTCCCGCTGGGCGCGACTTTAGGTCAGTGTTGTGGCGGCAGTGCTGTGATTTTATTTGAATGTTTTCATGCAACCCAACTGAATTTAGATATTTATGGCGCTGGTCATGTGGCACATGCATTAATCGGGATTTTAGCTCAGTTACCGATTTATATCCGCTGGATTGACAGCCGGGCAGATTTATTCCCGCCAACCCTGCCTGCGAATGTCACTCAAGTTGTGGATGACGATCCGGTTGAGCAGGTTAGACAAGCTCAACCCGGTCAAGCGTCTTTAATTTTAACCCATAACCACCAGCTGGATTTTGACTTGGCACAGGCCATTTTAAAACGTGACGATGCACTCTGGTTAGGTGTTATTGGCTCAGAAACTAAAGCAAAACGCTTTCGCCATCGCTTAAGCCACAGAGGCGTTAGTGAACACCAAATATCAAAAATGACCTGTCCTGTGGGGTTAACTCAGGTAACAGGTAAACAACCGATGGAAGTTGCCGTATCGATAGCCGGCCAACTGATTGAGCTGTACCAAAGTCACAAACCTGAACCGAATCCAGCCAGCCAACGCCGCCAGTCAGGCATTCAATGGCAAACTTTGCTGGGCACCGCCACGCAGGACCTAAAAAAACAAGAGGTGAAATTATGAGCCCTATTATCCAATTAAAAAGCCACAGAGTGGTCACCCCTGAAGGTGAAATATCAGCCAGCATTCTGGTGCAGGATAAAATGATTATTGCGATTAAACCTTACGACTATATCAGCGATACCATTAGTAAAGTATTTGATTATTCAGACAAAGTTATTTTGCCCGGTCTGGTAGACAGCCATGTTCATGTTAATGAACCCGGCCGCACTGACTGGGAAGGGTTTGATACCGCCACTCATGCGGCTTGCGCCGGCGGCATTACAACCGTCATAGATATGCCACTAAATTGTATTCCGGTGACGATAACCGAGCAGGCGCTGGCTGAAAAATTAGCCGTACTGGATGATAAGCTCTGGATAGATACCGGCTTTTGGGGCGGTGCAACCGCAGATAATTTAGCTGATTTGCCCGCATTACTGGATGCCGGTGTATTTGGCGTAAAATCTTTTACCATTCATTCCGGCATAGATGAATTTCAGGCGGTGAACGAAGCACAATTGCTTGCCGCAATGCGTAAACTCGCCGAAAAAGGTCTGCCACATCTTATTCACGCAGAATTAGAGCCCGAACACAACAAACCGGCCAGTATTGGCTCAAGTTATCAGAGCTTTTTAAAAACCCGTCCCGAGTCCTGGGAAAATAATGCCATTGCTATGGTTATCCGGGTGATGCAACAGCTCGAATCTGAAGGCTTAAAACCCCATGCGCACATTGTGCATTTAAGTTCGGCCTCAGCCTTACCTATGATTAAACAAGCCAAATCAGCCGGGCTTAAATTAACAGTAGAAACCTGTCCACATTATTTAGTATTGGCAGCAGAAGAGATACCGGATGGTAAAGCCACATATAAATGCTGCCCGCCAATTCGTGAAACAGACAATCAGCAAAAACTTTGGCAAGCCTTAAAAGACGGGGTAATTGATTGCATTGTATCGGATCACAGCCCTTGCACGCCGCAACTTAAAAACCTGGATTCAGGCGATTTAGAAAACGCTTGGGGCGGTATTTCCGGTCTGCAGTTTGGATTGTCTTTAGTTTGGAGCAAAGCGCAAAAACTCGGCTTTAGTTTAAGCGAAATCGCCAATTTAGTGTCGACTCAACCGGCCAAGCTACTAGGCTTAAACCATAAAGGTGAAATTGCGGTAGGCAAACAAGCTGATTTTTGCATATTTTCAGCAGATGACAATTACCGGATAACCGCGGACTGTATTCATCATAAACACAAAATTTCACCCTATATTGGAACTCAGGTAGACGGTGTAATTGATGCCACCTGGCTGGCCGGTCAGGTGATTTATCAAAATCAGGATTTTGTCGGTCAGGCCAGTGGTCAGGTTTTATTAAAGGACAAAATATGAAACTGTTTGAATTAAACGTATTACCCAAAGACAAAGCCTATCAGGCATTTGAAAGCTGCTGCGCTGCGCCTAACTGGATTAATGCAATGATCAGCGCCCGTCCGTTTGACGATTTAACTCAGCTTCATACGCAGGCCAGTAAAATCTGGCAAAAACTCAATGCGCCAGATTATTTAGCCGCATTTGAAGCCCATCCACAAATTGGCAATGTTGAAACGCTAAAAGCTAAGTTTGCTAAAACATCGGCCATGGCAGGACATGAACAGTCCGGTATGCAGCAGGCAGATGAGCAAGTGATTGAAGAAATGGCCGCGCTTAATCAGGATTACCTGAACAAATTCGGCTTTATTTTTATTGTTTATGCAACCGGTAAAAGCGCCGCTGAAATGCTTGATATATTAAAAGACAGAATTCGTCACGACAAAGCCATTGAAATTGAAATAGCCGCGCAGGAACAAGCCAAAATTACCGCATTAAGATTGAATAAATTATTGGAGGAAGCCGAATGAGTCGCAGCCCTATTACCACCCATGTACTGGATACCGCTATTGGCCAACCCGCTTCCGGCATTAAAATTGCGCTTTACATGCAGGTTCAGAGCGGCTGGCAACTATTGGCCAGTGGCATCACCAATCAAGATGGCCGTATTACTGACTGGTTGAACCCTAAAACACAGTTAGACAAAGCCACCTATAAACTCAGCTTTGATTTGGCCGAATACTGGCAAAAGCAAAATCAGACCATATTTTATCCCAGTGCGGATATTTGTTTTAACCTGATTGATGAGGGTCATTACCATATTCCGCTGCTGCTATCACCATTTGGCTATTCAACTTACCGGGGGAGCTAATATGATTCAATTAGTGTTAGGCGATATATTAGATATGGTCGGCGACCCGGCTAAATTAGGTGGCACAGCCCACAGGTACTTTTCGCCGGGCGCTTTATTAATAGAAGACGGGAAAATTACTGAAGCCGGTTTTGCCGATGAACTTAAACAAAAATATGCGCCTAAACTCAGCTTAGAAGACTGTCAGGTTATCGATTACTGTGGTCATTTAATCACACCGGGATTTATTGATACCCATATTCATTATCCGCAAACCGAAATGATTGCAGCCTATGGCGAGCAGCTATTAACCTGGCTGGAAAAATACGCCTTTCCAACCGAAATGCAGTTTGATGACAGTGACTATGCTGAAAAAATTGCCGAACTATTTTTAAACGAGCTATTAAACAACGGCACCACGACCGCCTTGGTATTTGGCACTGTGCACCCGGAGTCGGTTGATGCGTTTTTTAAACAGGCACAAAAGCGCCATTTAAGAATGATTGCCGGTAAAGTTCTGATGGACAGAAATTGTCCGGATAATTTATCTGATACCGCCGAAACGGGTTACCTTGAAAGCAAAGCCCTGATTGAAAAATGGCACAATACCGACCGGCTCAGCTATGCGATCACCCCCAGATTTGCGCCTACTTCCAGCCCTGAGCAACTGGCTAAATGTCGCGATTTATTAAACGAATATCCGGATGTTTATTTGCATACGCATTTATCAGAAAACAAAGCTGAATGTGACTGGATTAAAAGTTTATATCCGGATGCCACAAATTATTTATCGGTTTATGACAATGCCGGTTTAGTTAAAAAACGTTCGGTATTTGCTCATGGCATTCATTTAGACGAAAGCGAATATCAGTGCCTGGCAAATAAAGAGGCGGCCATATCGCACTGCCCGACCTCCAATTTATTTATCGGCTCGGGTTTATTCAACTTAGCTAAATGTGAACAGCATGACGTAAAAGTTGGCCTAGGCACAGATGTTGGGGGCGGTTCCAGCTTTTCTATGCTGCAAACCTATAATGAAGCTTACAAAATTCAGCAGTTACAAAATCACACTATGTCCGCATTTAAAGGCTTATATTTAGCCACTTTAGGCGGCGCCCGGGCGCTTGATTTAGAAGGCACCATTGGTAACTTTTTACCCGGCTGTGAAGCGGACTTTATCGTATTTGATACAGCGCCCACACCGTTTTTAGGTTTTCGTTTGGCTAAATGTCAGGACTTACACGAGCGGCTATTTTGCAGCCTGATGTTAGGTGACGACAGAATGATTAAACAAACTTATATTCTGGGTGCACCTGCAAACCCTTTTCCCTCTTCTTTTACCGCTGAGTCCGCTCAGCAGGAGTTAGTTTAATGGAATCTTATTTATTTGAAGTTGGCCACCTGCTGTTTCGTTATTTTCATATTGTGGCTGGTATTGCCTGGATTGGCGCGTCGTTTTATTTTGTCTGGCTGGATAATAATTTAACCAATCCACCGCAATGGAAAAAAGACAAAGGCATTCAGGGAGATTTATGGGCGATTCATGCCGGCGGTATTTATGAAGTGGCTAAATACAAAGCTGGTCCGGAAAAAATGCCTGAACATTTGCACTGGTTTAAATGGGAAGCTTACTCAACCTGGATTTCCGGCACCCTATTATTAAGCCTGCTGTATTATGTAGGTGCCGATGTATATTTAATTGACCCAAGCAAAGCCGCGCTTGAACAAATGAGTGCGATAGCCTTATCCATAGGCTGCATTGCAACCGGTTATTTATTTTACCGCTTAATTTGTAAAACCAGTTTAATTAACCATGGTTTAGCCTTTGCAACCATAGCACTGAGCTTTTTAACCCTGTGGACTTGGGGCATAGATCACTTTTTTGCCGATCGTGCCGTTTATATTCATGTGGGCGCATTAATAGGTACCTGTATGGCGGGCAATGTATTTAATGTGATTGTGCCCAGCCAGAAACAAATGGTCAAAGCCATTGCAGAAGGTAAACAGCCGGATCCTCAATTTGGCTTAATTGCCAAGCAGGTTTCTATTCATAATAATTATGCCACTTTACCGATTTTATTCATTATGCTGAGCAATCATTTTGCCTTCACTTATGCCCACGAATTTGGCTGGTTAATTTTAATTGCGCTATTTATTGTGGGTATGTGGATCCGCCATTTCTTTAACTTAAAAAATCGCGGTATTGTTAAACCCGGTGTACTGGTCAGTGGTATTGCCGCCTTTTTTGTGGTGATGGCTGCCAGCGCCCCTTGGCATACTTTGCAATCCGGTAAGGCCATCGCACAGGCACACCAGCAAGTTGAAGTGAGTGATCAGCAAGCCTGGCAGATTATTCAAAGCAGATGCACTGAATGCCACAGCCAAAATCCAACATCGGCCATGTTTAAAAGCCCACCGGCTGGATTTGTATTGGATAATTTAGCGCAAGCCAAACAGTTTGCCAGCTTAATCAATACCCGCGCCGTGGTAACTAAAGATATGCCACTGGCCAATATGACCAAAATGACCGAAGACGAACGCGCATTAATTGGTGTATGGGTGAATAAAGCAGAATAACCGCCCCTAAATAGCAATAAACTTAACAGGAAGGTATTCGAGTATATAAAGCTAGCCTTCCTTTTAATTTTGACAAAAGCATCAGGCTTCCCCCAGCATGATGCAAATGGGCTTTGTATGTGGCTCGTGTGGGCTCGTATGATTTACGTAGGGTGGTTTAGCGCCGTGGGCGCGTAAGCCACCAAAAGGTGTGTAAGCGATCGGATTAGCATTTTGCTAGCCCGGCTTGTGCCATAAGCAGACGTTCAAGTCTAACGCACTTATGTTGTGTTTTGGCAAATGCCTCAAAAGAGAGAGGAGCAGACTTTACCATATACACAATGGGTGTCGACTTATTGAGTAAAGCCGTTTACACGTTACTTACTATCTTGCAATTACATCAAGCTATGAAGGCTGAACGCCGAAATACAAGATTTGCTCGGTTAAACCAGTAGTTTTGAAGTATGTTAAAACGCTAAATAGATTTAATAGTTAATCACCTGTTTTATAATGATTTTTATCCTAAATTCCAGTAAGTTTGTTCGGTATCAAAATTCAATTAGTTGAACGAAACTAAAATATGAGAATTAATAAATGAGCAAATACCATAACGATCAACCTATAAAGGGAAGTGATCAAGATCCTGATTTATTAAATAGAAGTAATTTTGCAAGCAATTTAGCAAATGTTCTGTTGTTGGATTACTCGGAAGACTGTTTAACTATTTCGTTAGAAGGTGAATGGGGGTATGGCAAAACTTCCGTCATAAATTTAGTGAAAAGGGCCATAAAAGAGAGAGCACCGAGCTCAATCATTGTTGAGTACAACCCTTGGTTAGCAGGGAAGCCTGAATCTTTAATTCAAGATTTTTTATTGCAATTTTCTTATCAATTAAACATTACGGATAACTCTAAAGCAGCAGCTCGTGCCGCAGAAGAATTAATTTCCTATTCAAGTTTATTTGGAGTCGCTAAATTAGTACCTGGTGCGGAGCCATGGGCTTCAATAACTGAGAAAGTGTTCTCTAAACTTGGAAAAGCAACCAAAGATATTGCTGGGTTAAAAAAACTTGATTTATTAGGTAAGAAGCAAAAGGTTGGCAAAGCAATTGCGAAAATCAAAGAACCTATTGTAGTAATAATAGATGATATTGATAGGCTTACACCATCTGAAACATTTCAAGTTCTTAGGCTCGTTAAAGCTGTCGCTGATTTTACGGGGACGTCATTTTTATTGGCATTTGATTCAAAATACTTAGTTTCTGTATTAGAAAAAAATAGTATAGAGAACGCTTTCGAGTATATAAATAAAATTGTGCAACTAAGAGTCCCATTACCAATAATAAGTGATGAAGGGATAAATGAATTGGCTCAAGTAGAATTAACTAACTTAAGTGAAAAAAATTTAACAAATGTTTTTGAAAGAGACGATGAAAGGTTAAGTTGGGTTTACCATCGATATTTTAAACAGTTAATAAAAAATCCGCGAGAACTTAAAAGGTTTTTCAATCACTTACGATTTGTTTTGGAACAAGTTGAAGGGCAGGTATGCTTTGCAGATTTGTTCGCCCTTTCAATTATTGCTACTAAAGCTGCCAAAATATATGAACACCTAAAAAAGGTTCCTGAAGCTTATTTGTTAACAGGCTTAACAAAACAAAGAGCAGGGTTTGCCGATGAGTTTGATGAAACAGATAATCCACTTCAAAATGAGCGAAAACAGTTACTTGAAACTATAGAACCACGAGATAGAAAATTAATTAAAGGAATACTCGAAGTAATTTTTCCAAAAATTAACCCAAGTGGCTTCGACCATTTTTCGACTGCGAGTACAGATGCCGCAGGGAGAGTATCTGCGCCCCAAAGGTTATATATTGCACTCCATTACATGACTCCCAAAAATTTTCTTTCAGATCAAGAAGCTTTAAATTTTATTCACGGGTTAACAGACCGTATTGAATTTTTGAAAACGGTTGTTGATACTGAATATGAAGAGCGTTTTTTTGAAATGATGAACAATTATTCATCCCAATTTCGCGATGACAGTTTCGATATTCTAGTTTCGATTTGCACTATATTTTTAGACTCCCATAGACTCAAAAATTCTATGGAAAGTAATTACGGCATTTTTTCGAGAGATCCTTTTAGAGAATTAATATGGTTAACGATTAACGTTATTTCTGAACATAAAAATAAAGCAGAGTTAATAGAAAAAATGATTAAAAGAGTTGAAAATGCTCCTGTGTCTACAGATATTTTGCGAAAATTACGCGAGCAGCACAGAGGAGGTGGAAAACATTGGATATCGGTTGAAAAATTGTCAGAACTTGAAAAAGCGTTCCAGTCTGTAGCAATTAAAGCTTTACACCAAAAAATGTTTTTAGATAACCATCTCGAGTCACATATTTTCTTTGGTCTTAAGCACTCCTCTAGCGAGTGCGCTTCTAAAGTAATTACAGATATACTGAAAGAAGAAAATGGAATTATAAGGGTCGCTGAAATAATTGGTTATTGTGGAAGTGATTCATCTAATGGCCCATATGCTTGTATCGACGAACGAACGTTTGGCGATGTATTGGATTTTGACGATATAAAAAATAAAGCAGCCGCTGAAAACTTATCTCAGCATCCAATTAGTATTCAGGCTACTTTAAAAAGTATGTTAAATGGGCAGCAATATTATTTACGAGACTGTATACAAAAAGACTGGTAAAACTCACATAGCTCTTATAGCTTGCGGCGAACGCAGTGAATCCCAACAATTTATTTAACACCGCCAAATGTTGGGTGCGCCTCTGGCTTACCACAACCTAAGTTTATGCAAAATTTGAGTCGCGTAAATGTCTCCAAATCACTCAAATCAGATATTGCTTGATGTCGGTTTACGCGCCCACTGCGCTAAGCCGACCTACTGGGCGATGTAAATTACCCCAAAAAATAATCCATATATTTTAATTCACCAATCGCGTCTGCATCCAGTGCAGCTTGTCGTTCGGCTTCGGTTAAAATGCCAACAAACGGGGTTCTGCGTCTGTATTTTCGCATCTTTTCACTGTCTTCCAGTACACCATTTTTAAACAGTTCAGGTGTATCCATTACCATTAATAAAGATTCCCAGGTAATGTATTCACTGTGTCGTAAACGCCCACTTTGCTGTCGCTGAATCAGAGTTTGTCGAACCTTATCTACCAGCTCCGGATGTTTTAACAATTTATCGACCATTGCCTTGTGTAAAGCTAAAATCTGGCGGTCAATATGGATATCTTTCATGCTCGTTTTTTTAACCTGATAACCACGCCGCCGGTTAGTTTTTTGTCGGTACATTAGACTACCTCAAACGCCTTTAACGAAATTCACGGGATTCGGTTTGTAAATTAGCCAGCGCCTGTGTTTTGTCAATTAGTTTACCGGCAATCACATGCACGACCTGCCCTTCTTTTTCTACTATGCCTTTAACCATTAAGATCTTAGCGCTCATAAAAGTTTGCTTTTGCGCATTGGCTGTACCGGCCCAGACCACCAGATTAATATTGCCGGTATCATCTTCCAGTGTGACAAAAGTAACGCCGGAGGCCGTGCCCGGGGACTGTTTTCCGGTCACCACACCAGCAACGGTTACCAATGACTGATGTGGTTTGTCTGGCAAGTCGCGCATTCGGGTAAACGCGGGTAATAAACCGGCATTATTCAATAAGGTAATGGGATGTTTACCTAAACTTAAGCGAGTTGCGGCATAATCTTCGCTGAGTGCATCCAGTTCAGATGGCTCAATTGCAAAAGGTGCCGGCTCATTAATCCCGGCAAATAAAGGCAGTTCTGATTCCTGGTTCATCAGCGCCCAGCGGCTTTGATAACGGTTTCCGGATAAGCATTGCAGGGCATTGGCACTGGCCAGTTGCTGCATATCTTTGCGGTTAATATTGAGCAGTTTGAGTTTTGTCAGATTTTGATAACCGGTTTTCGGCCTGTGCGCTAACAGACTTTGTTTAGCATTTTCAGATAAGCCTTTAATTAAATTAAACCCCAACCGAATTGCCATTTGCTGCTCTGTTTTAACCAGTTTATGCTCAGCATCCGATGCATTAATGCAAACAGGTAAAATATGGATTTGATGTCTTTTGGCATCCTGTACCAATTGTGATGCACTATAAAACCCCATAGGTAAACTATTTAATAATGCGGTATAAAACGCTGCCGGATAATAATATTTAAGCCAGGCTGAAACATAGGCTAATACCGCAAAAGAGGCCGAATGACTTTCCGGAAAACCGTATTCACCAAATCCGCAAATTTGTTCAAAAATACGTTCAGCAAAACTCTGCTGATAGCCTCGCGCTAACATGCCGTTTATCAGTTTGTCTTTAAAACGGTTCAGCTCACCTGTTTTTTTCCAGCTCGCCATTGCCCGCCTGAGTTGATCGGCTTCACCGCCACTGAATCCGGCTGCAACCATGGCCAGTTTAATCACTTGCTCTTGAAAAATAGGCACTCCCAGTGTGCGCTCCAGTACGGCTTTTACTGCATCTGACGGATAACTGATTTGCTCCTGATGATTTCGCCTTTTCAAAAACGGATGCACCATATCCCCCTGAATCGGCCCCGGCCGGACGATTGCAATTTGAATCACTAAATCATAATAGCTGGCCGGTTTAAGACGAGGCAACATGCTCATTTGCGCGCGCGATTCAATTTGAAATACACCTACGGTATCCGCTTGTTGGATCATCCGGTAAACCTGAGCATCGTCCTGCATCCGGGTAATTGCGGCAATGCTCAGCGAACGGCCATAATGCTGTTTAATCATGGCAAAACATTTTCGAATGGCGGTTAACATACCCAGAGCCAGTACATCTACTTTTAACAGCCCTAAGGATTCCAGATCGTCTTTATCCCACTGGATAAGGGTTCGCTCTGCCATTGCCGCATTTTCTACCGGCACCAGTTCATATAGCGGGCCGGCAGAAATGACAAATCCACCCACATGCTGAGATAAATGGCGTGGAAAGCCAATTATTTGCTCCACCAATTCAATAAACTGCTGCGCTTTGGCCGATTCAGGTTTTAGTCCGAGTTCAATAATCTGAGCTTGCCAGCTCAATTTTTTATTTCGCCGGTTAATATTTTTGATAAAAAATTCCAGTTGCGTGACTTCTATAGCTAAAGCTTTTCCGACTTCACGAATGGCACTTTTCAGCCTGAAGGTAATGACAGTGGCGGCAATGGCGGTCCGTTCCCGGCCATATTTTTGATACAGATACTGAATCACTTCTTCCCGTCTTTCATGCTCAAAATCGACGTCTATATCTGGTGGTTCATTGCGCTCTTTACTGATAAAACGTTCAAACAAAACCGAAATCTGGCGCGGGTCCACCGAGGTGATTTCCAGGCAATAACAGACAACAGAATTAGCAGCTGAGCCCCGCCCCTGATATAAGATGCCTCTTTGTTTAGCAAACATCACCAGATCATGAATGGTTAAAAAATAATAGGGGTAGTTCAGCTCTGCTATCAGCTCCAGCTCTTTATCTATCGTCGCTTGAATTGATTTACTGATCCCTTCCGGAAAACGCATTTTAATGCCGCTTGTCACCAACCGGGTCAGATGCTGCATTGCAGTGTAACCGGTTGGGACTAACTCAGCCGGATATTCATAACTGAGTTCAGTTAAAGAAAACTGGCAGGCCTCTGCAATCTTGAGCGTTTCCTGTAGCCAGTCTTGGGGGTACAGTTTGCTCAGTTTATTGAGTGGGCGCAGCACCCGCTCTGCGTTGACTACCAACTCAAATCCTAACTGCTCAACCGGTTTTATTTGTTTAATGGCGGTCAGTGTATGCTGCAGCGCTAGCCGTTCTGCGCTGTGCATTAACACGCCGCCACAGGCAACTAACGGAATCTGCCACTGCCCGGCTAAGCGAATACTGTATTGCTGAAGGGCCTGTTCATTATTATTCAGATGGCGCAAGATCCCGAGCCATAACCGGTCGCCATAATATTTTTTTAACCAACTAGCCCACTCTGTATCTTGTGACTGCCCTGTTGGCAGCCAAATACATAAACAATGTTTAACCGACATTAAATCCCACTCGGCAAGCTGGTATTCACCTTTTGGGCTACGCCTTCTGGCATTGCTTATAATCCGGCATAACTCAGCATAAGCCTGTCGGTTGGGACATAATAAAACCAGTTGCAGCGAGTTATCTAACTTAAACAGGCTACCGACAATGAGTTTGATACCTAATTGGTGCTGCTTAATTGCAGTATGAGCCCGGACAATACCGGCAACCGAACACTCATCGGTAATCGCCAGCGCGCGATAGCCTAAAAATGAAGCCTGCAACACCAGCTCTTCCGGATGTGATGCACCGGTTAAAAATGAAAAATTAGTTTGGCAAAAAAGCTCTGCGTAATTCATTGCCGACTCTCAGCTGTATAAACCATGCACAAACCATTTTTGTTGCGGGGTTCTGAATATCCATAACCAGCGACCTGCAGCCGATCTGGCAATATAATAATCCCGGCTGATTGAATTATGGTCCCACCAACCTGTGACAATTCGCTCCGGTCCGTGAATAATCTCAACTTGCTCATGCAGAGGCTGAGGCCTGTTGAGTAAAAAGCTTGGCCGGTTTTGAATTAGCTCGGGTAGAGTCTGATCACAGGTATTAAAAGGCGGGCACAAACGACTTGCAAATTCAGGCCGGTAATCGCTAAGTGCTTCGACGCCGTTCACTTTTGATTCACCTAATTTAGCCTGCAGCCGGGCGACTAATTCAGGCGCTGACATTTGCCCGGTCTGAGTATTAAACAGGTCCGGACTGTCAGCACGAAAGTCAATTAAACGAAGCGCCTGTAGCTCTATTTCAATCACAGGTGCGGATAGGGTTACAGATTCAAACCTGAGCAGACAAAGTTCAAGCCAGCGTATCGCTTTATGTTCTCCCTGGCCACTTCCAACTCTGATCCGCTCGCTGGGGGCATCCCGTAAAATCAACTCGAGTTGAATTTCATCTGTTTGTTTCGCCCTGAGCGATAAAAAAGATTCCAATAACTGCAATACTTTAAACAAAGGTTTATTTAAGTGATTTAAATCCGTTAACTCATATGACAAAAGCAAACGATATTTAAAGGTTTCAGGCGGATGATAAAATTCAAGCGGCGTTTTGAACTGGCCTTTGAGTCGACCAATATAAGTGACTAAATCAATATCGAAACGCTGAGCAAGCTCAGTTAATGGCAGTCTGAACAAATCTGCTAAATGAGATACCCCAACCCGGTTAAGCGACTCGATTGTTTTATGAGGTAAATCGGTTTTGTCCAGCGAACATTGCTGAAGCTGTATGTTGAGCTGGTTTTTATCCGTATTGATTTGATTATACTGATGTAGAGCTAATAATTTAGCTGCCTGAGGCGAGTAGGCAAGCGCATAATGATAATCAGAGATCACCTGTTCCAACTGACATTGAACTACCTGCCAGTATTCGTTCAGGCTTGCATACAGACTGAGCATAGGAGTAACCCTTAATACCAAGCCATTAGGTGGCACTAAACTAATATCCGAAGTCACCCAATATAGCCATTGAGCCAACTGTTTTAATTTTTGTTGTTCGCTTTCAGGATTATAAGGAAATACAGTCAGCCGGGGACATATAGCACAAGCGGCTCCCAACCCCATACCAACCGCTAAACCGGCCTGCTGAGCAGCTGAGTTTATCTGACTCAGCGTATTTTTATGTCCCTGCACTATAGCAACCGGCACATTATCGCAGCCTGAATATAAGCTATTTAATTGCAAGTTAGGACAATGCAAATAAAGCCAGAACATCTTGATTAACCCGTATTAGCAACAGGAAACGGAATAATATTCTGGTTTATTTCAGGCTTAACCAGATACGGCCACTTGGTTTGCATATTCAACTCAAAAGGGTCTGACGGCCAGCCCCCTTTACGTTTATTAACCTGAACGCTTAATCCTGATCGGGTTGCAGTTAAACTCAGGCTTAAATCAAGCGGTAGTGATATACCTTGCTGACGTTGAGGCCTGAACAGGATCTGGCGGCTTTGCCCTTTTTCACAGGCTAGCTGGAATCGTTTTATCTGATGAATGACAAGCGCTGCTTGAGGCCAGAAAAGGACTGAATGGCAGCAACCGCTGCTAAGACACTGTTCGGCTGCCCACAGAGCATGGGTTTGATTATCCGGCCTAATCACAAGTAGATTTTTTAAATTGATGCCTGACGCTGCTAGTGCTGGCCCATAAACGTCAGCAGGCGGTGAAATCAACACTAATAGTTTATCGGGAACCTGGCTTAATGTCGGTAATATCAACCTGAGCTCACCTATCGCAATATCTGAAATTAGCTCAATAACGCCTGCCCGGTTTAAACCACCATTAAGATGAAGATCCAGCTCGGGATAACCGGATTGACAGGTTTCGGCTGGTTGTGGCTGCGCATTGGCATGCCAGACTAACTGTTTGTATTGAAGCAATCTAATTAAATTATTCATAATAAACACCTGTATATATAGACAGTATATTTATAATTTAGATGAATGCAATTGTTGAAAGGCGATTAAAGATAATTGAATAAATAGCTGAGCTTTTGCTTGTCAGCAAAAATGCACAAAATAAAGTGGGTACTAAAGATTTGAAAGGTCAGAAATGTAACGGGTAAGATCAAAAAAGGCGCCCTGAGGCGCCTTTTTTAATTGAATCAACTCAATAAAATTTATTCAGCTGCTTCTGTAGCTTCTTCAGCTTCATCAATTTCTGGTCTGTCGACCAATTCGATGTAAGCCATAGGCGCGTTATCGCCTGCACGGAAACCACATTTTAAGATGCGAGTATAACCACCTGGACGAGACTCGTAACGAGGACCGATCTCAGAGAATAATTTACCAACAACTTCTTTATCACGTGTACGAGCAAACGCTAAACGGCGATTTGCAACACTATCTTTTTTAGCTAAAGTGATCAGCGGCTCGATAACACGACGCAGTTCTTTCGCTTTTGGCAATGTAGTTTTGATAATTTCATGACGAACTAAAGAGCCTGCCATGTTACTAAACATTGCTGTGCGATGACTGCTGTTTCGATTAAGCTGACGTCCACTTTTACGATGACGCATAATGCTATCCTTCTACCAATATCTATGTAGAACTGGTTAGTCTTTATCAGCGATACTAGCCGGAGGCCAGTTTTCAAGACGCATACCTAAAGATAATCCGCGTGAAGCAAGAACATCTTTAATTTCAGTAAGCGACTTCTTACCTAAGTTAGGAGTTTTCAACAACTCAACTTCGGTACGCTGAACAAGATCACCAATGTATTGGATCTGCTCTGCTTTTAAGCAGTTAGCAGAACGTACAGTTAATTCAAGATCGTCAACTGGTCTTAACAGAATTGGATCGAATTCTGGTTTTTCTTCTTTACGCTCTGGTTCAGAAACATCACGCAATTCAACGAATGCGTCAAGTTGTTCTGCCAGAATCGTAGCAGCTCGGCGGATTGCTTCTTCCGGATCAATCGTGCCGTTCGTTTCCATATCGATGACCAATTTGTCTAGGTCAGTGCGCTGTTCAACACGTGCTGATTCAACCGCATAAGCGATACGCTCAACCGGGCTGAAAGACGCGTCGACCAACAAACGTCCAATTGGACGATCATCTTCTTCTGAGGAACGACGAGCTGAAGCAGGAACATAACCGCGTCCTTTCTCTACCTTTATACGCATGTTAATTTCTGCGTCGCCGGTAAGATTACAAATGACGTGATCCGGATTCTTAACTTCAACATCACCATCATGGGTGATATCTGCTGCAGTTACAGGGCCCGCACCTTTTTTACTTAACGTTAAAGTCGCTTCGTTCTTATTTTCAATATGAACCGCTAAACTTTTTAAGTTAAGTAATATTTCAATTACATCTTCTCGTACCCCTTCTTTAGTGCTGTACTCATGCAATACACCGTCGATTTCCACTTCGGTAACCGCTGCACCGGGCATAGAAGACAATAATATACGTCTTAACGCATTTCCTAAAGTATGACCAAAACCGCGTTCCATCGGCTCTAAAGTCACTTTTGCACGAAAAGGACCAAGACTTTCAATATCGACTAATCTTGGCTTAAGGAACTCAGTAACAGAACCCTGCATCGTTTCCTCTCTATTTTATATAACTTTACTTAGAGTAAAGCTCAACAATTAGCTGTTCGTTAATATCTGCAGATAAGTCTGCACGCTCAGGCAAACGCTTGAACACACCTTCTTTTTTCTCTGCATCTACTTCGACCCAAGTTGGCTTCTCACGTTGGCCAGCAAGCTCAAGAGCTGACTGAATACGCGCTTGCTTCTTAGCTTTCTCGCGAACTCCGACTACGTCTTCAGGCTTCACAGAGTAAGATGCAATGTTAACAACTTGATTGTTAACAGTGATTGCTTTGTGACTTACCAATTGACGAGCTTCTGCACGAGTTGAAGCATAACCCATACGGTATACTACGTTATCTAAACGCTTTTCAAGTAACTGTAACAAGTTTTCACCTGTGTTACCTTTTAAACGTGCAGCTTCTTTATAGTAGTTGCGGAATTGCTTTTCTAATACACCGTAGATACGACGTACTTTTTGCTTTTCACGTAACTGCAAACCATAGTCAGACAAACGACCACGACGTGCGCCGTGTTGACCTGGTGCTGTTTCAATTTTACATTTTGAATCAATTGCTCGAACGCCACTTTTCAAGAACAAATCTGTTCCTTCGCGACGACTGAGCTTAAGTTTTGGCCCTATATATCTTGCCATCTTCTTTCTCCGTTATCAGAGGAACAAATTAAACGCGACGTTTTTTCGGTGGACGACAGCCATTGTGTGGAATTGGCGTGACGTCTGTAATATTTGTAATTTTGAATCCAGTTGCATTTAATGCACGGATCGCAGATTCACGACCTGGACCTGGACCATTTACAAATACTTCCAAGTTCTTTAAACCATACTCTTGTGCAGCAACACCTGCACGTTCAGCAGCAACCTGTGCAGCGAACGGAGTAGATTTACGAGAACCACGGAAACCTGAACCACCGGCAGTTGCCCAAGATAAAGCGTTACCCTGACGGTCTGTAATCGTTACGATTGTATTGTTGAAAGAAGCATGGATATGAGCCATACCATCTGCAACTTGTCGTTTTGCGCGCTTACGCGAGCTACGAGCTGGTGCTTTAGCCATTATTCACTCTCCTGCTTACTTCTTAATCGGCTTACGAGGACCTTTACGCGTGCGCGCGTTAGTCTTCGTTCTTTGCCCACGAATAGGCAAGCTACGACGATGGCGTAAACCACGATTACAACCAAGGTCCATTAAACGCTTGATATTCATTGAAATTTCACGACGTAAGTCACCCTCTACAGTGAACTTACCTACCTCTTCACGAAGCAAGTCAAGCTGAGCTTCATCAAGATCTTTGATCTTGGTGTCTTCAGCAATACCAGCTGCAGCACAAATGGCTTGAGCTCTGGTTTTACCTACACCGTAAATTGACGTTAAGCCAATTACTGTGTGCTTGTGTAGAGGAATGTTAATGCCAGCAATACGGGCCATTATATGCACTCCAAATTATTAGTCTCGACCGAAAAGCCCGTAAGGATACTCAAGCCGAGACTAGATTTCAAATAAAAAGACGATATTCGTCTAAAATAATATTAACCTTGGCGTTGTTTATGCTTAGGATCTGTAGAACAGATCACGCGCACAACACCATTTCGCTTAATAATTTTGCAATTACGGCAAATGGTTTTAACAGATGCACGAACTTTCATTTTCCGACTCCGTTAACCGTTACAGCCTATCGGCCATAACCCTTTAAATTAGCCTTCTTCAGAACAGACTCATACTGACTTGACATCAAATGAGTTTGCACTTGCGCCATGAAGTCCATAATAACAACAACGATAATCAATAATGACGTACCGCCAAAGTAGAACTGAACGTTCCATGCTGCCATCATAAACTCAGGTACCAAACACACAAAGGTTATATATAAAGCGCCGGCTAAAGTTAAGCGGGTCATGACTTTATCGATATAACGTGAGGTTTGTTCACCCGGGCGGATACCTGGGATGAATGCACCTGATTTTTTCAAGTTGTCTGCTGTTTCACGAGGATTGAATACTAATGCTGTATAGAAGAAGCAGAAGAAAACAATCGTTATTGCGTACAATATCATGTACAAAGGTTGTCCTGGTGATAGCACAACGGCTATTTGCGCGATTACATCAGCAAACGCATTATCACTTTGGCCAAACCAAGTCGCTATTGTACCCGGAAACAGCATAAGACTAGAAGCAAAAATTGGTGGAATTACACCAGCCATATTTACTTTTAGTGGCAAATGCGTGCTCTGCGCTGCATACACTTTGCGTCCTTGTTGACGTTTTGCATAGTTAACAACGATTCGACGCTGACCACGCTCAACAAAAACCACAAAATAAGTGACGGCACAGACAATAATACCGATAATCAATAATAGGATTAACGGAAGCTCACCTTGGCGCGCTTGCTCAGCAGTCTGACCAATCGCACTCGGTAAACCAGCTACGATACCGGCAAAGATGATCATTGAGATACCATTACCAATACCGCGCTCAGTTATCTGTTCACCAAGCCACATCAGGAACATTGTCCCTGTGACTAAACTCACTACAGCGGTGAAGTAGAAAGTAAATCCAGGATTAATCACTAAGCCTGGTACCATATTGGGCAGGCTGTTGGCTATAGTCGTAGACTGGGCAATTGCTAACAAGAGTGTGCCGTAGCGTGTGTACTGAGTTATTTTCTTACGCCCGCTCTCACCTTCTTTCTTCAACTCTTGAAAAGTTGGATGAATGTGAGTCATCAACTGCATAATAATTGATGCAGTAATGTAAGGCATAATACCTAACGCTAATACAGATGCGCGCTCAAGTGCACCACCCGAGAACATGTTAAACATTGCTAACACGGTGTCTTTTTGTTGCTCAAACAACTGCGCAAGTACCTCAGGGTCAATCCCCGGGATAGGCACATGTGAACCGGCACGGAAGATAACAATTGCTCCTAACAAGAACAATAATCTGCGTTTCAGTTCGCCAAGTCCACCTTGCGTGCTGTTGAATTCCAGTCCTGGTTTAGCCATGGATTAATTATTCCTCGATTTTACCACCAGCAGCTTCGATAGCTTCGCGAGCACCTTTAGTTACGCCTAAACCTTTAACAGTTAACGCGCGAGATACATCGCCTGATTTTACGATTTTCACTGCCTGAATATGCTTTTTAACCAAGCCAGCTGCTTTTAGCGTAGCTAGTTCAACGATATCACCTTCCACTTTAGCGATTTCATTCAATGTGACTTGATCTGAAACTAAAGATTTACGAGAAGTGAAACCGAACTTAGGCAAACGGCGTTGAAGTGGCATTTGACCACCTTCAAAACCTGGTTTTACAGAACCACCAGAACGTGATTTTTGACCTTTATGGCCTCGACCACCTGTTTTACCTAAGCCAGAACCAATACCACGACCGACGCGCTTAGCAGTTGGTTTTGAACCTGGAGCAGGACTAAGAGTATTTAAATACATATTATTACCCCTCCACTTTAATCATGTAGTTTACTCGGTTAATCATACCACGTACCGCTGGCGTATCTTCCAACTCAACAGTATGATTAATTTTACGTAAACCTAAACCGCGTAACGTTGCTTTATGTTTAGGTAAACGTCCGATAGAACTTTTGACCTGAGTCACTTTTACAGTTTTACCAGCCATAATTGTTTACCCCAAAATTTCGTCTACGCTCAAACCACGCTTAGCAGCAACTGAAGCCGGAGACTTCATACCGCTTAATGCGTTGATTGTTGCGCGAACAACGTTAATCGGATTGGTTGAGCCGTAGCATTTTGAAAGTACGTTATGTACGCCTGCTACTTCTAAAACCGCACGCATTGCACCACCAGCGATGATACCAGTACCTTCAGATGCAGGTTGCATATAAACTTTTGAACCTGAATGACGGCCTTTAATAGGATGCTGCAATGTGTCACCTTTTAAGTCAACAGTAACCATGCTGCGACGTGCTTGTTCCATAGCTTTTTGAATAGCTGCAGGAACTTCACGTGCTTTACCGTAACCAAAGCCAACGCGACCGTTACCATCACCAACTACAGTCAATGCTGTGAAGCTGAAGATACGACCACCTTTAACTACTTTAGATACACGGTTAACCGCAATGAGTTTTTCTGCCAACTCTGGGTTATTTTTAACTTCTGCGTTATTAGCCATTATCTACCCCTAGAATTGAAGTCCAGCTTCACGAGCAGCGTCAGCTAATGCTTGAACACGACCGTGATATTGGAAACCGCTACGATCGAACGCTACTGATTTGATGCCTTTTTCTAAAGCAGCTTCAGCAATTGCTTTACCAACAGCTTTAGCAGCGTCAACGTTACCAGTGTATTTGATGCTTTCACGAATAGTCTTTTCTACAGTTGATGCAGAAGCCAGAACCTCACCACCGTTAGACGCAATAACTTGCGCATAGATGTGGCGTGGTGTACGGTGAACGACCAGTCTGTTTGCACCCAACTCTTTAATTTTCGCACGTGCGCGGGTAGCGCGACGAAGACGAGATGCTTTTTTATCCATCGTATTACCTTACTTTTTCTTAGCTTCTTTACGAAGTACAGTTTCATCAGCGTATCGGATACCTTTACCTTTATAAGGCTCAGGTGGACGATAAGCGCGGATTTTCGCTGCTACTTGACCAACCAACTGCTTGTCAGCACCTTTAACCAAAACTTCAGTTTGGCTAGGGGTTTCAATTTGAATACCTGCTGGCACTTCAAAGTCAACCGGATGAGAAAAACCTAAAGTTAAGTTTAATGTATTACCTTTTGCAGCTGCACGGTAACCAACACCGATTAATTGCAATTTGCGCTCAAAACCTTGGCTTACACCAACAACTAAGTTGTTTAACAGTGCACGAGCAGTACCACTTTGCGCTTGCGCATCGTCGAAACCATCACGTGGTAAAGTGCGTAATACATTGTCTTCGTTTACAACTTCAACAGCTTGGTTGATGCTAATAGATAATTCACCTTTAGCACCTTTAACTGTGATGTCCTGACCTGCAATTTTTACTTCAACGCCTGCAGGGATAGCGATAGGAGATTTACCTACTCGAGACATATTATTTCTCCTTACGCTACGTAACCGATGACTTCGCCACCCATGCCCGCTTTACGCGCAGCACGATCTGACATCAAACCTTTAGAAGTAGATACGATAGCTACCCCTAAACCGCCCATTACTTTAGGTAAGTCACCTGCCTTCTTATAAATACGAAGACCTGGACGACTTACTCGAGAAATAGACTCGATAACTTTCTCACCATTAAAATATTTTAATGTGACTTCAAGTTCTTTTTTAACATCACCAGCAACAGCATAATTTTCGATAAAACCTTCAGCTTTCAAAACTTCAGCGATAGCCACTTTTAGTTTTGATGAAGGCATAGTCACAGCTACTTTATTCGCTGCTTGACCATTACGAATGCGGGTGAACATATCCGCGATTGGATCTTGCATGCTCATAATTCGTTACTCCAGTCTGTAGCCGCTTACCAGCTTGCTTTTCTTAGTCCAGGGATTTCACCACGCATGCAAGCTTCACGTAATTTGATTCGGCTTAAACCGAACTTACGTAAATAACCATGCGGACGACCAGTCACGTTACAACGGTTACGTTGACGTGAGCGACTTGAATCGCGTGGAAGCGTTTGCAGTTGTAAAACTGCTGCCCAACGCTCTTCTTCAGAAGTGTTTACGTCACTGATAACATTTTTCAATGCGATACGCTTGTCTGAATATTTCGCTACTAATTTTGCACGCTTAGCTTCACGCGCTTTCATTGATTGTTTAGCCATAACTCTACACCTATTTCTTAAACGGGAAGTTAAAAGCAGCCAGCAACGCACGACCTTCCTCGTCAGAACTAGCCGTAGTAGTGATGGTTATATCCATACCACGTACTTTATCAACTTTATCAAAGTCGATTTCTGGGAAGATAATTTGCTCGCGTACACCCATGCTATAATTACCGCGGCCGTCTAGTTTAGAACTTAAACCACGGAAGTCACGGATACGTGGGATAGAAATGGAAATCAAACGTTCTAAGAATTCCCACATACGCTCGCCACGTAGAGTTACTTTACAACCAATTGGATAGCCTTCGCGGACTTTAAAGCCTGCTACAGATTTTTTAGCATTACAAACAACTGGTTTTTGACCTGAGATAGCTGTCATATCAGCAACTGCGTTCTCAAGTGCTTTCTTGTCTGCAAGAGCCTCACCCACACCCATATTAAGTGTGATTTTTTCTACCCGAGGGACTTGCATGATACTTTTGTAACCGAACTGTTTGGTCAATTCAGCAACAACTGTATCTTTATAAAAATCATGCAGTTTCGCCATCGTTTATACTCCAAACAAAATTAGATTAATTCGTTGTTAGACTTAAAGAAACGAACTTTCTTACCGTCTTCTGAACGAAAACCTACACGATCTGCTTTGCTCGTTGCCGAGTTGTAGATCGCTACATTAGATACGTCGAGAGGCATTTCTTTGTCTTGAAGACCGCCTTGCTCACCCGTTTGAGGGTTAGGCTTAACAGCTTTCTTAACGACATTTACGCCTTCAACAATTACTTTGTTATCAGCAGTTAAGACTTTGGTAACCTTACCGATTTTACCTTTGTCTTTACCTGCAATAACTATAACTTCATCATTACTACGAATCTTAGCTGCCATGTTCAGCTCCTTATAAAACTTCTGGTGCCAATGACACGATCTTCATGAACTTTTCAGTTCTTAATTCACGTGTTACAGGGCCAAAGATACGAGTACCAATTGGCGCTAACTGAGTGTTTAATAACACAGCTGCATTGCCATCAAAACGGATCAAAGAGCCATCCTGACGACGTACGCCTTTTCTGGTGCGAACGACCACCGCATTGTATACGTCACCTTTCTTAACTTTACCGCGAGGATTTGATTCCTTAACAGTAACTTTAATAATGTCACCTATACCTGCGTAGCGGCGGTGTGAACCACCAAGAACCTTGATACATTGAACGCTACGAGCACCGCTGTTATCTGCGACGCTTAGCATTGTTTGCATTTGGATCATTTCGTGCTCCGCTTAATAAAAAATTACCCAACATCTTGGGGCTGGCTGCCCTAAGGGCGCGGCATTATACCACAACTTTTTTATTTTCATAGAAAAAAAATGGCCGGATTCAGAAGAACCCAGCCATTTTTCAAATTTTCAGCTAGAATCAATAAATTAAGCTTTTTCTACGATTTCAACCAAAGTCCAAGATTTTTTCTTAGATAATGGTCTACATTCGCGAATGCTTACGATATCGCCCTGGCTGCAAGAATTGTTCTCATCGTGAGCGTGGATCTTAGTTGTACGACGGATGAACTTTCCGTAAATTGGATGTTTTACGAAACGCTCAATTGCAACAACAATTGATTTATCCATCTTGTCGCTAATTACACGCCCTTGAAGTGTACGAATAGTTGCTTCGCTCATTACGCACCTGCCTTGCTATTTAACACAGTTTTTACACGTGCAATATTGCGACGAACTTGCTTCAGTAAATGAGTTTGTGAAAGTTGACCTGTTGATTTTTGCATACGTAAGTTAAATTGCTCACGTAACAATTCTAAAAGTTCAGCTTTCAATTCTTCAACTGATTTCTCTTTTAATTCGTTCGCGTTCATTACATCACCGTTCGAGTTACAAAGGTTGTTTTAAATGGTAACTTAGCAGCAGCTAAAGCAAAAGCTTCACGAGCAAGCGCTTCTGGAACACCTTCCATTTCATATAAAACGCGACCCGGCTGAATTTGGCAAACCCAATATTCAACACTACCTTTACCTTTACCCATACGTACTTCAAGCGGCTTTTTAGTAATTGGCTTGTCTGGGAACACACGGATCCAGATTTTACCTTGACGCTTAACATGACGAGTCATAGCACGACGAGCTGCTTCAATTTGACGCGCAGTCATACGACCACGTTCAGTTGCTTTTAAACCGTAAGTACCGAAACTTACTTTGTTACCAGTCGTAGCGTTACCGCGGTTACGCAATTTAAACTGCTTGCGAAACTTAGTTCTTTTTGGCTGTAACATTATCGGTCTCCTTGCGGCTTACGACCTTTACCCTTAGGTTTACGGTCGTTTTTCTTTGGTTCTTCAACTTGGTTAGTTAGTGGTAAACCACCTAAAACTTCACCTTTAAAGATCCAAACTTTAATACCAATGATACCGTAAGTAGTTAAAGCTTCAGCGGTAGCATAATCGATATCCGCACGTAATGTGTGCAATGGAACACGACCTTCACGATACCACTCAGAACGAGCGATTTCAGCGCCGCCTAAACGACCACTTACTTCAACTTTAATACCTTTAGCACCTAAACGCATTGCATTTTGTACCGCACGCTTCATAGCACGACGGAACATAACACGGCGCTCTAACTGGCCAGCGATACCTTCACCAACTAACTGAGCGTCAAGTTCTGGTTTACGAACTTCACTGATGTTAATTTGTGCTGGTACACCTGCTAACTGAGCTACTTTTAGGCGTAATTTTTCTACGTCTTCACCTTTTTTACCGATAACGATACCCGGGCGAGCCGTATGAATCGTTACACGGATGCTTTTAGCAGGACGCTCAATCACGATACGTGATACTGAAGCTTTTTTAAGCTCAGCTGTTAAGTACTTACGTACTTGTAAGTCACTGCTTAAGGTAGAAGCGAATTCGTTAGAATCTGCATACCAGGTAGCGCTCCATGGTTTAGTGATACCAAGGCGAATACCGGTAGGATGAACTTTCTGACCCATTACTTCTTCTCCTTGCTATCTGAAACAACCACAGAGATGTGGCTGGTGCGCTTGATGATACGGTCAGCACGGCCTTTCGCACGAGGGCGAATGCGTTTCATAACCGGACCTTCATCAACAAAGATTTTACCAACGAATAATTCGTCAATATCAGCACCTTCATTGTGTTCCGCGTTAGCGATAGCAGACATTAATACCTTCTTGATTAAATCAGCACCTTTTTTAGAGCTGAAAGTCAAGATGTCTAAAGCCTGTGCAACTGGTAAACCACGCACTTGGTCAGCGACCAAGCGACCTTTCTGTGGAGAAAGGCGGGCAAATTTGTGTTTAGCTAAAACTTCCATCATTTACCCCTTACTTTTTCTTCGCCTTTTTATCAGCAGCATGGCCGCGATAAGTACGAGTTGGCGCAAATTCACCTAATTTGTGACCGATCATTTCATCAGTAACAAACACAGGAACGTGTTGACGGCCATTATGGACAGCGATGGTCAAACCAATCATATCAGGTATGATCATTGAGCGACGAGACCAGGTTTTAATCGGTTTCTTGTTCCCGCTTTCCACCGCTGTTTCAACCTTCTTCAACAAGTGCAGGTCAATAAATGGACCTTTCTTGAGAGAACGTGGCATGGTGTTTCCTCACAAAATTATTTAGAACGACGACGTACGATATATTTATCAGTACTCTTATTTTTACGCGTTTTGTAACCTTTAGTTGGTGTACCCCAAGGAGATACAGGATGACGACCGCCAGAAGTACGACCTTCACCACCACCATGTGGGTGATCAACCGGGTTCATTGCAACACCACGAACAGTAGGTCGCACACCGCGCCAACGCGAAGCACCTGCTTTACCTAATTGACGAAGCATATGCTCAGCATTACCTACTTCACCAACAGTTGCACGGCAATCCGCTAATACTTTACGCATCTCACCAGAGCGTAAACGTAAAGTTACATAAGTACCTTCACGAGCAACGATTTGAGCATAAGCACCAGCAGAACGTGCGATTTGAGCACCTTTACCAGGCTTTAATTCTACTGCGTGAACAGTTGAACCAACAGGGATGTTACGCATAGGTAAAGCATTACCCGCTTTGATAGGTGCATCAACACCTGAAGCGATTGCATCACCGGCACTTACACCTTTAGGTGCAAGAATATAACGACGCTCACCATCTGCGTATAATACTAATGCAATATTTGCACTACGGTTTGGATCGTATTCTAAACGCTCAACTTTAGCCGGAATACCGTCTTTGTTGCGTTTAAAATCGATAACACGATAGTGCTGCTTGTGACCACCACCAACGTGACGTACAGTAATACGTCCATTGTTGTTACGGCCACCAGACTTAGAGTTCTTTTCAAGCAAAGGAGCATATGGTGCACCTTTGTGCAACTCAGGGTTAACCACTTTAACTAAATGGCGACGACCCGGAGATGTAGGCTTACACTTAACTATAGCCATGATTCATATCCTCCTATTACTCAGCGCCGCCAATGAAATCTAATTCACTGCCTTCGGCTAACGTGACATACGCTTTTTTCCAGTCACTGCGGCGACCGAAACGAGCACCAAAACGCTTAGTTTTACCTTTCACGTTTAAAGTGCGAACGCTTTTAACTTTCACGTCTTCAAAAAGTAACTCAACAGCTGCTTTGATTTCTGCTTTAGTTGCATCATTCACAACCTTAAATACAATTGTATTTTGGTTTTCAGCAGTTACTGTTGCTTTTTCAGAGATGTGAGGACCTAAAATAACTTTTAGACAACGTTCTTGGCTGATCATGCTAACGCCTCCTCAAGTTTCTTAACTGCGCCAGCAGTGATTAAAACTTTGTCAAAACCAATTAAGCTAACTGGATCGATACCTTGAGTGTCACGAACGTCTACTTTAACTAAGTTACGAGCCGCTAAGAATAAATTCTCTTCAATCTCTTCAGTAACGATTAGAACGTCTTTTAATTCTAATTCGTTTAACTTAGCCGCAAGCGCTTTAGTTTTTGGTGTTTCAACAGAGAACTGCTCAACAACAACTAAACGATCTTGACGGATCAATTCAGATAAAATGCTACGGATTGCGCCGCGATACATTTTACGATTCACTTTTTGGCTATGATCTTGTGGGCGAGCTGCGAAAGTCACACCACCTGAACGCCAAATTGGGCTTTTTACAGTACCAGCACGAGCTCGGCCTGTACCTTTCTGACGGAAAGGTTTAGCAGTCGTTGCTGTAACTTCTGCACGAGACTTTTGCTTACGTGTACCTTGACGCGACGCTGCTGCATAAGCAACAACAACTTGGTGAACGAGTGATTCGTTAAACTCAAGTCCAAAGGTCGCTTCAGAAACTGTAAGCGCGCCAGATGCGTCTTTTAATGCTAATTCCATCATCTGTCTCCTTTGACCTAGGCTTTAACAGCCGGTTTAACGATAACGTCACTATTAGTAGCGCCTGGGATAGCACCTTTAACTAATACTAAGTTACGCTCAGCATCAATACGAACCACTTCTAAGTTTTGAGTCGTTACACGCTCAGCACCTAAGTGGCCAGCCATTTTCTTACCTTTGAAAACTTTACCAGGTGATTGGTTTTGACCAATTGAACCCGGTGCACGGTGAGATAGTGAGTTACCATGCGTCTCGTCTTGACGAGAAAAGTTCCAACGTTTGATTGCGCCAGCGAAACCTTTACCTTTAGATGTACCAGTAACATCTACTTTGTTAACATCAGTTAAGATATCAACTTTGATTTCAGCACCAACTTCAATGCCCTCGCCTTCGTTATCACCTAAAGCGAATTCCCATAAACCACGACCAGCTTCTACGTTTGCTTTAGCAAAGTGGCCAGCTGATGGCTTGTTTACGCGATTTGCTTTTTTAGTACCGGTGGTAACCTGAAGTGCACGGTAACCGTCAGTTTCGACAGTTTTAACCTGAGTGACACGGTTGGCTTCAACTTCGATAACCGTAACAGGTACAGAAGCGCCATCTTCAGTGAAGATGCGAGTCATACCGACTTTACGTCCGACTAAACCAATAGCCATGTTTATAACCTCTTACTTTCAAATTGCTGGTTAGCCAAGGCTGATTTGAACATCAACGCCTGCAGCCAAGTCTAATCTCATCAATGCATCAACTGTTTTTTCAGTTGGTTCTACAATGTCTAACATACGCTTGTGAGTACGAATTTCGTATTGGTCACGAGCATCTTTGTTAACGTGAGGTGAGATCAAAACAGTGAATTTCTCTTTGCGAGTTGGCAAAGGGATCGGACCACGCACTTGTGCGCCGGTACGCTTAGCTGTTTCAACAATTTCCATCGTTGATTGGTCAATCAGACGATGATCGAATGCTTTCAATCGAATGCGAATTCTTTGATTTGGCATTGACCAAGCTCCAGTAAATAAAGAACGAAATAAATTAAACCCGCCCTACCTTTACCAATTTATCTGTAAAGTGGGTGAGTTCGTGTATAATATTGACTCGCAATTGGAGTCGTTGTTTCTAATTATTCTTATCGAGGTAAATTGTACCTGATGTGGAATAATAAGCCGCTAAATTATCTTTCAAGGACTAAGCCTCTAAGCGGTGGTGGCGTATTATACAAATAAAACGAATCAATGCAACCAATGATTGATTAAAAAGTAATTATTTTATACCTGGTCTGTACTTTGTCTGGTGCTTAGTGTTGCAGAAGCCGACCAGCCGTTTTGCGTTTACCTATATCCTATATATTAGAAGATTGGATATTAGATATTAGATATTAGATATTAGATATTAGATATTAGATATTAGATATTAGATATTAGATATTAGACATTAGACATTAGATATTAGTGACATATTAACGCCCCTATAAGTCTCGCGCAATTTCATACGCTCAGCTCGAATGAAGCTAACCTAAAACCACAAATCAGCTTATCAGGTTGCTGAAACACACTGACTGTATATATGTGATGACGCTTGATTCACTCTGCTCGTTCAGACACTTATATATAGTGATAACAAGCTGGAAACACAGGCAAAACAAGTTGGATATATCCATGTTTTGCTGCACAAATAAATTACCAGATAAAAAGAACCAAAACTCATTGTAGCTCGTTAAAAGCCGCTATTCCGGTACAAGATATGGGTGTTTAGCCGGTTCATATTAGTGATAAAATAAAGCGAATTGCACCATGTTGGGCGCTGTGCGAAAAAAAACCAATCAAAATATTCAATTTTATGGTATAAAGTGCGCCCTTTTTTAAAGTCTGTCTAAGTTCTAACTAAATTGGAGAGTAAATGCCGACTTCTATGCCTGACGTAGCCAACCAATCTTCAGCACAACATGAAGGTGTATTGGATTGGGTTGGAATGAGTGAAATTGAAGTGCCTGTAATGGTCGAAGCAAAAGGAGAGGCGCCTCGCCCTGTAAGTGCAAAAGTAGAAGCTTTTGTGAACCTTATCCAAGCTAAAGCCAAAGGTATTCATATGTCGAGGCTATATTTGTTATTGGATCAGCTCTCTACAGAAGGCAGCTTAACTAAAGCATCACTAACTGAATTGCTTGCAAACTTTATTTCAAGCCACGAAGAACTGAGTGATAAAGCTTTTATTAAATTCAGTTTTGATTACCACATGAGACGTAAGTCATTAATCAGTGGTAAACAGGGTTGGAAAGCGTATCCGATCACCATAATCGGCTGTGTACGTGAAGGTCAGACTCATATAGAAATGCAGATTGATGTACCTTATTCATCTACCTGTCCTTGCTCTGCAGCACTTGCCAGACAGCTCATTCAAAAAGCATTTGAAGAAAAGTTTGATGGCCAACAGCAAGTTGACAGCGAGTTGGTACGTAAATGGCTAGGTACAACAGAAGGCATTGTTGCAACACCGCATAGTCAGCGCAGTACGGCAGAAGTAAAAGTAAAGCTAAGCCAGCAAATTGAAGCCTTCCCCATTACAGATTTGGTCAACCTGGTTGAAGGTGCGTTGCAAACTCCGGTGCAAGCTGCGGTTAAACGTGAAGACGAGCAAGAGTTTGCACGTTTAAACGGACAAAACCTGATGTTTTGTGAAGATGCGGGACGTCGTCTAAAACACGCGCTTAATTTAGTTGAAGCATATACAGATTTTTGGGTTCGAGTAAATCATTTTGAGTCATTGCATGCACATGATGCGGTGAGTGTTTCGACCAAAGGTATAGCAGGCGGATACCTGCCTTATTAAATTTTTATGTAGGAATATAGAATATTTATTCAATTAAGAATTTTTATTTATATACCTATATTGAAAAATTTAGTGCAAAATAGAACAACTCAAGTTAACCGACGTTTAGTTAACTTTACCCGCAAAATAGAGGAATTTACTCGCTATTTTGCTAAATTCAGCAGCACCAAAGCCGGCGCAACTGAATTGAATTACACAAGTCTGAGATTGATCTTTTTACGATAAATAGTTATTGTATTAGGTTCTGTCGAAAAAATTACTGAATGAAAATTTACATGGTTAAACCTAAGCTATCGGGCACGGTAACATTGTGTGCGAGTTAGTCAGCGGAAAAACCGTGGGCCTCGGAGGTTTTGATGAAACTATATGACGCTAGCCAAGCAAAAGATAACTGTGGTTTTGGCCTAATTGCGCATATGGATGGCGAAGCGAGCCATAAATTGGTTCGTACCGCGATTAGCGCGTTAGATCGAATGAAACATCGCGGTGGTATTGCTGCTGATGGTAAAACAGGTGATGGTTGTGGTTTGTTAATGCAAAAACCAGACACCTTCTTTAGAGCGATTGCAGAAGAAAATAACTGGAAGCTTGCGGCGAATTACGGCGTAGGTACCATTTTCTTAAATCAAGATGAAGACAAAGCAGCTAAAGCTCGCGCCGTTATTGAAGAGGAACTTGAAAAAGAAACTCTGTCAGTAGTCGGCTGGCGTGTAATGCCAACTAACCCTGAAATCTTGGGTGAAATTGCCGCATCACAATTACCTCGCTTTGAACAAATTTTTGTAAATGCGCCAAGCGGCTGGAAAGATGTCGATCTTGAGCGTCGTTTATATGTTGCTCGTCGCCGCATTGAAAAACGTCTCGAAGATGATAGCGAATTCTATATTGCAACTTTATCTGGTTTAGTCACTGTATTTAAAGGCTTGGTTATGCCGGCTGACTTACCTGCGTTTTATCAGGATCTAGCCGATCTTCGAATGCAGTCAGCTATTTGTGTATTCCACCAAAGATTCTCAACGAATACCTTACCGCGTTGGAAACTGGCTCAGCCTTTCCGTTTCTTAGCGCACAACGGTGAAATCAATACCATTAAAGCAAACCGTCAATGGGCTCAAGCCCGTACCAGCAAACTTTCTACGCCGATTTTACCGGATATGGAATCAGCTGCGCCTTATGTTAATACTGATGGTTCTGACTCTTCGTCTTTAGATAACATGCTTGAATTGTTATTGGCTGGCGGTATGGATTTATTCCGTGCGATGCGTTTATTAGTGCCACCTGCATGGCAGAACAACCCGGATATGTCTCCTGAGTTAAAATCTTTCTATGAATTTAACTCTATGCATATGGAACCTTGGGACGGCCCAGCGGGTATCGTTTTAACAAACGGTCGCCACGTCGCTTGTAACTTGGACCGTAATGGTCTGCGCCCTGCTCGTTATGTTATTACCTCAAACCGTTTCATCACATTGGCTTCAGAAGTCGGTATCTGGGAATATTCACCGGATGAAGTTGTTGAAAAAGGCCGTGTAGGTCCGGGTGAAATGCTTGCTGTTGATACTAAATCAGGTCAGCTATGGCGCACCAATGAAATCGATCAGGATTTAAAAGATCGCCACCCTTACCGTGCATGGTTAGATGATCATATCCAGCGTTTAACGCCATATGAAGCTTGTGAAACAACTCAAGCGGGTCATCGTAATTTCGATAACGACCAAGTTGCGGTTTACCATAAATTATTTAATTACAGCTACGAAGAAATTGATCAGGTTATCAAAGTATTATCTATCAATGGTCAGGAAGCTGTAGGCTCTATGGGTGATGATACACCTATGGCGGTATTATCTCGTAAGCAACGTACGCTTTACGATTATTTCCGTCAAATGTTTGCTCAGGTAACCAATCCACCTATTGACCCATTACGTGAAAACCATGTAATGAGTTTGCAAACCTGTATTGGCCGCGAGCAAAACATCTTCAGTGAAACAACAGGTCATGCACATCGTATTCTGTTTGAATCACCTGTGTTAACGAACACAGATTTAGCTCAGTTAAAAGCATTAGATGCAAAATATTATGCATCAGAAACCTTTAACCTGAACTATGACCCACAACAAGAAAAATTGCCTCAGGCAATTGAACGTGTTGTAAACGAAGCAGTCACTGCAGTTAAAGAACGCAATGCGGTTATCTTAATTTTATCTGATAAAGAAATTGTTAAAGGTAACTTGCCAATTCCTGCGCCTATGGCTGTAGGTGCATTACAACAAGCATTGCTTGATAATCAATTACGTTGTGACAGCAACATTTTAGTTGAAACGGCTTCTGCACGTGATCCACATCACTTTGCAGTATTAATCGGCTTAGGTGCCACTGCGGTTTATCCATATCTTGCATATGAAACCATTGAACAGCTAATTGAAAGTAAAGCACTTGAGCTTGAGCCTCAAAAAGCGATCAGCAACTACCGTAAAGGTATTGGCAAAGGCTTGTTCAAGATTATGTCAAAAATGGGTATCTCAACCATTGCCAGTTACCGTTGTTCTCAGTTATTCGAAGCTGTGGGTATTAATGATGAAGTCATGGAAAAATGCTTCCGTGGCGTGACCAGCCGTATCCAGGGTTCTGACTTTTCTGATTTTGAACAAGATTTAGTTAACCTTGAGCGTATCGCTTGGTTACCACGTAAGAAAATGACACATGGTGGCTTATTAAAATTCGTTCACGGTGAAGAATATCATACGTACAACCCAGACGTTGTAACCACGTTACAAAAAGCGGTTCAGTCAGGTGACTATAAAGACTATCAAGTCTTCTCTGACTTAGTTAACAAACGACCAGTTGCTTGTATTCGTGATTTATTAGGTGTTAAAGCCGGCGAAACAATTGATATCAATGACGTTGAACCAGCGGAAAACTTATTCCCTCGTTTTGATACAGCGGCGATGTCAATCGGTGCACTGAGCCCGGAAGCACATGAAGCGCTTGCAATTGCGATGAACCGTTTAGGCGGTAACTCTAACTCGGGTGAAGGTGGTGAAGATCCAAAACGTTTCAACACACTGAAAAACTCAAATATCAAACAGGTTGCTTCAGGTCGTTTTGGTGTAACACCACACTACTTAATGAATGCAAAAATCATTCAGATTAAAGTCGCTCAGGGCGCTAAGCCGGGTGAAGGTGGTCAGTTACCTGGTGATAAAGTTAATCCTTACATTGCAACTTTACGTTTCTCTGTACCAGGTGTAACTTTGATTTCACCACCACCGCATCACGATATTTATTCAATTGAAGATTTAGCTCAGTTAATCTTTGACTTAAAACAAGTTAATCCAACCGCGCTTATCTCAGTTAAATTGGTATCAGAGCCAGGCGTTGGTACGATTGCAACCGGTGTTGCAAAAGCTTACGCTGACTTAATCACAGTATCTGGTTATGATGGCGGTACAGCGGCAAGTCCATTAACCTCTGTAAAATATGCAGGTTCTCCTTGGGAGCTGGGTGTTGCTGAAACACAACAAGCCTTAGTAGAAAACAACTTACGCCACAAAGTACGTCTGCAAACAGACGGTGGTTTAAAAACCGGTTTAGACGTTGTAAAAGCGGCTTTATTAGGTGCTGAAAGCTTTGGTTTCGGTACTGGCCCTATGATTGTTTTAGGTTGTAAATATTTACGTATCTGCCACTTAAACAACTGTGCGACCGGTGTTGCAACACAAGATGAGAAGCTACGTGAAAATAACTTCCACGGCTTACCAGAAATGGCTGAGAACTACTTCCGCTTTGTGGCGCAGGAAGTTCGTGAAATTATGGCATCACTGGGTGTTGCTAAGTTTGATGATTTAATTGGCCGTACAGACTTATTAGAAGTCTTGGAAGGTGAAACAGTTAAACAACAGCGTTTGGATTTAACGCCATTATTAGCGGATGCAGTCCCTTCTGCAGCGACGGCGCGTCACTGTACAGAAACTCGTAACCCGCCATTTGATGAAGGCTTGTTAAACAAACAAATTCTTGCAGACTGCAAAGATGCTGCAGCCAGTAAATCGGGTGGTGTATTCCGCTATTCGGTTAAAAACACAGACCGTTCAGTGGGTGCATTGTTAAGCGGTGAAATTGCTAAACATCACGGCAACAACGGAATGGCACAAAACCCAATTACGGTTAACCTAACCGGCGCAATTGGTCAGAGTTTTGGTGTATTTAATGCTGGCGGTTTAAACCTGATTTTAACCGGCGATGCCAATGACTATGTAGGTAAAGGTATGGCTGGCGGTAAGCTGGTTGTTCGTCCGCATAAAGGCGTAAGCTATAAATCACACGAGAGTTCAATTGTAGGTAATACCTGTTTATACGGTGCAACCGGCGGTAAATTATTCGCTGCTGGCCGTGCAGGTGAGCGTTTCGGGGTTCGTAACTCTGGTGCAACTACAGTTGTTGAAGGTACAGGTGATAACTGCTGTGAGTATATGACTGGCGGTATCATGGCTATCTTAGGCACTATAGGCATGAACTTTGGTGCAGGTATGACTGGCGGCTTTGCATATGTGTTAGATGAAAACAATGATCTGGCAAGCAAATTAAATAAAGAGCTGGTTGAAGCAACTGAGTTTGCTGACAAGTCTATTTTAGTTGAACACTTACGTGGGTTAATTAACCAACACTTTGAAGAAACAGGCAGTGAAAGAGCAAGAGACATTCTTGCTAACTTCAACGCTTATTTACCTAAATTCAAATTGGTTAAGCCTAAAGCAAATGACGTAAATAACTTACTTGGTCACATCAGTCGTTCTTCTGATGAACTGAGAGTTGAGATCAAGTAAGGAGAATCTAATGAGCAAAAACGTATATCAATTTATGGATGTAGAGCGTATTGATCCGCCAAAGAAGCCGATCGAAACGCGTAAAATTGAGTTCGTAGAAATTTACGAACCCATGAGTGGTGAACAAACAGCAGGCCAGGCAGATCGCTGTCTGGACTGTGGTAACCCCTACTGTGAATGGCAATGTCCTGTTCACAACTATATTCCACAATGGTTAGATTTAGCTAATCAGGGTCGTATTTGGGAAGCAGCTGAACTGTCTCATAAAACAAACAGCTTACCTGAAGTCTGTGGTCGTGTATGTCCACAAGACAGACTATGTGAAGGCTCATGTACGCTAAATGCTGAATTTGGCGCTGTAACTATCGGCTCAATTGAAAAATACATCACGGATACAGCTTTTAAACAAGGCTGGCGTCCGGATATGTCAAAAGTAGTAAAAACTGACAAAAAAGTGGCCATTATAGGTGCGGGTCCTGCGGGCTTGGCAGCTGCTGATGTCCTGGCCAGAAATGGTGTTAAAGCTGTTGTTTATGATAAATACCCGGAAATCGGTGGTTTATTAACTTTTGGTATTCCAGCATTCAAACTAGAAAAAGATGTGATGACATTGCGTCGTGAAATCTTTGAAGAAATGGGAATTGAGTTTGTCTTAAACACTGAAGTGGGTAAAGATATTCAATTCCAGGAATTGATTGACGGCTATGATTCAGTATTTTTAGGCATGGGTACTTATAAGTACATGAAAGGCGGATTCGAAAACGAAGATGCTGAAGGTGTACATGATGCCCTACCATTCTTAATCGCAAATACGAATCGTTTAATCGGTTTTGAAAAGTCACCTGAAGAATTCATCGACATGAAAGACAAAAAAGTTATCGTGTTAGGTGGTGGTGATACTGCGATGGACTGTGTACGAACCTCAATTCGCCAGAGTGCGAAGGAAGTAACTTGTGCTTACCGTCGTGACGAAGAAAACATGCCGGGTTCTCGCCGCGAAGTTCAAAATGCGCGTGAAGAAGGCGTTAACTTCTTATTCAACTTGCAACCAATTAGTGTAAAAGTTGATGAAAACGGTAAAGCGATTGGCGTTGAGTTTGTTAAAACTCAAATGGGCGAACCAGATGCAAATGGTCGTCGCCGCGCTGAAAAAGTTGAAGGCTCTGAACACGTAATTGAATGTGATGCTGTAGTTGTTGCGTTTGGTTTCCAACCAAACCCTGCGCCTTGGTTAGCCGACTACGGTGTTGAGCTTGACCAGTGGGATCGTGTAAAAGCGTCTGCCCAAGCTGAATTCAAGTACCAAACAACCAACGAAAAAATCTTCGCTGGCGGTGATATGGTGCGAGGTGCCGACTTAGTTGTAACAGCAATTGATGAAGGCCGTAAAGCTGCTGAAGGTATCTTAGACTATTTAGAAGTTTAATAGCTAACTTATCATGCGTTTCAAAAAGCCGACTTTAGTCGGCTTTTTTGTATCTAAAATTTAAATCCCCCTGTTTTTATCAGCAATAAATAACAAAGCCAACTAAGCTATAAGGAGCGTAAAATTAAAGGAGTAAATCATGTCCACTCAGCAAATAGATTCCATTAAACGTATATTTTCCAGTCGGCTTGAAACGCTGGAACATATATTAGATTTGGGCAAAGTACATTTTAACGATCCGGATAAGATGATGGACTTGCGACTCAGTGAAGATATGTTCCCATTAGGCGCACAGGTTGCACTGATTTGTAATCAGCCCAGAGGATTTTCTCAGTGGTGCGCCGGTTTAGCGATAGAGAATTTAAGTATTGAAGTCCCCTCTCTGGAAATGGCTCAATACGCTATCAGCCAGACAAAAGATTTAATCAATAATATCCATGTAGATGATGGACAACTCAACAGAATCAAAAGAATTGGTTTAGGGCCCGGAAGATTTTGTGAAGTGTCAGGCCATCTATACGTTGAAGACTATTTAATGCCTAACTTCTATTTCCACCTGACGACTGTATATGCGCTATTGCGAGCAGAAGGGATTAAACTGGGTAAAGCGGATTTTTTAACTTATCTGGCACCTTATGTAAAAACAACAGACTAAGTAATCCGCATTAATAGTGATGATTGCGTTTATGGTTGCGAAACGCCATCCGAATCATGTTCCCGGCAATCAGCAGTGGCAATACAATAGCCAAGCCAATCAAAAATAAACCAGCCAACGTCAAGGCTGAGCTGATGATCAGCAGTACCAATAAAACAATACAACCAAAAGAAAGAAGTATGAGTAGTGATACCAACAACTTACTGATGGGGTTCATTTTTGGCTCGGATCCGGGTTCTATATCCATATAATTCATTCCGTTTAGCATTCAAACAACAGATTAAGTGTAAGTCGAAACCTGAACCTAATCAATTTGCTTAACCATAAAATGTGAATTTGATACACTCTCATTTTATTGATTCACACAAGCTGAGCGCTAAATGGTCAGTCAGACAGAAAGAAACAAAATCAGAAACCATATCAGACAACTCAGGCAAGCTCTATCTGAAGAAACTCAGTTAAGTGCTCAATTTCAACTCGTTGAGCAAGTCAAACAGCAAAAACTTATCACGGCTGGAAATAAAGTAGCAGTTTACTTAGCGAATGACGGTGAAATTAATCCAATTGCGCTCATTGAATATTGCTGGCTTAATGACGCTGAAGTGTATTTGCCGGTTTTGCACCCGTTTGCGAAAAATCATTTAGCTTTTTTTAAATATCAGCCTGATACCCAGCTCACCAAAAACAAATTTGGCATACCTGAACCCAAGTTGAATGCACAAACTATTTGCCCACCCGCTAGCTTAAGCCATGTATTTTTACCTTTGGTTGCATTTGATAAACACGGAAATCGAATGGGCATGGGCGGTGGCTTTTATGACAGAACATTTTCTCTTCCCCACCCTGCGCAAAGACGAATCGGACTGGCCCATGATTGCCAGCAAGTAGATGCTCTGCCGGTTGAAACCTGGGATGTCCCGCTGGATGCAATTATTACCCCAAGCCAGACTATCAAGCCGGATTAGTCTTTTAGATTTTAGATTTTAGATTTTAGATTTTAGATTTTAGATTTTCAGAATAAACCTAGCCCCGTTTACTCACCAAATAAAATGAATATTGGCACGCTGCGGGTAAAATACGCTAAAATATGCTCCTGATTTTTTGAAGTAAATTGTAGAGCCCTTATGAGCCAAGCTGTAAATAAAATAGACCACACATTTTCTGTTGCCCCCATGTTGGATTGGACTGACAGACATTGCCGGTATTTCTACCGTACAATGTCAAGACATGCAGTACTCTATACAGAAATGGTCACAACCGGCGCCATCATTTATGGTAAAGGTGATTATTTACAGTTTAATCAGGCAGAGCACCCTATCGTTTTACAATTAGGTGGCAGTGATCCGGCAGATATGGCTAAAGCCGCTGTAGCAGCACAGGAATATGGATATGACGAGATTAATATAAATGTCGGTTGTCCGTCCGACAGAGTCCAGAACGGCCGATTTGGAGCCTGCTTAATGGCTGAACCGGATACAGTTAGTGAGTGTTTGACTGCTATGCAACAAGCCTGCGATTTACCGGTCACCGTCAAATCCAGAATCGGTATTGATGATTTTGACAGTTATGAATTTCTGACACAATTTGTTGAAAAGGTGCAGGCAGCGGGTTGTGAACACTTTATTGTCCATGCCAGAAAAGCTTGGTTGAAAGGTTTAAGCCCAAAACAAAACCGCGAAGTACCTCCACTAGACTACCAAAGAGTCTACCAACTAAAAAAAGATTTCCCAGAACTCACATTTAGCATCAATGGCGGCATTGAAACCATAGAGCAAGCAAAAGCGCACCTTCAGCATGTTGATGGCGTTATGCTAGGCCGCGCGGTTTATCAAAATCCATATTTAATGCAACAAGTAGATGAGCAGCTATATGGCATACCTGCATCTCACCTAAGCCGCATCGATGTAGCTGAAGCCATGTTTGAGTATATGGAAAACGAAACTCAAAACGGCGCAACCAGCTGGCATATTGCTCGCCATATGTTGGGGCTGTTCAATGGTCAACCAAAAGCCAGATTATGGCGGCGCTTTTTAAGTGAAAATGCAAGACAGCATCCGCAAGGCTCTGATTTATTAAAACTTGCGCTGGCACAAATGAAATAAAGATATAGTTAAAAACACAGCAGAAATTGCTGGCAATGCGCCCGAAAACTTCTATTCTGTATTACTAGGAATTCAGTTTAATTTTGGGTAATTGATTGGAAAACAGAGAATTTAAAATGACTGATGCTAACTTTGAGCTGATCAAAGAGTTAGTTTATCAGTCTTCAGGGATAGTACTCGGCGCACATAAAAGAGAGATGGTATACTCCCGCCTCTCCCGCCGGTTGCGAGCATTAAAACTCAATAGCTTTGATCAATACTGTGATTTTCTCAAACAAAAAAATCATGAAGAGTTCAGCCATTTTATTAATGCAATCACCACCAATCTGACATCTTTTTTTCGTGAAAAGCACCACTTCGACTTTCTTAAACAATCCGTTATTCCAAAACTGCTGAGCCAGTCAAAAGGTGAACGCCGTATCCGGATCTGGTCGGCTGGTTGTTCCAGCGGAGAAGAAGCCTATTCAATCGCGATGACAATGGCGCCGGCATTTCCGGCTAATAGCTGGGATTTAAAGGTACTGGCAACAGACTTAGACTCAAATGTGCTCGCTAGAGCCCAGGCCGCAATTTATCCTAGTCAATCGCTAAATGGTCTGGATGACTCAATTAAAAGACTAGGCTTTGTTTACAGTAAGCAAAACGACCAATTTAAAATTAAACCGGCTATTCAGAAACATGTTCATTTTAAGCGCTTAAATTTATTAGAGAAGTGGCCAATGCAAGGCCCGTTTGACATTATTTTTTGCCGCAATGTTGTTATTTATTTTGATCATGAAACTAAAAACAATTTAATCCGCCGATATGCTCAATTATTAAAACCCGGAGGTTATTTATTTTTAGGCCACTCAGAAACCCTTAGCCGGGACGTTACTGATTTTAATGCGTTGGGACAGACTATTTATCAACGCAAGGAGACGCTGTGATCAATATTCAACCCAGCATTAAAGGTTACGAGCAGGTTAAACGGTTTGTTGATAAGAACCGACAAATGGTCATCGCTAAAATTCTGCCTGGTGAATTATATGTCACAAAAAATAATGAACTGATTTCAACGGTTCTGGGTTCCTGTATCTCTGCTTGTATCTGGGATGAAACTTTGGGCATAGGTGGAATGAATCATTTTATGCTCCCCATCAAACGGGACGCTCATGGCAAAGATAATTGGCAGCTGGATACCAGTTACACCTGCCGTTATGGCCACTGGGCAATGGAATATTTAATTAATGAAATTTTAAAAAATGGAGGTAAAAAAGAACGCTTAGTCGCCAAGGTATTCGGTGGTGGAAAGATTGTTCCTAATATGTCAGATGTAGGAGAGAGCAATATTCAGTTTGTGCGTCAGTATTTACAGGCAGAAGAAATTCCTGTCATAGCACATGATGTTGGCGGCCCCTGGCCCAGAAAGATCATGTTTCATCCTAATTCAGGTATTGCTAAGATGAAGCGACTTCGTAGTATGCATAATGACACCATTCAAAAACGGGAAGTCTCCTATATGCATGATATAGAGCAACATGAAACCGAAAGTGATATTGAGCTGTTTTAGTCAGCGTCTTTGCAAATAATTCAGGCACTGAAATGAGTATAAAAGTTTTAATTATTGATGATTCGCCGTTAATCAGAGGCTTGTTAACTGAGATCTTGTCAAATACAAAAGATATTGAAGTAGTTGGTACGGCTGAAGATCCATACGATGCACGCGAGAAAATTAAAGCGCTGAATCCGGATGTACTGACACTGGACATTGAAATGCCCAAGATGAATGGCATTACCTTTCTACGCAACCTGATGCGGCTCAGACCTATGCCGGTCATTATGGTCTCAACGTTAACCCAAGCCGGTGCACCAGCAACGCTGGAAGCACTTGAAATTGGCGCATTAGATTTTGTCGCTAAACCCAAAATGAATGTTATGGCAGAATTTAATTTTTATGCAGAGGATTTAATTGAAAAAATTCGGGCTGCTGCCAAAACCAGTATTCAAAAGCAGCAAAAGCCAAAACCAGCCAAACAGCAAATAGACCTGAATCACATTCGTTTCGATCCTAATTATTTAATCGCAATAGGCGCGTCTACCGGCGGAACTGAAGCCATTAAAGAAGTCATCACCGCAATGCCGGGCCATATGTCTGCGATAGTTATTACCCAGCATATTCCACCCGTATTTTCGACTTCCTTTGCACAAAGGTTAGATAAAATTTCGCAAATGCGAGTTCACGAGGCTCAACACGGTCAAAAAATTGAACCCGGAAATATTTATATTGCCCCGGGGGATAAGCATCTAACGATAAAAAAAACCACCACGGGTTATATTTGCCAGCTCGATGAAGAAGAAAAGGTTAACAGGCACAGACCTGCTGTCGATAAGTTATTTGCTTCAGTAGCCGCCCAGACCTCGGGTAAAGCCACGGGCATTATTTTAACGGGTATGGGCGCAGATGGTGCCAAAGGTTTGTTAGCCATGCAACAAGCAGGCTGTAAAACGATAGCCCAGGATCAGGCAAGCAGTATTGTTTGGGGTATGCCTGGCGCAGCTGTGGAGCTTAAAGCTGTGCAAAAAATTGCGCCTTTACATGAAATTGCCACACTTAGCATGAAAACCGCCATTTCAAAAATTGTTAAATAAATCCCAGCTGTACCTTGTTAAAGCACTTTTAGGTTAATATATTGGTTGTTACTTAAAAAGAAATTAACGGGGTGTTTGTGGATAGTCTCAACCTGAATCAAGAGCCGAGTAATAACGTAATTAATATCACTGCTGAAAACTTTCAACATGAAATTTTAACAGTTAGTCAGAGCAAATTAATTGTGATTAATTTTGCAACTGAGCGCAGTGGTGAAAGTATTAAGTTGTCGGAGACTCTGGCTAAAGTTGCAAGCCAATATACAGACGATTTAAATCTGGCGATTGTTAATTGTGATGATCCACAAATGCAGCAATTAGCCATGCAATTTGGCGTGCAAAATTTACCCACTGTCATCTTATTTAAAGAAGGTAAAGGGCTTAATGGTTTTGCCGGTGAGCAGAATGAGGCACAGGTAAAAGAATTTTTATCTCCTTACCTGCCAAAACCCGAAGATAAACTAAACCAACAGGTTGCAGAGTTAATTCAGTCCCAAAATTATGCCGAGGCCCTTCAACCGGCCAAAGAAGCCTATCAGATAGCGTCAGATAACAGTTTATCGAAAAAGCAACTGATCGATGTGCTATTAAACCTGGGACAAAACTCAGAAGCGGAATCTCTGTTAGCAGAGATTGGCATGGTTGATCAGGATGATTATTATCAGACTTTGACCGCAAAATTGGAACTCAATAAAGAGGCCGCCGAAACACCGGAGATTCAAGCTTTACGCCAAGCGTTAAATGAGCAACCTAACAATGCAGAGCTGACGGTAAAACTAGCCGTTCAATTACATCAGGCTCAGCAGAATGAAGAAGCACTAAGCATACTGATGGCGATTTTAGTAAAAGATTTACACGCGCAAGATGGCGAAGTTAAAAAAGTATTTATGGATATTTTAGCGACTATGGCCAAAGGTGATTCGGTAGCCACCCAGTACCGCAGAAAGCTATATAGTTTATTATATTAATTAACTATGGATGGGGTTGGGATTCGCTACGCTCGGCCCAACCTCCCCTGCAAGCACGGGATTTTTGTTCCCGACAAATCCCGAGTACTTACATCCCTGTAAGCACGGGATTTTTGTTCCTGACAAATCCCAAGTACTTACTTCCCTGTAAGCACGGGATTTTTGTTCCTGACAAATCCCAAGTACTTACTTCCCTGTAAGCAAAAAGGCGCCAGAGGCGCCTTTTTTTAGTGTTAACAAACCGGCTGTTGCTTAAAGCAATACACGAGCTCGGATTGTACCTTCAATTTGTTTTAATTGCTCTAAAGCTGTTTGACTGTCGTCTGAATCCACTTCAAATACCACATAACCAATTTCAGGGGTTGTTTGTAAATACTGAGCAGAAATATTGATGCCCTTATCAGCAAACGCCTGGTTAATGCTGGTTAAGATACCAGGTTTGTTTTGGTGGATATGTAATAAACGGCTTCGGCCTTCATGTGAAGGTAATGATACTTCAGGGAAATTAACCGCTGATAAAGTAGAACCGTTATCACTGTATTTAGCCAGTTTACCCGCTACTTCAATCCCTATGTTTTGCTGAGCTTCTAATGTTGAACCACCTATATGTGGTGTTAATAACACATTGCCGATACCACGTAACGGAGAGACAAACTCTTCATCATTCGATTTTGGTTCAACCGGGAATACGTCAATTGCAGCACCACCAACACGCGGGTCATCACCTGTTAAGGCTTCCGCTAAGGCTTCGATATCAACGACAGTACCGCGCGATGCATTAATGAACATGGCGCCTTTTTTCATGGCTGCTAGTTCTTTAGCACCGAACATATTTTGCGTACTGGCCGTTTCCGGAACATGTAATGATACCGCATCAGCCTGACCTAACATATCGTAAAGGTCTTTAACTTGCTTAGCATTACCTAATGGTAATTTGTCTTCGATATCATAAAAGATAACGTTCATGCCGATTGTCTCAGCTAAAATACCTAGCTGAGTACCAATATGGCCATAACCGATAATACCTAAAGTTTTACCACGTGCTTCAATTGAGCCGTTAGCAGACTTATTCCAGATACCCTGATGCGCCTGAGCACTTTTTTCAGGAATGCGACGGAATAATAATAAGATTTCGCCAACCACTAATTCAGCAACACTTCGTGTATTAGAGAAAGGCGCATTAAATACAGGAATACCTAATTCCTGAGCTGCGTCTAAATCTACCTGATTAGTACCAATACAGAAACAACCGATACCAATTAGTTTCTCAGCAGACTCAAGCACGTTACGCGTTAGCTGGGTTCTTGAACGCAAACCAACAAAATGAGCATCCTTGATCGCTTCAATTAGCTCATCTTCAGCTAATGAAGTTTTCAAATACTCAATATTGGTATAACCAGCATTGTTTAAAGTTTGAACTGCACTTTGGTGTACACCTTCAAGCAGAAGGATTTTAATTTTATCTTTCGCTAGGGAGAATTTACTCATTTCATTTGGCCGTTTGGATTGCTAGACGTCTAAAAGGAAGCCTGCAATTATATCGTTTGTTAAAGTTAACTGCACCTATTTTATCAGTAAGTTTTTACGCCGTCTTTACTGGCGACCAATACAACATCGGCACCACGTTCGGCAAATAAACCATTTGTAACCACACCAACAATTTGGTTCAACTGATTTTCTAGAGCAACTGGATCGGTAATTTTTAAATTATGCACGTCTAAAATAACATTTCCGTTATCAGTTACAACGCCCTGACGGTAAACCGGATCACCGCCTAACTTTACTATTTCGCGGGCAACATAGCTGCGCGCCATTGGAATAACTTCTACCGGCAGTGGAAAGTTACCCATCACATCGACTTGTTTAGTATCGTCGACAATACAAATAAAACGCTTAGCAACAGCAGAAACGATTTTTTCACGAGTTAATGCCGCACCACCGCCTTTAATCATATGTTTTTCAGGATTCACTTCATCGGCGCCGTCAACATAGATATCAAATGAAGAAACTTCATTCAAATCAAACACTTTAATCCCTAAAGCTTCTAATCTTTCAGTTGAAGCTTCTGAACTTGAAACTGCGCCTTCAAGTTGATCTGCAATTGGGGCCAATGCATCAATAAAATAATTTGTTGTGCTGCCTGTCCCCACACCTATGATAGTACCTGGTTTAACATATTCGATTGCGGCTTGAGCAACAGCTTGTTTTTTCTCGTTTTGATTCATTATCGTGTGTTCCTTGCTTGCAAGAGGCGCATATTATACCCAAATAAATAGCGACTAGAAACAATAAAACACAGTCTATTTTGTTTGCGTTTAGATATCATTGCTCGCTACAATTCGCGTTTCAGTTCACCATCCAGAGATCATTAAGATGCAATTAAATCCGGCTCAGGCCGAAGCTGTCAGTTATGTCACCGGACCTTGCCTGGTATTAGCGGGCGCAGGGAGTGGTAAAACACGTGTTATTACCAACAAGATTGCACACTTAATTACCCGCTGTGGCTATCAGGCAAATCAGATTGCCGCTGTGACTTTTACCAATAAAGCCGCCCGCGAAATGCGTGAACGTGCAACTGCCACTTTACCTAAGGGCGCTGGCCGCGGTCTCAAAGTATCCACTTTTCATACTTTAGGTTTAAATATTATTAAACGCGAATACAAAACGCTGAAAATAAAACAAGCGTTTAGTTTATTTGACGATCAGGATACCCGAGCCTTATTAAAAGAATTAACCGAAAAAACGCTCGATGGCGATAAAGATTTATTACAGCAACTACAAAACAGAATTTCTCAATGGAAAAATGATTTGATTTTACCGCCTCAGGCAATGCAAACGGCCAGAGATGAAAAAGACCGTTTTTTCGCTGAGGTTTACAAACTATATGCCAATCAAATGACAGCATACAATGCGTTTGATTTTGACGATTTAATTTTAGTCCCAACGTTATTACTCAAATATAACGAAGAAGCCAGAAACCGCTGGCAGCGAAAAATACGCTACCTGCTAGTGGATGAATATCAAGATACCAATACCAGCCAGTATGAAATGGTTAAACAACTGGTTGGCAGCCGCGGACTTTTCACTGTAGTAGGTGATGATGACCAGTCAATTTATAGCTGGCGCGGAGCAAAACCGCAGAACCTTGTGCTATTACAATCCGACTTTCCGCGTTTGAAGTTGATTAAGCTGGAACAAAATTATCGCTCAGTACAATGTGTACTCAACGCGGCCAATATTTTGATTGCCAATAATCCGCACGTATATGATAAATCTTTATTTAGTGAAATGGCCTATGGCGAGCCCATTCGAGTACTATTTGCAAAAGATGAAGAGAATGAAGCTGAGCGTGTGGTATCAGAGCTGATTGCCCATAAATACATGCGCAAAAGCAAATTTAAAGACTATGCCATTTTATACCGAGGCAATCATCAGTCGAGAGTATTTGAAAAAAGCTTGATGACAAACCGTATCCCTTACAAAATCAGTGGCGGTCAGTCATTTTTTTCACGAGCTGAAATTAAGGATATCATGGCTTATCTGCGTTTGCTGGTGAACCCGGATGATGATAACGCGTTTTTACGTATCGTGAATGTACCTAAACGGGAAATTGGCCCGGCGACACTTGAGAAAGTGGGTACTCTGGCAAACCAGGCTCATATTAGTTTATTTGAAGCTTGTTTTGAAAATAGCTTATCGGCTCACCTATCTGGCAAAAAGCTGGAAACAATCCAGCAGTTTGCTCGCTGGTTGGTTGAGTTAGATGACAGAGCACAACGTGGTGACACCGTAGCGGCCGTGCGGGATTTGATTAAAGGTATACGCTATGAAGAATATCTTTATGAAACGTCTCCAAGTGGTAAAGCGGCTGAAATGCGGATGAAAAATGTCAGTCAGTTGTTTAGCTGGCTGACCAGTATGATTGAAGGTGACGACGACGAAGAGCCAATGACATTAAAAGAAGCGGTTAACCGACTGACACTGCGCGATATGATGGAACGCGGTGAAGAAGATGATGATGCCGATCAGGTCCAGTTAATGACCTTACATGCTTCTAAAGGACTTGAGTTCCCCTATGTCTTTTTAGTCGGTGCAGAAGAAGGTTTATTGCCTCATCAGGCCAGTATTGATGAAGATAATGTCGAAGAAGAAAGACGATTAGCTTATGTCGGCATCACCCGCGCGCAGCGCGAGCTTATTTTTACTCTGGCTAAAGAAAGGCGCCAGTTCGGGGAAGTCATTAAACCAGAACCCAGCCGTTTTTTATATGAGCTTCCGCAAGATGATTTAATCTGGGAAAAGAAAAAAACAAAAGAGTCAGAAGCCGTCCGCAAAGAAAAAGGGGTGGCTCACATTGCTAATTTACGCGATTTATTAAAATAAACACGGGTACCACCCTCTTCTGTTTGCGTTAGTGATTGCACTGGCGCAATCGCCTCTCCTTGAGCAAACATGCAGCCAATCAGATTCGCATTACGAAGAGACTCTTCATTGTCTACCCCGTTTGCGATCACAATAAAGCCAAGTTCTTTACCGATATTGACTATGGTTTGCGCATATCTGTGCTGCTGCATATCGTCAGAAAGCGTTTGAATCAGACTTTTATCGATTCGGACAAAATCTATGTCCACTTTAAACAATAAGGACATAGACCCAGATTGTGCACCAAATTCATCCAGCGTCATGCGAACACCTGTTTCTGCAATTTGATTAAATGCTGTAATAATGGTTTCAGACGGACTTAAGGTTTTTTCACTAAATTCAAGAATTAAATAATGTAAATCTACCTGGCTGTTTTCAAGCATCTGAATTAACCGGGCTAATGAGTCTTCATTTTCTAATAGGCAACCGTCTAGATTAATGCAGACCAAAGTTTCAGGAATGCCGGATTCGGTTTGTGATTTTAAAGATTCCAGAACCTGTTCCAATGCCAATAGCTCTATTTGGTAAAAGAGTCCGGCTTGTTTAGCCAGTGCCTGATAAGGTTTAACTGAAACTAGCCCGTGTTTTGGATGCTGCCAGCATAACTGGGTTTCTAATGCGACGATTTCATTTGACGTTAAATCAACCACCGGCTGATACTCGAGCGTAAATTGCTTATGCCTAATCGCGCTTCTGATTTCATTTTCAACCAGGAATTGCGCTTTTAAACGCTCATGTAAACTTTGCTCAAACACCACATAACAACCGCGCCCCATAGATTTTGCCTGATACATTGCAGTATCTGCGTCTCGCAAAATATCAGCTGGCTTGTTATAACCAATAGCGGATGTGGTTATTCCGATACTGCAACCGGATACGATTTCGTAATCTTCTATGCTAAAAGGCACATTCACTGTAGCAATAATATTTTGTGCAATCTTTTCTGCCCGACGGATACAAGCTTCACCCTGAACCAAGATGACAAATTCATCACCGCCCATACGCGATAATATATCTTGTGTGGCTAAACAGGCGCGGATTTTTTGACTGACTTCTACTAAGAACTGATCGCCAACCAAATGACCGAAAGTATCATTAATTAATTTAAATCGATCCAAATCAATAAACAGAACACAGTATTCAGCGTTCTTAGTTAACTGATATCTGGCCAATGCATTTAACAGGTTGCGATTAAATAACTGGCGATTTGGTAAGCCAGTTAAACTGTCATGATTCGCATCATGGTAAAGTTGCGCCTGAGCTTTTTCTTTCTCGGCAATTTGTTTGCTAAGTCGTACATTGACCTGATTTAGCTTTTCAGTACGCTCTTCTATCATGCTTTCGAGTTCTCGATGAGAGGCTTTAAGCTGCGCCTGAGCATACCACTTTTGTAAAATCAGATTAAAATGAGTGGCGAGAAATTCAAGTGTTTCTAAATGCGCATATTTATATTCACGCGGATTCAAACGATGGACTGCAGCAATAAAAACAAGTTCACCAGGCTCACTATGAACAGGAACGGCTACCCAGGTTAAATTATCCAGTTTAGCTCCTATGTCTGAGTTAATCTTGATAGCGCCCAGTTCAGCCAGTTTTTTCACCTCAGTTCCATGCAATAAAATAGAGGCAGGATCGAGGCTGAAATACTCATTCAAGGGATGAAAGGTTTGCTCGTTGCAGTGCAATTCATCAATGAGCTGAACAGCCGGGAAGAACCAGTCTGATTTGGATTTTTGCACCGCGATATAACACAGATCAGATGAAATCGTCTGAGCCACTATGTCGCTAATAGCCTGATATAAATGCTCTAATGGCTGCTCAAAATTATAACTTTCATTTAATTCTAACAATAATTTATGGGCAAGCTGGTACTGGTTTTTAAAATAAGCTTCCGACTTTAACGCCTGATTCGCTTTTTGCAAGGCTCGCGTACGACTGTGGATTTCATGTTCGAGCTGAATTTGGTGGTTAAATCTATCTATCGCTTGTGCGATGTGTTGCCCGAGTATAGTTAATACAGTTAAGTCCTGTTGCTGAAATTCAATATCAGACTGGTGACTCTGAATCACCAGAGCACCATGTTCTCCGGTGCTGAGCGTGAGCGGAATGCCCATCCAACTGTGCGCTGGCTGACCTAATTCTAATATTTCGCCGTTCTCAACCAGAGCCTGGTAATCTTGCGCATTGCAAAGCAGCGCTTTGTTCGTTCGCATCAAATAACCGGTTAACCCCAGTTCAATCACACTGGTCGCCAGCTTAGGTTTGTCCAGTACTCCGCATTGCTGGCTAGCATAATAATGCATTTGATACGTTTGTGACGATTCGTCTTTAAATACAACAAATAAATTCGGTGCTTTAATTAGATTGGCTATGATTTCATGTAACTGAAGGTAAAACGATTCTGGCTCAGCATAAAGACGTGTTAAATCGGCTATTTCTAATAAGCTGGCATGCAGACTTTTAGCCTGGCGCTTTAACCCCAGTAGCTTTTTTAATTGTCTGTTTTTATAGCTCAGTCTTACTGCCAAAGTGAACACACCGAATTTAAGTTAGTAAATAGATAGCTCGAATAGAATCGTCTTTTATTATTAGTTAAGCTGCGAAATAAAAATAGGCAAGAAACATCCTATATTAACTATAGGTTTAGTCAGTTAAGCAGAAAAAAGACAGTCGAAATTCAATTTTTGTGCTGTTATAAACAAAAATTTTGTAAAGCTAAATTGAATTCTCATTTGCTAAACAACACAGCTACAGCCTTAATTCAGATGCAAAATCGCCTAGCCCAATCACATCCGACCAGTTTAGCATGCTTTTATCATTTTAGCGTTGAAAAATTGAGCTTTTATATTGCTTTTTAAGATAAAAAATAAGCAAGGGTTATAAATCAAGCAGTTCATTCAATCTAATGCAGGTTTGATAGACAAAAGAATTGGGTCAACCCAAAGATTGAGTGATAAAAGAAAGTGATTGAAAAAAGAAGTGGAAGAATTCATAAATGCAAAAAGCGATTCAACTTTTTGCATTTATTTTGGTTAGCTGATCCGCGGCTTAATTATACCCCGTCAGTCATATATTCAATTGCAGCTTTAATTTCATCATCGCTACAATCCATACAAGTCCCTTTTGGCGGCATTGCATTAAAACCGTTAATTGCGTGATCCAATAAAGTTTCCATCCCTTTTTCAAGCCTTGGCTTCCAGTCAGCAGAAGCAGGCTTAGGTGCACCTAACACGCCTGCGCCATGACAAGCAGTACAACTTGCGTTATATACGTCCTCACCTGATCTCGCTCCACCAGCAGCAGCTACAGGTTGAGCACCGGCTACATGGACTGAACCAATAGGTTTTAAGCGTTCTTTGATTGCGTCATCGCTCATTTCATCTGCATGCGCAAATGGAACTAACACTAATGCTGCAACAGCTAATGTTCTGTTTAGTTGTTTAAGTACACCCACAAGAATTCTCCGAGCTTGTAAATTGAATTTTGAATTACCCATATTCTACCATTGTTATCAAGTGATTCCTAAACCAAGGTTTATACGATAGCCAATAGATTTGGGTTTAAAAAATAAGTTGGCAGGATTATAACCAAAATTTTTACCAAAATAGAGGTTTTTTGCCGGGTTTTGCTCACAGACTTGATCTGAACTAAGGTTTTTCAGACAAAATCCGATGGCAATAATAGCCTGCCTTTTTAATTCGCCAACAAAAAAGCCTGCAATGCAGGCTTTTGATTATCGAATTTACTTTAACGATTAGTTAGATTAATTCATTTCTAAGCTATTCAGGTTTGCTTTACGCAATAAAGTATTGCCTTCAGCATCGGTTTGAGGCTCAGCAATATAAATCCAGTCTCCGGATTTTTCACCCTGTCCATTACCGAATGCCACACTGTCGACGCGAGATACGGTATAAATTGTATCGTCGTCTTCATAGGTTAAATAAATATCGTATACACCAGATGGAATCGTTAAATACTGATAAATTTCACCTAACTCTCTTTGCATAATTCGGTAAGATGTATTTTCAAAGTTTTCACCACTTTTAACAAAATACAGGTTGACTGCATCACTGTCGTCTTCACCTTCATCATGCATGTTATTGAGCAAGTTAACAAAGGTAATCTGATGGTTATCCGTTGCTTCACGGCTGGTATTTACAAACTCTTTGTTTTTAAGTTTTAAGCCTTCTTCGATTGTATCCCGGTAATAGACAATGGTTGTATCTGTACCGTTTTCAAATGAGTATGGTGAACTTGTACAAGAGTCATCAGCCAAACAGTCTGCATATTCGATACTAACATCATAAGTACCCACTTCATCTGTTTCCAGAGTAACAAAGTCACTTAATGTATCCGGCGCAACATCTGTAATATTGGCCAATTTATCTTCACTTAATTTATTTAGCTTAACATTAATGTTACCTAAATCATTCGCGCTGTTATATACACGGAAATATGAAGATAAATCAGTATCACGAAGCTCTGTTGGATTAGAACGGTTAGTGAGTCTTACTAAAGCAGGAATCACATCATCATTCAATGTAGAATCTTTCAACGCAAAGAAGTATTGAATATTATTAAACGACACACTTGAAGTTTCTAATATAGTTTCATTACCTGCTTTTAAGATCAGGTAATATCGTTCAGCATCATCATCTATAGTTAGCGTTTGCTGTTCTTGATAGTTGATTACAAATTCCTGAATCAGGGTTGAATCTTCAGTATCCACAAACTGTACTGTAATAGCACCATATTTTTCACTGATTTGTGGCGCTAAATACATCATATTAAACTGGAAAGTATCTTCTTTTACATCTCCGCTTTTATTATCAAATGTATATAATAGCGGCGCTTCACCACCCTCACCTAAACCATTTAGTGAAACTAAATAGTTCAGTTTATCTTTTCCTAAATTTAAATCTTCTTCATACAAAGTTTCAGTTGAATCTTCATCGATATCTACTTTCAGTTCGATCGTACTGGTACCAGATTCGATGTTTGTATGCATTGAACTTCTTTCGTAGTCAACATTCGCGATATTGATATCGTCATCATATAATTTAACTAATGCTTTATTTGAAGATAAGTTGTAATACGTTAGATGAGTAGTTGAATCATTTGAACTATCGCTACCACCACAGCCTGCAATAAACGCTGAGCTCATTACTAATGCAGACAATCCAATTTTTTTAATGCTCATGAGCACCCCTTTAGTTACGCTCTATTAACTCTTAATGTTCCAGCCTTGGTTCATTTCTAATGAATGCTGAGTCTGTTTTTGTGAATTAAACCTAAACTTGTGTTTAATTTATTCAGCCCGAAGAACCAATTGAAATTTCGTTATATTGAAATAGCCCAACATAATAATCCCAATCGAGCTTAGATGAAACCCAAATCTAATCCGGTTAACAAATTAAAACCTTTTATTGGTTATTTTATTGCGATTCTATCTATTAATTTGTGCAATTCATAAATAAGAACTCGGGTATAGACTCGGGCTTTTAATCAAAGTTCAGCCTTATTTTTCTTCTGCCAGCCAGTTTGCGACATCTTTTGCAAAATAAGTCAGAATACCGTCAGCCCCTGCGCGCTTAAACGCCAATAAAGACTCCATCACACAAGCTTTCTCGGCCAGCCAGCCATTTTCAATCGCGGCTTTATGCATCGCATACTCACCCGATACCTGATAAGCAAAGGTGGGCACTTTAAATTCATCTTTTACACGGCGGACAATATCTAAATACGGCATACCGGGTTTAACCATGACCATATCCGCACCTTCCTGAATATCTAAAGCCACTTCATGTAAAGCTTCATCGCTATTTGCCGGGTCCATTTGATAATTCTTTTTATCGGCCCCTTTGAGGTTGCCGGCAGAACCAACTGCATCTCTGAACGGGCCATAATAAGCAGACGCATATTTAGCGGAATAAGCCAGAATTCGGGTATGAATATGTTGTTTTTCTTCCAAAGCCTGACGAATAGCGTGAATACGACCGTCCATCATGTCAGAAGGCGCAACAACATCCGCACCGGCCTGTGCATGAGATAAAGCTTGTTTAACCAATATTTCAGTTGTAATGTCATTGATAACATAGCCATTGTCATCAATAATGCCGTCCTGACCATGAAGCGTAAAGGGATCGAGTGCAACATCTGTGATCACCCCTAACTCAGGAAAAGCATCTTTTAACGCTCTAACCGTTTTTTGTGCTAAACCATCTTCAGCATATGCCTCTTCTGCCATCAGCGATTTTTTGTCCGCTGGTGTGACCGGAAACAAAGCAACAGCAGGCACCCCTAATGAAACCAGTTCTGCGGCTTCTTTCAAAACAAGATCGATTGACTGGCGATATACACCAGGCATAGATTCTACCTTTTCACTTCTGTCTTTACCCTCAACAACAAACATAGGGTAAATTAAATCTTTTACGGTTAACTGATTTTCAGCCATTAAATCACGGCTAAAAGCGTCTTTGCGCATTCTGCGCTTACGGATAAGAGGGAATTGCGAATTCAACATGCGGGACGTCCTAAAATCAACTACAAACTACGATTGCTATGAATCGCTCTAATAAAATTGGGTTTTGCACAAACCGTTCGATTTCGGCCAAGGCGTTTTGCCTGATATAAGGCCTTATCTGCCTGCTCTATTAACTCATCGACGGTATTTTTATCATTGGCATAAATACTGGCCACGCCCAGACTCACAGTCACTTTAATAGAGACATCACTGGTGGTTATTTTTTCCTGATCTATACAAGCTCGAATTTGCTCTGCAAATGTATGTGCCCCTTCTAACTCGGTAGCGGGCAATATAATTGCAAATTCCTCACCACCAAACCGACATATACAATCCGCTACCCGACGAACTTGTTGCTGAATTTGACGTGCTGTCTGACGAATAACCTGATCGCCAACCAAGTGTCCATAATTGTCATTGACAGATTTAAACTTATCTATATCCAGCATAATTAAGCTTAAAGGAGACTGTTCACGTCGGCTTCGTCTGAACTCAGCAAATACCCTTTCATCAAAATACCGGCGATTTTTTACACCTGTCAGACTGTCCTGTGTATTGATTTGTTCCAGTTTATGGTTTTTTTCTTGCAGCTCTCTAAGCGTCACCTCAAGTTCAAAAGCTCTCGATTGCATTTCAAGTTCTAATTGCTGATATGCTTCATGCTCAGCACTCAACTGGTTTTGAATAGAGAATTTTTGAGCCGTCATTTCGGCTAATTGATGCCCGGTGCGATTGATTAATTCAGATTGCACTTGCTGATGATCACGACATAACCAAATCAAGATAGAAAAACTTAATAGCATAGCCAAACTGGTATAGCTAAGTGCAGCGATTTGCAATGAAGGTAAAAAGTAGCTGGGCACAGCCGTTAACAGAATACAGATGGCGGCAAGCACAGCTAACTTAATTTTATCGGTAGACCGATACAAATAACTGACAGAAGAAATAAATAAAATGACTAAACTCGCCAGCACAGCCTGAACAATATATTCAAATGAAAATAAAGAGATAAGCGAAACCAGTGCAATTGCCAAAAACACACCAGCCCAGAACTGAGCTTTACTAAAAATGCTTGCTATCTGGCGGTAAAAAATATTGAGTAATAAATAAAACTGAATTAACAGAGATACGTACACTGATATTAATATAACAGATTCAAATACAGCAACCTGATGGGTTTCAGTTGACTCCAGGTGGATAAAAGAGTACGCATAAACGAGCGCATTTAGACTCAATACAATGAACATCATCATGGCGTTCATTGCCAGTTTAAGATTTTTATACAGATACGCCAGAACGCCGCTGGTCACAAAAATACACAGACAGATCGACGTTAGGAAAACAGTTAAAGCGCTCATTAGCCATTTCCTTGCGCTTTAATATTAAAAAACCTTAAACTGTTTTGAAATGTATATTCTGCCAATTTAGACACTGAAACGTTTTTTTGTGACGCTAGCTGCTGCCCTATATGCGGCAGGTACATAGGCAAATTACGCCCTTTTTTAGGTTTGGGCTTTAAGTTGCGAGGCAACAGGTAAGGTGCGTCTGTTTCAATTAATAACCTGTTATCCGGAATACGATCAACTAAGGCCAATACATCTAGCCCCCGCCTTTCATCACACACCCACCCGGTAATGCCGATATAACAATCTAAATCCAGATAATCATCCAGTTCATTTTGAGTGCCAGTAAAGCAATGAACGACAACTTGAGTCAAATCAGAGCGCTTTGCTTTTAACAAGTCTACAAATGTGGAATGGGCATCTCTTTGATGCAAAAAAACAGGGGCTTTTAGCCGAGCGGCTAATTCCAGTTGCTCGGCAAAAATTTGAAACTGCACGTCCTGAGGTGAATAATTACGATTGAAGTCCAAACCACATTCGCCAATAGCTTTAACCTTAGGATTGGTCAGATAGAGGCTTTCAAGATGACTTAAGTATTGACCGGATACGTCCTTAGCATCATGTGGATGTACACCCGCTGTGGAATATAAGTTTGGATAAGTGGCCGCCATGTCTGCCGCCAATGAGGATTCACGTTCGTTAGTACCTGTAATACATAAATGAGTCACGCCGGCATTCATCGCATTTGCGATCTGCAAATCATAGTCTGTTGAAAACTGCCCACTGGTCAGGTTTACACCCACATCAAACCACAGTTCAGTTGCGTGCTCACTTTTTGGTGTTGTTTTAGCTAACGCGTCGACTGGCATGGCTCTTATCCTAGTCTTTATTTTTAATTAGAATTCTCTTCTGACTCTACTTCATCTTCATCAGGTTTGTAATAGAATCGGGAACAAATCACCCCGAGTTCAAATAATAACCACATTGGCACCGCAAGTAAAACCTGAGAAATAACATCCGGTGGTGTTAGCAGCATACCGACCACAAATACACCAACAATAATGAATCGCCTTTTTTCTGCCAATTTTGCTGGTGTTGTCATACCGGTCCAAACCATTAATACGGTGGCGATTGGTATTTCAAACGCGACACCAAAAGCAAAAAAGAGTTTAAGAACAAAATCTAAATAGCTGTTAATGTCAGTAGAAACCGTTACCCCCTCTGGTGCAGCGCCAACAAAAAACGGAAAAGCCAAAGGAAAGACAACATAATAGGCAAATGCTATGCCAGCATAAAAAAGCAAAGATGAGCTGCCAATTAAAGGCGCAATCAGTTTGCGCTCATGCTGATATAATGCCGGTGCGATAAATGCCCACACATGGTACAGCGCATAAGGCATAGCGACAAAAATAGACATGACCATAGTCAATTTAAATGGCGTGAGAAACGGAGTCGCAACCCCGGTTGCAATCATACTGGTTGACTCAGGCAATGCATCAATCAGGGGCAATGCTATCCAATGGTATATATGGTTAGAGAAGCCGACAGAGGCAATAAAAATAACCAATATAGCGAGAATGACTTTGACCAAACGATTACGAAGTTCGGTCAAATGGCTAATTAAAGGTTGTTGCTCACTCATTCTTTAGATTCTTTTGAGTTAGACTCAGGTTTGGTCTCTTGGTTTTCGGGTTTAAGTGTAGAGTTGACGGATCGAGCCGCTTCTTCTAACTCTTCAACGGCTTTTTTTTCGGCACTGGTCAGATTTTGCATACCTTTAGCTTCAGCTTGCTTAAGTTGCTCATGCAGCTCAGATACTCTGAGCTCATGGTTAAACTCAGATTTTAAATTATTCGCCGTTTGTTTTACGGAGCGCACTAACTGACCCACTGAACGAATCGCAGTTGGCAAACGTTCAGGCCCTAACACTAGCAGTGCTAATACCCCAATCAGTGCAAGCTCCCAAAAACCAATATCCAACATAGGTTATCTACTTTTCTTTATTGGTGGTTTGTTCTGATTTTTGATCCACTGAGGGGTCAACTGACTCGGATGATTGCTGAGTAATGTTTTTAGGTTCTTTGTCTGAGAACTCTGAGTCTTTATTTTCGCCTTCTGCGTCCGATTCGCCTGACTTATATTCTTCTTTAAAACCTCTTAGCGCACCGCCCAAATCACGACCCATATTCTTTAATTTTTTTGTACCAAACAATAAAACGACTATGATTAAAATAATCAATAATTGCCAAATGCTAATTCCACCGAGCATGGATGACTCCTATAATTAAAACTAAGATTTATTTAGTATTTTTGATAATTCGATATAGCGATGCCAGTTATCTTGTTAGGACAAATGATTGAATGAAGTACCCATCAATTAAAGAGCAATGCTGTTCTGCGCAGTATATTAATGTAACTCGTCAAATTTTGCCAATAACTCTGACGTTATTTATGTTTTTATTTTGTGAAGATAGCTTTGCTGAAGATAATGACTCATGGTTAGATAACATGCAAGTTGGCGTCAGTCAATCCATTAATTCAAGTGCAAACTGGTTTGATGATTTTTTTGAGCAAGAAGCCGGCACTGAACAGGCTAACGCTTCGGCAAAAGTCAGACTGGGTATAGTTCCAATCGAAGAAGACTGGATGCGCTTTGACAGCAAAGTCAGGTTAAGAGCTAAACTACCGAATCTAAAAGATCGCTGGGATATTATTATTTCAGACTATGATGACAACCAAGAGCAAAATGCCGCCGATGAATCTATCAATGATGCCAGCGGCGCAAATGATGATGAACAGCTCAATTTAGCGATTCGATTTATTCATAGTACCAAAGACAATCAGTACATTTCGAGCCGAGTTGGTTTTGCACGAGGCACAGATATTTATTTTAAAACCCGTTACAGACGTAAATTTGATCTCACCACCTGGCTTAATATGGAAGTGGAACCGGCCCTATATTATTACCTAGACCATGGTTTTGGCGCTAAATTCGAGATGGATTTTAAATTTGCTCAAACCGAATCTGGTCTGTTTAAGCAAGTTAACCGATGGGAAACCATTCAGGACGATGCTCATCCCAGCTGGCGTCATAGTTTATTATATTATTATCAGCTCAGCGAACGTGCAGCATTGATCAATGGTGTTTTTGCAACCGGTCGACTGATTGATGATCAGTATTTATATGATAATCGGGGTCTTTTTATGCGTTACAGGTGTCAAGCCGTGCGGAAATGGATATACTTTGAAGTAGAGCCGTTTGTTCATTTCCCAAATTATAGAGCACATGAACGTACATTTGGAATGGCTTTAAGAGTCGAAATAAATTTTGGTGATTATTAACCGTTTTAAAGGAATCTATTATGTTATATCTGTTAGCGATTTTATTACCTCCTATTGCAGTACTATGTGTTGGCCGACCTATTATTGCGTTACTTAATCTAGTATTGACACTTTGCTTTTATGTACCGGGTGTTGTGCATGCACTCTTTTTAGTTCACAGTGCCAAGTCAGACAAACGTCAGAAAGAGTTAATTGAAGCGATGAAGCAGAATCACAAATAGGAAGCATCATGTATAAATCCATACTCTTTGCGGTGAGCATTGGCCTATTGGCCGGTTGCCAGTCCGCATATTATTCGGCGATGGAAAAAGTAGGCTATCACAAAAGAGATATTCTGGTAGACAGAGTAGAAGCCGCGCAGGATTCACAAAAAGATGCACAAGCGCAATTTAAATCAGCACTTGAGCAATTCCAATCAGTTGTGGACTTTGACGGTGGTAAACTGGAAACAGTTTATAATCAGCTTAATGACGAATACGAAAGCAGCCTTGCGGCAGCCGAAGATGTCAGTGATCGAATTGAAAAGGTCAACAGCGTAGCCCAGGCTTTATTTGATGAATGGCAAGATGAACTTGAACAATATACCAATGCAAACTTGAAACGCCAAAGCGCTGCTCAACTGAGAGATACGCGCCGGCAATACGACAGACTCATTCGCTCAATGCGTAAAGCCGAAGACAAAATGCAGCCTTTTTTAACCGCTTTTCATGACAATGTACTGTTTTTAAAACATAACTTAAATGCCAGTGCAATAGGTGCGTTAAAAGGTGAATTGGTGAATATCCAGCGAAATGTGGATAGTTTGATCAAAGAAATGAGTAATTCAATTGCTGAGTCAGATCAGTTTATTGAGTCGCTGCAGAAGCCTTAGCAAATAAAAGGTTAGCAACTTACAATCAAGCCGAAGTTGTTAACCCTATTATTTTGATTATCAGGTTAAATTACTTAGCCTTCAAATCCTACCTTGTCCGCCGGTAAACTAATAAGTTTACATTAATAACGATAGTTGACCTGAGCATTAAATCTGTTGTCATAATTATCAGACGCAACAGAGTTTCTTTCCCTTCTCGATAATCCGACTTGAGCAGATAAACGTCTGGAAAGTTTACTATTTATAAAAAATGAGATTGACGTATTATCATCGACTCTTGAATTAAGCTCTGAATAGTAGGTATTTTGATTAAACCTAGTATTCAAAACTGCTTGGGTCTTGGGTGAAATAGCGTAAGCGGCAGCCAAAGAGATGGACTCTGATTTACGATCATTTCCAGCGGTCAGCCCTTCCAGACCCTCTTGCTCTGTGTATACATAGCTCAAATTTAACTTTAATTTTCTGGTATTATCATAGCCAATGTTGAAAGAACCGGATGAAAACTTCACAACTTCATCATTCAATTCAATATCTTGACCCACTATATCAAATTGCTGTTCACCAGGTTGCAACTGGTAGTCCGGCTCAATTGGTTGAAAACACTGAGTAAAGTCTAATGTATCTATCGGACATACAAATGACCCAACCACACCTGATATAAATTGACGACGAGAGTTAATATCAATCCCTTCTCGGTATGACGCTCTGGTTTTAATAAAACGGCTATTCTGAGTCAAATCCAGTTGGTAGTTTTCACCGAACTGGTTCCGATTTGCACTAAACAACAATGAGGAGCGAGCAGACGGGTTCCAGTTGAACTCACCACCCACATAACTTCGGGTCTCTTGCTCCCCTGTTTTAGATCTATACGCCAGCAGGTTTATATAGCTTTCACGGGTAAAACTCCAACGCAAACCCGTGCCATATTCTCGATAAGTTAAACCGTCACTTAATGCAGTATCATTATCAATTTTGTTCTTGTTTATGGTGCCATTCAATACCCAGCCAAAAGACTGAGATAAAGGAATATCCAAATCTGAGGAAAACCTGGCTTGAGTATAATCTTCTTGGTTTCGCCTATCGGATTTTGATATAGACATATCCAGTTGCCAGCCAACACCTTGTTTCATCGCGCCACTACCAACCGTAAGTGATGCCCCTTTAGAATTTGTATCGAAATTATTTACCGCAAAATTAGACTCAGTCAGATCTGCTTCAACAGAATCATCAGCCTTACTTTTAGTGTAAAAAGTATTAGCTAACAAGCTGAATTGCTGTTGATTCACCAGTTGATAAGTCAAATTAGTTTGCAGGTTTGTCACACCTGTTAAATTCTCACTGCCGACAATTTCGTCACTGAACACCCCCAGACGAGAGTCAGCTACTCGGTGAGACTTGCGAGCACTCGCTTGCCAGATTAGTGATTCAGGTAATAATTCCAAACTAGTCAGTAAATTATAATTTAAAAATTCAGAATTAGTCTCTTCTGCTTCTTGGTGCTCAGTTTTAACGTACTCAGAAAAACCAGTTAACGTCGCAATTTTGCTTTTATAAATGAGAGTTATGGCCGGCGTATATTTGATAACCTGATCATCGACGTCCAGATTCGTCTGTTCCGAATCACTGCCGGACTGAGCACTTCTTGAATCTACTTTGTAATAATCCAAGCTCATTTCAGGCTTGATTTCCAACTCGCCAGCATATGAATTTGCTGTGACGAGTAAACTACTCCCAGAGAGTAAAATAATTCGACAAATTGGTGTGCGTAAAAAATTACTTTTCAGAGGCGTATGCGTACGCGTAACCATATCCATATCCTGTGGTTGACGACTGCTTTTTAGCTTTATTCATAATAAAGCCAACCGCTTTATCTTCATCTATTTGTTCTACAGCCTGCTTCAATTCCGATAAATGAGTATGTTCTTCTTCTACGACAACAAGTACTTGACCAGCCAGATTAGCTAAAACGGCTGTTTCATTAATACCTAATAAAGGCGGCGCATCCATTACTACGATTCGATCTGGATAACGGGTTACAAACTCTTTTGCCAACATCGCCATTTTTTCACTTGCCAGAAGCTCCGTAGATAAGTGACTGGGTCTGCCAGCAGGAATAAAACGTAGATTCTCTACATTGGTATTGTACATAATGTCTGTAACATCAGTTACTTCATCAAGCAAAAACTCCATCAACCCAGCTTCAGTATCATGCTGCACGCCCAATTTTTTACTCAACGATGGTTTCAACACGTCTGCATCCACCAATAAAACCGTTTTATCTTGTTCTAAGGCGATACTTAACGCTAAGTTGATCGCGCTAAAAGATTTACCTTCTCCCGGACGAGTGCTGGTGACAGTCACTAAATTTGCACCAGCCAAAGTTTTAGAAAGGCCACCAAATGCATTCTGTAAAACTTTACGCTTTATTGCTCTAAGCTCTTCATTAATGAGTTTTCTTTTTGAAGAAAGAGAAACATAACCTTTTTGGTCTAGTTGTTCTAATGGAAAATATAGAGTTTTGTTTGCAATACCAGAGTTTGAATTATTTTCCCTGCTCGCTTCAGCCTCAGCAGGGATTGATTTCTCCTGTTCAACATCATTAACTGTAGCTGCAGAAGCTGTGCCTTTCTTCTCTTCGGCTTGTTTTTGTTTCGCTAACGCTTTTTCAATTGTACTCATTAGAAAATTGACCTCATCTGCTCAGTCGCCACAGAAAATAACTTTGTCATAAACTCACTATTGAGTCTGTGTCCCATCATATCCAAAACCATAAAGCCCGCGAAGCCGACTAGGATCAGTACATTAGAAGCCCAAAAAACAATGAGTTTTTTATTTTCAAATCTCTTTAAATTTTTGACGTCCACATGGGAAATAGTGCCAAAGACAGGATAGCCGGTTAGGCGTGTTAATTGAGAAGGTCTCAATACCAGAGGTTGAATCTGACTTACAAGAAACGCAATCGCAATACCAGAACCAAAACCAACAATCAGTATAGCAACGTTAAACAACATTCTATTTGGACCCGATGGCTTAAGCGCTTTTCTCGGTGGCTCTATGACACGGAATTGAACATCGTCAGATTGCAAGTCCGCCTGTTGAGACATTTGCATAGCTTCTCGTCGGCTCAAAAGTTCATTGTATTTAGACTTTGTAATACCGTAGTCTCGATTTAAACCGGCCATTTCAGCTTCAATTTGAGGAATTAAATCCATCTTGCCTTCAAGCGACTCGATTTTGTCTTTAAAAGAGTCTCGTCTGACCTTTAACGACGCTAACTCATTTTTAAGGTTTTGCATCGCTATAACCATTTCTTCGCCTACTCGGCCTTGAACATTTGCAGTACCATCCTGCCCGTCACTTAATGTCGACTGGTAGCTTTCAATCTCTCTGTTTCGCATGTCCTCTAATGAGGCCAACATTGACCGAGTTTCAATTACGTCTGGATGACGACCAGTATAACGAATCAATAATTCGTCCAGTTGCTGCCTTAACGACTCTATCCTGTCATCATATTGAGTTTCTATCATATTGTTAGCAGAGGAATTCGATGACAGTGAATCTTTTGCTTGTCTCAGCGCGCTCGTTAACTGCTCAAGACGAGACTCGGTTTCTTGTATTTGCAATTCATTATCTTCTAACTGACCTTTAAGAGAAGACAACTGCCCATACACCCCACCCGAGCTTTGTACTAAAACGTCATTATGCTTTCGCTTAAAGTCGGAAAGCCTTAATTCAGCAGCCGCCAGTCGTTTCTCATACTCTGAGATTTGAGAGTCTAAAAATTTATTTGCAGTATCTGAATCTTTGCGGTTTGAACCCAGGGTCGACTCTACAAATAACGTTAATGTTTCCTCTACAACCTTTTTAGCAACATTAGGATCTCTGTGTTCAAAGTTAATCGTATAGATATTTTCCCGACCAGAAGCTCTGAAACTAATTTCGCGCTTTAACATATTAATTAAAGATTCATACTGAGCTGCGTTTTTAGCAGTGATATCTAAATCCGTATTTCGCGCAATCTTTTCTAAGTTAGGGCGGCTAAGTAATGTTTTAGCCATTAGTTGGAGTTCTTGGTCTATATTATTTTGAAGCGTTAAACCTCTTAATAATGGCTGTAAAATTGAACGGGTGTCAGCATAAACTTTTGCTGATGACTGATATACATCCTGCATATTAGCAACATATAACCATGCAATGGGACAAATTAGCCAAGTACACACGATGATGAAACGCTTTTTAATCCAAATACCTTTCAGGTACCCAAACAACTCATCCAGCGTTTGTTGAATGTTATCCATTTAAAACAAAACCTCGAAATATCAAGCTAAAAGATTAAAACCAAGCTTCAGGTATAATTATTATATCGCCAGGTAATAAATCAACATTTGCGCTGATATCACCAGAGTTTATTAAACTGTTAATTTTAATGTCGTATGTAATTTGATCACCATTTTCGACACGTACGAGCTTTGCTCCGTCACCATCAGCAAATTGCGTTAAACCTCCCACCTGAACCATAAGGTCTAATAAAGTCATGTTTTCCTGATAGCTTACAGCCATAGGTTTTGACGCTTGGCCAATGACTCTAACCTGCTCGCTTAGAGGTCCGACAAAACCATTAACACTCACTGTTACAATTGGATCTTTTATATAAGTCGCCAGTATTTGCTCTACACTTCTGGCAAGCTCCGTGGGCGTTTTCCCTGATGCTTCAATATCTTCCACTAATGAGGTTGTAATTTTCCCATCGGGACGCACTGTAAATGAACCAGATATATCAGGATTACGCCAAACAAAAATGCTTAAGCTATCTCCCGGCCCTATCAAATAATTATATTCACTTACATTAGTTGTTTTTGAGGCATGGTTTGTTGCTGGTGGAAGGTAGTTTGCTGTGCACCCAACCAAGGTATAAATAACACCACAGGCCAGAGCGGCACGAGCGACATGCTTGTTAGTACGCAGCATTTGGTTATTCCTTTAAATTGTAGTTGATTTTTTAGAGTTATATATCACTTATAAACTTATAATAGAGGATTACCAAATTAAATCAATCAAACACCCAAGTAAAATTTTTTTGACCAACAGTCACTTTAAATCCATACTAAAATCAAGTTTATTTCAATTACCATGATATAAATCAAAGCTGTTGTTGTTAAAATACTCCCATAGTATACTCTAGTACAAATAATAATACGTTTTATCTGTAATTTAGATTAGCAGTCGGATGAGCGTTGTACAGCCGTTGGTCGTTGTGTTGTTATTTTATTACATAGCCAAAGGTAAATTAAGTAGTACAGACTTTAAATGGAATATAGACAGGTATGGCTTATACTTATTCTGGCCACACACACCAGAAAATAAAACCTCTAATAATAATAGAAACAACTATTCTGTGCATTGCAGGGTATGTGGGTTTGTATTTATCTTCATTAAACTATCCTTTTGACGATTTCACCACACTTCAAGTCCATGTAACTAATGTACTGATTTTTGTTGTTACCACTCAACTGGCAATTTTATCAGTGGGTCTTTACGAGCTTCGTTTGAGAGAATCAATCAGTGGTGTAATCAGAAGACTTTTGGTGAGTGTCGGGCTTGCTTATTTCCTGCAAGACGCAGTCTTATTGAATTTATTTACCAGTCTTGAAGTTAATCCATTTTTTATCCCTTACACTGCCATCATTAGTGTTATTGGGCTTACAGCATTCAGATATGTCATTATTGATAACGAATGGTTTGGTTTTTCTCGGAAAGACGTTTTAGTAATAGGTGCAGGCGAGCGGGCTTCTATAATAGAGCGCAGAATGAGGCGTAAAGCAGACCGTAGAGGCATTAATTTAGTTGGTTTTGTACCTTTGCCAGGTGATAAAAAAAATAGCATAGTTAACGAAACAACCATTGAAATAGATGTGCAAAAAGATTTGGAAAAGTTTGTTATCGAGAATGATGTTCAGGAAATTATCATTGCCTGTGACGAAAGACGAAATGCCCTCCCCCTTGAAGCTTTATTTAATTTTAAAATTCGAGGCATTGAGATAACAGATATTCTCGATTTCATTGAACGAGAAACAGGTCAGGTAGCCGTTAACCTGATTTATCCAAGTTGGGTTATCTACTCAAACGGCTTTAATACCAACAATCACCTTCGCGATTCATTGGATTATCTTTTCAACGCTTTCATGGGCTTTGTAATATTTTTAATTACCTGGCCAATTATGCTGTTTACGGCACTGCTTATTTATCTTGAAGATGGCCGAAAAACGGGGGCATCCGTATTTTATAAACAAGAAAGAATAGGTTTAGACGGACGTATTTTCAAAATAATCAAGTTCAGAAGTATGGGACCGGATGCGGAAAAATCTGGCGCACAATTCGCTCAAAAAAATGACGATAGAACGACTAAAGTTGGTAAGTTTATCCGCAAATACAGAATTGACGAGTTACCTCAGTTATTTAATGTGTTTAAAGGTGAAATGGGATTTGTCGGCCCAAGACCTGAGCGACCTCAATTTGTTACCCAATTTATAAAAGACATACCTTATTATAACCAAAGGCATAATGTAAAACCTGGGTTAACCGGCTGGGCTCAACTTAAATACCCTTATGGCTCAACTTCTGAAGATACAATCGAAAAACTTAAATTTGATCTCTATTATATAAAACATAGATCAATCATGTTTGATTTACTGATTCTGCTTAGAACCTTTGAAATTATACTATTTGGTAAAGGGCGTTAAGCGTGAAAAAGAAATCACCGATCATTAATGCAATGACCGTAGATGTTGAAGATTATTTCCATGTATCTGCATTTGAAAAACAATTTAGTCGCAGCGATTGGGACACAATCCCGCATCGGGTAGAACACAATACATATCGACTTCTGGATTTGTTCGACAGCCACAAGTGTAAGTCGACCTTTTTTATTCTAGGTGCAGTCGGTGAAAAATATCCTCAATTGCTTAGAGATATTCATCAGCGTGGGCATGAGGTTGCCAGCCATGGTTATGCTCATCGACGTGCGACGACACAAACACCCGAAGTATTCAAATCGGATGTAGAGCGATCTAAAAAACATCTAGAGGATACTATAGGTGCAGCTGTTATTGGCTATCGAGCACCCAGTTTTTCTATTGATGAATCAAACGAATGGGCATTTGAAGTTTTAACCGAATTAGGTTTTCTATACAGCTCAAGTACTTACCCGGTAAAACACGATTTATACGGCACCCCCCACTGGCCCAGATTTAAGTATAAGAGACCTGAGGGCATCACCGAAATTCCGGTTCCTACCCTCAAGTTAGCCGGCAAACAGTTACCTATAGGGGGCGGGGGCTATTTCAGACTCTACCCCACGTTTTTAGCACATGCATTAGTGGATAAGTATCATGCACAGGAACAGCAACCTTATTCGTTTTATTTCCACCCCTGGGAAATAGATCCGGATCAGCCCAGAGTTGAAAATGCGCCGTTCAAATCCAAATTCAGACACTATTTGAATCTGGATAAAATGGAAGCAAGGCTAGCGACATTATTAAATCGCTACCACTGGTCAACCATGCAAGATGTTTATCAAATAAAATAAGTAAAAATTATAAACAAGCTCAGCAGTAACCATAGCTTTAATTAAAATAAGAGCGATACAAAATGGCGTTGATTCAACAACTAGCACCAGAGGCAAACTCTACTAGATGGGATGATTTTGTTCACCATCACAATGAAGGCACTTTTTTTCATTTGGCGGGCTGGCAAAGAGTTATTCAAAACACTTATCAGCATAAATGCTACTATTATTACGCTGAGGATGAGCAAGGGGAAATAGTCGGTATATTACCGCTGGTTGAGCAAAAAAGTGCCCTCTTTGGCCACTCTCTCGTTTCAACCCCATTTTGTGTCTATGGGGGCGCAATTGCTAACTCTGATGAAGTCAAAAAAGAGCTTGAAGATCATGCTATAAAATTGGCAGAACAGTTAAATGTTGATTACCTGGAATTAAGGTATAAAAGTCCTCAAGACAATGACAAATTTATTACTAAAAGCGTCCATTCTTATTTCACTTATGCACTGGGAGATACAGACGAAACTGTACTTGCAGGCATTAAAAAGAAACAAAGAGCCGTTATCCGCCATTCCTTGAAAGAGCCACTGAATACTGACTTTGATGCCGATGTAAAGGATGTTCATGATGTTTATGCACAAAGCGTTCGTAATTTAGGAACACCTGTTTTTCCGGCAAAATACTTTAAGAACTTAAAAAAAGAATTTGGTGCTTTATGTGAACTTATGGCGGTAACGCATCAGAATAAACCCGTTTCTGCCGTATTAAGCTTTTACTTTAAAAATGAAGTATTACCCTATTACGGTGGTGGTTTAAACGAAGCAAGACAGCTTAAAAGTAATGATCTCATGTATTATTCGCTAATGTGTCACGCTGTCAAAGATAAAAACTGTAATAGCTTCGATTTTGGCCGAAGTAAAAATGAATCAGGCGCTTACAAGTATAAAAAACACTGGGGGATGGAACCACAGCCATTGCACTATCAATACTACCTGGTAAAAGCCAAAGAGTTGCCAAATCTAAGCCCGAATAACCCTAAGTACAAAATGTTTATTAAAATGTGGCAAAAACTACCATTGTGGGCAAGTCAAATCCTGGGTCCGCTTCTTTCCAAATATTTAGGCTAAGGATCTGCGAGTATGGAACCTTTGTTGTTTTTATGCCACCGCATCCCTTTTCCACCCAACAAGGGTGATAAAATTCGTTCATTTAATATCCTCAAATATTTGAGTCAATCCTACGATATATATTTAGGCGCATTTGTCGATGATGAGGATGACTGGCAGTATCTTGAAGAACTTAAAAAATACTGCAAATCGACCTGCATTCTGCCGCTTCATAAAAAACGAGCGACGCTGAAAGGCTGTACTTCGTTTCTGACAGGCGAGCCTATAACCAAACCTTATTATTCAGACTGGCAAATGAAGGCCTGGGTAGAACAGGTAATCTCATCTCATATAGAACTGAATAAAGCATTTATATATTCTTCATCAATGGCTCAATACCTTGAACTGCCGCGCTACAACTTTGTTACCAAAGTCATAGATTTTGTCGACGTAGATTCAGATAAGTGGCGACAATATGCAGAAGGAAAAAAAGGATTGATGCGCTGGGTTTATCATAGGGAATATAAAAAGCTCGCCCGCTACGAGAAAGCTATCTGCGCTCATTTTCAAGCAAGCGTATTTGTTTCTGAAGATGAAGCTGATCATTTCAAACAACAGCAAGATGCCGCTCACGCAGAGAAAGTGTACGCCGTAAGAAATGGCGTTGATTCTGATTACTTTAATCCCGGAGCAACGGATATTATTCCTTTACAGAGCCAGCCTCCAAGTATCTGTTTTACCGGAGCAATGGATTATTGGGCCAATGTAGATGCTGTTGTTTGGTTTTGCGAGACAGTCTGGCCTCAGTTAAAAAAACAAATACCAGAATTGACTTTTTACATCGTTGGCGGAAACCCGACCGAGCAAGTAAAATCGCTAGCTCTGTTAAATGGTGTGAATGTGACGGGTAGAGTCGCTGATGTACGGCCATATATCAAAGCTGCGACATTAGTTGTCGCTCCCATGCGAATCGCCCGAGGTATTCAAAATAAAGTATTAGAAGCCATGGCTATGGCAAAATCAGTTGTTATGACAAGTATGGCTGCTGAAGGCATTGAATTGCCAAGTCTGCAACAACAATACGTCAAAGATTCGCCTGAAGAGACATTGCTGGCGATTCAGTCACTAATATCTGACAAAACAACAAATACAAAGGTAGGTGAACTGAATCTGGAAATGATTCAATCGCATTACCAGTGGCAAGCAGTATTAAAACCTTTTGATGAAATTTTGATAGAGTAATCGGGGAACATACGGATATGACGGCAAATCACAAAGCACTCATCTATGGTATAGGGGTATTAGTTAGTTGGTTGCTGAGTTATTACTCAGCACTTACAGATATGGTACATGTCTGGTATCACTCCAATACCTATACACATGGTTTTTTCATTCTGCCAATTGTTATTTATCTTATCTGGCTTAAAAAAGATAACTTAGAATATAGTCTACAAAAAAGTGAATGGGGCTGGCTGTTTCCCTTGATTTTAGTGCAATCTTTATTTATTGCTGTCAGTCTCTTAGGTATCAATCTATTTACACAGTTGTGTGCATACCTGTCCTTGGTAGCCTGCATTACTGCTATGTTTGGCTGGCGCTTTGTATTTCAGGTTATTTTTCCCATCGCTTATCTCATTTTTGCAATTCCTTTCGGGGAAGAGTTTGTACCGGCTTTGCAGGATATCACAGCACAGCTTAGCGTATTTTTATTAAACTTGATCAATATACCGGTTTATCAGGAAGGCTTATACCTGTACATCCCGAATGGTACTTTTGAAGTAGCCGAAGCATGTGCTGGTATTCGTTTTTTAATTGCTTCGATAGCATTAGGCTGCCTGTATGCATATGTAAACTATCAAAAATTATGGAAGCGCTGTTTATTCATTCTGATTGCTTTCGCATTACCCATAATTGCTAATGGTATTCGGGCGTTCGGGATCATTGTGATTGGTTATTACTCCGATATGAAATACGCAACCGGAGCTGATCACTTGATCTATGGCTGGTTCTTCTTTGCTTTTATTATTTTGCTCTTGTTTTGGCTGGGTCGATTTGGACAAGACCCAGAGCCTGTATCTGAAACTAAATCAAAACAATATGCGGTCAAATTAAACCCTTATCTTTGTGGGTTGCTTGCCAGTATTCTGTTTGCGCCAGCTATCTATCTGAATTATCTGAATCATTCCACACCTGAAAAAACCATAAGTATAAACCAGCAAATGCCCGTCATATTTAAAAATATAAATCGAAAGTCCTCGCTAAGCTGGCAACCAATTTTTAAAGACGCTCAGACAGAGTGGCTGGGGGAAGTAAATTCATTACCCATTTACATTGCCCAATATTTTCAAGATAGTCAGTCACACGAATTGGTCAGTGGTTTACACAGATATTTCAATATTGATAAATGGAGTTTGCAACAGAGTAAAAATATAAGGCTGGACGATGCTACTTATACCCAGTTGAACTTGGTAAATGTTCAGGGTCAAAACATCAGGTTAAGATACTGGTATCAGGTACAAACTCAACAAAGTAGCAACACACTCACCACTAAGTTAGCACAGTTAAAAAGTAAACTCACCCAGCAACAGGGAGCCGGTTATTTTATAGCGGTTCAAATCCCGGATGATTATAACGAAGCTAACTGGCAGGCTCTGATGAAAAGTTTTAAACAGCTGAAAATTAAAGATGAAACCAAATAAACCTATACATGTTGTACATCTGATCTACAGGTTAGATATAGGCGGACTCGAAAGAGTCCTAGTGAATTGCATTAATGCAATGCCTTCAGAACAGTATAAACATTCTGTTATTGCGTTAACTGATTACTCAGATGAATTTTCAAAGCTAATCGAAAAAGATGTCAATCTGTACGCGATTCATAAACCAGAGGGGCATAGCTGGAAAGCATTCTGGCACGTCTTAAAAAAATTATGGCAACTGAAAGCTGATGTCCTTCACAGCTACAATTTACCAACACTTGAATATCAAGTTTGTGGTTTATTGTCAGGTATTCAAAATCGAATACATGCTGAGCATGGGCGCGATATTTATGACCCGGAAGGAAAGAACAAAAAATATCAACTATTAAGAAAAATAGTTTCGCCTTTTCTGAATAAATTCGTTTGTGTCTCTGAAGACTTATACCTGTGGTTGAAGCACACAGTAAACATTGCCCCCGGCAAATGTGAACTCATATACAACGGAATAGATACCGATAAATATCAGCTTAAAACGCATAAAATTGTAATAAATAATACGCAACAAAATAAATTTGTATTTGGGTGCGTAGGCCGACTACAGGCAATAAAAGATCATAAACTCTTAATTAGCGCTTATGCCCTCGCCTGTATACAAGACAAACACTTTTCACAATCTACTCAGCTATCTATTATTGGTGACGGCCCTCTTCGTTCAACTCTTGAAGAACAGGTTGATTGTCTTCCTGTTTCGGACAATATCTGGTTTGCTGGTGCACGTCACGATATGGAGAAGGTTTACCATTCATTTGATACTTTCATTATGTCATCTCTTGGCGAAGGTATCCCAATGACAATGTTAGAAGCAATGTCGACAGGTTTACCAGTTATTAGCACTAATGTGGGTGGTATTCCTGAAATTGTTTCAGAAAAGACGGCTTTATTAGTTCCTCCAGCCAATGCAGAGCAATTAGCTGCAGCCATGTTAAACATGTTCTCGGTAAAAGATGAAATACAATTTCAAAACATGAGAATAGCTGCGCGTAAAGAAGTCGTTGAACGTTTTAGCGAAGAAAATATGGTCAACCGCTACCAAAGACTTTATCAATAGGAAACCTATATGTGTGGAATTGCCGGTATATTATCCTTTAAACCCCATAAAAATATTGAGCAGGCATTATTGGAAAAAATGAATAATGCGCAACAGCATAGAGGTCCTAATGATCAGGGGTATTACAATCAATGCGGCGTAGGTTTGGCGCACAGACGCTTGTCAATAATCGACTTAGCCGGTGGTCATCAACCCATCTTTAATGAAGACGACCAGGTTGTTGTTGTGTTTAACGGTGAAATTTATAACTTTCAAACGATTGCAGAACAATTAAAAACCCTTGGTCATACCTTTAAAACTCACAGTGATACAGAAACGATAGTTCACGCCTGGGAAGAATGGGGTGTTGACTGCCTTTCTCATTTTAATGGCATGTTTGCATTTGCCTTGTGGGATAATAATAAACAAGAATTATTTATTGCTCGCGACAGAATAGGTGAAAAACCCCTTCACTATGCAATTACCGGCGATGACCTTATTTTTGGTTCAGAACTGAAAGTACTAAAACAACACCCAAATTGCCCGAGAGAGCTCGATCCCGAAGCAATTGAAGACTATTTAACGCTAGGCTATATTCCGGATCCTAAATGCATTTATAAAAATGTGTATAAACTACAAGCAGGGCATTACCTTCATATAAAAAAATCCGATAAGACCACGGTCAAACAAACCCAATACTGGGATCTACCTTGGAATGAAGCATCATATCCAAATGAAGAAACCAGTAATGAAGAACTGATAAAAAAACTTAAAGACGCAGTTAATTTGCGGCTGGTATCTGAAGTGCCTCTGGGTGCCTTTTTATCTGGAGGTGTCGACTCTAGCGCAGTGGTTGCAATGATGTCTCAGCTGCAGCAAAAACCAGTCAATACATGCGCGATTGGGTTTGATGTACCCGAATTTAATGAAACTGATTTTGCACAACTCGTAGCTGACCGCTATAAAACAGAACACAGAGTTGAAATTGTCAACCATGAAGATTTTGATCTAATAGACAAGCTGACTCAAATTTACGATGAGCCCTATGCGGATAGTTCAGCCTTGCCTACTTACCGTGTTTGTGAAATGGCGAAAAAACATGTCACCGTATGCTTATCCGGTGATGGTGGTGATGAAATATTTGCTGGTTATCGAAGATATAAATTTCATATGCAGGAAGAGCGAGCACGGAATAAAATTCCATTTTCGATACGCAAACCTTTATTTTCGAGCCTCGGCAAAATATATCCCAAGGCAGACTGGGCTCCCCAATTTTTGCGTGCAAAAACAACATTTCAATCATTAGGCATGTCCAGTGCGCATGCCTATCTGAATAGTATGAGTAAACTGAGACAGGATGAACGTCAAAAGCTTTATAGCAAAAGCTTTAAGCAGAAATTAAATGGATATAATTCAGTCAAGGTATTTGATCAGGTGCTGAAGGGCAAGACGTTTAAAGACCCTTTAAAAATGATCCAATATCTTGATTTTAAAACCTGGATGACAGGTGATATTTTAACAAAAGTGGATAGAGCCAGTATGGCACATGCTTTAGAGGTCAGAGTTCCTATGCTGGACCACACTTTTATTGAATGGGCTTTCAAAGTGCCATCGACTCAAAATCTAAAGCAAGGTGAAGGTAAAGCCAGTTTGAAATCTGCGCTGGAGCCACATCTACCACACGATAACTTATACCGAAAAAAAATGGGGTTTAGCATACCTCTGGCTCAGTGGTTAAGAGGGCCTTTAAAAGACAAACTAGAAAAAGTATTACAGTCTTCTTCACTCCAAAATCTAGATATATTTGAGCAAACACAACTGGAAAAATTAAACCAACAACATCAGTCAGGGCAAAGCGATCACTCAGCATCTCTCTGGACCATAATGATGTTGGGTCTCTTTTTACAAAATGAGGCAACTGAAAATGCAGCCTAGGTCTATTAATATATTGACTGTATCCAGCCTTTATCCAAACAATCGTGATTTTAAGCATGGTATCTTCGTAGAAACTCGTTTACGAAACTTATTAGACGCTCACCCGGATGTAAAAGCTATAGTTGTCGCGCCAATCCCCTGGTTTCCTTTCAAGCATAAGTGTTTTGGTGAGTATGCCAAGTTTGCCGGCGTCAATTATCAGGAAGAGCGTCATGGCATTCGCATATTTCATCCCAGATATCTGGTTATCCCTAAAATTGGCATGCTGATAACCCCATTTCTGATGGCTATGAGTATAAAAAAATGTATCAAAAAAATTCAGTCCCAGGGTGAATCTATTGACCTGATTGACGGACATTATTTTTATCCCGACGGTGTCGCAATAGCTAAAGTAGCCGAAACACTCAAAATTCCTTTTACCTGCACTGCCAGAGGGACTGATATCAATTTAATTCCCCAGCAGAGCAAACCCAGACGACTAATACAGGACGTTTTCAAAAAAGCGTCTCACCTGATGGCGGTCTGCAAAGCGCTAAAAGTCGAAATGATAAAACTAGGTGCAGAAGAAGCCAAAACGTCTGTGTTACGAAACGGAGTAGATCTAGAATCGTTTTCACCATCCGAAGAAACAACGCAGCAAACGCTAAAATCGTCTCTAACTCAATCTAAAGCACTTATTTTATCTGTAGGTTGGTTAATTGAACGCAAAGGGCATTACTTAGTGATTGAAGCTTTAAAACACCTTCCCGATTGCCATCTAATGATAGCAGGTGACGGCCCCGATCGACAGAAACTCGAGCAGCAGGTAAAGCAACTAAATTTAACTGACAGAGTAACCTTCCTCGGCGCTCTGCCACATTCGAAACTTAGCCAGTATTATCAGGCTGCTGATGCCCTGGTTTTGGCATCAAGCAGGGAAGGATGGGCCAATGTTTTATTGGAATCCATGGCCAGCGGCACACCCGTTGTCGCCGCTAATATTTGGGGAACACCTGAAGTTGTCGCGAGTCCAGAGGCCGGTGTTTTAGTGGACCGAAATGTAGCATCAATAACGCAAGGTATAAAAGATTTGCTTGCTAATCCGCCAAGCAGACTAAAAACCCGGTTATATGCCGAGCAATTTAGCTGGCAACAAACATCAGATAAACAATATCAAATATTTAATACCATTATTGATGGAATAGAGCATGACAGATAAGCCTTTAAAAATACTATACCACCATAGAATTGCTTCCAAAGATGGTCAATACGTTCATGTTGAAGAAATCATAAATGCGCTAAAAAAACAGCACCATGATGTCATTATAGTTGCACCACAAGTAGCCGAAAATAGTGACTTTGGTAGCGATGGTGGATTTGTCGACGCGCTAAAAGCTAAATTACCTAAATTCATTTATGAGTTACTGGAGTTTTTTTATGCTTTTTATGCTTTTATCAAACTAAGCCTGTCGATTATTAAATACAAACCCGATGTCATTTATGAAAGATATAATTTGTTTTTACCTGCTGGTATCTGGGCAAAAAAATTATTCGGGCTACCACTACTACTAGAGGTCAATGCCCCACTCTATCAGGAACGAAAAAAATATAATGGAATAAGTATAGACTGGCTGGCTAAATGGAGTCAGCGTTATTGCTGGAAACAAGCAGATAAAGTACTACCGGTAACTAATGTATTGGCTGATTACATCCGAGCCATAGGCGTCAATGAAGACAAAATAGTGGTTATTCCAAATGGCATTAATGAAGATAAGTTTTTGGCTCCAACATCAAAACCGGACATATTACCTGACTTAACCGGTAAAACCGTAATCGGGTTTGTCGGCTTTGTCAGAGAATGGCATGGCCTCGACAGAGTATTGAACATTATGGCTAAACTTGATGATCCTACTCTGTTTTTCTTGATCATTGGAGACGGGCCTGCGGTTCAAACGCTAAAAAAGCAAGCAGAGCAACTAAACTTGAGCCAACAGATTTTTATTTCAGGTATTGTACAGCGAGACGATATGCCAGATTGGCTTTCCCAAGTTGATATTGCTTTACAACCAGACGTCGTAGCTTACGCATCACCTTTAAAAATGCTGGAGTATCTGGCGCTTGGTAAAGCAATTATTGCGCCTGACACCCCAAATATTCGGGAACTACTCAAAGATAAATACAACGCTTTGTTATTCAGTACCAGCTCTTCTCCAGATTTTAGTGAATGTTTAACAAACATTTTGAGTAACAAAACACTTAGTACACAGCTGGCGCATAATGCAGCCCTAACCATAAAAGAAAAAAATTTAACCTGGTTAGAAAATGCAGAGAAAATAGTCAAACTGTTTATTCAACTTAAGTAGAAGGTAATCGAAAATGAAACAAGCCCTCTTAGTTGGTATGCCTCGTTCAGGAACCACCTGGCTCGCTAAAGGTATAGATCGTCATAAGAACACGGTATATTTTCATGAACCTGACAGTGAAATTAAAATTCAAGTTCCTCATTTAACAGAAGAAAGTGAAATTACAAATTATATAGATACTGTCAAAACCTATTTACCAACAATTGCAGATAATCGAGCACTTAAAGTCATCGGTCGCTTGCCTTTTTATCCCAAAGAGAAACTCTCAGCTTTGGCTTTAAATTTAAACCGGGCAAAAGTTTATTATGCAAAGGTTGCGAACAAACTCTTCAAAAACGTGAATATAAAACATGCCAGTGTGTACTTTCCTAAAAATAAAGATAACCTTTATTTCTGGAAATCAATTGAATCACCAGCACGACTAAACACACTTGCAAAAGCGAATCCGCAAATGCCAATTGCTTATGTTGTCAGGCACCCCTGCGGCGTTATTAACTCTGAGTTACGAGGTATTAGCAGCCAAAAATTCGATTCAGAATTAGCCATTTTTAATGCGTTAGGACTGATGAAAGAGCTTGTTGAATCCACAACAGGTAAAAAGTTAGGGTTTAGCATGGAGCAGTTTAAAGCCATGAATCCGGCACAAAGGCTCGCGGTACGCTGGTTAGTCTATAACGAAAAGGCTTTGGACGATATCGAACAAAACCCAAATATAAAACTCTTTATATATGAAGATATTTGCGAAAAACCTCAAGCCGGTTTTGAAGCTCTCTACCAACATCTGAATATTACAAATAATGGTGAGATAGAAGAGTACGTAAAAGAGACGACAACGAGCGAAGAGTCGGCTTATTACAGTATCAATAAAGATCCTCTCCAATCTGCATTGAAGTGGCGCAAGCAATTATCTGCCGAGGACCAGCTGGCCATAAAAGATATATTGCAAGGTACACGCTCGTATCAACTGTTTGAGCACTTTAACAACACAGCAAATTAATAAACAGGCCAGTCATGAAACAGATACATATAGTAGGCACAGGTCCTAGAACCGGCACAACGCTTTTAGCAGAAGCTATGTCCACCTGCTTCAATATCGATTTGAGTACAGAACACGAAGATAATCTTTTTTTCCGGCCGAAAACTCATGCAGATATATTGCTGACTAAACACCCGGCTGATTTATTTGTTATCTGGCCTTCCTTGCTTGTTGACCCAGAACTCTTTGTGATTTGTTTAATTCGGGATCCTAGGGATTCAATTGTCAGTAAACACAACAAAAATAAAAGCGTCTATTGGTCAACACTTAGATATTGGCAATATTTCTATCCTTTACTCAAAAAGTACAAAAAGCATGCTCGCTTTATTCCGGTCATCTATGAAGAATTTGTCAGTGAGCCAGACAAAGTCCAGCAACAAATCCAATCTCAAATTAGTTGCCTGCAAAGTAGGCATCGATTCTCTGAATATCATTTACACGCAACGCCCTCTGAAGAATCAAAACAAGCGTTGAAAGAATTCAGACCGATTGATGCAAAAGGCATAGGGAACTGGAAACAACACTTACCCAGAATTAAACAACAAATTCAATTGCATGGGGATATTACACCGTCATTGATAGAGCTGGGCTATGAGCCGAATCACGAGTGGTTAAAAATGCTTAAAGAGGTTGAGCCATATCAAGGCAAAAGCCATGTCGAGGAGTACTTCAGTTCTGACGAAATTAAAAATAGAACCCGATTTAAATACAAAGAAGCACTGAAACGCTTTTTGGCCAGCAAAAAGATAATCGATAGATTAGTATAAATACAAAAAGGCTGCGAAAATGAAATTATCACTGGTCATTGCAACGCATAATGGCAGTAAGACGCTCTCAACTGTGCTGGATAGTTACACTCGGCAAAACATTCCTGACGGATTAAATTTTAAAATTTATATTGTGGATAATGCCAGCACAGACAATACAAAATCAATTATTGAGTCCTTCCAGCATACGCTGCCTCTGACATACCTATATGAGCCTAAACCGGGTAAAAATACAGCGCTGAATACTGCGATTAAAGCAATTGAAACAGATGTCTATTTATTTACTGATGATGATGTTATCCCAAACCCGGATTTCATAAAAAACTGGTATGAAATATTAAATAAACACCCTCAATATCAAATTTATGGTGGCCGGGTTGAACCCAAGTACCCGGCAGGAAAACCAGACTGGCTAACACTTGAATGGATAGAAATGGTCTGCTTTGCCAAATCTAAATCAAATTTAACCACTGGTCCTGTTGATGCTGGCGAAGTGTTTGGCAATAACATGCTCGTCAGGGAAGCACTCTTCGAGCATGGATTATTTGACGAAAATACAGGCCCCTCACCCACAAGCTACGGCATGGGCAGTGAAACCGAATTTAATATTCGAATGAGCACTCAATTTGGAGCGCTGGCCTATTTTAGTAGCGAAAATCAGGTAGAGCATATTATTCAGCCAAATCAAATGAGCCTGAAATGGATTAATAGTCGAGCTGAAAAGTTTGGCAGAGGGCAAGCCTATTTAGAAATAAAGTATCAGCCATATTCTGGTCCATTTTTATCTGGTCTGCCAAGGTATTTGTATAGTAAATTGGTCGTAAGTAAAATTAAATCCATATTTGAGTCTAACCATAATCGTAAGTTAAAACTCAGTTGGGACTATTATGAAACAATCGGCCGTATCGCTGCCTATAAAATGCATAACCAAAACAAGAATAAATAAAGGACACAAAAATGACCCAGATAAGAACTGCACAGTTTAAAGATGCTTGGATCGATATCCAGTTATCTGATGATACTCATAAAGTTGCGGGTCAAACTTCTTATTTTTCGGGTTATAAATTAGCATCAGGAGAAGGTGAATACATTGAGTGGCAGCAAAATGGCGATCAACTCACAATAGAAACGTCTGTCTTCGGGTTAATCAACGCATACAGTTATGTTGAACCAAATCGAATTATCATTGCAACCAGAATTACAGATATCATTAAAAAAGTTGGTAGGCAACCATTGGATATAGATGGGCTAAATAGCTTTTTGCAATTGGGCTATTATCTTGGCGATCAAACCCCATTCTCAACAATTAAATGTTTACCCCGGGACAGCAAAATCGTTTGGAATAAAAAAGGCCTTCAAATAAACGATTTAAAGCGTTTACAAAAACAACCAACCTACACAGGTAGCTACGAGCAAGCTCTGCAAGATTACTTGGATCTGTTTTCTGAGGTCATTGCTGAATTCGATACTTCAGAAGAAAAGCTAGCAATGCCACTTTCTGGTGGACGGGATTCGCGGCACATACTATTAGAGCTGCTCAAACAGAATAAAAAGGTTGATTTGGTTGCCACCTGCGCTTGTTTTCCACCTAAACACAATGATGACTTAAATGTTGCTAAACAGCTGTGTGAAGCCTTAAATATTCCTCATGTAACAACCCCTTTAGGGCCGGATTTATTTGATGATGAGTTGGCGAAAAATGATATGACTTCGTTTTGCGCTGACGAGCATGCCTGGATGCTACCTCTACATGAGTATTTTAAAACTCATGAAATCACTTTTATATACGATGGGATAGCTGGTGATGTCTTATCTGCCGGACATTTTTTATCTCCGGAACGGGTCCAGTGGCGAAAGCAAGAAAACTGGCGAGCGATTGCTGAAGATATTACCAGCACAGCACCTCTTTATAACAAATTCCTCAACCCGGAAGTACTCCCTCACATCAACAGGGAAAAAATTGTAGATACTATCGAATCTGAATTGGAATCGCTTAAACATTATGAAAATCCAATTGCTGAGTTCTATTTAAAAAACAGAACCCGGCGCGAAATAGGTTTATCTACCTGGAATATTATGGGTGAAGGCAGAGTAGCGGTTGCCCCCTTTTTAATGACGCGTTTATATCACTTTTTAGCGTCATTGCCGTTTGAGTTTATCGAAGATACCCAATTTCACACCAGAGCTATTTTAGCTGGGTATCCTGAGGTAAAGCAGATTCCTTTCTCAACCGGGAAAAAACAAGTTTATCCTGAATACAAAGCGCCTATTCGTCAATTCAATCAAAAAGCCTTAAAATATATCATTAATACCGAGGACAATAAGCACTTACTTTTAAAGCACAAATACCGTTTAAGGCTTATCAGAATGTGGGTCGATACCAACTATCTCAGTGACCGTCTGGATATTCTGAACAAAGCCATCTACTACACCCATTTATCTAAATATATATGCGAAATAAATAGCAATGGATAGCCAAAATAAGAAATTGTTAATCATCAACTATCACAATATTTGTGATAAAAACAGCATATTGCCGGGCATTCATTACAGAGTATTGGATAAACAATGTAAGTTCTTAAGCCGATTCATGAATCCGCTTCCGTTAGAGCTGGCACTCAAATTAAAAGCCGAATGCAAGCTACCCGAACGCGCAGTTGCGATTACATTTGATGATGGCTATAAAAGCCATTTGACACTGGCAATGCCTATTTTAAAAAAATATGCTTTAACAGCTACCTTCTTTATCTCTTCAAACCACATTAATGAAAAATTAATGTGGAATGATAAGTTATACCTTGCGATTATGCGCAGTCCGCTTACTGAGATCAAAGTGGATGAATTTGAACTGGGTAGTCTGTCTATCAAAACCAGACAGGAAAAACAAATTGCCTTCAATAAGCTGGTTCAACTATTTAAGTATCAAACATTACAACAAAGACATCAGTTACTTGCCAAGCTCTGCAATAAACTATCATTTGAAATCAACTCTATTACAGATAACTTAATGCTCAGTGAATCAGAGATAAAGGAACTCTCAGACAATGGTATGAGCATAGGTTCACATACGCTGGATCACCCTATTCTAGCGCTCGAAACACGGCAAAATGCGTTAGAACAACTCACTGAAGATAAATCACGTTTAGAAATGATCACGGGTAACCCGATTCACCTATTTGCATTTCCAAACGGTAAACCCGGTTATGATTACAATGACGAAACCATAAAACTGATAAAAGACACTGGCTACAAATACGCGTTTACCACCCGAAATATTCCTTACGAGCCAAAAGATTGCAACCTGTACGAAATCCCAAGAATGAGTGCGCCATTCAAATCAGGCTTAGGATTTATTCGGTTTTTATTGTCAGCTCAGTTACATTCTTTTAAACAACAAAAAGTTTTATTTGTAGAAAATGGCAAAGGCTTTGGCGGTGCTAGTTTAGCACTCGCCGAAATCCTTCAAAACTGGCCAAAAAAACAAGATTATCAACCCGTTATCTGCGTCAACTCTGCAGACAAAAAATATCAGATTTATGATCCGCTTGGCGATAAATTAGTATATCCAAACTTAAAAATACGTCCGGTTAAAGGCAATAATAAAGTTTCAAGATTATTAAACTTCAGTTGGGATACACTAAACAAAGTATTATTAAGTTTAATTATTCTTAAAAAAGTAAAGCCGGCCATCGTTCATCTAAATAACGACCCCTATAACTGCTACCATGTTGCCATTGCCGCAAAGCTTTTGAAAATTCCTTATATTATGCACATCAGGGGCAATATGACGCCATCTAAATTATCCAGATGGGTTTGTGATAATGCAGCTCAAAATATAGCTATTTCAAGCTGGATTTTAAGCTCAATAGAGCATACGGTTTCTGACAAAAAATCAAACTACCAACTGATTTGTGATGGCATAACTCTGCAAAAAGCGAAACCCGTCGAACCAGCCAAGCCGGATAAAATCAAAATAATCATGGTGGGTGGTTTTTATGGCTGGAAAGGGCAGCAAGTTGTCGCGCATGCGTTTGCAAAAATAGCCAAAAATTATCCAAACGCAGATCTGGATTTTGTAGGGAGTTTGCAACCGGCCAATAGTGAGCAGCAAAAAGTGCAAGCGATAGTAAAAAACTATCAACTCGAAAATCGAATTCAGTTTGTACCCTTTTCAAACCATATAGAAAAAGTTTATCAAGACGCTCACATTCTTGTACATGCCTCAACTGACCCTGAACCTTTTGGCCGCGTAATTGCTGAAGCCATGTCTGCTGGTCTAGTGGTTATCGCGAGCAATCAAGGAGGGCCGCTTGATATTATCAGTGATAACCAAGATGGTTTTTTGGTTGAGCCAAATCACCCCGAAAAATTGTCAAAGACACTGAGCTATGTCCTTGATAACTACACTCATCTGACAAATTTAAGGCGCGCAGCTATTGATAAAGCACAACAGTTTTCCAGCGAGCAAAATGCAATGCAGGTTTATCAAACCATTATCCAAAATATAAATACAAACTAAGAAAGCAGAATGAAAAATAAAAATATCGCGGTACTGGATTTATTTGCTCAAGGAAAACGTCACGTAGCTTTCAACGTAGCTATGAGTGAATCTATATATAGTGCACTGGGCAAAAAGATTAATTTTTACTGTAATAAAAATTATTACACTCAAAATCAAAACTACTTTAACCGCCAACATGTTAATCTTATCGAGAGCTATAACGTAGATGTCAGGCGACCTTACCGATTAGCGTTTTTTAAAAGTGTATGGCGATTTTTTCTGGCGTTTAAAAAAATTAAAAAACAAACTAACGCGACTGACTTCTTTATTCTGGAAACTACGCCTGCGGCAATTTGGGCAAGTAAATTGATAAACCTGTTCACATCAAATAAGTCAAATTTCTATTTCTTATTTCACGGTGACCTCAGCACAGTTAAAGAGAATAAAAGGGTTAGCCCCTTATTACCGCGCTGGTTTAATTATAAATATAGTGTGAGCAAAATCCCCCCCCAATACGCGACTATTATTGTATTGGAACATCATATTAAAAATAATCTGAGCCAGTTGCTACCAGAATTAGAACCTTCTATAGCCTGTTTGCCCCACCCTGCTTATTATCAGGATAAAACGGGAAATGAGTCAAAAGAAAGTCATGGAAAATTATCTTTCGGGTATTTTGGTACTGCAACACTGGATAAAGGCTTTGATCGTTTTTTAGAACTTGCGACTCAACACCAATCTCGAGCAGAATTCAAAGCTATCACGACCGATACAAAAAATATCTACCGGGAGCACTTTGCAGATAAAGTTCAATTGACTATGGGTCCACTCGAAAAAGCACTCTGTTATGATGATTTTTATCAAACTCTGACAAGTTGTGATTTTGTTATATTGCCTTTTAGATACGACTATTATCAGTTTGCAGCCAGTGGAGTCATGATTGACTGTATGAACATGTTGATACCCATGATCACACTCAGAAATGAATACACGGAAAACCTATTCAAACAGCACGGACAAATTGGTTACTTGTGTGACAATCTGGATGATATGAATAAATTAATTCAAACACTTATTCAGCAAGGCTGCAAACAGAGTGATGAATTTAAAAATAACCTCCGTCAGGCAAGAGCAGATCGTAACGAGCAAGCCTGTGGTAAAACACTGACTCATATTTTTTCATTAAGAGATAACCGTCAATAATGTCGACTAAACAACTGGTTTCAAGCTCACTTTTTAGTGTATACGGTAACTTTGCAGTCCGGTTTCTGGGCATCGCTAGCACCGCGATTATGGCTCGTTTACTCGCTCCCGAAGATTTTGGTTTAATTGCTTTAGCGGCTGTCGTTTATGAGTTGTTTGTATCATTAGGCGATCTGGGCACTCAAAAATATATTTTAAAACAACCTGAAATCGATAATGACATATACAATACCACCTTCACCTTCAGATTTATTAACCTGAATTTAATGGCCTTACTGCTGATTGTGCTTTCAGACCCAATTGGCCGTTTTTATGATACCCCAGTAGTAACAGAATTGCTTTGGATATACGCGGTCTGCCTATCTATAAAATCTTTGCAAAATATCTACTTTTTTGGGTTTATGCGAGACCTAAATTATAAACCCATAGTCAACGTTAATATTTTAGTCAAAATTCTCAGCGTTGCGATCAATATTGGTTTTGCATTTTATTTTCAGGATTACAGAGCCATTATTTACGGCGTATTGTGCTCTGTTACTTTAATGGTATTGAGAACTTATACTATGAAGCTTCCGGTCCCTAAGTTTAAATTGCAAGGGTTAAAGTCAAACTGGGACTTTTCAAAATGGCTGATATTGGAAGTGTTTGTTGGCTATATCCGCGGTAAAGCCGATATTATGATCGTCGGGAAATATTTTACAACAAGTCAGGTCGGTTTTTATGAAGTTGGCAAAAGCAACGGCAGCATGCCAATGCAGGAAATTTACTCACCGCTTAGCAATATTATATTGACTGCGCTCAGCAAAAATAAAAAGCAAGCACCAAATAACTCTAATTCAGATGTCGAGAAAGGTATTATCGCATTATCCATGATTTTGAGCCCTATTTTTATTGGCGTATTTTTATTTATGGATATTTTTGTCTCTTTGTTGCTTGGCAACAAGTGGCTGGTTGCATTACCCATTTTCCAATCATTTTTAACACTTGCATACTTCACAAGCTTTACTCAGGTTTTTTCAAACGCATTTATTGCAAATGATCTGGTAAAACGCTTTGTCTTTTTTAATGCAAGCCTGACACTCCTTATCCTAGGTATTATGATTGTTGCAGGCGAGTACGCACTGAGTATTGAAGCGTTTTCATTTGTCAGGGCTGCATTCGTGCCCTTTGCTCTGATAATTAATATATTTTATCTTAGCTTTCATATTAAAATAAAAAAGCGATTGACTATTTTATCAATACTCACTTATTTATGTGCAAGTATTATCAGTTCTGTACCTGTGTATTGGTTGATTGAATATATTTTAGAACTACCAAGGTTCGTAAACCTAATTCTAACCCTGTCTGTAGCAGTGCCAGTCTACTACAAAGTGCTAAAATTAATCGCTCAATACTTTTCTAAAATATTCCCAGAATTCGCAATTACAACAACGCTAATTGACCACCTGGCAAAAACAATAACGAATAAACTAAACAAACGAAAGACGGTGTAATTAAGCACAACAATATTTCAGGGATTTTGAGAGAGCGAAAATGAGCCAAAAAAAATTGCAAGTCACATTTATCATTCCAACGTTAAACCGGCATGATGATGTAAAAAGATTAGCCTCAAGTTTTCAGAAGCTTATTAAACACAATCATATAGATTGTAAGTTGATTATCATTGACAACAGTAAAGATGCCAATGCAAAAAGCCTAATTGAAAGCTTAGACTTTAATTTTCCGTCTACTTATATCCATGAACCTCAAGCGGGTTTAAGCTACGCAAGAAATGCAGGCATCAATGCGATTACCGAATGCGATTATGTTTTCACCATTGATGATGACATTATTGTTCCAGCTGAATATCTGGAATTAGCTTATCAAGCTATTCAAAAAAAACCAGAAGCGGCTTTGCTAGGAGCTCGAGTGGAACTTTATAATCCTGAAGATTTACCTGTGACGATTAAAACGGATACCAATTATTGTTCATATACAGGTGGTGTACCATTTGGTTTTATTTTTGGCTGTGCAATGGTCATTAAATTCTCAGCTCTCAAGCAAATCGGATTATTCGACGTAAAGCTGGGAGCAGGTACCAAGAATCCAGGTTCAGAGGACAGTGATTTTGTATATCGATTATGGAAAAGTAAGGCGAATATATGCTACGACCCTAAGATGTATGTCTATCACAACCATGGCCGCCGAGAAAATCACTACACAATTAGATTGCTGAAAAATTACTCACTGGGACAAGGCGGCTTTTTAGCTAAACACTTGCTAACTGCCGACCTCCATTCGGTCAAAATATTTTGGTGGGACTTAAATCGAGATCTAAAAGACTGGATAAAACGAGAATCAAACAACACTAATTATTCAATATCAAAAAAAATGAAGTGGCTGTACCGTATTAAGGGACTGTTTCTATTTTTAACGCATTAATTAAGCCTTCGCCAAATGACAATGCGTCAGATTATTGCGCTCAGGTGTTAATAACCAAAATATAGACCAGAGTCTAACACGATACTTAAATGATTTAGTCAGAAAACGATAAACAGAAAATATCTAAAATTAAGTAACCTACTATGGACTTAGAAAATCTTTTAACCAAATAAAAGTAATGAATCAATATAATGAGCATTGTGAAATATTTTAAAGAAACATTTATTGGTACGGATACCTTTTTAACATATCAAAAAGTATCTAAGGAACAAGAGTTAACACTCAAAGAAATTAGCCAATTACTATCAGAAAAGTCCAGTTTGACCTACACGGGTAATCTAGAAGAGAAACCTGTGTTCCTATTTTCAGCGGGTTGGAGAAGTGGCTCTACTTTATTACAGCGATTAGTCCTGTCTGCAAATTATTTTATGTGGGGTGAACCTTTAAGTGAATCAGGTGTACTGCAAAGTTTAATTAGGCCTTTAACTACGATTAGAGGTAATTACCCCCGAGATGAATACTTTTTTTCTGAATCATATTCCAGCGAATTAAGTCAAAAGTGGATTGCTAATATAACGCCTGAATATCAATATACATTAAAGGCCATTGAGGAATATATATACCAGTGGCTTGCGGTTCCGGCTAAAGCCAAAGGTTGTAACAACTGGGGAATAAAAGAAGTCAGGTGGAGCGCTGATATTTGTTACATTTTGAAATTATTATACCCCAACGCTAAATTCTTATTTTTAGTCCGTAACCCACTAACAGCTTACTCTTCATACAATAAACTTGGAAAATATTGGTTTGATGTATATCCAAATACACCAGTCAATACATCAATCAAATTTGCCAATTTATGGAATAAGTTAAGTAGCTCTTTTGAAAGAGTCTCTCCTGACGTAGGTGGTTTGTTGCTGCGCTACGAAGACCTACTCACATCAGAGTCATTGAATAAACTAGATAAATATTTAGAGCATCCAGTAGATAGATCAATCATAAAAAACAAAGTGGGTTCATCGCACACGAATCAACATGTAGGATATATACCTAAACTGGATAAACTGATCATCTCACATTTATCCAAAACCCAAATGGAACGTTTCGATTACTTAAAATGAAAATATAATTTGTGTTGTGTCAACTGCAAATTTTTAGCTTAGCTATAATCACAATTTAGTTAAATAGCAAAGCAACAAATTAGCTGACAGCTTAAATAGAGGCTAATCAATGAATATCATAAGCAAGCTAAAAATGAAATACTGGAAGGCTGAAGGTTGGATTAAAGAATTTGATGAGACTAATTCAATCTTTATTCACATTCCCAAAGCTGCCGGCATGAGTATTTCAAATGCATTTTATGGCAAGGACCCCTGGCACTATACAATTAACCACTATAAATTCCTGACTAACAGAGACTTCGCCCACTATTTTAAGTTTAGTTTTGTCAGGAATCCTTATGACAGGCTTTACTCTATCTACAGGTATAGTTTTAAACAAGTTCAAAAACACCCTCAAACATCGATAGCATTCTTAACTCAGTACCCGACATTTGAGCAGTTTATTACCGAGTGGCTAAGTAAAAAAAACATACAAAGCCACTATTTCTTTTACCCTCAAACTAAATACCTTTGTGATGTTAATGGTAAACTTCTGGTTGACTTTGTTGGCCGATTTGAAAGCTTGCAAGAGGATTTTAAACTGGTTTCAAATCGATTAAATATTGATAAGCCTTTAGCTCATACTAATAAATCAACATATACAAATACGGGTTTAGCTTACAACGAAGATATAGCAAAAAAGGTTTACGATATTTATCAGCCTGACTTCAGATTATTCAGCTACACTAAAGATTCTTGGACAAAGGTAACTAAGTAACCTATGAAATTCGATGTCGTTATTTCCCACTACAAAAATTTAAATTTACTGCAAAGAACGCTAGAATCTCTAGCTCAGATTGAACTACCTACCAGTTTAAAGACGATACATTTAGTTGAAAATGGTATGGATTCAGGTGCTAAAACGCTGATTCAAAAGCCGGAATACGCGTGTTTACCACTTACATATCATTACGAAGATACGGCCAGTTTAATTGCTGCTCGTAACCGAGGAATTAAAGAATCCAACGCTGATTTTATTATTTTTTTTGACAATGATTTGAAGTTTGATAAGGAAACCCTGTCTGCTTATGATGAAGCTTTTTTAAATCATGGGCAAAGCTATTTTTTTGGTGGCCCTGTCATACCCGACTATGAAAAAAAGCCTCCGGAGCAGTTACTTGGCTATATGCCACTTTCAGTTAAAGGGTTTAAGTTAGGTAATGAAAACAAAGCAATTAGCAGCAGTGACTTTTTTTTAGGCGCAAATCATGCATTATCCAGAAAAGCGATAGAACAAATAAATAAAAATGGAGAGGTCTATTCTGGTGCGGGCGCTGCTGGAGAGCAAGGCGGTGTTGGGGAAGAAAGACGGCTTCAAAAAGCCTTATCAGAAATAGGGTATAAAGGCATGTACCTATCAAAAGCGGTTGTACACCATCATATTCCGGCAGAGGTAGGGACGATTGCCTGGGTAGCCAACAGATACTACAGGTACGGAATAGAAGATGCGGATAATAAGAACCAATTTAAAAGCGCCCGAAGATTATTTGGCTTACCCGGCTGGGTTTTAAAAGGTTATTTGAATACTACTGTTGATATGTTTTTCAATAAATTAAGAAATAAAGAAAAAGCGTATATTGAAAGCCGGATAAAACGAGCAAGATTTAAAGGTATTCTAGATTCATTAAGAGCAAAATAACTTTGCAAGAGCACAACCTATAGGATAAACCCGATTGCAAAGCAATCGGGTTTATTTTCTTTAAAAAGCCTCACTCAACTTCACATCTTTAATCACAACCGGAATGTTGGCTAATCCATCAAGTGTTTTGATAAGCAGCACCAGATATTTCATTTCCCCAGTAAAATATTGGCCAACCGGGATTGAAAAATCAACGACCTCATCATTATTGTCTGACTTAAATTGCTGTATACCAAAAACCTGTTCGCCACCCAACTGGAATACGGTTTCCTGCTCTAAACTATCGCTTTTTGCCAAACCAATACCGACCAAACTTGAGTTGTCTATTCCGGATACTTTAACTTCCAGTTGAGTCTCTGAGGTTACCCGATAAGGTAAAGCCATTCTGAGTGCATTATAGCCCTCAACAATCACTTCGCTACCATCGGCACTGATTTGATAATCGCCGGTGAGTTCACCTTCTACCGGAACCAGATTACCAGGGTAAAACCGTATCTGATCATCCAAAAAATGCATTTTCGATTCATAAATTTTGATATTACTAAAGGATGCGCTCAAATTTCCTGAATTATCGTCATTATCATTGATAAAGACTAAATGCTCGAACTGACCTGTAAAATAGCGTCCAATTGGTATTTTAACGTGGCCTTGAGCATTTTTTTGATGTTGGCTATAGCCCCATTCCTGAGTGCCTGCTAACTGGAAAATAGTCGAGGGATCGATTGAGTCATCATTATCGAATCCTATCGCTTGGATTTCTGAATTAACATCACCAGAAAAATCCATTTCTAATATTGTATTTGGAGTGATAATGCCGGCATAATTTATTTTCTTCCATAAATTACCGTTCAAAGACAGCATAACCCCTTCACTGTCAATCTCAGTATATCCGGCTTTATCCTGTTCTTTACCATAACTACTTAAGGTGTACTGACTGATTTTAAGTGCAGGTACATTTTCATAGACAACTTCAATATAAGGATGATATTGAGTATCTTCATATTCACTCGATGCATAAAAAGCATCCGTTCCTGTATTCAGCCCTGTAAGTAGTACACCATAATTATCACCGTTAGATAACCACTCCTTAGCCAATTGACTAATATCAAATTCTGTCCATTGTTGAGCAGCTATTGATGACATAGCAACCAGCCCATTGGCACCGAGCCCATAATCACTTGCTTGGTTATAATCTCCCCCCTGTTGCTGCCAGTCATTTTGTTCGGAATAATAATGATCGGCATAATCAAATTCATACCAGGTCGCGCCACTTTGTGCAGAAGTAACGGTTCCATTGCCTTCAATCCAGTCGCGGGTCACTTTATATAGTGCCATAGTTAAATCTTTCGGATACATAATTCGAGTAGTATATAGATGCAACTTTGCTTTCAGAATTTTGGCACCACTAGGAAGATTCATATCAGCTTTTAACAACGAACGACGAATTCCATCTCCCCAGGTTCTGAGCTCTGTCACTGCTCCCAAGTTTTTCTTTTTAGAGTCTCCCGAATAACCATCTAGTACTGTGTCTGCTGAGATCATGAGCTTTTGATTACTGGCATATTCTGACAAGATGACTAAATCAATCGTTTTGATAGCCTGCAAACCAAAACTGTCTGTTAATTTTACAGCAATTTGCCGGGTCCCGGTTGGTTCACTAAATGTCTGGTTCAACTCAGCAGTTTCAGGTTCATCATCTTCGGAGCCAAACACGCCATCATTGTCCAAATCCCATTGGTAACTGACGATTTCATCAAAGCCACTTTCCATAGAAGGGTTTACCAGAGCTTGAGACTGCCCTTGGGCATTCGGATCAATACTATCAGCGACACTCAACATCGCTGGTTGACCCACATTGACATAAACTTCATTGGCGATAAGAATTTCAGGTGGCAGGTTGTCACCATCAATAACGGTTGTGCTAAATAAACCAGACACGGCTTCATTTGCGCCACTATCAACAGCCACAACTTGATACTGATAACTAGTTCCAAATTCCACATTCGTATCTATATAAGACAATTGGGTTGTTTGTGCTATTTCCACACCATCCCTTAGAATTCTATAACTTGCAATGCCTATATTATCCTGAGCGCCCGACCAACTCAGTTCAACTCGGTTTGCATCCAGCACGGTTAATGTAACACTGGTCACCGCAGTCGGTTGAATGCTATCAATCGGCCCTTGCTGAAATACAGGTGCTGATATTTCACTCATATTGCCCGCATCATCAAATGAATATATAGCAACATAGATATCACCACTCTCTATTTGTATGCTTGCTGATGGGGTTATACCTGCTTGCGCATCCACCGCAATTACATTCGCAGCAAACCAGTTTGTTTTGCTGCCGTCAAAAGCTGGCTCCACTTGTATGGGTTTATAATCCCAAATCAAATGATAACGCTTAGCATCGTTAACTGCTGGCCATTGAATGATAATATCGTTGCCAACCAGTGCGCCGCTGATAGTTTCAACTCTGTCCGGTGCTTGAAGATCTGCTTTTTGGTTATAATAAGCCATTTGCATAAAACGGCCTAAATATCCTCCGGTCCAGTTAATTGGTTCACTGTAAGGTTTGGTACCACCGTTAATGCCGCTATTTAAGTACATGAGCAGGTGATCCATATATTCAGGTTTATTAGTAGTCCAGGCATACCAGGCCTGAGGGTCCATCAGTGAAGTGCTAGTGCTGTTAGATTTTCCATTTATTTCTTTCGTGACACTTGAATGATAACAAAAGTTACAATATTTCAAGTTCCAGTTCATAACGCCCGATAATAATTGAAAAGATTCCGCCCAGGCTTGCGGATTGCTGTCATACACCTCATCCATGTATGAAATTACCGCATGCATTAAATATCCGGCCATAAAACCGGCATCCTGATTATTATTATTTTTAATCCCACCCGTTTCAGGTACAACCCGGCCTCTTAGCTTATCAGAGATAAAAGAACCAATTTTATCGAGCAGGTCTATATCTCCAGTCACTCTATATGCCTGCAATGCTGTTGCCAACGCATGCCCTAAGGCTCGTTGAGAGTAATCAGGGTAAGGATCCAGCATCAACATTTTGACACGTTTGTACTGCCCGATAAATTCATACCAGTCTTTTATCCATAAATTACCAGTAAAGTAGTAAGACTCTTCTACATGATAATGCCAACCATGAGCTTCGTCTCTAGCACCATAATAATCAAAAGTGCCATCTAGGTAACTAGCGGCTCTTGCCGGTGTTTCATGGTTTTTGAACGCCCGCCACTCGCCGCCACAGTAAGCGTTATCGGATAGTTTGAGTCTAGGATAGTCTTGTTCATGGGTATAATCTGCAATCCATTGTGGTCTCACATTGAGTTCGCTTAGTGCATGTAATTCAGCTCTAAAATAATCTTTTGGGTTTTCAGTTGCGATAACGGCACTGCGACTGATAGGCCACCCGCCTGTCGTACAAGAGCGCACTCGATAGCCAGGTTCCACCGCACCAAAATTAAGCCAATTATAACCGTAATATTGAGTGGATATATTTTGATTGTCCGTAGCCAAAGCGCGCTCATCATAATTTGCAATAGGTTCCTGTATAGGGATTGTGCCTCCCATATCCAGAGTAACCTGAGTATACTGATACCAAGCAGTTGGTAAAATCGCGACCGGATAAGACTGAAATATTTTAGCCAGCTCTTTAACTTTTTGCAGGCTTTGTGTGCCATTATGAAAATTGAGTAGAGTCTCTTTATAAACATGCTGCATGTCCTGTAACCAATACAAACCGGTATCACTCAGTGAAAAGCCGGTTGGCGTATTTTCATCTTTTACCCATTGGGCACTCCAACCCGGAAATAATTGTAAATCTAACGCTTGTTCATTATCAAAACTCAGTCCGTTAGCCCAGGACTGCCAGAAATTACGTATAATACTGGTCACCCCTTTAGCTTCGGAACGCACGTCCAAAAAACCATCAGGCGTTGAGCCTGTTTGCAATATCGTTTGAGTATTCAAAGTACGGAGTTCGAATTCATTATGAGATTTTTGGGCTAACTCGATACCTGAATCAGCAGCTTGAGTGAAAAGGCCCTTTTCACTGCCAATGGTAGCTTGAACATTTTCGCCTAAATCAAGCGGTAGCTTTATGCGCATATCTTCAAAGTACAGGGGCCATGAATATTCGCTATCTTTAGAGGAGTTCTGTAGTTGATAATCGACTTTAACAAAAGGCTGATTCGCATATGCATAAATGCGAACAGCAAAGCCATGCTGGTGATCATTCGTTGAGCGAAAATGCGTTAATGCTTCGGCTCTGATAACGACTCTCATCGGACCTACTTCTTCTATTTCAACTTTAACATCGTTCCGTTCTGAATCTATTTGAATATCTTCAGCCAAACGACCAGAGAAGACGCCACCTTTTAAACCTGCTTGCTGTAACATTTGCTCAGCATCGCTAAAAGTACCATCCTGATTACTGTCCAGCCAAACCTGATCAAATAAATTAAATGCGTTTTTGTTTACCCTGAACTTTAAGGGGCCTGTATCCACATCAATTAACTCTGCAGTCTCACTAATATTGATACCTTGAGTCTCTTCAGTACCAGTTGCATCATCTCTTAAATAATAAGTGCTTATGCCTGTATTCGCTCCGGTAAACGCATTTACGCTAGCATTAAAATAGGCTTTAATATGGCGCAGACTCTGGTCCTGAGCCCACCAAGTATTAACCACCTCAAATTGAGCATCCACCCTTTTACCTGCCGCATCCAGAATGCGAAAATCAGAAAGGTTAAAATAACGACTTTTAGGCAAAGGAATTACCACGCTAACCGGGTAATCATCTACCCTTATTCCCGCAGTTTCTTTAACTTCAATGGGCAAGTTTAAAATCTGCTCAGTATAAAAACGTGCTGGCAAGCTAGCTGACTCTTGCGCTTTTACGGGTTGGGTCGATAAAACAAAAGCAAAGCAGGCAAATAAGATACCTTTGCAGATATCTATGGCAGGGTTTTGGAACAACATAATTTAGTACTCCGAAATTAACAACTGTTGTTTGATCCCGTCAGAATGTGAGGGCCATATAAACATAGTTTAAAAAAATATCCCCGCCTAATTTTTAAGACATTTTTTTTGTATGAAAAATTGAATAGAATTTTTATTCAATTGATAACACATGCATTTTATCAAATCTGACCAGGTTGGAAGACGTGAAGGTTTATATAAAATGACTTAAGTACAAAATTGCCTTTTTTAAAAACAGCTTTGGAGTACCCGATAATAATCGATACACCCTATCAAAATTTTCTTTATCTCGGTTTGCAAAATAGTGGTAAGCCAAAGCTTTAAGACGCCAATCAATCGCTTTGGTTACAACATTTTTATTTATCGTTTGAACGCCATCTTTTTCAAGCTGACGAACTACCTCTTCGATAATGAGCACTTCACCTTCCATATTTTTGACATTGCTGCCTGAATGGTTCTCATCATGCTTTCTGATTTTTGTGGTGATCTGACTATCCGACGCGACTTTGCCTTTAGCCGCGAAGATCAAAGTGGTATAAAAATCTTCCGCGCCCAAATTTTGTCCTTTCAGGTTTTCAGATATAGCTCTGTACTCTATATATTTCGATTTTCTGAAAGCCAAAGCGGAAGGAAATACAGGCGTGAAATTCAGTAGTTGGTAAAACAGAGAGGCGTCATACTGGCGAAAATGTTGCTCGTTTGACGCGCCATTACTGATATCCCAACTTTGAGGGGCACTTGCAAATTTATCAGAATATCTGGAGGAGTTACCAAATTCAGTAAAGTTCGAAAATACAAAATCACTATCCGGAAAGCTCTGTATTAAAGTAACTAAACGTTCTATATGATCATCAAGCCACAGATCATCACTGTCACATAGAGCGACCCAATCATTCTCCGCTGCTAAGACGCCATTATGTCGTGCGATATTCTGGCCTGTATTAGCTTGTTTAGTATATTTAATAAGGGGATTATTCAGTGCTTTAACCCTAATGCCTGTATCATCCATGGAACCATCATCAATTATAATGATTTCACTAACAGGGTAGGACTGAGATAAGATAGATTTGACAGTTTCAATGAGCAAATCAGCTCTGTTATAAGTCGGTATGACAACCGAAAATTTTATCATTTTTGCACTATTATATTATATTAACTTCCTAGGCTAAAACTAACATAGCTTGTAGTATTGTAAAAGCAAGTTAAACAAATTAAACACCGAATAAAACGCAATGGAATCACTATGTCAGCAACCTCACTGAGAGTTCCTGTATAATATGCTCAACATTCAAATTGATAAATTAGCATGTCGGCAGACGCTCGCAAATGATTGGCAAAGACTGGAGCAAACCTGTCCCCAAACAGATTTTTTTCTGTCATGGCCTTGGATAAGTAGTTGGCTGGCTTGCCATGTCACATCTGCAAAGGTATTGAAAGTATATGCATGTAACAAATTAGTTGGCTTAGCGCTAATCTGTACCAAACAGCACAAAAACCTGAGTGAAGGCTTTGGCCAAACCGATTATCTAAACAAAACCGGCATAACTGAATTAGATGAAATATGGATAGAGTATAATCAGGCCCTGATACAACCAAAATACGAAAGCGAAGCACATCAGGCAATAATAGACAGATTGCTTGCCCAAAAAGGGATTAACAGAGTTGAAATTGGGGTATCTCTACGACAGAAGTTAGATAATATAAACTGCAGACTCAAAAAAATAACTTGGCAACAGCCTAGCTATTCTGTCACCTTGAGTAAATGGCGAACACATAATAATAGTCTGAGATACGCAGAGTATTTATCTAAAAACTTCCGAAAGCAGATCAAAAGATCAGAAAAAGGCTTCAATCAAATAGGGAAGCTGCAGCTCGATAGTGCTAATACATTAGAGGATAAACTGAGCTATTTTTCATCCATTGGAAAATTACACCAGTTAAAGTGGAAAGATAAAAATAAAGGGTTTAATAACCCGGATTTTGTTTCTTTTCATCACTACTTAATTACTCATTATACTGACTTCTGTCAATTTATAAGAATTAGATCCGGAGAAACTGTTATAGGCTATCTTTATATCTTTATCTACAGAGCAACTGCCTACTTTTATTTATCCGGCTTGCAAAATTTTGAAGACAACAAACTTAAAGCTGGTATCACTAGCCATTTCCTGGCCATTCAACATTATGCTGAATCTGGCTTTGAAAAATATGATTTTATGGCTGGTCAAGCTCGTTATAAAAAGTCGTTTTCGGATCAAATAACAATCATGCAAACGGCTCAGTTTTTAAAACCCAATTTACTAAATCGCTTATTTTTCACTGCTTATAAAATTAAACATAAATTCAAACGTACAAATTCATAACAAATTGATAGTATGAACCATAACAGCATGAATATATAAAATGGAATATCGAGGAAAACATGCAAAAAACTCTACTCTGCACATTAGTCGTCGGCGTATTAACCGCCTGTAACCCAGCATCTGAATCGGACTATGTTGAGCAAGCAGGCCAACAGATAGTATCCGAAGATTATCAAGCTGCGATCATAAGTTTAAAAAATGCAATTCAACTCAACCCTGAAAATGCAGATACACGAATGAAGCTGGGGCATGTCTATGCAGATTTAGGCAGTTTGACACTGGCCGAGAAAGAATTATATCGAGCCGTAGAATTAAACCAGGCAGATGAGCAAGCTATTTTAACTCTGTTAAGAATTTACCACCTGTCAGACGATATAAAAAATACCATAGAAGTCTATAACAAGATCCCGACAGATATATCTGACAATGGCCGTCAACTTGCGGATATTTATTTTGCTATTGCAAACTTAAAACAAGGGGAAAGAGAAACAGGTCTAAACAAATTAAATAAAGTTGCTAAATTAAATCAGCAATATGATGACATGGCATCAGCACTACTACACACAGAAGCCGGCGAGCCAGAACTGGCTGATGAATTTATTACTCAACAACTATTAAAAACTCCGGATAATCTCTTTGTCGTATATAACGCAGCTTACATTTATTATCTTACCGGTAAGCTGGACTTAACGGTTCGTTTGTTTACCCAACTAGCAGAAAGTCAGCCACACTATCACCCAGCTAAATTATTTTTAGCAAACGCGCTGGTCGAAAATAATAACTTTGACGAAGCTGACAGTGTAATAAAACAGGTGCTTAAAGTGGATGAAAACCAGCCTTACGCACACTATCTCAGAGCCGCTGTTGAATTTAATAATAAAAATTATGAAGCTGCAAAAACGGATGCTGAATTTGCGCTTTCACGAAACCTTAATTCAGACAAGCTGAACGTTATTGCCGGTTTGAGTAATTTTAATTTAAAAAATTATGAACAAGCTTACAGTCACCTACAGAAAGTACCGAAAGTTTATAAAAAAAGTCCGAGAATGAACCAAATTGTGACCTTTTTAAGATTACAGTTAGGTTATACAAACGAAGCCGCCCAACAACTTTTAACTAAACAAAACCTGGATGAACAAGACACAAACTTACTAACATCCGTAGGCTATGAGTTAATTAAAAGCGGTGAAATAGAGCAAGCAGAAGCCTTGATAGATAAGGCAGAATCGTCAGAACAAAGTGCCAATTTATTAGCGCAAACCGGTTTATTAAAGCTTTATTTAAATGATAAATCAGGTATTCAGGATTTTGAACGTTCAATCCAACTGGATCCCGAAAATGACAACATCAAAAAACTGTTAGTCTCTACTTATATTGAAGAAGAAGAATATGACAAAGCCATAGAACTAGCTCAACAATGGCAATCAGAAGAACCTGATTCTGTAATGGCACTGAATGCTTTGGGTACCGCATATGGTTTATCGGGACAATCTGAAAAAGCGATTGCCATATTTGACCAAGCGTTAGAGCTGAACCCAGACAATGCAGCCTCTTTGTTTTACAAAACGTCCAAATTAGTTGAACAAAAAGCCTTATCTCAAGCAGAAACTCTGGCCAAAAGAATGATAAATGCTTCACCGACTTATTTGCCGGGGCTGAAACTATACAGATATGTTATGTCTGAACTCGGAAAATCAGAAGAATCACTGAAGAAAGTAAAAACGATCCAACAAAACAATAGCCAAAACGAGTCGGTCAAATATTACTATATTTCACAATTAATGCATGCCAAAAAATTTAATGAGGTTATAGACGAATTAAAGGTTGAAAAACTATCGACCAATAAACCGGACATGCACTTTAATGCGCTGGGTGATGCATACTTGCTAACCGGTCAGTACCCATTGGCCGAAGAGGTTTATAAAGCCTGGCAAAATCAACGAAAAAGCTTAGCGACACCCGTACTAAAAAATATTAGTTTAAATATGCTCCAGCGTAAGTTCGATAAAGCATTATCTCTGGCTCAAAACTACTTGGTTAATGCGCCGGAAAATATTCATTTTAGAATGCTTGAAATAGAAATTTTAATTGAACAAAAACTATTGGAAAAAGCGAAAACTAAGCTGTCTGAATTAATAAAACTGGGTGACTTTCCAAGTGCGACAAAGGCCTATAGTGGTAAAATAGCATTCTATGAACAAAATTTTAAACAAGCTATTTCCGGTCTTGAACACTTATATCAGCTCAAGCCAAGCAGCGAAAATACACTTTTACTTTTCGCTTGCTATAAAAAACTAGAACAAAAAGAGAAGGCAATTCAATTTCTTTATGACCACTTGGAGAAGGTGCCGTCAGATATTGTTTCCCGCCAGGTTTTAGCTGAACAATTTATAAATGAGGCTCCGCAAAAAGCGGTTGATCAATATGTTATTCTGACCAAATATACGCCAAAAAATAGTTCGCTATACAACAATATTGCCTGGTTACTACTTGAAGATGGCCAATCGGAAAAAGCTTTAGAGTATTCATCCATAGCATATGAACTATCTCCAAATAGCGTTCAAATTATTGACACACATAGTCTTGCTTTATACCGCAATAATCAAACAGAATCAGCCAGAGATGTTCTGGATACAGGCATCAAGCAAAACCCACAGATTACTGCCTTAAAGCTGAACCTGGCAAACATCCTCATTAAGACAGGCCATACAGCCGATGCTAAAAAATTATTAGAAGGATTAAGTAGTGATAATACCGCAGAACAGCAAACTATAGACAACCTACTTAGCCAATTGTAAATTAGCTGTTTAAAAATAAGTGCCATATTCATTATTGACTATGGCACTTTTTCTGAAAATATAGATTAAGCGTGCGTTTACCTGGTATTATTTTTTACTGATAAGTGACTTTAAAATTTGCCTGATCTTATGTTTATTGCGTTCGCTATAAACAGCAACTAAAGCGATAATGAAGAAGTACCGCATAAAAATCAAAATACGATTTTTCCAAGCATCAAATCTCCATATCAATATCTCAATAAAAAAGTTTTGGCAAATATAATTATCTACCAGAAAGCTTATTCTTTATTGGTAGGCAGCTGGCCATAGCAAACATTGCAAACGGATGATCGGTAACTGCTACACTAATAGTGGACCCGGCAACGACATAAGCAGCAAATGAAATCATCATCATTTCAGCAAATTGTCTTGGCCATTCATCAGTTTCATGGCTTTTTATCACTTTCCGTAGTTTTCGATAAGTTACAAATAATAATAATATATATATAAATAACCCACCAAAACCGTGATCGCCAAGCAATTGAAAATAAAGGCTATGTGCAGCTTTTGCATAACCATAATCATCTATTTCTCCTAATACACCACCCGAATATTTATACATTTGAGACAGCCAGATATCATAGTTTTCTACAGCTTTAAATCCCCCTCCAAATAAGGGATGGTCCATTGCAATTGCAGCGGAAACTTTCCATGCAGCAACCCGCCCTAAAAAAGACGCATCTTTTTCGGCGGCGCTCTCTATGGTATTCATTCTGTCAAACCAGGCATCAGGTAAAAATTGCACTGCTGTCACAGCAATAATGCCACTCACAATTAAAATTCGGATTCTCTGTTTAGAATACTTGGTTAGCATAAAGAAAATAACAATTAATCCGATTAAACCAGAGCGCGAATAACTGCCTAATATCGCAATTACATTACAAGCAAAAATCCCCATTAAAACGAGTTTTAACTGCGGGTGAAGGCCGGGTTTTCGAATAAAGTAAAACAGAAATGGCAGAACCATATTCATTGCTAACGCCAGATAATTCCGATCTTGAAGAATATGACCACCGAGACCTTTAATAATGTGATTGCCCAATGAGGAAATAAACTTAAGTCCTTCAATAACGCCATAAAAAGAAACAGAAAAGACTAACGCCCATGCCATAGTCTCAAAATGCAACTGTCTCTTAAAAATAAGCTGAATAAATAAGAATAGTAAAAAGACTTTAAAAAATTTAGTGAACTCAGGCCACACTATAAAACTATAATTAATAGAAAGTAGCGAACTCATAAAAGTCCAGCACAAAAAAATAAATGCTACTGCCATGATACTTTTGGAATAATCGATACGCTCTTTTTCATGTATAAAATAACTCAGGATTGCAACACCGGCTACCATTAAGCTGTAACGAAAGCTTCTACCGAATCCATAAACCCAGCCATTAGGGAAAAACATACTCACCCAGAGCCACATAGAGACACCAATAAAAGGGCGTTTAAAGCAGAAGTACAAAACCACTAAAAAGCAGGATACCAGTACTAAATCACGCATCTTTTTTTCCTTTTGAATCTTGCTCTTTTTGTTCTTGTTCGTTGGCGTAATAGCACAATAAAACAACGGCTATTAAATTAGCTAAAAGTAATAAACCTTCAATCATAATGGCTCTTTCTTATACTCTGATTATTAATTTGCATCTAAACTGTCAATTTTTGATGTTAGAATTTGATTATCGATTAATATTGCGCTTGCTTCATCCCGGCTTTTAATTCGCCCATCTAAACTATTACCGCTTATTTCAGCAGTAGTAGATGGAAAACGCGCATCAATTCCTAATGTACTTAGCAGTAAATTGCCGGATATGACACTTTGCATGGCTTTATTTAAATAGATGCCCACATCGCTGCAATTCAATATGGTATTGTTGTTGATTTTACCTTCCGCGTATTCGAACTCGCACGTTTCATCTCGACAAAAACGCTTATCTGTACCTCCGCCGCCCAAAGATACTCCGACCCTGATATCTAAAGCAGATTGATACTCCAGCCTCCACGAACAAGCGATAAAATTATCTTCAAATAGACTACTTCTGCCAGCCCCTTTCAAAAATGCACCATAACTAACCGACATGCGAGATTTATTTTGCTTAGCAAAATCTGCGATAAAGTTTTGTTTAATAATCCAATTACTTCCTCCAACGACATCAATTGGCGTAACCGGATTTTTAGTCTCTCGAACCCATTCATTGACAAAGTTATTGTTCTCAATCAGAACAAAATCCGGAAATTGACCACGATAATTTCCATTTGCTTTTATATGCGCATTAAAGTTTTTGAACCTATTATCTTTAATGACTGTATATTTGGCATTTCCGGCTAAATGTATCGCGTGTTCGCAGTAATCATCAAATTCGCAGTCTCCACTAAATATCAGATTTGATATTGTCCAATAAGGAGATTTAAGCAATAACCCTTCTTGAGTATTAATAATTAACTCTGCTGGTTGCTGCGGATTCAATGACTGTAAACGAATGGGCTTACTTTCTGTTCCAGCGACCTCTAAATCGAGCGTATCCTTTATAAAATATTGGCCTGCAGCCAGGTAAATAGTCGAACCCGGAGTAACTGTTTTAACGGCATTTTTAAAGTCCGTCATATTTTCAATAATAATCGAGTTCTGATCTGAATTGTTTGAAAACTCAAATATAAACCGCCACTCTTCTTCCTGACGATGATTGGAAAAAAGCGCACTTTCATATCCCAAAGCCGAGTCATCTCTTTGTATATGAACCGGCTGATATTCAGGAAGAATAACTCTGGCCAAATCCAAAACCTTTAATACTTGAACTTTCCAGCCTGAATTTTTATTGATGTTCAGTTCGGTATATTTAGCGATCTTCAGGTTTAATTCATACAAATCAGGATAAAAATACCAGCGTGCAGTTATTAGCATCAGAGCAACAAGAGTGATTATAGTGATTAATTTTTTCATCTTAACGCTCTGTAAACACGTAATAAGGTTACTAAGTCGCGAACTTCAGGTAATTTATCGTCAGGTATCTGCGCCTCTGACCGACTATTGAAAATTCTGTTATTTTCTTGCCAGTTTCCACTGTCGGTAAATGATCCAACAAATATGTTACCATTTACACTCAGATTGATTTGTGCACGTTTTTTTTGGTTTATAGCTAAAAATTCATTTCCTCTTGGCCTTTCCATCACAATTAGACTGTTTTCTATAATAACGCTCTGTTCACGCTTACGGCCTAGATTTTCAAGACCAAACCCTATGACCTGCCTGTTAACAGAATTAATACCTTGATGAAGTATCGAGTTATTAATGCTCAAGACTCCACCGTCAGAAATATCGATAAGCCGGCTATCATCTCCCAGTTGAGATGATATGAGAGAATTTTCAATGATCGTTTTTTTAGATCTGGATTTAATTTCATGCCCCTGATCTTTTGAAGCTAGAAAGATACTATCCCGGATAGTTAGGCTACTTCCATGGCTATAAACCGCATGCGCCCTGCCTGATTGCCCTAATCGTTCAAACCGGCTAAATTCAATAGTCAGATCGCCTGTATTATGTGCCTGTAAAACGCCCTGTTCGCTATCATGAAAATACACATTACGTAAGGTTAACCCACCGGCCTGTTGCCGTATACAGGCACCATTATGGGTATACACGCTGATGTCACTGCATTCTATTGTTTCTATCGTTACATTCTGACCGGAAACTATGATTGCCGCTTTATTTTCGATAGCAGCATCGACAAAATGAGTGTCTTTATCTCCAGTTAACCAAACATTATTAGCTCGAATATGAAGGCCTTCTTTATAAATTCCGGGCCCTAAATAGATAGCGCTATAATCTTTGATAGCACCTTCCGCATCTTTAAAACTTGTATAGGAGATACCATCAACGACTATCTCCCTTTCCTGCAAGGTATTTGATCGCACAATTGTAGAAACAAACAGAAAAGTAATTGTCGTGATGAATAGCAAAAGCTTAAGTTTCATTTTGATATTCCATTTCAAAGTTTCAGCTCCAGCACCTAGCTGAATAAAAGATTAGATGAAGTTTTTAATACTAATAGTTTATATACGAAATAAAGCTTTCATACAGATAAATGTGTGCGATATATAAAAATATCAGTAATTTACTTTCCTGACGCTAATCGGTTGTATTTTGTTTTTTCTTCAGGTTATTTAGGTATATGCTAAAACTAGGATCAGTTCAACTCTTTCAATTGAGAATCAAGCATACTTAAACACAATGCAGAAGTTGAGATCTTTTACAAATCACGAATACAGATATAAATAATTCAAGCCATAGAGCAATCTAAAACAGGCTAAGATTATTCGACACCGAAAACAAAAAAGCCCCACACAAGTGAGGCTTTTAAAGCTGAAAAGTCTATGTTTCTAAATTAAGATTGGCGCTTTCTACGAGCAGCCATGCTTAAACCAAACAGACCTAAACCAAAAATAGCAATTGATGCTGGTTCCGGAATCGCTCTGATTGCAAATTCTGCAAACAAGTTGTTCTCTTCTAATTCCTTAGTAGCAAAGCCAACACAAGGAACTGTTTGGTTACCACAGAAATCAGTAACCGGTGCTAAACCTGTTAGACGAGTTGTTACTTCGTACACAGTATTTAAGTCTAAAGCTTGAGCTTCAACTGGAGATAAACCATAATCTAATAAATCGAATACGACTTTGAATTCAACGATTTCATTTAATGCATCGATAGAAAAAGTGACACCTGGAGTCGGTTTTAAAATGAAGTAATCATCACAACCAGCACCTTCGTTAGGATCAACATCATCAAAGTCAGTTCCGGCAACTTTACCATCTACACAAATTCCAGACTCTGGACGGTTAGGCGTTTCAATGAAATCAAATCCTAAACCGATTTCGATTTCATTGCTCGGACCACCAGCAAACGGAGGTAGAGCATCCCATCCAGTTGCGGTCAGACGCAGACCATCTAACAAAACAGCCGAAGATAGGTAGTTTGAACTAGGGCCACCGATTCGATAGTTATTATGTGTCATAGTGGTACCATCAACATAATCACTATCTTGTATAGAATCACCGTATGCTACGGTAGATAAACTGCCAGATACTGGGCTATCAACAACAAGTGAACTTTTAGGCAAGCCATCAATTGAATCACCCCAAGTTAATTTAGTGTGCGTATCAACACTTAATACGTCTGCTGGTTGTAAACCAGATTCAATGACCACATCAGGCTCAGCAAAAATGAAACCTGCATCATTTTTGTAATCCCAAGTTGTAATCATTGCAGCGTTTGCTACACCGCTAACTAAAGCAAGCGCACCAGATAAAGCAAGCATTGTTTTTTTCATAATGTAATCCTTTTGGTATAACGAAACCATCAACTATTGTAAACATGATAATGCACAGCATGTGCCAAGTTGAAATTCCCCTTTAAAAACAAAACGATAAAAACAAAAAGTTCACTTTAACTCTACCCGATGTAAAATTTACTGACATATCAAGTTTGGTTTTTAATACTATTCGCTATATAACATATAAAAGAAATTGTAAACATTATGGTATATGGGTGAATCTAATTAAAAACTTGATAACTGACAGAAATCATTGAGCGTTCTGACTCAGCCCATACAAAAAATAATATTAAAGAAGACTGTTCAAAGATATTTCAAATTCGGATATGCAAATACTTTTTCAAAAGAGGTCTGAGAAAACACGCAGTAAAAATGTCCCCTGAAGATGAACCTAAAGCGGCCACGACTTTAAAGCCGTGGCCGCGGATGAGGACTTATAAAATAATAGAGTAAAAGTTAATGTTTAGCTGAATACCTTCTTCTGGCTGAATAACCTAACCCTAATAAACCTAAGCCAAAAATAGCTAGCGTTTCAGGCTCAGGTACAGCCCTAACCGCAAACTCAGCAAATAAATCATTATCTTTCAGTTCTTCGGTGGCAAAACCAACACAAGGTACAGCCTGACTACCACAGTAATCTGTGGTGACTGTTAAACCAGTCAATCGAGTCACAACTTCATATTGAGTTTGTAAATTATTAGCTGCCGCGAAGCCAGCAGGCAATAAAGGATTCAAATCGACTCCAACAATAAATTCAACATAGTCATTGCTCGGGTCTAAGTCCCCGCCATCATTGAACGTGAAAGTAACGCCGGGAATGGGTTGTAATATAAAATAATCATCACACCCAAAACCTTCGTTAGGATCTACATTATCTATGTCAGTACCGGCCGCACTTCCGTCCACACAGGTGCCTCCAAGTGTACCGTCGCCATTGGGGCGATTAGGTGTTTCAAGAAATTCAAAGCCAATCGCAATTTCAATTGATGAACTATCGGGCGGAACCGGAAGCGCCAAGTCCCAACTCGCGATACTCAATCTTAATCCATCCAGTAGTATTGCACTTTCCAATAAATCAGCTCCACCAACCCGGTAATTATTATGGGTTACTGTGGTACCACTTTTAAAATCGGAATCCATCAGCGGAGTATTTGCATCGACGGTATCGATTACACCACCCTGACCTTCTTCCACAGTGAGTTTGCTAGGTCCATCAGCTGGCACTTCAGGATCACCCCAAGTTAAGGTTCTGTGCGTATCCTGACTTAATACATTCTGAGCTTGAAAGTCACTTTCAATGACTTCGCTTGGTACAGCATCAATAAAACCCGCTTCGTTCAGATAGTTCCATGACGTTACAATTGCAGCATTAGCATTAGCCCCAATCACAGAAGTAGAAAGCACCAACGTAGCGAGAGTACAGCGAGTGAAATTTTTCATATCGTCCGTCCTTATAATTGATAACGAGGTACAAAAAATTACACGCATAGGCCATGCCACAGTGTCATTTTGACTGATTTTCAACCACTTAATAAGTAGGTTAAAACGTCATTTTTAATTACTGTAAAAAAAACCGACATTAAATAAACAAACAAGGTCGTCTATCGCTAGATCCGCTATACAACTGAGAAATCAGTGTGAATGTAAAGTTTTAACAATGAGATTAATGATTCAGTGTTAATACGGCCTAGCCCAAATTAAATAATACACATTAGCTAGTAAGCTATGAGTCTTGTTTTTTTGGCAAAGTAACAAATTAAAATTGGGAGTGAAATAAATAGAAAAGCCAATGACTGGTATAATCAGCCAGTCATTTTCATAAAGTGGATACTGTTTCAGGGCTAGGATTGCTTGAGTACAATTTTTTTGGCAATTGAAAACATAACTCTTTGAATCGGGTTTCGGTTGCCCCAAGGTCGCCAGGTTTTGACCATTTTGTTTTTATAAGCATCAAAATGCAGCCCCCAAGGCGCTTTAACCAATTCACCTCTACCCAGCAAAATTTTTAAAACATAGGAAGCAGCGGCACCGCCACATAGTTTAACGCCCATAGGTAAAGACGGTGCTTTTTGCGCAATAAAATCACTGGTTGAAGGGTCGACCAAATAACTGCGTTGAATCAGTGAAGGGGTTAACCCAATTAAAAATTTAACCAGTTGCTCGTTTTCCGTTTTACAATCTTCAAACCTGAAATATTCTTCATAGCTCATACTGTCTTCAGTAAAACATAATAATGCCGTTCCCATTCCGATAGGCGCCGCAACTACAACAGGTATTTTTTTCTCAAAACACTTTTTATAAACCAGTTTGCGTGCCTGCAACGCAAAATAATCCAGGCTGTCAACATAAACATCAACGCCTTCTAAAAATTCATCTACGTTGTGTTCAAAAATCCCTTCCGGAAAGCTGTTAATTTCAGCTTCAGGGTTAATATCTTTGGCAACTTCTTCCATTACCTCAACTTTAGGCCGACCGACAGTAGACATAAAGGCCCCCGCCTGACGATTAAAGTTATGAACCTCGTATTCGTCAAAATCTGAGATGTGGAATTTGCCGACTCCTAAACGGGCTAGAGTGACAATATGTTCACTCCCTACACCGCCAGCGCCGGCAGTAGCAACTTTTTTATTTTTTAAACTCGCTTGTTCCTCGCGGGTTAACCAACCAATATTGCGAGAGAAAGCATTATTGTAGTCAAACATAAACTATCCCTAACTTTCTAATATCCTAGACACAAAATAAATTTTCACCACTCAGAGAAACAAAGCTTTGTTTTTCTGGTGTAAAGGGTTGACTATTCGGAAACTCAGTTTTGTACTTTCGAGCAGCTACAAATTGAGGATCCAGTTCATCTTCAATTTTAAATAAGAGCTTCTTAAAACCAGAACTTAAGCTATTCATTAAAATTTTATTGGTAATATAGTAAGGCGCTCTTTTACCATGGTACTCGACCGCAGGGCCAATTTGCTTAAACGGAATCCCCACAAATTTTAAACTGCGAGCCAGCCTAGGTTCCATCATCACAAAACAATGTTCCATACCTTCATGTTGAGACAGAGCCGCTCCAGACAGATATAACCCAATCGCAATAAACGGGAAGCACCTTAACTCATCTTCAGAATAAGATTGCTGATTGATCACACCGGTTGCAGAACCTTTAAATTTATCCGTGTTCCTGCGCCTAAAGTGCGCAGGAATTGCCAGGCGCGATATTTCAAATATTTGATCGCGTCTGAAATCACTCGGGTGAACCTCATCTTTTGAGATTGAGTTGATACAAAACTCTTCTATTGGTAATTTTTTAGACTCGTTTGGTGAATAAACTAAACGAACCGTACCGGCAAAGTCACCTGTAGGCTTATGTTCTATCGCACAATGAATTGAATGGTCATCAAAATGATCGGTTTCCAATCCATTTTTGTGTTTATCCAAAAATGATAATTCGTCACAATAGACCTGATGGCGAATTTTATAGACACTTTGCTGCAATTCTGGCGTGTATGCTAGTCGAGGTGTCAAAAACTGAGAGAAATGGCTGGTGATGCTATCAACTTCTCTGTTGACAAAGTAGCGCATGGCCTTTTTGATGATAGGTCCGATTATCGGTTTTTCGGCATATTTTCTTAACGCTTTCATAAAATCCACCAAACGAATATCTAAATATTTATACTTTACCACCTATTTAGCATAAACCATAAATTTTAGGCAACAATAAAGATCTACGATTATAGCTAAGTTGCAACTGGTACTACTATTTTCTTCGGAATAATTGACAATGCGGTTAAATAGCCTGCTTTGTATAAGGCTTCTTTTTGCTCTACGGTCAATGAAAAATCAACCGGTGAAATATCGCCAGTATCCACAACAATTGTACTATGCCAATGCTGAGCCTGAACATATTCCCGAGAGACGGCTGTCATAAATGTTTTAACTAACATTAACACATAATTTTTTAGTGGGAATATGGAATGTCTTTGTCTATTGATGCTATGTGGCTGACTTTTTAACCGGAAGCAAACCGTAGGTGTGCCATCACCTGCCCAGTCGTTAAATAAAGCATCTTCAGCCAATATAGCCCCGTCGGTTAAAATATGCTCCTCATATTTCTGGAAACTGAACATCAAAGGAATCGACATTGAAAAACGCACAGCTTTAGAAACTTTAAGCTGGGGTGATACTTTTTTATTAAAAATAACCGGACCGCCTCCATTTACATCTGTAGCCAGAATATTTAAGTCATGAGGTAAATCAACAAACGTTTTACCGTTCAATTGTTTATCAATCCATTGCTCAAATTTATCTCCAGAGCTTAAACCGCCATCTTTGATTAAACGAATCAAGCTATAGCCTCGAAACTTTTTGAAGTCAGTTTCAAGTGCTAGCTGCTTAATCTCTTCAATTTGCATTCCAGAGCAATATAGAGCTGAAATTATACTTCCACCGGAAACACCAACAATGCTACTAAACTCAATATCAAGTTCTGACAAAGCTTGTAAAATACCTATGTGTGCTGGTAATCGAGTTCCGCCTCCGGAAAATACCGGAACAATTCTCATCGTTTTTTGAGAGACGGTTTTATTCACTTGATTCATTATCCATTTATTCCTGAGTAAGGCCGGATTTTAACCTAATCCAAATATTGCCTAAATATTCATATAATGCTCTTTTAGAAACTTGCAGAGCATCCGGATCCGGTACAAACAAACGCCAACTCCAAACTTCGTCTTTATGAGTTAAATATTCTGCAGGTACGGGCGTAATATCCAAATCCAACTTTAACTCTTCGAATAATCTCATTGCCCGAGTGAAGTGGCTGGCAGAGCTAACGACTAAATTAATCTTATGTTCTAAATGAGGCGCTAAAGCTCTAACTTCTTCTTGCGTATCTTTACTACCAACTATAGTCGTTAATCGTTCAGACTCTAAACCCAGTTGTATCAGTACATCAGCTAAATATTCAGGATGACTGAGGTGCTCTGCGTTTTTACTTTCCCAGCCAGTTAAATATACCTGAGATTGTGGGTAAACTCGCGATAATCTCAAAGCCTCAATAATTCTATACATAGAGCAAGGATAAATATTTGCGATTGCAGGGAGCTGTTTATCGTTACTATGATAACAACCCAAAACCACAATGTTATCGACTTTTTCTAGCTGATCTACATATTTGGGATAGGCCGATTCAAGCGGTCTTAGGAAATAAAAAGAAGTAATTGGTAAGCTGGCCACTAATAACAAGCCAAACCCAGAAATAAAGCACACTTTTAACTTTTTACAGTGCGTGTTTGAATTGAAAAGCAATATGACGCATATTACAAAAAATAAAACCGATAAAGGCAAAGGCGACAACAAAGTACCTAATACTTTTTTAACGGAAAATAAGGCTTCCATTACTGCTAATGTTTCCACTACCATGTATAAAGTTTATACATTGTAAGGAAAGCAAGATGATAAAACCACTGATTCTTTTGATCTCCTGGTTCTTTTCTTTTTATTGCCATGCCAATTTAGTAGAAACCATTAAGCAAATCAAACCGGCTGTAGTTGGTGTTGGTACATACAAACCATTAGGCAGCCCGCGAGCGCAACTTCGAGGAACAGGTTTCTTCATTAAACAAAATCTAGTTGTGACAAACTATCACGTTGTCAGTCATGAACTCGATATAGCAGAAAATGAAAAAAGAATTTTGTTTATTGGTGAAGGCAATCAACCCAGCATAATCGAGTTTACGATTGTGGCAAAAGATCCTGCACATGACGTAGCTATTTTAAAAATTAAAACTGCCGCCATACCACCAATTAAGCCATTGAAAATATTAACGGAACAACAAAATACCGGGTTAGAAATTGCCTTCACTGGTTTTCCAATAGGGGCCGTTTTAGGCCTCTACCCTGTGACTCACAGAGGCATAATTTCTGCTTATAGCCCGGTTGTCACACCCGCATCAAATGCAAACCAACTGAGCGTTGCAGCCTTAAAAAGGTTGAAGAAACCTTTTTTTACCTATCAGTTGGATGCGACAGCCTATCCAGGAAATAGTGGTAGCCCAGTATACATCCAAAAAACAGGAGAAGTTATCGCAGTTATTAATAAAGTATTTGTTAAAGCAAGTAAAGAGTCGGCTTTGTCAGAACCAAGCGGTATAACCTATGCTATACCAATAAAATACGTCAGTGATATGTTACAAAATATGGTGTCAGAATAGTTTACACGGATTCTGGTTTCATCAAAAAACTATATAAATAACATAGTGATAAAAACAGGCATTAAAATTGCTTAATAAACGTTATTATATTTATGGTTTACTTATTCTCAAGATAGAGTTAGTGCTCTATAATTGATTAGTAAGATTTTAGGAGAGGTGTTCCACTATGAAACCTGATAATGACGGAATGAATAACGTTAATAAAAACGCAAGTCCATCCAGACGTAAATTTATCCAAAAAGCGTCCGCTGGTGTTGCGCTTACAGCTTTGGTCAGCCAACCCGCACGTGCAAGCATCTGTTCTATTTCAGGTTTTGCATCTGTATCGCCTTCTGGTCAGGTGCGACATGGCGACGAAGAATGTGGATACAGCCACGGCGCATGGAAAAACCCCGAATCAGGTAATGGAGCAGGCAGCAGAGGAAACTGGTATCAAACGGGTATCGCTCCTCATCCAAGAATGCCAGATCCAAATAACTCAAAGAAACTGATATATAAATCAGATACTCAAGATAGTCCGTACGACACGATACCCGGGCAACCATATGCAGGGGATCCTAATGACTATAATGATGATCCCAAAGCGACTTTTTGGGAAGACGTAGGTTTTTACTCACCGGTTGGTTCAGATACATACGGAAAAACCTTTTACGAAGTCATTAATATGGATGGGACCATTCATTCTGAAGCCGCCAAAGTGCTGCTTAACTCGATTTATTTGGGTTGGGATAACCCTTATGACCCAAGGATCGCACCAAACGATGTTATTGGTCTTTATAATGCGTACGAAAGTGGCGCTCCCAGCTATACAACCTCGACAGGCGCTATTATCGATTTTTCGGTTGTCGACGTACCTGACTTCTTTGCACAAGCTCAGCATTAAACGGTCGTGCAAGATTCAAAGCCATTATTAACACTCAATAAAGTCCATCCGGATATTGGAGAAACATTTTTTCAATATTCCGATGGATTAGTCATTTATCACCGAACATCAAAAACAATGCTTCGGTTGGAAAACCTATTGTCAGAAATTTTTACATTTTGTCTTGACCATCCACAAGGTTTGAGTGATGCTGATATCATAAAATTAAAATGTGGCGAGTCTACATCTAAAAATAATATTGCCGATATCAATCAGGCGCTCTCTGGATTGAAGTCTAAGAATATAATTGTAAATGAAAATATCAGACCTGACATATGAACACTTCAGCCATAAATGCAAATATGAAGGAATAAAAATTGAATTAGCTCAATCTGTTATTAGCTTACATAGCCAGTATCCGGATTTGCTAGAATCAGTTTTTAGCTTATATTCTGATTATTCCGTATCAGAAGCCATTGCTGATTTTAAAGTTGAACTCACCCCACCTTTATCTATACGCCGTTATATTAAAAAGCAAGTATGCTTTAAATGTAACTCAAAAGAGCCTTTTATGCCTCTTCCTAGAGCCCAGGCTTTTCCCTTACTCGAATGGGGGTTAAATTGGACTGCAACAAATCACATTAATACCCATTTATTAATACATTCAGCCGTCTTAGAAAAAAGTGGTAACGTATTAATCATGCCGGGAACACCGGGATCAGGTAAGAGTACTTTATGCGCAGCTTTAACCTACAGGAGAGGCTATAACTTATTTTCAGATGAACTCGCGTTTGTTGGAGCCGAAGGCGATTTGGTTTACCCAAATGCCAGACCTGTAAGTTTGAAAAATAGGTCTATTGATATCATCAAAGAGTTTGCTCCAGATATTGTCCATAGTAATGTAATTCACGATACGATCAAAGGAAGCGTTGCGCATTTTAAACCACCCGCGAATAGCGTAAAAAACATCAAACCCGCTCGCCCTAAAGCAATTATTTTTCCTAAATACCAAGCAGATTTGCCAACAAAACAGCTTAAACTAATGCAAAAAGAAAAAGCAGATACGCTGTTGGAATTGAGTAAACACTGCTTTAACTTTTCAGTTTTACACTATCACGGATTTGAAATCTTAGGTAAATTAATAAATAACTCAAATTGCTACAGCTTAGAATACGGTGGAGATCTAGCCACCGCACTAAAAGCAATAGATGAGATAATGGAATAACTAAAGATGGACCATCAAACATTGCTTTCAAGGGTACTCAAGCAACCTGATTATGTTCAAAAGTTAAATACATCAAACTGGCAAGCGCTGATTTCTCAAGCATATTCAACGGATACAATCTGTAAGCTTGCTCAATTGATCTATACCGATAGTTTAAAAAAATATATTCCTGATTCAATACACTGGCACTTTAAATCCGCCCTTATACTAACAGAGTCTCATCAGATAGACGTAAATATCTGTATGGATAAAATCATTAAATCTCTTTCAGGCGTTGGAATTAAACCAATCTTATTAAAAGGCGCAGCGTACCAGGCTAGTTCGCTAAAAGCTGGAAAAGGGCGTATTTTTAATGATGTAGATTTTTATATCCCTAAAGATAAGTTAAATACGATTGAACAAATTCTTCTGTGGAGTGGATGGTCATACGGGGAGATATCTAACTATGATATGGCTTATTACAAAGAGTGGGCACACGAGCTTCCCCCCTTAAGCCACTCAAGTCCGTGCCTGACAATAGATGTTCACCATAATTTAATCCCCGTCACCAGCCGGATTACTATCCCTATAGAAAAATTAGAACAGGAAGCAAACATTTCGGCTGATCCACGATTTAAAATTTTATCCACCCGGGATATGATCTTACATAGTGCCGTTCATTTATTTTTAGGGGAAGAATTTGAAAATAGTTTCAGAGATTTAAATGATATTTACTTCCTACTAGAAGAGGCATTAGACACTCAACCCAAATTTATAGAGTCACTAAAAAGTAGAGCAAAAGAACTCAATATTGAGTTCATTCTTGAATACTGTTTATCACAAATAAACTATTTTTATGGCAGCCTACCAGGCATAAATCAACCAGAAATAAAGGTTAAAAACAAAATAACAGATAAACTATTCAACATCGTACTGGACCCTGAGTATAAATTATCTCAAAAATCGGCTTTACTCTATAAAGTTGCTAATTTTATGCTTTTTGTTCGTGCTCATTACTTGAAAATGCCGCTTAATATCCTACTCAAACATACACTTCATAAATGGCGAGCTGGCGAAAAATCACCACAAACTCATGGTTAATAGGTAGGCTCTTCGACTAAAATATAAGGTAAGTTGTATATATGGATTACATTAACTGGCTTGGCTATGCACTCTCATTCCTTGTTTATTTAGCCTTGCTTCTTTTATCATTAGCTTCTAAGAATAAAAACCTCCCTCACCTAGGACTTATCTGGTTTACCGTCTGTAGTTTGTTTTGGGCAGCTAGTTACTTAATTATAAATTACACGGGTGCTTATACATACTTGTCAAGTTGGGCAGAAAGTTTGCGTGTTTGTTCAACCGGTATTTTTTTATTAGCAACATTAACCAGCCAAAACAAATCTGCAAAACTATTCTTTCGCTCATATTCAGTGATCAGTTTACTAATATTGAGTCTCATTTTGCCTGTCGTATCATCACTGCATATTTTTCCAAATGCCTGGATTTATATTGCTTATCTTGGTTTAACAGTTTACTCACTAATCCTTCTGGAGCTCCTTTATCGAAAGTCTAAAAATGCGTTGTGGGGATTAAAGCCTTTGATTCTAGCTTTAGGAACTTTAATGATTTTTGATTTTATCGTTTTTTCTGATGCTAGTTTAGTTGTGAAGCTTCAACCAGATATGTGGCTTGCCAGAGGCTATTTACATGCGGCAATTATTCCACTCATTCTATGGTCACTAAAACGCAGCAAATCCTTGGGTATTAGCATCTATATATCACGAGAAATGGTATTTCAAAGCAGCCTGTTACTCGGAGCCGGTTTATATTTGTGTTTTATGGCGTTAGCCGGGTACTACATTAAAAGTATTGAATCTCAATGGACTGGCATGGTTCAAATTATCTTTGTTGCATTAGCATTTACATTAATGTTTGCTCTCTTTATCTCCGAAACGCTAAAAAGAAACATTCGTGTATTTTTAGAAAAAAACTTCTTTGCTAATCAATTTGATTACAGAGCACAGTGGCTGGATTTAACAAATCAGTTAAATAAACCCTTAGGTGAATCAGCCGACTTTTATGGCAGAAGCTTAGAAGTATTTATACGTGCTATTCATTATGACTCGGGTTATCTATTTAAATTAAAAGGGAGTAAGTTAGAGAATATCGCATCAAGGTCACGTCAGGAAAACGATCTTGAGCTGGATCCGCTGATAAAGGAAATGAGCGATATATTGATACCTTACATTCTAAAAAAACACTGGGTAATTGACTTTAAAGATTACCAACATAACAAGAATCGTTACCCGGGTTTAGCATTACCTGATGAGCTGATTAATACCTGCCCATTTCATGTTGTGGTACCTGTCTATCAGCAAGAAAGCTTGTGGGGACTGGTGTGTATGGATAATACCAAAAAAGAATACCTAAATTTTAATTGGGAAATTCGTGATTATATGACAGTGGTAACCAATCAGGTTGGTCACTATATTTTCCAGCACGAAGCCAATGAAATTGTGACTGAAAATGCCCAATTTGCCGCATTTAGTAGAATGTCCGCTTTTGTTATTCATGATTTAAAAAATGTATTAGCGCAGATTAATATGATTTTATCGAATGCGCAAAAGCATAAAAATAATCCTGAATTTATTGATGATACGTTTGAAACACTGGGTTATACCAAGCAACGAATGGAAAAAATGCTGGCCCAGCTCACAAACAAAACACTAGAAGATAAACAAACGCAAAGCTTGGTTAATTTAAACGATTTTATTCAAAACATCATAAATAACCAGTGTCAAAATTTTTTACCCGAGCCTGAATTAATACCGAGCCATAAGATTGAGTTGAATTTGGATACTGAAAAATTCTCTAATGTGTTATACCATTTAATTGATAATGCTCAGCAAGCGACTCAGGATTCAGGGCAGGTACTCATAAAGCTTGAGCAACAAAATAGCTTTATCAGAATTTCAATCAAAGATACAGGCTGCGGTATGAGCGAGTCTTTTATCAAACATAAACTATTTAAACCTTTTGAAACCACTAAAGGCAATGCCGGTATGGGCATTGGCGCATATGATGCTAAGCTCTATATAGAGCAAATCGGTGGTCGGTTGACGGTAAGCTCAATTCCCGATAAAGGAACTGAATTCATCATTGAGTTACCGGATAACGGCTAGTTAAACCTAACCATACATGACAAAACAACAAAAAACTTAAGGACATATGGATGGCAAAATTACTTGTTGTAGATGACGATAAAGGGATCCAAAAGCAACTCAAATGGGGCCTTTCAGACTACGACATCATATTTGCAGATGACAGACAAAGTGCTATCGCGCAATTACGTCGATTCGAGCCTGAAGTCGTAACACTCGATTTAGGTTTGCCGCCGGACCCAGCAAATGCATCAGAAGGGTTAGCTGCACTCACTGAAATTTTAACGCTGTCACCCAATACAAAAGTCATTGTCATCACGGGAAATACAGACAAAGAACACGCATTAAAATCTGTTGAACTGGGTGCTTACGATTTTTATCAGAAGCCTATCGATGTCGACACGCTCAATACCATTATTCAAAGAGCATTTAACCTGGTAGAGCTGGAACAGGAAAACCGACGACTCGCCAAAGTCAACCCGGCTCTGGGCGCTATTATCGGCAACAGTGACAGCATACTGGCTGCAACTAAACGTGCAGAAAAAATTGCCAAAACAGAGATAACTACTTTACTGTTAGGTGAGAGTGGCACAGGTAAAGAGGTATTTGCACGCTCAATTCATAACCACAGTGACAGAGCTGATAAAGCATTTATTGCAATAAACTGTGCTTCGATTCCTGAAAACTTATTAGAAAGTGAATTATTCGGCTATGAAAAAGGGGCTTTTACCGGTGCTTCAAAAACGACTAAAGGTAAAATTGAAACGGCACAGGGCGGCACTTTATTTTTAGATGAGATAGGTGACATGCCCCTGCCCCTGCAGGCAAAAATGCTGCGCTTTTTACAAGAAAGAGTGATTGAACGAGTTGGCGGGCGACAGGAAATCCCTGTTGATATCAGAGTTATTTGCGCTACACACAGAGATCTGCAACAGATGTCTACAGAACAAACCTTCAGAGAAGATTTATTTTACCGAATTAGTGAGCTAATTATCACTATTCCACCTTTGAGAGATCGCGGCAATGATGTACTTTTGTTAGCTAAGTCTTTTTTGAGCAGTTATAACGAACAGTTCAACAAATCAATCAAGGGCTTCAGTGATGATGCTAAACAGGCCATGCTGGCACATAAATGGTCTGGTAATATCCGCGAACTGCAAAATAAACTCAAGTCTGCTGTTGTTATGGCAGATACTACCTTCATTACGGCTGATGATTTAGGCCTGTATATATCTGCTGATGCGCCTGCGAATGAGATAGGGTCATTAAATTTACGCGAGGTTAGGGAAAAAGCCGAATCCAGTGCAATTCGCCAAGCTTATAATATGGCTGAGCAAAATATGTCAAAAACAGCCGAATTACTGGGCGTCACACGGCCAACCCTGTATGCAATGATAGAAAAGTATCAACTGGATGATATAAAACCAGCAAGCTAACTTGCTGGTTTTATTTTTCTGGTAGCGTTTATAATCAATTATTAATAGCGTCAGCTTTTACGGTCGTTCTGTGTTTACGCCGTGAGAATACAATATTAAATATAACCATTTGCCTTCAGGTAGGCTAAAACCGAGTCAGCACATTCTTCAATATTCAGCTCGGCCGTTTTTACGACAACCTCAGGCTTCTCTGGCGCTTCATAAGGCGAATCTATGCCTGTAAAGTGCTTGATTTCTCCCTGACGCGCTTTTTTATATAAACCTTTAGGGTCACGCTGTTCGCACACTTCAATTGGCGTATCAATAAATACTTCAATAAACTCGGCATCTCCGACCAAATCTCTGACCATAGCTCGATCAGCCCTGAACGGCGAGATGAACGCGGTCAAAACCAATAAGCCAGAATCAATAAAGAGTTTGCTAATTTCACCAATGCGTCGAATATTTTCAATTCTGTCTTCATCTGTAAATGTCAGATCTTTATTAATACCATGACGCACATTATCGCCATCTAATAAATACGAGTGACAACCGGTTTCATAGAGTTTACTTTCAACCGCATTGGCAACGGTTGATTTGCCTGAACCACTCAGACCGGTAAACCATAAAATACAAGGGCGCTGATTCTTTTGCTCTGCGCGCTGTGCTTTAGTCACTTGAGTTGGGTGCCAAACTATATTTTCATTTTTCATCTGTCGTTACCTTAAAAAGGAAAAAAGTACGGAATAAGAGCAACCGTTACTAAAATATAAATTAAAGAGACAGGCAAACCATATCGGACAAAATCACCAAATTTATATCCGCCTGTATTGAATACGAGTAAGTTAGTCTGGTAGCCATAAGGACTCAAAAAGCTGGCGCTTGCACCGAATGCAACCGCCATAACCAGACTTATCGGAGATACAGAAAAACTCTCAGCCAAACTGATCGCCAGTGGAAACATCAGTGCTGCTGCAGCGTTATTCGTAACCAGTTCTGTCAGTAATATTGTCGCCAATAAAATCCCGACAAACGCAAACCAGACTGATTGCTGGCTGAATAAAGCATGTAAACCGGAAGCTATGTTATCACTGAGACCGGATTGCATCATAGCTTCAGCAAGCGTTAATGCAGCTGTAATAATTAACCAGAGATCAAATGGAAATAACCGTTTTAATTCAGATGTTTTAATCACCCGGAATGCTAAGCATCCAGCAATAAAAAACAGTAGCCCGCCTAATAAGCTAGAAATGCCTGCTATCGTCAGTGCCATAACCACAGCAAAACCACTTAACACGGCAAAGTTCAGTTGGCCTGAAAGTGGCTGTTCTACTGTCATATCCGAAATTAAAAAGAAGTGTTTATCCAAATTTTTTCGGCTTTTGAAATCTCGACCAACAGCCAATAATAAGTTATCACCCTCTTTCAGCTCAACTTCACCTAATTTACCCGGAACTTGCAAACCATTGCGTTTTAATCCGACAACTGCGGCATCAAACATGGCTCTAAAACCAACTGACTTTAATGTTTTACTGATTAAGCTGGAGTGACTTGCAACTACGACTTCAATCAGATTATCGCTCATTAGCCCTGTATGCTCTGCAAAAAGCTTGACCCCAGGTAGAGTTTGAAGCTCTTCAATATGGCTTATATCACCGCTAAAAACTAAACGATCGCCTGACTCTATTATATGAGTCGGTCTGACCGGACTAATAGATTGTCCCCGGCGAATAATCTCAACTAAGAAGAAACTATTTAAATTCCTCAGGTGGTTATCCGACACGGTTTTGCCTACCAAGGGGGATTCAGGTTTAATTTTGACATCAACAAAATATTGCTTTTCATCTTCGACTATCTGAATATTCGGCAGTCTGCTTTTGTTTAACAACATAACAACCAAGCCGCATACCAATAAAGCGATACCAACCGGAAAAAACGCAAAAAAGCTAAGCGACGGATAACCTAAATCCATCCAAAAGCTGTTAACCACCATATTAGTCGATGTGCCTACCAGTGTGGTTGTCCCCCCCAAAATTGCAGCATAGCTCAGTGGCAGCAAAAGTTTGGACGCTGCTATCTTATTTTGCTTTTTAATGGGTCGGATCAAGGCGGCGACAACAGCGGTATTATTTAAAAATGACGAAGCAAAAGCGGATAAACCGGTCAGTTTAACCAACGACCGAGTTTCATTTTTTTCAAGTGCATTACGAGCAAATAACTTGAGTAAGGCGGTCCGTTCTAAAGCACGTGAGGCCAGCATAAGTGCGATTAACGTCACTACCCCCGGGTTAATAGCTTTATTCAAAGAGGTATCAATGCTGACAAGCTGTCCGGCGATTAATGCCAATAGTGCCGCACTGAATATATGAGAAGCGCGCCAGCGTGAAAACACAAGCGCGCCAATCGTAGCAACAAAAATGGCCGCCACGGCGGCCTGTTGTATCAGCATAACTGTTTGATATTGAAATTATTTTTTCATTAACTGTGCAAGATCAACAGCCTGCCAGTGAGGGAAATGCTTGCGCACAAGTTGATTTAATTCAATTTCAAATTCAGAGAACTGAGCAGCCTGAGCATTGCCTTCAATTGATTTAGTGACCATGCCTGCACCAACGGTTACATTGGTCATACGATCAATCACGATAAAGCTACCCAAACCAGGGTTATCATTATAACGCTCCGCCACTAACGGAGAGTTAAACTGAACATCACAAACACCAATTTCATTTAACTCAAGCGCTTTAGACTCTTCATGAGCCAGCGTATTTACATTGATTAAATAATCAATTTCTGAAATTTGGCCACTGGTTGTTTTGGTGCCCAGTTTAAAGTCGTATAACTTACCCGGTTGCATCGCATCGTCTGCCATCCAAACGATATGAGCCTGAACGGCCTGAGTCACAGTCGGTAAACTATCTGAAGCGACAATCACATCGCCACGACTAATATCAATTTCATCTTCCAAGGTTAGCGTAATCGACATAGGCGCAAATGCTTCTTCGATTTCGCCATCAAAAGTATCAATCGCCTTAACCTTTGACGTTTTACCAGAAGGCATAGCTGTAATAGAGTCACCTTTGCGAATAACACCGGAAGCAATGGTGCCGGCAAAACCGCGATAGTTCAGATTAGGACGATTGACATATTGAACCGGCATGCGGAACTCAGTTAAGTTTCTGTCTGCCGCAACCTGAACACCTTCTAATAATTCCATCAGAGTTTCACCGGTAAACCAAGGTGTACTCTCGCTCTTAGAGACGACATTATCCCCTTTAAGCGCTGACATAGGCACAAAACGAATATCCGGAATATTTAATTCCTGCGCAAAATTTAAGTAGTCTTCTTTAATCTGATTGTAAGTTTCTTCACTATAGTCAACCAAATCCATCTTATTAACGGCAACAACAACATGCTTGATGCCTAATAAAGAGACGATAAAACTGTGACGCTTGGTTTGGGTTTTCACACCAGCACGAGCATCAATTAAGATAATCGCTAAATCACAGGTTGAAGCACCGGTTGCCATATTTCGGGTATATTGCTCATGTCCCGGGGTATCAGCAATAATAAATTTGCGCTTTGAAGTTGAAAAATAACGATAAGCAACATCAATTGTAATACCTTGCTCACGTTCAGATTGCAAGCCATCTACTAGTAAGGCTAAATCAACTTCCTCACCTGTTGTCCCTGATTTTTTACTATCTTGCGTGATTGCCGCAAGTTGATCTTCATAGATCATTTTAGAGTCGTGTAACAAACGACCAATCAGGGTGCTTTTACCATCATCCACGCTACCGCAGGTTAAAAAACGAAGTAACTCTTTATTTTCGTGTTCTTTAAGATACGCTAGTATATCTTGCTCAATCAGCTCAGATTGATGTGACATAAGAAATCCTCTTAAACTGTAAATTGCTGATCAAATTCAGCAAAAAATCTATCTAATTCATTTTCGGCAAGTAAATTGATACCTGCCGCTGCTTTTCGACCGCCGCCTGTTTCAAACTTCATACAGAGTTCATCAGCGCCTGCTGCTCTATTCTTAGGCGCTCTGACAGAGACCAGGTAACCACCTTCGGCCAATTCAGTTAATACCGCGTGCGCCTGATCTTTTGACTGATTTGCCAGGTCATTTCCCCAAACACCCGAAACGCGTCTTGCCCAGGGTTGATTAGGTAATAAATAAACCAGACCAGCCTGACTTTGATGCAACAAGCTTGCACTTTGGGTTTGTGCCATATCAGCTTGGTAATTCTTAATCAGTTGCTGATATATTTCTGCATTTTCTTCAATCAGTATTAATGGGTCAGTGTACTCAACTAATAAGCGGTACAATTGTGCCGGATGAATATGTAAATCCTGCTCTTTTGCACCATATCCATTGTAGTTAATCGCAATACCTAACTGTTTTAGCTGCTCAGCCTGCTCGGAGCTAAGCCCACGCTCTTGAGCCAACTCGTCAGCGACCTGTATCAGGTTATCGCCATAGGCTGCTGTAATCGCCCAATTTTCAAACCGGCCTTTTAAATAATGGTTTATCAATAGTGCCGTGCAGGTATCCGCACTGGTATCTATCAATGCGGTTAAGTTTTCATTTTCGGGAATATTGCCCGCAAAATGATGGTCGCAATAAAATACCTGAGCGCCGGTATTAAGCACGGCTTCTAATTCAGGTTTATTTTTATCCATCGAAATATCAAGCACAGTTAACTGGTCTGCGGCTTCTGCCTTAACCTTTTTTAATAGCTTAATATCGCGCTTAACCCCGGTGACCAACTCAGTCTGTTTAGGTTCTGCCAGCCTCAGTTGAATCAAAGCACAAATGCCGTCTGCATCACCATTAAATAAATCAAAGTGTTGCGCACTGGTCTGCATTATCTATTCCTTTTTAAATCGCCAGGTATTATTTAGAAGTAACCTTCGATTTTCTTTTTCTCCATTGAACCGGAAGAATCACTGTCGATTACACGGCCCTGACGCTCGGAAGTCGTTGCCAGCAACATTTCCTGAATAATTTCAGGTAAGCTAGTAGCTTCAGAATTAACCGCACCGGTTAACGGATAGCAGCCTAATGTTCTAAAACGAACCATTTCCATTTTTGGCTTTTCGCCTGGCTCTAATGGCATACGTTCATCATCGACCATGATTTTTACACCATCACGCTCAACAACCGGACGCTCTTTTGAAAAATACAGTGACGGAATATCGATGTTTTCAAGATAGATGTACTGCCAGATATCCAACTCAGTCCAGTTTGATAACGGGAAGACACGAATGCTTTCGCCTTTATCGATTTTACTGTTATACAAGCTCCATAATTCTGGTCGCTGGTTTTTAGGATCCCATCTGTGGTTTTTATCACGGAAAGAGTAAACACGCTCTTTGGCACGCGACTTTTCTTCATCACGGCGGGCACCACCAAATGCAGCATCAAAGCCATATTTGTTTAATGCCTGCTTAAGCGCTTGCGTTTTCATAATATCCGTATGCTTGGCACTGCCGTGCGAGAAAGGCCCTACGTTCATATCCACACCTTCCTGATTGATATGAACTAATAAATCAAACCCATACTCTTTTGCAATTCTGTCTCTAAATTCGATCATTTCTTTAAATTTCCATGTTGTATCAACATGCAGTAAAGGAAATGGAATTTTTGCAGGGTAAAAAGCTTTACGCGCTAAATGTAATAAAACAGATGAATCTTTACCGATAGAATATAGCATGACAGGATTATCAAATTCCGCAGCTACTTCTCTAATAATATGAATAGATTCGGCTTCCAACTGTTTCAGGTGAGTCAGTCTATGTTTTAACATGTTACTCGCTTCCGTAAATCAGAGTTTATTCAAAAATATACGCTTAGAATAAAGCATTCTATCTATATTCCATAATCAAAATCGTTATTTGATATGTTTATTTTGTAGATTCTCTTCTGTCTTCTGGTAATAGGGCTGCTTCTATCAAACTTTCTAAATGAGAAAACTGTATTGGTTTTTCTAAATAAGCATATATACCGGCGTCTAATGCCACAGACTCAGTGACTGTCTCACTGTAACCGGTACAGAGTATGACAGGTATATTAATTTGCTTCTTAAACAAATGTTGAGCCAGTTCCAACCCGCTTAACTCAGGCATTGTTTGGTCGGTAATAATTAAATCATAGTCACCTGATGACAATAATAAATGCTCTAAAGCTAGCAGGCTATTACCCGAATACTCAGTCCGGTAACCTTTAATGGCTAATTTTTGCGCTATCAGTTTAGCAATAGCAACCTCATCATCAATAATGAATATTCTAAAATCTGTTTTTAATTCAGTATCAGGTTTTTCATGGCACTCTCTCTGGTTCTGCAAACTGGATTCTGAGTCTTCATAAGGTAGAAATAATTCAAATCGGGTGCCTTGATCTAGCTGAGATTCAACCCGAACATGACCGCCAAGTTGATGGACAATACCATGAACTATCGATAATCCCATGCCTGTCCCTTCACCCAGACCTTTAGAGGTAAAATAAGGATCAAATATTTTTTTCAAGTGTTCAGGGCTAATACCTTTACCATTGTCTTCAATTGCAATTTTTAAATAATCAGTGACAAAATATTCATGACAAGAAGAACAGCTACCGCCCAGATCATCTGTCAGCTCACAAGAAATCTCTAACTTACCTTTATCCTGCATTGCATCTCTGGCATTCACAGCCAGATTAATCAGTAGCTGCTGAAATTGAACAGGGTCCACTTTTAGTAGGACGTCCGCCTGATTGTTAAATTTAATTTCAATGGACGCAGGAATGAGTGGCCGGATAATGGCCTCGGTTTCATCTAACAAAGACTGAATGTTGATTTGTTTGAGTGTTTGCGTGTCTTTGCGACTAAATACCATCATTTGTTTAATCAAATCTCTGGCCCGCTCACCCGATTGCATAATTTGCTCTAGATATGGCGGAATACGCTCTGTTTTCCCCATATCTATGGTATCGGATGCAAGCTCAGCATAGCCTAGAATGGATGCCAGAATATTATTAAAGTCATGTGCGATACCACCGGTTAACTGACCAATCGCTTCCATTTTCTGAGCATGTCTCAATTGTGTTTCCAGTGCCGATTTTTCCTGCTGTGCAGCTTTGAGTTTAGAGACATCTGAAATCGTACCCGATAAATAAACGAATTTATCATGCTCTTTAATCGCCTGGCCTCTGGCTCTGAGCCAAACTTCTTGTTTATCCACTCGAATTGCACGGTATTCAAGGTCAAATAAATTGCCGTAAATTAAATGTGCCTGAACCGCATCAATAAATTTGTCGACATCGTCCGGGTGAATCGCACTTTGCCAATTATGTTCACCTTGTCTGGAAAGTAATTTAGCATGCTCAGCTTCATAACCTAATATTTCCCAAAAACGGGTATTCCAGTGCAATTTATTATTGACCATATCCCAGTCAAATGTGGCATCTGAAGTGCCTTCAATCACTCGCCTAAATCTTTGCTCACTGGCTTTTAGCTTATTTTCAAACTCAATTTGTCCAGAGATATCTCTAAATAAATAGACAGCACCAACGGATTCTCCATTTTGCATAATAGGGCTAACACGACAGTCCACCGGCAATCGTCGTCCATCCTGACAAGCCAGCCAGATTTTAGCCGTTCCGGAAATTTGCATCAGCCGACTTCGGGAAGCATTTTCCGTTGCATACATTAGCTTTTGAATTGGCTGAGACGTTAGCTGTTTTTCTTCCCATCCAAGCATATTAATGCAAGCCTGATTGAATAAAGTAACATGGCCTTCTAAATCGACACTGACGATGCCATCATGTGCACTTTGAATAATCAAATCTCTGTATTCTTTTTCTTTTTCCAGCGCAGCTTTATGTTGCTGTTTTTGACTGGTGATATCAGATATTAAGATGAGTATGGTTTTATTTTCATCGGTAATTTGCGGAAAAAACTGAACTGATAAATATTTCTCATCACCATTGGCAAACGGATAGTGCAGCTCCATCTCTTCTTTGCTTCGCTGAATTCTGGCCCGCTTTAAGACGTCAAGATATTCAGTCTGTACAGCTGACGGTAATTTGTTAAAGAGTGATGTTGGTGAATTGGTTTCATTTGGAAAAAACGCATAAATAAACTCAAATCCGCTATGCCAGATCATTTTTTGATCGTGTAAGGTCAGTTCAACACAAGCAACCTGAGCCAAATCCTGCACATGCAAAAGCCGGGTACGATGACGCATAATATTCAGTTGCTTAGATCTGAGTTTATTTTTGCTTATGGTAATAACCAATAATAAAGCAACCATAACAGCGATGGCTAAAAAGACGATAATGGCAATGCCGGTTTGAATTTTTTCAAGTGACTGATTAATGCTGGCATTTGGCGTACTGATGACAATACCCACTTGCTGTTCGTCGCTCCAGAGTCTGGCGACCATATTATCTTTAAGTTGAAAAATCCTTGATGACTGATCCGAAGCGCCGGATAGATTGCGATGAATTGCACTTTCTGCTACCGCATCAAACTCAAGTGCAGTTATTCGCTGGTGATAGCGATCAAACAAAAGCAAATTGCTCTCGTTCGAAAAACGCGCGCTTTTAATGACATTTAACAATCTGGGTTTTGCATTCAGGCTGATCGTAAGTAACGCAATAACTTGACCATTTTCAATCAGCGGCGTACCAAAATAAATAGAAACACTGTCATCAGAAAATTCATTTTTGCTAGCCCCTTCAGGTGTGACCAATAACGAAGCAGATAAACCGCGCTGCATTTTGTCAATCCATGATGGAAACCCCGGATGAGCCAGTAAAGTCTCATCGCTCATACCTTCGGCAGACCAAAGCAGCTGACCCTGTGTATCGAATAAAAAAGAATTCAGGTAGTTAGGATCAGCCAGCACACCGTTTTCAATTAAAAATGCGAAATAATGCATCTCCGAAATGCTAATATCGTTCAAGTCTTTGGGTTGCTGCTGAGCGACTTGTTTTTTCGCAAATTCAAATACCAGTGGGTGACCTGACCAAGTGTTTAATTCCTGCAACTCCTGCTGCATAAAGTCTTTAATTTGCGAATCAACCAGACTCGCCTGAGCAAGCATCAGTTGCTGTTTCTCCTGACGAAAGTAATCGGTTAGGTGAGATTGAATCAAATAAGCAAAGCCCAAAAGACAAGTTACGCCAATTAAAAAACAAATAAAAAACCAGCGTCCTACTGTATTCATGAATATAATACCGCTATTGTGATGTTCATCTAAAACAAAGGTCTAGTAAAAAATATGTCGTCATTATCCCCTGCGAGCCAACTCATATTAAAGCATTTATCAGAGAAAATAGACAAGCAAACATTAATTGTTGATCCTCTGGAATCACAGGACCTCGCAGACTCGTACTTTGAAGACTGCCACATCTGGCGCTTTCGGGATTTAAAAATCACTCAAAAGAATCAATTTATCTGGCCCGAGCGGCCTGATGGTGAATACAAAAATGCGATACTCTTCTTTCCTAAAGCAAAAGAAAAAGCGGTATGGCTGCTATCATTAATGGCAGAGATTTTACCTACCGACTGTCAAATTTATCTGGTTGGTGAAAACAGAAGTGGCATTAAAACTTGCCAAAAATTTCTGACTGAACAGCTGACCAACATTCAAAAATTAGCATCCGGCAAACATTGTCTATTATATAGTGCTTATGCATCGCCTGATTGCCCAAAACCCGTCAGCTTTAAATATGATGAGTTTTGGGTGGGTGAAAAATCGATTGAAGTTGCAAGTTTGCCAGGTGTATTCAGTCATGGTGAACTGGATAAAGGCACAGAGTTACTGCTCAACCACCTGCCAGCCAATATTAAAGGCAATGTGCTTGATTTTGCATGTGGGTGCGGCGTGATTGGCAGTTTTATCAATAAGTATAACCCAGATACCAGACTACATTTTTCAGATATTGATGCATTAGCCATTGAATCCACCAGAGAAACACTTGACCATAACAAAATGTCTGCCCATTTACACCTGTCAAATGGCTTAAAAAAAGTTTCATCAAAATATCAGTATATTTTTACCAATCCCCCCTTTCACACTGGGCTAAAAATAGACTACTATATTTCTGAGGCCTTTATAAAAGCATGTGGTCAGCAACTCGATACCAGAGGAAAGTTGTATCTGGTTGCCAACCGCTTTTTGAAATACCCTCAAATTTTACAAAACCATTTTGATCTGGTAGAAGTGATAGCTGAGGACAATAAATTTAAGCTTTATTGTGCTTACAATCGTTAACCTAAACTCAGGCCGGAACCGCTTATGTTTCCACCTTTGTGTTAACTGACTGTTGTTTGTTAGCTTCGCTTTTTATGGGTGTAGCAACGAAGTGAGTTCATAAGCAGTGATGGTCATTACAACTATTTCAAGGCATGACTATGGCAGGGATTTTATCTATGATCTTAGCGGGCGGGGCTGGTACTCGTTTATTCCCGTTAACCGAAACCCGTACTAAACCCGCGGTACCTTTTGCAGGTCAGTATAGGCTTATTGACTTTGTACTCAATAACTTTGTTAATTCAGATTTGCTCAAGATATATGTATTAACTCAGTTTAAATCTCAGTCACTTAATATCCACCTCAGGCAAGCTTGGCACTTTTCAGGCTTAACCGACCACTTTATTGACCCGATTCCGGCGCAAATGCGAATGGGGAAAAGATGGTATGAGGGTACGGCAGATGCCATATACCAAAATTTACGATTGATTGAAATCCATGACCCAGATCAAGTAGTCATTTTTGGTAGTGATCATATTTACAAAATGAATGTTCGTCAGATGACGGATTACCATAGCAAACTCAATGCAGACCTGACGGTTGCGGCTATTCGGGTCCCCATCGAAGAAGCACACCAATTCGGCGTTATGGAAATAGACGAAGAGGGTCGGTTAATCGGCTTTGAAGAAAAACCAGCTAACCCCAAATCTTTACCAGGTAACCCAGATGTTGCGCTTATCTCTATGGGTAATTATGTTTTTAACCCTGACGTTTTATACAAATCGCTTAGAGAAGATGCCAAAGACCCGAATTCGGCTCATGACTTCGGCAAAAATATCATCCCTGAGTTAATGGCCAAGGGTAACGTATATGTTTACGACTTTGCTAATAACCAAATCCCAGGTGAACGCGGAGACCCATTCTATTGGCGAGATGTAGGCACTATAGATTCATATTGGCAAGCTTCAATGGACTTTTTAGATGCTGACAGCGCTCTGGATTTATACAACCCTAAATGGCCAATGCGAACTTTCCACCCGACCCTGCCGGCAGCGCAAATTTATAGTTGTTCGGAAGGAGAGCCAAACAAAATCAGTGATAGCTCAATCGCATCAGGTTGCGTTGTGCAGGGCGCTAAAGTTGAAAAATCCGTATTAGGATTTGAAGTTTTAGTTGAACCAAACACATCTATTACTGAGAGTGTCATTATGGGCAGCAGCCGCATTGGTGAAGGCTGTACTTTGCACAGGGTTATTCTTGATAAGAATGTATCTGTCGCGCCAGGCACTCAAATCGGTGTGAATCACGAAGAAGACGAAAAACGAGGTTTCACCATTTCGAAAGGTGGCATAGTCACTGTGCCAAAAGGGACGCGTGTAGGATTTAACGACTAAAGAATGAATATATTATTTGTATCCTCTGAGGTCGAAGATCTCGCCAAAACCGGGGGCTTGGCTGACGTAGCTAAAGCCCTGCCACTTTCGTTTAATTCCGTTGGACATGACGTAAGAATCGTAACCCCTCTCTACCAAGTCAGCTCAAATGTAGAGAGTGCCGTAACCATACTGGAAAACGTTGAATTACATGCCGGTGATACCATTTATCGCTATAATGTAAAACAAACCAAACTCCAGGATGTCACCGTATATTTGGTTGATTATCCCGACTACTTTGCTCGAAAAGGGATTTATAGTGACGGCTATCATGCTTATGATGATAACGGAGAGCGATATGCGTTTTTCAGCATGGCGGCATTACATTTAGCCCAGTTGTTGGAATTTAAAACGGATATCATTCACTGTAATGACTGGCATACGGGCCTGATTCCATTTTATTTATCTAAACACTGGTCAGATAACCCATATTTAGCAAACGCCAAAACCGTATTATCGGTTCATAACGGCGCTTTCCAGGGAATATTTTCATTAGACTCAGTACCCTTTTTACAAAAAAGCGGCGTGAATTATGAAGATATTCATCATGGCAGTGTTAACTATTTAAAAATGGGGGTTCGCTACGCAACCAAAATAGTTGCGGTCAGCCCAAGTTATGCTCAAGAATTGCAAACTGATTTGGGCTCTCACCATATGGGAGATCTGTTCAGAAGTCGGTCACAAGATCTGGTTGGTATCATTAATGGTTGTGACTATACACAATGGAATCCGGAAACGGATAAGATGATACCTTCGAATTATTCGGCAGATGATTTAAATGGTAAAGCATTTTGTAAAGCCAATTTACAGCAATACAGTCATCTGCCGGTCGATGGTGATATTCCCCTGATTGGTATGGTATGTCGAATTACCGACCAAAAAGGCTTCAGCTACCTGATACCGATTATCGAGAATATTCTGCATCATAATGTACAGTTGGTTTTAATCGGCACAGGAGATCCTGAATTAGTCGGTCAGATTCAGGCTATCAGTGACCGTCACCGTAGTAAATTTTACTTCATGAATGATTTTAGTTTGAGCTTTTCTCATTTAGTGACCGCCGGCAGCGATTTTTTCCTGATGCCGTCACTATTTGAGCCCTGTGGCTTAAACCAAATGTATTCATTGGCTTACGGTACTTTGCCAATTGTCAGAGCCGTTGGTGGACTAAAAGATACCGTTATCGATTTAGAAGCGGATCCTATTAACGCTAATGGTTTTGTATTTAACCGGCCGGATAGCGAAGAACTTTTAAATTGTGTTCGTAAAGCACTCTTGTTTTATCACGAGTATCCTCAAACATTCGAAGTTGTGAAGAAAAAAGCGATAAAAACGCACTTTAACTGGCATGACTCTGCGATGAAATACGAAGCACTCTATCGCTCCGTTGTCTAATCCGAATTGCTCTAAACCTGATATCTAAGGTTTAGAGCAATCCTTACTCTTTAATATTTTTAACTATGCATATCTTCAAATTAACAGCGATAAGTCTGATAAGCCTGTCATTAGTCAATAATGTATATGCAGAGGTTGCAGAATGTATTCAGGCTAAAACCCGGACAACCAGTTGCCCTCACTATATTATTCGCTCAATTAACACAGATAACCCCCACTATCAGGGCAAGGCACTTTGCATCTGTTTAACCGATTTTTTGCCATCTAACAATCCAACAGAAAAAGAGCGCTCAAACTTGGAAAAAAATCTAGAGCAGGCACAAAAAGATTATCAAATCAGCCGTGAAGATTTATTGGCACTCATTTCAGGTAAATAGATAAATCAATACAATTTCACTCTGTGTTATCTATCACCCATTATTTACAACAGCCCGCTTTTTGCACTTTGCACCTTAAGCTAAAAGCACCAAGTTCAACGGCTGACGCCCGTTCTAATAAACAAGGTAGCAAATACAATCTGTCTTGCTCTACCCAATACAATGCATTTTGTTGATATTTGCTTGCTAGTTTAACCGCATCTGCTTTTGGCATAGACACAGCCCAACTTTTTTCAGAATAATCCAGCTCGGACGAACAGCCCCATACTTTTCGATAAGGATGCCGTAAACTCATAATATCCGACTGTAATGCCTTGTCCCGAATATGATTTGTGCCCAGGGTAAGGATTTGACCCAATGGGTTATAGGCCGTAATAACAGCAAAATTAATTTGACGACTTAAAGGTTGCTCCAATAAAAATATCGTTTGCTGATACAAATCCCACAATGTTTTCATTCACGACTCCAAAGACAAACTGTTTAATCATCACAACAATCTCTTTAAACGGGTATTTTGCTTGATGAAATTTTTGGCTGATAAGTTGTGAAACCAACATTATCGAATACACTTTAAATTATCCTAATTAGAATAGCAGCACTATGCGTTTCGATACGTCACACCAATTCAGCTCTATTAAACATAGTTTTGTTTACACGGTTACGCTTATTACAGCTGGCGCGTTGTTAATTGTATTTTTAATAAATGGTCTGGTCGATACTCAGCAAAAAAAAGCACAGCTTGTTTCTCAGGTCGGTATGTATGCGGACTTTGTTGCAAAAAGCTTGCTTGATACAGCCGACTCACTAGATGGCCAAACAGCGAATGCTAAACTCGAGCAATTAGTAAAATCAGATACTGTTGAAAATATTCAGGTCTATTTAATTGAACCAGATACCAATCAACGCACTTTTTTTGCCGGATACCACAGCCCACATGCATTACCGATTTCGCTCAATAATAAAAGTATAAAAAACTACCAGGACCCGATTTTTGGGTCAGATAGTTTACTCTTCTGCTCCCAAGTCAATGTTAAACAAAATCAGGCGGCTTTTGTTTGCATCAGGGTTTCATTGCGCACTTACCATGACTCGCTTTATCATAATCTTTATATAAAAGCGGCCACATTGGCGAGCGCGATTGTAATTGCCTTTATTATAGCCCTTTATTTACAGTCTAAAATTACACTACCAATTAGTGAACTTGCCAATCTGTTTAAATATGTAGCCAAAGAAAAAGACTATAGCGTCAGAGCGCCCAAACAAAATGTAGAAGAGCTGGATAGTCTGGCGAACTCGCTCAATATTATGCTCGACCGAGTTGAAATGCAGCTGGCACAGCAAAAAAAAGCAGAAGCTGAAATACTAAAACTAAATCAAAGTCTGGAAGATAAAATTTACCAAAGAACAGAAGCGCTTAAAGATTCAAATAAAGAGTTAATGGATGCATTAGCCCAGTTACATGAGTTTCAAAATCAACTGGTTGAAAATCAAAAAATGGCTTCGCTTGGTGACATGGTTGCCGGTATTGCGCATGAGGTTAATACACCTATCGGACTCGGCGTCACAGCATCAACCTTGATAATGGATAAACTAAACCAGGTTGAAGAAGCACTTAATCAGAAAAAACTAACAGAAAGTCATCTGGTACGCTTTTTAGCTGATAGTAAAGAAAATCTGGATATTATTTACCGAAACCTTAATCGCAGTGCAGAATTAGTCACCAATTTTAAACAATTAGCGGTGAGTCAAACTCATGAAAGTCCTCAAAAAATACAATTATTTATTTTTTTGAAAGATGTCTTACTCGCCCTTAAACCTTCTACTAAGCAACATCAAGTTGATATTGATTGTGATAGGGATTTGGAGGTGGTATCAAAACCGGGTATTTTACAGCAAATTCTAACGAACTTAGTTACCAACTCTGTTATTCATGGATTCGAGAATATCGAATCAGGCAAAATAACCATCTCAATTGAATACTCGAATCAAATATTACATATCCATTATGCAGACAACGGAAAAGGCATCAGCGAACAGCTAAAAAAGAAAATATTCGATCCTTTTGTCACCACTAAACGAGGTAAAGGCGGGAGTGGTTTAGGCATGAATTTAGTTTATAACTTAGTCACACAAGGGTTAAACGGTAAAATTAGTGTTGAAAGCGAACTAGGTAAAGGCATTCAGTTTGATATAAAACTGCCCAGGCTTAATCCGGAAACAGATTAGAGTTAGGCAAATTAATCTGGCCTAACTAAAAATGTTAAAAAAGTCACGAATAAATTGCAGAAAATCAATAGAATGGATTGAGAGATTGCCTGCTAGTCACTATAATCAACTGAAATAAAAAAATTTTTATCAACATAAGACGAAAAGCCATGCAAACACATAATATCCTAATCGTAGAAGACGAAGCGGTCACCCGCAATACACTTATCAGCTTGTTCGAAGCTGAAGGTTACAATGTTTTCGCTGCAGAAGACGGCGAAGAGATGCATACCTACCTGAACAATAATGACATTAATTTAGTCGTTATGGACATTAACTTACCGGGTAAAAACGGATTAATGTTAGCACGTGAATTACGTGAAATTAAAAATATGGGATTAATTTTCTTAACTGGCCGTGATAACGATGTTGATCGTATTTTAGGTTTAGAAATTGGCGCTGATGATTATTTAGTTAAGCCTTTTAACCCAAGAGAGCTGACAATTCGTGCACGTAACTTAATGAACCGCACTAAGTCAGTACCAAACGAGCCAACTGAAGCTGTTAGTGAATACAAATTTAATGGTTGGGTATTAGATTGTGACAGCCGTTCATTAATCTCACCAAATCAAGAAAGCATGCGCCTGCCAAAAAGTGAATACCGCGCGCTGCAATTGCTATTAGATAACCCAGGTAAAATTTTAACGCGTGAACAATTAATCAAAGAAATGACTGGTCGCGAGTTAAAACCAAATGACAGAACTGTAGACGTGACCATTCGTCGTTTACGTAAGCATTTTGAATCTATTCCGGATACGCCTGAAATCATCTCTACCATTCATGGCGAAGGTTACCGTTTTTGTGGTGAAGTTGAAGAGTGATTCAACACCATTAAATTTAGGTAAAAATTATGATTAGGGTATAAAAAAGCAGCCCATGGGCTGCTTTTTTATCCACCTTAGTTTTAACTCAACTAAGCTCACTATTTATTCTACAAGGCATTAATCCAGTCCTTTAACATCTGTAAATCATGCACTGAAGCATATTTAAGTTGTTCGACCCTATCATCCAGATTTTCCCACCAGGCAGCGCTATCCGTTAGCTGAATTTGATTTGCAACATTCTGCATTCGTTTAAGACCCATAGACGCAGCTGCACCTTTTATCTTATGTGCCTGCTTACCAATTTCATCCTGATCTTTAGCACACAAGTTAGTATTTAATATATCCATATACTCACTGATTAGTTTCTCGAATAATTCAACATTTTGTTCGATTAAATCATAGCCGATTGTATCCAGAAGCTGCTCAAGGAACTCTGTATCCAGGATCTTTTTATCAATATTTTTATCAGCCAGATGCTCTGTCTGATTGTCCAACGCCTGTGCCTCAATCGGTTCGTCCTGATCAAACAAGCGATTAAAAACTTTATGAACATTGTCTATTTTGATTGGCTTAGCAATCACATCTGTCAGACCTTTATTCAGATATTCGTCACGTGTTTTAATCACATTCGCAGTCAATGCGACAATTGGGGGTAATTCCATATCCAGCGACTGCCAATGTTTAAGCACATCAAAACCTGTCATATCAGGCAATTGTATATCCAGCAGAACAATATCAAACTTTTGCTTAATAAACTTATCAATTGCCTGCTTACCGGTTTTAGCGACCGTTGTTTTATGACCCAGCTTGGTCAGAATCGAGTTAGCTACAACCACATTGAGTTCTACATCTTCCACCAACAAAATATTCAAACCACTAATACTGCTGCTGTCAGTAATAGATTCAGGCGCTTCTGCAAGATCCAGCTTAAGTGAAACAGAAAAGGTACTGCCCTGATTTACTTCACTGTAAACTTCGATTTGCCCGCCCATTGCATCTACCAATATTTTTGAAATTGCCAGACCAATACCTGTACCTGTGCCTGCTCGAACTTCTTCACGATCAACCTGGTAATACATAGTGAAAATATTTTCAAGGTCATCTTCCGGAATGCCTATACCGCTATCCACCACTTCAAAGTCAATCCAAGCGAAGGTATTGCGAATGTGACAGTCGACATTAAATTCAACATCGCCTTTGAGTGTAAATTTAACCGCGTTCGCAAGTAGATTCCAAAGTACTTGCCTGAGTCGAGTCGGATCGGCCATAACCCAACGGTCTTCAGGTACATTTGAGCGGAATTTAAAATGAAGCTGTTTTTGCTCAGCCATCAGGCTAGCAACACTATTGAGCTCGTGGACAAACCCGGACAACTCAATCGGTTCCAGATTAATGGCCAGTTTATTACGTTCAATCTTATCCAGATCGATAATATCGTTAAATATGTTACCTAAGGTAACCGCGCAGGCAAAAATTGTGCTGACCTGATTATGCTGCTCTTTAGTCAGCTGAGAATCCTTAAGAATACGGCTGATACCAACAATACCATTTAATGGTGTACGTAGCTCATGACTAATGGTAGAAATAAATGCAGTTTTGTCCCGGCTCGCTTTTTCCAACGCTTCCTGGGCCTGCTGTTTTTCCATAATATCCCGGCCAAAACCTAACAGGCCAATACGCTTACCCTCATTATTAAAAAACGGCACTTTTTTAATCAAGAAGAGCTTTTTACTGCCGCTTGGATAAGTTAGCCACATGTCATAAGTCAGGCTGGCGTTGCTGGCAAGTACTTCTCTATCTGATGCGACGACTTTTTCGGCAATATCTTCAGAATAAACATCCCAAGGGGTCAGGCCAATCATTTCTTTTTCGGTTTTACCGGTCAATTCTTCAAACGAGCGGTTACATCCAGAGAAACGGCCATTTTCATCGCGGTAGTAAATAATATCCGGTGAACAGTCAAAAGCCGATCTTAATAAAATGGACTGTTCATATAAATTTTGCTGAGTTTTCTGGCGCTCTTCTATTTGTTGTTTTAATAAACGGATCGCTTCTTCGCGCTGCAGTTCAGCCCGCTTTCGCTCTTCAATCTCGTAGTTCAGTTGCTGGATATTGTGGCGCAAATTAGATGCAGAAGCTTTATCTTGCTTGCGCAGCGCCTCCAACTGCTCTATCACTTGAGTAAGATGTTCACGTGAGCGCTCAAGCCGTCTGACAAGCTCTGAAATAAAATACAAAACCCAAGGCATAGTTAACAGGGTCAATAAAACCGGATCAACATAATCCCTTAATACCACTTCGCCATACATTAAATAATTAAGTACTGTCACTTCGAGTGCAGTAAACCCGAAAGCGAGCGCAAAAAAGAATAAACTCACTCTTAATGTACCAAAACGATTTACAATTCTGGCAACGCGTTCTGGCCAAGATAATTTACCGGATTTTTTTAACATAACAGCCTGAAAACCAACCTGATTAGTGAAAAGATAAGCTCATTGTAAAACAAAAAAGGCGCCAAAAGGCGCCTTTTTAACTGAATAATTAAAATTTTAATTAATCGATGATTTTAGCAACAACACCCGCACCAACTGTGCGACCACCTTCACGGATTGCGAAGCGTAAACCTTCGTCCATCGCGATTGGTGAAATTAGTTCTACAACCATTTTGATGTTATCGCCAGGCATTACCATTTCTACACCTTCCGGTAATTCAACTGCACCTGTTACGTCAGTTGTACGGAAGTAGAATTGTGGACGGTAACCTTTGAAGAATGGAGTATGACGGCCACCTTCATCTTTTGATAATACGTATACTTCTGATTCAAACTTAGTGTGTGGTGTGATTGAACCAGGCTTACATAATACTTGACCACGTTCTACGTCTTCACGCTTAGTACCACGTAATAATGCACCGATGTTCTCACCCGCACGACCTTCGTCAAGTAATTTACGGAACATTTCAACACCTGTACAGGTTGTCTTCGTTGTTTCGCGAATACCTACGATTTCAATCTCTTCACCTACGTTGATTACACCACGCTCAACACGGCCTGTTACTACTGTACCACGACCTGAGATTGAGAATACGTCTTCTACTGGCATCAAGAACGGCTTATCGATATCACGCTCTGGCTCTGGAATGTATGAATCTAATGCTTCACCTAATTCTACAATCTTCGCTTCCCAAGCTGCGTCACCTTCTAATGCTTTTAACGCTGAACCTTGGATTAACGGTAAGTCATCACCAGGGAAATCGTATTCTGAAAGTAATTCACGTACTTCCATTTCTACTAATTCTAATAACTCTTCATCGTCTACCATGTCACATTTGTTCATGAATACTACGATGTAAGGTACACCTACCTGACGTGATAATAAGATGTGCTCACGTGTTTGTGGCATAGGACCATCTGCTGCACTTACTACTAAGATTGCACCGTCCATTTGCGCTGCACCTGTGATCATGTTTTTAACATAATCCGCGTGTCCCGGGCAGTCTACGTGTGCGTAGTGACGAGTTGGTGTATCGTATTCAACGTGTGAAGTTGAAATTGTGATACCACGCTCACGCTCTTCTGGAGCGTTATCGATTGATGCGAAATCTTTAGCGTCACCACCGTAAGTTTTTGCTAATACAGTTGAGATTGCTGCTGTTAAAGTTGTTTTACCGTGGTCAACGTGTCCAATGGTACCAACGTTAACATGCGGTTTAGTACGTTCAAATTTTGCTTTAGCCACTTTTAATTACCTTTGTTTAAGATGACCTACATGTCGGCCATTACTAGTTACTAAGATTTTAATTTCGAGATTCGATTATTTGTTCAGTGATATTTTTAGGTGCTTCAGCGTAACAATCAAACTCCATAGAGTATGATGCTCGGCCTTGTGTTTGTGAACGCAAATCAGTTGCGTAGCCAAACATCTCAGCCAAAGGTACTTTAGCACGAACAATTTTAATACCACCTGGGCCATCTTCCATGCCATCGATCATACCTCGACGACGGTTAATGTCACCCACAACATCCCCCATGAATTCCTCAGGTGTGGTTACTTCAACTTTCATTGTTGGCTCAAGTAATACTGGATTAGCCTGAGTACAACCTTTTTTGAAGCCCATTGACGCAGCGATCTTAAATGCCATTTCGTTAGAGTCAACATCATGATATGAACCATCATATAATGTGACTTTAACGTCAAGCACAGGATAACCCGCCAACACACCCGATAGCATTTGCTCCTGACAACCTTTATCAACAGCAGGGATGTATTCTTTAGGAACAACACCGCCTACGATTTCGTTTACGAATTCGTAACCAGCACCTTCTTCCTGAGGTTCAATTTTTAACCAAACATGACCAAATTGACCACGACCACCAGATTGGCGAACAAATTTACCTTCGACTTCAACCGCACTTCGAATTGTCTCTCGGTAAGCAACCTGAGGTTTACCCACATTCGCTTCTACCTTAAACTCACGTTTCATACGGTCGACAATAATGTCAAGGTGTAATTCACCCATACCTGAAATGATAGTTTGACCTGTTTCGTCATCAGTTTCAACTCTAAATGACGGGTCTTCAGCAGCCAATTTACTTAAAGCAATACCCATTTTTTCTTGGTCTGCCTGAGTTCTTGGTTCAACGGCCACTGCGATCACTGGTTCAGGAAATTCCATGCGCTCAAGTGTAATTATATGATTCGGATCACATAATGTATCACCTGTGGTCACATCTTTAAGGCCGATTGCGGCCGCGATGTCACCGGCATGTACTTCTTTTATCTCTTCACGCTTATTTGAATGCATCTGAACAATGCGTCCAAAACGTTCACGTTTGGATTTAACCGGATTATAAACAGCATCACCTGTACAGACGACACCTGAATATACACGGAAGAAAGTTAATGTTCCTACAAATGGATCGGTTGCAATCTTAAATGCCAACGCCGAGAAAGGTTCATTGTCATCTGCATGACGTTCCCCTTCTGACTCATCTTCATTGATGCCTTTAATTGCTGGTACATCAATCGGAGCCGGCATGTATTCAATAACAGCATCAAGTACTGCTTGAACACCTTTATTTTTAAATGCAGAACCTGCTGTGCATAGAACAATTTCGTTGTTCAGTGTACGAGTTCTCAGCGCTTGTTTGATTTCTGCTTCTGATAATTCTTCACCTTCTAAATACTTGTCCATCAAGTCTTCAGAAGCTTCAGCAGCCGCTTCAATCATTTTTTCGCGCCACTCTGCACACTCATCTACCATATCTGCAGGGATATCTTCATAAGTGAAGGTAGTGCCTTGGTCTGCGTCATTCCAGTTGATGTACTTCATTTTGATTAAATCAACTACACCAGTGAAATTTTCTTCTGCGCCAATTGGCAATTGAATTGGAACAGGCGTTGCATTTAAACGCTTTTCGATTTGTCTAACAACAGCTAAAAAGTCAGCACCCGTACGGTCCATTTTATTAACGAAAACCATACGTGGTACATGATATTTATCAGCTTGTCTCCAAACCGTTTCAGACTGAGGCTGAACACCGGAAGATGCACAGAACACTACCACTGCACCATCCAATACTCGCAGAGAACGTTCTACTTCAATGGTGAAGTCAACGTGCCCCGGGGTATCAATGATGTTTACTCTGTGGTCGTCAAACTGAGCATCCATACCACGCCAGAATGTCGTGGTAGCAGCAGATGTGATAGTAATACCACGTTCTTGTTCCTGCTCCATCCAGTCCATGGTCGCCGCACCATCATGCACCTCACCAATTTTGTGAGATAAACCGGTATAGAAAAGCACACGTTCAGTCGTGGTAGTTTTACCCGCGTCTACGTGTGCACAAATACCGATATTACGATAGCGCTCAATAGGAGTTTTTCGAGCCACTTCAAATATCCTCTTTGTTTGGAATTACCAACGATAATGAGCGAATGCTTTGTTGGCTTCTGCCATACGGTGAACGTCTTCACGTTTCTTAACAGCAGAACCTTTGTTTTCTGATGCGTCTACAATTTCGGCAGCTAGACGCTGTGCCATTGATTTTTCACCACGCTTACGAGCAGCTTCTACTAACCAACGCATACCAAGAGTGTTACGACGAACAGGGCGTACTTCTACAGGAACCTGATATGTAGAACCACCAACACGACGTGACTTAACTTCCACAGCAGGACGAACATTGTCTAAAGCTGTTTCAAATACGTCTAAATGCTCTTTGCTTGCTTTATCAGCAGCAATGTCTAATGCACCGTAAACAATATTTTCTGCGGTTGATTTTTTGCCGTCTAACATAACGACATTTACGAATTTTGCTAATAGTTCACTTTTGAACTTTGGATCTGGTAGGATTTTACGTTGACCTACGACTCTTCTTCTAGGCATTTTGTTACTCCAATTTTTCAGGGATTACCCAAAACTAATTATTAATGATGCTTGGCCTTACTCGGATCGGAGAACCCTTAAGCCTTAGGTCTCTTAGCACCGTACTTAGAGCGTGCTTGCTTACGCTTAGCAACACCTGCACAGTCCAATGAACCACGTACAGTGTGATAACGCACACCTGGTAAATCTTTAACACGACCACCACGAATCAGAACAACACTGTGCTCTTGTAGGTTATGGCCTTCACCACCGATGTATGAAGTTACTTCATAACCGTTGGTTAAACGAACACGACAAACTTTACGTAATGCAGAGTTTGGTTTTTTTGGGGTAGTAGTATATACACGAGTACATACACCACGGCGCTGTGGACAAGCTTCTAAAGCAGGCACGTTACTTTTAACGGTTTGCTTTACACGAGGCTTACGCACGAGCTGGTTAATAGTTGCCATCAACTGCTCCTAAATATATTTCTATTAGCGTTTAAAATGAAAAATCCGCGTCCCTATATTATTAGGGACGCGGAATTTTAATGGTCAAGTATTAAACTGTCAATCAAAACGCATAACCTTTCCATTATTTTGGCAAAATTATGCGACAATCCAATGACAATTAGTCTTGATCTCCACTGAAATCAGCATTTAATGCGTCAGTCAGGGCTTTTTCTGCTTCGTCTGCAGTCACTTGAGTTTCAGCTTCAGGCATAGCAGCTTTCATACGGCTTTCAGCACGTTTCAAATGATAAGCATAACCAGTACCAGCTGGAATCAAACGACCTACGATAACGTTCTCTTTCAAGCCACGTAAATCATCTTCTTTACCGCTCACTGCAGCCTCAGTTAACACTCGAGTTGTTTCCTGGAACGATGCAGCTGAGATAAACGACTCAGTAGAAAGTGAAGCTTTGGTAATACCTAATAACTGGTATTCAAATTTAGCAGGCGATTTATTTTCTGCTTCTAACTCGCGGTTAGCGATGTTTACTGCAGCCACTTCTGCTGTTTCACTTTCAAGGAACTGAGAGTCTCCTGCTTCGGTAATGATACATTTACGTAGCATTTGGCGTACGATAACTTCAATATGCTTGTCGTTAATTTTTACACCCTGTAAACGGTATACGTCTTGTACTTCGTTTACTATGTAGTTACAAACATCCTGAGTACCACGTAAGCGTAAGATATCATGTGGTGATTCCGGACCATCTGCAATAACCTCACCTTTTTCAACCTGCTCACCTTCGAACACGTTTAACTGACGCCATTTAGGGATCATTTCTTCGTGCTGGACTGCGCCATGGTCTGCTGTGATGATTAAGCGACGCTTACCTTTAGTTTCTTTACCAAAGCTAACCGTACCAGACATTTCTGCAAGAATCGCCGGATCTTTTGGTTTACGTGCTTCAAATAAGTCAGCAACTCGAGGTAGACCACCCGTGATATCACGAGTTTTCGAACTCTCTTGCGGAATACGAGCAATCGCATCACCACTTTGTACTTGCGAACCATCTTCAAGGTTAACTAAAGCGCTACCCGGTAAGAAGTACTGAGCAGGCATATCAGTGCCGCCCATATTAACAGCCTGACCTTTGTCATCAACCAGTCGAATTGCAGGACGCATTTCTTTACCTGCACCGGTACGATCTTTAGGATCGATAACCACAATGCTGGATAAGCCGGTTAACTCATCTGTTTGGCGCGTAATAGTCACACCATCAACCATATCAGCGAACTGAACTTTACCCGCCACCTCAGTGATGATTGGGTGAGTATGCGGATCCCAGTTAGCGATCACTTCACCAGCAGATACTGCATCACCGTCACCTTTTGCCATAACAGCACCATAAGGCACTTTATAACGTTCTTTTTGGCGACCTTGCTCGTCAATAACAGTTAATTCACTTGAACGAGAGGTAATAACAATTTTGCCTTCAGAGTTACTAACAAACTTAGCTCTAGCTAACTTGATAGAACCATCTGTTTTAACCTGAATGCTATTTTCAGCAGACGCTCTTGATGCTGCACCACCGATGTGGAAAGTACGCATGGTTAACTGTGTACCCGGCTCACCGATTGACTGAGCAGCGATAACACCAACAGATTCACCCTGGTTAATAACATGACCACGTGCAAGGTCACGACCGTAACACTGAGCACAAACACCATAGTCATTATCACAGGTGATTACTGAGCGAACTTTAACTTCGTCAATTGAATTTGCTTCTAACAGGTCACAAAGCGCTTCATCAATCATCACGTTACGTGCGATTAATACTTCTTCTGTTCCTGGGACTAATACGTCTTCGGCAACAACACGACCTAATACACGCTCACGAAGTGGTTCTACAACGTCGCCACCTTCGATTAACGGACGCATCCAGGTACCATGTTCTGTACCACAGTCAACACCCATAACCACCATGTCTTGCGCAACATCCACAAGACGACGTGTTAAGTAACCCGAGTTTGCTGTTTTAAGTGCGGTATCAGCCAAACCTTTACGAGCACCGTGAGTTGAGATGAAGTACTGTAGTACGTTCAAACCTTCACGGAAGTTAGCTATGATAGGTGTTTCGATGATTGAACCATCCGGTTTCGCCATCAGACCACGCATACCCGCTAACTGACGAATCTGAGCCGGGCTACCACGAGCACCTGAGTCAGCCATCATGTAAATTGAGTTAAAGCTGTCTTGCTCTTCGTCTTCACCTTTCGCGTTTTTAACCACTTCTTTAGACAAGTTGTCCATCATTGATTTTGCAACACGTTCGTTGGCAGAAGACCAGATATCGATGATTTTATTATATTTCTCACCGGCAGTAACAAGACCAGACTGGAACTGTTCCTGAATTTCAGTTACTTCAGCTTCAGCTTCATCAACAATCTCTTTCTTCGCATCCGGGATAACCATATCATCAATACCAACAGATGCACCTGAAAGCATTGCGTAATGGAAACCTGTATACATGATTTGGTCAGCAAAGATAACTGTATCTTTCAAGCCTAATGAACGATAACAACCGTTTAATAAACGAGAAATTTGCTTTTTACCCATAGGCTGGTTGATTAACTCAAACGGCATGCCTTCAGGTAAAATTAACGATAAAATTGCACGACCCGCTGTTGTATCAACGATACGAGTAATTGTCTCTTTTTCGCCTTCTTCGCTTATATTAACTTCAGTAATTCGAACCTTTACACGGCTATGTAATTCAACATTACCAGTGCGGTAAGCTTTTTCTGCTTCTTTAGGGTCTTTAAATACTGTGCCTTCACCTAAACCGTTCACTTTGTCGCGAGTCATATAATAAAGACCCAATACAACGTCCTGTGAAGGTACAATGATAGGCTCACCGTTTGCAGGTGATAAAATATTGTTGGTTGACATCATTAACGCACGAGCTTCTAACTGAGCTTCTAACGTTAATGGTACGTGAACCGCCATTTGGTCACCGTCGAAGTCAGCATTATATGCCGCACAAACTAACGGATGTAAATGAATCGCTTTACCTTCGATTAGAACAGGTTCAAATGCCTGAATACCTAATCTATGAAGTGTAGGTGCACGGTTTAATAAAACCGGATGTTCACGAATAACTTCGTCTAATACATCCCAAACTTCAGGTGCTTCACGTTCAACTAATTTTTTAGCCGCTTTGATGGTAGTCGCTAAACCGCGTAATTCTAATTTGCCGTAAATAAATGGTTTGAATAATTCAAGTGCCATTTTTTTCGGTAAACCACACTGATGTAAACGAAGTGTAGGACCAACCGTGATTACAGAACGACCAGAATAATCAACACGCTTACCTAATAAGTTCTGACGGAAACGACCTTGTTTACCTTTGATCATATCTGCCAAAGATTTTAAAGGACGCTTGTTAGAACCGGTAATCGCACGACCACGACGACCATTATCTAATAACGCATCAACCGCTTCCTGTAACATACGTTTTTCGTTACGAACAATGATATCCGGAGCGGCTAAATCTAATAAGCGCTTCAAACGATTGTTACGGTTAATCACACGGCGATATAAGTCGTTTAGATCAGAAGTTGCAAAACGGCCGCCATCTAACGGTACTAACGGACGTAAATCAGGTGGTAAAACAGGTAATACTGTCATGATCATCCAGCGAGGATCATTACCAGACTGATGGAAAGCTTCCATTAGTTTTAAACGTTTAGTGATTTTCTTGCGCTTAGTTTCAGAGTTAGTTTCAGGTAACTCTTCACGCATCATTTTGATCTCTTGAGCCAGATCAATATTGTCTAATAAAGCTAAGATGGCTTCAGCACCCATTTTAGCTTCAAACTCATCACCGTACTCTTCTAACGCGTCTAAATAATCTTCTTCGTTTAATAACTGGCTACGCTCTAAAGTCGTCATGCCAGGTTCTGTTACCACGAATGATTCAAAATAAAGAACACGTTCGATATCACGTAACGTCATATCCAGCATTAAGCCGATACGAGACGGTAATGATTTTAAGAACCAAATATGTGCAACCGGGCTTGCTAATTCAATGTGACCCATGCGCTCACGACGCACTTTAGTTAAAGTAACTTCAACACCACATTTTTCACAAATAACGCCACGATGTTTTAAACGTTTGTATTTACCACACAAACATTCATAATCTTTGATCGGGCCAAAAATACGCGCACAGAACAAACCATCACGTTCAGGCTTGAACGTACGGTAGTTTATAGTTTCAGGTTTTTTAACTTCACCAAATGACCATGAACGGATCATGTCCGGTGATGATAAACCGATTCGAATACGATCGAATTCTTCTGTTTTGTTCTGCTGCTTGAGAAACTTCAGTAAGTCTTTCACGCTGATTCTCCAGTCGGAGTTAAAATCCTAAGCCGCAAACCAATTTGCGGCTCCTAGCCTTTTAGAAGATTACTCTTCTTCCAATTCAATATTGATACCTAAAGAACGGATCTCTTTCAACAATACGTTGAATGATTCAGGCATGCCTGGTTCCATCTTATGGTTACCATCAACAATGTTCTTATACATCTTAGTACGACCATTAACGTCATCTGACTTAACAGTAAGCATTTCTTGCAGAGTATAAGATGCACCATAAGCTTCAAGCGCCCAAACTTCCATCTCACCGAATCTTTGACCACCAAACTGAGCTTTACCACCCAGCGGCTGTTGAGTAACCAAGCTGTATGAACCGGTAGAACGAGCGTGCATTTTGTCGTCTACTAAGTGGTTCAGTTTAAGCATATACATGTAACCTACAGTTACTGGTCGCTCAAATGGATTACCGGTACGGCCATCACATAACTTAATCTGACCGCTTGTTGGCAAGCCAGCTAAAGTTAATAGCTCTTTGATTTCAGGTTCTTTTGCACCATCAAATACTGGTGTACCCATAGGTAAGCCGGCTTTTAAGTGGCTTGCTAAACGCAATACTTCTTCATCAGTAAAGCTTGCAATATCCACTTGCTGGCGACAATTACCTACATCGTAAGCTTGTTGAATATAGTTACGTAACTCGTGAATCTCTCTTTGTTCTTGCAGCATTTGATTGATTCGACGACCAATGCCTTTTGCTGCAGCACCTAAGTGAGTTTCTAAAATCTGACCTACGTTCATACGAGATGGTACACCCAGTGGGTTCAATACGATATCAACCGCATCACCATTCTCATCGTATGGCATATCTTCTACAGGTAAAATAGTTGAGATTACACCCTTGTTACCGTGACGACCCGCCATTTTATCACCTGGTTGAATTTGGCGTTTAACAGCTAAATATACTTTAACAATTTTTAATACGCCTGGTGCTAAGTCATCACCTTGGGTGATCTTATTACGCTTGATCTCTAACTTTTTGTCAAATTCGGCACGAGTCTCTTCGTATTGCTCAGCAATCGTTTCTAACTCAGCTTGTTGATCTTCATCAGCCAAACCTTGTGTTAACCACTTAGTTCGCTCTAGCGCATCTAATTCAGCTTCAGATTTACCTGCTTTAATTAACAGTGATTTTGCACGAGCAAAAATATCATCTTCTAAGATTTGGAACTCAGTTGATAAATCTTTTTTAACTTCTGCAACCTGCATCTGCTCAATTTCTTTAGCACGCTGGTCTTTTTCAACACCGTCACGCGTAAATACCTGAACATCAATAATCGTACCGCTAACACTATTCGGAACACGTAAAGAGCTGTCTTTAACATCAGATGCTTTTTCACCGAAGATGGCTCTTAGTAGCTTTTCTTCCGGTGTTAACTGAGTTTCACCTTTAGGCGTTACTTTACCAACCAGGATATCGCCGCCTTTAACTTCAGCACCGATATAAACCACACCTGATTCATCTAACTTAGACAGTGCTGATTCACCGACATTAGGAATATCAGAAGTAATTTCTTCCGGACCTAATTTAGTATCACGCGCAATACAGCTTAATTCCTGAATATGAATCGTGGTTAATCTGTCTTCCTGAACGACACGTTCAGAAACAAGGATTGAATCCTCAAAGTTATAACCGTTCCAAGGCATGAACGCGATACGCATGTTTTGGCCAAGCGCCAGCTCACCTAAGTCAGTTGACGGACCATCAGCTAATACATCACCGCGAACAACCGGAATACCCACTTCACAAGTTGGTCTCTGATTAATACATGTATTTTGGTTAGAACGTGTGTATTTAGTTAAGTTATAAATATCAATACCCGCTTCACCAGGTACAGTTTCTTCTTCATTAACTTTAACTACGATACGACTTGCGTCAACATAATCGATTACACCGCCACGTTTAGCAACTACAGTTACACCTGAGTCAATCGCAACTGTTTTTTCAACGCCTGTACCGACTAAAGGCTTATCAGCTTTTAAAGTTGGAACAGCCTGACGTTGCATGTTTGAACCCATTAATGCACGGTTCGCATCATCGTGTTCTAGGAATGGAATCAATGAAGCCGCCACAGATACAATCTGCTGAGGCGCAACATCCATATACTGAACTTCGTCAGAATTCATTAATGTGAATTCATTTTTATGACGACAGTTTACCAATTCATCAGATAAACGACCGTTTTCATCGGTTGCCGCACTAGCCTGTGCGATAACATAGTTGCCTTCTTCGATTGCTGACAGATATTCAATCTGCTCAGTCACCTGACCATCAACCACTTTACGGTAAGGGGTTTCTAAGAAACCAAAATCATTAGTACGCGCATAGCTAGCTAATGAGTTGATCAAACCGATGTTTGGACCTTCTGGCGTTTCGATTGGACATAAACGACCATAGTGAGTTGGATGTACGTCACGAACTTCGAAGCCTGCACGTTCACGGGTTAAACCACCTGGACCTAACGCAGAAATACGACGCTTGTGAGTGACTTCAGATAATGGATTGTTTTGATCCATAAACTGAGATAACTGGCTCGAGCCAAAGTATTCTTTTACGGCAGCTGAAATAGGCTTAGCGTTAATTAAGTCTTGTGGTGTTAAGTTATCTAAATCACCTAAGCTTAAACGCTCTTTTACTGCACGTTCAACACGCACTAAACCAACACGGAATTGGTTTTCAGCCATTTCACCAACACTACGGATACGACGGTTACCTAAGTGATCGATATCGTCGACTTCACCTTTACCATCACGAATATCAATTAATGTTTTCATTACATCAATGATATCCTGATTTGATAAAGTACCTTCACCGATTAATTCTTCACGTTTAACACGACGGTTAAACTTCATACGACCGACACTTGATAAGTCATATCTGTCTTCATTGAAGAATAAGTTTTCGAATAAACCTTCAGCTGCTTCACGCGTTGGTGGCTCACCTGGGCGCATCATGCGATAAATTTCGACCAATGCTTCGATACGGTTAGTTGTAGAGTCAACCCGTAAAGTCTCAGACATATATGCACCATGATCTAAATCATTCACATATAAAGTATCTAAAACTTTGTGACCCGCTTTTGCTAATTCAGCTAATAATTCTAATGTAATTTCAGAGTTGGCTTCTGCAACCACTTCGCCTGTAGATTCATCAACATAAGTTTTCTTCAATGTTTTACCAATCAGGTACTCAACCGGTACTTCTAATTCAGTTACATTGCCTTTAGAAAGCTGACGAATGTGACGCGCTGTGATACGACGCCCTTTTTCTACAATTATATTGCCATCATTATCGTTGACATCAAACGCTGCGGTTTCACCCAATAAACGCTCTGGAATTAGCTGCATCATGCAGCAGTTTTCTCTGATTTCATAAGTAACAGAATCAAAGAAAAGCTCTAAAATTTGTTCAGTTGTATATTCTAACGCGCGTAAAATAATAGAAGCCGGTAACTTACGACGACGGTCAATACGAACGAATAAGTTATCTTTAGGGTCAAACTCAAAGTCTAACCATGAACCACGATAAGGGATAACACGGGCATTATATAAAACTTTACCAGATGAGTGAGTTTTACCTTTGTCATGGTCGAAGAAAACACCAGGTGAACGGTGTAATTGTGAAACAATAACACGCTCTGTACCATTAATAACGAAAGTACCATTTTCAGTCATTAATGGGATTTCACCCATGTACACTTCCTGCTCTTTTATATCTTTAATTGTTCCGGCAGGTGCTTCTTTATCGTATAAAACTAATCTGAGTTTAACACGTAGTGGCGCAGAATAAGTGACCCCTCTGACTTGACATTCTTTAACATCAAATACGGGTTCGCCTAGGTGGTAGCTGACATACTGCAACTCTGAGCTGCCAGAATAGCTAACGATCGGGAATACAGAACGGAATGCAGCTTCCAGTCCATATTGACCATCAGGGTCTACATCAATGAATTTTCGGAAAGAGTCTAACTGGATGGAAAGTAAATATGGTACATCCAGAACCTGCGGACGCTTACCAAAATCCTTACGAATGCGTTTCTTTTCGGTATAAGAATAAGCCATGGGGTTCCTCAGCTTGCTGATTTCAAGATCAATCAGGCACTAGTTGATAAGTGATGGTTGAGCTACAATCATAATCGTTTTAACTAAGCTTTTTAAGCGCAAAGCTCTATAGCGCAAAAAGGCCGGTACTTAAAAGTACCAGCCCTTGCCAGTTAAGGCTAATAAACTGTACTAGACAGATTACTTAACTTCAACTTCAGCACCAGCTTCTTCTAGTGCTTTCTTAAGCTCTTCAGCTTCTTCTTTAGAAGCGCCTTCTTTGATTGGAGCCGGAGCACCATCAACTAAAGCTTTAGCTTCTTTAAGGCCTAAACCAGTTGCGCCACGTACTGCTTTGATAGTAGCAACTTTGTTACCGCCAGCAGCTTTAAGAATTACGTCGAATTCTGTTTGCTCTTCAGCAGCTTCACCACCAGCACCTGGGCCAGCAACAACAGCAGCAGCAGCAGATACGCCGAACTTTTCTTCCATTGCAGAAACTAATTCTACAACATCCATAACAGACATTTCAGCGATAGCATCAATGATTTGGTCTTTAGTAATAGACATGACTCTTTACCCTAATAATAAAATATTTTACAAAATAATATGCTAAGCAGCATACGATACGATTAAGCAGCTTCTTGCTCTTTTTGATCGCGAACTGCTGCGATAGTACGAACAAGTTTGCCAGCGGCTGCTTCTTTCATGCAGCTCATAAGCTTCGCTAAACCTTCTTCGTATGTTGGCAATGACGCTAATACTTCAACGTCAGCTACCGCACCTTCAAATGCAGCACCTTTGATTTCAAAAGCTTTGTTACCTTTTGCGAACTCTTTTAAGATTCGCGCCGCAGCACCTGGGTGCTCGGAAGAGAAAGCTAATAAAGTAGGTCCTACGAATAAGTCAGTAAGACATTCGTAATCTGTGCCTTCAACTGCGCGACGAGCTAATGTGTTACGAACAACTTGAAGTTGAACGCCAGCTTCACGTGCTTGTTTACGTAAAGCAGTCATATCAGCTACAGTAACACCGCGAGAATCAGCAACTACTGCAGAAAGCGCACCAGTGGCAGCTTCATTGACCTGAGCGACAATTTCTTTTTTGCCTGCGAGTCCTAATGCCATTAGTGTAACTCCTGGAAATCCTAGATATATAACCTAGATTGTAACTACCCCAATCAACTTAGGATTGGGAATGATTTACGGATTAGGTCCAGAAGAGGGTATAAAACAATCTTCGAGGTTCCTTCACCGTCTACGTAGGAAATTAAGCAATAAAATCAATCAATAAATTTATAGCGCCTACGGTCTTGGACGTGAGCCTTTCGGCACGACCTTAAATTTGGCCGCATAGTTTAACCAAACGATGCGGCCAAGTAAAGCTTTTTGAATAACTATTAAGCAGTTGCAGTGTTCAGACCAGCTTGGTCAACTTGTAAACCTGCGCCCATAGTTGTAGATAAGCTCACCTTAGCAACGTAAACACCTTTTGCTGATGATGGCTTAGCTTTTTTCAATGCAACGATTAAAGCTTCTAAGTTCTCTTTAAGTTGTGCATTGTCGAAATCTGCTTTACCGATAGTAGTATGGATAATACCGTTTTTATCGTTACGATAACGGATTTGGCCCGCTTTAGCTTGTTTAACAGCTTCAGCAACGTTTGGTGTAACCGTACCCACTTTAGGGTTAGGCATTAAACCACGTGGACCTAAGATTTGACCTAACTGACCAACAACACGCATAGCGTCTGGTGATGCAATTACAACGTCAAAATCCATCTCGCCTTTCTTAACTTGTTCAGCTAAGTCGTCCATACCAACGATATCTGCACCAGCTTCTTTAGCCGCTTCAGCGTTAGCACCTTGAGTGAAAACAGCTACACGAACAGTACGGCCAGTACCGTGAGGTAATACTGTAGCACCACGAACGTTTTGGTCTGATTTACGTGCATCAATACCTAAATTGATAGACGCATCAACACTCTCAACAAAGTTAGCAGTAGCGAATTCTTTCAATAAGTTTAAAGCTTCATCGATCTCGTAAGATTTAGTAGCGTCAACTTTTTCACGGATTAAACGTGCTTTTTTAGATAATTTAGCCATTGATTAGTCCTCTACCACTATGCCCATGCTGCGTGCACTACCAGCAATTGTACGAACTGCCGCATCCATATCAGCTGCAGTTAAGTCTGGTTCTTTAGTTTTAACGATCTCTTCTAACTGAGCGCGTGTAACTGTACCAACTTTATCAACGTGCGGCTTAGAAGAACCACTCTTAAGACCTAATGCTTTTTTCAATAAGAAAGACGCAGGAGGAGTCTTAGTTTCAAAAGTGAATGAACGGTCGTTATATACAGTGATAACAACTGGAACCGGAGCACCTTTTTCAATGCTTTCTGTTTGGGCGTTGAACGCTTTACAGAATTCCATGATGTTAACACCTTGCGCACCTAACGCAGGACCTACTGGTGGACTAGGGTTAGCCATACCAGCTGCTACTTGCAACTTAACTAAGGCTTGTACTTTTTTAGCCATCTTAATTTACCTCTGTTATGGGTCTACGCCTAGTAAATGCGAGGACACTTACTTAACGGCTACCCGTTTCAAATTGGGCCGCGGATTATAAATTAACCGTTAGCCTTTTTCAACTTGTGAAAATTCTAATTCAACAGGCGTAGAACGACCGAAGATTAGAACTGACACTTTTAATCTACTCTTCTCATAATCCACTTCTTCAACAACACCGTTAAAGTCAGCAAATGGACCATCAGTAACACGAACCACTTCACCTGGTTCAAATAATGTTTTCGGACGAGGCTTGTCGTGATTTTCCTGAAGACGATTTAAAATCGCTTGCGCTTCACGATCTGAAATTGGTGCTGGACGATCACTCGTTCCACCAATAAAACCCAGTACACGAGGTGTGCTTTTAACTAAATGCCATGATTCATCATTCATGATCATTTGAACTAAAACATATCCAGGGAAAAATTTACGTTCACTTTTACGCTTTTGACCAGCGCGCATTTCAACGACTTCTTCCGTTGGAACTAAAACATCACCAAAATATTCTTCCATACCGTTTAACGCGATATGTTCTTTTAAAGTCGTTGCGACACGGCCTTCATAACCCGAAAACGCTTGAACAACGTACCATCTTAATTTAGGTTCTGACATAAGCTTATAGTCCTAATCCAGTTAAAAAACCTACTAATCGCACCATAATCCCGTCGAGGGCCCATAGCAACAATGACATAATGACAGTAGCAATTAAGACAATAACAGTTGTACGCAAGGCTTCATCGCGAGTTGGCCAAATCACTTTGCGAACTTCTGTTCGTGCTTCTTTCGCAAAACTTAAGCCGTCTTTCCCTTTGCCAGTTTGGGCAGCTATAAACCCGGCAATGACTACAGCACCCACTACGCCTAACGCGCGCCAAAGTACTGAGACTTGCTCTGTGTAATAATGGTTGCCCCAAACTGCAGCACCTAGGATAACAACAGTTAAGATCCATTTGATGGAATCAAAACTGCTCCCTTGCTTTTCTGCTTCTACGCTCATACAAAAACCTTTACGGGATTTACAGACAAAAATGCCCCGCCTTAAGCGAGGTTAAAATCTGGCAGGGGTGGAGGGACTCGAACCCCCAACCATCGGTTTTGGAGACCGCTGTTCTACCAATTGGAACTACACCCCT
>CAJXMO010000009.1 GCA_913056495.1 uncultured Alteromonadaceae bacterium | reverse complement strand
CTCAGGACGAACCTGAAAGGCAGCGTCCGTATGGCCTTTCTACTGCGTTATCGCTCATTTATGTAGCGCACTACACTGCAATCGCTCTGTCTTGTATAAAAACCATGCGGACTGCTGCAAAAATGAACGCGAAAGGTCAACAGCCCCTAGGCTCCAACAAATAAAACCTAACCTGCAAGTTAGAAAATTCAGTCCGTCCACAGGTGTCTATTGCAATCTGAGCCGCTGCTTGATGGGGATAACCATAAACCCCACATGAAATCGCAGGAAACGCTATCAACCGACAATGGTTTTCAAGCGCGAGCTTGCAGGCATTTGCATATGCCAAGGCCAATAATTGAGCTGACTCATCTACCGAGCGGTAAACCGGCCCCACGGTGTGAATAACATAATTTGCATTTAAATTACCGGCCACAGTTATTCTCGCTTCACCGGTCGGACAGCGTACGCCTTTTACGGTCGGCACTTTACGGCAAGCGTCCAATAATGCGGGGCCAGCTGCCCGATGAATCGCACCATCCACTCCGCCGCCACCCAACATGGCAGGGTTAGCAGCATTCACTATCGCATCTACGTCAGCTTGGGTAATATCTGCACAAACCAATTTAATATTTTCAAACACCCTATACCTCCAACAGAATAAGCGTCTGACTTTACGAGATCATAGATTAGTTAATACAAATTTTCTAAAAGTTAAATATCGCTATTTTGTACACGACAGAGTACTTAACACAAAAATCATAAAGTGAAAATAACATAACCCTTTCAGTGCAAGCTTACACAGTTAATCGCCAAGCATTCTTCAATCAAAAATCTCCCTGGTCAGGGTTTAATCTCAAATTGAGCTACAAAAACAACACTTGTTAAATTTTTGTTTCTGATTTATGATATTTTGACAACGTTGTAAATATAAACACCACGAATTTAACCAGGTGTTTTTTTCAAACTCAAATAGACAACGTTGTAAAAGGTAACCAACTCAATGTAAATAGCACAATCAAAGAGAATAAAAACTATGATTAATCTACGCAAGTTTACATGGATGAATTTAATTGCACTTTCAGCAACAGCAGCGTTGCAAAGTTATGCGAGTGCAAGTGTACAAATAACGTCTCAACCTGAAACTGAAGGTAGCGCACTGTTCAGTCATCACGACTTTGAATTTTGCTGCGGTCAATACGACACCTATCAGGAACACGGTTTTACTAATGCCACAGGGGATTTTATTAAGTTAGACGGAGGTCAGTGGGGGGCCTCTTTTAGCGGCCATATCGGTGATCGTTTATTTGCCAGTAATGGTGACGGTTATTTGTATGAAGGCGCGCCAAACAGCACTTATCTGGGAGATTCTGCAACCGGTTCTATCGATAGCCCGGATTTTACAATCAATTCGGATTACATCAACTTTAAAATTGGCGGTGGACACAACGGTTTTAATTCAACTAATGCAACCGCTGTCGGGCTGATTGTCAATGGCCAGCTTGTCCGTCAGGCCAACGGGCAGAATTTAGCCAATGCTGTTAGCTGGCACACCTGGGATGTCAGCGATTTACAGGGTCAGCAAGCGAGTATTCGTTTTATCGACAATCATTCTGATGACAGCAGTGATACCGCGCTTCCCTATTTACTTGCTGACGAATTCAGAGCAGCAAACCTAGCGGCCGTTTTGCCGAATGCTCAAGACCATACAACACCTGAAATGGTTGGTTCGCCTTTGTTTACAAACCCAAGCGACCCAAATCAAGATATTGCCGGATTTGAGATTTGCTGTTCCGGGTATGACAGTTTAGCTCAACACAACTTTGACAATGTCACACAGGATTTTACTAAACTAGATGGTGGCCAATGGGCCGCAACCTACAGCGGTGCAGTAGGAGAGCGTATTTTCTCAAGCGCCGGTGACGGGTTTGACGATATTTATGATACAACACTCGAACCCATAGGTGAGCAGGCAACCGGCAGTCTTGATTCACCTGAATTCACAATTAACAAAGACTATATTAATTTTTTAATTGCCGGCGGTAGTAACTTGTATGATGCAGCTAACGCAACCTCAGCCATGCTCGTCATTAACGGTGAAATCGTACGTCAGGCCAGTGGCGAGAATAATCAAAACCTGGACTGGGTCAGTTGGGATGTCAGCGAGTTTAACGGACAAACGGCAAGTATACGTTTAGTCGATTATCACCCCGCCGACAATTCAGATAACCATCTAGCCTACTTATTAGCCGATCAGTTCCGTTCGGCCGATTATCCGGCAAGTCTGACGATTGGCGGAGAAATAAATTATTCAGCGACACCGATTAGCGCGTCGCCGGAAAGTGAAGGCAGTGCCGCTTTTACGTCAACGAAATTCCCGTCTACTCATATCGCCGGATTTGAAAATTGTTGTTTTAACTACGATACCTACCATGCCTTTAACTTTTTAGTATATGGTGATTTTGTTCGCTTTAACGGCGGCCAATGGGCAAGTGGTATAGGCAATCATGTTGGCGATCGTGTATTTGCCAGTTATGGGCAGGGTTATGCTGACAGTTCAGATACAAGCGGCAGTTGGTATGGCTGGGAAGCAAGGGGCCGCCTGATTTCACCTGAATTTACGATAAGCAGTGACTATATTAATTTGTTAGCTGCCGGCGGCACCAATGCGTTTAGCAGTGACAGAGCTACCGCAATTGTATTACGGGTTAACGGAAAAGTGGTTCGTCAGGCAACGGGGAACGGTTCTGAAACCGAACTGGACTGGATAAGTTGGGATGTATCTTCCCTGAAAAGTCAGCGAGCCGTTATCGAAATCATAGATCAACACGATAATTCGGTCAGTGACGGTAGCCTGCCGTTTATTTTAGTCGATGAAATTCGTCAGGCTGATAAAGCGGCCGTAACACCTCTTGTGACTTCGGTTGTCAGCCAAGTTGAAGCGCATAAAGTAGCTCTGCAGCTGAATATGGGCGATGCCAATCCCTATTATGAAAATGGCGAATTTTACATCTATTATCTGCAAAATTCGGCTTATCATTCCTGGTATCTGAGTAAAACATCTGATTTATTAACCGGTACTTTTTCGCAGGAAATCTTACCGGCTTCAGGGGATGCCAACGAACAGGACGAATGGACAGGCTCAGGCAGCGTCATTAAAGATCAAAATGGCCAATACCATTTATTTTATACCGGCCACAATGCAACCCATACTCCGGTTGAGGCCATCATGCACGCGGTTGCCGATGACAATACGTTAAAAAACTGGACGACAATAGATACCGACACCTTTACCGGCTCAAACGGCTATAGCGATTATGATTTTCGCGACCCTTTTGTATTCTGGAATCAGGCTGAACAAGTCTACTGGATGTTAATCACATCGCGTTACAATAACCAGGCTGTCATTGGTTTATATACTTCAACTGACCTATCAAACTGGACTGCACAAACACCACTTTATAGTGAAAGTTCACCGCTAAACCTCGAAGTACCCGAATATTTTGAATTCTCAAACACGCCTTTCATGGTTTATTCCGATCAGCGCAATACATCACCGGTTGTAAAATATTTAATTGAACAAAATGGTCAATGGGTAAAACCATCATACGACCATCTGGATGGACGCTATTTTTATGCGGCCCGCTCGGCTGGTGAAGAAAACGAGCGTTTATTATTTGGTTGGGTACCACACACAGACGGACGTAACGACGGCGCTTCACCTCAATGGGGCGGAGACTTACTTATCCACCAACTGCATAAGCATCCAAGCGGCGAATTAGCCGTTAAAATGCCGGATAAACTCATTGCTCAGTTAGACACGGCTTTATCTGCCAACCCGGTATGGACTCAAGGCACTGTCCAGTCACAAAACAATCCGATTAGTTTAGCCGCAAGCAGCGCATTTACACTTGCCGAACATTCAGATGTAAATCGCTTGCGCTTTAATTTATCCAGCCAATCTGCCGATGCAATTGCCGGTATTCAGTTCAGATTGCCGGTTTCAGGTCAGGCTGACGAACTGGCTTATCTGAAACTCGACCCTAACACCAACACTGTCAAATTTTATTTTGACGGTGACGAACAAAATACCAATAACCCAAGTGTCAGTATTCCGCTCGATTTATTAAGTGGGGTTCATATCGATTTATGGTTAAACCCGCAATCCGGCGTCGGTGCTATCTATATCAATCACTACAGAGCGCTCAGCTTCCGCCTGTATGGGCTGGCTGACTATCAGGTAGGTGTGTTTAGTGACAACCAATCCGTGTCAGTTGCTGACTTCTCAAGATATAGCGATTAATCCTTCTGTGGGAGCCGCTGAGCCATTTAGCGCCTCCCACTATTTCAACCAGAGATAAGACGATGAAAAACACAATCAATTTACTAGCAGGCATAGTTATCAGCAATTGTCTGTACGCTAATTTAGCGATAGCAGATGTGGCTATCACCCCAAACCCGGAGCAATCCGGCCAGAGCCTGTTTATGCGCCAGTCTGCAAGCTGGCAAAATATAGCCGGGTTCGAATTTTGCTGTGGCGGTTATGATACATTTCAGGAACATGATTTTACTCACGCCACCGGCGACTTTTTAAAACTGAATGGCGGCCAATGGGCATCCGGCATCCCGGGTGCCGTAGGCGAACGCGCTTTTGCCAGTTTTGGTGAGGGGTTTGATAATGACTATGATACCAGTGCAGAATTTCTTGGCTGGCCGGCAACCGGCACTATGCGCAGCCCTGAGTTTGTGATCAGCCAACCTTATATAAACTTTAAAGTGGGCGGTGGCAGTAATCAGTTTAATCATGTCTATGCCACCTCAGTTGTACTTGTCGTGAATGGTGAATGGGTTCGCCATGCCAGCGGAGAGGATACTGAAGTATTAAACTGGCAGAGCTGGGATGTAACGGACTATCAAAACCAAACCGCCTATGTTTTATTTATTGACTTGCACCCGGCAGACGGTTCAGACAATCAGCTTCCGTTTTTAATTGCTGATGAATTCAGAGCTGACAGTTTAGCAGCCGTTGAAACCTCAGTTGCCAATTATGTAGATCCTGCTTATGCCGGTGTTCCTTTATTCAATCAGGATACGGCTCTTGATTTATCCGGCTTCGAATTTTGTTGCAGTGGTTATGATACCTATCAGGCGCATGGCTTTACTAACGCAACCGGTGACTTTATTAAACTGGATGGTGGATTTTGGGCTTCAACAATAAGCGGAGCTGTCGGTGAGCGGGTATTTTCAAGCTATGGAGACGGTTATCAGGATGAAAGCGATCCAGTCGCAGTTCAACTTGGTGGCAAAGCAACCGGTACCCTAGACAGCCCTGAATTTATCATCAGCAAAAACTTTATTAATTTTTTAATTGGTGGCGGTGCAAACCGCTTTGACGCAGCCAATGCGACTTCAGTCGTATTATTAGTCGACGAACAAGTGGTGCGCCATGCCAGCGGTAAAAACCAAAAAAATCAATTGAACTGGGCAAGTTGGGATGTCAGTGAATTTGTTGGTCAAAATGCCAGACTCAGATTTATCGATCAGCACCCGGATGATAATTCAGACGCCAGCATAGCGTATTTATTAGCAGATCAGTTTCGCGCAGCCGATTCTGCTGTGATTGCACCGGGTCCTCAAAGTCAGGTTGATTTAACGTCTGCTGAGCTCACATCAAGTCCGGCTGATTCAGGCATACCTGCGTTCAATCGTTTAAACGTACCTGAGCAAAATATCGCTGGTTTTGAATTTTGCTGTGCCAAATTTGACAGCATGCACGAGCATGGATTTTTAGCCTACGGTGATTTTGTGCGTTTCGACGGTGGTTACTGGGCAGGTGGCTTAGGTAATGCTGTCGGTGACAGAGTATTTGCCAGTTACGGACAGGGATTTGCAAATGATGCTGATACCAGTGGCAGCTGGTATGGTGCAGAAGCAACCGGCACTTTAGTTTCACCAGAGTTTGTCATTACAAAACCTTATATTAATTTTTTAGTCGGCGGCGGTATAAATGGTTTTGAAAGCGATAACGCAACCGCTGTTGTTTTAAGAGTAAACGGCAAAGTAGTTCGTCAGGCGACGGGCGATAATATTGAAGCTGAACTGAGCTGGAAAAGCTGGGATGTAACAGGCTTATCGGGTCAAAAAGCGGTAATTGAAATTATGGATTTACACGATAATTCAACTGATGATGGCAGTGTAGCCACTATATTAGTAGATGAAATCCGCCAGTCAGACAAAGCAGCCACACAAGCTGTATCGGCTTCCATAGTGAGCCAAACGGACGGACATAATGTTGCACTTAAACTCAATATGGGCGATGCCAACCCTTATTATGAAAATGGTGAATATTATCTTTATTATCTGCAAAATTCAGGTTACCACGACTGGAACCTGAGTAAAACGTCCGATCTGGTTAATGCAAGCTTTCCGCAGCAGGTCTTGGCGGCTTCCGGTGATACAACACAGCAGGATGAGTGGACAGGTTCAGGCAGTGTCATTAAAGATCAAAATGGTCAATATCATTTATTTTATACCGGCCACAATAAAAATCATTACCCGGTAGAAGCTGTTATGCATGCGGTTGCAAGCGACAATACGCTTAAAAACTGGCATACAATTGACGCCGACACCTTTACCGGCTCAAATGGCTACAGCGATTATGATTTTCGCGATCCTTTTGTTTTCTGGAATCAGGATGCGCAGCAATATTGGATGCTGATCACATCACGTTATAACAATCAGGCTGCCATTGGTTTATATACCTCAAACGATTTGAGCAACTGGACCGCACAAGCGCCACTTTACAGCGAAAGTTCGCCACTTAATTTAGAGGTACCCGAATATCTAAAACTGGCACAAATACCTTTTATTATTTATTCAGACCAGCGCCCTGAATCGCCCGTGGTTAAATATTTAGTAAAACAGAATGATAGCTGGATAAAACCGGACATTGATGCACTAGACGGCCGTTATTTTTATGCTGCACGTTCAGCCGGTGACGAAAACGAGCGATTATTATTTGGCTGGGTGCCACATACAGTTGGCCGAAGCGATAATGAAACGCCTGTTTGGGGTGGTGATTTAATGATTCACCAATTGCATACACTCGCAAGTGGTGAATTAGCGGTTAAATTCCCGGATAAACTAAGACAGCAGCTGAGCCAAACGCTGGCAAGGCTTGACAGCCAGAGCCAGCTAATTAACGCAGCTGTCTCATCCAAAGCAAAAGGCAAAGCCTGGGCAAAAACCAAAGCAAACAGCAATAACCGCATACCGTCTGAGTCAGAGGCACTCACCTCTCTCAATCCAAATGAACAACTGATGCTGAATGCAGAAAGCTCAATGAACCTGCTGTCCGTCGCCACACAAGGTGATAAAGCAGAAGCTGAGTTTGCGATTGTATTTGAAGACAATACTCTGCGCGGACGTTATTTATTGATTTTGGACAGCCTTAATAATCAGGCTAAATTTGTATACGAAGCAGCAGATATACAAACTTTATTGGCAGATATTAAGGTCAATCTGTCTGTAGATTCAGGTATTTCGCTTGAGCTCTTTATGCACCCGGAAAACGGCGTTGGCAGTTTATACATTAATCAGGATAAAGCGCTGAGCTTCAGGCTATATGATTTGGCGAATTATCAGGTTGGAATAGAAGCGCTTAAACATAACCTGGATATTCTGAGTTTAACAAGACAAGCCCGGTAATGGCCTGATTTGTCGCAATTCAAAAACGCCAAAACCTATCCGGGTTTTGGCGTTTTAATTATCTGTATCAGGGTTTAATTTTAAACTTGGCGGGACTAATAAAATATCGCCAACCAGATAGTCTTTTCATTCGGTGATGTTGATTTAACTTTATGTTTTTGATGTGCTTTTATATTTAAATAATCACCGGATTCAAGCCGAACAACCTGGCCGTCTGCAAATTCAATTTCACCAAATCCGGATAAAACCAAAACCCATTCATTTTCATCCTGATCATACCAACCGGATTTAGGCGAGCTTTGGCCGGTTGAAATAATACGCTCAATTCTAACGGAACCTGATGACAATAAATCTTCAAATATTTCTTCTTTTAAATTATCAGGTATTTGATTAAATACATTCGCCATAACCTAGATCACTTACATAACAGAAATTGGAAAAGATAACTTATAAAATCAGTGTTTTTTGTATAAATCAACAATACTTGCTTCATCTACCGGTCGGCTAAATAAATAACCCTGACCTAATTCTACTTCTAAACTTTGTAACATTTTTAAATGTTGTTCTGTTTCAATTCCCTCTGCTACCAGCTTTAATTTAAGCGATTTAGATAAGCTAACAATCGCACTGATAATATTAAATGCTTGTTCATCATGTGTTGCATCATTCACAAAACTGCGATCAATTTTAAGTACATCCAGCGGAAAAAACTTTAAATAAGATAAACTGGAATAACCTGTGCCAAAGTCATCAATCGCAACCGAGACCCCCATTTTCCCCAAATTAATCAGCATATCCCGTGCCGTTTTATAATCTTCCATTAAAGCAGATTCAGTAATTTCCAACTCTAGGTAGCGGCTGGGCAAATCTGTTTTTTCCAGTATATTGGCAACAATATCGCACAGATTCGGATCATTAAATTGCTGCGCGGCAATGTTTACCGATACCTGAAGCGGCATACCTGATTCCAGCCACTGTTTTGCGGTTTGACAGCTGTGCATCAATACCTGCTCGCCCAATTGTTTAATTAACCCAACTTCTTCCGCCAGCGGAATAAATTGGTCTGGCGGGACCAGGCTACCATCTTTATCAGCCAGCCTGACCAAACTTTCAACCCCCGTCATTTGCTGATTGAACAACGAAAATTTTGGTTGAAACTGAACCACCAATTGATTATTTTCAATGGACTGAGCCAATAATTTTTCAATATGCATGCGTGCGCTGAGCTTATCCTGCAACTCTTCAGAAAAATAACAAAACTGATTTTTGCCCAGCGCTTTTGCCCGATACATAGCGGCATCTGCATGTCGCATTAACGCCTCGGTATTATTTGCATCCTTTGGGAATAAGCTCACACCTACACTGGTACTCAGCTTGTGCTGATTGCCATTAATGGTGACAATTTTATTTGCAGCCTCCAGTATTTGATTAACCAGCATATCAATTTTACTGGTTGATATTACGCCGCTCATCAATGCAACAAACTCATCCCCACCCACTCTGGCCAGTGTGGCACCAGCTGGCATCAGCCGTTCCAACAAATCTGATAATTCCATTAAATAACGGTCGCCGTCACTGTGGCCGTAAGTTTCGTTTAAATATTTAAAGTTATCGACATCAATCATTAATAGGCAGGCGACATAATCTGGTTGATATTCGCCACTAATCGCTTGATAAATTCGGTCATGTAATAAAATACGATTGGGCAGACCTGTCAGTTGGTCATGATGCGTTAAATGCATCATCCGTGTTGCCATAGCAACGGATTCACTAATATCATGAAAAACAATAATGGCGCCAAACACATTGCCTGTGTTATCTCGAATCGGCGCTGCAGAATCTTCAACCCGGTAAATTCGACCAGATTTTGAAGTTAAATTAACATTAAGTGCCATTGCGACCCGTCGTACTTCTTTTAAGGCAACATGGATGGGGTTTAACACTTCGTGTGTATTATTTGCATCCGTTAAAACCATGACTTCATCAATAAACCGGCCTTTAGCCTCGCTACTGGACCAGTCTGTCATCTGCTCCGCAATTGGATTTAAGTAAGTAATATAACCGGAATCATCGGTTGCAATCACAGCATCACCAATAGAGTTCAAGGTCACTTTGAGCTGCTCTTTTTCAGCATGCAGCGCCTGATGAGCCGTTAATACCTGTTCCATTTGAGATTTAAGGTTTAAATGATTACTCACTCTAAGCTGACATACATTCAGATTAAGCGGCTTAGCAATAAAATCAACCGCTCCTAATGCTAACCCTTTGCTTTCGGTATCCGCATCACTATACGAGGTAACAAAAATAACGGATAAATCCGTCAGCTCAGGCACTCTGTTTAGCGCTTCACACACTTCAAAACCATTCATCTGCGGCATATCAATATCCAGTAATACCAGACTAGGTTTATGTTCCAGAGCTAACGAAATAGCCTGCTTGGGATCTTGTGTGGTAATGATTGTTGCCAATGGTTCTAATGCCGTTTGCATTGCAATTAATACCGAAGGCTCATCATCTACGATTAACAATGATTGACGCATTCAACTCATCCTTTAGCCTTTAAGTTAAACAATCCCTATAAGGGGTTCCTCAAAATATAGTCAATAAAGCGCCAATTGAAACTAAATTTATTTTTTATCGACAATAAAAAATACAGGGGCCCTTGGTATAAAACTTTACCCCTTTGTTCTAACCATTCCATCATACGGTCAACGCTTGTTTTGCAGCTTCATCAAAACAACACAGATTGCTTGTCCCCTGATAATATTACGCTTATACCCATCGCCATGATCAGATTAAAAAACAAAAAATTTAACAAAAGACTGAACCAAATCCGCAGATACACGTTTAAAAATAAGCGGTAAATCTTTAATCAAACATATAAATACTAAACTATACTCAAAACTTGAAACCAAATTACCCTCTGACTCAGCAAAAACCGCTAGTGAGACGTTAATAAACTTACAGGTCAAAACATCAAAAGGACACGGTGAATAATGAAATCGATCATCCCTTCTTTCCCGGCTCATTTAAAGGTGAGACCCGCTTTTAATTTGTTCACTTGGAAGAGATAATATGACCGCAATTAACGCTCGCTTTAAACAGTTTCAAAACCGCTATTTATTTGTCTTGTTATTATCACCACTGGTATTACTGGGCATGCTGGGGATTTGGAATTATGAAAATCATATAGAGCAGGAAACCCTCTCAATTGTTGATGAAAATCATCAGGTCAATAGTGAAGAGATTCATACCGCAATTAGCAGTTATCTCGAAGAACATAATAAAAGTGTGCGTTTTGTGGTTAATACACCGCCGATATCTGGCATTGTCAGAGCCACTGAAAATCAGGGGACAGATCCGCTCGACAATACTAAATTGCCTGAATGGAATAACCGGTTAAGCAAAATTTTTACCGCCTTTTTAGAAAACTCAACCGATTTTTATCAGCTAAGGCTTTTGGATAAAAACGGAGTTGAGCTGCTAAAAGTAATCAATGATGCGTCAAAAATCAGCCGGGTCCAGCAAGCATTTTTACAGGATAAATCGGAGTCGTTTTATTTTCAGGAAGGGCACAAACTCAATCCCGGCCAAATTTATATCAGCAACCTTAACCTCAATCGAGAGTTTGGTACCATAGAGTACCCGTACAAACCCACTTTAAGATATATAGTCCCCATTTATAATAACCAGAATAGTCTTTTTGGTTATTTTGTCGCCAATATCAACGCAACCAATCTGATTGAGGCGTTAAAATCTTTAGTTTCTCATCCGTTAAAAATTATAATCTCTGATCAGGACGGTTTCACGATAAACCACTTTGAATCTGACTTTAACTATAGTCGGGATTTAAGGCCTGAGTTAACTGTGAATCAGCTTATCACTCAAATCCCCGCCCAGATTAGCGGTTTTAAAAGCCAACTCAAGCAGGTTAAAGATATTCACAATCAGCTTTATATTGCTTCAAAACTGTATGAACCTATTTCGACTTTGGGTGAAGGCAAAGGATTAACCATACATTTGTTGACACCAAATAGCTGGTTAGAACAGCAATACGCATCAAAACGAACTAATTTTTATGGGTATTTCACTCTGCTCAGTTTGGTGACCCTGACAATTATTGCCTTTTTACACCGCAGCTTCAGACGCAATCAGCTACTCGCTGAAGCCAGGGCCGAATCACAGACCATAGTGGAAACATCAAACGATGGCATTATTGTTTTTGATAAACAAGGGCAGATAAAAAAATGGAATCACTCAGCTGCCAGTATTTTCATGTGGCACAATCAAGATGTTCAGCGCAGCCCCATTACTCAATATTTGAGTTCAATAGATGAATTGCCCGGTCGTATAAATGAAGCAATAAAAACCAGGCAGTTACAAATTTTTAAATGCGATTGGATTAACCCGTATACCAATGAAAACCATCATTTATTGCTGAAAATAAACCTGATTTCAGTTGATGATCCCAATTCGAATCTAGCCTGCACGATTACTGATCAGACAGATATAACAAATGCAATGGCGTTGATTAAACAAAATAATGAGCAGCTTGAGAAAGAAGTAGAAAAGCGAACTCTGGAGCTTAAAGCCGCACACCACAAAGCGTTAGAAGCCAGCCAGGTGAAAAGTAGTTTTATCGCCAATATCAGCCACGAAATTCGTACACCGCTTAACGGTATAAACGGTGCGTTAACTCTACTAAAAAACAATATATCCGATAACAAACTAAATAAATTTGTTGATATGGCGGATGTCAGCCTTGAATCACTGCATTCATTAATTAACGATATTCTGGATATGTCTAAAATTGAAGCGGGCAAGCTGGAAATAGAAGAAAATATGTTTAGCTTAAGGTCAAAGCTTGAACGCCAGGCCGAATCATTAGCGATTAAAGCTTTTGACAAAAATCTGGAATTTTTTGTCGATACCTCCGGAATACAGGTTGAGCAAATTAAAGCAGATGCCCATCGATTAACTCAAGTTATCAATAACCTAATTAATAACGCCATTAAATTCACTCAAGCCGGTTATATTATGCTAACCGCCAAAACCATAACCCCAAACCAGAATAAACTGGAATTACATATTGAAATTAAAGATACGGGCATAGGTATAAATGAGGCGCGTCAAAAACAATTATTTGCGCCTTTTACACAAGCTAGTGCGGGCATCTCGGCACAATATGGTGGCACAGGCTTAGGTTTATCCATTTGCAAAAAATTAGTTGAAATGATGGGCGGTGAGATCACATTGCTTTCAAAACCCGGCCAGGGTACCACCATGATGTTTTATATTACATGCAACGATTGGGCAGACAAGCCTTCAAATCAATCTGAGCAATTCAGCGAAAAAAACTGCATCAGCTTAACTGAAAATCCGGTTCATCAAACTATTATAGAAAAATTTATTGTCGCTCAGGGAGGCACCTGTACTGCACTAAACCAGTTAGCAGGCAGCCAGCTTGATGAAAGTTCACAGACGATAGATTATATTCTGATCGATTTTGAATCCTGCGATCCAGACGTGATTGAGCAATTTAAAAGAACGAACGCTGACTATATAGAATCAAATCAAACTCAGTTTGTTTACCTGATTAAACCCGCCAACGAACACAAAATTCCACACTCCGACACCACTCAGTATATTTACAAGCCCATGCTGTATTCTGACTTTGAAACCGGATTATTCAGTAAACCCAGTGTAGAGCTATTTAACGCGCCCGAGCAACAAACGGGTAATGAGCAGCTCCAGCAACATAAGCAGGACTCAACACAACCGGAACTAAGCGACGCCCTAAAACACGCCACTATATTGGTGGTTGATGATAATGAAGTTAACCGGGAAGTCACCAAAGCATTTTTAAATGAAGTATCCGCCAATGTAGAGTTGGCTGTAAACGGAAGAGAATGCTTGAATAAATTGGAGTCATTGGCTCAGGCAAAGCAAACGGTAGATTGCATACTCATGGACTGTAATATGCCAGAACTAAATGGTTTTCAAACCACAGATGCAATCCGGCATAAAAGCAACAAAGCCATAAACCCTGATATTCCGATTATCGCCATGACAGCCAATGCCATGCGAGGCGAAAAGGAAAAATGTTTGCGTGCCGGTATGAACGACTATATCAGCAAACCGGTTGATGCAAACGAACTGTATCAAAAACTGGAAAAACAGCTTAAAACCCGAACTGCCGCTAATATCCCGGTATTAAATACCGCTGAAAATGCAGTAAAACTGAAATACAAGCTGCCAAGCTGGGATAAAAAATCAGCCTTAATCCGATTGATGAATAACCAAACCTTGCTAACCCGATTGTGCAAAATGTTTTTGCAAAGTGCGCCGGATAAAATGCAGGTTTTAAAAAGTGCTCTCAATCATCAAAACTATGAATCCGTCAGACAAGCGGCTCATGCACTGAAAGGGCAAAGCGGTGATATTGGCCTAGCTAAACTTCACCATGATTTGTCTTCACTGGAAACCGCAGCAGGGGCGAGTATGGAAGCCGACTGCGTGCAAGGATTTGCCGACGTGACCGCCGAGTTTGCAAAAGTCATGAATATGTTAGGTGAAGATACCGAAAAAGCTTAAGCCCTTGTCATTTTATTCATTTTTAATCTGTAAATTTTAAATTTATTGATTATGCTTAAGATACCCACACAACTTTAAAAGCCCACGGTAACTGAGCCCGGCTAATAAAACAATATTGTAGGGCCTGTAAACATTTGGGATTAACAAATAGTTATATTAACAACCTGATCCTAATTTTATAATCTGACTTGCAAGGTATTTATTGTGATTACATGGAAAGACTTACCTAAAAAAAATCCGGCTGATATTCTGATTTTAGTATTAGAAAACACAGCCAACCAAGATGCGACAATAAAAAACAGTCTGCCTGATGAATATCAAATCAAACTAGTTGAGAATCAAGAACAAGCACTTCAGGTATGTGAAGCCACTTTACCTGACTTAATTCTAATCGATATCGATACAGACGAAACCAGCGGACTGGAAGCCTGCAGAGCTTTACGGAAAAACCCTTACACCTGTGATATTCCGGTTATTATTCTGCGTTCAATTCAATCCGAAATAGATGAGAATATCTGCTGGCAAGCTGGCGCTTCCGATTTTATTGCCAAGCCGGCAAGCCCGTTAACCATAGAGAACCGTTTTCAGGTACATTTAAAAACCAAACTTCAGGCCGATGCACAAAAACAGACCATGTATGTTGACGGCCTGACCGGAATTTACAGCCGGCATATGCTGAATGAATTGCTGGCACGCAATATCGGACTGGGCAACCGAAATAAAACCCCGACCGCTGCTCTTATGGTCGATTTAGACTGGTTTAAAGCCTACAACGATGCTTATGGCCATGAAAATGCGGACGATGTTTTAAAACAAATAGCCCGTGCCATTAAGTCTAATTTAAAACGTCCGGTTGATATTCTGGTTCGTTATGCCGGTGAAGAGTTTTTAGGGCTTTTGCCTGATACACATTTGGCCGGCGCCTGCCACGTTGCTGAAGAGATAGTTAAAACAATAGAAGCATTAAAAATTCCTCATCAAAACTCACCAACCGGATATTTAACCGTCAGTGTCGGTGTAACCGTTGCCGAGCCGAATACAGATATGGATGGCTATAAACTGGTTCAAGCCGCAAACGCCCAGCTAAAACAAGCAAAAGAAGCAGGTAAAAATCAGGCGGTAGGGTAATTTTAACAATTTGAGTATTATACCGACTCAAAATTCCAGAGTCGGTATAACTGCATTAACGAGGCGTTTAGTTCTGATAAGCAGTGGCACTCAAGTGAATATGATCGAAACTAACAAAACCACATCCACCGGCTTCTTCATCAAATATCACCACCTGAACAAATTGACCTGTCCAGTCGCTCAAATCAAGTGATACCCAATGCTGATCGCCCAGAATACGGGAGTCACTACAACTATTTGGTGTATATTGAGCAATTACCGCGCCATTCGCTGGATTGATCACTTTTAAACCAACCGGTGCACTGCCATTGCCACCTGACATTACAAAGTTTAAATAAGCTCGCTTATTGTCTACTTTAAATACTGGCGAGGTCAGTGTACCTGTAGGCGCATCACAGCCTATGGCATTATTATTTAACTCGCAGGAACTGACAGCGGCTAAACCCACTTTGGCAGCATCTTCAAAGGCGGTAGTACCAGCCCAAGCCATATCGTTTTCAGGGTTCACAAAATCCCCAGTTGCAACCCAGCCATTAGCTAACATAGCACTGGCACTGTCAAAGCTCCCAATTACTTGAATAAAAGCGTCGTCCGTGACAGTCAAAGAATCTAAACTCTGATCCGGATTGGTTTCTGCAAAATCAGATGCGTCGTAGTTAAAGTCAACATAATTAGGATCAACCGAGTTGCCCGACGTTAAATGAATATGGTCGACACTGATAAACCCACACCCTCCGGTTTCATTATCGAACACCTCGACTTTAACTTGCTGATCTACATAAGCCGATAAATCAATTGTTTTCCAATGTGAATCATTTTTTATGTACGCATCACCACATGTGCCCGGATTTAATCGTGCAAGTTCGGCATCTGACGCGTCCAATACTCGAATGCCGACATCATTGGTCATTTCAGCGTTACCACCACTAACCAGCAAGGCCAAAGTTGACTGCTCTGCTGGCACATTAAATAAAGGCGAAGTTAAAGTGCCTGTGCTGGCATCACAAGGATTTCCATTTAACTCACAGCTTGTTGTACCACCCTTGCCTACTCTGGCGGCATCCGCCCGGGTCGTAGTTAAGCTGTGCCAGGCATCTGCTGATACCGGACTCGCAAAATCGCCGGTAGCAACCCAGCCTGCAGCAATCATAGCCTGTGCATCATCAAAAGAACCAATAATATTTGAATCAGAATCTTGATACGGCAAACTCACACCGTAAGTTAAATTCGCACTTTGCTCTGCCGTCAATACAACAGTGCCACCGTCGAGCATAGTGTCACTTTTAGCGACATCACTTTGGAACAAGTGATCAAAACTAACAAATCCGCAACCACCTGATTCTTCATCATAAAATTGGGCTCGAATAGTTGCCCCTTTTAATGCACTGGCCTGAATGACAGTCCAGTCATCGTCGCCATCTATATTTGCAGGGCCACAACTCGCTGGTGAATAGTTATGTAATAAATTACCTGCGGTATCTAACACTCGAATACCAACAGCCTTGCTATTGTTCTCACCACCTGCGAGCAAGGTATATAAGTTGTCTTTAGTTAGGGTGAAAACTGGTGAAGTTAAACGACCCATACTTTGGTCGCAACCTTTTTCATTGCTGTTCATTTCACAGGTGCTGACCGCGCCCTCACCCACTTGGGCTGACGCACTGTTAATTGTAGTCCCGCGCCAGCTTGACTCGGTTGCCGGATTTGCAAACCCCCCTGTAGCAGACCAACCTTGCGCCAATGTCGTTTGTGCGCCATCAAACCGGCCAATGACTAAAGCATTGTTTTGCCCGTCTGCAGGCACAGTGACATTATAAACCTTGTTTGCAACAAACAAGATAGAGGTTGTCATCGCTGGCTGGCCAAATAACTCAGGATCTTCCGTCACGAATTCTTCTGCCATCACAGAAAAGCTCACCCATCGATCCTGATTGACATAACTGTCTGCAGTGCCGGTTAATTCAATAATCACTTGTGTATCACTTACTCTGGTCAGTGAAAAATCTAAACCGTTTGGTAAATTTGATGCAACCCAGTTATCTTTATTCAGTGTTTGGGCAAAGGTGTTGTTTTCCAATATTAAACTGATTTGTTTGCCCGCTTCCAAGCCTTCGCTAATTTGATTATCAGCACTGCCACTGACCGTCAGACTAGCCTGAGTTACCGTTTCGACTTTAGCTTGAATAATAGGTGACTGCGTAATCACGGTTTCAGTAAAAGGCTTGTTTGCAAACTGGCTGGCGCCAACTGATATCCACATATTATTTAAATCAGTGTCAAAATCGGCTAACGAATTGCCCGCCAGCGTTATTTCGGCGGTTGAATCATCCAGTCTTTTAATACCGGCAATTGATACACCATCAGGCAGGTTAGAAATATGCCATTCAGCCATATTTAAACTATCAACCAGGGTATTCTGAGCGACTGAAACTTTAATGATTTCACCATTTTCCATCTCTTCGAATATGCCATCAGAATCGGCCTGAGCTCCCAGAAACGTGCGTGCTGATTGCATATCCTTTAGCTGGTATACCTCAACCTGAGTAAATACAGTATCCGCCGCTTCAGAATAAAGCCCAATATGCTGGCTATCATCTAACGTTGGATAGATCCTAAAAGAAAAGGCGGCTTTATCATTAATAAATACATCAACGACTGAACCATCGACAAACACATGAAACTTTTCAGGTTTACCAAAAACCGTTTCATTGTATTCACCTACTTGCTCATTCAGTTCAAACGCCTGATCTGACAGAGATGATTTGCGTTTATCTAAAACAATATTGTTATTTTCAGTATCATAATAAATAACCGTTTTTTCCTGACCATCTGCTGATGCAGCAATAACCAACCCATATTTATTTGCGGTATCGGTCGGGTTTAATTGCGCAATCATTTCAAGATGACGTCCCTTCGCATTTAGCCGGGTTTCACCATTCACTTTCAGATTAGATTGAATACGGCGGCTGTCTTCAATTCTTAAATTTGATAACCCCGGCGCCGGTTTTTGCACTAGGGTTGCATTATCTTGTGCTAATTCCCATATACGCGGGGCACTGAAAGTTTGAGTCCAGCCTGCATCCAGTTGAGCTTCAGAAGAACGTCTTTCATCAACAATCCCAATAGCCGTTAATAAACTATCGGCATTACGCGCAACTGTTGGCGAAATATGACCAATCATTAAATCTAAATATTTAGCTTGGGTATCGTCCGGTACAAATTGGCCATTGTTCCACTCACCAATCCAATACAGACCCCGCGGTCGATAACCACCGCCAACCGGATTTACGAGTAAGATATATTTGTTTTCTGAGATTTTCTCAAAAACAGGCATTTCCCATAACACATTCGCAAGTCCGTCTTTTGAGCCATCCGGTGCTGTTAGCACAGAGAAATCTGCCATAAAGTCACTTGCTTGCCAGCTGTTTGCATCAGTCATATCTGTGGTAGATAAGTGCAACAGTGCGCCATGACTACTTTTTATTGCACCAACTATCATGTGCCATGTATCGCCGTCTTTCCACAAATAAGGGTCACGCATATCATCAACCCCGGTGCGGTCAATAATCGGCCCTAATTTTGTCCAGTTTTGTAAATTATCATCCGAACTCATTGCAACCGAAACGCCTGGATTAAAAGGGCCTGTATGGTTAACGTTAGTGTAAAACGCATACGCTGTATCCCCTTCAACAACGACATCGCCTGACCAAATACCTTTCATATCAAAGCCGTTAGTACCGCCCAGTTCTACCTCTGGCCAAAGCGCATCTTGCATATGTGTCCAGTTAACAAAATTATCAGACATCATGTGACCCCAATGCATTTGGGTTTTAAACGGGCCATTTGGCGTTCGCTGATAAAACATATGATATTTGCCGTTAAACTCTACTAAACCATGAGGTTCATTCGTCCAGTTAGCGGGCGGCATCGCATGATAGGTAGGACGCAGCTCATCTTGTATAAAGCGGCTTACAGGTGTTTCCAATGAAACCGTACCCAACGGGTGATTGTCATCTATTATCTGAATATTTGTTGCAAACGCATCTGCCGATTTACTGCCCTGATAAATTTTAACTTCGTCAAATGCCCCGTTTAATCCATTAATCACCGAAAAAGGACCGGAAGATGTAGTGGCATAACTTTTTGCAATAAGCAAACTTGAATCAACGTTGTCTATTTTACCACCAACAGGGTTAGCTGAAATCGAAGCAACTTCAACACCGTTCAAATAGAGTTTTATATTACCGTTGAAACCGTCCACAACAGCAGCAATATGATTCCAACTGTATAACGGAAAGCTATCAGGGGCTGTCACAGAATATAAAGTGCCATCAATGCTGACGTTAAATTGCCACTGACCAAAGGTATTAATTTCGAGACTAAAACCTTTACCTGCTTTCATTTTTGAAACAAATGCAGCAGGTGTTAGATTTTCATACGTCGTTTCGTGATCGCTTGGGTAGCTTTCGAGTGCCACCCAGGCCTCCAGTGTCATTTCCGTTAAACCAGATAAATCTACCGGGCCTTTAACCCAGGTTGAAAAACCATCGGTACGCAAGGCATTCCCTTCTAAACCGAGCACTCGTTCTGGGTTTGAAAACGTATTTGAAATAGTAAACTGAGTCTGATCAACCTGATTTTTGGTATCAGATTCACCTGATGTTTCGTCAAAGTTTAAATAAACCCGTTCACTTAATTTTACTGGCTGAGCCTGCCCATTATTGTTTTGAGCATCTTCTTCCTGCCCTTGCTCTTCTTGTGCTTGATCCGGTTTAAATTCTTCCGGATTGATGGTACCACTGCCATCAACCAGACAACCCGAAAGCGAAGATACAGTCAGTGTCGTCGCACAGAGTTTTAATAAAATATTTAAATTCATGGCATTTCCTAATTGTGCAAACAATAAAAACAACGTTGTTTTTAATTTACATTGAAAACTAGAAAATTACAATAAATTAACGAAAAACAATCAAAAACTAAAAGGACTATAAATCAACAACACAAGTGTGATGAAAAATAACATCATGATTATTTTAACGAGGTGAGGTAATTATAAGAACACAAAGGAGTCATCGATATTCAGAATATCTTTGCCAAAACTATTAGAATCAGGCGTTTTGATGACATAGAATTTTCGCCTTCCATATCCAATAGATATTGAATTAACATCTTTTTTATTAATAAGAAAATAATTTACTGATTCTCCATCCAACTGAAGAAAACCACTTGAAGGCGGGATAACGATCAAATTCCAGTCAAGCCCCAAAGGCTCTTCATATAACGAAGCGTACAAGCCACCTGAACTTTGTTCAATTTTTGCATCTAATGGATCTCCATCTTCCCACTTAGAAAACTAATCGAGAACAATAGCCTTTCTTTCTTCAGTTAACTCAAATAAATAATCACATGGTTTTTGCTTACTATCTGACGTATTGCATCCTGAAATAAATAAAGCTGATAAAAAAAATAATAAAAATTTATAAGCCATTAGGGAACTGCGAAATATAGAATTGATGACCGTAAATAGCCCAAGGTGTTGCCGTTTGAGCCCACGAGATTGGGCCGAGCGAAGCGAATCCCAGTCTACAGAAAATTATTAAAGAATAATGCCTTAATATTACTTTGATCTGGAAAATTGCCACTTAGGCGTTTAGCAGTTAACGTCTGCAATTCGCTAAATTTTTGAAATTATGGCTCTCAAACAAACTCACAATACTACCTAACAACTACTGTATGCCAGAATAGGATATTGCTCTATAAATTTTAACGTCCGCTGGATGTTAAACGCTGACGCGTGAGCAACACACGTTTTCAATCGAACTTGCTTGGAAACGTGTATGCAGTTAGGTTAACTATTAAATGCTGGATTGTTTGAAAATATTTCAGCAACAAAATCCATAAATACAATTGCCCGTTTGGGCAGGAGGCGGTTAGCCAGATAGACTGCTTGAATTGGGGCCGGCGGCGCAGTGTAATCTTCTAGCAAGAGCTGCAGATTGCCATTTTTTAGTCCTTCTTCGTATAACCATTCTGGTCCTTGTGCAATTCCTAGCCCGGCATTAACACATTCTCGTATCGCTTCAGGAGAGCTAACCCTAAGCCTGCCGGAAACCGGCACGTCTGTATTTCTAAAACGCCATGTGGTACCTGTTGATAATAGAGTGTAGATCAAACAATAATGAGTTCTCAGATCATCTGGGGTGACTGGAGTACCACGTTTAGCCAAATATCCTTTACTTGCCACACATACACGCTCGAATGACACTAAGCGACGGGCACGCATTGCGCTATCTTCTAAATGTCCAATCCTGATTGCAAGTTCGGCGCCCTCGTCAACCAAATTAACATAGCGGTCATTGATTTGCAGATCGAGCGTTAATTCAGGGTATTGATCCAGAAAACGAGGTATGTGCGGTACTAAAAAAGTATGAGCCAGAGCGGTCGGACAGGCAACCCGCAATAATCCTGAAGGAGCTATGTTTTCCTTAAATGAAGACTCGGATTCTTCCACAGCCTCAAGAATACGTCTTGCCTCTGTGTAGTAACGTTCTCCTTCTGGTGTCAGAGCCAGTTTGCGTGTGGAACGATTTAGCAGTCTAGTGTTTAAGTGATTTTCGAGCGCAGCAACATTACGGCTGACGTTCGGCTGTCCTAACCCTAAATCACGTCCTGCAGCAGAAAAGCTGCCTGTTTCTACAGTTCGAACAAAACAAGTCATCAACAACAAGCGATCCATTTTACCCTCGCTAATTTATGTATATAAAGCATAAATCATATTCAAAAAAACAATCTTATCATGCTGAGTGTATGAATCTATAGTAGCAATCAGGCCGATCAGTATATTGACTGATCTTAGAAAAAACCTAAGGAGACTTTAGATGTCTAGATTAAAAGATAAACGTGCACTCATTACCGGTGGTACGAGTGGTATTGGCCTTGAGACTGCTAAGCTTTTTATTGCAGAAGGTGCTCGCGTGATCGTTACTGGTGTTAGCCCTGATTCCATCGCAAAAGCGAAAGCTGAATTGGGTGACGATGTTTTAGTGCTGAGTGCTGATTCTGCGAACGTGGATGCGCAGAAAGAACTCGCTCAGGCTGTTAAGGCTCACTTTGGTGAATTGGATATCGCTTTTCTAAATGCTGGTATCTCGGTTTATATACCCATTGAAGCGTGGACAGAAGAGAATTTCGACCGCATTTTTAACATCAATGTTAAAGGACCTTACTTCCTAATGCAGGCATTGTTGCCAGTGTTCGCAAGTTCAGCATCAGTGATTTTTAATACATCTATTAATGCCCACACTGGACCTGTGAACTCTTCCGTTTATGGTTCAACCAAAGCGGCATTACTTAATATGTCAAAAACACTTTCTAACGAGCTGCTTTCTCGTGGAATCCGCATCAATGCAGTAAGTCCTGGTCCTGTTGATACACCACTCTACGATAAAGCGGGTATCCCAGTGGAGTACTATGACCAAGTAATGAAGGATATCGTTGCAACCATCCCAGCTGGTCGCTTTGGTAAACCAGAAGAAGTTGCAAAAGCAGTACTTTACTTTGCTTCAGACGATTCTGCTTGGACCGTGGGATCGGAAATCATCATTGATGGTGGTAGTTCACTTTAAAATCCTAAACACGCTTAACGAAATGTATTGCTTGTGTTCGGCGATTTGATTGCGCTTTAACGTTGCGAAACATGATCGATTTATCTTACCAAGTCCGCTTTCATTTTTTTGTTGCGGGCTTTTAACTTATTAAGAATTGTCCAATGTCTCAATCTCAATTGACGCTTATTAGTCATCATTTATGTCCTTTCGTTCAACGTGTCGCTATAGTATTACTTGAAAAAGGTATTCCGTTTGAACGGATTAATATCGATCTTGATAATAAACCCGACTGGTTTCTTGCAATTTCGCCTACCGGTAAAGTCCCGTTGCTCAAAGTCCTGGAACAAAACGGTGAAGAATCTGTACTCTTTGAAAGTATTGCGATCTGTGAATATCTTGAAGAAACTTACCGCCAACCAACCCTATATCCATCCTCTGCATTGTCCCGAGCACAGCACAGAGCATGGATAGAATTTGCATCTGCCACTATGTTCGATGCATGGGGTTTTCTGAATGCGTCAGATCATGAAACAATTCTTGGAAAATCTGCGGCATTAAGAGACAAATTGGTGCGGTTTGATGGCGTAATATCTGATGGGCCTTATTTCACCGGCAAAAATCTGACTATGGTAGACATTGTTATGGCCCCTGTATTTCGTTACTTCGATATTTTGGAATTTGCATCTACTCATAATCTGTTTGATGGGCTTAATCAAGTAACTGATTGGCGTTTTGCATTAGCGAGTCGCTCGAGTATTCAAACCGCGGTCAGTGACGATTACGCGCTTCGGTTTCGCAAGCACTTGCAAGATGTTAAATCGCATTTAGCGACAGTGCAGCCAGCAACAAACTCGGGGTAATTTACAGGCCAGAAAGTACCGACATTAAATATTGGGTTTGTTGAGTGGTTGACTTTCAATTACTGAAAACCCTATAATTGAGTAATCACTCAATTATAGGGTTTTGATGATGGCTCGTCCTTTAAGCGAAGCAAAACGTGATGCAATTCTTACCGCCGCCGCCAAATTGATCGCTACATCAGGAACGGGGGCTTCTACCGCAAGCATAGCCAAAGTGGCAGGTGTTGCCGAAGGTACAATTTTTACGTATTTTGCTACCAAAGATAACCTGCTTAACGAACTATTTCTCGAAATAGAAACCGATCTTGCTCAAACAATGAAGATAGTTTTTCCAACCAACAGCGATCCGCGTGAGCGTGTCTGGCTTATATGGGATAAACTAATTGATTGGGGCGCTGCGAATCCAACTTGGTGTAAAGTGCTACGCCAACTCAAAGTCTCAGATCGAATTACAACTGAAACCCGACGGATCTGCAACGCGTTATTTCATGAATCGCGAGATCTTGTTGAACGCAGTATGGCTGGACGTGTTGATCCTGAGCGAATGACTTTTTATATTGATACCGTCTTAATAGGACTGGCAGATATAACTATTGATGCTGTGGTTATCAGTCCGAAAGAACAACATGAGCAGTTAAAAAGAGCGAGCTTTGATCTCTATTGGAAGGGAACAGCGGCCTAAATTTTTATTTTTATAATGAGTGTGTACTCACTCATAATTAGGGGTGTGAGAATATGTCTAAACTAAATGGGTTTACTGAAGCCAGTGTTGCCGATCAATCAGGCAAATGCTTCGTTATTACAGGCGCGAATACCGGTATCGGCTTTGAAATTTCGCGGGTGCTGTCGGCTCGTGGAGCAAGGGTGATTATGGCCTGTCGCTCCAAGGAAAAAGCAGAGCAAGCTATCGCGCGGCTTAAACAAGTCAACCCTGAAGCTGAGCTGGCATTCCTGCCATACGATCAAAGCGATCTGGAAAGCATTCGTGAGGCTGCTAACCAACTGGCTGCAGAATCACGGATTGATGCCCTCATTAATAATGCCGGTGTAATGACTCCACCATTGACACGAACCAAGCAGGGTTTTGAACAGCAGTTTGGTGTCAACCATTTAGGCTGCTTTGCGTTTACCGCGTTACTATTGCCTAAACTCGCCGAAACAGAAGGAAGCCGAGTTGTTGTGACTTCCAGTTTTGCTCACCGTCATGCAAGCATTGATTGGGAAGATCTAAATGCCGAGCATAGTTATGATAAGACTAAGCGCTATGCTGCCAGTAAGCTGGCCAATGCGCTGTTCTTTTTTGAGCTTGATCGCCGTCTACGTGCCTCGGGTTCTTCGGTAACGGCTGTAGGTTGTCATCCTGGGTTTGCCGCGACCGATTTGGGCCGACATATGGGGGCATTACAAATTTTACTACCAGTGACGGGACTATTGCTCAATAGTGCGGCAAAAGGGGCTTGGCCTGCGTTGCAGGCTGCAACCGGACGAGTGAAAGCCGGAGGCTATTATGGGCCAATTGGTTTTGGCGGTATAAGAGGTGTTTCTGGGGAGGCTTCTCGAACAGCGCAAGCACAAGATACAGTGCTGGCTAGCCGACTCTGGGATGTATCCATCGCTATGACTGGAATCGATCCGGGCCTATCTCAAAGCGAAGCAGAATAGAAAATTTAATTATCTCAAGCAATGACATAAACGGACTCAAACAGAGGCAAAACGGGCAACTATAGTTGCTCCGTATCTGTTTGCCAACCACCACCGAGCGCTTTGAACACAGCGACAGCCGCTTTTGCTGATTCCGTTTTTATTAGTGTTTGACGATCCGACATTTGTAATAATCTGTCATCGTTTTCTAAAACGTTTAGCATGCTCACAGTCCCTTTTTCGTAGGCAGTAAAAGTCGCATCACGTGCATTTGAGAGCGCTTCAACTCCTTCTGTCAGCGCGGTTTTTTGTTGCTCGCGTTTAACTAATATCGTAAATGCATTTTCAACATCTTCCGTCGCCTTCAGTACCGCCAGACGGTAGGCCGAGAGCATTTCAGCTTGATGTCCTTTTGCTTGCTCTATTTGAGCATCAATTCGAGCAAAATCAAACAACCGCCAACGTAAACCAAGTATTCCTGCGGCTTGGTTTGCGTTGCTGCTAAACAGATTATCGCCCGATATTGAAGTTGCACTCCCCAGCAAACCATTGAGCGAGAACTTAGGGTAATATTCCGCAATTGATGCACCAATCATAGCATTTGCTGCAATTAACCGGTTTTCAGCGATAATAAGGTCAGGCCTACGTAATAATAATTCTGCGGGTGTGCCCATCGATGTAATATCTGGAGTGGCTGGAATTTGAGCGCTCAATTTCAGTTCATTTCTATGAGTACCTGGCGCTACGCCTAAGATCACATCCAGTGAGTTCATTGATATTTCTAGTCCGGCTTCCAAATCGGGTATAACTGCTTGTGTTTGTGCGACAAAAGCTCGTGCTTGATCTACTTGCTGCTCAGCTGCTAACCCTTTACTGTAGAGTAACTCAATTAAGCTCAATTTTTCCTGTTGTATTGCCACCTGTTTACGTGCAATATTGAGTCGGGTTTGCAGGCCTCTAACATTTATATAAAGATTAGCCGTCTGCGCTGCAATAGCTAGTCTGGCAGCAGCCACACCTGCGGAGGATGCTTGATATTCAGCCAACGCGGCTTCCCGCTCCCGGCGGAGCCCACCAAACAGGTCAAGTTCCCAGCCCACATTTAAGTTAACTTCGTAATTATTACCAGGGCGCTCAAAACCCGGTGACGAGTTTAAAATTTGTCCGATTGGTGTTTCAACTGACTGATAAGCGCGAGCTGCCTGCCCCGAGATACTCGCTGACGGAAGCAATGCCGCATTGGTCGCCCCAATACCTGCCTGAGCTTGTGCTACCCGTGCCGTTGCTTGAGCAATATCTAAATTTTGATTCAGTGCAATTGCAATATATTGAGTTAACAGCTCATCATCAAAGCGCTTCCACCATTCGATGATATCAGTTTGATTGATATTTTTACTTGTTGAATCCTGTCCGTAGAAGTGATCTGGGGCGGTTAGTTCTGGGGGGGGATAATCAGGACCAACAGCACAACTAGCCAATAAACTGGAAACAGCAAAAACAACAAAAGGATATTTTAGCAAAATAGCATTCCTTAAATACAATCAATTTGTGACTATATTACACATTGGTCACTCGTTGTCAATCTAAACGCAAAACGTTAGAATATCTAAATTGAATTGAAGTAAAAGAGAACCGCTATGTATGATGAGAACAATAACCCTACTCTAAAACGAGGACCGATAGAACATGAAGTGCGGGATCAGATTGTTGCTGCGGCAACAGAGCATTTCAGTCGTTACGGATATGACAAAACAACAGTTTCAGACTTGGCTAAGTCGATAGGCTTTTCAAAAGCTTACATATATAAGTTTTTTCCATCAAAACAAGCTGTAGGTGAGAGTATTTGTGCAAATTGTCTAACAAAAATAGTTGACGATGTTGAAAAAGCAGTTGCTGAAGTGGAGCTTCCCGCAGAGAAGCTGCGCCAGATGTTTAAAGAAATTATCCAAGCCAGTTTTCGTCTATATTCTCAAGATCGTAAACTATATGAAATCGCGATCTCAGCCGCTACAGACCGTTGGCAAACAACGCTCGTTTTCGAGAAACAGATTCAATCATTACTTCAGGAAATTCTACAAGAAGGGCGAAAAACAGGGGATTTTGAACGTAAAACGCCGTTAGATGAGATGAGCAAAGCAATCTATCTTGTGATGCGACCATATATACATCCACTTATGTTGCAGCATAGTTTTGATTATATTGAAGAAGCTCCTATTCAATTGTCAAACCTCATTCTGAGAAGTTTAGCGCCTTAAAAATAATGTGACTATTGACTAATTTGGTCACAAGAATAATAATAAGCCTCCTAAATCGTTTTATATGGAGGCTTATGTATGTCTCGTCGCCACATACTTACACTTGCAGTTGTTACAGCTCTGCCACTTTTATTAACTGGCTGCAAAGATGAAAAACCAATAGATCCTCGTACAGAAGTAAAATTAGTAAGAACCGCTACAGTTACAGAAGCCACAAACAAATTACGCACCTTCTCCGGGGTTGTTGCCGCTCGCGTGGAAAGCCAGCTCGGTTTTCGAGTGTCAGGTAAGGTGTTGGAACGATTGGTCGATACCGGGCAAAAGGTCAAACAAGGCCAACTGCTAATGCGAATTGATCCTATTGATTTACAACTCGCAGCCGACGCCCAACAAGAAGCGGTTTTGGCCGCGCAAGCAAGAGCTAAACAGGCATCAGAAGATGAAGCTCGCTATCGAGCATTGAAAGGCACAGGCGCAATTTCAGTGTCTATTTATGACCAAGCGAAAGCAGCGGCTGACGCGGCCAAAGCACAGCTCAGTGCCGCCAAAGCGCAAGCTAAAGTGGCTTTTAACGCTACCCGTTATACTGAACTATACGCTGATACTGACGGTACTATTGTCGAAACGTTTGCTGAGCCTGGACAAGTGGTTAATGCGGGTCAGCTAGTTGTTCGGTTAGCTCACACAGGGGCACGCGAAGCCATTATCAATTTACCGGAAACGCTTCGCCCCAAAATTGGCTCATCTGGACTAGCTAAGCTTTTTGGTAAAGACGGAATCCGTTCACAGGCTAAACTTAGACAGCTTTCAGATGCAGCAGATCCAATAACACGTACATTTGAAGCTCGATATGTATTGTCAGGGGAAATGGAATTGGCTCCTTTGGGCTCAACCGTATCGATTGAAATAGCAGATGATAAGCCAATTGCAGATAATCTATTTGAGGTGCCAATTGGTGCATTGTTCGATGCAGGAAAAGGCGCTGGCGTTTGGGTTGTGACTGGCGAACCAGCTAAAGTCTCATGGCAAGCAGTTACCCTATTTAGTCTGGCGGAAGACTCTGCTCGAATTGCGGGCCAACTAGTGCAAGGCGAGCAAATCGTCGCGCTCGGCGCACATTTGTTGCAAGAAGGCGAACAGGTAAAAATACTAAACCAGTCTAAATCTGTTATTACCGCGGGAGTGCGTTAATGAATAAAAGTCAGCAATCCGAAAAAACAGACGGATGTTTCAACCTGTCAGCACTTGCAGTACGCGAACGGGCCATTACGCTGTTTCTTATCATTTTAATTTCCATCGCTGGCGTAGTGTCCTTTTTTAAATTAGGACGAGCAGAAGATCCTTCATTTACGATTAAGGTGATGACAGTCATCACGGCCTGGCCCGGCGCTACTGCACAGGAAATGCAAGAACAAGTAAGCGAAAAGCTTGAAAAGCGGTTGCAGGAATTACGTTGGTACGATCGGACAGAAACATATACGCGCCCGGGATTAGCTTTTACCATGCTAACCTTACAAGACAAAACCCCACCTTCACAAGTGCAGGAACAGTTCTATCAGGCGCGTAAAAAAATTGGGGATGAGAGCCGTAATCTGCCAGCCGGAATGATGGGACCATTTCTCAATGATGAATATTCAGACGTTACTTTTGCCTTGTTTGCACTTAAAGCACAAGGCGAATCACAACGTTTACTGGTGCGCGATGCGGAATCATTACGTCAACGATTGCTGCATGTAGCAGGCGTTAAAAAAGTCAATATTGTTGGTGAGCAACCGGAACGTATCTATATAGAATTTTCCCATGAGCGTTTGGCCACTTTGGGAGTTAATCCTCAAGATGTGTTTGCGGCACTTAACAGTCAAAATGTGCTGAGCCCTGCCGGCTCAGTTGAAACCCAAGGGCCGGACGTATTTGTTCGTGTAGACGGCGCATTTAACGACTTGCAAAAAATTCGCGACACCCCTGTGGTTGTCAAAGGGCGAACGATTAAAGTATCCGATATTGCAAACGTAAAACGTGGTTATGAGGACCCTGCTACTTTTATGATCCGCAATGGCGGTGAACCGGCCTTATTGCTCGGTATTGTTATGCGTGAAGGCTGGAACGGTCTTGATTTAGGCAAAGCACTAGAGCAAGAAGTCAGTAAAATCAATGCTGAAATGCCATTAGGGATGAGCCTAACTAAAGTCACAGATCAGGCTGTCAACATTAGCGCATCGGTGGATGAGTTTATGATTAAATTCTTTGCTGCCTTGGTTGTTGTGATGCTGGTGAGTTTTATCAGCATGGGCTGGCGCCCTGGTGTCATAGTTGCGGCGGCGGTACCTTTAACCTTGGCCATTGTATTTGTTGTCATGTTAGCGACAGGCAAAAACTTCGATCGAATTACACTGGGATCTTTAATTCTAGCTTTAGGATTATTGGTTGATGATGCCATCATTGCTATCGAAATGATGGTCATCAAAATGGAAGAAGGTTATAGCCGTATTGCCGCATCGGCTTATGCATGGAGCCTGACCGCAGCACCAATGCTTTCAGGGACTCTGGTAACAGCAGTCGGGTTTATGCCCAACGGTTTTGCTCGTTCTACCGCAGGTGAGTACACCAGCAATATGTTCTGGATTGTTGGTATTGCGCTTATCGCATCCTGGATAGTTGCTGTGGTTTTTACACCTTATCTTGGGGTTAAATTACTGCCTAACTACCAGAAAATCAAAGGTGGTCACGACGCAATATACGATACACCAAGCTACAACCAATTTCGCCGTTTGCTGATCAAAGTTATAACCAGAAAATGGTTAGTTGCACTGTCAGTTGTTGGGCTTTTTGTTATATCCATACTCGGTATGTCTGTGGTAAAAAAACAGTTTTTTCCGATTTCTGATCGCCCAGAAGTACTGGTTGAAGTGCAGATGCCTTACGGTACATCAATTGTGCAAACAAGTGCGGCTGCAACAAAAGTAGAAGACTGGCTAGCCAAGCAGCCAGAGGCCAAGATTGTGACAGCGTATATAGGTCAGGGAGCGCCTCGCTTTTTCTTTTCTGTAGGACCTGAGTTACCCGACCCTTCATTTGCCAAAATTGTTATCCGTACAGATAGCCAAGATGAACGGGATGCACTGAAACATAGGTTACGTCGTGCCATTGCGGATGGACTGGCACCTGAAGCACAAGTGCGTGTTACTCAATTGGTATTCGGCCCGTATTCACCATTTCCGGTTGCTTATCGGGTAACAGGCCCAGACCCAGACAAGCTGCGCAGCATCGCAAACGAAGTTCAGCAGGTAATGGCAGCCAATTCGATGATGCGCACAGTTAATTCGGATTGGGGAACACGCGTGCCGACTCTGCACTTTGTATTGCAGCAAGACAGGTTGCAAGCAATGGGGTTATCGTCCAGTTTAGTCTCGCAGCAACTGCAATTTTTACTAAACGGAATTCCTGTTACAACAGTGCGTGAGGATATTCGAACCGTTCAGGTTATTGCCCGTGCAGCTGGGGATATACGGTTTGATCCCGCCAGAATCGAAGATTTCACGATTGCGGGTGTCAATGGGCAGCGTATTCCTCTGTCTCAAATCGGTAAAGTTGAAGTGCAAATGGAAGAGCCGATTATGCGTCGCCGTGATCGTGTACCTACCATTACTGTCAGAGGCGATATCGCTGAAGGTTTGCAGCCACCGGATGTATCCACGGTAATTACCAAGCAACTACAGCCTCTCATCGATAAATTGCCTGCTGGCTACCAAATTATCGAAGCCGGCTCTATTGAAGAATCAGCAAAAGCTCAAGAAGCGATGCTACCGATTTTCCCAATCATGATAGCAGTAACATTGCTGATTATTATGATTCAGGTTCGCTCATTTGCGGCGATGGTCATGGTGTTTTTGACCAGTCCTTTAGGGTTAATTGGTGTGGTTCCAATATTGATTCTATTTCAACAACCTTTTGGGATTAATGCGCTAGTTGGGTTGATCGCATTGTCTGGCATTTTGATGCGAAATACGCTGATCTTAATTGGTCAAATTAAGCATAACGAAAACTCAGGGTTGGATGCGTTAAACGCAATTATTGAAGCGACAGTGCAACGCGCTCGGCCTGTTATTTTAACAGCACTAGCCGCTATTTTTGCTTTTATACCGCTGACTCACTCTGTGTTCTGGGGAACCCTGGCTTATACCCTAATTGGCGGAACATTTGCCGGAACTGTATTAACTCTTATGTTCCTGCCTGCTATGTACGCCATTTGGTTTAAAGTTAAAGCAGATACTGTGAGTTGATTCTAGCTTTATAAGCAGAATTTAAAAGAGGAATAAAAATGAAATTTTCAATTGAAAACATGGCAATCAACGCCCGTAACGCTTCATTTTCTTTAACCAGATTAAGCACCCAACAAAAAGATACAGTGCTCAAAGCAATGGCAGACAAGTTAGTTGAAGGAAGCGATCTTATTTTAGCCGAAAATGAGCGAGATGTTGCCAACGCAAAAGCCAATGGTTTATCTGATGCCATGATAGATCGCTTATGTTTAACCCCTGATCGTATTCAGAGTTTAGCCAAAGCAATTATGGAAGTAGCTCAATTACCTGACCCAGTAGGCGCAATAAATGACATGAAACTTCGCCCTAATGGAATGCAGGTCGCTAAAATGCGAATTCCTTTAGGGGTAATTGGCATGATTTACGAGTCGCGGCCAAATGTCACCGCTGAAGCTGCTGCATTATGTTTTAAATCGGGTAATGCGGTGATTTTGCGAGGCGGCAAAGAAGCACTGCACTCAAACCTGATCATTACGAACTTTTTGCAGGCAGCTTTAATTGACCAAGGGATTGATCCAAATGTTATTAGTATTGTGCCTGATACGAACAGAGCAGTCGTCACACAACTCATTCAGCTATCTGACTATATTGATTTAATCATTCCTCGTGGCGGAGAACCTTTAATTCGGTTTGTCACTGAAAATAGCCGTATTCCGGTTATTAAACATTTTAAAGGCAATTGCCATTTATATGTGGACGAATCAGCAGATATTGAAATGGGCATTGACTTACTACTAAATGGAAAAACTCAACGTGTCAGTGCTTGCAATTCGATTGAAACCTTATTGGTTCATAAAAATATTGCTCCGTCATATTTACCCGCTGTGGCGAAAAATTTAGCTAAAACAGCAGTGAAAGTTCATGCTTGTGAAAATAGTTTGAGCTATTTCCAAGCTGCAGAGCCAGCGACCCCAGCCGACTGGGAAACTGAATATTTAGCATTAGAAATAGCGATTAAAGTGGTCGATGATTTTGATTGTGCAATTGAGCATATAGAAGAGTTTAGCTCAAATCATACCGAAGTAATTTGCACTCAAAATTATAGTAACGCCAATGAGTTTGTTCGCCGAGTAAATAGTGCAGTGGTGATGGTGAATGCCTCATCTCGTTTTGCCGACGGCGGCCAGTTGGGGTTAGGTGCCGAAATTGGTATTTCTACGTCGAAATTACATGCTTATGGCCCTATGGGGCTAGAGAGTTTAACAACTCAAAAATATGTCGTACTAGGCAACGGGCAAGTTCGCCTGTAGGTCATTTGAACTGGGTACAACTGACGATTAATCCATAAAACAACACATAATGCTCATGTTTTTAGTAAGAGGAATTTTATATGTCAACGAATACTGAAGTTGTCTTAGTTACTGGCGTATCATCGGGAATTGGCCGTGAAACCGCAAAAGCCTTTTTAAAACGAGGGTGTGAGGTTTATGGCACTGTTCGCAACCTTGAAAAAGCCGAACCAATTGCAGCGGTTAAACTAATTGAGATGGATATACGCGATGAATTATCAATTCAACACGGCATTGATTATATAATTGCGATAACTGGCAGAATCGACGTGCTGGTCAACAGTGCCGGCGTTACTTTGCTCGGCGCAACAGAAGAATCTTCGGTTGCGGAGGGGCAAACCTTGTTTGACACCAATGTGTGGGGAATGCTGCGTACCATACAAGCGGTTTTACCTCATATGCGTCAACAAAAATCCGGTCGCATTGTTAATATCAGTTCGGTATTGGGTTTTCTACCTGCCCCTTATATGGGACTTTATTCAGCGTCTAAACATGCCCTTGAAGGATTATCAGAAACCTTAGATCACGAAGTGAGAAAATTTGGGGTTCGCGTCTGTTTAGTTGAACCTTCATTTACAAAAACGAATATGGATGCCAATGCCCCTCTGGCCACTTCGCTTATCTCTGCTTACGACTCAGAACGTGGCATAGTCTCTCAGGCTATTCAGAACAATGTGAGTAAAGCGCCAGACCCGGATGGAGTAGCCAATACAGTTGTCGAAGCGGCATTGGGCTCATGGAAAATGCGTCATACACCTAAAGGTGAAGCTTCACTTCTGAGGAAATTACGCCGTTTCATGCCTGTAGTACCGGTTGAAAAAGGCATCAGAAAAACATTCGGAATGAAATAGTTAAGTTGTCTAACTTTCAAATAAGAGATCGAATCATGAATAAAATGAATGAAGTGCGAATTGTCGTCACAGGTTTAGGCGTGGTCAGTCCGCTTGGTGTTGGCGCAGATATAACCTGGCAGCGTTTATTATCAGGGCGTTCAGGCATTCGCAACTTACCGGAAGAAATGGCAGCCGGAACCGGAACGGCTGTTGGTGGTATAGTGCCGAATTTAGAAGAAGATCCGCTAGCGGGTTATAACCCCGATAGTATTATTCCTGCCAAAGAGCGAAAAAAGATGGATAGATTCATCGAATTTGCAATTGTTGCTGCAGAGGAAGCCTTAGCTCAGGCAAACTGGTACCCAACAACGAAAAAGGAACGGGAAAGAACCGCAACTATTATCGCTTCAGGTGTCGGCGGTTTCGGCGCCATCGCAGAAGCGGTACGTATCACAGATTCGCGCGGACCACGCCGACTTTCACCTTTTACCGCGCCTTCTTTTTTGGCCAATATGGCAGCTGGCCAGGTCTCCATTGCTCGTGGGTTTCGAGGTCCACTTGGTGCTCCGGTAACGGCTTGCGCTGCCGGCGTTCAGGCCATAGGAGATGCGGCTCGCCTGATTCGTAGTGGTGAAGCAGATATCGCTGTGTGTGGTGGCACCGAGGCTGCGATAGACAGAGTGACACTTGGCTGCTTTGCTGCCGCTCGTGCCTTATCTACCGGCTTTAATGAAAACCCCAATATTGCATCCCGTCCATTCGATAAAAACAGAGATGGTTTTGTGATGGCCGAAGGTGCGGGTTTATTAGTCATTGAATCGCTAGAACATGCACTGAAACGAGGGGCTAAACCTTTAGCTGAAATAGTCGGATATGGCACCAGCGCAGACGCTTATCACCTGACTGCAGGCCCTGAAGATGGCGATGGTGCGCAACGAGCAATGCAGCAAGCTTTACAGCAATCGGGTATTAAGCCCAACGATATTCAGCATATCAACGCACACGCAACTTCCACTCAGGTTGGAGATAAAAGCGAACTGGCCGCGATTCGAGCTGTGTTTGGAGATGATTCAAATGTAGCGATTACATCCACTAAATCGAGTACAGGTCACTTATTGGGTGCTGCCGGCGGTATAGAGGCCATCTTTACTATTCTGGCACTACGTGATCAGATTATTCCGCCAACTTTAAATTTGACTGAGCCGGATGAAGCAGCCACTGGGCTTAATCTTGTTGGATTAACCGCACGAAAAATGCCAGTTGAATTTGCTTTATCCAATGGTTTTGGCTTTGGTGGCGTTAATGCAAGTATACTGTTTCGTCGCAGTGGGTAGTGGTTTACAGCAGTTGAAATTCACAACTTTCAAAAGCTGTGGTCAATTAATTGAGATACGATAATGGGAACTGAACCACTTTCTATGAAGGAAAATAAATCAATTTATTTTTTATGAAGGCGGGAACCGTTAAGGACAAAAAAACTGAGCATCGCTTAGATAGAGACTTGATGTAATAACGTAAATGGCAAGAACCAAAAGTTATGACAGACAAACAGTTATAAAACAGATAATCCGAGTATTTATAGCTAAAGGCTTTGAATCAACTTCAATAGCTGATTTAGCACAAAGCACAGGTTTAAATAAAAAAAGTTTATATAACGAGTTTGGTAACAAACAAGCCATATTTATGGCTTGTTTGGCGAATTTTATCAAAAAAGAAGCAGATTTCGTGACGCAAACGTTTAGTCAACATCCGCTTGGTTTAACTAATGTACGAGTTTATTTTGACCATGTATTTAATGAGTTTACACTTACCGGTTGTTTACTAACGCTTAGCGTCAATCAAGCGAGTTGTATACCAGAGCAAGCCTTGGCAATGGTTAATCAATATTTTTTGGACTTAGAAAAAGAATTGTTGGTCAGTCTAGATGCGTGTACTTCAAACACTAATCTAGCTGCAATGTTTGCAAGGAATATAGTGTCTTTAAGGTTAGGTTATACAAGTCTTACTCGCTCCCCTGAGCTAAGGGAAAATAATAAACAACAATTAAGTGCTTTGCTTGATTTTATTGAGCGGCTACTAGGTTGACTAAAAAGCTTGAGTACCCTTCACAAGTGAATGATCGAAGTCATCCTGTATATTTCTAGCTTAAAATGAGCGTTAAAAAACGAATTAAGGTTTTACTGAAAATAAGTCTTCTATTTTTACCTAAAGCAGCCGCCCGATTAAAAGAAGGTTAATTTCCGTTTCTCGCTCATAGCTGCCAAAAATACAGACTGGAATAAAAAATGTTAGGTGTGCTGCGCCTACCAAACCTACATTGAATAAAGAATTGGTTTTCTTAGAAAGCTAATTCTAAGTGAGCCGCGCCCACTTTTAAATTAGTTTATTTAAACAACAAAATTGTAAAAAGATAGGTTTAAACAAAGCGGGCTAGGCCCGCAATTATTAAAAGCACGGATACCTAATCTGTATCCGTGCTGAAGTGTACTACTGTGCCAGCTGAGTTGCACTCATATGAATATGATCAAATGCTAAGAAGCCACAGCCGCCAGATTCATTGTCAAATAACTGAACTTGTACGCTCTGGCCAACATAGTCAGACAAGTCTAATGTATGCCAGTTGGTATCCACTACGCCACCCGCGCCTAACCAAGCTTGGTTACAGGTTTGTGGTTGAGTAATGGCAATTTCTTCACCATTGGCATTGAGCACTTTTAAGCCAACGGCTTTGCCTGCATCACCGCCACCTAAATTAACATTTAAATAAGGGCGCTCGGCATTTACCACAAATTCGGGTGAAGTGAGGGTACCAGTTGGCGCATCGCAGCCTTTTTCATTGTCGTTAATTTCACAAGTTGAACCCGCTGATAAACCGATAACCTGAGCATTTTGTTGACCATTGTCACCTGAGTGATTATCCGGTAAAAAAGTCCAGCCTGATGTACCTTCAGCAGGGATAAAATCACCCGTTGCCTGCCAACCATTGGCAATCATAGCGGTGGGGTTGTCAAAACTGGCAATAACCTGGGCAAAACTATCGTCTGCAAGGGTAACATTAGCCACGCTCTGGTCTGGATTAATTTCTTTATAATCATTTACCGGTCCAGCGGTTGAGCTCATATGTAAATGGTCAAAGGCAATAAAACCACAACCAGCTTCTTCATTATCGTATATTTCAACACGAACATTTTGACCGATATAATCGGTTAAATCATGCGATATCCAGTTGTGATCGCCTTTAATATGCGCGTCTCCGCAAGTACCAGGATTGTAGCTGGCGATTTCGCTACCATCTGCTGCTAGTATTTTCATACCAACGTCATTACTACCTTCAGCATTACCACCCGATAACAACATATTTAAAATGGGACGAGCTTCGTTCACCAAAAAGAGTGGTGATGTTAGTGTGCCTGTAGGCGCATCACAGCCCTCTGAATTTTCATTAATTTCACAAGTTGAGGCGGCATGCAAACCAACAACAGCGGCCTTTGCATCTTCACCTTGCATATTATTATCCGGTAAAAATGCCCAGCTGGTCGCACTGGCAGGCGACGCAAACGCGCCTGTTGCACTCCAACCACTCTCTAACATGGCTAGCGCATCATCAAAACTACCAATAACCTGTGTAAACGAGTCGTTGGATACACTTACATTTAATAAAGACTGATCAACATCTGCTTCTGAATAATCGGTTACCAATGATTCAAACGCACTCATATGCAAATGATCAAACGCAATAAAACCACAGCCTTGTGACTCGTTGTCGTACATTTCGACCTGAACATACTCACCCACATTGGCGGATAAATCTATCGTTTGCCAATCATTGTTTCCTTTATTCCAGGCGCCACCACAGTTACCCGGATTAAGCCGGGTGATTTCGTTACCGCTTTCGTTCAAAACCCGAATACCTACATCATTTGAAGCTTCAGCATTACCGCCTGATAATAGTAGGCGTAAATAAGGTCTGGCTGAGTCTACTTTAAAAAAGGGTGACAATAATGTGCCTGTGGGGGCATCACAACCCTCTGCGTTTTCATTAATTTCACAGGTAGACACGCCATGTAAACCAACAAATGCAGTTGGCTCAGATTCATTTTCAATTTGATTGTCCGGTAAAAACGCCCAGCTTGCAGCGCTTGCCGGGTTACTAAAAGCTCCACTGGCTTTCCAACCTGCTTCAATGGTTTGCAAAGCGTCGTCAAAACTGCCAATCACCTGAACAAAGGCGTCTGGCGCAACATTGACATTACTCACTGTCTGATCAAGGTTTGTCTCCTGATAAGATTCTTTTGGCGGCTCTGGTGGCGGCTCAATTTCTGTCGAAAAGTCAGATGAAATCGCAATACTGTATTCGCCTTTAGGCGACTCCGGTTCTGTTTTACAGCCAGAAACCATAATAGATAAAGCCGATAAACAAGCCAGATAAATCATTTTTTTATTCATATCTAATCCCCTTCCTACATAAACAAGGTTATTTATGTCGAGTAAATTTTTTTGTCGAAAAAACAGAGTTTAAGTGTGCCGACCTAAACTCATTCAACCGGATGGAAGCAAAACCAAAACCCCGTTTTGGTTTTGCTGTTTTTTTAATAACCTGCGTTTTGAATATATACCGCACCTTGCTGACTTAAATTAATCTGCTCTTGTGGAATTGGCATAAACTCGTGTTTACCTTTAACAAAAAACGCATCGTCATTATCTTTTTCGGGGTCACCGGCTAAATAAGGTTTACGCGTCTTTTCCACTTCCAGATAGCCGTTGATGGTTTCAGCGGCTACACCCCAGCGCACTAAATCAAAGAAACGGAAGCCTTCCATTGCAAATTCAAGTCGGCGTTCCCAGCGTAGTGCCTGAAATGCTTCGTCTTTATTTGCGAATGAATCGTACAGACCTACCCGATATTCTGCGCTGCCGCCAATATCAGTTTTAGTTAAATCAGGACGTTGAAAGCGAGCAATACTGTCTTGCGCACGTTTTCTGATTTTATTGATAATAGGTAAAGCTTCATCCCAGCGATCTAACTGAATCAAAGCTTCTGCTTTCCAAAGCAGTACATCTGAATAACGAATCAAATCTGTATTGAGTGATGAAATGGTAAAAGGCCCGTTTTTGCTTAAACAGTTACAATCGGGTGTTTCTAATTCTTTCATCGAAACATAAGTACCATAGTTATTGGCATCCCGTGCCCAGGATTCATCAACCACTAAGTTAGGATCATATTTAAATGGTTTGCCAATCATGCCAACCGTGCTGTCTAAACGCGGATCCACTATGTCGCTGTCGATTTGATACAGCTCGTCATTAAAGCTGTCAAATTCGGGTAAGCCGTTTAAATCCACTTTAAATGCATTCACCAGGTTGTCGGTTGGAATATGAAAACCACAACAACCATAATAAACATCCATATTGATTTGCGGGCCATTTAACGCAAACGCAAAGTTACCTTTACCATCTGGCGTACCATCGTCTACTGAACGTTGAATTGCAAAAACTGACTCTTTGCTGTTTTCAAATTCATGTAAAAAGTTTTTCGCATAATCATCGTTGAGCTCATATTGGCCTGATGCTTCAATTGAGTCGACTAAGCTCACAACCTGATTCAGTAAATCTTTATTAATGTTTACCACTTCGTTCTGATCGTTTTGCTCATAAGCCTGAAATAAGCGTACTTTGGCTAAAAATGCCTGGGCCGAATATTTATTGGCACGGCCAACATCATCTTGTTGTTCAGGTAAATTAGCGGCTGCAAATTCAAAATCACCGGCTATTTTGTCCCATAACTGCTGGTCAGTTAAATCGGCATTACTGATTTGCATAATTTCATCCACACTCACGGTTTCGTCAATATATGGAATATGCTTGTAATGAATTTTCAGCCAAAAATAGAATATACCGCGAACAAATCTCAGTTCAGACTGTACCTCGGCTTTATTACTCAACTCGGTGGATGCAACCGCTTTTAATGCAGCATTGGTACGCGAAATAGCAGCATAAAATCGTTCCCACATATTACCGTTGATATCGGCAAAATCAGGCGGATAAGATGCCATATCCGGGATCAGCGGCGTAAACATAGATAGTGCGTGATAATAAAAGATATCACCCGGGCCATTACCACCTTTGTGCGCATCACCGGAACGCAGGTTACCGGTCGCCCAGAAAGAATGCGGAATGGTATAATGGTCATTGCCTAAAAAGGCATAAGACGCGATAACCAATTGATCAATTTGTTCAGGTGCGGTTACCTGCTCTTCAGTTAACGCCCCTTTAGGATTTTTATCTAAGTCTCCACAACCAGACAGGCCAACTGCCAATGCTGATGCGGTTAAAAAGCTTGTTAATTTTTTCATTTCTTTACTCTCATTAAATCTGGTTAAATTCAGTCAATTCGTTTTTAGCTTTCACAATCGCTTAAAACCCTAAATCAAAGCCCAGCGTAAAGCGTCTTGGGATTGGGAAAGCATTGTTCGGCGCTTCCGGATCCTGACTTAATGTGCCATCCGGTGTAATTGTGATCAGGTTTTGTGCCTGCACATAAAAACGTAAACTTTCAACACCCCAGTCGCTTAACATGCTTGAGTCCGGGCTATAACCTAAAGACACATTTCTCAGTTTTAAATAAGAAGCATCTTCAAAATAGAAACTGGATAACTGACCTTCACCATTGTTATCAATACGGCTTAGTGCAGGTACATCAGAGTCCGTATTGTCCGGCGTCCAGGCATGTAAGGTGCGGCTGCCATAGTTAGAGCCAACATTCAGTGAAGTAAAGTCGGTAAACCGCCGGAAATAGTTATCAATCTGACCGCCTTCTACGCCCTGCCAGAACATATTAAAGTCCCAGTTTTCGTAAGCGATATTAATGTTTAAACCATATTCAAAATCCGGATCACGCTCCGTGAAAAACACTTTATCCGCATCTGAGATCATGCCATCTCCGTTGGTATCGGCAAATCGAATACGGCCCGGCGCTGCGCCCGTTTGCTCAGCGTGCACATCCACTTCTTCCTGGCTCTGGAATAAACCGTCTGCCACCAAACCATAAACCGCATTCACCGAGTGACCTAAAATGGTTTTGTCTGCACCATTACCACCAAATGAGTTTTTCACATTGTCAGGTAACGCAACCACTTCATTTTTATAGCTTGAAACATTCGCGGTAATATCAAACTCAAATTCACCTATGCCTTCAATTTCAATGTAATCATCATAAGTAACACTAAATTCAAGCCCTGAGTTTTCAACGTCACCGCCATTCACCCACTGTGCAGCACCTTCGCCTAAAGTTGCCAGCGGAGTCGTTAACGTGAGAATGTCTGAGGTTTTCTTTTTAAACCAGTCAAAGGTGCCGTAAATCGTGCCGTAATACAGGCTGTAGTCGGCCCCAAAGTTTACAGAAGTTGAGGTTTCCCATTTTAAATCCGGGTTTCCGGTTAGATTTTTTCTAAAGCCGGATGGCAATGTGCCTGTATCGTTACCACCAATATCATAGGCAGTACCATTATCCTGATCATTGGTGAACAAAGACTGAGTTGCATACAATGGCTCAAAAATATCCTGTTTGGCACGTGAATCAATTTCCTGATTACCGGTTTTACCCCAACTGGCTCTAAGCTTTAACGTTGAAACTAAAGGGACATCAAAGAAATCTTCATTGCTGACATTCCAGCCGGCAGAAACCGCCGGAAAATTACCATATTGGTTATTTGAACCAAAGCGGGATGAACCATCGCGGCGGATCGTACCGGACACTAAATACTTGTCGTCAAAGTTATAATCGACTTTCGCAAAATAAGAGTTTAATGACCATTCATCGCCCAAGCCGCCTTTTAATACTTCGCCCGTGGTTGTACCCTGAAAGGCAAAGTCGTAATCTTCAACTGCAATGCCTTTACTTAACACGTTAAAGTCTTCGGCTTTGTAGTCAATGGTTTCTGTACCAATTAATACAACCAAGTTATGTTTATCATCAAAGGTATCTGAATATTCTGCGGTATTAGAAAACGTTAAATTCTGAGTCCAGGCGTTGGCATTAAATAACTCGGCTTCGCGCTGCTGCGTACCTGCATCTACTGTTCTAACCAAGCGGCGATAATAAAAATTGCCATAGTCCAATGCCACATTCGATCTGAGTTTAACCGTTTCAATCGGTTTGTATTCAGCAAAAATATTACCCATAAAGCGGGTAAACATATCTTCACTGTCTTTGTTTTGTTCAATTAACATCACCGGATTATCACGGTCAGTAATACCGGCTGCCGGACCTGCAAACTGACTACCATCGTCCGTATACACAGGCACGATTGATTGTTGCTCAAGTGCTAAGCCCAAAATATTATAGGCTTCGCTGTTGACCTGATTAGAAGTCTGACGGGTTAAAGTTAAATTTTCACCCACGGTAAATTTATCTTCGACCACATCAAATGATGAGTTAGCACGAAATGAAATACGCTCAAAGTTAGACTCTTTCACTATGCCTTGCGCTTCAAAAAAACCAAGCGACATAAAGCCAGTTGCTCTGTCTGAACCACCACTGACAGAAAAATTCAAATCACGGGTTTTCGCCTGCTGAGTCACTTCATCAAACCAGTTTGTACCCGGCATCGCAGGTGACGTAGTGCCATTTGCATCTAATTTATTCGGGAAAATAATTTTGTTTAATACCGGATTGTCATAGTCGCCGTTCCAGTCATACGTATATAAAGGGCTGGCATTATTTGGATTGGTGCCGTCATTAACCGCAGCCTGCCAGACAACCTGAGCCCGCTCCTGAGTATTCAGCGGACGTAAATCATAATCAAAGTCTTCAATGGTTTCATTGTATGAAACATTAAACTGAACACTGCCCTTTTTACCTTTTTTAGTGGTAATGACAATTACACCGTTGGCAGCTCGTGCACCATAAATACTGGCCGCAGCCGCATCTTTTAATACCTGAATGGATTCAAAATCACGCGAGTTTAGCTGATGCAAACTAAGTTTTGTCGGTACACCATCCACAATATATAAAGGATCGTTATTACCCAAACGGCCTAAACCCTGACCACGAATGCGTACGGTAGCGCCTTGTCCCGGATTACCGTCAGTGGTAATAGATAAACCCGGGATCCGGCCTTGTAAGTTACGCATAATGTTACCGGCTGGCTGATCTTCAATATCATCCAGCTCAACAACGGTTACCGCACCGGTTAAATCTTCTTTTCTTTGGGTGCTGTAACCGGTAACAATTATAGTTTCTTCGACTTCAGGTTTATCTGTATTGTCTGCTTCAGTTTCAGCAGCCTGAACAATTTCTTGTTTTGCTTGACTTTCAGCTTCGGTTTCCGCTGCTTGAACAACTGTCGGCAGCAACAAAAACAATGAGCTGCAAACAATTGGCAAGGTGCCTGATGTACTGAATGGATTTAACTTGAATTGCTTCATTCGTGTGTCCCCATGTTTTCATTTCACACCAATAATACAACGTTGTTTTAATGGTGCGGATTTTTAGAGTATGATTTAGCAAGCATTCCCTTGTGCTAAATCAGTAGTATATTCACAATAGTCGATTGCTCCGGATACGACCAAAAATATTTATTTTCTAGTTACTTGCGCCAGATTGAGCCTAATTTATGCAAACTCCAGCGACTCAGTTCAACCTCGCCTTCTGCGCTCAAGCTGATATTCGATAAATCCTGATTAGGAAAAACCAGTGCTGTCATCACAACTTCACCCTGATTGACAAAGACTTCAACCGAGGACGCATCCTGAAAAAGCTGAATATGATAGGTTTCAGCATCACCGTTTAATGGCGCTGTTTGCGTTGTTGCAAAGTTGTCATGAAAACGCTTTTTACCGGCTTGTGTTCTGTCTAAAACAAGCTGATTGTTGGCTCTGTCAAAGTTAAAACTTACCTGTTCATTAATATTGTTGGTAACTTTAATGCTGAACGACTGAGCCTGATGCGCGTTAAGCGTCAGATCCAACTCAAACTGAGCCGACTGAATACCTGCCAGCTGATTAAAATCAATCTGATCACTGACAATATTCCCGGTTGTTGTATTTGACTCCATCCGTAAACTTTTGAGCTCGCTCACCGGATTAGAAAATACTCTGTAGCCCTCTACAGTATTATGCAAAGTAAGGGATCTTGGCACAGTCATAGCGCTTCGCCACTCATCGGTAGGCACATCATTGGCGTATAACCAGTTGCTCATCCAACCGATAAATAAATGGCGTCCATCCGACTCAGGTACATTCGACCAGGTTACACCGGCATAATTATCCGTTCCGTAATCCAGCCAGATCGCCGGTTCACGCACAGGTAATGCAGGTTTGTCAGAAAATACTATTTGATCAACATTAATATGGCCCCAGCCACTGGTCACGTGATCGACTATTTTTAACTGTGCGGTTTTGCCCTGATATTCAGCAACATCCCAGCTTGCAACATCCAGCTTTTCTGAGTTGTGGCCGGTTTCACTGCGCACTACTTCACCGTTTACAATGAGTTTAATGCCGGTTTTGCCCGGATGTTGACCACCACCAATATAAAAGTTGATATAAGGCTCATCAATTTTAAAACTTTGTGAGGTAATCTCACCTGTGGTTGCATCGCCTTTGTTAAACGAATTGACCAGACGTTTGCCCACAAAGTTTGAAACACCGCTTTGCCCGTCTGCATTACCGGCAACCGGCCCTAACGAAAATGCATCGCCTTTAACTGTCCAACCGGAAAAGTCGGTTTCAAAATCAGCAAACACTTTACCTTGCGGAAATTCAGCCGGGACTTTAGAGACTTGTTGTTTCATTTTTTTATCTAAAATGAACTCACTACCGTTAAAATCACCCACAAAATATTGCGTCGCGCTGCCACCATTCGGGCCACCCGGATTAATGCTGACTAAAAGTACGTATTTTTCTTCATCTGAACCTTCAACCTGCATTTTTATTAAATCAGGGCATTCCCAAACACCGGCATGAGTACCGGCGTCAATGCCAAAATTACTTTCAAACTGCCAGTCAATCAGGTTTTTCGATGAATAAAAGCCAATATGGTCATCTATCGCCAATGCCATTACCCACTTTTGCTCTGGCTCATACCAGCTGACTTTAGGATCGCGGAAATCAGGAATATCCGGACCAATTAATACCGGATTATTTTCATAAGGCGTCCAGCTGCGACCTTTATCCAGGCTGTAGGCAATGCCTTGGGTTTGGTAATTGTTTGAGCCTGCGCGCGCTTTTTTATCATTGTGGTAAGTGTAAATGGCAATCAGTGGCGGGTTATCAGACGTACCTAATCCCGACGTATTATTTTTATCAAATACGGCACTGCCTGAGAATATCCAACCATGCTCATCTGGGTACAAAGCAACCGGATAATGCTCCCAGGTCACCATATCTTTAGAGATGGCATGACCCCAATGCATAGGCCCCCAAACATTATCGTCCGGATAATACTGATAAAATAAATGGTATTCGCCATCCAGATAAACCATGCCATTTGGATCATTCATCCAGTTCGCACGAGGCGTAAAATGATATTGTGGCCTGTGGTGCTCCTGATAATGATGTTGCGCCTTATCCACTTGTGTGCCTCCTGAATTCATGCCCTGCATTTCCGTATTTGCATTAAATTGACTGCAAGCTGATAAACACCCTACCGCCAGCATCGGAATTAAACCTTTCATAAACTTAATTACCTTAAATGATGAGCTTATTGACTCTCTTAAACAACGTTGTCTAAACTATAGACTTAAACAACGTTGTTTTCAACATTTTTTACAAAAAAAATACAAATCGTTTTATTGGTAACATTTGGTTAGCTGGTTTTAAAAAGCTCAGGTATAAAACCCGTATCGCTCGAAGCTGGCTTAATTCAGCGTTAAAAACAGAATTAAGCCAGTCGAGATTTTAACAAGCAAAGACGAATATCGGGCTTCACGTTAGTTTTCAGCGAGATCCGCCGATTTTAAGGCTCTGAGCTCTTTAAAGTACCAGGCGCTACCGACAACCACCAGCACCGCCGAAATACCGCCCATTAAAGCTGCATTAGCCGTTCCGGCGATTGATGCGACTGAGCCTGCTCTAAAATCACCCAACTGATTTGAACTGGCGATAAAAATCGAATTGACCGAAGAGACCCGGCCTCGCAAATGATCTGGCGTGGCGTGCTGTACAACAGCGCCGCGAATCACCACACTAAACATATCTGATGCGCCATATAAAAATAACGCCATCGCCGACAACCAGATATTGTCTGAAATCGCAAAAATGACAATAGAGAGTGCAAATACAGTTAATGCATAAAATAAAGTAGCACCGGTTCGCTTAAATTCCTGCTTATATTTAGACACATATAAGCCAATTAACACAGCACCAACTGCTGGCATTGCCCGCAATAAACCTAAACCTTCAGCGCCTACTTTGAGAATATCGGCGGCATAAACCGGTAATAATGCAACTGTACTGCCCAAGAGTACAATCATTAAATCGATAAACAAACAGCCGAATACAGTTGGATTTTGCTTTAAAAACTGAATGCCTTCTAACAAACCATGAACAGAGCGGGAAGCGGAACTGGCCGCTTTAACTTTAATTTCAGGCAACATCAAAAAGCTCACACTGGTTAATACGGAGCAAAATACCAGTAACCAATAAACATCTTTAGCAATTATCGCAATCAAAATACCGGCCAGAAAGGGCCCAATCGTTGTAGCCAGATTCCAGACTGTGCCATTAAGGGCAATTGCTCGGTTAAGCTGTTCTTTGGGTACAATATTCACCATAACCGCCTGCAGCGCAGGCGACATAAAGGCTTTCACCGCTCCGGACACACTCAGCAGCAAAAATAAATGCCATTTAGAAAAGGTATCCGCATTCATAATCAGTGCAATCACAAACAGATTTAGGGTTTGAATAATTGATCCACATACCAGGATTTTTTTCCGTGAGACATGATCAATCACCCAGCCGCTGATTAGAAAGAGTCCATATACAGGAATAATCTGAAATAAACCAACCAAAGCCAAAGCAAACGGATCTTTGGTTATTTGATATAAATGCCAGCCAATCGCGACAGATAAAACAGACTCAACCAGACTAAATGCACCGCGACCAATCAAAAAACGCAGAAAATGATTCAAAAGATGTCCAAAAATGATAAGAAAACAATATTGACTATAATCTTACCTGCCTATGAATCTGTTTATAAGTGAAATATTAAAACTCGCAGACTGGAATCAGCCCGCAAGCATTGAATTAAAGTGATAACCGAACTTCGATGCCATATCTGCGACCATCGGCTTTAAAGTCTTCGAGCATGCCCAAAAAGTTAGTTAGATCGAACCTTAAATGACTGTATTCTTCATCGGTCAGGTTCTTGCCCCATAAAGACACAGTCAGAGCATTCGTGATTGCATAATCTAATTGTCCATTCACTAACAAAAGATCATCTTGGCGGGTATAAGGATTTTCATTTTGGTCAAAATAAAAATCACTTTGATACTCAAAATCCAGTTGAGTTGACAGTTTTTCAAAGCGGTAATTAAATGACGTGCTGACATTCCACTCTGATGCCAAAGGCAGGCGCTTAGACAAGGTTTGCCCTGCCCCATCATCATAATGTGCCTGTGCTTCTGGTAAATAGCCCACACCAAAGCGTATGATTAGAGGTTTTACCGGAGCGGTATACAAATCCAGCTCTAAGCCATAAATTTCAGACTCACCTGCGTTGTCAAGCAGCTGCAATGGCGGATTGCCTTCAATTGCAGAAGCCTGATTGATAAAAATTTGCTGATCTTTGTAGTCATACCAGAATACACTCGCCTGAATAAAGGTTCGCCAAAAAGCAGTATTGGTTTTAATACCGATTTCGTGAGCAAGCAGCTCCTCTGCACCATATTCTGCATTTTCAGCTTCTTCTTGGCTAAAAATTAAGCCACCGTTGTAACCACCACTTTTAAACCCTTTGGCGATCCGGTAATACAGGTTTGTATTGGTATCGAGTTCATAACGCAGCGCCAAATTGCCCGATAAATGATCGCTTTTGACTTTACCGCTTAAATCCCAGTTCAAACAAACCGCATCAAAACTGGTATCATATTCAACTGAGCCTTTAACACACTGAATACTAGCCAGTATAGCGTCATCATTTAAACTATTGTCCAGTACAGTATCCGCATCCGAATGTGCGGTATATTCGGTTAATTCATCGGTATAGCGGGCGCCAACGGACAGATAAAAATCATCCGTCAACGCAAAGTCCAAATCGGCAAAAACCGCCAGAGATTGAATATCTAACTGATTATCGTATAAGAATTTAGTCGTAAATTGATTGTCGACTAACCCAGTCCCTCTGAAATCACGAAACAGGTCATTGAAGTTATCCTGATGAATAGATTCATTCAGATAAAAAGTACCTAAAGAGATAAACGCATCGTCTAAATCCAGTTCAAGCCTGAACTCCTGAGAAAAAGCGTCATCTTCAACCCCAAGTGCGCCCTGGCATAACTTTGACGGACTGGCGTCACAATTAAATCCGCTCAAACGCTCCAGCGAATTAAACCCAGATAAAGAAATCAGTTTTATTTTATCTGTTAAGTTGTAATTCAAATGCAGGCTTGACCCCCAACTGTCAGTGTTATGCGGACTATGATTGTCCACATTTACTGTGTGAAAGTCATTACTACCAGAGTTAAACCCAAATGCATCAAAACAATCCGTGGAACCGGCCTCTTTAGGGCTGCAATATGCGCTCGGTGCACCATTTTCATCAAATGCCGCAATCACCCCGATATTGCCCGGTGGATTAACTGTGCCTCGCCAGTCTTCCATATGAAGTTTAAACATTAAATCCAGCTTGTCAGCCTGATGCGTTAAAATCGCCCTGTAGTTTTTTTGTTTTAATCCGGCGACCGGACTCTGCAAATATAAGTTGTTTGTGCTGTAATCATAATCTAATAACTGGGCCGAAAAGCGTAACCTAGTATCGTCAGATAAAGGTAAATTAAATGCGCCCTCTAACTTAGACTGATTATTATTCCCCTTACCGGCAATCGCATAACCTTCCAGCTTATCAGTCGGTTTTTTAGAATATAAAAGAATCGCTCCACCGTTAGTATTTCGGCCAAATTGTGTGCCTTGAGGCCCTTTTAAAATCTCAACCTGTTCCATATCAAATAAATTAACGATTTGGTTATTCACCGAGCCGCCTACAATATCATCAACATAAATCCCAACGGGTGAGGTATTGCCGGTATTATAATCCAGTAAAGAGACCCCCCGAATACTGATAGAAGGCGGAGTGCCTTCAGCTGCATTTTGAGTAATTTTGACATTCGGTGCGAGTGACGACAGTTGAGTTGAATCTTTCAAATTGAGCTGTTCGAGCTCGCGGGAAGTATAAATAGAAAGGTTACTGGTCGTATTTTTGTATGCGATAGCACGCTTTTTAGCATGTACCTGGATCACTTCTATATTATTGTGTTTTTCGAGTTCACTGGCATAACTGCAGTGTAGCGTGCCAAATCCGTTTGCCACAACTAAAACGCCCAAAGGCAGATAGTATTTCATAGGCAAAGTAAAATTATTAATTTCTCAGAAGTTTAGCCTAAGAATGCGAATAACTGTACCTTTGATCGACAACTAATTATTATTCACCAATTTAATATCCCCCTGCGTCCAAACTATGGCCTTAGCAGGTACCTGAGATTCAGTGATTTAAAGGATTTTTTTATTTCAAGAATGTTGAACTCAAACCAGACTTAATTTTGCAGCCCACCACCTTAGGTTTATGTAATATAGACTTCAGCATCTTCCCAGATATCCCTGTAATCGCCAGCATCCATTCCCATGATATCCAAAACATCTTTTTGTATATGATACCAGTCATTGGAGGGTATTAACTTACGATAGCTTGATACAATATTTTCAGCAGCTTTAATAATGGCATAACTTATTTTTAACCTGTCTGAGTGTTTCCTGATAAGAAAATCTCTATCATGGTGACATAATATCAAATAGCAAATTTCATCGGGTAAACGCCAGGACTTTGCAAGATAATATCCAACGATTGCATGGTCCGTCGTATAATGTGATTGTTCCAGCGCAACTAAACAGCTTTTTTCACTTTGACCAAAATGAATCATTATATTTTTGTAATTATCGTATTTCGAAATAAATGCTGAAACACCACAATCCAGAAAAAGGCCTAATGTATATATAAAATCGGCTTCAATTTGTTGCTTCAATTGACACGCGATAAAAGTAGCGACATTGGCTAGTTGAATAGAATTGTCCCAAAATTCTTGAAGGGGCTCAGTCCTCTGACATTGAGTATTCATATTTATAACTGCCTCAGTTAGGTCTTTACCTAAAAACATAACGGCCTGTTTAATATCGGACACACTCTTGTTAAGACCGTAATCAGGTGAATTGACTAGTTTTAACAACAAAGCAGATAAACCAACATCTGTGACTATTACTTCAGCTAAATCGAGCAAATCTACATTTGCTTGCAACTGAATATATTCAATTTTGGTTAATACATCAGGATTAGTCGGAATCCCAAAACCTCTTAAAATATCCGCTCTAACAAATTCACTAAGCTCAATCATTCGATACCAGGCCCCTAATATATGATCTGTATTTGAAACGATGTAAATTTTCAGTACTCTCAGCGTCCAAAATGAAATTTAGGGAGCGAGTATTTATCCAACATGTCACTAAATGCTTGGGATTTTGAAGGATTATCCAGTTCAATCAGTGTAATTTCTTTATTATTTAGGCCGGAATTTATTTTTTCTAATTTATTCAGTGCATCTAGCTTTCGTTGAAGTTCACCACTTTCATAGATTCTGTGTAAACCGATTTCAATTTGTTCAGCCAATTCAACCGCTTCAGGATTAACAAAAAACATTCTGGCAAAAGCGTATTTGATTAAAATATTGGGATGTATGACCAACTCAGAATTGTGTGAGGTAAATTGCTGTAATACAGTAGCTGCTTCATTTATACCCAAGGGGATATAGTCAACTCTATTTTTTTTAAGCATTTTAAACATTCCGCCAAGCGTAGAAGAACTATAGAATGGTAAATTGCTGTCACGCCAAATTGACTCTTCTGACCAGTATTGACCTAATCCAGCAAAATAATCAGCCAAATCAATTTCATATGTGAAGGGTTTTGAATGTGATTTTTTTAAAATAAGTAAAACTCTTAACCCACTGAGCCCCAGATCCAATGGAAAAAAGATAGTCCTGAATTCTTGCTCTGATTCCAGTGAATAACCAAAATCGGCCACATCAATTAAGCCTCTTTTCAAACTAATCCTGGCTCTTTCATCATTCATATCGCCATCAAGCATTCGTATTTGATATTCCTTATCGGAATGCTTTAATGCCAGTTTAAGAATCTGGTATCCCTGATGCATAACACCCCGACCATCCATGTTTGGGTAATTAATAATTTGCGGTGCTGCAAAAGTCAGATTTGAATATAAGATAAACAGTGGTATCAATACACTGGATATTCTGCGTTTAAATAAAGAAAGAGAGTTATATATAGTCATACTTGTAATCCCCTGATAGAGTTACAAAATGTCCTTTTTAAAACCTTAAAATAATCAACCAGAACACAGCCTTGGCCTCCGATTGCTAATAATATAATTCCACAGCATTTAAAAAGGTGCGCCGAAGCGCACATTAAAATTATTGGGGAATGTAATTATTATTTTGAATATGAAAACCGGATTCTGACTTCTGGTGACAGTTGAAGCAGACTGCAATCCAGCCAATATTCAATTAATAATCTATGCCCGTTCAGGTTAAAAGTTGGTTAAATCTGAGTTGTATGCCGTTAAATTAATAAAATAATTTTCTAGAACGCGAATTATTTTCCGACTAATTCGAAAATAGACTTGATTTTTATCACTTTGCTCTTGCGATTGACTAAAGCTTTTAAATTTCCACCATGGCTGCGCCAGCAGATCAGAGGATACACGACTTCAGATTTGTGGCGCGTATTCATAAACCGATATTTCGCAAAGTGTGCTCCGGCAGGCAATCTGTCTAATATCTACGTCATTGGATAACTCGTGAGTCACAATAAAGTCGTAAATTTTTTGCTCAAGCGATAACGCCCACTCGTAGTCTATCTCCTCTGCTTGTGAATCATGTTCACTGACCATAGCCTGGTTTAACTCTGCCAGTTGCTCGCCTAATCTTACAGATTTTAAAACTTCCATCATCTTAGACTGGGTTAAGCCATCCGGTACAATCAGATTTTGTGATTGGGTTTGACTTATATTTACTCTGTTTACAGGTAAATCGTCTGAGATTTTCTGCTCGATTTGACGCTCAGGCAGGTCAGCTTTATCTGATACGGGTAACGCCAATGCCGACTCTATAGCTTGTAGCTCAACATCGACTTTTTGTTCAGAGCAGATAAGAACCGGATAACTCATATTATCCGGCTCAGATTGGATAAGCTTTCCTGCCATAAAAGCTAAGACAAGAGAGAATATATAAAAAATTGATAAATTTCGCATTTACTGAACAGATCCTTCTTCATTTTTCCGTTACCCTGGAGAGTATCCTTATCAGAGTTTAAAATAGGTAAAACAGTAATGAATAGTCTCATATCTTACCTATTATTAGTTTTAGCCCTGTTGTATCCGGATAAAAGAATGCGCTAAAGCGCATCCTATTTAAATAGCTCAGGGTAACTAAAATAGCTATCGCTTTTTAAAACGAATAGCGGTGCCACCACTGGTCGCCATAGAGAGAGTCAATTCATCTCCTTTTTTCATCTGTCTGGTTTCAATAATCAAATCATACGGTTCTGTCTGCCAGTCAGCGTTTTCACCATCCCGGTAAATTTGAACGTCATAGGTTTCATTGGAACTTAAAAAGTCCAGATTAATTTTAACTGTACGCGCGTTTGCGTCGGTAATTGCTCCTAAATACCAGTCATCACCACCGCGCTCTTGTCTGGCAAATACCACATATTCACCCACTTCACCGGCTACTGCTTCGCTTTTTTCCCAGTCAGTAGGCACATCTACAATAAACTGAAATGCATCCGGACGGGCTTCATAGTTTTCAGGTAAATCTGGCACCATCTGAATCGGACTATATAAAACCACATAAAGCGCAAGTTGTTTTGCCAACGTAGTTGGAATTCGGTTTGGATAGGCTTTACCGCCTTGCTGATCCTGATTGAAGGTTAAATCAAATACACCAGGCGTAAAATCCATTGGGCCGGATAACATACGGGTATAGACCAGATTCACTGTATGCTCCGGCGGATTCGGAGGTTGTCCCCAGGCATTAAATTCCTGTCCGCGCGCGCCTTCACGTGAAATCCAGTTAGGGTAAGTGCGACGTAGTCCGGTATCTTTTACCGGTTCATGGGTATTAATGCTAATTTTACGTTTAGCCGCTTCAGTTACACTGCGTAAATATTCGCCAACCATAAACTGACCGTCATGCCATTCCTTGCGCTCAAAACCATTTTCATCAACCCGGGTAATATTACCGGCATGAGCCACATAGCCGGTTTTAACTTGCTCAACACCATGTTTTTCATAAAGCGCGTAGGCATCTGCCATTTGATTTTTATAGTTAGTGACAAAACCCGAAGTTTCATGATGCCCGATTAAGTTAACGCCCACTTTTTTGCCGTATTCACTGATTTTGGCTAAGTTAAAATCGGGATAAGCCTGCGTAAAACTAAACAGATCGCCATTGGCAACCCAATCACCATTCCAACCTGTATTCCAGCCTTCAACTAATACGCCATCAAAACCATATTTGGCAGCAAAGTCCATATAGGTTTTTGTTAATTCAGTGGTCGCGCCATGCTTATCACCCGCTCCCCAAGTATGTGTACCTATATGCATGCCCCACCAGATACCCACATATTTGCCCGGTTTCACCCAGGATACATCGCCCAGTTTATTAGGTTCATTTAAATTTAAAATCAGATCTGAATTTAATAATCCCGTAGCCGCCTGAGCTATCTGAATGGTGCGCCAGGGCGAATGAAATCCAGCTTGAGTTTTCACCGCTACCCCGTCTGACCAGGGCGTAAGTCGGGCTTTAAATACACCAGGTTGCTGCTGTTCCAGTGTCATACCGGCATAATCAACCAGTGCGGCTTCATGAATGCTTAAATACACACCATTAGATAAACGTGCGGTAAATGGCGTATTCGCTCGATCAATTTCATTGAGTTTGCTTTTTTTATACAAATGCTCGTAGCGGTTAAATTGCCCGGCGCCTATCCACCAGGCATCACTACCGGCACTGTCAGGCAATACAAATTCAGTCGCTTCATTTATAATTTCTAATTGATCTAAACCCGTTTGTTCCGGTACTTCATATCTGAAACCTATACCGTCATTAAATGCTCTGAATTTAAGCGTATAAGTATGAAATGGCGCCTCATTTCTTTTAAACTGAACACTCAATTCGTTATGTTGATCTTTGATCTCTCTGCGCTCACCCCAAGGTTGTTGCCAAACCTGGTTACGATTTTGTATGTCCGTCTCTGAAATATTGAAGCCATCTAAAAAGTTCGGCTCAGATTTAAAATACATACCCAGCTTAGATGTTTGGATAACGGGTTTGTTTTGGTAAAACACCCGATACACTGGCTGGTTATTATCATCGGAAATTTCTACTTTAACCTGATTATCCGGCGAAAAGATACTCACCGACTTGGCGACCGATAAATTGCTGGCAAGCAAACAACTCAATGACAAAACCATCTTCCCGATGAATTTTGCTGAATACATTTTTGACCTCACTTTTTTTTAAAATAAACGTAAAAAAGCGGACTTAACGGCCCGCTTTAATTTAAGTTAATTGATAGTTTAGAAACTACCGCTGGTACTGCCTGTGCCTGAATAAGGCGTAGTATAGGTATTGTTATTACCTGACTGCCATTCAACAGCACCTACATCCCGTTTAATACACTTCCATTCAATTGCGGTGTTATAAGGTAATGAAACAGTAGCACTCCAGGTTGGGTAGTTAGTTCCGTCAAGAGAGACAGCGGCATTAGAATCCCAGTTACCTAATTCCGGAATATTACCCACTGCATAAACATGTTGGCCTTCAACTGTGGTGCCATTATTACAGGTCATAGTTATATCAACAGTTGCACTTTCATCACGCTCCAGAACAACAACACCATAAGCAGGAACATATACATCGGTAATATAAAAAGATTCTGAGCCACCGCGGCTAATTTCATTACCACCATTAACGTTATATTGTGGCCAGCTGGTATTTGCAATTTCCCGGTATGCACCACTGATTCCAATGTCATAATTGGTCCAGTTGCTACCTTTGAAATTCATCACCACAATATATTTACCATTGTCACGACTGAAAGCCGCTATGCCGTCGATGTTGTGAACATAAATGGTTGAACTATCGCCAGTCGCGAATGATGTAATGTCATTTGAGCGGATTTGATTTAAGTCTTTATACCAGGCCAATACTTTTTGTTGATTCGCATCGGTCGCATAAGTATCCAGCGGAATACGATCATTCCACCAGTCAATATGGAATTGTTGAGTTTCTGCACCTTCTTGTCCCATAAAGATCATCGGTGTGCCCCGTGCTAAAATAGTACCGGCAAGCGATGTCATCACCATTTCCTGTCCGCGGTTATCACGTGCATTCTTAGCAATCCGACCATCCCAGTTACCCACTTCATCATGAGATTCAGTGTAAACGGTTGCATCTTGCCAGCCATCACCAAAATGATTAAATACCGGGACGAGCTGATCTAATTCACCGTTTCCAATACCCATCAGTACATTTTTAAAGTTATCGTGATAAATATCCGTCCACTGGCTATCAAAAGGTGCGTGATTAGTGCCTTCAACCGTTGACCCCATGTCATCAGCGGTGACAGTCCAGTCATCCGGTAATTCTTCAGCCGTGAACCAGATGTTATTGTCCAATGCTTTAGTTTTACCATAAAGTTCACGCAGGAAATCCATACCGCCGCCACTGCCGGCTTCAAGAATAATGCTGCCGTCAGCAATATGACTGGCGTGAATAGAATGCGTGTGGTCAAAGCGGAAACCGTCAATACGGAACTCTTTGGCCAGATAAAGCACATTCTGGATTAGATAATGTTTAGCAACCGGATTATCAAAATTAAAAGTGGATCCCCAAACGGTCTGGCCATCCGCATACCATGAGGCATCTATTGCTTCGAGCACACCATCTGTGCCATCCCAGTTACCTATATGATTAAATTCAAGATCGAGTATGACTGCAATGCCATTTTGATGTGCAGTATCAACCAATTCTTTAAGCTTATCAGGTCCGCCATACGAAGTTTCAATAGCATAAAATAATGACGGATTGTATCCCCAACTCAGATCACCTGAAAATTCAGCAACCGGCAATAGTTCAATTGCTGTCACACCCAAGTTATTAATATGATCATTTACACCATCATTATTCAGCTCAGCGGTAACTTGCTCCAGAGGCGTGCCTGAATTTCGACTAGTAAATCTAAGTGGATGGAGTTGATAAATATTCAGATTTTCCTGTAAAGGACGGGTCCAGTTATTACTCTGCCACTGATAATTATCACTCATATAAATTTTTGATTTTGCTTCGGATAACATATTCCCGTAGGTTGATGGTGTCACCCAACGCGCAGCAGGATCAACAAAATGAACGGTTTGCCCACTTCTGTTTACCGAAAAAGAGTACTCATCACCATGAGCAGGAGGCTGTGAAAACGAAGCATCGGTTCCTCTAAACCAGTAATACTCTCCACCTGGGGTTTTTGTCATCGCAATGCCATCGGGATCATTGATGAAATCGCCGTGTAAACGCACATTCGAATCAGACGTTTGCGCATGAAATATCGCATACCAAGTACCGTCACTTTCTTTGTACACACCTGGGGCCCGATCCCAAATTTGGCTGGGATCACCATCCGGCCAAGCAGGTGGCGCAGCAAAAGTATTTGCTGACATTCCTAATATTAAACCAACCATGGCTGTCTTAAATCCATACTTCGTAAACTGCTTTGGAGTATTAAGAGCATTTAACATTTAGTTACCTCAAGTTATTATTTTGTTAGCGTTGGTTTCGATATGAATTACAAAACTAAGCACATCGACAGAAACACAGTAACGAGCACCAGGTTACAAACCGGTTAAAAATAAACATTAAATAAACTTTTAATTAACAAAAATTATTAACAAAGAAAAAACAAAGAGTCAGGCGCGCGCAGGCAATATCAAAATGATTAAAAGAGGTTGCTAAAAATGGCTATAGGCGAGGTGTAAAAGGTGGAGGCAAGCCTCCACCTGAAGAGTCTGTCAGTTAGAATGAAGCGGCTGTACTGCCTTCACCGCTTTGTGGAGCCAGATAATAATTATTCGAGCCTGATTGCCAAATAACATCACCTAAATCCTGCTTAATACATTTCCACTCAATTTCCGTTCCGGCATCAACACCGTATAAAGTGCCGCTCCAGGTTGGGTAATTATCAGCAGATAATTTCAATGCCTGCAGCGTATTCCAGCCGCCCAATTCGGAAATATTACCGACTACATAGACATTTTGGCCCCACTCAGTTTCTCCGTTATAACAAGAAAAGTGAATATCAACCTGAGGGATAGGTGGCTCAATATATTCCCGTTTTAAAATAACCACACCGTATGCCGGAATGTTAAATGAGGAGAAATAGTGTGCATCCCAGCCACCAAAGCTGACTTCTGGTCCACCCGATACGTTAAATTGTGGCCAGCTGGTATTGGCAATTTCTCTGTATCCACCGTCAATACCAATATCATAGTTATACCAGTCAGTACCTTTAAAGTTCATGATAACCAAATACTCACCGTCCGCACGCGAAAAGGCAGCAATTCCGTTATAATCATGAATATATTCAACCCGGCTGCTACCAGATGACAGTGCCAATGAGTCCTGGCTGCGGATTTCGTTCAATTTTTTATACCAGTTTAATGACTTGCTACGGATTTCATCTGTTTCATATTCTGTAAGCGGTAATCTGTCATCCCACCAGTCGATATGAAACTGAGTGGTTTCTCCACCTTCCTGACCCATAAAAGTCATAGGTGTACCGCGAGCCATGATTGTGCCAGCCAGTGCGATTTGGTCCATTTCATAGCCACGACCATCTCTTGCTACTTTGGCAATTCGCTCATCAAGGTTGCCAACTTCATCGTGAGACTCGGTATAAACTGTCGCATCTTGCCAACCGTCGCCAAACTCACTGAATACCTGGAACAAGTTATCAAGATGACCTCCTTTCAATACGTCTTTAAATCTGTCGTGGAAAATATCAACCCATTGACTATCCATAGGTGCATGAACCGTTCCCGCTACTTCTTCACCTATATCATCGGCGGTAATGCCCCACCAATCAGGTAACTCTTCAGCGGTAAACCAGATATTTTCATCCAGCGCTTTCACATTGCCATAAATCTCGCGTAAGAATTGCCAGCCACCGCCGTCACCTTTTTCTGTAACAAAATAACTATCTACATTATGAATCGTATTAGTGTGATCGAAACGGAAACCATCAATTTTAAACTCTTGAGCTAAATACAACATATTTTGCACAATGAAATGTTTAGCAACATCACTGTTAAAGTTATAGAGCGGCCCCCACACCGTTTCGCCGTCCATATAAGTTTCGTGATCAACCTGAGATAAAATGTTGTCGCCTGTTGCCACATGGTTAAATTCAACATCCAGAATCACAGCGATACCATTTTTATGTGCATCATCTACCAAGGCTTTTAATGCATCCGGACCACCAAATGAAGATTCAACAGCATAATAGAAAGACGGGTTGTAACCCCAGCTTAAGTCACCGGCAAATTCGTTAATAGGCAACATTTGTATAGCCGTTACACCCAGATTATTAATATAATCGTTGTAACCATCGCCATCTAATTCTTCTCTGACCTGCTCAAGCGCCTGGCCGTTATTACGATTGGTAAAACGCAGCGGATGTAATTGATAGATATTTAAATCACTTTGCTGCGGACGTTGCCAGTCAGTACTTTGCCATTGATAAGCATCGCTTAAATAAATGCGTGACCAACCATTATCCAGACCAGAATGGGTAACCCAACGTGCAGCCGGATCTTGCATGGTTATCTTGTTATTACGGATCAAACTAAAACGATAGTGATCACCATGTTGTGGCGGACGCGCGAAACTGGCATCAGTACCTTTGAACCACCAGAATTTTCCATCGGGCGTTGGCGTTAATTTAATCGCATCCTCTTCGCCATTGGTAAAATCACCATATAATTTAACATTATGGTCACCTGCTGCCGCATGAAATATGACATACCAGGTATCACCTTCTTTATATACACCCGGTGATTTTTGCCAAATCGCTTCTGGATCATCATCCAACCAAGCTTGTCGGCCTAATTCAATAGTCGTTGTAGAGCCAGATATTGAAATATCATCAGACTGAACCTGAACTGGCTTGCTTCGCTTTTCCAGCGCTTTTTGTGAGGGCGCAGCCTGAAGTGCGTAACTGGTTAACAATGTAGTTAAACCGGCTACCAGTGCGGCACTAATTTGAGTGAGTTTTGTTTTCTGTTTCATAAATTTACCTTTAATTTAACCGAAAAACTGATTTGTTCAGAATTTTAGCCACTCAAAAGTAAATAAACGGTTAATTTTTTTACATTTAAAACACTTAATAAAGTTAGCAAGATACAATAAAAAATGCGTGGCAGCTTAAACAGCTCACCACGCATTCATCAATTTTTTAAATTAAATAAATAGTAAGTTAAAAACCGCCTTCTTGAGTTTGTGACATAGTGCCACTGCTGGGAGTTGTGAAGCTGTGATTGCTACCACTTTCCCAGGTATCTGTGGTTTTTTCATAACATTTCCATTGCACAGTCTGGTTCACGGGCAAACCATGCACATCTCCTGACCAGGTCCCATTATTGAAGTTTGTTAATAAAACACCTTCGTTGGAATCCCAGCTGCCAATCACTGCTTTATCACCTACAACATAAACTTCGTCGTTTGAATTTGCATTGTTGCACTCAAACGGTACTGTAATATCTTTTTTCAATATTACGACGCCATAAGCTGGAATGTGCACATCCGAAATATTTTGGGCCTGTGTACCCCGGGTCTTTTCAGTCACACCGCCAACGTTATATGCACTCCAGCTGGAGTTAAGCAATTCCCGGTAAGAACCTGATACACCCACATCATAATAATCCCATGCCGTGCTTTTAAAGTTCATCACCACCAGATATTCACCATTGTTTCTGGTAAAAGCAAAGATGCCGTTGTCATTATGTGAGTGCGTGACACTGATATCACCGGTTGCTATATCTGTTGCGTCCGCATTACGAATGCCAGTCAAAGTTTTATACCAGTTTAGAATTGAGTTTTGTCCACTGCTTAGGCCATCTTCAAAGCTGGTGCTACCATTATCTTTTTTTACGATACGGTATTTATCAACCGATTCACCTTGTGGGCAGCTCGTAGCGTCTGCCTCCTTCCAAATATCATTACAGGTAACGTTAGTAACTTTATCATGGTAAAAAGGCGTTAATTCCCCATACTCTTGCCCCATAAATATTAACGGTGTACCGCGCATCATCAGAGTACCCGCCATTGCGGTCATCTCCATTTCATAGCCTTTACCATTTAGGCCTATTGACGAAATTCGACCTCGTTCAGGACTCTCATTGCCGTCTGAATACTGGACTTCGTCATGTGAAGCAGTATAGATGGTTGCATCCTGCCAGCCATCACCAAATGACATAAAGGCGCCTTTACTCGCATCATTGCTGTCATATTTCAGGTTGTCCAATGTATACCCGGATTCACCGGTTAAAATGCGTTTAAAGTTATCATGAAAGTTATCCGTCCACTGACTATCATATGGGCCGTGATAATAACCACCATGTTCGGAATGATCATCATCATCCGTAATTGACCAGTCATCCGGTAATTCCTCTGCTGTGAGCCATATGTCGGTTGAGTTTGTTGTATTGTAATCTTGCACTGCAGCATAAATATCCCGCATTAAATACCAGCCGTCACCGCCATTACAGCCATCCGCAGTGCTTAATAATATCCCCAGCCCATCCGGGTTGGTTGTTTCATCATATGGAAAAGCTTTGGAGACATTATTTACATCGTATAGACAGTTATGCATTACCATGGTTTGATCAAAACGAAAGCCATCAATTTTGAATTCTTCTACCAAATACATAATATTTTGCATAAAAAAGCTACGTACGACCATGTTATCAAAGTTAGGCATTTTGCCCCAGATGGTTTCACCATCCAGATAAGTACCCGCATCGATTGCAGCAAACAGGTCATCGGTATTACCACTATTACTCGCATTTCCGACATGATTTAATACAATATCCAGAATAACAGCTATCCCTTTGCTATGCGCTTTATCAACCAACTCTTTAAGTTTATCAGCACCACCATAAGAGTTTTCAATCGCATAATAAAAAGTCGGGTTATAACCCAGACTTTTATCACCGGAAAATTCACTGACAGGTAATAATTCTATTGCATTAACACCCAGCTCATTAATGTAATCATTATTACCGTCATTATCTATTTCTTCGATTAGCTGATCAAAAGCTAACAAAGTGCCGCTACCGTTTTCATTTCGCGCGGTAAAACGACCTGGATGAACCTGATAAATATTTAATTTATCCTGAGTTGGGCGAGTCCAACTGCTGCTTTCGGAAGACCAAGAGTATGAACTTTTATAAATTTTGCTCGCGGTTAATCTGTCGTCATTTAATAATTTATTCCATTCGAAATTAGCAGAGCGTGCAGCCGGATCCGGATACTTCACCCAATTACCCTCGTCTTCGACCGAAAAATAATAGGATTCGCCATTCGTTGGTATTCCCGGATCAGAAGGCCATTGACTGTCTGTTGCTTTACACCACCAGATATCTGTTGTCGGCGAAGGAGACAGGTTGGTCGCTTTTGCTAGACGCACACCCGTATACCCACCACTACCATTGTCCAGATCAAGATATACTTTTTCAGCACCTTGTTTAGCATGAAAAATGACCCACCAATCATCGCCTTTTTTATATACGCCGGGCGCTTTCTCAAACCAATCGGTTAAATCAGCTGTCGGATTTTCGGTAGTATCACCACAGGTAAAAGCCTGAGATGCAAACGGCAAACATAACAGCATGGCCCCCAAGCCAATGCTGTGCACACTCTTTTTATAAAAATTAAATTTACTATCCATATTTATTTACTCTCTTTTTTTGAGTTATTTTGTTAGTGTTTAAGCAGATTAAATAACCTACTTAACTGGCGAGAGTAACAAGGGCGGCGTTAATAACCGGTTACAAATAAAACACAAAATTAACATTTTTAAAACAATATATATTGCTCTTTGTAGAGCAAAATCATAGCTAAGTGTTTTTTATAAAAGATAGTGAAGTGGCGCAATAATTTTCACAAAAATGCTGTAACTATATTGCTTGCATGTAAGCTTGGATTTTCATCCTGAAAAATCCATTTTTGCTGCATGGATGCAGTTACTTAGGATTTGTCTGGATACAAAATCCTGTGACTGCATGAATGCTGTTAATTAGGATTTGACTGGATACAAAATCCTATGCTCATAATTATAACTCATCCATTTTATTATTTACGATATTGAAAAGTTTGACCTTGCCCTGCTGCTATTTGCCGTTAACCGTGTATAAGTTTGCTTTAAAATAAGCTTTTGGATAGGCAGTGTTTTCAATCACTTTGATTTCAAGTCTTAACAATAGCTCACCCCTGCTATCGTCATTTTGTTGAAACTTAACATATAAGTCCGTACTGGGTTCTTTTAATAGCGAAATATTCAGAATAACCTCATCCCGAGTCACTCCAAAACTGGATTCGGCTCTCGGTACATAACTGCCAAAGCCAAATTGATGTATCCATTCATGGCTCGTAATTTTAAACCTGTGGCCCAATTTATCCTGTAACGGAACATCAATGGGAATGCCATCGATAACATAACTTTGAGTATTCGCTTGATAGTTAAAGCGAGTTCTTTCACTTAACTCCCAGCCGATCATTGAACTTGGGGCAAACAAATCAAAATCCAGCTCGTAGCCGGGAGTAGAGCTAAACTGAGTTTCACTAACAGCTGAAATTGTTTGCAATTTCACATTCATGATTTTTTCGCAAGAAACCAAACATAAGCAACATAAAATAAAAATAGCGTATTTCTTAAACATACTAACTCTATAATTCTGTAAATAGACTGACTAGTAACTAAACCAAAAACCGCGCCACCTTTAAATGTTTTTTAACAGATAACATACGTATTCATTGTAAAAACTATTCACTTCATTAAATTTAATAACTAATATTTTAATGTGAAATATAACTTAATCGTTATAGCTTACTATCAGATAAAAATAGTGAATTTGAAATGCTAAAAGGGATTCTGGCTAAACAGTTTAAATATCAGAGTGTTTAAATTTATGAAAACCAGAGCTTTGCTTGTTGAAGATGATTCTCGTTTAGTAGACAGTGTTGTGACTTATCTTGATTTGAAAGAAATTGATTGTGATTACTGCACCAATGGTCAGCAGGCCATTAACCTGATAATGGAAAATAGCTACGATGTCATTATTTCGGATGTCAACATGCCTAAAATTTCAGGCTTCGAACTCTGCAAGTCATTGAGAGACCTAGCCATTAATACCCCTTTAATCTTAGTCACTTCAAGAGCTCAGTTAAACGACAAAGTTGAAGGGTTTGACGCCGGTGCAGATGATTATCTAGTCAAACCGTTTGAATTAAAAGAACTTGAAATTCGCATCTCAGCTTTACTAAAACGCAAGCAAGGCCAGTCCGGCATTATTAATATTGAACAACTTGAACTGACCGTGGATACCAACCAGCACCAGGTTATCCGCGAAGGGGTCGTTTTAGACTTATCCAAGTCGAACTGGTCGTTACTGCTCACTTTGGCAAGAGCCTGGCCAAACCCGGTTAGCAAACAAGATTTAGAGCATGCACTTTGGTCGGACAATCCGCCTGATAGTAATGGCTTAAAAGTGCATATTCATAATTTGAGAAAACGAGTGGATAAACCATTCACAACACAAATTGTGCACTCAGTTCCCTATTTCGGATTTGTATTAAAAAAAGATGATGCAACTATATAGACTGCGCCTAAACCCGGTTATAACGTTTTTTCTAGTTTGGTTATTTTCTGTCACAATTTATGTGACCATAGAAGTCAGTGAATTTCATATTAATCACGCTGCCAAGCGCGCAACCGAATTGGCTAATTTCGCCGAAAGAGCAGTTAGCGTATATCAGGCTGATCCTAAAGAAATTGAAAGTCTGAATCACCCCCCATTAGCTAACAGATCACAAAATTTTAGTTTTGTTGTAGGTATTAAACAACTTAAGCGCACTTTTCCTTCCGCTGATATTCACTCACTAAAGCTAAATCAGCCATCAATTATTAAATTAAGTTACAACGGGCTGCTTAACGCGCCTGATTACACCTTAATATTACCCAAAGACGTAGGAAACTCCGATACAGGTTATGCCTATTTAACCTATAAAACGGATATTGCCACTAACAGTATTAATCTTGAATTATATCATTCACTACAGCCAGTCATCGTATTAAGCTTAATTGTATTCACCAGCTTGTTACTACTTTTTTTATACCGCTTGTCCAGCGCAAATAGCAATATTAACAAATTTACGGAATGGACCAGCCAACTTAATGTCGGCAAACAAATCCCGCCTCCGCCTGAATTTACGTCTTCAAAACTCAACTATATGGCGTTTGCAATTAATAAAAATCTGTCCGGAATCAGTAATGTATTGGATGAAGAACTGTCGTTTGCTAAATATACAAGTCACGAACTCAGAACACCTATTACAGTGCTATCGACCAACATAGAATTACTTGAACTTATGATGCAGGATCTCTCGCCAAAAGAACGTTCAGTATTAACCAATATGGAATCAGCCATATCGGATATGCGCTACCAAATGGAAACACTGTTGTGGCTAAGCAAGGAGAATTTTGAAGACCTGAACCTTACTGATTGCAATCTGAAAGAGATAGTGGAAAAGTCGATTGAGGATAATCAGTTCCTGATAAAAAATAAAAATATCAAAATCAGTATTTATGCAGAACCTGAAATCGTCCGTAACCACTATGTCGCGCTCCTAATCATGATTAACAACCTAATTCGAAATGCATTTCAACATAGTCAGGAAGCTGATATCACAATCACGATACAAAACCATAGGCTAAAAATTGTCAATCAAGATAAAAACATAAACAATCCGTCCGAATCCTCAGGATTTGGTATTGGTTTGGTAATAGTGGATAAACTGGCCAAAAAACTGGGTATCGAATATCAGGTGAAAAAGCTTAACAATGGTAGAGAAGTCTCACTCAAACTTGCCTGATTAATTTTGATTAAGTGATAGATGCAGGTGATTCGCGAGCTAATCACCTGCATTGTTTGACTTATTGAACCTCTAATATAAAAGACTCTAAGCCTGTTAACTGAACTTGAACATAACCTGTTCCACCTTCAACAATCAGCTCAGTTTTATACTTACCATACAATTGCTCTGCCAGTTGATATTTGCCATCTGATAACTGCATTTGATCTATTACATGGGCCGGGATAATCAAGTTGATTTCATCTGTTGCCTGCTCAGAAAAATTCGCAATCACAAATAATTTTTGGTTAGCATCAAATCGAGCATAAGAAAATAATTTATCTGTGTAAACGTCGTGATTAGCAGAACGATTCACCAAATGTAAATCAGCATAATCACCTGTCATTGCACTGCTTTGCTTAGTAAAAGTTAGCAAACGTTGATAAAAATCTCTTAAAGCCAGCTCTTTTGAGGATAGCTGCCCACCGTCAAATTTACCGTCGTTCATCCATCTCTGATGAGCTGGAACACCTGCATAATCAAAAATAGTCGTGCGGGTAGCTGTGCCAAATCCCATATTTTCACTACCGTCTTCACCCACTTCCTGCCCAAAATAAATCATCATAGGCGAGCTGCTCACAGTGGCCGATACGACCATAGCTGGTCTTCCTTTTTCTGCCGAGCCGGCAAAGTCAGGACTTGGTAAACGCTGTTCATCATGGTTATCAAGGAAATGTAATAAATGGTGCTCAATATCAGCAAACCGGCTTTGAATTGAAACCAGATGATCAGTTGAGTCTTTGCCCTGCATAACCCGTTTTATACTATCGTAAAAATCGACTTTATCGTATAAATAGTCCATTTTGCCTAAGTGAATATAATCACGGTAGCGTGCTGGATTATAAATTTCAGCTAACAGGAAAGCGTCCGGGTTAGCCATTTTGATTGCTGAGTTCATATAGCTCCAAAACTCAACCGGAACCATTTCAGCCATATCAAAGCGGAAACCATCTACCCCTTTTTCGGTCCAGAATAAGGCAATATCTTTAAATTTTTTCCAGGAATCAGGCACAGATTTCGTTTGCCAGAAAGCATAATGCTGCTGATAATCTTTTAGTGCATAACTGTCTGGTAAATCAGCAAAGTCATGACTGCCATCTGGTCGCACACCATAGTTTATTTTTACGGTTTCATACCAGTCGTGAGAGTTTGGCTGAGCTTTACGAGAGCCGTTACCCGTCCACTTTGCCGGATTCTCATCAAACTGACCATCAGCAGCTGGATGAGCCTCACCGCCTAAAGGTTGGTAACCTCCCTCATATTCAGGGACCTCAAATTCTTTTCCGGGAATATAATAAAAATTATTGTCTCTGGCGTATTCTACTTGGGTATTATCTGATGCGCCAAAATCTTCCACACCGTCCGGTTTGCCTAACGACTCATATTTTCTGGCGATATGATTCGGCACTATATCAATAATAACCTTCATATCCTGTGCATGAGTACGCTCAATTAAGGCCTCAAATTCTGCAACACGATTTGCAGGATCGTTCGCTAAATCAGGGTTAACAGAATAATAATCTTTAACTGCATAAGGTGAACCGGCACGACCTTTCACTACATCAGGATCATCATTACTGATTCCATATTCAGTATAATCATTTATCAAGGCATGATGAGGTACACCTGTGTACCAGATGTGTGTCACGCCTAACTGTTTGATGCCTTGCAATGCTTCAGGTGTAAAGTCTGAAAACTTACCAACTCCGTTTTCTTCAATGGTCCCCCAGGGTTTATTAGTCGTATTTTTGTTACCAAACAATCTTGTAAAAACCTGATAAACAACAAATTTGTCTTTAGTGATTGTATTTTCTGCAGGTTCAGCTGTCATTTTGCCTGATGTACAGGCCGCTAAAATGCAGGCAGCCACTGAAGCCAGAACGGGTTTAACTGGAATTGGAGATAAAATATTCTTCATAAGAGCTCTGTATGTATCTAGTCGAAAAAAAAGCCCAAAATTAATTTGGGCTCTGTGTTTTTATGATTAACCGAAATAGACCTACTACAGGCTGTAATTAAAGCCTAAGAAATAGTTACGGCCAAAGTACTGAATCGTACCGGTTTTACTTCTGTCACCGAAGTAAGAACGGTTTGCTTCATCTGTTAGATTATTAATAGAGAAGAGCACATTAAAATCCTCGCTAAACTTGTATTTAATTTGATAATCCAGAATCGTTTCTTCACTGAAAAAAGCCGACTGGTCAGAACCCACAGCTATTTGTCGACCCAAATAAGATTCCCGGTAGCGGGCATTCAGATAAGTTTCAAGCACATCGTCATAGTTAAAGAAAACAGTGAAACTATAAATATTGGGCGATAAACCTTCGATAGGCGTTTCAACGTCACCCTGACCCGTTCCGATATTGACAGTACGGGTAATTTCACTTTCAGTGTGAGAGTAGCTTCCCGAGAAACCCAGGCCATTGAATGGCGCAGGTAAAAAATCAAACGTTTGGGTATAGCCGATTTCATAACCACGAACATATCCGCCTTTATCATTATTGACAGTGACATTTAAATCACCCGGCTCAACAGGCTGGCCACTGTCTGAAGTGGTTGGTAGGTCAATACCCGCAGCTGCAAAATCAAAGTCAAAAATGGTGGTTGTATCAGTAAAAGATTCAATATCTTTGTTATATAAAGCTACAAAGAAGTTACCATCGGTTTCCGTGAAATAGTGCTCGTATGAAATATCGTACTGAGTCGCCTGAAACGGTTCTAGGTAAGGACTGGTACTCATATCCATATTAACTACATCTTTACCGTCACGCGGTCGATTAATTTCATAATTATAATTGCCACTAACTGCCATCTGAGATAACTCAGGACGTGCGATTACTTTCGCCATAGCGAACTTCAGATAATCATTATTTGTCAGACTTAAGCTCAGGTTTAATGACGGTAATACATTGTCAAAATCATGACTCAGTTCGCGATACAGATGAGAGCTGCGCGTAACCCCAACATCATCAGTAATTTCATCACCAGTCCCTACAACCTCCAGAACTTCCCGGCCATTTTTATCCAGAACTGGGTTGCCTTCTTCATCCAGTTTCACTTCTCTTGATGTTGGTGCTGCGCTAACGCCAAACGAGATTTGTTCAGATTCAACAAAACGCACACCAATGTTACCGGTTAAGGGCATATCCATAATACTGGTGCTTAAATTTGCCATAACATAAGCAGATTTTACTTTCTCAGTAATATCTCTGTCCTGAGTTATCGTCCAGTCTGCGCCTTCCCATACATCCACTGCATCACGATCAAGTGGATTACCATTTGAATCCACCAGCCAGTTATCTGCGATGGCTTCATTGTCAATCGATAAAAATGCAGGTAGTGACGCAAATTCATCATTAAATTTAACGACTTCAACTTCATTTTCACTTAACTGATAAGGCGCAAAACGCTCAATTTCTTCGCCACCGGCCCATACAATATAGTTACCTTGGCGCATCTGATCCCAGCTGCGTTTATTGCGGTGAATGCCGTCTTCAAAATGACCCGGGCCGCCATAAGACCAAACACCTCGCTCTAGCGTATGTTTACGTTCTGATATACGAACACCGGCTTCAATTGACGTGATAAAGTCGTTATCCAGCATATAATCAATATCTAAACGTACCGCATCTGCCTGGTTTTCTTCATAGCGAGGAAATTGAGAATAACTGGTTACCATCATTTTATTCACGTCGGTAAAATCTACCGCTTCGCCTGCAGCATCCGTCACAGAAACACTTGGCACTTTCAGCCCGTCCATTCGGTAATCCAGTACCAAATCGGTTTCAACTTTTGGTGTAGCAGCCGCGGCATTTTCAAACATCACCAGACTCATGGTCCGGTCAAACGAATCTTCTGATGCTTTCGAGTGAGACCAGTCAGCTGAGATTACAAAATCATCAAAAGTCCATTTGGCATTTAAACCCAGGGTCAGCGTTTCACTTTCTCGCGTCGCATCATCTGCCATATTGGTAATATGTAATGGATTTACACCTTGTGCACCGGATGCTGCAATACAGGGTGCCTGCACTTTACCGTCTGAAGCCGCCATGCAGGAATCAGCCGGGTCATAGGTTGCAAACGGTGTGGTTAAAGACGCGTAATATTTGCCACCAATAATAGAATAGCCGTCTTCATCATTGCCAACGACACTCGGTTCTCGCATTTCAACACTGGTTAAATGGTTAGTGGAGTTTATACTGCCTAAACCCAATACCTGAATACCACGGTCCCAAGCTTGAGAGTCAAATGTTGAATAAAAAGCATCTGCTTTCAAAACAAACTCATCACTGGGCTCCCAGACAAGCGTACTCATCAAGCCGTTGCGCTCATCTTCACCGCCGCGCGACATCATTTCAAAACCGCCGCTATACGCAAAACATCCACCTTCTCTCCAGTAAGGGTCAGTTTCACTGTTACCACAATCACTTAAACCTTGCAGGTTGTCATAACGAACTTGATCATAGTTGAAATTATAACCAACAAATTGAGTGGATACTCTGGGTTGGAACAATCTAGCAAAGCCAACCGCGACGCCTAAAGTATTGTCTAAAAATTTACCCTGAAGTGATAAACTGAATCTATGGCCCACATCTACAGCATCGGGGTGATCATCTGAACGAGAGTTAGATGTGAGCTGTAAATTCACATTACCTGAATATTGATCTCTGTTATTTAGTGGATTTGCAGTTTGTAAATCGATTGTACCGGCTACCCCGCCTTCAATTAATGAAGCTTTTTGCGATTTATGCACTTGGGCTGTGTTAATTAACTCTGACGGGAACTGAGAAAACTCAACACTTCGACCACCCGCTGAAGATACCTGCTCACGACCATTCAATGTCGCAAATACATATTGGCCCGATAAGCCACGGATATTCAATTCACTCGCTTGACCACCGTTACGGATAGCGGTTACGCCGGGTAAACGAGATAAAGAGTCCGAAATTGACAGGTCAGGTAAAGACCCTAAATCATCCGCTGTAACAGCATCCACCATAGTATCTGAATAACGTTTAATATTAACTGATTCTATTAAACTGCGGCGCATACCGGTTACCGTAATAACCTCTGGAGCATCCTGTGCTTCTTCTTGTTCTGTATTTTCTGTAGCTTCAACTTGCTGAACTTCAGTATCCAATTCCTCGGCATGTAACGAAGTGAATGTTAAACCACTGGTAATCAAAGCCAATGTCAACAGACTCGGTTTGAATTTACTCATATGCATCTTTCCTCAAACTCTTTTTGTTGTGAATTTATGCTGTTCCCATTGATAAAATGGACAGTCGGATTGCTAGTAAAAGCAGAATATTCATCGCAAGGTTAAAAATTGGTTAACAAACCAGTTAAATTAAAATCTTTTTAATGAGAACCGTTATAAAAACAAACCAAACCAGACAGGTCAGAACAAAACATTAAAATTATTAACATTTGAAATTTTCGTTAACCGTTTCTTAACTAGTATTTTTGTAAGCTGCCAGTCATGCCTGATATCAGGTTGTTTTCCTGAATACTATTTTCAGCACTGGAGTGAAAAAATATGATAGAAAAAAAGATACAGCTATCTCTGATTGCGACCGCTGTAGCCGGATTGTTATCAGGGTGTAACCTGTCAAACGAGCAAGGGTTAAAAGAGCAAAAGAACATTAGTCAAATTGACACTTCTCTTGTTTGCTCATACCCGGACACCATCAAAGCAGACAGTTTTGGTGAACCCATTTTAAATGAAGCGGGTGCATTGCAATGCGAAAGAGTTCCTCTGGAGTGCTCAGGCCAAACCTATAATCCAGTCCAGCATTCATGTGAAGCCAAAGGCCGTCATGAAAACGCACCTTTAGAAATAACAGAAGCCACACCCGCATATCGTGAAGCAGAAGGTGAAGAATTTGCGACCTTATTTTTCTGGCGTCCTGATATTTCAGAAGCAGATGTTGACAGTGATTTAATTATCCATGCCTGGAATAATGCTGACTGTAATGCCTACGATCCAGACTATCAGGAACCCGGTGCAACTCAGGACCCTGAAAATAATGAATACTGGGGAACCGACTGGCAAACCGGGCTGAAACCGGATGGATTTGATCCAAATTATGGTGTGTACTGGACTTTCAGACTGCTTGAAGAACATACAGATTGCTTTAATTTTATTGTTCACGAAGGCAATATTAAAACGCCGATAGATGAAGATATGCGCGGAACGATTAGTGACGCAAATGTCGACAGAATGAATTACGTGGCTGTGGGTTCAACCAATCAACCACTCGCATCAATTTATCCTTACTATAGCGAACCCGGCGATCCAACAGATGGCGTTCGCGCAATTAGTACAGAAATGGCAGGTCACTGGTTTGATGTTGACACTGTCATGTACAACAATTCAGATGCAGAAGTTATCAGGCTTTATGCTGCAAATACTAAAGCCAAACTTTTCCCGGGTGAAGGCTACCGCGGAGTCAATTATGTTGAGTTTACTCGCAATGAAGGTGCTTTAAACGATGCTCAAAAAGCTCGCGCTTTATATCGCCAGGATATGACGACGTTCACGTCAGCCGAGGCCATTGACCCTGAATTAGCGAAAGAAATGCTACGAGGCAGAGTGACGCTTATCGCGTTAGATGCAAACGGCGAAATGATTGCAGGCAACCTGATACAAACGGCCGGTGTATTAGATGCACTTTATACAATGGGTGATATGGATGCTGATGAAGCGACGCTCGGTATTACTTATGAAGGCGATACGGTTACCGCTGCTGTTTGGGCACCTACTGCGCTGAATGTAAAATTAAAACTTTATAACGATAAAGACGAATCAGGTGAATACACATCAGCCGGTGAAATGGCGATGAATTTTGATTCAGCAACCGGTATTTGGTCTTACCAGGGCACCAGAGCTGACTTGGATAGAAAATTATTCCGTTACGAAGTGAATGTTTTCCATCATCAAGATGATGAGTTTGTAACAACAGAAGTGATTGACCCTTATGCAGTCAGTGTTACAAGCAATGGCCGTTATGCGAGATTTTTAGATTTATCAGATGAAGATCTTAAACCGCAAGGCTGGGATGATCATGTCATTCCAACTGTTGATAACCCGGAAGATATTATCGTTTACGAAGGCCACATCCGTGACTTCTCAATTCTGGATGAGTCAACCCCGGCAGAATACAGAGGTAAATATTTAGCCTTTACCGCAGAAGACAGTGATCCGGTTAACCACTTAAAATCGCTTGCAGATGCTGGTTTAAACATGTTCCAGATTTTACCGGCCAATGATATTGCCTCTATAAACGAAGATGAAAACGCCCGTGTTGAACTCACAGATACAGTCGGTGATTTATGTGCGGTTTGGGACGGTTTTGAAGCCTGTTCGTATGCAAATGAAGGCGTTGTGATTAAAGATCTGTTAGAAACCTTAGATCCTCAAGGTGAAAAAGCGGTTCAATTACAAAAAGATTTACGTGGATTAGACGGCTTTAACTGGGGTTATGACCCTTACGTATACAATGCCCCAGAAGGCAGTTATGCAAGCAATCCGGAAGACACTTCCCGTATTATCGAAATGCGAGCTATGGTTCAGGCTCTTCATGGAATAGGCTTGCGTACCTCTTTAGATGTCGTTTATAACCATACCAATTCAACTGGCTTATGGGATAATTCGGTACTGGATAAAATCGTCCCGGGTTATTATTACAGACGCGACGTTAACACGGGTGATGTATTGACAGAAACTTGTTGTCAGGATACGGCTGCTGAAAATGTCATGTTTGCTAAGCTGATGACAGATTCTTTGGTTTCCTGGTCTGCTAACTTCAAATTTGATGCATTCCGTTTTGATTTAATGAATTTCCTGGACAAAGATGACTTGCTAGCCGCTCGTGATGCAGTAGCAGCAGTAGATGCTGATACATACTTCTATGGTGAAGGCTGGAACTATGGTGCCGTAGCTAGTACAGGTGGTACACAGGGCAATATGGCGGGTACAGAAATTGGTACTTTCTCAGATGTACAACGTGATGGTGTGCGTTATGCAGCCTTGTTTAACTCTGATGGCAATGCCAACGATGTTGACCAAGCTCGCATTGGTTTAGTTGCCAATATTTCAGACTACACTCTGAAAAGTGCCAGCGGTGTATTTGGTGAGCTAAACGGTTTCAATAAACCAGGTCAGGCAATGGATCCGGCGGATACCATTAACTATGTTGATAAACATGATAATGAAACTTTGTGGGACCAACTGCAGTACAACTTGCCTGAATACATGGGAGCATACGACAGAACCCGTATCCATGCGGTAGCCGGTTCATTTCCATTATTTAGTCAGGGTATTCCGTTTATCCAAATGGGTTCGGATTTACTACGCTCTAAATCTATGGACCGAAACAGTTATGACTCTGGTGACTGGCTCAATAAAGTTGACTTCACCAAGCAATCTAATAACTGGAATGTTTCTCTTCCGATTGAAGTGACTGATGCAGACAGAGCAAAAGCACTATTAGCTAACTCAAATCTTCAGGTTGGTAGCAGTGAAATAGAATTAGCCAGCGAACTATATAAAGAATTCCTGAAAATTCGTACTAGCAGCAAACTATTCCGCTTAACGACAGCTGAGCAAATTAAAGATCGTGTTGGTTTCCATAACCTAGGCTCAAACCAGACACATGGTGTTGTCGTAATGAGTATTGATGATGGTGTGGGCTGCCTGAATGCCGTTCAGGATTTTGAGGGCAACTGTGACGAATCTGAAAGCAGTAACATGCGTGAAGACTTAGATACTAACTATGATGCTATGGTTGTTGTCTTTAATGGCACAACATCAGAGCAAACTATGACAGTACCGACAGCTTCTGGATTTACGCTGCATACAGTACAACAATCGTCTTATGACAGCACAACAACCAGTGCAAACTTTTACAGTGATGAAAATAACGGTTACTTTACTGTACCGGCATTAACCACAGCGGTATTTGCTAAAGTGCAAAACGGTGCACAGGGTGAAGGCTTAAATTCACTGGCGACTATTGGCCGACCAGATGTTCCGCCATATGGTACAACAGTTGTGTATATGAAAGGTGAAATGAATGGTTGGAGTGACAACGATGATTACATCTTTAACTTTATCGGTAACTCAAGTTATGCATTTACAACTGAGTTAACTGCAGGTACTTATGGATTTAAAGTTGCTAATACAGATTGGAGCTATCCAAATATTGGTGGTGCTGTAAGCTTTAACGTTGGTGACACAGCAACCTTAGGTGCAAATGGTGATAACAACTCCCTAACCATAGATGAAAATGGTTCATATACCTTCGTACTTAATGCTGCAGAAAGAAACATGCCAACATTAACAGTACGAAAAGCAGTCGAAAAACCAACTTATGGTCAGACAAGTGTATACATTCGTGGCACTGTGAATGCAGGCGGCGGCTGGAATACCAATGACCCTATGGTGTTTACTGGTAATGGTATGTATGTGACTTCAATCTACTTAACTACTGGTGACTATGCATTTAAGATGGCCTCGGAAGACTGGAGCACAGTTAATTTAGGTGCCAGTGGTGCTACTGCTACACTGGGTAATGCACTTACTTTAAGTGGTACAGATAATGGTGATATCAGCCTGTCAATTGCCGAAGATGGCGAATACGTCTTCGCAGTAGACACAAGCGATGCATCAGCACCTGTATTAACTGTATCTAAAGACAATACAACCTATCCGGGTACAACTGTTTATGCAAAAGGCAGCTTTAATGGCTGGAGCGATAATGCAGATCACACATTCACTTATTATGGTAATGGCTACTATGTGTTAAATATCGACGCAGAGACCATTGGTGCCGGCGCTGAATTTAAAATAGCCAGCTCAGATTGGTCTACTATTGACTTTGGTATGGATGCAGATATTACGCTTGGTAGTCTTGGACAAGTGGTCGATTTGGCTCGTTCTGGCTCAAATATAAATTTCGAAGTGAGTGGCTCTGTGGACTTGTCAATGCTGTTACATGTAACAGATGACAGCGCACATAAAGCTACTATACAAGTAATTGACTTAGCCGAGTATGAGTTTTAAGTAAAACTAAAGCTAAGCGGGCTGAGTTAACTCAGCCCGCTTGATAATACCTTCAACCAACCCCAATTAAAATTGACTTGCTTTGCTTGAGCAGAATAACACGTGAAAATATGAGCAAGCATAAAATGACCTCATCAAAATATTCCCGAGCTTATGAAATCACTTGTATTGAAATGGTAACCCGGCATGGTATGAATATCTGTGAAGTCTCTAAAATCATGAAAGTTGGCCACAGACAGCTATTTAACCTGATCAAAGAATATCAACAAATACAAAAAAAGCGTTTATCAAAGGACTCTTCTTAGCGACTCTAAAAAATACACGCTCGTAATAAAAACAGACTAATCCGGTTAATGATGACTTTTCAGCCTAATGTATGCTGATAATAAAGCCTCATACTGCGTAATATAGTTTCATATTCGTTAGTACCGCATGCAGCGAAATGTATATCTTGAATAGTTTGTGGTGATGCTGGGGGTAGCGCAGTGGGCGCGCCAGTTTATTTATCATTCCAACTTATGGATGAGATTAGGAGCAATAAGTTTAGTAGGCTTAAAAGAAGTTTATAAATACAATATGATGCGGCGCGTGGAAAAAATATATGCAAATTGCGTGATAAGTGCGAAAACCCGCAGTTTAAGCGCATTGACCGCACTTAACTTTACTGACACAGATTAACTTTCTTGCTTTTGTAATTGTGTTTTTGCTTCGATAAACCGTAAATTAACCATTTTTGGTCATTATTTAAGGCGAAATAAACCATTTTTCTGGCTAAAGCCAGACCTACAAAAACCGACTTTCGCTCAAGGCAAACATTTAAACAATTACATTCGGGTAAAAAACTGGATTCCGAATCATACTCGTGCCTCGCTTTGCAGAGTAACGGGACGGGCAATTGTGCATCACCCAGCCCCTGAATCTTGCCTTTAGGTTGGCACGCCAAGCGTGGCAATCAGCTGAATTAACACCAACCGCAGATCTGACAGAGTGCTTACTGCTGCTCTCTGAATTCGTTTAGTTCTTGAGCAAATTCCTCCGCTGCAGCTTGAATCTGAGGCATGGCCTGCTGAACTAATTCCTGTCCCATTTGCATCGACTGCTGCATAACAACCGGCATTTTCTGTAAAATTGCCTGACCGGTTTCCGTTTTATAAAAAGTAAGCATTTCCGAGATTTCTTTTTCTGAGAAGTTGTCGCTATACATTTTGCTGACCAGAGGTTTCATTTTTTCCCAGCTGAGTGATTCTTTAAATATCTTAGTCGTTTTCGCATGATATTTTTGATAAATCGCTTCTTCACTGGGTTTAACACCCATTTTTTTAGACATACCATTCATCATAACTTCCAGTTGTGAATACATAGAATTCATCAACTTGTCCATATCCATCACGCGAAGTAATTCATCCAGTTGAGCCTGTTTACTGCTTTCTGACGCCATAGCGTTAAAAGAGATTAATGCTACGAAGACAAGAGCCAATGCTTTCATTGGTATTTCCTTATGTTATTAAAAATATTTAGAGGGTTTAAAATGGCGATACACTTAATGAACACGAAACTTAAAACGACGCCCGGCTGGCCAATAAGCAGGTGATTTTTTCAGGCTCGCCGGATTGTTCATTTTTATTTTCGCTGGCTTCAATCACTTTCTGCACAGCGCGGCGGCCCATTTCATAATAAGGCAAACTCATCGTCGACAGGCCCGGAATTAAAATATCCGGGATCACATCCCAGTTATCAAAACTCGCCACACCTATATCCTCACCCACTTTAATTTTGAGTGACTCTAAGACAAAATAAACCCGCACTGCGACTAAATCTTTACCGCATAAAATGGCATCCGGTTTAAAATTTTCGAGCACATCGAGCGTCATTTCGCGGGTGACATCTTTAACTTCATCCCCTTCAACCTGCTCTATGGTTTTCACAATATAATTATCGTCTGCAATGCCATGCTCGTTTAATGCCTGCTTAAAACCGGATAAACGCAATTGTGCGGCTACAATATCCGGGTTCAGGTTTAAAAATGCGATTCGGCGATAACCTTTTGCCAATAATTGACGCGTTACATAATAAGCAGCTTGTTCATCATCGGGCACAATCGCCGGATATTTTTGCTCCGGGTCAAAACAGTTCACCATCACAGTGGGTAGTTTTTGAAAAGAATCCGGTAACTTAACGGGTTGGTGATACATGGCGCCATAGATCACGCCTTCAGCTCTGTGTTGAGTACATTCATCAAAGAGCTGCGCCGGGTTGGCATCTTTTTGATTTAAGTTAAAAACCATTAAAGTTTTACCTTTTTCCCAGGCCATGTCCTGCGCACCCCGGATAATGTCAACCGATGAAGGTGTGGTTGAGATTTCGTCTGAAATAAAACCAATCACGTCTGAGTTTTTTTTACGGATCATTCGTGCGGCAATGTTAGGCTGATAACCCAGCTCTTCAATCGCAGCCAGAATTTTCTCCCGGTTTTCGGGTTTAACGGTAGGGTCATTGTTCACCACCCGGGAAACCGTTTTAAACGAAACTCCAGCTCTTTGTGCAACCTGTTTTATTGTAACCATGAATGTCCTTTTAAATGATTGTACTCAACTGACAAATCATTTAACTAATTTAGCTTTAATTCAAACGGGTTATGAATTATCTATAATTCGTTAAAGACTGACAAGTTAAAAAGCAAAACCTTTCCATTTATACCCATTTAAACACTTTGCTGCCTGAACACAGCAAAGTGCAAAGACCCACAGACCCTATTACCAGATGGACGTTAACTCAGTTAATGTCCATTGGCTGACGACGCTATCTTTATCGGCAGATAAAATAATCTGGCTAAGTGGTTTATTCGGAAAAACCAGTGACGTCAGGGTGACTTCGCCCTGATTAATAAATACCTCGGTAGAAGCCATATCCTGTATTAGCTTAATCTGATACTGATTTTTAATACCAAGCGGCGCTGACTGCACCATAGCAAAATCTTCATCAAATCTATGCTGACCGGCAAAACGGCGGTCAAGCGACACTGTCTGTTTGTCAGTATCCAATAACAGTATCACTTTTTCATTAAGTTGATTGCCAATCTCTAGCCTGAATTGAGTGGCTGAACGCATCTCTACGGTTAAATCCAGTTCAAATAACTCAGCTTGCATATTGGCCAGTTGATTGAGTGAAACCGAGTTATTTAATCTTAAATTTGTTCCCTCAGCAGAGCGTTTGGCTACCTGTTTTAATTCTGTTACGGGTAAAGATTTAACCCTGTATCCGGAGGGTGTTTTAGTCAGTTTGAGTTCTCTTGGCAAAGTCATAGCGCCGCGCCACTGATCGGTAGGCACCTCATTGGCATAAGCCCAGTTATTCATCCAGCCAATAAATAAATGACGGCCGTCGTCAATACCTGACCAGGTGACACCAGCATAATTATCCGCGCCATAATCCAGCCAGATAGCTGGTTCAATGGCCGGTTTTGCTGGATTATCTGAAAATACAATTTGGTCAACCGAAATATGCCCCCAGGGGCCGGTTGCGTTATCAATGATTTCTAAATGCGCTGCCTGCCCCTGCCACTGACTGACATTCCAGCTTTTTATAACCATAGAGCCCGAGTTGTTTCCGGTTGCTGACGCGACGCTTTTACCGTTAACCACAAGCTCAATCGCCGCATCTTTCGGGTATTTACCACCGGCAATCACAAAATTGATAAATGGCTTTTCAATGGTAAATGTTTGACTGATGAGTTTACCGGTTGAGTCATCACCGGTATTAAAAGAGTTAGCTAACTTTTCACCGAATCTACCGATAAACTGATTTTCAGCAGCTGTTACAGGAGACTGATTAAAGGCATTACCTTGTTTTTGCCACTTTTTCAGATCGGATTCAAAATTTTCAAAAATAATATCTTGCGGAAATTGAGCCGGAATTTTAGTCACACTTTGTTTAAATTCCGGGTCCAGTTTAAAGCTTTTACCGTCAAAATCCCCTACAAAATATTGTGTGCCTGAGCCGCCGTTTGGTCCACCCGGATTTAAGCTAACCAGTAAGACATATTTTTCTTCGCCATTATTTTTTCCGCGACTGTTTTCTCCGGGACTGGCTTCAACCTTCATTTTAATCAGATCCGGGCATTCCCAATAGCCCCCATGTGCGCCAAACTCAGCGCCAAAATCGCTTAAATGTTGCCAGTCTTTTAGGTTAGGTGAGCCATAAAAACCAATTCGGTTTTGCACCGCCAGCGCCATTACCCACTGGTTTGAATCTGCATGCCAGAATACTTTAGGATCTCTAAAATCAGCAATTCTGCCACCTTCAAGCACCGGATTGCCCTGATATTTTTGCCAGCTGCGGCCATTATCTAAACTAAAGGCCAGCGCCTGAGTTTGCACATTGTCACCACGAACCGCCTCAGCCTGTTTGTCATGATAAGTAAAAATCGCAACCAGTGGCGGGTTTTCAGGCGTGCCTAAACCGGACGTATTGTTTTTATCCAGCACAGCACTGCCGGAATATATCCAGCCCTTATCATCCGGGAAAAGCGCTATCGGCAGCTCTTGCCAATGAATTAAATCTTTAGAAACGGCATGTCCCCAATGCATAGTGTTCCACTGAGTACCATCCGGATAATGCTGAAAAAATAAATGATATTCACCATTGTGATAAACCATGCCGTTTGGATCGTTCATCCAGCCCTGTTTTGGCGAAAAATGAAGCTGAGGTCTGTGGTGCTGTTGATAGTCAACCGAGGTTTCAACTGAGCTGGCGTGGCCAATTGCAGAATAGCCGGTCAGTCCGAAAATAACGCCTAACCAGCCAAAGGTTTTAAGTTTCATAACATGCTCTTATGTTTATACCCGTGCGACTTCAAGATGCATGTTTCAGAGCTATCACAGCGCTTTCAATACAAGGCATATTGAGGCAGCACGGGTATATTAATGAATGGGCAATAAAGTGGCGTTACCAGAGCCGGCACGCTCCGGTAACGCCTTATCTGAACGCTCTCAATGAGAAGGGGATCAGATAAACCGTTTTGCGTTACACTTTATTTTGAGTAACGCGATAAGTCAGTTACATTGATAGTATCCGCGGTTGAATAAAAGCCAATTTCATAATCGGCAATTTCATACAAACGGAAACTCAATGCGCGAGTATTATTGATATAGAGCGAACCAATACCGGCTTTAGGGTCGGCTATCAGTTCAAAATCAATCCCGGCAGATGCATCCAGTGGGATAGTGACAACCGGATTAAACTGATTGCCTTCATCGCCTGCAAAATAGAATTTTGCCTGATTGTTAGCCGCATCCACTTCTAAATGTGCGCGTTTGTCTGCTTCGTCTTCAAGTGGTTTTCTAAACAGCAAGCCAAACTCAGCATTCGCGCTCGCACTGTCGACATTGAAAGCCCAGCGGTTTTTAACTGAAGAAGCCGCTAAAGTGACCGCGCTGTGAGCCGGCAGGCTAAAGCCTTTTGCTGTTGCTGTGGCACCACCTTCAGTGAAAACAGACTCAACTGGCATAGACTGCATTAAGCCGGTACGGATTTTTTCCGGCAGTTCAAGGGCCAGTTCACCATTATTAAGTTTAACCTGGTGAATCATTAAATCACCGCCCCAATCCGGATTATTCCCGTCTTTTCGACCAAAATTATGCGCAACCCAACCAAATAATAAACGTTCATCTGCAGTGCCTGCTGTACGTGCTGCATAATAGGCACGGCCATCTAATGCATCATTATTCGTTGTCACCCAGTTATCACCGTCTTTGGTTAAATATTTAACCTGACGCGAATCATCTCGCTGGTCCGAATATACAATAAATGGTTGACCATCCAGCTCAAAATAATCTGCCACTTCTAAGTTCAGGTTAGACGTTTCAGTATAAAGCGGCGCCTGCGCTGTCCAGCTGGATAAATTATCCGAAGTATATAAACCAATCGCCGCTTTGTTATCAAAACGCGTGGTAATCAGCATCCAGTATTGGCTTTCTGATTCATTCCAGAAAACGAGCGGATCCCTGAAATCATAATCACTGTAACCATTTGAGCCAGTAAATGTATCAGCTTCAACCGGGGTCCAATTGGTTAACGTATTGTCATCAGCCACGGCATGCATCACAGTTTCTACCGGAGATAAATTCTGGTTATGGCCTGTGTAAAATAAATGATAACTGCCATCTTGCGCTTTAATCACACTGCCTGAGCCTATCCACTGATCAGCTTTTGCAGCATCACCAGAAGCTGGCAGTACAGTTTGCGGAAAGCTGGATGTGAGTAAATCAGATGTTTTAGCAAGCGCCCATGAATGAAAACCATAGTTTTCAAGGTAATAAATATAGTATTCACCATTGTCGTAAAACGGATTCGGGTCGCCTAAATCGAGTACCAGATCTTGCTGGTGACCTTGCGCTGAAGTCACCACCGAATCAGCCTGTGGTTGTACAGCTGCTCTGTCAGCCTGGCGAATTTCATCCACTAATAAAAATGCGAGTGAGCCATCGTCTTCGCTGGCATCGTGTTGATCAATGATTTCAAACACGGCCGTTTCGCCAATTAATGAAGAGACATCCCAGGACTGCCAATCCACTTTGTTTTCTTCGCCATTACCGCTTGCGTGCCGGACAATTTTGCCGTTAACCCTAAGTACCACAGCGGTTGCTTTATCCGAGTTGTACAAATTGGTGCCGCCACCAATCAAAAAGTTGATATAGTCATGGCTGATTTCAAATTGAGGACTGATTAAAGTTCCGGTTGCCGAATCGCCAATCCAGCCAAGCGCACTGCCATCGGCATCAAAACCATCCGCTCGGCTTGAAAAAGCGCGTTCACCAACATGATTGACAACATCAGCGGCCCACCAGCCACCGTCTAAAAAGATCATATCGCCAGTTGCGCGGAAACTGTGTGCCTGATAGGTATTAAATTTTCCACAGCAGAATTCGAACCCGGCAATATTCTGATTTAAATCGGCCTGACGAACAAAAGCAGACATACCGGCAGAATCAGGCGAACTAGTCAGACTGGCCGTTGTTGAGACCTCAGTTGAGCTATCCGGCATGACCGCAGCTTTATCTGCCGCGCGAAACTGGTCGGCTAAAATATAAGCCAGACTCGAGTCTGAATTATCATCCGCATGCATATCAATAAATTCAACAAACGCGGTTTTACCCTGATAATCTTTTACATCCCAGGTTTGCCAGTGCATATTATTATGTTCGTTTGTACCGCTGGCCTGACGAACCACCTGCTCATCCACAACCAAAGTAAGTGCCGTTGTATTAGCACTGCCATAGCCATTGCTACCACCGCCCACTAAAAAGTTGATATAGTCGTTTTCAACGGTAAATTCAGGTGAGCGAATTGATCCGGTTGCACCCGGCCCCACCTGCGCTGCTGAGGTATCCGCATCATTGTCAAAACCGTCACCATAACTTGAGAATACGCGCTCATCGATATGGCCACCCACATCAGCGCCCCAGAATCCACCGTCTAATTTGACAAAATCACCGGTTGCATGGGTAAATCCGTGTTCCTGATAGGTATCAAATCCGCCGCAGCAGAATTCAAACCCAGCGATATTCTGATTAGGGTCTTCGCTGCGAATAAATAAACTCGCCCCTTCATTGGCCGGATCTGTAGTGAGTTCAACTTGTGTATCATCGCCCCCGTCATCCGGCTCCTCGCCACCATCATTCGGATTTAAGACATCATCAACCGTTTGCCCTTCTTCCAGCACAATCACTTCAACCTCCTTGTTGTAATTGCTTTTACCTTTAGGATCAGCAGAGCCTGTGCCACAGGCAGTTAATACACTAACACTGGTTAACAGCGCACAGTGGATCATGATTTTGTTTAATTTAAAGCGATTCAGCATTTTATTAGCCTCGTGTGTCTGGTTTTATTTTTACAACGTTGTCTTTAAAAGTCAAAAAATTTTAGGTTTTAAAGACAAATACGATTCAGGTGCAATAAAATTACAACGTTGTCTATTTATAGCATTAAATTTGTAACTTGATCAAATAATATTTACATAAAAAATAATTTTTTTAACGAACAGAGTCGATTTACCGCTCTAAAGTGAACAGGCAACCAATCTTTTTATTGTACTTAATTTATATAACTTATTGAGAATAATAAAGTAAAACCTTTAATCCAGCTTCAAACCAGTTGATTAAATATATCGAACCTTCGCACTCAAGTAACTTGGCTTAGTTCAGCCGCTGTATTACCGGATCATTTACATGTTATATGGCAAAGACATTATTGGTAACACTAAATTCGTGATGAATACGATTTAAAAAAGCATTTTGCTTAAATTCAATACAACCCGGTCAAACATGGTTATGTTTTATCCCCGTCTGACTAGCGATATTCGAGCATTCACAAATACATAAAATTAGGCAGGAGCAAAGACGATTGGGGATGCTGACAAATTTTAATTCGTTAAAAGATCCGTTGAGATTCCCGTCGCTCGCCCCAACTTATACGGGATAATTAATATACTGTTTTTATATGCAGTGTTAATTTTGTTTCCTAATTACTGCAAAATCAAGGAAGCTTCTTTTATTTATTCAACTGCATAGTGATTACTTGATAAAAGTTAATAAATTACATAGAGTTGACGAATTATTAATTTTAAAGTTTGTAAATAGACGGTTGGAATAGTTATGAATCGTCCGTTGAATAAACTGTTATGTGCCCACGCCATGAAAAGCATCGCAAGCATTTTTCTATTTTCAGTTTCAAGCTTTGTATTTGCATCTGATTCTGGTTGGAGCGTATCTATCGATGATGAAGAATGGGCAACTATATATGATACTCATCAAGGAAGGCTTTCACTCAGAGAAGCTATAGACTCGGTGCCAAAAGATATTTGGCTTAGGAACTTTAGGATATTTCTTTCAGAGGATTACCCTTTATTGCAAAGAGAGCTTCATGAATTTTTGAGTTTGAATTATCCTGACTTACACGCTGAGGCTTTGAGTTCGTATGGGAATATGCATAATCCAAAAATAATAGCAATTCGAGAGCCTGTTAAAAAAGCGTTATTGGCATCTAGTTTTGCTAAAAAAATTGGAGACGCACTGGCTTCAAGATGTGAGCGTATAGCTTCAGCGAGTTATGAAAAATTCATAATTCAAAAAAATGAAGGAAAACCAACTTACAGTGCTATGGTTTGGCTTTCTACCGAAAAATGCACCTAACAATCAGCGGCAGAGCGACAGCCAACGCTGAGCGTTAGCCACCATAAGGAAATCTGGTGAAAACTTTAATTACAGTGCTCATCTCTTGCTTTTTGATTTCATGCACTTCAATTTATGAAATTAAAGTTTCTTCTTTCGAAGGAGTAAATGAAACAAACTTCATCTATCCAATAGCGTTTGAAGAGTTATTGAATAAAGCAGACATACTTTTCTCATATAAAGCTCAGAAGAATAATGAAATAAGGTTGTCTGGCTCTGGAAATCCGGCGGTGCTTTACTCAAAAGTAAACCATTTGTCAGAAAGCGGGTTTGAAATACAACTGGGCGACATATCTCGAAGCTTTTGGCGCTCAGATTTTTATATTGTAAATGGAAGGCCTGCCCAGACAACAGGCGTTTTTACTGTTAAATTCGAACCAACTACAGATGGTCAAACACAAGTATCCGTTAAAGTAGAAAAATTAGAAGTTATCAATGGTACAGAGTGTTGCGGCCCTCATGGACGATATTCCCGATATACAAATGTTGCATCAACCACAATCGAGGAGTACGCAATTTTGTATTATCTCGGCGAACAGCTTGGTATAAGTATGCATAAACCTTACAGACCGCTTGGGGCGTTATAGGCCATCAATGAATTTTCGATTTTTTAGCCGTTTTTTCTACTTATTCCTATGCTTTCGAACCATCTTTGGTTCATCAGCACTATACAGCGTGGGAAGGCGTTCTTCCCGAACCATACAAGCAATAATGAATGGGACGCATAAAGCTTGGCTTGCGCTCCTTCGTCGCTAATTTTACGCCAGTTAAGCGAGCGTTGAGACTTTAGAAAAACCTGTGGTAGTTTACAGATTTAATCTTTGTACGATAAATAGACTAAAAACGCGTCTTTACGTAAAATCTTGATAGGTTTCACCATTGAGTCGGTGAATTTTTTTACGTAGCGAACGATAATCTTTTAAAGGCGAGGTTTTTCTCCAGTCTCGTTATACAACCAACTTAACTTTATGAACATTCGCATACTTAATTTAAAGCTATTATTTTTCTGGATCATTCTTTTAGGTTGTCATAGTCAACCAACAGAAATCATAAACTTTGAACAAAAATTAAAAATAGCTTTTCCAAGTGCAAAAGTGAGCGCTACTTTCAACGAAATTGAAATCAATGAAAATAAAATTCATAAGGTTGCACATTTTGGCGTTTCAGGTAAAGAACACTCTCTAGAGCATCTGGAAGCTTATTTTTACAATGTTAATAAAGATCTTTTTGAGTTGGGCAAAAGCTTGCAGTTAAATCAGGCAACCATTAGCTTTTATAGTCCAAATGGTGCTTCTAATGACCTAGTGTTCGATTGCACACTGCATGAGTATCAGAAGTTAAACTTTTGCAATTTACAGCTGGGTCACGCACCAAACGTTGAAGTAATTAAGCAAGTGTCGTTTAATTAGGTGCAATGGTTGTAAAACCGCGGAGCCAAGGGCGTTTCCTGAAAATGTTTAAAATGCACCGGCCGATTAGCTCCTTTGCATCCCAATAATGGTTTCTGTTCTTTTCGTCATAATTTTTAAACCCGATCGGATGCGAAATAATGATATGACCGGGCTCCTTATTGATTTTCAGGTTCAGGCCTGGAACGCCATCGATAGTATAAATGCTGATATTGCAGGAGCAATATATCATGTTCATTGTGCTGTACAAGTAGATATTGCAAAGTTATACTTGTTCCATTAAATGTACATGTGGAGGTTCTTATGAGAATCGTATCTTTTACTGAAGCCAGAAATAGTCTCAAAGCCGTTTTAGATGGTGTCGTTAATGATGCTGACACAACCGTAATTACTCGCCGAGACTCGGAAGATGCAGTGGTAATGTCACTAGATTATTACAATAGTCTAATGGAGACAGTTCATTTACTTCGCTCACCTGAAAATGCTGAGCATTTAAATCGCTCTATAGCGCAGTATCGTGCCGGTAAAACAACTGCACGAGCCTTGATAGATGAGTAGTAGCCAGCGTTTATTATCTTGGACTGACGATGCTTGGGGGGACTACTTGTACTGGCAAACCCAAGACAAGAAAACACTAAAACGCATCAACAAGCTGATCAACGATGTTAAACGTTGGCCATTTGAGGGCATAGGTAAACCAGAGCCACTAAAAGAGAACTTATCTGGATTTTGGTCTCGTCGTATTGATGACACCAATAGGCTTGTTTATGCCGTTGATGATCAAGCCATCACGATAATCTCGTGTCGCTACCATTACTAAAATTTGTATCACTGGCATACAAAAACCCACAACAGAACGAACATTTGAGCCGCGTTAATGTTTATTTGTCACCAGCCAACTGACATTCAAATTTGATAAACCAGCTTCCGCTATTCACACACTTCAGCTCTTTATTCCGCCTTGAATGCCGGATACAAAGTATTTTTGCAGCAGGCAAAATACACCCAAAACAGGTAAGGTAATTAAAGTTGCATAGGCCATTATCGCCCCCCAACTGGTGCTGTGACCAAAAAATTGTTGCATACCCGGCATTAATGGCCGCACAGCTTCTGCTTGCGCAACCAATATAGGTAACAAATATGCATTCCAACTGCGTAAAAAGGTTAAAATAGCTACGGTCGCCAAAACAGGTTTAGCCATGGGCATCACCACAAAAAAATAGATTTTCCAAATAGATACGCCTTCAAGCAAAGCGGCTTCTTCATAATCTTTTGGCAGGCTTTTTAAATAGGCATAAATCAAATAGATAAAAAATGGATTGGCTAACTCAGGAATAATTTGCACATGCAGGCTGTTAAACCAGGATAAGGTTAAATTCAGTTGACCGCCTTCAATTGATAACCAGGGTAAGTTAGTAACTATGAATACTAAAGGCAAAACAATAGCTTCAAACGGAATGACCAACAAAGCCAATAAACAAGTGAAGATAAAATGTTTATGATGCCAGGGAAACCGCAATAAGGCATAAGCCGCCATGCTGTTTACCAGCACAGAAAACACCACAGAAAACAAGGTAACAATCAAAGAATTCGTCAGGTAATTAACAAAAGGCGTATCCCTGAATACAGTGCGGTAATTCTCTAAACCAACGCCATTGAACGGATTAAATGTTTGCAAAATACCTTGCTGCGAGAATATCTGGCTATCACTTTTAAACGATGCAACAAACATAAAAAGCAAGGGTGAAATAAAAGTCAGCGCAACCAGACTGAGCAGGCTCCACTTGCACCATTTAAGCAGGTTAATGTTTGTCATGACTGATTAGCCTTTTCTGCAGCAAGGTAAAGGATACAATTAAAGCAAAATAGAAAATACAAACCGCAGCACCATAAGCAATTTGTTGCTGGCGAAACCCTTTTTCAATTGCATAAAATAATACAGTTGAGGTGGTGTCCTGAGGCCCACCTTGAGTCATTACGTCCACCTGCACAAATAAAGCAAACGCAAAAATTGTGGTCGATAAAATCACAACAATCAGGGTATTTTTAAGGCCCGGCAAGGTAATATAGCGAAACTGAGACCAGCAATTGGCCCCATCTAACTGAGCCGCTTCATATAAATTTTGCGGAATACTTTTAAGCCCAGACAGCAATATCAGCATTTGAATGCCCAAGCCTTGCCAGGCAGATAAGATTACAATAGAAAACATCGCCCACTCAGGATCACGGAGCCAGTCAATGGCCTGATAATCGCTCAATAAGTTGCCTAAGGCCGTATTTAATAACCCGCCTTGCTGCTGATATAACATGCTCCAAACAACACAAACAACAACCATAGAAGTCACTACAGGCGCAAAAAACAACAACTTATAAGTAAGCCTTAACTTACCTTCTCCATTCAGTACTAAAGCAAGTGTCAGTGCCAGCAGTATTTGAATCGGCACCACCATAAAAACAAATTTAAAGGTATTAAACAAAGATTTTATAAAAAGTGGATCTTTCGCCAATATGTATCGCTTATTGTTATAAATATCAAATTGATATAATACCGAGTAACCATTAAATTCGGGGTTATCTCTTAGCAAGTCTCTGAGTTTTGAGTAGGTCTGGCCTTTATAGCTAAAATCTAATTCCGGTCGGCCTTTTGCTTCAAGCGGCACAGATAATACTTTAGTACTGAGCAATCTGGCATAATTTTCAATACCGACAAACTCAGCCTGATTAGGCGATAAAAGTCGTTTATCGGTAAACGAGGTGGTCACCGCCACTAAAAACGGCAATACTAAAAAAACAAATAATAGCCCTATGGCGGGCAGTGCCAGCAAACGCGCTTTACCTTTGTCATTTTTTAAGCCTGTGTACGTAAATTCATGGTTGGAGGCTGGATGATTACGCATGCGTCGGATTACCTATATCCTCTGTTATCACGAATGTTTTGCTCGATATCGTCCACTGCCCTATCCAGTGCCTGCTCAACCTCGACACCATCGGCAATTCGCCTGAATGCCTGTGAAAAAATATTTGAAATAGCAGGATAGGCTGGAGTTGCAGGCCTCATCACGACATGCTCAGCAGACATTTGATATAAGCGATAAAGCTCACCACCGGGTTGATACAAAGTTGTTTTTTGGGCGGCCGTTTGAGACGTTGGAATAAACCCTGTGTGCTCACTGAAATAGGCAATTTCTGTATCCGACATAATAAATTCAACAAATCGGGCAGCCTCAGCAGGCCTGTCGCACTGCCGAGTGATGGCATAATGCCAGCTACCACCGCCAATATAAGCGCCCTGACCAAAATCGATTGTCGGCAAAATCAATAAATCATCACCCATCGCCTTTTTATATCTCTCTATGACCCAGCTTCCGTTGTATTCAAGTGCCAGCAAACCGCGCTCAAAGAGTGCATGTTCGCCAAACTGAACCGAGGTGAGGCCTTGATTAATCAAGCGCTGAACCCATTCACCCCAGCGAATCGCAGCCCGGCCATTTAAGATGCCTTCTGCTTTTGAGTAGTCGGTGCGCTCAATTAAATCAGCACCGCTGCTGTATAGCATAGGTAAATAAGCATAAGCTGGCCACTCACCGACCCCTAAGATATTCATATCAAAGATATATTTATATTGGTCCAGTTGTTTAATTTTTAACAATACCTGATTAAATTCGCTGACCGACCAAGGCTGTTCAACCGTTGGTACTCGCACATCTAGCTGTTCAAATAAAGACTTGCGGGTAAATAATGCCAGTGCAATATCAAAAGGCCCTAACGAATAAATAGCACTCTGATACCTACCGATACCACTTGGGTTAATTCGCGCTATCGTTTCTTTTTTAATGAGCCGGGTATCAGTTGAAGTCTGAGAATCTAGCGGTCGAAGCAGCCCGGACCAGGCGTAGTTGGCAACATCAGGTTGATCAACGGCTAAAACACAAGGTAAGTCTTTAGCCAAGGCGCCGCCGATGACAGAATCCCGGTAATTGCCGTGAGGAATATATTCAATTTGAATTTTTGCATCAGTATGAGTTTGGTTGTAACGTTTTACTTGCTGCTCAAATACCTTCATTTCATCTGGCGCAGTTAAAGTTCGCCACATTTTGACAGGTTTGGCGGCTGCCGGCAGAACAACCGCACATACAAAAATCAATAAGCCAGTAACCGTGTGATTCATTTACACAAAAAATACAAATTATTAAAAGCCCGGACATATTCTCATGCCTGAATTAAAATGTCACTGCTAAATTTGATAATTTGACAACGTTATTTATTTTGGTATTAAATGGCTTTATATTCCATTTTTGTTATCCAATTTCATGGTTACCATTAAACAAGTTGCTGAAGTAGCCGGCGTATCCTTTAAAACCGTATCTCGTGTTGTCAATAAAGAGCCGGGCGTTAAACCACAAAACATTGAAAAAGTTGAACAGGCCATTAAACAACTCGGTTACCGGCCTAACCGAGCCGCAAGTTTAGTGCGTAAAAAACAAACCGGTATTATTGGCTTTATTTCAGATGAAATATCGACCACGCCAGCTTCGGTTGCCATTTTAAAAGGCGCGCAAGATATGGCTTGGGAGCAAGGTAAAACCCTGATGGTATTTAACCTTGATCCCAAAAAGCCCAATAAGGATAAACTCTACGAAGAGTGTCTGCAGCACAGAGCAGAAGGCATTATATACGGCGCTATGTACCATCAGGCAGTAACTTTTTCTAATATTTTTAAGTCACTGCCTACGGTATTAGTCAATTGCATCAGCACCTCCAATGATTTTTTGTCAATTGTTCCGGACGACGAACAAGCCGGTTATTACGTAACCAAGCAGCTGTTGTCTAAGGGTTATCGTCGCATTGCCTTTTTAAATTTAAATCCGGATATTATTGCCGCCCAGCAAAGACAAAAAGGCTTTTTAAAAGCATTGGATGAGTTTGGTTTAGCTAAATCAGATTATCATATTGCGACCATAGAAAAGGTGGTTAACAATAAAACCATCAATATTACACGTGATGTGGCAGCCGATGTGCTGACTTCATTTAAGCCGGATGCGGTATTATGTGGTAAAGATTTAGCGGCAATTAACCTTTATTTTGAAATTGAACGGCTGGGGTTAACCGTAGGCAAAGATATCGGGGTTGCCAGCTTTGATAATTGGCATGACATACCCGAGATTTTAGACCCTCAGTTATCGACCATGGCCCTGCCCTATTATGAAATGGGACGTTTAGCCATCAGCAAATTATTATCCCTGAAAACAAGCCCGCCCGAATCCGATCAATCAGTCTATAAAATGGCATGTCTATTGTGTGACAGACAATCATTCTAAGATGTGCAAAATAAAATTGTCATCATTTAATTAAAACAAAATAACAACGTTGTCTTAACTGTTAATATGGTGCATAATTCACTATCTTAAACTATTACGGTTAACTTTTTTGCAGGAGCAAGACAATGAATGTGGTTTGCATGGGTGAAACCCTGATTGACTTCGTATGTACTGACGCACAGACCAGTATGGCTGACTCAACACATTTTATAAAAAAAACAGGCGGCGCACCGGCTAATGTTGCAGCCTGCATTGCAAAATTAGGCGGTTCAAGTCTATTTGCCGGCGCAGTTGGGCCAGATCCTTTTGGTGACTGTCTGGTTAATGTGCTGAAAGACTATGGCGTCAAAACCTCATATTTAAAACGTAGTGATAAACCGACTACACTGGCATTTATTTCATTAATGGCCGACGGGGAGCGCGACTTTGTATTTAACCGGGGAGCCGATGGTGATTACAGTTTAACTCAGGCTGAAATAGATGAAATGCTCAACAATTCCATTTTGCATTTAGGCGCTGCCACTGCACTACTGGGTGATAAGCTCTACAATACCTACTTAAAAACAGCGCAAACCGCTCACAAAAACGGCCAGTTGATTAGCTTTGACCCTAACTACCGGGTTGATTTATGGCCCGAAAGGCTCGGTGAATTTGTCGAAAAAAGTCTGGCCTTCATTAAACTGGCTGATATTGTTAAAGTCAGTGAAGAAGAACTCGAGTTGTTAACCAAGCACAGTGACCTTGAACAAGGCTGTGATATGTTGCATCGACTCGGCGTCAAAGTGGTTACTGTAACCATAGGCGCAAAAGGCTGCTATTTATCAACCACTGAGCAAAAATCAATTGTCCCGGCTTATCAGATCAAACCGATAGATACCACAGGCGCCGGTGATTCATTTATTGGCGCTTTCTTGTATTTACTTGCCCAACAACCAACTGAAGATTATCAAACGTTAACTGAGTATATCCGGTTTGCCAATAAAGTCAGTGGCCTGGTTTGCGAACATTATGGTCCAATGACTGGATTAACCGATTATCAAACGATTATGCAAACCGAACGTCAGCTAAGAAGCTAATCACTTTGTGGAACCGGAGTCCTGCCGGTTCCGTCTTATTCGTTTCGTGATAAAAACGAATCAGGTTCAGGAAAACGACCAAGGCAAAACTTTGTCTGCAGATAACATTTAATCTGGCTTAAGTTAGCGCTTTCATTTCAGACATGAGTTACCCTTTACATAATTTCAAAAAATTTAAGCGTATAAACGATCCCGATAGCGACCATGACAATACCTGAAATAATCAGCCCTTTTTTGCGGCTGGCTAATTCAGATTCATCCATTTCATCTGCATTTCGTATCGGCATAATGCCAAAAAATTGGCTCAAATTGTAAAACCCCAAGCCAAACCCTAATATCATCATAACTAGTTGAAACAATGAAATTCTCTCCATCTTTTAATTTAATACTACTGACAAATTGTAGTGCCAACTGAAAAGCATGTATATATCTGATTATTTGAACCATAGTAATAGATGACCGTCCGGTTATATTATAGAATCCGAATGAGTTCCTCAGTCATTAAAAATAAAGAAATGCAGTATGGTTTTGGCGGGACAGTCAAGCAAAATTGCTGATTGAATATATTCCGGTTTCAAATAGCCGGGCTGTGTTTGAGTCGCCCGGCTTTACCAACTTGGTTGTCTGCTTGTTTAAAGTTTTCTAATCCAGATATTACGGTAACTCACCTCGTTACTGTGATCCTGCAACTGAATCGGTGCACACTCGTGAGCCTGATACGAAGGCGCGCCAATCCATTCGGTTTTACCCTGAATTTCAATATGATTTTGTACCAATACACCATTATGCAAAACCGTCACATAGGCCGGAGATTCTAATTCTGCCCCTTTAAATCTGGGTGCCTTATAAATAATGTCATACGCTTGCCACTGTTCAGGTGGCCGGGTTGGGTTTACCAACGGAATATGCTGTTTGTAGACCGACCCCGCCTGACCATTACTGTAAGTTCTGTTGTTATAGGAATCCAGAATTTGAATTTCATAACGCTGTTGCAAAAATACGCCGCTATTATTTCGCTGCTGCCCTTCCATCTCCGCTTCCGGTTGTGGCGCTTTCCATTCCAGGTGCAACTGTACATCACAAAAGCTGTCTTTGGTTTTAATATCGCCTTCACCCGGTTTAACCGTGAGAATACCATTTTCCAGCGTCCAGTTGGCATCACCACCCTTTACACTTTCCCATGCAGCCAGACTGCTCCCGTCAAATAATACTATCGCATCTGAAGGGGGTTGACCTTGCGGGGCATTGACAATGGCAGGCTCTGGCTGCCAAACCTCAGTTTTTTCGGCTTGCTGCCAAGGCTCTAATGCTTGTTCAGCCTGTGCCAGAGAGCAAACCGCAGCTGTGCTCACGCCAGAAATAAAGGCAATCAGGCCGGATAGTTTTTTGGTCATTTATTAGTGCTCCCGTTTATCCACAAATTGGATTCAATTTAAAAAAGTACTGATTTTAATAAAGCTAGATAAATCAGGTTGCCCAGGCGCGATCGCCTTTTTTATATGGCATATTCCCGTCATAGCGCCCCGGAATCCCGACATAGCGCAGCACTTGGGTTGCGCCAGGTTTAGAGGTAAAAAAACCAAATAAGGTGAGTTGCTTCATTAGCGTAAAATAATGTGGTAGCGCATCAACATCGCCTTTGTGCTGTAGCTGACGATTGTATTCATTAGCTTGTTGGTCCAGCTCAGACAATAACGTTTTGCGTTGTTGAGCATTTAACCGAACAAATGGCTGCTGATAGGTTTTTTTACTGAGTTTACTGAGTGATTGCATACCCGATTCAAAAACCGCTCTTTGTTGATTGCTATAGCAATCTGTCACCATGACGGCCATGCAGTTGCCGACTTTTGCGTCTTTTGCCCCCGGTGTATCACTTTTAGGAATGATGGTTTCGGCGATTTCATCTAAAAAGGTAATATCCTTCGCAGTGAATCCAGCTTCAACCAGATTACTGGCCGCTGGCGGCGTGCCCCAGGCAAAGGCTTTACCGCCGATAAATGCCCAGCCTGTTGTGGCTGCAATCAGTTGTAAAAGTTCACGTCTTTGCATCACAGATTCCCCTTTTTAAGCTCGTCTACAGCATAACTGGCCGCCCGCGCAGTCAACGCCATATAAGTCAAAGATGGATTTACACAGGATGATGAGGTCATACAGGCCCCGTCTGTTACAAATACATTAGGCGCATCCCACACCTGATTAAACGCATTTAAAACCGAGGTTTTAGGGTCTCGCCCCATTCTGGCTGTACCCATTTCATGGATCCCCATGCCCGGATAATATTCGGCGTCATACCCCTGAACATTTGTTAAGCCTGCGGCTTCAAACATTTCTACCGCGTCATTTTTCATGTCTTTGCGCATTGCTATGTCATTGGCTTTGAGCTCTACATCCATTGCCAGTACGGGTAAACCCCATTTATCCTTTTTGTTTTTATCCAGGTAAATCCGGTTACTGTGATCTGGCAACATTTCACCAAATGCCGTCATCCCGATTGTCCACTGACCTGGCTCAGCGAGTGCGCTTTTAAGATCAGCGCCTATGCCTAATTCGGCTACATTACGGTTCCAGCCTTCGCGACTCGCTGATCCCTGATAGCCAAATCCGCGTAAATATTCGCGTTTATCCGAGCCCCAATTTCGAAAACGCGGAATATAAAAGCCCGCCGGGCGTCGGCCGTAATAATATTTATCTTCAAAACCTTCAATGTCTGCACTGGCTCCCACTTTAAAATGATGGTCCATGACATTATGCCCCAGCGCTCCGCTGCTACTGCCTAAACCACCTTCCCATACGTCGGTCGCCGAATTCATTAATATCCAGCTTGAGTTTAATGCCGAAGCATTCAAAAAGACGATTTTGCTGTTGAATACATACGTTTTGTGCGTTTCAGCATCAATAATTTCGACACCGGTCACCCGCTTTTTGTCTTTGTCGTAAATCAACTGAGATACGATTGAAAAAGGACGGACGGTTAAATTGCCGGTTTTCAGGGCCATGGGTAGAGTCGAAGACTGGGTACTGAAGTAAGCACCAAAAGGGCACCCTAACCAGCATTTTGCCCGATACTGACAATTAGTTCGGTTCTGCTCAGGTTTGGGCTGGGTAATGTTTGCCACACGTGAATTTAACATGTGTCTGTTACCTTTAAAGGATTTTTGAATGCGTGAAGCCACCACTTTTTCAACAAAATTAAGTGGAATAGGTGGCATATACTGGCCATCCGGCAGTACATCCAACCCATCTAGATTGCCGCTAATCCCCGCAAAACTTTCAACATAATCATACCAGGGCGCGATATCTTCGTATCGAATCGGCCAGTCAACTGCAATGCCTTCTTTTGCATTTGCGAGAAAATCTTCTTTATTTAAACGATAGGAATGTCTGCCCCATAACAGAGATCGCCCGCCTACATGATAACCACGAAACCAGTTGAACGGCTTTTTTTCGACATAAGGCGCGTCTTTTTCATTGGCCCACATGCCATAAGTTTGTTCATTCAACGTAAAATCCCGGCTTAATACCGGGTAATCAAGTTTCATTTGCTGTGTAGGCGTGCCACGGTGTGGATAATCCCAGGCTTCATGGAAAGCGTTGGTATAATCTTTAACGTGTTCAATGTTTCGCCCACGTTCAAGCATCAAGACTTTCAAACCTTTTTCGGTCAGTTCTTTAGCAGCCCAGCCACCACTGATACCCGACCCCACTACAATTGCATCAAAATTAGTTTGTTCCACCTGACTCTAACCCCCTGCTAAAACAAAGTGCCGCTCGATTTAGATTAATAAAATAAACATAAAAACAACACCATTAAAATAATTATTACAAAACATAAAACAACTCGTTAGGAATAATTCAGACAAAATCAGGACTAATTCGGCGGATAGTGGTAACAAGCTGACTCGCCTTATCGGTTATCACCAGACCATTCAAAGCCGACTTTATATACCAGCTGTAATCAATAAAAATTGATATAAGTGCATGGTATAAAGGGAAGCAACTCCCCTTTATACCGACTTAGGCCTGATTTATTTCGAATTAATAAAACGCATAGTTAAGATTAAGCATATACGAAGGCCCAAACTGACGGCGTAAGTTAATAATTCCGTTATCGTTTGTACTTTCTTCGTCTACATCGGTTAAGTTTGTCCCTTGAAGTGAAACTCTCAAACCTTCAAGCCAATCTATACCACTGTCAGCAAAGTCATAACTCACCTGAGCATCGACCAAGGTCACACCTTTTCTTTGCGCTGTTTCAATTTTATTTGAACCACCACGCTGATAAGTTAAAAAGTCTGAACGGTCTGTTGCCGCCACTCTGAATTCAAATCCATTCATTTCATAATAAGCTGTGACAGATAAAGTTTCGTCGGACTGTCCCGGAATGGCGGTTCCATCTTCAAGTTCAGCGTCGATGTAAGTGTATGAGGCTGCAATGCCAAAACCGTCCAGCGCATCAAGATAGTATTCCATAGGCAGATTGGCAGTAAGTTCGACCCCTTGCACAGTGCCGGTTAAACCATCTTCAAAGAAAGAGTAATAGCCATAGTCCGGGGGCGTTGCGATATCACCAGCCTGATATTCGATATCAGCCGGGCCATAAGCACCATCCTGGTCGATCACTCTGTCATGGAATCCGGGAATAAAATAATCAGCACCTTCGCTGGTTTCATCATTTCTAAAATTGATAAGCTGATTACCGTCTCGTGTCCAATTCACTAAATCCTTATAAAAGCCGGTAATTGCAAAATAGGCATCCTCTTCAAAATAATTCTCATATGAAATATCAAAGTTATTTGATTCCAAGGGTCTGAGTGACGGATTGCCTGAAAATTTACTCCACGGAGAGCCATATTCTTCAACGTCGGCTTGCGTATTCGGAATGGTAATTAAATCAATATTTTGATCATATTTGACAAACCCAGACGCTTTCATTTGATCGATTCGAGCCCGGCTAATGGTTTTATTGGCTGCCAGCCTGATATATTTGTCATCGCCCAATTCAATACTTACATTTAAGCTGGGTAAGACATGACTGTAATCTTCGCTAACATTTGAAATACAATCCTGATCAACCTGACCATTGTCATCAGCATCACATACCTGAAAGTTAGATCCAACCACACCAATATAGCCACTGGATGACTGCTCTGTCGAGACATACTGAAGACCCAGATTACCGCGAATAAAATAGTCATTCAGGTCGGTCTCAAAATCCAGTTTTGAATAAACAGTTGTCACTTCTTCATTAACGACAAAGGTATCACCCAGTCGGTCCGGCTCTAACAAACCGGCATCATTTAATGTATAAGTACCATCAAAATAGGGTGCAAACCCATCGTAAGCAACGACCTTGCCTAAACCAGCCCAGGTTAAATCTGCCAACCCATTATATAAGTAGTCTTGTGGAATAGCTTCAGAGAAAGGATAAGATGTAGCCGTTGCAAAAAAGCCTTTATTCTCTTTCTCTTTTTCTCTGTCGCTATAATAAACACCTGCCGTAAACTGGTTAAATATGCCCCAGTTAATATAACCTTGCGCTTCGACTTTAATGGTTACCAAATCTTCCCAGAAATCGGCATAATTTAAAAAGCCATCCTGAGCATTTAAATAATCATATGGATTTCCGTTCGCTTGCAATTCATCCGTTTCAAACTGATCGGCCAGGCTCGCTAAACTACCGCCCCATACCTGAGGGCCAGCCAATTGCAATAATGCCGGATCAGAAAAAGCTTCTAAGCCATCCGAGCCGGTAAAAAACACACCATCTTCTGACATTTCAAACGTTCGGCTACCATATTCAGACGAATTCAATGCACCCGAGCGTGCCAAACCGGCATAAGATTCGCCTCTTAAATCATGCTTGGTTGACGAACTGTTGGCGGCATCAAACGTCAGGTTCCAGTCTTCATTTAACTGGTATTTCATATTGATGCCAAATACTTCTAACTCACCTTCTTTTTTAAGTGGATCCGTTCTTAAAACCGGGTTGGAATTAATTTGTGTGCCCGATGTGTTAACACCCGAACCGGTCACGTTTGCCGCTGCAAAGGGTTCAATAAAACCACGTAATACACCTGAGTCTGAATAATCGATTTTTAACGCATCAAATACTATGTCCAGATTATCGGTTGGACGCCACTGAAGAATCGCTGAAAAAGCATCACGTTTTAAAATAGTACTGATTGCCTGCGTATCTATACCTGTCGGTGTGATTTGCCCATCATCATTTTCACTATAGCCCCAAACGCCATATTTACGCTGATGATTAGGCGATTCTGCTGAGGTGATGGCCAGTGCAATACCCAATGTATCATCCGCAAATTTTTCAACCAACGACAAAGAAATTCTGTGTCCTTTATTGTCAAATTCCGGGTTATCAGAGTCATTCGCATTGCTTTCAATGCTGCCATTAATCGTTAATGTCTCAGACGCATTAAGCGGTCGAACAGTTTGTAAATCCACGGTACCGCCGATGCCCTGCACCATTAAATTCGCTTCTGAAGTTTTGTAGATGGTCGCACCTGTTAAAATTTCAGACGGATACAGGTCATACTCAACCCCTCGGTTATCACCAATACCGATAAGCTCACGACCGTTTAAGCTGGTGCCGGTAAAATCTTCTTTAAACCCGCGAACTGAGATACCAGAAGTTCGACCACCGACCCGTTCACCGGACAACCCAGGTAATCTGGCCAGTGATTCTGCGATAGATGAATCCGGTAATTTACCTATATCTTCAGCAGAAATGGCTTCTACAATAGAGTCATTGTCCATTTTGGTGGCCTGAGCTCGAATCAGTGAGCCTCTGATACCCTTAACTTGTATAACTTCAGCCACCTCAGTCTGCTCAGCCTCTTCTGCCGCATAACCAGGCAAAACCATCAGACCGGAAGCTGCGAATGCAGCTGTTAATAAATTTGGATTAAATTTTTTCATCGTGTGTATGCCTCTTGTTAACAAAATCAAACCTTAATCGTTTAAGCGTTAAGATTATGTAAAACTATCAACATAATTAGATTAATATAGTAGAAATTCGGGACCTTTTTTTTTAAAAAAAGTAAATTTAAGTTATGAGTAGCAGTCAGCTTAGCGAAATATTCGCTAGTGCTCTGTAATTTATAAGGTTTTAGTGTTTTTTGAGTTAAATATTAAAAATAAAAAATTTTTGTTCAATAAACTTTTTAAACCGGTCGGATGTTTGTTGGCAAATAAACTGAAGTGAAAAACGGGCAGATAATGATGATCCGGAGATATTAAACGATCGATCAAAACCTGCCCTAAAACCATGAATCAACAATATAATAATGGCGTTAGCGAGTGTTTACCGAATCACTCAACAAGCGAATTGTTTTATTACCACGGGCATCTAATTGAACCTGAACATCCCGAATTTGTGCCAGGTAAGCCACCAAGCCATCACTGTCACTGGCATTAAATACGCCGCTCACTGTCATATTTTTCAACTCTTCGGATAATAAAATAAGATCTCTGTGTGAATAGCGATTAAATTCGTTAACCACTTCGGATAACCGCTGATTTTCAAATACGATTTTTCCCTGAGTCCATGCGGTTACCAAATCCGATTCCAGACGCTGTACGTTAATAGCCAGGTTATTTGACCCGTTTTCAGGCACCAAAGCCTGCTGGCCTTTATGAATAATCACTTCTTCATTGGTCAATAAGGCTTTAACGCTAACCACGCCTTCAACTACATAAATTTGAATACCAGGGTTATCATACGTACCTTTTTTAACGTTAAACCGAGTGCCTAACACCTCAACCCGGGTATCCTCCACATCAACAATAAAAGGCTTATCCGGGTCTTTAGTCACTGAAAATAATGCCTCTCCCCTGCGCAAATAAACATGGCGTTGATTACGTTTAAAAGCAACATCAATTAAAGTATCCGTATTTAACCTAACCTGACTGCTATCAGCCAGCTCAACGGTTTTTTGATCGCCGACCAACGCTTGATACTGCTGGGTCGTATTGTGTTCAGGCAAAAATATCAATACAGCTAAAAGTACACTGGCCGCAAGCCCCATTAGGGGTTTAACCCAGTTTGCAATTAGCTTTTTGTTCGTGTTCGGCGGCAATTGCTCACCGACTGAAGACTCAGCCATAGTGTCCTGATTGAATGCTAGTATATTAGAATCTTGCTTTTTAATACTTTGCTCGATTTGCTCAAATTGAACTTTTGTTAACATACCCAGCTCCTGCCAGATAGCCGAAAGCTTCAAAAACTCTCTGATATGGATAGGTGATAATTTTAACCACTCAACAAAAGCTTTATTTTGTTGCAGGCGTAACTTTTCATCAGGCTCAGCTGCGTCTGATAATTCAATCAGCCAGTTTGCAGCCTGCTCACTAATTTCAGGATACTTGTCATCAAAATTAGTATTCATAACCATACTTCCTCAAATAGTCCTGACACTGGATAATGGCTTTGCTTAAGTGTTTTTTCACCATGCCTTTTGTTGTACCTATATGTGATGCAATTTCGTCGTACGTCATACCATCTCTTCTGTGCATCAATAAAACCTGCTGCTGAATCCTGGGTAACACACTAATGGCTTTTAATAAATGAACGTGTAAGGTTTCACTTTCGTGCTCGGGTGCAAGTTGCAAACTTTCCTCACTGTCTTTTAAATAGCTTGCCTCATCGTCTAAAGAGCCACCATCAAATCTTTTTTTCGTATAGTGCTCGTTTAACAAATTCCGGGCGATCGTAAATAAATAAGCTTGCGGGTTATCTATCAGCTTTGAGTTGTCTATCCGTAATAAACGTAAATATGATTCTTGTGCCATATCCTGTACTAAATCTTTGTCTGAGATTCTTCTCAGCAAAAACTTTTGCAAGCTCTGTCTATTGTGCTGGTACAAGTCAGAAATCTGCTTTGCCCACCTAGATGCACTCATAATTTATTTTCTCTTTTCCGGAATTAGGACATGTGAATTTTTGTTTATCTTTTTATATAGACGATTTTGACGAATAAACGGGACCGCTAATTTGAAAAATTACCAAAGATTAAAATTAATACTCAGTTGAGCATGGCGCCCGTCAATCGCCCGGCCGACAAAATAAGGCGCTGGTTCAGTTGAGATAACACTGCTGCGGGGATTTCCCTCCGTTAAGCCTAATTCATTAGTCAAATTTGAAATATTGAGCCTAACTTGGATTTGCTCGGTCAGATGGTATTGAACGCCAGCAGAGATCACAGAATATTGAGCAAGCTCAACCATGTTGGCAGCATCCTGATAGCGTTTCCCCATGTAATGAGCGGAAAAATAAACGGAATGATTGGCGTCTCCCCAGTAATAAGTCGGTCTAATACTCAGTGAAAGTTTCGGCTGGCGAATAATCTGATTGCCGGAAAAATCATGATCACCTACTAAAAACTTGTCATAACGAATATCCTGATAAAAGCCTGTAATATTAAGATCAAAATGACGCCCTGATTGCCAGAGCCACTCCCACTCTATTCCCTCAGCAGAAGAGGCAGCCTGTGCAGTTTCAATAGACACGTCACCGTCATCTGTCACCACTTGGTTAGATAACGCGATATCCGGAAACTCATTGGAAAATAAAGTCAGCAATAAGCCGGTATGTTTGGATTTATATTTACCACCGAACTCAATTAAACGAATATTTTTTTCGACCGGATTACAACAGTTAAACCATTGCGCAAACTCGCCAGTCACTCTGAACGCTGAACTGTAGCGTGTGAAAAAAGACACTTGATCAGAATGCTGATAATTAAACCCCATGGTTGCAGCATTTTGCTCTGTACTGAACTCATAGGGTATGGAATCACCGTTAAACACACTCACTTGAGCCAGTGCATAAGCGTCTGATCTTTCATCCTGCCTTAAATCCTCTAAGCGGGTTTGTGCAATCAAGCCTTGTTTATCCACCTGCTGATGCCTGAAACCGATATCAAATCGCCAGTCTTGATTAAATTGAATATTATCGACAAAATAAATTGCCTGATGCGTTACCTTATCGTTAAAGTGCTGCAAGTTGCTATGGTGTCGCCACACCCCTTTGTCTGTATAGCTAAGGATTTTGTCGCCGTCACTGTTCACTCCAATAATATCCACCAATTTTGGTCGATTTTCAGCACTGACAGCCAATGCCTGCCAGTTCCAGTGCTGGCTTTGTTTATACCCACTGTAATAATAACCCAGTGCCAGCTTATGCTCGGTTAAAGCACCTGTGTTAAAACGGTAAGCCAGTGAAAAGTCATTAATAAAATTATTCAGTTCAATCCGACTCTGCCATAAACCAAAATCAATTAATAATTTGTTAGGCAATTCATTGAGTTCAAATAATTGAGTTGGGCCGAAAACATATTCAAACCGCAATGCGTCAATCTGACTGTTGACTTGTTTAAGTTTATCCAGCTCGTCCGACAAATCATTAAATCCATTGCCGCCGGAAAAACCCGAAGTAAACTGGATATCCCCCTTAATCCAACGACTTTTATTTATTATTTTGAGATTAGCTGACAGCGCCTGTTGATAAAGCAGTGTCAGCGTATCTGTTCTGGTTTTAACGCCCTGACTGAGCTCAGGTGAAAAGCTTTTATCTGCTGAACCATCATAAAATGTCAGGCCAGTCAGCTCTTTTGATAAAAAGCTATATTCTGCTGGATTAAGCTGCTCCAGCGGCGTCTTGGCATCTTGCATCGGCACTGCCGAATAAAATATATTGTGATCATCAATCAGTTTATAGCCAAGGTAAATTTGCCCCTCGTCTATCAGGTATGTTAATCCGGCTCTGAGTTGACCGCCACCGGGTAAATCAAAAGGCAGTTTTCGTGTCGCAGTATGATCGGCCCAGTATCCGCCAAAATGATAACGCAGCCCGGCGTTCACCGGTCCGGCAACAAATAAATCGACTCGCCTGAGGCCATAATCCGAAGTCGTTAATTTAATATCGCCTTCTGCCCTATCTGTCCCTTTTTTAGTGACAATATTGACTGTACTACCGGGCGCATTTGAAGTCACAACGGCAGCGGAGCCACCACGCACCACTTCAATATTTGCAATACCGGTATCCAGCCGGCTGAATATATCTGCATTTGTAAATGCACCTGCGCCTTCTTCAAATGTTGGTAATCCGTCTTCCAGCATTCTTACATACCGGAAGTTGTCGTTGGGCAATCCCCGGCTATATACATTATTGCCCAACACACCGGCTGAATTTTCTATATACAAGCCCGGCACTTCTGTCAGTGCATCCGCTACAGACAAATAATTATTTTTATCTAAATAGTCCCGGCTGAGCAGACTGACCGGATACGCGGTTTGAAACAGTGAAAAATGGTTGTTCAGATTAATTCCGGTGACCACTATGGTTTCCATTCTATTATCTGCCTGACGGTTTGACATATCCGGTGTCACTGAAGTTTGAGATGGCTCAGTCATCGGAATTTCACGCGGGATGATAATGAAAGTTTGTGCATTTAAATTTTTGAGCGTTAAGTCATAGGATGACAATAATTCAGTTAGGCGGATAATTGGATTTTGAGCTTTGAGAATCCGGTTAAATTCAACTTCACTCATGCGCAGGTTATGAGTTAAACGAGATTCATAAACCAGCTGTACATTTTTATTCTGGCTTAGCCGGATTAAGAGTTCGTCGAGCGACTTTGACAGAGCATCCGCAGCCACCAGCTTAAACGCAGCCACTAACAAAAGAGAGAAACCGAATATACGCAATGGCTTAATCAATACCCCAACCGCAAGCGATAAATCAAACTTAGCAAAAGTATAGAATGTAAAGGCAGATATACATAAAATCTGCCCTTAATTCACTCAAGTAAATAATTAGTTGAATGAGTTAGAGCGCGACGAAGCGAATAGCGGCACCACCACCCGGCTTGAGTGTTAATTTAAGTAAATCATCCGACTGAACCCTTTGGGTTATTATCTCGATAGCTTCAGGATTTGTTTTCCAGTGCGTTTTTTTCGCATCCCGATAAATGACCGCCTTAAATGTTTTTCCTTTAGGTAAAAAGTTAAGTTCAACATTCACATCTCTTTGCTTTTCATTACTGATAGCGCCTAAATACCAGTCATCGCTGCTTTTATCCTGTCTGGCGACCACTAAATATTCACCCACTGCGCCGTCCAGTGCGATACTTTTTGCCCAATCAGCAGGCACATCATCAATAAACTGAAATGCAGGCTGATTCATATAATTTTCCGGTAAATCAGCCGCCATTTGCAGCGGGCTATAAAGCGTGACATATAAAGCGAGTTGTTTTGCCAGCGTCGTCGGCACCCGGTTATTTGGCCGGTTTTTCTGATAATCAAAATTAAATATCCCGGGTGTAAAATCAGTTGGCCCCGCCAATCCGCGGGTAAACGGAATAATGACAGTATGATTCGGTAAATTCCCTCTGTCCGGACTGCCACCGTTATATTCCATTCCACGCACACATTCACGTGTCATCAGGTTCGGATAAGTCCGGCGCAACCCAGTATCTTTAATTGTTTCATGAGCATTTACCATCACCTGATATTTAGCGGCTGTTTCCACAACTTTCTGAAAGTGGCGTACCATAAATTGCCCGTGATGCCATTCATTACCATCCAGCCGGGTGCCGACATAACCCATTTTGACCGAATGAATGCCCAGCTTTTGGTAATAAGCAAAAGCATCATCCATCTGCGCTTCATAATGTTGGATACCTGCTGCAGTTTCATGATGGCCGATAATTTCAACCCCTTTCGCTTTGGCATAATCCGAAACCGCTTTAATATCAAAGCCCGCCACTGGCTGATCGAATATAAAGGTGGGTTTTCGCTGCCACCACTCTCCTTCCCAGCCTCTGTTCCAACCCTCAACCAAAACACCGTCTATATCATGCTGAGCAGCAAAATCTATGTATTCCATTGCTCTTTTAGTAGTTGCACCTTGAGACTTTCCCGGACTCCATGACTTTTCACCAATATGCATTTCCCACCAAATGCCCATATATTTTCCAGGCTTGATCCAATCGGGTTTTGCAGTGAGTTCAGCAGGTTCATTCAGGTTTAAAATTAAATTTGAATTGATCAGCTCGACCGCTTTATCTGCAATCTGAATCGTTCGCCACGGGGTTTTCATGGGCGCTTGAGTATATACTTTTGTGCCGTCCGCCCAAGGCACCAGATCGGCAACCAAAGTTTTGTGATTATCCGTTATCATGCGTAAGGTCATTGATGCATAGTCAATCAGTGCGGCTTCATGAATCGCTACGGCCAGTTCATCATTCTCCATTAGCAAAGGAGTGTGAGCGACATCAACAGAGCTCAGAGCAGATTTTAGATACTGATATTCATACCTTTGATCGCGATACGCCGGTATCCACCAGGACTGAAAATTATCTGCCATCGCAAATTCGGTTAACTCTTCAGTAATTGCAAATTCGGTTAAGTTATCCTGCCGCGGAAATTCATATCTGAATCCTAGCCCATCATCAAACAAGCGAAAATAAATCGTGAGCTGACGCTTTAACCCTTGTGTTTCTGTCAGATATAGGACTAATTGATTGTATTGATTATTTATCTCCTGCTGCTCACCCCAGAGCGGTTGCCAGCTTTGCTGATATTCGCTTGATTGTGCATCCGTCACCATAAACCCGCCTGCCAAGGCAGGCTGATCTTTTATTCTGAAACCAAGTCTGGACGGATTGATAACACTTTTATTTTTGTAACTCAGTTGATAATAAATACCATCTGAACTGACATCCACCCGGGTAGACACTTGTTTATCCGGAGATTCCAGATAAAAATCTTGCGCAAAAGCCGTTACAACAAAATAAGGCAAACAAACTAAAACGTATGCAATCATCTTTGTGGCACGTTTTAGCCATAAAGTCTGTTTTCGCATGTTAAAACTCACAAATTTGACTCAATAGATAATTATATGAGCCATAAATGCGAACAAGCGGCACCTCTTTTTCAGATTTTATGATCAAAATCCAGTCAAGACGTCTTGAGAGGTGTCATGAAAGGCCCGGGTAACCGTTAAATACAATGCATTCTCTAACGAATTGTATTGTGCCAGTTGGTTAACCTTTAGAAACCTGAGTATAAAGCTCATCTGAAATCGACTTATAATTTAAAAAGCCAATCAGCTTATTATTTTCTAATAGCGGGATTTCCATTAATTTAGTTGCGATTAGCTGGTTATGAAGTTGCTTGACGGTTGGTGTGGCCTCAAAGCTTTTTTCTCTGGTAATCAAAAAAGGAAAATTACGCCACTGGCCATTTTTAATCTTGTCCCCGAACTGGCTAAATTCATAACGTTTGGCAGCCAAACCGGATATCACGTTTTCAATTGAAATAGCAGCCACAAACTGGCTATTTTTGTAAAACGCCAGATATCGGATTTTGTCAGAAGCAATTGATAAATATTTCAGCATGGCTTCATCATTAAAATAACGCTTAGTGGGATCATCTACCAAATAATTAATCACCGCCCATTCGCCTTCACCCAAAGCCGCCAGTTTCTGATATAAATCGTTAAATCCTAATTTTTGAAACCCATCAATCGTATTAACATACTGGACCGTCTGCTCCCAGTCATCCAATTCAGTCTGACTGCCTTGTGGATTAGCAACCGATTGTGCGATTAATTCGGGTTTTACCGGTGCATCCAGCTCTATTGTCGTTTCTGAGCCGGACATTTTGACGGTAATCGGCCTGTCCTGAAGCGTTTCGAAAAAAGCATTGAGCTGGCTTTTAAACGCAAAAATCACTATGACCACCAGCGTAATTGTAATAATGATATGGGTAATATCGACAGGCTCAAACTTGATTAGGTCTTTGATTTCCATAAGATCCTCCTGTTTTAAAAAAATTATCATGTCCTTTGCATGTTTACGTAGCATTTGCCTGGGGCCTGATAACAGTGATGAGGTTAAAATATAAACAGTTAAAAAGATTGTAGTCTGTAAATAGAATAAATTTGCCTGGTCTTAAAAAATGGACTTCAAAGAAAAACCCAAGTTGCCCGCTTTAACTTACAAAAAGCTCGCTTCATCGCATATAGCTGCAAATTCCCGCCTCTTGCCGCATTTACCCGCCCGCCCGGTTGTCACACTTGTTACAAAAAAGTAACTTACGCAGCGAGCTTTCGCTCAAAATTATAACAATTAGCGTAAAACGCAGCTAATAAAAATAAACCTAAGTGCCGCCGGGCAAACGCTCCGGCGCACCTTTTTTCGAGGCAAAAGGTTATGAACTCAATCGCTAAAACAGGAAACATTTTTAAATACTCATGCTTGGCAGCCGCCACTTCTCTGGGCATGTTCACCCAATCAGTAATCGCTCAGCAATGCCAGCCTCTGGTATGGCAAGATGACTTTACTCAAGCATCGTTGGATACCAGCGCTTGGGAAATTCAGACCGGTGATGGATGCGATCAGGGCGCAGGCATGTGCGGCTGGGGCAACAGTGAATTGCAAAACTATCAACCGGAGAATATTACGCTGGCAAACGGGATTATGACGATAGAAGCCCGAAAAGAACGCATAAAATCAACCTTATATACTTCAGGCCGAATCAGAAGTGCCAATATGCCAGCCAGTGGCGAATGGACTTTTGGCCGATTTGAAGCACGAATGAAAATTCCATCTGGTCAGGGGATGTGGCCTGCTTTCTGGATGTTACCAAGCAACCCGGTTCAGGCTTGGCCTATGAGTGGCGAAATTGATATTTTTGAATCGGTAGGTCAAAGTGCCAATATGGCCTATGGCACAATTCATTACGGTCAACCTTGGCCGGATAACGCTCATCAGGGTGGCTCAATTTTAATGCAGCCGGGTAAGTGGTCTGATGATTTCCATACCTATGCCGTTGAATGGGAACAGGATGAAATTCGCTGGTATGTCGACAATATGCTGTATTCGACTAAAACAATTGCCGATGTGGCCCCGCAAGATTGGCCATTTGACGGGCGCAATAATTTCCATCTAATCTTTAATTTAGCCGTGGGCGGAACCTGGGGCGGAACAGTCGATGACAGCGCTTTGCCGCAATCACTTGAAGTAGATTATGTACGGGTATTTGGTGGCAATCAGCCTAATTTAAGCGGTAACCATTTACCTAAACCAGGTTCAACAGAAAGCTATTCTGTTGTAAATCCGGGTACTGATACAAGTTGGTCGGTAACCGGGGGCAGCATTTCAGGATCAGGCGATACCATCAGCGTTACCTGGGATGAAGCCAGCGCAAACAGTACGCAAACGCTCACAGCAATATCCGGAGGCTGCGAAGTTGAAACCCATATTTATGTTGGTAAAAATCTGACAACTGAAACCGTACTGGAAGATTATAATGGCACCAGCAATATGGCGGTGACTTTTACCAACGGCAGCTATTCAGTGGCCAATGGCGTATTAACTTATACTCGCGATGGTGCAAGTCAGTGGGATGTAATTTCGGCAAGCACTTCAGCAATACCGGATGTTAATCCGTTTATCCTAGGTGATAAAGCATTTCAGCTTGAAATAAATAACACAGATCCGACTTTAGTTGGCAAAGAAATTATTATTCAGCTAGAAGACAGCACAACTGCGACGCCGGATAATTTCCCGGTTGGCCGACACAGTAAATTTAATGCATTTATTGATAACGCCAATGGCTGGCAAACTCTGGATTTTTCACTGGTTGAACGTATGGATGGTGGCACTTCAGATAACAGCGTTGATAGTATCTTGTTTTTGATCGACCCAAATAACTTCTCTGATGATACTTACATTATTGATAATATTGAAATATTAGGTGAAAACACGAGTAGCTCAAACAATCCGCCAAGCGCAAGCATAAGTGCAAACTGTAACGATTTAAGTTGCGGTTTTGATGGTTCCGCCAGCTCTGACAGCGATGGCAGTATTGTCAGCTATGCTTGGGACTTTGGAGATGGAAATACAGCAACAGGCTCAGTAGCAAGCCATAATTATATACAAACTGGCAGTTATACAGTGTCGTTAACCGTTACCGATGATGACGGTGCCAGCCATACTGTAACAAGTACAGTGAATCCGACTGAAAACTCAGGCGGGACTGCCACAAGCAGTCTAATTCAAAGTATTACAACCGGCACACAAAGCGCCGGCAAAGGCCAGAAACTGGGCACTGCCGCAGTTACAGTATTAGATGATTTAGGTAACCCTATAGAAGGCGTTAGTGTACAAGGTAACTTTTCAGGTAGCTGGAACGAAGCGGCTTCTGCCATCACAGATTCAAATGGCATCGCTCACTTAGTGACAGCTTCTGCGCAAGGCGGAAATGTAACGGTTGGCTTTTGTGTCAGTGATGTCACCGGCGGTTTACCTTTAGATACAAACGCCAGTTCAGGTATTTGTCAGTAACAATCGGCATAAATTGAAACATTAGCCGTAAAGTTAAGCTGTAAAGCAGCTTAACACTTCGCATTACCCGAATTTTTAATGCTTAGTCAGCAAAAGGCCCGCTTATTTATAAAATAAGCGGGCCTTTTAGTTTCAATACCTGTGAGGGTTTGGGTTATTTATATTCGTGGGCGATATCTTCCAAACTTCGGCCTTTGGTTTCCGGCATTAAAAACAACACATACACAAGCTGTAATACCATCATACCGGCAAAAAAGACAAATATACTGCTGGCGCTAAATGCGCTCAGTGCAATTGGCATTAATAAACTGATTAAAGCGGCAAACACCCAGTGTGTACCCGAGCCAAGTGCCTGCCCTTTGGCACGTACCGAATTAGGGAAAATTTCAGCAATAAATACCCAAATAACCGCGCCTTGACCGATAGCGTGTGACGCAATAAACGCAAAAATAGCAGCGACAACGATGGCACCGCCATGACCACCGGCAAAAGCCCAAGCAACAATGCCCAAAGAAATAATATACCCCACCGAGCCAATTAACATCAGGGTTTTACGCCCGGCCATATCAATCAAATACAAACCTGCCATGGTAAATATTAGGTTTGTCAGGCCAATTCCTGTACTTGACAATAAAGAAGCACTGGCATCAAGCCCGGCCATTTCAAATACACGAGGCGCATAATACAAAATAAAATTAATGCCTGATAACTGGTTAAAAAAGGCTAACAAAAATGCCAGCATAATCGGGAATGAATATTTTTTGCTGAACAAACTACTATGCGCGTTTTCTTGTTTTTCTTCAATGATATCCTGAACTTCGTGTTCAACATTATGCTGTTCAACCGACTCCAGCACCTTTTTGGTTTGTGCAATATCAGCGGGTGAGGTTTTGCTCTCTTTAATTTCAGCAATCACCTGATCAATATTCTCTTCACCAATTTCTAATAAAATTTTACGGCTGGTCTGAACATCATCTTTATGTAAAATTAACCAACGCGGGCTTTCCGGCACTTTAAGTACCATGAGCAAATAAACAACTGCTGGCAGGGTTTCAATACCTAACATTAATCGCCAGTCCCAGTCGGCAAAACCAGAAATAAAATAATTAGAGACAAACGCGATCAATATACCAAATACAATCTGAAACTGATAAAGCGCAACCAATCGGCCTCTGTGTTTTGCCGGGGCAACCTCGGAAATATAGGCAGGTACCGCAATAGACGAAATACCCACACCCACACCGCCAATAAAGCGCAGCAAGGCAAACATATATTCATCCGTTGCAATTGCAGAACCCAGCGCAGATACGGCATATAAAATACCTATGACTATCAGCGTCGTTTTTCGCCCGAGCCGGTCACAGGGGATGCTCCCGGTTAACGCCCCAAGTACAGTGCCCCACAGCGCAGATGAAACAATGAAAGTACCATGTTCAAACGGGGTCAGTTGCCATAAGTTTTGAATTTTTTGCTCTGCACCTGAGATCACCGCAGTATCAAAGCCAAATAAAAAACCAGCCACAGCAACTGTGACTGACCATAATAATAATTTAGACATAATTTATCTCTTAATTAATTTACCCGCATTCCAATATGCATAGGTTTATAATCCAATTAAATCAACTATAACAACGTTGTCTTTAAATGCAAGTTAAAAATATATAGAAATGCTGTTTCAGCACGTAAAAATTTAAAAGATAAGTATATGCCTTTATACCAGACGGTTACCGGATTCATGATCAAATACAAAACAATTTGCTAAATTAAAATAAAGATTTGTTTTGCTTTCTGCGGTTTGAGAAATCGACGTTTGCTGTGCAAATTTTGCCGCAATGGCGTCTTGACCAAAGGTAAAATACATCAGCGTTTCAGCGCCCAGTTGCTCGCATGAATCATATTCAACAATCAGATTCATATCCCCCTGACCGGCCAGCAAACGAAAGTGCTCAGGACGTATCGCTAAATCGACTTTCTGGCCCAAGAAAATTGCCTCAGTATTTACATTTTTATTGATCTCAAACGTCATCCGCATACCATTAGCCAGTTCAATATCAAATGATACGTCATTGCACTGTATGACAGTTGCAGCAATAAAGTTTATTTTGGGCGTGCCCAAAAAGCCGGCTACAAATTTATTAGCGGGTTGATTGTAAAGCGTTAACGGAGTACCAAATTGCTGTAAATTAATCTGATTATGCTCGGATAAAGGCGCAAAAACCGCTATTTTGTCGGCGAGTGTCATCGCCTCAACCTGATCATGAGTCACATAAATCATAGTCGCCTTGAGCGTTTGGTGCAGACGCCTTATTTCTCGACGTGTTTTCACTCTGAGCTCGGTATCTAAATTTGAAAGCGGCTCATCAAATAAAAATAACCTGGGGGTTTGCACGATACAACGCCCTATTGCAACTCTTTGCTGCTGACCACCGGAGAGCGCTTCAGGTTTCAAATTTAACAAGGCTTCAATTTCAAGTGTCTGGGCGACCTGCTGCACGCTGGCTTCAATTTCCTGCTTGCCAAGTTTTTTTTGCTTGAGGCCAAACGACAAATTTTCTTTAACTGTCATATGCGGATATAAAGCATATGACTGAAACACCATACCCACCTGTCGTTGCCCCGGCGCGACCTGATTCATTAAATCCTGATCAAACCAGATTTCACCGCCTGACGGCGTATCTAACCCTGAAATAATGCGCAGTAGGGTCGATTTACCACATCCGGAAGAGCCAATAAAAACAATCAGTTCACCGGATTCAATCGATAAATTGATATCCTTCAAAACTGGGACATTGGTTGAATAGTTTTTTGAGATATGCTTGAGGATAATGGCTGTCATAATAACCGGGAGCTAATGTATGGTTGATACAAAACAATTAAACAATGTTGTTTTACTAAGTGGTCAGTTTAATCCCAGTCGCATCATATGAAAAGTAAATTACACAATTTGTTAAATTTCAGGTTAATATTCAAACAAAGTCGCAAGTTTACACTATGAAATAAACCGCGGGACAAACAAGCAGAAACAACCTTTGTACATAAAATCTTGATAGGTTTCCCCATAGAAGAGGTGACCTTATCAACTAGCGCACGATAATATTTTAAGGACGATGTTTTTCTAAAATCTCGTTATACTCAAACAACCTATTAGCAAAGGAGAGCCTTTAATGCTGAAAAAATTACTATTTGTAATCTGTCTGACTACTTCATTAGCGGGCCATGCTGAATATTATCCGGAAAAAGATCACAAGGTATTTGGTGCTCCGGCGGTTGCATCAGATAAATTAGAGCCTGTTTATCTTTGTTTATAATTTGAGCTGAGAGAAAAAATTGTCTTAGACAAGGCAAAAATAACGAAATTTAGTCGTCTAAAAGAATTATTTTTAACGCCGTATAAGACAATTTTGGCCTCAGCCCGAAGGGCAATGGCTATTTTAACCCTTAACTTCATTAGAATTCGTTTATTTAGAACCACTAAACCGCACTCATTCTGCTTTGTTAATGATTAAAATAGCCTATTGCTCAAAAATAACACAAAGATAAACAGGCTCTAGTATTAATAGTTTTTATTTGGGTAGAAGGCAACAGACTAAACATGAAAGCTTTATGGCTACCCATAATATTAACCTGTACTGTCGGTGTTTCACTTGGGTTTCCATTGTTCCTGTTGATGCGGGAATATCATTTTGAAAAGCAGTAAAAGGCGCTAGATCCATTTTTCCATTGAGAAGTTAATCAAAATTTCACCATTTCGGTTCACTTTATTTTGTTGCACAGTGGTAAATCCCTGTTTTTCAAAAAATGGTTTTGCAACCAGTGAGGCTTCAACATAGAGTCGATTTAGTTTTTGCTCATAAGCCTGCTCAAGCAAATATTGATATAATTGGCTCGCTACGCCTTGTCGCTGGAAATCCGGATGGGTATAAGCACAATCTATATGGCCATCTGCGTCTAACTCGATGAACCCGGCGACCCGATTATTAATCAATGCAACAAATGGCTGTTTTTGTTCAAGCCTTGCTTTCCAAAATTCATAATCCGGAGGTGGAGCCCAGGCATCTTGTTGCTTTTTATTATAGATTTCGGGCGATATATGATGAACAGCTGAATAAAATAAATCTGCAATTTCATTGGCCTGCTTGCCATCATAAATTTGAATACTCAGCATTTACTGAACCTGGTAGATTTGCTTATTTAGCCTCAATTTTCGTTTATATTTTATTTTAAAACAAGTTGTTACGTCCGAAACTCAGAGTAAATACCAATGATATACTCATAATCCTTTTTGTTGATTTAAGTAGCTTTTGGCCTCAAGCTTTAATTTAAACCAAAAGAATGCGCCTGATAGATTAGATAGACTGCTCACTAAAACAAAAAACCATGGTATTCCCTTGTATATTAAAGAGAACGCCATGGTTTAAATTAACGATTAACCCGAGTTACCGTTAAAACAGATTAGCCGTTTCAGATAATTTAAAGGTTTTACTGGTGACCTTAATACTGGCTTGCTTAAAGTTCTGGCCGGTTTTAATCAGAGCAGTTGCTATGCCCTGTTCAGTTGAAGGCGTTTGTGGATTTAAGACTTGAATATCACCCAATGCACTAAACTCAATTTCTACATGATTGGCAGGTACCAGATTCCCTTTATCATCAACCAGTTTGGCGTATACAAACAGCACATCACCTTCAGTTGGGGCAACGCCACTGGTATCGAGCGATAATTCAATGCCGACTGCTTTACCTGGTGTGCTAACTTGATGCTTGGCAACTTCTTTCCCGTCAATAAAGGCTTTAGCCATTAACTGACCGGGTTTAAATTCGCCTAAATCAAACTCAAATGGCGGATGTGGTAAGTGAGTAGACAATTTATCAGAATTTGGTTTTTGTCTAGCAATAAGCTTGTCATTTAACCAAAGCTCAACTTCATCGGCATTACTAAATACTCGTACTTTAGTTGATGAATTTTCTGTCCATTCACTGGCAATATGCACCATAGGACCCGATTGATAATCATCAGATTGTATATGCGCATCTCGCTGGCTCTGATAAAAATAATAGCTATATTTGGGTAACCGATAAATACTCATAATACCCGACGCTTCTAAATCTGGACTATAGCCCCGGTTGTAATCAAACATGACCCAATAACTATCAGCAAAAGCAGGCACTTGTAAGTTATCGTTATGCGCTTCCTGAACGTTAGTTGCTTGTTGCAACAAACGTTTTTCACCATCGCTTAATAACTGTCGGCTGGTTCGTTCGCTTTCTTTTAAATCTGCCCAACTATCCTGATTTAAACCGGCATTTTGAGCATAGTATTCCCAGTCACCATATTCAGATACATTGTATGGATAAGTCGGGGTTTCATAATGTTTCATTCTGTGTTGGCGCGCTTGTAAGTAGATATCGTAACCGAGTTGCCAACCGGCCGAATAGGCATTAGGAAACTCTTCATCAACTGTTTTATCAAATTCTGCAACTAAATCTTCTGGCATCCAAGACTCGTTTAATGAGCACTCCCATGCTAATACACTGGCATGGTTACGATCGCGACGGATCATATCGCGGCAAGTTTGAACGACCTGCTCTCTAAACTCAGGTTTGTCATTAACATATTGCCAACCCAAAATGGCATCTAACAAAACTAACCCCAATTCATCAGCTGCTTTCATAAACGCTGGAGAATGTGGATAATGAGATAAACGCACATAGTCAAAACCGGCTGATTTAATTTTAACTGCATCGCGATAATCCGCTTCTGGTGAAGTTGCATAACCTACATGCGGATATTCTTGATGTCGGTTTACGCCACGTAAAAAGGTTTTTTCGCCGTTAATTAACAGTTCATGTTTATCGTTAAGTTCAAACTGACGAATACCAATTTGAGTTTGTTTATTTTCAAGCAATCGCCCACCCTGCCAGATTTGGGTTTCCAGCTGATACAAATTTGGGTTGTCTGGTGACCATAACTTTGCATTTTTGACGATCATATTTTGTTTTAAATGCTGCTTTTCACCTGCCCCTAACTGCTGAGTTTGTTTGGTTTCAGCAACCAGTTGATCACCAAATTTAAGCTTTTGCACTAACTCAAACTGCGCAGACTGTTGATTATCATTGGCGACCTCTGTTTTTACATTCACCTCAGACCGGGCTTTTGATACTTGCCCATAAGTGACAAAGACACCGCCGCCAGCCGGTGTGGCAGAAAGCATTTCATCGGTTATATGAAGCGGATTTTTAATCAACAAATTCACATCACGGTATAAGCCGCCATAGGTATTAAAATCTAATAAATTTAGTGGCTTAGGACCGGTAATATCACTGTCTGTATTATCGATTTTTACCAGCAGCGTATTAACATCATCGGCTTTTAGCTTATCAGTTAAGTCCAGCGTAAAGGGTAAATAGCCCCCTTTGTGGTGACCAATTTTTTCGCCATTTAAATACACATCTGCAATATTCATTGCGGCTTCAAAACGGATCAGTATTTTTTTGTTTTGCCATTCAGGGTTAAGGTTGATTAGCTTTTGATACCAGACATAGCCCTGGAACTGGTCATCAACCACTTTAGGTTCAATTTGTGGTGTATGCGGCAAGCTGACATTTTCCCAACTCGCAGATTGAATCGCTTCGTCAGACAACGACTGTTCACTTTTAAAAAATTGCCAGTTCTGATTAAAGTTAATTTTGACCGCTTGTATATCAGCAACCTGAAGCTGCTGAGCTGATGCGACGGGTGCCGACGATTCTGAACCATTACAAGCGGTTAAACTCGCAACTATGGCTAAAGCTAAACCTTTATATACTATTTTGTGCACAATCTAATTCCTTAACTATTTTCTGTTAGATGATTTGTGATAAAAATTAAACGGGAAAAAGGAAACGACTAACCAATCAACCTCAGCTCGGTTTAATGAATCTGTTTCAAACGGCTTTTTTTGACCGGGACTTGTCTGCGCAAAAAAATACTCGTTAAAAACCATGCAGAACAACAAGGTTATATAATTTAATTGGTTAAAATAAACCTTAAACCGAGTTGAGGTTAACCACGGATAAAATTACATTTCCGCACTTTCCCACAACTCAAAATCAATCACTTTCAAACATTATAAATCATTTATAGGCATAATCTAATAAATGGTTGATATACAAGTAAGTTACATTGAATACTGGAAACCAACCAAATAACGACGTCCCCACTGGACGTTATAAGCGGGTTTGGAAGTATCGTTATCCCAGTAATTAACCGAAGATTCATTGGTTAGGTTTTGAGCCTGAAGCGTAATTTTAAGATTATCATTAACGTAATAACCCAAACTGGCATCCGCAGTCGTTTCGGATGAGTTCAGATTCACATTTTGAGGAAGCCAACTGTTTATGCCCGTATATTCGCTGCGATAATTTACAGAAATGCGCGCATCAAACCCATTTTTATCGTACCAGAGCGTGGCACTGCCGATATGCTCCGATAAACCACCTAAATTATACGGATTATTTTCCGGTTTAAACTCTTCAACTTCGCTGTCTGTATAAGAGTAGTTGGCAAAAATACCTAAACCATCAAACGGTGCGGGTAACATATCAAACGATTGCTGATACAGAACTTCAATCCCCTGAATAACACCGCCCTCACCATTCATTGTGCCGGTAAATGCATAATCTTCATTATTAAAACTTAGCGTGCCTTCGGTAATCCCTATGTGAGATTGTAAATCTTTGTAGAAATAATTAATTGAAGCGGTTGAGTTATCTCCCCAATAATACTCGTAGCCTAAATCTAACTGATTTGCGACATAAGGATCGAGTTTCGGATTCCCCCCACTGGCAGTGTAAGGGACCGTTTGAGTATTAAAGCTAAAGCCTGTGCGCATCTCTAACAATGGCGGACGCGACATAGTTCGCGCAAGTCCTAAACGAATTTGAGAGTCTGTTGTAATGTTGAATATCATGTTTAAGGAAGGTAAAAATTCATCATATTCATGTTCAACGCTCGCCGGGCTCACCTCAATATCTTCGTACCAGGTTCCGTCTTCAGCTTCAACCCAACCATTGCTGACCATTTCATGGCCGCTTGATTCCACTTCAGTTTTCGCATAACGCACACCAAAATTCCCCGAAAAGGGAATGCCCGCAATATCACCGACCATATCAAGCTGAATGTAAACAGCGGTATTTTTTTCTTTCAGTTTCCATGAAGCAATATTATCAACAGTTGCACCCGATGGTGTTGAAGTGCCGCCAAAAGCTGCGTTAGCAACTTTATTCCAATCTTTAAACGTATATAACTGAGGCGATAAATCTTCAGAGGTAATCTGATATTGATTGACTAAATCCTGCCAGGCGGGATCATTGCCAAATACACTCGGGTCAAACGCATATTCGCTGCCTATTGAGTAAGTTTTACCAAAATCGGTTAAACCATGCTCAGCATTTGCCGTTTTGACCCAGTCTGCTAATTGAACATTCTCTTTGGTTCTGTCTGTTACACGCGCACCAAATGAAACTTCGCTGAGTACACCAAAGTCCAAATCCCGTTCAAAATCGAGGTTAATATTACCCATTTCATCGGTTAATTCACGTTCTCCGCCACCTGTCATGGTTGCACCATCCAAAGTGATTCGGTCAGCGTCATTAATACCGCCCACTTTCAATGGTTGTGCTTTACCGCCAGCCACACTATAACCCACTAAATAATCGGCACTGTTATCATAAAGCGGTTCAATATTAACCCAGACAGATTCAATGCTTGCTTGTGATACACCCAGATCGAATTTGCTCGTCCAGACTTCACCGATATGAATCAGCTTAATACCAGAACTCAGCATTTCATTTTGCTGAAACCATTTAGGAACCGAAAACTGGGTACCACCCCAAGCTTGAACCCCGGCGACCACTTGCTCTGAACCGTCTCCACTATCTTCAATTACCGGATTTAAGCCGGTGTTATGATAATTGCCATAACCCCAGCCAGTAGGGCCACTACCGCCATCGGCCCAGTTACCCAAATCGTTCGGACCTTGCTGATCATCCAGTTCTTCAATATCGAATTTAGAATAAAATAGGTCCCCTGTTATATTTAATGAATCAGTCGGCTGAATCTCAAGTATTAATAAACCGCCATTGCGTTCATTATTGCCTCGTTTGCTTTTTGCCATAACGCCCCAAGGCGCGTCTTCAACTTTGCCATTTTCATTCATATCACCGCGGTTGACACCATTATTGTAATCCCACGACTGAATGCCTTTTTCAATGGAAGGTTGATCCTGATAAGTTAAACCAAAGGCGTAGCCAAATTTTTCAGATACCTGATCCACTATACTGAAATTGGCTTTATATCCACCACCGTCAGCATCCGGTAAATCGTCTGCCAACATGTTGTACATATAACTGGCACCAAAATTAATTAAGCGTTTTTCTTTAGACAGAGGGCTGACAAAGTTCATGTTAACCAAACCTGAAATCCCGCCTTCTGCTTTACTTGCCAGCGGGCTTTTATACACTTCAACACCGTCAATTAATTCAGCCGGAAACTGCTCAAAACGGACGTCCCGAGTTGGCTCGGCAGATACAATTTCTCTGTCATTCATTGTCGCTACATTTAAGCGAGGACCCATACCGCGAATAGAAATTCGACTGGCATTACCGCGGTCACGGGACGCTGCAATGCCCGGTAAACGCACTAAAGAATCCGTAATACTCACATCCGGTAAAGCGCCTAAATCATCCGAAGAAATAATTTCTACGGTTGAAGGTGAAAATCGTTTTTCACGTAAAGCTTTACCTAAACTGCCGCCAAAACCTTTTACAGAGATAGTTTCTATTTCTTTTTCTTCATTTTTTTTCTCTTCATCAGTCTCTGCAGCATAGGCTGTCTGAACTGCCAGCGTTTGTGCGATTGTTAAGGCTAACAAACTCAGTTTTATTGAATTTTTCATAATTCAGTCCCCCAAAAATTTTGTTTTATGTGTGTTCAGTGAAAACCTGGATAACTCTAAAACGCTTATTTGTCACTGATATGTTAAAATACACACCCAAGTTAAACGTTTACCAAGAACTTTTTATATATATTTTTATAACACTCGCATTAAGCAGGTTTAAAATAGGATTTTATCGTCAATTTTTAAGGGGTTAACCAAAATATTAGTGAGAAAACTTTAATTTTATTACGTTTTTAAAAGGCTCCCCCTGATTCCGGCAATAAAATCCGTTATCAATGGAAAAAACTTGGTAAACGATTACCAACTACCTTAAAAAGCAAAACTAAAAAATAAGGTAAGAATAGACAGGTTTAAGCCAGTATATTGGTTAGTTTGATACAAGAAACGGAAACTTAAGCGTGGGTTATCTAGGGTCAGCTATAAAAGAACTCAAGCAAAAAAATAAACATAATGCCAAACTCAGCAGCCAACTCAAAGGCTGCTGAAGCAATTTGTTGTATTCATCATCCTATTTATCTGCATATATCTGGAAATATTTTTCTGCTTCTAGCGATTGAATGGTGCGTATTGCAATATCAGGATCGGGTTCAATGTATTTAACTTGATAGTGATTTAACCTATCTAGCTTGCCCCCAATAAAAGTAAATCTATAAAAACCTTTAAGATGGAAGTAGTTATCACAGCATGACGCTGGACCTTCTGAAAATGAATTCCACCCGTCCATTGTTTTCTGTGAAGAGAAATGAAGGATTATGCTTTCACAAAATCCGTCAAGATCCTCTGTAGCACCAACTTCCTGTGCAGCTTTAAGACCACAAATCCCATAAAGTTCAAGTGCGAACTTATCGCCAAGCATCCATTGTTCATTAATGGGTGTAGTGCCCTTTAGGTTAATTAAATACGTATCATTGGGATTATCTCGAATCATACTAATAAGTTCGGAAGTGCCTCTTTTATTCAAAAATACGCGATACAGGCTGGACCCCATACCAATGCCCTCTTCTATTTCTTCCGCTTCTACTCTCGCCCGGTCAAAGTGAATATCGATAACCCTATATTCAGTCGGCTTATTCTTTTCCTTGAACCACTCGATGGCGCCTCGTATTTGCCAGACTATTCCGAGCAAAAATAAGAGTATCAGGATAAAAGAAACTACCCTGTGGTTTTTTACCCAATTTTTGTACTGTTGAAAATTCATCATGAAATGGCCTTGGTAGAACAACCCCTTACTGGACCGAACCCCATACAGTTGCGAACCTGTGCGATTGTAAAAATAAGCACCGCATTCGGCTGATCCGTTATATTATTTACCGCGCAGTAACTTGCTGTCGCACACTTGCTTAATTTGTTCATCTTTTCCGTTTCACCCGATAATCATTTAACCAGTCTTTCGCTCAACTAAATGAGCGCAGCCAAGCTTTTTGCGTGAGTCATTTGTTAGGTTTTCAATACAAGGAGTCTCTATAACTAGATGTATAACCGTGATCAGTATTTAATTCATTTGGCCATTTTGCGTCAAGAAGGGTATTTAAGTTATCTGAAATTGAAACCCACCTATCCTCATTTTTATATACTAGGACAGTTATCATTAATGGCAGTGGAATATGTTCAGGGGAATCACCAATAGTCCAGATTCTTTTGTCAGCATGAATCCATAAACCATTTTTAGAACACAAAGAGACGCTAAACATGTTTAACCCTTTGGTTCTTCTAATATCTTCAAAGAAACGTAATTCATTTTCTTTCGCAAAACTTTCTAAAATCAGTTTTAAACTATCCCATTCAGAAACATCTAGATCTAGTACAGCTGAATAGCTGGGCGTTCTCCCAATCATATTCTTTGAGAAATCGCTGCCGTAGCATTCATCAATATAGCCTTCAGTTGTTTTACGCCCTTCACTACAACTACATAGAAAAATTAAGAATGAAATTAGTATGCTGACTCTCATGAATACCTAACGAGACTGTAGAAAAAACTCGCTCATAAAAAATTATCGTTTGCTACGTCAAAAAAATTACCTGTTCAATGGTGAATCCTATCAATATTTTACGTAGAAACGCATTTTTAGTCTATTTATCGTACAAAAATTAAACCTAAAAATTCCCAAAGGGTTTTTCTACAAGTTCAACGCCTCTCTCTGCGGCATTTTTGGAGCGCAGCGTAAAACCAGCCCGACAACATGCGCTTATTAGAATAGCTACGCGATATTGCGCACTGCAAAATGCTCTGCCTTTTTGTATGAATCTTTAAGGTTTTTTGGTAGCAACGAAAGTACAGCATCTTTAATAGCCGATTGACCAGCCTTTAAACCCTGCTGATTGCTAAGACCCCAGGTCTCATCCGAGCAACTATTCTTTTTAGCGAAACGAAATATACCCTAAAAAAATGAACGTACTGAAGTGAAAGCCTGGTCTTTCTGCATTGCTTCAAGGTTGCACACGATTGCAGAAGAGTAATCCATTAAGGTATTTCCATCCTCCTGCCTCCTAGCTGAAATAAGCAACAACTCTGTTTCTCCGCTATATTGCCATCTAGATACAGATTCAATCTCATGAATTACATCGGAAAATGCTTTTTCGCTAAAAAGCCAATCAACCCCATCTATTCTTGCCGTTGAGTCTTGATCGGGGAAATGATTTTCTGGCCAATAGGCACCATAACCCACACAAAAGAAATCAATAGCTTCGCCTGAGCGATGATGAAAGTAGTTCAGATGACTAACTATTTCACTTTTAGATATTGCTGATTTTGGATGAGCTAGCAATATTCCAACGAGTTTTGAGCTGCGATCTTCTTGAACTTTTACAGTTTGATATCGAGTTGGAGTATTCATATCTAAAGATGTCATATAGCCGATAGTGACAATGGGTTCCTTCTTCAAATATTCAACGCGCCGAGGGAGGTCAGAACCAATCTTTTCTATTATTCCACTTAATGAATGTGCGTCGTACACGAAATCTCCTTGAGTAGTTCTAACGCCCCCATCAAGCGCCGCAGAATGCGGTCGCTTGGATGGGCTTGTGTACGCCCGACATGGGCATTAACTAATGAGGTGAAAGTCCTCTGTAGGAAGATCACCGTTCAAATAACTGATTGTTATTAAACGATAACTACTAGCGAATGGCAAGTGCAAATCCGCGAAGGTTTGTGTGGAGGACTGATATATTTCTCCTGCAATATCAGCATTTCCACCATCCATGGCGGTCAAGCCGCTAGCAAAATTGCGAGCTGATGAACAACGACTGCATGGATGCAGAAGGTAGGGCGACGCAGGATGCCAAAGCCGAGAACATCATACTAGGCGTAGGCTGAAGACGAGTTAGCACAAGATAACGAAGTCACGTGATCTAACGGCCACCGTAAATGATGCAGTTGTGCAATGAAAGTTAATGTTCTTATTCGGGGGCGAAAATCGAAGATTTAAGCGCGAAGGCAGGATGCCGTAGCTGGGCTTTTGAATTAGGCAGGAAGCCTTATTCATAAAGGCTGGATAACATGCGGCCTGCGCTATCGCTGCGGAAAATACCAGTAAGTGGCTGGTCAATCAACCCCTTGGCGTGCTATTTGGTTGCGAAATAGACTACGAGCGAAACCACTGCAACACCCACCGATACGCACGCAGCGCAATTTAGAGCAATTTATTTTGTGATTATCCAGCAGTCAGCAGACGGCATAGTAGCCAAACCCCCATCGTAATGGATGGGACACGGTGAAGGCCTGAACATTTAACCGAAGGAATACTTCATGTCTTACTTACATAACTATACGCCACAGTCCTGTGGTTCTGATATGCAGCGTAATGCAGTGCAATCAACCTTCAACTTTGATTTATTCGAACACGTTTTATCAAACGATAATCTTCAACGCGCATGGAAGCAAGTTAAAGCCAACAAAGGCGCAGCGGGTGTGGATGGTATGAAAATAGACCAATTTATCGACTGGGCAAAACAACACTGGCAACAGTGCAAAGCTCAACTCGAAAATGGGACTTATCGTCCACAACCGGTCAAACGCGTTGAAATTGATAAACCCGATGGCGGCAAACGGCAACTCGGCATACCCACAGTGGTCGACCGGGTTATCCAGCAAGCCATTACTCAGGTTTTATCGCCTATTGTTGATGGAACTTTCTCAGGTAACAGCTTTGGTTTTCGTCCTAACCGTAACGGCCTGCAAGCAGTGAAGCAAGTTCAACAAATCATAAAATCTAGACGCAACATTGCGGTAGATGTCGATTTATCGAAATTCTTTGACAGAGTCAATCACGACTTATTGATGCGAAATTTATCACGTCATGTCAAAGATAAACGCTTGCTCAAACTCATTGGCCGTTATTTGAGAGCCGGAATTGATGACAATGGCACGCTAATTCCGAGTTTAGAAGGAGTACCGCAAGGCGGTCCACTTTCACCGTTGTTATCCAACATTATGTTGGATGATTTAGACAAAGAATTGGAGCAACGAGGTCACCAATTTGCCCGTTACGCTGATGATTTTATCATCTTAGTAAAATCAAAACGCGCGGGCGAACGTGTACTTGCCAGTGTCACTCGGTTCCTTGAAACAAAACTCAAATTGCTTGTTAACACGGATAAAAGTCATGTGGTTAAAACCACACAAAGTAAATTCTTAGGGTTTACCTTTAAACGTGGAGCAATCAAATGGCATGACAAAACCCTGCACAAATTTAAGCGACAGGTACGCATTTTAACTAACCGTAATTGGGGCGTGAGCATGCAATATCAGTTGTTTAAATTGAGCCAATATTTAAGGGGATGGATCAACTATTTTGGCATTGCAAACGCATACCAGCAATGTGTTGATTTAGACCACTGGATAAGGCGCAGAGTGAGGATGTGTTACTGGCGGCAATGGCGAAAACCCAGAACTAAAGTGAGAAACCTAATGAAACGGGGTGTGCATGTGCAAGCAGCCGTAGCTTGCGGTATCACAAGTAAAGGGCCTTGGCGCAGCTCGAAAACACCCGGTATTCAACAGGCTTTAAGCTTAAATTATCTGAAAGCTGAGGGACTATATTCACTCAGAGACGGATGGATCAAAGTACGGGTAATCTGTTAGATGAAACGCCCTGTGCGGACCCGCATGCAGGGTGTTGTGGGGGCTGAGGGCTAGATACCCTCGGCTACCCGATTATACGTTTTTGATGCAGTTTACTATAGACTCCTATAGGAACCTATAGTAAATTTATCAGCACTATCTATCAAAGCTTAATTACATCCAAATGCCACGTACATTCTACCCTCAAAAATCTAAAGATATCGAAGCTAGCGCCCCTCACCCAGAAGGCACAACCTACAAAGTATCTATTGGGCTGGAAGATTGGGGAGATGGTGAGTTTAAGCCTGTAACTAAAGTTCAAATATCATATGACGGAGTTGTTTCTGGGCGGAAATGCCCATCTTATCCTGTTGGTACGGACGACCAAGAGAAGGTGCATGATTGCGTGCGCGAACTAACAGCTGAATATAGAAAGGAGGCAAATGGAGATGCCTAACTTTTTTGAATTTTTTTCTGGTGGTGGAATGGCGCGCCTAGGACTAGGTGAAGACTGGGATTGTAGCTTTGCAAATGATATTTGCGGAAAGAAAGTTAGTACATATATTGATAATTTCGGTGACAACGAGATACTTCAAGAAGATATCTATAACCTTGATGCCTCACATTTACCAGGGAAGGCTGACTTAATTTGGGGCTCCTTCCCGTGCCAAGATTTATCTTTAGCTGGCAATGGAGCAGGTCTAAATGGAAATAGAAGTGGTACCTTTAATAAACTCGTTTCCATCCTAAAAGAGCTAAAACTTGAAAAAAGAGCGCCAAACATAATCGTTTTGGAAAATGTAGTGGGCGCAATAACTTCGCATGAAGGAAAAGACTTCGAAGCAATCATTAGCTCTATGGCAAACCTTGGGTATTATTGTGGATGCGTCGTTGTAGATGGGGTATATTTTGTGCCCCAATCTAGACCTAGACTATTTGTGATAGCAACTAAGGTTCCGAAGACTAGATTTAAAAATCTAACTACAGATAAACCAAATTCGAAGTGGCACCCAAGCAACTTAATCAAGGCTCATGAAAAGTTACCCAAAGAACTAAAAAGGAAATGGGTTTGGTGGTCAATGCCTTCACCGCCAGAAAGAGACAAAAATTTAATTGATATTATTGAAGAAAATCCAACTGACGTTAAAGAGCTTGATAAAGAAGAAGTAGATCGTCTTATTTCTATGATGAGTGAGACAAATATTGAAAAATTAGATAAAGCAAAAAGTGCAACTGGGCTCGTAGTTGGTGGCTTATATAAAAGGGTGAGAAAACAAAAGAACGGAGAGAAACTACAGCGCGCCGAAATCAGGTTTGATGGAACTGCGGGCTGCCTCAGAACACCAACAGGTGGGTCTAGCCGACAGACACTAATCATTGTAAATAATGATGATGTCCGGGCACGCCTTCTCTCACGTAGGGAAGCCGCAAGATTGATGGGCGTTCCTGACAGATATAGATTACCCGAACGTTATAATGATGCCTATCACGTTTTTGGAGATGGCCTAGTAGTACCCGCTGTTTCTTGGATAGAAAGGCATGTTCTCAAACCTCTACAGCAGGTATCTTAGGTTACGACTCGGTTTCTCCCGAGTCTTCCATAAATTTCTTGTAGTATTGCTCAGTTCTGTTGAAGTGAACCCTAAGCATTCGTCGTTGTTCAGGGTTATTTTTTACTTCTAGAATATGGCTAAACAAATTGGTCAGGTGTTCCAATTGTCTTGGTAGCCTCCGAGATGGGTCAAGCCTTAAAGCTCGCTCTTCTTCGCTCATTATCGCTACGATTTGTTTTTCTGGGATTCCGGGCGCTGCTCCTGTTTGCGCTGGAAGCTTACCGTTAACTAGTGGGCTTGTAGTATTGTAGTGGTTTATCAGATGAGTTTCTAATTCATCAATTAGCTCTTTATCTTCGACCGGCCAAGCCCAGACTTCACAGATTTCCCATATATCTAGCTGACGGTTTGCGATTACGTCACTTCTTGCACTGGTCAAATGTCGGTTTACTCTCGTCCGAATCCCATCTTTCGATTGTCCAATATATATCGGGTTTCGATCCAAGTCACAAAGAGCATAAACACCTATTTCATCCGTAAGCCCACGTAATGAATCTTTCCGAATCTTCTTTATATCCAATGCTACTGCTTCCTATTTAGAATCTTTTAACTTGTGCTGACGTATAACAGCTTAATCATCAGAAGTGCGTATAGAACTTTTCAACATTGAGTCCAACAACACCATTCCAATAAGTTTTAAATTAAGTAATTTCATAAACTTAAGCCTTTATTAACCAAGATACAACAATAATTTTAGAGCAGTAACCGAGTCAACCGTCAAAACGAGCCAAATATGGGTCGTTATCTAACTTAATTCTTATAAAAAATTAATAAAATCATATTATTAAATAGCTATCATAGCCATTAAACCGATACTTTGTTAAAAACAAAGCGAGAAATAATTTGAGTTTGTGGCTCACCACCATTGATAACTGAATAAATAAGCAGCTCCTTTAATTTGATGTATTATCGGTCGCTCAATCTCAATTTATCGAGTCAATTAAAACGGAGTTCGTCACTATTATAAAAGTGAACTTGGAGTCGGCTTTGAGTCTGTTACCCGAAACGCTTAGATAAACTTTGTTATGTCGGCAAAGCGGTCAAAAGCATGCGGACAAAAATGTTAGTAGCGCTGGCACTGAGCAAATCATCTAAAACAGCAATACGAGCATTGCAACTTTAGCTGCCCACAATTAGGCTGTAAACAGGAGTATGACTTGAACTTGGGTTGAATCTGGCTTAACTCAATTTAACATTCAAATGCAAAAAGCCCGCTATGCAAATACATAGCGGGCTTTTTTAAGCAATTAATAATTAAAATTATTTAGCTGCTTTTTTCTCTTTTTCTGCAGCAATTACTGCGTCAGCAACGTTTTGCGGACATGCAGCATAGTGCGAGAAAGACATAGAGAACTGACCACGACCTGAAGTCATAGTACGTAAGTGACCGATGTAACCAAACATTTCTGATAATGGAACGTCTGCTTTAACACGAACACCAGTAGCACCAGCTTCTTGGTCTTTGATCATACCACGACGACGGTTGATATCACCGATAACATCACCAACGTGATCTTCTGGCGTAAATACGTCAACGTTCATGATAGGCTCAAGTAACTGAGGACCTGCTTTTGGCATAGATTGACGGAATGCACCTTTAGCTGCAATTTCGAACGCGATTGCAGATGAATCTACTGCGTGGAAACCACCGTCGAATAATTCAACTTCTACGTCTAACGTTGGGAAGCCAGCAAGAACACCTTCTTGCATCATACCAGCGAAACCTTTTTCGATTGCAGGGAAGAATTCTTTAGGAACGTTACCACCAACAACCGTTGAAGTGAATTTGAAACCAGAGTTCGCTTCGCCTGGCTTGATGCGGTAATCGATTTTACCGAACTGACCAGAACCACCAGATTGTTTCTTATGCGTATAGCTGTCTTCGATTTCTTTAGTGATAGTTTCACGGTAAGCAACCTGAGGCTGACCTACATCTAACTCAACACCGTAAGTACGTTTTAAGATATCTACTTTAATATCTAAGTGAAGTTCACCCATACCTTTAAGGATGGTTTCACCAGAATCTTCGTCAGTTTCAACTTGGAAAGACGGATCTTCAGCAACCATTTTACCGATTGCGATACCCATTTTCTCAGTTGAACCTTTATCTTTAGGCGCTACAGCAATTGAGATTACCGGCTCTGGGAAGATCATAGGTTCTAACGTACAAGCATTCTTAGGATCACATAAAGTGTGACCAGTTTGAACGTTCTTCATACCAACAACTGCGATGATGTCACCCGCTTGTGCTGAAGTTAATTCAGTACGATCGTTTGCGTGCATTTCAACCATACGGCCGATACGCTCAGTTTTACCTGTTGCAGAGTTAAGGATAGTATCACCTTTATTTAATTTACCTGAGTAAATACGGATAAAGGTTAATGCACCGAATCTGTCATCCATAATTTTGAATGCTAACGCGCGGAAAGGTTCGTCAACAGAAACAGTTGCGACTTCACCAGTAGGCTCACCCGTTTCTTCATCAGTTAAGTCTTGTGGCTCAACTTCAGTTGGAGACGGTAAATAATCAACAACCGCATCCAATACTAATTGAATACCTTTGTTTTTAAATGCAGAACCACAGTATGTTGGGAAGAAAGATAAGTTGTGTGTACCTTTCTTGATACATTCTTTGATTTGCTCAACAGATGGCTCAACACCTTCTTCCAGGTATGCCATCATTAAGTCTTCGTCTTGCTCTAATGCAGTTTCGATTAATGCTTCACGGTATTCAGCCGCTTTTTCAACCATATCAGCTGGCACGTCAGTTACTTCGAAGTTCTCTGGTAAACCTGAATCATCCCAGATGTATGCTTTTTGAGATAATACGTCAACTACACCACAGAAATCGTCTTCGATACCGATTGGTAAAGTCATAACTAGTGGAGTTGCAGCAAGTACGTTTTCAACTTGTTTAACAACACGGTAGAAATCAGCACCCATACGGTCTAACTTGTTTACGAAGATCAAACGAGATACTTCTGCATCGTTCGCATAACGCCAGTTAGTTTCTGATTGAGGTTCAACACCACCAGAACCACAGAATACACCAACACCGCCGTCTAATACTTTTAGTGAACGGTATACTTCAACTGTGAAGTCAACGTGTCCAGGCGTATCGATGATGTTTAAACGATGGTCGTTCCAAAAACAAGTAGTTGCAGCTGATTGGATAGTAATACCACGCTCAGCTTCTTGTTCCATGAAGTCGGTAGTAGATTCACCGTCATGTACCTCACCAGTCTTATGAATTTTACCAGTAAGCTTAAGAATACGCTCTGTTGAAGTGGTTTTACCAGCATCTACGTGAGCGAAAATACCAATATTTCTATATTTGGATAGATCAGTCATTGCTTTACTCTACTAATTATGTGTCAAGAATGTATGTCCAAATCATCGTCAATCCTAATTGAGATGCAACTTGAACATTTAACGCGCGATAGGATACAGGAATTTCAAAAAAATGTTTGAAATATTTTCGTTTCAGACGCAAATTTGTTGTTAAATTAAGCAAAACACCAAATTCAGCCTGCTTTTGATTACCTTTCCTAAAAATTTCTTTATCAATTGAATAAATTCGGCGCGAGTTTACCACACTAATTGTCAACGCAAAATGATCTTATGTAGATACTGGTTAAACAATGAAAAAATTACATCTAGTCATTATGCACTTAATTCACGCCAATCGGTTTATCTTTATAAATTTTTAACTTAATATGAACAGACAAATGGAAACGTTAACATTTATTTATAAATAGAATATAGGAAAATGGTGACTCATGCGCTGTACCGCTCTGTTCAATCGATTAACGCTTATTACTCTTGCAATTACCTATAATGGCTATGCTGAGACACCCAGCCTGGATGACATCCAAAAAGCGGCTTCGCAACGCGCTAAAAACATTCAGCTCCCTGATACGATGGAAGTTTCCGTATGGGCGAATCAAACTCTGACACAAAATCCGGGTTATTTTAATTTCGATTCAAAAGGCCGGATGTTCATGGCTGAAATAGACCGTATCGGTAAAGGTGTTGATGATATTCGTGGCTACCCGGTCGATATGACCATTGAAGACATTCAAATCGAAACACTGGCTGACCGAATTGCCATGTATCAAAATCACGCAGAGCGTGTGCCAATGAGCTATTACAAAAAAGGCAGTGATCAAATTCGATTAATTCAAGATTCAAATAATGATGGCGTCGCTGACACCAGCCAGATATTCGCAACGGGTTTTAACGATACACTGGATGGTTTAGGTGCAGATGTAATCGAGCGAGAGGGTAAAGTTTATTATACTAATATCCCCAATTTATGGGTATTAGAAGACAATAATCAGGATGGCGTGGCCGAAAAACGCGAAGCTATGTTTACCGGTTTTGGTACACGCGTTAGTTTTATGGGTCATGATATGCACGGCCTGACCTGGGGACCCGATGGTAAACTGTACTGGTCACTGGGCGATCGCGGGTATGATGTCAAAACCAAAGAAGGAAAACATTTTTTTGGCCCGAATTTAGGGGCCGTTTTCAGAGCTAACCCGGATGGCAGTGAAATGGAATTATTTTATACCGGGCTTCGAAATCCACAAGAACTGGTATTTGATGAATACGGGAACCTCTTCACTGCAGATAATGATGGTGATAAAAGTGATATTGAACGCATTAATCATTTAATTGAAGGCGGTGACTCGGGCTGGCACGCAGGCCATCAAACTCTGATGAGTTTTAGTGGCAAACTGGATTTGCGCTCATACAAATACACCAATGATACTGACGTACCTGTCTCTTGGTTAGTAAATGATATGTCGCGTCCGCGAAATCCAGCTCAACCCGCCTTTATGTTGCCCGGAATTGGGGAACTTTATACAGGTCCTTCCGGTTTTGCTTACAACCCTAGCAATTATTTGGGTGAAGACTGGCGAAACAGTTTTTTTGTTGCCCTTTATGGCGGCAATGCAGACGGTTCACGTATCAGCACATTTAAAACGCAACCTAACGGTGCTTCTTTCTTAACAACCGAAATTGTGAAAACAATTTCAGGTTTTAATGCCACAGACGTCGATTTTGGACCTGATGGCCGCCTTTATATGTCTGAATTTAATTACAGTGGCTGGTCTTCTAAAAATGAAGGCACTATCTATGCCGTAGATTTAAAAAATCCGTCGCCAGCCTATCAACAACAGACAAAAGCGTATCAGCAAATTTTAACCAGTGATTTTAAGCAAAAGTCGAATCAGGTATTGACTGAACTATTAGCGACTGACCATCAGCACATCCGTCAACGTGCTCAGTTTGAATTGGCAAGAAGAGGATTGCCAGCTTATACCTTGTTTAAACAAATCGCTTTTAACGAAGAGCAAAACCTGTTCGCTCGCATTCACAGTATTTGGGGTATAGGTCAGCTTGCGCATCAAAAAGATATCGGCCGTCAGTCGCTAAAATCACTCTTGCCTTTATTACAGGATAAAACCGAACAAATCAGGATCCAGACCGCTAGAGTATTAGGTGACAACCGGTTTACCCCGGCTAATCCTGCACTTATTGCTGCACTGTCAGATTCAAGCCCGCAAGTCAGAATGTATGCGGCCCTGGGGCTTGGACGCATTGGTGATAAAGCTTCAGTGCCACATATAATCGAATCGCTAAAAGCCGTTCAGGATAAAGACTTATGGCTTAGACATAGCTTAGTGATGGGCTTAAAAGGCATAAATAAAAAACACTGGATCGAGTATAAAAAGTCAGAATCTGACAGTATTCGTTTAGCCGTTTTATTAGCGTTGAGAATGCTTAAAGATAAGGATATTAGCTATTTTCTAAATGATCCTAACCCAGCAATCTTTAATGAAGCCGTTATCGCGATCAGTGATAAACAAGTCGTTGAAGTCCGACCTGAACTTGCACAAAAACTGTCAGCCAATTTACCAGCGACAAGCGAGCCACAGGCTTATATCCATCACAGATTAATTAATGCGAACTATAATCAGGGCGACATAGCCAGTGCCAAAAGACTGATTGAATATGCATCCAGCGAGTTATTGCCGGAGCGTTTAGTCAGTGAAGCACTTGCTGCACTGGAAGCCTGGAATGAAGTACATCCAATTGACACTATTACCGGGTTACCAACTCAGGCCAACTTAAACAGAGCCGATATTAAATCGGAAATTACCGCACAACTGGCTAATATTTTAAACTCAGCAACCGGGCAGGCTTCTGTTCAGGCGATGCGACTGGCAGAGCAATATGACTACAAAATCCCTGCAAAAACGCTGATAGCGATAGTGCAAAACCAAGCGGCCAGTAGTGAAATTCGTCTGCAATCACTGAGTAGTTTAAAAGCTCAGAATAACTCTGAATTATTCGATTTAAGCGTCTCAATCACACAAGAATCCAAACCAAAGATAGTGAAAGCCGGCTTGGCCAACATCTTTGATGTCAGTCAAGTCCAAGGCTTAACTTTGGTGGAATCTTATTTAAAAGGCGATTCACTAACACACAAAAAAGTGGGTTTAAGTTTTTTAACAGAGTTTAATAATAGTAAGACCGATAAATTAATCATTGATTATATGCAAAAGCTATTAGCGAAACAGCTCCCAACCGGGCTCATACTGGAATTATTGGATGCAGCTAAAACCAGCTCAAATAATCAGATTCAAAATTTATATCAAATGTATAACCAACAACTCAGTGGACAAGACTTAATGACGCAATATGCCAGCACACTGGAAGGTGGCGATATTGAAGCCGGTAAAGCCTTATTTTTTGGCGGCGGTGCAGCTCAGTGTATGCGGTGTCACAGAGTTAATGGCCAAGGCCAGTCCAGAGTTGGTCCGGATTTAACCGGATTGGCAACAAGATACCAGGCGGATTATATTTTACAGGCATTGATTGAACCCAGTGCAGCCATTGCACCTTATTTTGGTCGCTTTACGCTAACGTTAAAGACAGGTGAACAAGTAACAGGGAATTTTGTTTCAGAAAACGAAAGTGCAGTGACTTTAGAAAATGATAAAAATCTAAAAACTGAATATTTAAAATCAGATATTAAAGATATTGCCCGTCCCATGTCCGGTATGCCGCCAATGGGATATATTTTAAATAAGCATCAGATTCGAGATCTTGTCGCCTATTTGAAAACACTAACAAAAGAAAAACGAACGGGTGGTCACTAAACCGCCAGCTACAATTATTAAACACAAGCATTAACCTTAAAAAGGAATACTCATGAACCGTTTAACTCAAATAGCAGCCGCTTTGTGCATGACATCAGGCATGCTCGCGTGTCAGCCAACAGAAACCAGTCAGCCTGCTCCGGCAAAACCAGCTGCAACTGAAGCAAGCACTCAAAAAGTATCCGAATTTGCTGAAAAAGTACCCCCTATCAGCGTTCAACTCTGGTCAGTCAAAGACTCAGTCAAAAGTGACTTTAAAGGCACACTCAGCAAAATAGCCCAAATGGGATTTAAAGGCGTTGAGTTTGCCGGTGAATTTGGCCCGTATAAAAATGATCCTCAGGGTTTAAAACAATTTTTAGCATCGCTGGACCTAAAGCCAAGTGGAGCCCATGTGCCTATCAATCAGCTTCAAGGTGATAACTATCAAAACACAATAGATTTTTTAACAGAAGTTGGCGTAAATCTATTTATTATCCCGATTGATGGACGCGCTTGGGATCCGGAAAAAATTGACGAACTAACGACTGAGTTAACAGAGTTAACTCAAAAACTCAGTCAGGAAGATATTTATTTTGGCTATCATAATCATGCACAAGAATTTGGCGATTTTAATGATTCAACGTTTTGGGATTATATTGCACAAAATACGCCTGAAAATATGGTCTTACAAATGGATGTGGGCTGGGTAAATTTTGCCGGAAAAGATCCGCTTCATTATGTAAAAGCTTATCCAAATCGGACTATGAGTACCCATATCAAAATTCGGTCACCGGAAAATAACGCTGAAAATGTGATTATAGGCCAGGACAATTTTGATTGGGCAGAACTGGTTAAAACCGATATTTTATATGGTGGTACTCAATGGCTTGTGATTGAGCAAGAAGAATACCCCGAAGGCTTTACACCAATGCAGTCCATTGAGGCTTCAAAAGCCGGATTAGAAAAGTTTATTAATACGCTCTGATTCAACCGACACAAGCCTTTTTGCCCGGTTAACAGAGGTCAATCCGACCTCTGTTAACACCCGTTTGCCGGGCTAAACTAAAACACAAAACTCTCCACCATATCGCCACCTGCCAAAACTTTACTTCATTCTTTTATTTTAAGCATTGTGTTTTAGTGCGCGCTTCGACTAAAGTATTTATATTATATCTGTGACGTTTAACATTTGTTTTGCGTAAATGACAGTCGCATCTTAAGGGAGTAGGTATGACAGCATTATCCAGGGCAACGATTCTGGTTGTCGATGATACACCGGAGAATATTGCAATATTAACCGGCCTGTTAAAACAGGATTATAAAGTGAAAGCGGCGTTAAACGGTGAAATTGCCATTCAAATTGCAAAAGGCAAAGATAAACCTGACTTAATTTTACTCGATGTAATGATGCCAAATATTGACGGTTATCAGGTTTGCAAAGCACTTAAAGCTGATCCACTCACCTCGCATATTCCAATTATTTTTGTAACCGCAAAAACTGCCGTCGAAGATGAGCAACATGGCTTTGAGCTGGGCGCAGTAGACTATATTACTAAGCCCATAAGCCCTCCCTTAGTAAAGGCGCGCGTGCGCTCACAATTAGCGATTTACAATCAGGCAAGGCACCTTGAAGAACTGGTTCAGCAAAGAACGAAAGAGCTTAATGATTCCCGCATAGAAATTATACAAAAACTGGGTAAAGCGGCTGAATTTAAAGACAATGAAACCGGTATGCATGTTATTAGAATGAGCTGGTTTGCCCGCTTTATTGCAGAAGCCATGAACCAACCCGAGGACTGGTGCGAGCTTTTATTTAACGCCGCGCCCATGCATGACATAGGTAAAATCGGTATCCCGGATCGGGTTCTGCTTAAACCCGGAAAACTGGACCCGCAAGAGTGGGAGATTATGAAAAAGCATGCCGAATATGGTGCTGATATTTTAGGAGAGCACGACTCTCCTCTGCTCAACTTAGCGCGAGAAGTTGCGATTACCCATCATGAAAAATGGGATGGCAGCGGCTACCCAAATGGCTTGAAAGGAACAGAAATTCCGCTTTCCGGCCGAATTGTTGCCATCGCCGATGTATTTGATGCATTAACCAGTGAGCGCCCCTATAAAAAAGCCTGGACTGAAGAACGTGCAATTAGTTTGTTGGAAGAAGAAGCAGGCAAACATTTTGATCCTGAGCTGGTGCCTATTTTTATCGCCTGTATTCCGAAAGTGCGGGAAATCCAACAGAAATTCACCGATCAGTTTGAAGAAAATCAGCATTAATGCCAGACAATATGTCTCATTTATAGCAGGCGAAAACTGATGAACAGAATACAAACAATAATACCCGATATGAGCTTTAGTTTTTTATGGCTCATTTTCAGTATGGTTTTACTGACATTTTCAGCCAGGGCTGAGCAGGAAAAAGTTATAAGAATCGCCATGGCTGATGACTATGCGCCTTTTTACTTTAAAACTGAAAACGGCTACGCAGGTATCTCGTATGAACTCGCTTCACATTTATTGGAGGGGCTAGGCTACACCCTGATTAATCAGCAGTACGAAACCATGGAGGAAGTATTAAAAAAAATGGAAGAGGGTGAAGCCGATGTGGTCGTTAACCTGACTGAAACACGATCACGTAAAAAAATTGCCCACTTTACAAACCAGCCACATATTTACGAGACCCAGGATTTAATTGTACGGTCAAACACACAGCTAGCCTACAACGGTGAGCTGAGCCGGTTAAAAGACTTTAGAATCGGTATTATCTTTGGCTGGACCTATGGACCCGAATTTGACAATGCGGACTTTCTCAACAAAGTCCTCACCAACAGTCCGAGAAATCAACTGGTAGAGTTATTAGCAGGTCAATATGACATCATAATTAATAACAAAGCCTCATTTTTACAACAGGCGAGTGAACTCAAACTAAGCCGGGCGTTTAAAATCATTGAACCCAGTGTTTATGCACTACCGGTAAAAATAGCGGTCAGCCACCGTTACCAGAACAGTCAAAACCTGATCCAGTCGCTCAATCAAGCATTGGATGTATTTTTAAGTTCAAAAAAGTATCGCCAACTGCGTTTAAAATACCAATTTGAGCCTGCAATACAACAGGAGCCAGCACAATGAAGTTAGCCGCTTGCCGCTCTGCTGCCCATTACTTGATATTTATTTTTGTGCTCTTCATCAGTTTGCCTACTAAGGCGCAACAATTCGCTCAATCCAGCCAACTAAAATCTGCCCAAACGCTAGACCTAACGTTAGAGCAAGTGAAGTGGCTGGCAAACCATGATGTCATTCGTATCACCGGTGATCCCGTATGGTATCCGTTTGAATTTATCGATGATAATGGCAAATACAGCGGCATTATCGCAGACTACCTAAGCATGCTTGAGCAAGAGCTCCCGGTTACTTTTGAATATGTTCCGGCAAAAAACTGGACTCAGGCCATTAATATGCTTAAACAGCACAAAGTCGATGCTGTGCCCGGTTTAAATAAAACCCAGAGCAAGCATAATACTTTGTATACGCACCCTTTCCTGCGTTTTTCTAATGTATTGGTTACCCAAAAACAAACGGCGTTATTGCAACATCTAGGCAGTAAAAGCAACTTAGAAATTGCCATTGTGGAGAGCTATGCCAACGGCCAATGGATGCAAGCTAACTATCCCAATTTAAGTTATGTGACTGTGCCATCAATCGAGGCAGCCCTGCAAAGTGTTGCTAATGGCGATTCAGATGCAGCTCTGGTGAATGAAGTCGCTGCACAAACTGTAATTAAAAAGTTATCGCTGAGTAATTTAAAGCTCAATAAAAGAATGGCATTTGAATATGAACTGGTATTTGGCATTAATTCAGAAATGCCTGAACTGGTTGAGATTTTAAATATCGCCCTAACGCAAATTACCCAAGTACAAAAGGATATGATCCGCGAAAAATGGCTCAGCGCGTATCAGGAAATCAATACTCCGGATACATTGAGCAAACCGGATTTAATCCCTTTTTCTTTTCTGATAAGTATCACTTTAATCATGGCCGCTGTTGTTTTATTGCTGGCCTGGTATTTGGGAAAAAACAGCTCAATTAAGTCTAACCAGGTTCAATCTGGTGGTAGCCGTTTTTTTGCCATGATTGCGCTTGGCGCATTACTGGTCATCACCATTACCTTTACCTGGCAATCGCTCAATAATCAGGAAGAAGTAGTGCGAAAAAGGGTCATGCATTCAGTTTCGACTGTGCTGGATGCCACCCGCCATGCGCTGTTATATTGGATAAAAAATAAAAAACAGCTTATTTCAACCATTGCCAATGAATCTGATTTGCGGACCCTGTTTAAAAATTATCGCTCGCATCTAACCGATGCACAGGACATTGCCAAATTTAAAGGATTTAGTGACAGCTCAGATAAGGCTATCCGTGGGGACAATAACTGGCAACTTTATATGATTTTGAAAGATGGCACCCCGGTTTTTGACAATACGCCATCATTTGCGCATATCCAGACCATATTAGACAACAAAGTTTTTGCCGGAGAAACCACCTTTATTGAACCGACAAAAAATCCGGATTCAGCCATTCCTTTCATGTATTTTGCAGCGCCGATTCGAGATTATAAAAACGAAATTATTGCCGCCGTCATAGGTGTGGTCAATCCATATCATGAGTTTACTGATATTTTGAATAAAGGTCACATGGGCGAAACAGGTGAAACCTATGTCGTAAACCGGAACGGTTATATGCTTTCCGAAACCCGTTTTAAAGCGGACTTGGTCAATCAAGTAGCAGAACTTGACCAAACCGGGAGCATTTTAAACATACGCCTGCATGACAGGTCACAGCCAAATCATTCAACCGCCACCGAACTGACGCACGCAGCCCGTTCGGTTACCGCTGGCGAAAACGGTTTTCAGGCGTCCGGTTACCATGACTACCGAGGCATTTCTGTATTGGGTGCCTGGGAATGGGACGATAATTTAGGCATTGGCTTTATTACCGAAATTGACGAGACGGAAGCGCTCGAATCTTATGTTATCTCGCGAAATATTGCTTACGCAGTGCTAGCTGTCACCCTATTTTTATCACTGGGTTTAATGGCCATTAACGCCTGGCTGAGTGAACGCACAAAACGTTCTTTATTAAAAGCCCGTGATGAACTGGAGCATAAAGTAGAAGCCAGAACGCTTGACCTTAAAAAAAGCCAAGAGCAAATGCTGGGGTTAATCGAGTCAGCCCCGGACCCTATGGTTGTAACCGATGCCAATGCAAAAATTATTATTTTTAACCGCCAGGCAGAAAAGCTGTTTGGTTACGAAAGAGCTGAAATTATTGGCAAAAGCGTAGAAACCTTAATACCAAAAAATTTACGCGAGCACCATGTAGATTACAGAAACCGGTACATGGACCAACCCACCGTCAGAGCAATGGGCGCCAACCAAAGTTTAGAAGCACTTAAAAAAGACGGACAGGTTGTTCCGGTTGAAATCAGCTTAAGTCCGATCCAATCCGATGAAGGGCTTATTGTTGCCAGCTCACTCAGAGATATTACCGAGCGACGTGAAGCTGAAAATGCCCTGCTGGCAGCCAAAGACGAAATTGAAAAAAAGCAGGCCTTACTGCAAACCTTATTTAATAATATTCCAGATTTAATTTATGCCAAGGACAGTCAGGGCATTTACATAGATATTAATACCGCATTTGAAACATTTACCGGGATTAGCAAAGATAATTTTGTTGGCCATTCAGACTTTGATATCTACTCTGAACAGGAGGCCAGACACTATCGCGAAACCGATATTCAGGTGATGAACTCAGGCCAGACCCAAAGGGATGAAAACAGGGTGACCTACCCTGACGGGACTCAGGTACTGTTAGATACATTAAAAATACCGCTTAAATCTGCATACGGAAAAATTAACGGACTGCTGGCCATCTCCAGAGATATCACTGAGCACAAAGAACATGAGCAAATGCTGCAGGCATCAAAGCTAGCAGCCGATGCGGCCAACCAGGCTAAATCTGATTTTCTGGCGAATATGTCTCATGAAATACGCACCCCGATGAATGCAATCATTGGCATGAGTCACCTCGCATTACAAACCGACCTCAATAAAAAGCAAAAAGGATATGTTGAAAAAGTTCACCGCAGCGCTGAAGCACTGCTGGGTATTATCAACGATATTCTCGACTTTTCAAAAATTGAAGCCGGTAAACTTAATATTGAATCTGTCCCGTTCCGGCTGGAAGACGTAATGGATGATTTAACCAATCTGGTGGGTCTCAAAGCAGAAGAGAAAGGCATAGAGTTGCATTATGATATGGAGCCTGACATTCCGCTGGCATTAGTCGGTGATCCGCTTAGATTAGGTCAGATCCTAGTCAATTTGGGGAATAATGCAGTTAAATTTACCGAAACCGGTGGCGAAGTCTTAATTAAACTAAGTGCTAAACCCCTTAATCAGCAGGAAATGCTTTTATTATGTGACGTTCGGGATACGGGTATCGGCATGACGTCTGAGCAACAAGCCAAATTATTCCAGTCATTCTCTCAGGCTGATAGTTCAACCACCCGTAAATACGGTGGTACCGGGCTGGGACTCACTATTTGTAAAAAACTGACAGATCTGATGGGCGGTCATATCTCAGTTTCCAGTGAACCGGACAAAGGCAGTACCTTTAGCTTTAGCATTAAAGTCGGAATCCAAAAAGGCGCCATCTCTCTACCTCGTCCAGCTTTAACGGACTTAATGGGGATTAAAGTACTCATTGTTGATGACAATGCGACCGCTCGGGATATTTTTAAAAATATGCTCACCCAGTTTAAATTTAAAGTATCTGAAGCCACCTCTGGTCAACAGGCCATTGAACAACTCGAAGCCGCAGATAGCAGTGAGCCTTTCGAACTTGTCCTTATGGATTGGAAAATGCCGAAAATGGATGGCATAGAAGTCGCCCACAAAATACAGTCCGACATGGCTTTATCCCATAAACCTAAAATTATTATGGTCACGGCGTATGGCAAAGAAGAAGTGACCAGTGCTTCTGAAGATCTTGCCATCAGCGGCTTTTTAACCAAACCGGTCACTCCGTCAAGTATGCTCAATGGCATTTCGCTGGCTATGGGTAAAGAGGTGGTTCAGGTTAAAACATCTGATTCAGTCGATGAACGAGCTAAACAGGCAATTAATAAAATTCGCGGCGCCTTTTTATTACTGGTTGAAGATAACGAGCTCAATCAGGAGCTGGCAACCGAATTGCTGGCACAGCATCAAATAGAGGTTGAACTCGCCGAGAATGGCCAGCAGGCACTGGAGAAAATCCAGCAACAGACATTTGACGGAATATTAATGGATTGCCAGATGCCGGTGATGGACGGTTATACAGCCACCCGCAAAATTAGGGAAATGACCCAATTCCGCGAAATTCCCATTATTGCAATGACCGCCAATGCCATGGCGGGTGATCGGGATAAAGTGCTGGATGCCGGAATGAACGACCATATTGCAAAACCGATAGACGCCAACCAGATGTTTATTACCATAGCTAAATGGGTCACACCGGCCAACCCCAAAGTCGAAGCATCAGACAACCCGGCAAACAAAGAACCGGCTCAACTCCCGGATTTGCCGGGCATTGATATCAAACAAGGTTTGTTGACCAGTCAGGGCAACCACAAACTTTTCACCAATCTGGTCAAACGTTTTTATGATACTTATCAATCCTTTACCCAGAATTTAGACCTTGTTATGGCAAAGCAGGATAAAACCGAACTTAAACGCATGATACATACGTTAAAAGGCACATCCGGTAATATTGGCGCGCTTGAACTGCACGAGCTGGCAAAAACGGTTGAAGCACAAATTATCGAAGGTGCTGAACCCAATCATGCTTTATTCAACGACCTGATTAGCAAACTGGATGAAGTGACCAGCGGAATCGCGCAGGCCAACTGGCAACAGGATAAAACCGGCCAGATCAATTTTGATCCTGAACAAGCGAAAACATTAATTGCTAAGCTCGATGAAGCCATAGCCTCGTTTGATACTGATGCACAGGAAATTATTGAATCACTGGCTGATTTATATCAGGGTTCACCACATCAGGTCGAATTGAGCCAACTTTGCAAAGCCATAGAAGCATTTGATTTTACTGACGCACAAACTCAGTTTGACGCAATCAAAGATAAACTGCTTGAATCAGCGAGCGGTAGTAGCTTTAAAGCGCCTGATAACAATATAATGCGCAAGTAAGTACAAGCTGGCAATGAAACACCATACTGAAAGGCACCAGCTTGCTCGCGTGAATATAAAATAAAATTGATCCGGGTAACCTCACTGGATAAAGGTTTATCTGAATGGGTGGCTTACGCGCCCACGGCGCTAAACCTCCCTACTTCACTACAAAGGATTCAACCTTCGGCTCTCGCCCAAACCGGGCATAACTTGCTAAAATTTAATTAGCTATTTAAATAACGGGAAGCGCAATAAAACAAGTAATTGTTGCGAGCCCCGATGGTAGGTTCAAACAGGGGCTCTTGAATGGAAACCGGACTTAATCTTGCCGGGCTGATTTTGCCTGCCGCGCCGCTCTGGGGGGCGGCGTTAATTCAAAAAATACAGTTCAGCCAACTTAGTATGAATCGCCGCTAAATCAATTTGAATATCATCTAAAAACTGATGTAAACGCCCATTTTTGAGCTGCCTGACATCGGTTGTTGTTAAATCTGTCATGACATCCTGAATCACAGCTTCAACCTGTTCTGATTTGGCAATCGGCTCTATCACGGCACGCATTTCATATAAACAAAACAACACAGAACGTGGAAAAACTTCACTGTGTAACATAAACTCAGTGACATCTTCTCGTTTTACTCTGACGCCCATTTGCTGGCGATACATTTGATAGGCACTGAGCGAACGCAATACACTAATCCACTGAATGTTTTCAAAAGGACGATCGGTTTCACTTTCAATCAGGTTTGCTGAACGCACATCTAAAATCCGGGTTGTCATATCTGCCCGCTCAAGCATATTGCCAAAACGCATAAACATGTAGCCATGATCATGATTGCAAGTGGCATCTAAAGCACCAAAAACAAGATGAGCCTGCTCAATGATATGTTTCAGATAAGCAAATCGTCCACGTTTACTAATGCCTTCGTTCTGGTTTTCTTTGACATAAAGATAGAGGGAATTAATCCCTTCCCAGACGGCTCGTGGGATAACATCTCTGACAGTTCGTGCATTTTCACGTGCAGCAGCCAGCGAATTTAAAATTGAAGATGGGTTATTTGCACCGACCAATAAAAATTTTACCGCGCCACGATCATTAAAATCTTTATGCGTTTCCAGATAAGCTTCACGCGAGCCGATAATATCAATAATGGGTTCCCACCCCGTCGACACCCCTTTAGGTAAATCCATCAATAGTAGGTTGTTAACATTGACCAAACGAGCAACGTTCTCGGCCCTTTCAACATATCGGCTCATCCAGTATAAGGTTTCAACGACTCTTGATAACATTATTTATCCCCCTCATCTACAATCCAGGTATCTTTACTGCCACCGCCTTGTGAAGAGTTAACCACTAAGGAACCTTTCACCAGCGCCACTCGGGTTAAGCCACCAGTCGTCACTTGAATGTTTTCACCTGAAGATAAAATAAATGGTCGTAAGTCGACATGCCGCCCCTCAACGTGATTGTCAACCATAGTAGGCACAGTCGATAAACTCAGTGTTGGCTGAGCAATATAATTACGCGGATCGGCTTTAATCCGTTTTATACATTCCTGCTGTTCTTTTTTCGTTGAATTAGGTCCAATCAATAAACCATAACCCCCTGATTCATTGGCGGGCTTGACCACAAGTTCATCAATATGCTCTATCACATACTGACAATCTGATTTATCCATACATTTATAGGTTGGTACATTCGGCAATTTAATTTCTTCGTCTAAGTAATATTTAATGATTTCAGGCACGAATGAATAAACGACCTTGTCGTCTGCAACACCGGCACCTGGCGCATTAACCAGGGCGACATTGCCTTTTCGCCACGCTCGCATTAATCCTGCCACACCTAAGGTTGAATCAGGATTAAAAGCTTCCGGGTCTAAAAATAAATCATCTATACGACGATAAATGACATCTACCCGGCGCAGGCCATAAATGGTTTTCATATAAACACAATCATCCCGCTCAACAACCAGATCGCGCCCTTCAACGAGTTCACAACCCATTTCCTGAGCCAGGTAACAATGTTCAAAATAAGCTGAGTTATAAATACCCGGAGTCAGCACCACCACTTCTGGTTTGTCATCTTTTCGTGGCGACATAGCAGCCAGCATGTCGAACAATTGCGAAGGGTAATCGTGAACCGGCAAGATATCATTGTTTTCAAATAAATCTGGAAATACACGTTTCATAACTGACCGATTCTCAATCATATAAGAAACGCCTGAGGGCACCCTTAAATTGTCTTCCAGCACATAAACTGTGCCTTTGTCATCTCTGACTAAATCAGAGCCGCAAATATGGGCCCAAATACCTTTCGGCGGATTAATCCCGACGCACTGCGGCCTGAAATTAACTGATTTAGCTAATAATTCTTTAGGGAATATACCGTCTTTAATAATGCTTTGGTTATGATACAAATCATCAATAAATAAATTGAGTGCATGCACCCTTTGCTTCAGGCCAGCCTCAATCAAATCCCACTCCGACTTACCTATTACTCTGGGTACAATATCCACCGGCCAGGCGCGATCAATCGAGCTGCCTTCTCCATAAACCGTAAAGGTAATGCCCATTTCTTTAATCGCAAAATCGGCTGCCGCTTTGGACGATACAAGCTCATCATCTGAAAGCCCGGCTAAATATTGGGCAAGCCCTTGACTATGACTTCTTGGTTGTCCGGAATGCGTAATTAACTCATCATAAAACGGATGACTTTTATATTTTTGCCAATTAATACTCACGGCTTTCTCCTTTTCCATATACTGACCGCATAAGCGGATACCGGATAACCTTTTGTGAACCCGGGATAACAAAAGTTTAGACTTTAGCTAACCGGATTTAGTCTTCCTGACGAATCATATCAACCGCTACATTCAGTTGATGTGTTCCCCCTCCAAAAACAATACCTTTTAATGGTGTGACGTCCGCAAAATCACGACCGACAGCTAAAGTAATATGTTGGTCATTGGGTAAAATATTATTGGTTGGATCAAAGTCGACCCAGCCTAAGTCCGGTACAAAAATAGCAAACCATGCATGTGTCGCATCTGCGCCTTCCAGTTTTACCTGACCTTCAGGCGGTACAGTTTCAATATAGCCACTGACATACCTGGCCGCCAGTCCTAAACTGCGCAAGCAGGCAATAGCAAAATGCGCAAAGTCCTGACAAACGCCCTTTTTGTGTGCAAAAACTTCACTTAATGGTGTGCTAATCGTTGTAAAACCCGACTCATACTGAAAATCATTAAAAATTCGTGCCATCAAGTCTTCAGTGGCTTCAATAATTGCACGTCCGGGTGAAAATGACTGCTGTGCATATTCGAAAATTTGATTATCTATCGGAGTATAAGGTGAAGCCAGCATAAATTCAGCGGCTTGAAGTAAATGAACATTGACCGGATTATGCAGCGCAAGTACAACTGACTCCCAGTTAATTTGCGCATCAAATAAATTTAACGCAGGTCGGGTAAATAATTCGACGTCACTGACTGCGGTAACAACCAGAGAATCATGCTGCGTCGGAATATCAAATACGGTGACTTTGTTACCAAAATAATCGACAAAAGTATCCAGATAATCAACTGCGGGACTCGTTGTAATTTGGTTTTGATAACAGGTCTGAAAAGCATTGGTAATCGGCGTTAGCCTTGCCTGATTCTGACACAAACTGACCGCTTCACTGTAGCAGTAAGTTGTACTGTGTTTAATCTTATACTTCACGAGCCGGTATACTCCCGAGGTTAGCGTTTAACGGCACAGCTGTTTTTGTATGAGAAAAATATTGCAGCATCAACATATCTGAAAACTGCTCTATTGAATGATCCACTGACTGCATCAACTCAACTAAATCCAGCCTTTGACCTTGAGTCAATTGAGCCAACTGTTTCTTTTCGGACAAGTGACATATAGTACGCATTTTAAGTAATACTTTGTGGTGCGGGCCCAATTGACCCGAGGCAGATTTATCCGGTAATTGCTTGCAAAGCGTTTCCAGTTGCTCAATCTGAAATAACAAACTTCTCGGATATTCAGCATCTAATAACAGCAGTTCCAGCCCGGTTTCTATGCTTTGATACATTCGGTAACGACGTTTATGGGTAATCAAGCTGACCTGACTAAATAGCACAGCTTCAAGCATATTCAACTGCTCACTTTCGCTCATTTCATCCGTTAGTAAAGCTTGAGTAACATGTAAAAGCTGAGTACTGCGTTCAACCCGACGGCCAATATCCAGCATAAACCAGCCATTACTATTGGACATACTATCTGACGTTGAGCCGTTAAATGCCATTAAATATCCAATAACCCGGTCAGCTGTTGTTTGCATAACTCGAGTGGACACGGCTGCAGGCAGACGCTCAATCCGTCTGATTTCATCGCGAATATCATCAATAATTCGCCAACTATCCGAAGACAATAAATCCCGAATTTGCAGTGCATTATATACAACTGAATTAAGTGTATTTAATAAGCTGCCCGCCAAGTCTTTATCAAACAACATATTCGCGGCAATTTCTCGGGGGATATAAGACATATGTTCATTGTCTTTAAACTGATAGGCTTGAAATGGATAAATAATCGCCTGATTAACCGTAGCATCAACTAAACGGGTCACTATTTTTTTATTATTACTGTCCGGGTATATCGAAAATTCGGTAAAGCGATCAATTAATAAACGGAGCATTCGAACCGTATTTTCACCTCGTTCGAGAAACCGTCCAAGCCAGTACAAATTTTCGGCTGTACGGGACGGTATTACACCGTCCAATAATGCCAAGTCAGACATTTCAGCCTTGATTGATGAGAACACGCCTGGACTGGAATCCAGCGGTTCATCGCTTCTCACCCAGGTATCTTTTATCCATCGGGTCTGACTGGTATTTTGATTGGCAAAGCACAAAGCTGAGGGCAATACCTCCACCCCTTTGTCTGTGACTAGTGCAAAGCAGCGCATCGTTACCGGCTGAGCGACCAGTGCATGATCATCCCAAAAAGGCGCCGTACTTAATTGCACTTTCTGACGAAAATAAAAAGAGTGATTATTTTTAGCTAAGGTCGTTTGTATTTCCTGAAACTGGCTATCGCCGTCCAGACAAAAATCACTTTTTTCATAACTAAAGAGTTGATACCCGCTCGGATTTTCGGCAATATCCTGTGCTTGTGGTGACGTTGCCGGGTAAGTTTCCGGCTCAGCCAGTATCAATGGCTCAGCTAATAGCTGATTCGCAATTCGCTGAATATTACTTTTCACACTCGGGCTTTCGAGTATGCCGCAGCCCAGTGGGTTGATAAGTTTAACGCTTTGCTGGCGAACCGCTTGCAATAATCCGGCAATCCCATCTATTGAATAGTTATTCTGCTCCAGAGAATCTACCTGTTGATCAGACAACCAGCGAACAATAACATCTACTTTTCGCAGACCTTTGAGTGACTTAAGCCAGACTTTACCTTTACGAACCGTTAAATCTGCACTTTGCACCAGAGTGTAACCCATATAAGATGCTAAAAAAGCCTGTTCTGAATAGTAAGCATCAGCCGGGCCTTTACTTAAAATCACGACTCTGGGATCTCGTAAACTGGGTGTCGACTCTGTAATCGTTCGCTGAAATTTCTTGAAAAAGTTGGCTATGCGCTGAACATTACATTCTGAAAATTCATCGCCCATCACGCGTCGCGCAATAATTCGATTTTCCAACAGCAAACCCAAACCTTGAGGGCTTTGTAAATGATCAGCCAGCACCTTAAACTGACCATTGGTATCGCGAAATATATCCACTGCAGCAAGCGTCACTTTAGTTTGCTGTGTCAGGCTGAAACACTCCCGAATATATTCATCTGACGCCTGCAGCTGATGAGCCGGAATCGTGCCATTTAACAACAGATTTTGCGGACCGTATAAATCATCTGCAATCCTGTTTAGCAACTCAACTCTTTGAGCAACCCCCTGTTTAACCGTTAACCAGTCCTTTTCTGATAACATTAAAGGTAAGGGATCGAGCCGCCAATGAATATCAGCTTCACCTGCATGAGTTACACCGCTGTCCTGCAATAAACGTTTAATTTCATTGGTTCGTAAATGTATATCTTTTTCAGATAGACTCGCCAGTTTTGCAAATAACACATCCCAATGTTCAGTATCTCCACCGCAATGATGCTCAACTTCATCATGAAGATGCGTGCCGTTCAGATACAAAGACAGCCAGTTAGGCATTTCGTGCATGTTATGTGATTCACTGTAATACAAAAACAATCCCTCAAGTATATACCTAAACTAACCAAAGCAGCTAACTCAACAGGTTAACCGCCGGATATGACTATCATGTTAAAAATTGAAGGTTTTTAATATTTTGGTTTGGTCCTTAGATCTAATGTATGAGGATACTCGGCATTAATATTTTCTTCCGCTGGAATAACAAAATCGACAATCGGCTGATGGTGTTCAACCTTATATTGCATTTGGCTGGGATGCCAACTGGCCTCTTTGTGTTGATTAATCTGATGCTGAGTATTCGGGCTATGACCATGGTCCCAGAATCTGGCTAGTCTTCGGCCTTCAGCTTCAAACGCATTCACCGGGAAAGTGGCAAAACTGCGCCCGCCCGGATGTGAAACATGATATGTAAAACCGCCGAGAGAGCGTCCTGACCATGAATCATAAATATCAAAAACCAAAGGCGCATGGATACCAATCGTTGGGTGTAAAGCGCTGGATGGCTGCCAGGCACGATAACGAATACCGGCAACCATAGCCCCTTTTTCAGTAACTGAGCGCATAGGCACACGGCGACCATTACAAGTGACAATATATCTGTCCCCCACCAAACCTTTTACTTTAATTTGCACACGTTCAAGCGATGAATCTACATAACGTGAGGTGCCGGAAGAACTCGATTCTTCACCCAGAACATGCCAGGGTTCAATTGCGGTTCTCAACTCCATTTCAATGTTATCAATCTGACGCACACCGCAACGGGGAAATCTGAATTCAAAGAAAGGTTCAAACCAGCTCAGATGGAAATTAAAGCCCGCTTGCTGCAAATCTTTGCAAACGCTGGCAATGTCCTGTTTTACATAATCGGGTAATAAAAATTTGTCATGCAGTTCTGTGCCCCAGCGAACTAAAGGTTTATGATACGGCTGGCGCCAGAACCAAACCAGTAAGCTTCTCAATAATAACATTTGCATCATGCTCATCCGCTCATGCGGCGGCATTTCAAATCCTCTGAATTCAACCAAACCTAAACGACCACTGGCTGAGTCGGGTGAATAGAGTTTATCAATACAAAATTCCGCTCTGTGCGTATTGCCGGTTAAATCAACCAGTAAATTGCGTAGTAGTCGGTCAACCAACCAGGGCTCAACAACTTCACCGGCCGGAATTTGTGAAAATGCAATTTCAAGCTCATATAAGAGCTCATCTCGCGCTTCATCGACTCTGGGTGCCTGGCTGGTTGGCCCGATAAACAAGCCCGAAAATAAATAAGACAATCCCGGGTGATGCTGCCAGTAGGTAATAAAACTACGCAACACATCAGGACGTCTTAAAAATGGGCTGTTAAGCGCTGTAGCTGCACCCATAGTCACATGATTCCCACCACCCGTACCTGTATGACGGCCATCCAACATAAATTTGTCTGTGCCGAGACGGGATTCTTTCGCTAAAGCATACAAAATGTGTGTACGATCGACCAACTCACTCCAACTGACCGATGGATGAATATTCACTTCAATCACACCCGGATCCGGGGTAACTGCAAACTTATCGATTCGGTTGTCACCCGGCGGCGTATAACCTTCAATCACAAGCGGCATGTCTAAATGATGAGCGCTGGCTTCAACCGCATTAATTAATTTTAAATATTGTTCGCTGTGACTCAGCGGTGGCATAAATACATAAAGCTTGCCGTTACGAGCCTCTATTGCAATAGCTGTCTTAAATAACTCAGTGCCAACATATCCAGCCTGCGGTGTCAGATAATTCGAATCATCCTCTTCGTACTCAGCCGGGATTGAGGTGGGATCTCTTTCTATAAACACTTTTGAACCAGCCAGACTATCCAGAGGCAAACGGTAACCCAGTGGAGAATCACCCGGTAATAAATAACAATGCCCGCGTTTAAATTCCCAGATACATGATTGCCATTGTTCTTTCACCGGGTCCCACTGCAATGGCAGCACAAAACCAGCTGGTTTATCCAATCCCTGTTCGAGTTTTGCTAAAAAGCCTTTTCGGCTCATCGCATGCAAAAGTTCCGGTTGATCCGGACCCGGATCAACCGGTAAACAGCCCTCCTGCCATAAATGATAAAGTACGTCTTCATAGGCGGTGGTAATGGCCTTTTCCGGCAGGCCAAGTTGCTTAGTAAGCGCCTTTGCAAATTGTCCGGCGTCTTCTTCCGTTAATTTATAATCCTGATTAATATCAGCCAGCAAATCATTATTGTGCCAGATAGGTTCCCCATCTTTTCGCCAGTAACAGGCATATTGCCATCTGGGCAAAGGCTCACCCGGATACCACTTCCCCTGACCATAATGGCGAAAACTGCCATCGCTAAACCGGGCCTGCATTTTCATAAATAAATCATGCGCTAACCGTCTTTTATCGCTGCCGTCAGCCGCTGTATTCCACTGCGCACTTTCCATATCATCAATTGAAATAAACGTTGGCTCACCGCCCATGGTGAGTTTAATGCCAAGTGATTCTAATTGACGGTCAACCGAGTGACCCAACTGATAAATCTCAGCCCACTGGGCTTCTGAATAAGGTTTGGTAACCCGCGGCATTTCATGGATGCGCTTAACTTTATTGGCGAATTCAAAATTGACCGTTTCACAGGGTTCTAAACTTCCGCTAACCGGAGCAGCTGTGCTTGGTTCTGGTGTACAGGCTAGCGGAATATGGCCTTCCCCGGCAAATAAGCCGGATGTAGGGTCAAGCCCAACCCAACCGGCGCCGGGAATATATACTTCAGTCCAGGCATGTAAATCCGTAAAATCAGCTTCCGGACCACTGGGCCCGTCCAGTGATTTCTGATCCGGCGCCAGTTGCACCAGATAACCTGAAACAAAACGCGCGGCCAGCCCCAGATTTCTGAATAGCTGAACCGATAACCAGGCAGAGTCGCGGCAGGAACCGGATTTTTTAGTCAGGGTTTCATCGACGGTTTGCACCCCGGGTTCCATGCGAATGCCGTATTCAACCAGGTTGTAAAGGGCCTGATTAACACTGACAATAAAGTCAACTGTCGCCAGTGCTTTTGCGGGTTTAAGTTCATTTATCAGCTGTTGAAACTTATCTGACACGGCTAGGGTTTCTAAATAAGGCGTTAAATCCTGTTTTAGCTGATTAGGGTATTTAAACGGAAACTTTTCAGCGTAGCTTTCCAAAAAGAAATCAAATGGATTAATAACCGTCATTTCAGCGGTTAAATCAACGGTAAACCAAAATTTGTCCGTCTTTTCAGGAAAAACAACTCGGGCAACATAATTACCAAAAGGATCCTGTTGCCAGTTAATAAAATGATCTTCCGGATAAATTTTAAGAGAATAGCTTTTAATCGGTGTGCGACAATGTGGTGCGGGTCTCAGTCGAAAAAGGTGCGGATCCAGCCTAATCGGTTTTTCATATTCGTATTCCGTATGATGGGTAATGCCTACCGTAATTGTCATAACTCATTCCTCTGACCTTTTTGGTCCCTTCTGTTTTATTTTTATACTGGCGATTGACCTAACAAGTATAGATAACCTCAGCTCGGGTGAGACAAAAATATATACAGCAATTGTTATGCCTAAGTGAAAGTTTTAAAAATAATCCTGGCAATGCCATCACTTACTGGTTCGCCAAATATTCTGATTGAGTGGCAGGCTGTAACGCCTTAAAAATAAATACCTGTAGGTATAATCGGCCTGCTGATAGAGGGTTTATTTATCTTTGCTTCAAATTAGAAAATGGCGGATTGATTAGGCAAGTTTAATTTAGGCTAAACGGTCTGATTCTATCTGCCCGTTTTGGTTTCCACGGTTAAACTGAGTCCGTATCTGACCTGCTTATTTGGTGTTTATAAGACAATCTAAATTTTGACAAACTTCAAGAAAATCATGCCTGAATCTTGTTGCATCAAAACCACCTAACTTCTTCTGTTTTACGAGCAACACTTCTGTCGATTGATAAACCAACTCGATAATATAAGTGATATTTTGTTCAGAGGTATTCTGCCTGATGACTTTAAAATCCGGGCGAACGCTGTAATGTCCTACATTAAAACGATCCGGTATTGCCGGCAATCCCGTGCGCGAAGCGCCAGATACCTTTTTTTGAAATCGAAATGCTTTAGCGGGCTTATTAAACATCAGACAACTCGATTCGCCCAGTTCCAGATCGAGCCATAGGTGTTCCATAATTCCGCCATAATCACAGGACAGCCGATTCGAAAAAATGACAAGCCGCTCTTGTAGCGCTTCAGCAAGTTCTTTTTGCTTCCAGTCATACCGGTTTGCAAAAATTTTAAACTCCATTTTTTAAACCTATCCTCTTTAGTGTAGATCGGCGTTTACGTCTTTAAAATGCAATATTTATAGCGCTTAACATTTTTCACTTGCAATCTTCTAAGGCCAGCACCCTGCCAGCATCCATGTTGACTAACTTAGTCCTTTCAAGCATTCAACACATAATGGTAACAGTACTAGCTGCTAACCTTGCTCACCAGTAGCTTGAGTTGTTGATTCCCAATTTGCAGCCTTGCTTCTTTACCGTATTCCACCGTCAGTGAAGGCGTAATGGTGTTTTCTCCAACAGTGACAGCCGCCAACACACCAGCCGTGCCGTCCTGGTTTGGCTTGACGGTAAGGTTATAGCTAAAGCCATTATCCATCACGATCGATTCCATTTTATCTGCTTCAACAACCATGGTTGGAGAGGCTAACAGTTGCCCTTGAGCATACACAAATGTGGATATCTGGTAAGTATCAGCTGCAAAACATGATAACGTAGTCAATAATGAAGCGCTCAGTATTATACTTGCCTTAATTTTCATTTTAACTTCCTTATAAAATACGACAGATAGATAACGCCAACCAGGTGTATGTGTCGTATCCATATTTTTAAGATGCTTTTTGCCGGTATAATCTGCGCAAATTTAATATTGAAATGAGCACTAAAAAATAGCAAACAAATACGATAAATAACATGCCAATTTTAAATTCTGTATCGACATAGGCCTCACTGGGATCCACAACATTGTAATAGATACGAATCTCAGGATGTTCTTTATATTGATTAATCAGTTTTATTATTTCAGATGAGTTGTAGCTTGTTCCAACTACGGCAAACCGGTCCCCGTAGTAAGTTTGATTATCGACTGTGTATTGATATTTCAGATTCAGTTTAAACTTACCATCGACTGAGGAGGATGGTTTAGCTTCAACCGATAAAACCACTCCCTCAACAAAGGGCCAAGTTTGAACCAGCATACTTTTGTAGCATGCGTAAGAAAAAACCATACTGGCTAACGTTGCTAAACCCAGCAACACATAATAAAACTTTTTATTTTTGTTAAACATAGTAACATTGATTGGTATGTGATCAGCATTATTTTTGCTGAATTTTGAAAATATTTGATTGACCCAAGTTTAAACCGTTTGTAATAAAGGTTGCGTCCAGCGTCAAATCCAGAGGATATTGTTTGGATGGCACGCTATCTAACCAAGGAAATAATAAAAACATTTTATTACCGACAATTCGACCTTTAACTGGCATGTCCGGAAAAATAAGATCAGGCGCTTTACCACTCAGCACTCTGAAATAAATACCAAATTCAGTTATTCTGTAGGTCGATGAAGAAGGTAATGCGACTTCAAGTTCAATTAAACCTGCATCGTTGCATGAATTACCCGGTTGGTAACTTGCTCGGGATATCTTAGCAACAGTGACAATTGGTTTAGGGACACTCTCCCAGTATTCTCCAGCTGAATTCGGATCGGTTTGAGCAGGTCCTGCATGTTGTTCCCACCTTTCTAAACTAGGCTGAAAAATATCATAACCCGCGAATGAACATGCAAACGAGTTGGAATGAATAAAACTTAACAAGACCACCAATTTCAAATATTTCATTAAAATGCTCAATTATATTCGCTTAACCGGCATAAAAGACAAGCCAAAATAACGGTTAATGTTTTGCTTCAACCTGATTTTGCGTTAAGACAATGACTTTACTGTCGGTTGATTGATCAACGGTTAACCCAAAACTGTTTTCCAACACACTAAATACATTATCTAAATCTGCGAGCTTAATGCGGGCGACCACCTGTGTGGTTTTCAGCTCATCTTGCTTTAATGCAAACTGATAACCTGTATAACGGGACAGCTCGTTGACAACAGATTCAAGTGAATCACCGTTAAAGGTTAAGCTGCCTTTTTGCCAGGCTAAGAAAGCATCCAGCTTATCCGGGTCAATCACTTCTAAAGCCGTTTTTTCGGCGACTTTAACCCCATTTTTCAGCATCAGTTTTTCGCCTTTATTCACCCGCAGCGTTCCAACCGGATGACGTAAACCAGATGAATTAGTTTTTAAGTCGGGTGTATCTGCAACAGCCACTTTGCCATCGGTTACAATCAATTCTACTTCCAGTTCATTCTCAATCGAAACATTAAAGGCCGTGCCGACCGCTTCAATCGCTTTGTCTTGGGCAAATACCACCAGCGGCCAGTTTTTATCGTGCGCAACCTGAATATGTAACTCACCTTTATCCAGATAAAGCGCGCGATTTTTTTCTGTGTAAACCACTTTTACTTTTGAATTGGTATTCAGCTTTAATACTGACTGATCCGGCAAGTTAAAACTGGCCTGCTCGCCATAACGGGTGTGATAAGTTTTAACATATTGTGGACTTTGCTCAGCATCGGGTATATCAGCCGGAATAATCTGTTGCTGCCACCAGGTCGCAATTTGATTAAAGTAACGAGCTTGCGGCTCTAAATGGCTCAGAATAATTAAACCAAAACACAGCACAGCGCTGAAGGCGATTGCCAAGCGCGGTGAAAATGATTTTTTGGTTTTTTTATGTTGCGCCTGATAGGGAAAAATTTCGGACAAATTTGCCAGTACGTCGGCATCTTTTACCGGCCCGGCCACTTGCTCATAACAGGCTCTATGCTGCTGTGACTGATTCAGCCAGGTTTTAAATTCAGCTTGCTCAGCCTCAGACATGCCCTCTTCTTCTCGAATCAACCAGAGTGCAGCGTCAGATAACACTTGCTCTTTGCTTTTAAGCTCAACCACATTGTCATTTGAATTATTCACTTTGAGCACTCCTTGCTGAAGATTGCGCCGAGTCGCCCGAAGCTTCATTAGCCGCATGAACCAGCGCCTGAAATTTAACATACCCGCGCTGCAGTTGAGTTTCGACGGTCCGGCTACTCAAATCTAATTCATCGGCAATTTCTTTAATTTTCATTCCGTATACTTTTTTCATAATAAATATTTTTCGGCACTGGGGCGGCAATTGCCTGACAATCTGGCAAAACACTAAAAATTTTTCGTCGGTTTCAACTTTGTTAAAGGTGGAATCTTCACTGTCGACCCCAAAGTCAGATTCACACTCAGCGCCATCATTTTTTTGATGATGCGGTTTGCGCAAAAAATCCAGCGCCATATTTTTAGCGACAGTATAAACGAAGCCTTTATTAATTTGTGCAGATTTATCCTGCTGGTGTTGCCAGACCTTAATATAAGTTTCCTGAACAATGTCTTCTACTTCATCCGGCGGCACAATAGAGGATACAAACAATTTGAGTTTGCCCCGAATTGACTTAAAAAATGAAGCTGTCTGATGCTTGTTTTCCATAATTACCCTACAGGCGCTGAAAAGGTCAAATCACACTTTAAAATATTAACGAAATAGCCGGTAAAAATTACTGACAAAGTCCAGTATTTATTTTAACCCGAATAAAAAACAACAAAACAATAACACAAAAACCACCAGTTGACTTTATTTGATATTTTTTGAAAGAAAATAACCAAACAAAAATAAATAATAAACCACTGAATTATATGGAATAAAAAGCATAAAACCCAAAAACTTAAATTTAAATTAAAATATTTTTTAATTTTTTGTAAGTATTTTTGACTAGCCATTGCGTTTTATGACTGTGTTTAAGCGAAACACTCAAATAAAGGCGCTGATTCTGACAATGTGGGTTTATCAGACAATCAGCACAGCCAATTTTTTCACGACAAAAGGTCGGGATAACAAGAGAGCAGCAACAATGAGAAAAACTAAAGTTTATACCAGTGTCGCCACCGCCCTATTAGGCTTAATGAGCTTAAATTCATATGCAGCCGAATCTGGCGCTGATAATGAACAGGAAATGGAAACCATCGCCGTCAAAGGCTTTCGAAGTTCACTCAATAAAGCCTTGTTAGACAAACGTGCTAATGTCAATGTCAGCGAATCTATTTCAGCTGAAGATATGGGTAAGTTCCCGGATTTAAATATTGCCGAATCTTTGCAACGTGTACCAGGTGTTGCGATTAGCCGGGAAGGTGGTGAAGGCCGCCGGATCACATTACGGGGCTTAGGCCCTGACTTTACCCGCGCTACCTTAAACGGTATGGAAATTCCGGCAACCACCGATGAATTAGACTCTTCAGTCAGCGCCTTAAACGGCGGCCGTGCATTTGAATTCAACATCTTTGCGTCTGAATTATTCAACCGGGTTGATATTCAAAAGTCACCAACAGCTTCAATAGAAGAAGGTGGTATCGCCGGTACTGTTGACCTGTATACAGCTAAACCTTTTGATAATCGTGGCTTTCATGTTGCTGCGTCTGCTCAGGCCAGCTACAACGATGTGTCTAAATCAACCGATCCAAGGTTTGCAGTCATGGTATCTAACACTTTTATGGATGATACTTTCGGAGCCTTGTTTTCAGTAGCCTATTCAGGTCGTAAAGTTAATCAGGAAGGCTTTGGTACAGTTGGCTGGCAAATGCCGGTGACCAACAATATGACCTATATTGATAACCCGGATTTACAAATTAATGGCACGCCCGCCAATAGCGATTGCCAACTCAATGATGAATCAGTCAACCCGGTCAACTGTTTATGGACACCTCGCCTGCCACGCCCTGACTTTTTTGGCAACGAACAAGACAGAATGGGTATAACCACAGCATTTCAGTGGGCACCAACAGACGATATTGAACTGACGTTTGATTACTTGCATTCAGAGCTTGAAAACAACCGTGCATTTTATAATTTCTACGAAATGTACCGTAACTATTTTAACCAAATTACGCCTATTGAAGTCACAGTAAATGAAAACGGTAAACAAGTTGATGCGGGTCTTTATGATGGGTTAACTGGCCGGATAGAAAGCCGCGAAACCATGGGTAAAACAAAATTTGACCAATATGTATTATCCGGTGAGTTTAACCTCAATGAGAGAATGCAGGTGAATGCATTATTGGGTCTGGCAGAATCCGATTTCCGCCGTGAAGAATTCCGCCACATTATGGACACACTGGATACGCACCAATTTGGCTTTGATTTTTCAGGTAATGCAGAAACGCCAGTCACTTATTTTTATGAATACAATGATGCGGCTGAATACAACTTAAGCTCGTTTGATGGTGCCGGAGAAACCGACAAACGTAACCTAACCGGTAAACTGGACTTTAAGTATGATGCTGATGAAGTCACCATTAAAACCGGTTTTGCTTATAATGACAGAACCGTCACAGAGCGCAGGTTCAGCTTACCAACGCTGTCACTGGACAGTGCTGTCGGTTTTACCGAAGACTTTCCGGAAAGTGATTATGGTGAAGGGTTTGATGGTTATACCTTCCCTTTCATGGTTGCAGATTTTGGCAAAGTAAAAGATGAAATAAACCGCACCACAGGCGCTAATGGCTGGCAGTCACAACCGCAAAACGGTTATAAAATTAATGAAGAAACCATAGCCGCTTATTTAGAGTTTGACACCGAATTTGAAATCGATGATATGTTGTTAATGGCTAACTTTGGTATTCGTGCTGTTGAAACCAATACTACATCAACCGGTTATGTCAAAGTCGATGAGCAAGTATTGCCAATCGTCGCAGAGCATGATTACAGTAACTTTTTACCCTCAATGAACTTAGCATTAGAAGCCATCGATGATGTGATTGTACGTTTAGGGGTAACCCGCTCAATGACGCGCCCAAGTTTAACCAAACTCAGTCCGGGCAGCCCAGGTTTCAGATATATTGAAGGCTTTGCAACCGTAGGCAACCCCTACCTGAACCCTTATGTATCAAATAATGTGGATTTTGGCGTTGAATGGTATTTTGATCAAGAAGCCTTATTAGCCGCCACTTTATTCTATAAGGATGTGGAATCTTATATCCGCTCAACTCAGGAAGATAAACTGATCGATTCTATTTATCATCCTGTTATTGCGCAGGACCCAAGTTTTGACCCGCGCATTTCAGTTGACCCGTACACTACAGCTTATACGCATTTTTCATCCGATAATGCAGAAGGCACTGATATCAACGGCTTGGAAGTGATTTACCAACAGCCTTTGAGTTTCTTACCCGGATTTTTAAGCAATACAGGTATTGTCGCTAATTATACGCGCGTTCAATCCGGTGAAATTGTAGGTGTATCTGAAAATTCCTATAACTTTACCTATTATTATGAAGAAGATGATTTTGGTGGCCGTATCTCGGTGAATAGCCGCGACGATTATTACACTGAAGTGCCAAGCTTTGTTGGCAATGCTCACAGTGGGGTAACCGGTCCGACTCATGTGGACTTTTCATCATTCTATAACGTCAATGAAAATGTCACTGTATCGTTTGAAATCATCAACTTAACTGACGAATATTCTAGAATTTTTATGACGGGTGATGGCACGCTTAACCTGATGCGTGAATATAATCACTCTGGCCGTCAATTTTTCTTAGGCGTTCGTTACAATCAATAATTCACCCGGGTGAATTATTGAATCATACAACAGCCAGCCTTTGGCTGGTTGTTGTATGTTATCAAGCTAAAAACAACAACTCTGAAACTGGCGGCAATAATAAACAAAATGGATATCCAATGATGAATAAATTCAAATATGCTGTAGCAATACTTGCCAGTTTTGGGCTGCTAGCTTGCACATCACCGAGTGAACCGAGCAGCCAGGCTGCAGTAAAAGTCACTACCACTGAAAAATTAATGCTAAGTGGAACAGGCAGCCATGATGCGGTTGAGTGGGACTTTTATTGTGACAAAGGACGTAATTGCGGTGAATGGTCAAAAATTTCTGTTCCTTCTAACTGGGAGTTGGAAGGCTTTGGTCAGTATGATTACGGTCATATCAAAGACAAAAGTAACGAACAAGGCATTTATCGTCGCTCATTTAACGTGCCACAAAACTGGCAAACTAAAACCATAAAAATTGTTTTTGATGGTGTCATGACAGACGCAACGGTTTTAATTAACGGTGAGCAAGTAGGTAAAAAACATCAGGGCGGATTTTACCGCTTCAGTTATGACATTACGCCCTACCTTGAATTTGGTAAAAGCAATGAAGTAAAAGTCATTGTAGATAAAATATCTTCCAATAAAAGCGTTGAAATTGCAGAGCGTCAAGCTGATTATTGGGTGTTTGGTGGCATCTTTCGTCAGGTCTTTTTGCAAGCCCTGCCACAAACTCATGTTGACTGGCTCAGTCTGGATGCTAAAGCCAATGGCCATTTTAAGTTAGATGTATATCAAACAGGTCCGGAAATTCCAAAAGATGCTCTAGTCAGCGCGCAAATTGTTGACCAGTATGGTAACCCGGTCGGCAAAAGCTTCAACGCACCACTCAATAATAAAAAAGCGAGTTTGCAAACTCAAATTGAAGCGCCTGCATTATGGACAGCTGAAACGCCTAACCTATACAAAGTTAATATTGAGCTAAAATCAGGTGAGAATACACTGCATCAACTCAGTAAAACCTTTGGGTTTAGAACGTTCGAACTCAGACCACAGGATGGCTTATATCTAAACGGCGAAAAAATTATTCTTAAAGGCGTTAACCGTCATAGTTTCCGACCAGAAACCGGTCGAACCCTAACACCACAAATCAGCGAAGATGATATTAAACTGATTAAGCGCATGAATATGAACGCCGTTAGAATGTCTCATTACCCGCCGGATGTTCATTTTTTAGAGGCAGCCGACAGACTCGGTATTTATGTAATAAATGAATTAACGACCTGGCAAGCACCGGCTTACGATACACCAACGGCAAGACGTTTAGTTGAACAGCTAGTGAAACGCGATCAAATTCATCCAAGTATTCTAATGTGGGCTAATGGCAATGAAGGTGGCTGGAATACGGATGTAGATGACGATTATGCATTGTACGATATTCAAAACCGACCTGTGCTGCATCCTTGGGAATTATTCAGAAATTTAGATACAGATCATTACCCGACTTATCAAGAGCTGGTTGCCAAACTCGAGCAGAATGAAGTATTTATGCCCACTGAATTTTTACATGGTTTATACGACGGAGGCCATGGCGCTGGTTTAAGAGATTTCTGGGACTTTATGATGTCTACACCATTAGGTGCAGGCGGCTTTCTTTGGGTATTGGCTGATGAAGGCGTGGTTAGAACCGATCAGCAAGGCCGAATTGATACCGACGGCAACCATGCACCAGACGGGTTAGTCGGTCCGCATGGCGAGTTAGAAGGCAGTTATTTTACAGTTAAAGATATCTGGTCACCGGTTAAAATTGAAAATCTAAAAAATGGTGAAGTTTTGCCTGCTGATTTTAATCGGATACTGAAAATTAAAAACCTATACGATTTTATCGATTTATCTGATATTCAATTAAAATGGCGTTTATACGAGCCTGTTACTGCATTTTCAAGCGATAAAAAATTAGTCGCCAGTAAAACAGTTTCATTGCCTGCGATTAAACCGGATGAGACAGGCAATGTTGAATTAAACCTGCCGGATGACTGGCAACAACAAGGCTGGCTGGAGGTTGAATTTGTGGATGCTCACAAGGACTCAATCTGGACAAATAGTTGGCCGGTTAAAACACCTGAGCAAGTCGCAGCAACCACTTCTGCACAATTTAACGAGCAACAGGCCGACTCAGTCAAGGAGTTGAAAATTGTTAAACAGGATGATCAAGTATTACAAATAGCGGCCGGAAATATCAAAGTCAGTTTTAACGCAAAAACCGGCCTGCTTGAATCGTATCAGCAACAAGACAAAAGCGCTGCGCTTACACAAGGCCCAAGGCTCATACGTTCAGACGACAGTTTACATGATGCTAAAGCTAAAACCTGGTTTGTGCTTGATCCAACTCAGCCTGAGAAACGTTCAAAAATGGCAACCCGACTAAAATTAAGTAAAACCTTAGATGCGATTCAAATTGAGGTAATCAACCCACCAACTGGTATCACTAAACTTAATTGGACAGTTCATAGAGCCGGATATCTGTCACTGGATCTGGATTACCAAATTGACGGCGAATATGTATTGCACGGTATTGCCTTTAATTACCCCAAATCTGATATTGCTCGTAAAAAATGGCTGGGTGATGGCCCTTACCGGGTTTGGGCAAACCGATTAGAAGGGGTTAATTTTTCAGTTTGGGAAAATGAGTATAACGAAGGTATCGCCGGTGAAAACTGGGTATTTCCTGAATTTAAAGGTTATTTTGCTGATATTAACTGGTTAACATTAGAATCGGAGCATAACCGTATCAGTTTTTCAACACAGACGGATGATTTGTTTGCCCGGGTTATGCAACCGGATGATGGTAAACATCCGGCTAATACGCTGGCACTTGAATACCAAGGTGAGATTAGCTTTTTACACAGAATCAGTCCAATCGGGACTAAATTTTATGCACCAGAAAAGCTAGGTCCGCAAAGTGAAAATGTATATGAAAAAGGGGTTAGAAATATTCAGTTAGATATTTTCTGATTTCACCCCCCTACTCCGAATATGTGCTTGGGGCGACCCGGGTATCAGTTCGGGCGTCAGCAAATGGCTGGCGCCCGAGTCTGATATCTTAGTGCGCTGATTTTGAGTTCCTACAAGCCAACTTAATCTACTCGTACAATCAATCGAATATAAAATAAAGGACTCAATATGATAAGAGGCTGGCAATTTTTTTTCTGTTGTTTGATGCTTAATTGGGTGCTGACTGGCTGCGTATCCAACCCTGAGATCACAGCGACTCAATCGGTTCACACACCCATGTACAAGCCTGTCGATTTTAATTTGTACTCAGATAATAGTACCAAGCAAGAGACAGCAAAAAATAATGTCACCATTAGCTTGTTTAAACCGAATAAAACACCCGCTTCTGAAACAGCCGTTATTATTTTTCCGGGTGGAGGCTATCGCCAGGTCGTTATTGAAAAAGAAGGATTTCAAATCGCTAACCAACTCAATCAAATGGGTATTACAGCATTTGTCGTCAACTATCGATTACCGGATGATACATACTCTAAAAACAATAGCAGTATTGCGCTCAAAGATGCGCAGCAAGCAATTCATTTTGTTCGTAGCCGCGCTGAACAATTTAATCTAAGTCCAAATAAAATTGGGGTCATGGGGTTTTCAGCCGGAGGTCACCTCGCCTCAACCGCTGCAAACCGCTTTAACCACACCATAAACTCAAATTTAAGCGGGCAAAATGTGCGCCCGGATTTTCAGGCTTTAATATACCCGGTGATTTCAATGAAACGGGATATTACGCACCCGGGGTCTCGCGAACGTTTATTGGGTAAAAATCCAGCCGATGCCAAAGTCGCCTTGTATTCTAACGAAACTCAGGTCACTCAGTCGACACCCAAAGCATTTATTGTACATGCAGTAGACGATATGAAAGTGCCGGTTGAAAATGCATTACGCTACACCCAGGCACTTGCCAATAATCAGATTCAAACCCAACTCATATTGCTTGATAATGGTGGACATGGGTTTGCGCTAAAACATAACTTTGACTGGATGCAATCGTTTAGAATCTGGCTTAAAAACAATCAGTTCTTGTCAAACTAAGGGCTGTTGAGTTTTATGTGGTTTTTATAGGTTAGCACTGTATAAAAACCAGATAATAGCGAAACCGATAAAACCACTAGGCAGAATCGTAAACCATTGCTGACCCCCATCACGCTTACTACACTTAATTCACTGGACACATGTTCACGTTAAGGAGTATTCCTGATGAAACCATCTGATAAAGTTAAACAAAGAGTTGTAGAGCAGGCCGTTGAGCTGGCGCTTAAGTTTGGCTGGGCGAATTTTTCATTGCTTGAACTGGCCAAACAATCCGGTTATTCATTGTCAGAATTGAGTGCCTGTTTTCGTTCAAAAGACGATATTGCCGAAGCTTTGTTTGATAGAGCTGATGGTGCAATGTTAAAGCTGGCTGAAGACAGTTCTTTTACAGCGAAGGATCCTCAAGCCCGCACTGTGCACTGCATTATGGTTTGGTTAAACACGCTTGAACCTGTCAAACCACTTATCAAATCAATTCTCTGTTATAAGCTGGAACCGGGTCATTTTCATTTGCAGGCTCATGGCATTACCCGAATCAGCAGAACGGTGCAATGGATTCGGGAGATATCTGCCAGGCCCCAACATGGATTTGCCCAGATAGTTGATGAAATTGCACTGACAAGCGCTTATCTTGCAAGCTTTTATTTTTATTTAAACGATACCAGCAAAGACAATACGCATACTCATGATTTTGTATTACGGCAAATCGGCCGTATTGAGCAGGCGCAGCTTGGTTGCGCGGCTAAAAATCCTTTTTCACACATCAAGTGTGTCAAACCGGATAAAAATGATCCGGGAGCCATTTAATGGATGCGTTCACGCATGTAATCACAGGCAGCATTTTAGCTCAGCTTCCTCAATGTCAACGGGCACAAAATCGGCACAACTCAAATAATCGGATTCAGGTAAGCTGGCAAAAACGCGCTGTAATTGGCAGTTTAGCCGCCATTCTACCGGATATTGATTACCTGTTGTTCTGGTTTAATCCACTTGACTTTTTAGCCTACTGGCACAGAGCCGAAACTCATTCAATGATTCTGGCACCGGTTTGGGCCTATTTATTGAGTTGGCTGGTGATAAAATTCTCTTTAGTGCGAAATGTTAAACTCGTATTTTCGATTGTTTTTATCTGTCTGTTGAGCCATATATTTATCGATTCACTCACCGTATTCGGTACTCAATGGTTTGCACCTTTTAGTGACTTACAGATTAAATGGAATCTGCTGTTTGTCATTGACCCTTATTTCACATTAAGCCTTATTTTCAGTGGCATTTTACTTTATTTTTTGCGCAGTAATAGCCGGAAATATTGGGTGCTCCTTTTACCATGCAGCTATTTAGCACTGGTAATTTTCATTAAAATACAATTGGTTGAAAAGCTCTCACCAGAGGCAATCGAAGGCCAAACAATTTCAATGTTACCCCAACCGTTTTCGCCTTTTTATTGGCAGCTGTTAGTTGAACATGACCAAAAAATACAGCAAGCTTACCTAAAATATAAAACCGATCCGCTTGCTTCAACTCTATCCAGCTTGTTCGGCATAAAAGATTACAGCGACTATTTCAACCAGATCACACACCTCCACTGGCAAACCAGCGATAATCCAAGTTATTTAAACAATCAATCACCCGAAATATATCAGGCCTGGACACAGCCTGAATTTAAAGCATTTAACGATTTTAGCCACTACCCCATTTTTATCGGGAAAACCCAAACAGCTGATATAAGCTGTTACTGGTTTAGTGATTTACGCTATCATTGGCCGGGTATAATACCGGCTTTTAGATATGCCAGTTGTCGGGATGGTAATAATCAGTGGCGGATAAAACGGCTAAAATATTTTAGCAACATCAGCCAGACGATATAATATGGCTTATTTTAGGCAATAGCACGACAGGCTTTAATTTCGGATATAAAGTAATATTCTCAATCAACAGAATAAACGGAAAAGTCGGCAACACTTGGAACCGCTAATTAAGAAGGATGCACACACAATGACAAACAAGACGCTCAAATTTTATCTAATTCATATCATAGTGCTTATCATTAGCATAGCCTGCTTATTAATGAATGGTCCTATGCGCGGCGGTTTACCTATAGATAACACCCTTGTTGAGCGCATGACATTTATTGGCCAGAACCAGCTCCTCTGGTCTGTCTCTTGGGGGGTCTGGATGGCGTCTGCACTGGGCTTATTTATTTTCTGCACTATGTTAGCCGATGAGCTCCCCAGCAGTTTTATGCGAACGACAGGGCTTGCTTTTGTTGGGCTTGGAATAGCACCGGATTTAATTGCCGAAGTCATATACGCTTTTATTTTGCCGCAGGTAGTCGTACAGCATTTAGGCGAGTCAAACTTTGCCTTTCTGGAAATTTTAGCCGCCCACCTAACCGGTTTTTTAGGAAATGGTTTATATAATCTGGGTGGCATCATATTAACACTGCTGCTCGTTAAACAGGGTGTCATTAAAGGCTGGATCTCTACTTGGGGTATAAGCGCCTGGATTTTAGGACTGTTATTGTCTGCATCTATTGCCATCGGTTCAATGCAACTAGCCGAAATTTTTACCGCGAGTTCTATGGTACTCAGTACAGTCTGGATGCTGATCTTTGCCTATAAGGTGATTAGATAATGAATGAATATGCGATAACTAAACTCATTCATATCGGCGCTTTAATTTTTTGGTTAGGTCCGGCTTTAGGCGCCTGGCTGGTGTACAAATCGGTCGATACTGAGCAGAACAAAAAGTCCTCGCTTGCAAAAACGGTAAGCCGGGTATTTTACCAAATGATTATGTTAGAGCATATTGCTCTGGCCGCTTTATTAATAACCGGAATCTTGCTGGCTATACAAGCGAACTGGTTTTCTGTGCCTTGGCTTCAGCAAAAACTCTATCTGGTGGGTTTAATTATTATTCCGCTAGAAGTTGCTGATATTGTATTAGGCAATTGGCTAGCCAACAGAGCATCAGGTAAATTATTTTCAGGTCAAACTTTAACCGAAAAAGAGCATTGGGCACATCAGTTTTATCACGGTCTGTTTACTAAAATCGCATTAATTTTGATCCCGGTTTCGGTCACATTAATTATGTATTTAGCTATCAGCAAGACAGGATTTTAACCTCCCCGTCCTGATTCAATAAATTCACAATTAAGTGATCAAATAAGGTATTGGGATTTTGTTTAATGCAAACGGTTACAGATTTACCGGATAATGGGGCACTTTTTTTTCACAAACCCTGTCCATGCCCTGATATGCTTAATTGCGCCAATCAATAATTATTAAATTTAACTTAATTGTTAACCAAAATAATGGTAATGTAACAATATTATCATTTTTGATTACTTTTGATTATCATTGAAGGATAGATTGGTACGCCGCCTGTCTTATTTGTCATAAAGGGCAATCGCGAGTGCAATAACGATGCATTGCAAACTTAAACTTATTTTATTGTCATTTTTATTAAACTCGCAACTGAACGCAGCGACCACTGAGCTTGCGCCCATTCAGTTCGAAATTAAACAAGGCAAGGCTTCAGATGCTTTACTTTATTTTGCTGAGCAGGCCGATCTGAGTTTTGGATTTGCGCTCAGTTTATTAAAAGGCGTGCAAACCAATTCCGTCAATGGCTTTTATCCGGTTGATATTGCGCTAAGTATGTTGTTCGATGGAACCGGCATGCAAGCTTCTGTGGTAAATAACAGAATTCTTCTGACACCACCTGAATCCACCCTGAATACAGACAATAGTTCGGATATAAGCAATACAAAGCAATCCGAACATAGCGTTCGCTATGTTGAAAATGAGATTGAAGTGATTAATGTTAAAGGCTTTCGTCGCTCACTGAATCAAGCCCTGCTCAACAAAAAAGCCAGTATTAATATTACCGAATCGATTACGGCTGAAGATATGGGTAAATTTCCGGATCTGAATATAGCTGAATCATTACAGCGTTTGCCCGGTGTTGCCATCACCCGGGAAAGCGGAGAGGGTCGTCGCATCACATTGCGTGGACTAGGACCGGATTTTACCCGGGTCACATTAAACGGCATGGAAATTCCGTCAACGACGGATGAGCTGGATTCTTCAGTCAGCGAATTAAATGGCGGCCGCGCTTTTGAATTTAATATTTTTGCTTCAGAACTCTTCAATCGGGTAGATATTCAAAAATCCCCCACCCCATCTATGGAAGAAGGCGGGATCGCAGGCACAGTCAATTTATATTCGGCCAAACCCTTTGAACATAAAGGCTTTAAGCTCGCTGCATCTGTGCAATCCAGTTATAACCCGGTTTCAGAGTCAAACGATCCCAGAGGCGCCTTTTTAATTTCAGATACATTTAAAAATAACACTTACGGTGCACTTTTTTCATTTGCTTATTCAAAACGCACTGTGCATCAGGAAGGGTTTGGCACTGTCGGCTGGCAAACACCCGTTGAGAACAATATGTTATATGCAGATACTGAGCAAGTTGTCATGACGGGCATGCCAGCCAGTGAGGATTGTCAGCTAAACCACATACAGGTTCACCCAGTGAATTGTTTATGGGTTCCAAGATTACCTCGTCCAGATTTTTTTGGTAATAATCAGGACAGATTTGGTGTTACGACAACATTGCAATATGCGCCTAACAAAAATGTTGAACTGACCTTTGATTTTCTCCACTCCGAACTTAAAAACGACCGTTCGTTTTATAATTATTACCAGATGTATCGCAATTATTTTTCACAGATAACACCACTCGAAATTAAAATTAACGAAAACGGGAAACAAGTAGATGCCGGATTATTTGATGGTTTAACTGGCAGAATTGAAAGCAGAAAAACACTCGGCACAACACAATTTAATCAGTTAGCAGTAGGCTGGAGCTGGCAAGCAAAACCTGATATTGAAATTGATGGCATGGTCGGATTGGCCCGGTCTGATTTCAGGCGAGAAGAACTGCGCCATATTATGGATACCAAAAATACACACAAATTTGAATATGACTTTTCTAACAATGCCAATGCGCCGCACGTAAACTACTTTTATAATTTTAACGATCCGGCTGAATACGACATTAAATCATTTGACGGTGCTGATGGCATTGAAAAACAAAACCTGACCGCTAAACTTGATTTTACTTATACCCATGATGATTTAACACTTAAAACTGGTTTCGCCTACAACGACAGAAGATTTATCACTCAGCAATTTGCTCTGCCCGATTTTTCGCTGGCGTCCGCTATCGGCTTAACCCGGGCATTTCCAAAAGCAGATTTTGGTAAAGATTTTAATGGCAATACTTTTCCATTTATTGTGGCCGATTTTGATAAAGTAAAATCGGTTAGAGCCCCCCTTATCTGGTATGAACTGACTCAGTTTAATTCAACCATAATTGAAAAAACACAGGCGGCTTATCTTGAAATTGAGTCGCAGTTTGACCTTAATTCAACTTACCTGACAGCCAACTTTGGTGTCCGTGCAATACAAACAGATACTTTTTCAAAAGGATTTGTTGAAACAGATGGCGCGGATGTGCCAGTTAAAGCCAATCATGATTATGATAATTTTTTACCGGCTTTAAATCTGGCACTGGAAGCAAGCGATAATATTATTGTTCGGCTTGGTTTAGCCCGCTCAATGACACGACCCAGCTTAACCAAATTAAATCCGGGTAACCCAGGGTTACGCTATATTGAAGGCTTTATCACTGTAGGTAATCCTTATTTAAACCCATACCAGACGAGTAATTTAGATCTCGGATTTGAATGGTACTTTAAACCTGAATCTTTAATATCAGCTAACTTTTTTTACAAAGACATAGATACTTATATTCGTACCGCTCAGGAAGAAAAACGTATCGACCCAATTTATTACGCGGCTATAAATCAGGACCCTAATTTTGATGCCAGTGTCTCGGTTGATCCTTTTAATCAGGCGTATACACACATTTCTTCGGTGAATGGCATGGGTACTGACATTAACGGAATTGAACTGAGTTACCAACAACCCTTTAGCTTTTTACCCGGCAAGCTCAAACATACAGGGATCATAGCTAACTATACTCAGGTGCATTCAGGTGAAAATGTAGGCGTTTCTAAAAACTCTCATAACCTGACTTTATATTACGAAGAGCCCGGCATGGGTGCTCGCATTTCAATGAATAGCCGGGGCGATTATTACACGGAAGTACCCGGTTATACAGGCAATGCTCAAAATGCGACATCTGGCCCAACCTACGTTGATTTTTCTTCCTTTTATAAGCTCAATAAAAATATAACACTTTCATTTGAAGTAGGTAATTTAACGGATGAGTATGCACACCTTTATGTGACCGGTGATGGCAGTATGAATCTGATGCGGGAATATAACCATACAGGTCGACAATTTATTGTCGGCATTCGTTACAACCAATAAATACAATTAATCTTTATTAATGTAAGTCGTATGCATTATTTATCTTTTTTATATTAAACCTAAAATCATTGGGATTATTTATGACAACCCTTTATAAAAAAACAAACAGATTAAAGCTGAGTCTGGCAGCTGTATTGCTTAGTGCAGGCCTATCGGCTTGCGCTCTAACTCAAATAAATCAAACTCAATCAGCTCCCTCCAAAACACTTAACTTGGTCGAAAAGCTGACGGATAACCCAGCCAAACAAATAAAAGAATCTGATTTAAGCGCCTATTTACTGGTTTATTTTAAAGATGAAACCCATTCGGCCTATTTTGCAATCTCGGAAGATGGTTACACCTTTACCGACGTCAATAACGGCGAGCCGGTTTTATTAGGCTCAGAGGTAGCTGAGCAGCAAGGTGTGCGCGATCCGCATATTTACCGTGGGCCGGATAATGCGTTTTATATGACATTAACGGATTTACATATACGTGCAAAAAATCAGGGCTTACGCGAAACAGAATGGGAACGACCGGGCGAAATATACGGCTGGGGCAACAATAAAAATCTGATTATGATGAAGTCTCACAATTTGACAGACTGGACAGTAGCCCGCGTGCCGGTTGCCAAATTATTCCCGCAGGTCGGTGACTTAGGCTCAGCCTGGGCACCACAAACCATCTATGATGAACAAGCTGATAAAATGATGGTTTATTTTTCTACCCGCCAACAAAATAAAACGAACTTTATGGTGTACTCATACACGAATAAAGACTTTACGACCCTGACAACTCAGCCCAAGCAAATTTTTTATCATCCCAACCCTGACGTTAACACCATAGACGCCGACATTACCAAAATTGGCGATCAGTACCATATGTTTTATGTTGCGCATGATGATCGAGGTAATATCAGACAAGCGGTTTCAGATAAAATCAACACCGACTATCGATATGACCCAACCAAAGTAGATTCAGAAGAAGTGGCCGCTGAAGCGCCTAACCTGTGGCGTCGTCACGGCACGGATACCTATGTATTAATGTATGATGTATTCGGTGCCAAGCCGCGCAACAATATGGGGTTTGCCGAAACCACAGACTTTAAAACCTTTAAAAATATCGGCCGCTTTAACGAACCGGATTCACCAATGAAAGCAACTAATTTTGTTGGCCCTAAACATGGCGCAGTTATCGCTATCTCTAAGCAAGAGCTTAAGCGGTTACATGCTTATTTCAACACTCAGCAATAATATAGGTATTGATATGATGAAAAAACTGGCAATAACAACGGCCCTGAGTGGTTTATTTTTAGTTCAGGCATGTAGCGCTCAATCAGAGCCTGAAATTAAAATAACAGCAAGCTTGGATGCATCTCAACCTGGCGCAACCATACATAAAGAAGTATATGGTCACTTTATGGAACACCTAGGCCGAGGCGTATATGAAGGTGTCTGGGTGGGCGAAGATTCAGATATACCCAACACCCGAGGTATCCGCAATGATGTGGTTGCTGCACTTAAAAAAATTCAGGTGCCTGTGATCCGCTGGCCCGGCGGCTGTTTTGCCGACGAATACCATTGGCGCAATGGCATTGGCGATAAACGCCAGCCGTCATTAAATGTGAGTTGGAATCAGCTAGAACCTAACACCTTTGGTACCCATGAATTTATGGACTTTATTGAACAGGTCGGCGCCAAGCCTTTTGTTTCTGTCAATGTAGGTTCGGGTACAGTACAGGAAGCACGTGAATGGGTGCAATATATGACAACCGATGCCGATTCACCCATTGGTTCAGAGCGCGCTGAAAACGGCAGAGCAGAACCCTGGTCGCTCGATTATGTGGGCATTGGCAATGAAAACTGGGGCTGTGGCGGCCATATGTATGCCGAAGAATATGCGAATCAGTACCGTCAGTATCAGGGCTATGTACGCTCCTCGGCGCCGCGCGGTAATCGTCCACAATTAATCGCAACCGGAGCCGATACCGATGATTATGAATGGACAGAAACCGTAATGAAAAAAGCCATGTTATGGCGACCCGGTAAAACTTCACCCATGCTGTATAACCATGACAGACCATTAATGGATGGTTTATCACTGCATTTTTATACCCTGCCAACCAACGACTGGGGTAAAAAAGGTAAGGCCACAGGATTTGATGAAACTCAGTGGATTTCAACTATGCAACGCGCCCAGTTTATCGATGAGCTCATCCGTAAACACGGTGCCATTATGGATAAATATGATCCTGAGAAAAAAGTGACTATGGTGGTAGATGAATGGGGAACCTGGTACGACAGAGCGGAAGACAGCCCCGGCGGCTTATGGCAGCAAAATACACTGCGCGATGCTATGGTCGCAGCTGTCACTTTGAACATATTCCACCAGCACGCCGAGCGGGTCCGAATGGCCAATATTGCTCAGATGATCAATGTATTACAGGCAATGATTTTAACCGATAAAGAAAAAATGGTACTGACCCCCACTTATCATGTATTTGATATGTACAAAGTACATCAGGATGCTCAATACCTGCCAATCGAACTGGCAAACATACAATATCAGGTAAACGACATCAGCGTGCCTCAGGTGAGCGCAACTGCCTCGATTGATCAAGCGGGTAAAATTCATATTTCGCTGGCAAATTTAAATCCGAACGAACCGGTTAGCATCACAATGGATTTAAAAGGCGTTGACGCAACCAGTATAAATGGCCAGATACTCACAGCGGATAAGATGGATAGTTTAAACAGCTTTGACACGCCAGATACTGTCACACCAAAACAGTTTGAGGGTGCAAACTGGAAAAACGGTCAGCTAATTGTTGAACTGCCAGCAAAATCAATTGTGGCACTGGCTTTACAATAACAATAGGTATTAAATAAACATTTCAGCTAAGCAAGCTCTGGGTCTATGTGCCAATAGCAGAGCTTGTGCTGGAATTGATTTAAGGTCGGCTAACAGGCTTTAGGCAAATGAGAAAACTCAAGTTTAACCGTTTATTTGCCTGAGCTTGTTAGTTACTGCACTTGATAAATGCCATGGAATTTGACCATGCCTCAATAGCATTAAAATCCTTGATTAATGGCTCGTTGGAAGAGTCTGTAAATGTCCCCATGCCCTGTGCAATCATGTAATCGGGAAAATAGGATGGCAGCGGCGCTGAAATAAGGTATGCGCATATTTCGCTTTTCCTCGGTTGCTTGTTATCGAGTGCATCGATACTAGAAAGTAACTCAATTCTCTCAACCTCTGTTAGAAAGCCAAACTCTTTTGAAAAAAGTGCATTGAGCGCATCATGTGCGGTTTTGTCAGTTACCCTTTGTGTATCAAAGTACGCATAGGCACTTGCTACCATTAGAAGTTCTGCTGCTTCATTGTATTTATAAGCCTTAGCGCAATCTTTTGCACCAGTGACAATATCAGCTGGTGTACTTTCCGAGCCGACGGAAGTATAGCTGACGCACACAATTGGATTATTAGCCGCGAGATTCCCTTTACTTTCGTAGTTGGTGACCTGAGTATTATTTGCGCACCCAACCAGTAACGTAAAGCAAACGAGTATTAAAACCTTATTCATATGTTCGATATTCCTTGTATTGCTAACGCCCGCAATTTGAGGTTGGTTTGAAGACAGCGGAAAACCAATCTGACAACATGTATTTACTCTAGTTTGCCGCGTTCGATTAACGCGATTATTTTGTCTTTTGCCAATGTAGGTTGTAAATCGACATCATTCAAACATTCAATATCAAATCAAGAGGATTTGTATTGATTTCGAGTGTTTTGCTTAATTAGCTCTGGGCCATTTCCTAGTTTTACCCCGCCCGAGAATTTCCCAATAGAAAAATAGTTTTCGTATCGGCCTTAGTTAGACGGCTCGAACACTCATTCAATATTTGAGGCAATTAAATTATCAGCCATGGGTTGTAGCCCATGGACTCAATAGCTGGTGCGATAACATCGGCCAAAAACGCCTTCTCCTCGGTGTCAAAATCATCCCAAGGTAATTGGTCCACGAGTTTTTGCACTTTATCTAATTTGGAAGATTCATCCAATTTAGAGTCTTCACTGATCAGTTTCAGAGTTTTAAGAAAGTTAACAGTAACGCTTTCAAGTTTCTTAATTACCGAAGCCGGAGACGGATTTAACCCTCGTTTTTCCCAAAGTGGTAAAGCGTAATTGTCGTTTAAAATGAGTTCTTCTATTTTCATACTACTTCCTTGAGCAAAGCAATTAATACTTAAAACCGATATAAAAATGAAACTCAACAATTTTTTCATAGGCAACTAACGAGACTGTAGAAAAACCTCGCCGTTAAAAAATTATTGTTCGCTACGTCAAAAAATTCACCGACTCAATGGTGAAACCTATCAGGATTTTACGTAGAAACGCGTTTTTAGTCTATTTATCGTACAAAAATTAAACCTGTAAATTACCAAAGGTTTTTCTACAGTCTCACCGCCTAATTAACTGGCAAAAAATTGTTGGCTAAAATTAGCGACGAAGGAGCAAAAGCCAACTGTTTTATGTCCTTTTTTAATTTCTTGTTAGCTGTTTTAGCCACCGTACTGAACTTTTATTGGATTAAACCAACCATAACTGGTTTCGGTAAAATACTCTTTACCTGTTATGTGCTTATCAATTTTTAATACTGAATCTGACTCCCAAATGACATTAGGTGCAACTTTATCTGGGTGCCCTGACATACGAAATACATTACCCATTTCATTTTCTAATTTGTCGTTTGCATCTAAGATTGATATTTGTGTACTAAAACCAGTAGTTGCACCGCAGTCTCTTTGAAATGTGACAGCCTTAAATTTACCGTTAGGAGAAAAACTTTCTGAATAAAAATAGTTTCTACACATCTCAGGAAGCCAAAGATAAAAAGCAATAACAACAATCGCACTGATTATAAATGCTATTTTCCCCAGCCAGATTAAGATTTTAAATACTCGATTCATATGAACAGCGTCATGGTAGAACGACCCATTACTGAGCCGCCCCCATACAGATCCGGACGTGCCCTAATGTAGAAAATAGCACCGCATCCGGCTCCTCAATTATATTATTTACCGCGCAGTATGTTGCCTTCACAAAGTTGCTTAATTTGTTCATCTTCTCCATTTCACCCGATAACCACTTAACCAATCTTTAGCTCAACTGAATGTAATGTTTGTACCTTAGTTTTCATACAATATCCAGCCCTACATGTCCGGTGTATGTGTCCGTTACAAACTCAATATAACCGCCAAACCCCTTCGCCATGTAAACGGCTTTCCCGTTCTCAGACTATTATGAGTTGGTCCGACTCCCAATACACCATCGTTCGCCTCGCTTTTTGCTCAGCATCCCTACCCATATCCTTTGGGAGTTATATTGGGTCTCACAAGTTCTCAACACATTTTTTGATACATGCCACGGTTTTAGAACTGCGCTGACTCGCCACAACCTTGCCTTGTCGGTTGTTTTGCTTGGACTTCGAATGCCCTAACACATTAAAAACAGGGGCCTCGTCAATCAGAATTATTGCTTTTCGCAGCGATTTCAACACTTCAGGGACGCGTATCCCCTGTGGCCTATATCATTCTCTGTCTACGCTCATTTACATCCTGCAATCGCTGCATTAGTACATCCTGTACGTCTACGCTTCGCATTGCTTGTTCAACTATTTGTGGCCGCACCACGGGAGAATCTTCGATAATCCATAATTTCCGCACAACACGCAAGACTCGATACTGGTGGTTGGCTAAACCTTACCAGACAAGGACTTTCACCTTGTAACGCCCTGTTAATGGGCAAAATTATGTTGGCTAAAATGTGAAGCGGAGCGAAACCAAGCCAACGTAATTTTGTCCACTATTAAACTGCTTGTTATAAGTACCTTATTCTGAAGGTTTATTTTCATCAATCAAGTCGAAGTAAAAACCCAAAAATAAAAATAAATAGACTGTCGGAACTACAACCAAAACAGCTACAACCAACCTTTTAAGCAAAATAATTAATTCTATCTCTTCTGGGGAAAGTGCCACCTTAAAAAAAGCAATAATAGCTATTGCCGAGAGTATCCACGGAGCATATGAATTTGCAGATTTAAGAGATTTTTTTGCTTTAGTGCTCATCGGTGCCAGCTTGGTACTTATAACGCCGCCTTAAGCGGTGAGTAACAGTTGGCTAAAATGTGAAGCGAAGCGGAACCGAGCCAACTGTTACGAATCCGACTTTAAGGCTTTGTGTACGCCCGACATGGGCATTAACTAATGAGGTGAAAGTCCTCTGTAGGAAGATCACCGTTCAAATAACTGATTGTTATTAAACGATAACTACTAGCGAATGGCAAGTGCAAATCCGCGAAGGTTTGTGTGGAGGACTGATATATTTCTCCTGCAATATCAGCATTTCCACCATCCATGGCGGTCAAGCCGCTAGCAAAATTGCGAGCTGATGAACAACGACTGCATGGATGCAGAAGGTAGGGCGACGCAGGATGCCAAAGCCGAGAACATCATACTAGGCGTAGGCTGAAGACGAGTTAGCACAAGATAACGAAGTCACGTGATCTAACGGCCACCGTAAATGATGCAGTTGTGCAATGAAAGTTAATGTTCTTATTCGGGGGCGAAAATCGAAGATTTAAGCGCGAAGGCAGGATGCCGTAGCTGGGCTTTTGAATTAGGCAGGAAGCCTTATTCATAAAGGCTGGATAACATGCGGCCTGCGCTATCGCTGCGGAAAATACCAGTAAGTGGCTGGTCAATCAACCCCTTGGCGTGCTATTTGGTTGCGAAATAGACTACGAGCGAAACCACTGCAACACCCACCGATACGCACGCAGCGCAATTTAGAGCAATTTATTTTGTGATTATCCAGCAGTCAGCAGACGGCATAGTAGCCAAACCCCCATCGTAATGGATGGGACACGGTGAAGGCCTGAACATTTAACCGAAGGAATACTTCATGTCTTACTTACATAACTATACGCCACAGTCCTGTGGTTCTGATATGCAGCGTAATGCAGTGCAATCAACCTTCAACTTTGATTTATTCGAACACGTTTTATCAAACGATAATCTTCAACGCGCATGGAAGCAAGTTAAAGCCAACAAAGGCGCAGCGGGTGTGGATGGTATGAAAATAGACCAATTTATCGACTGGGCAAAACAACACTGGCAACAGTGCAAAGCTCAACTCGAAAATGGGACTTATCGTCCACAACCGGTCAAACGCGTTGAAATTGATAAACCCGATGGCGGCAAACGGCAACTCGGCATACCCACAGTGGTCGACCGGGTTATCCAGCAAGCCATTACTCAGGTTTTATCGCCTATTGTTGATGGAACTTTCTCAGGTAACAGCTTTGGTTTTCGTCCTAACCGTAACGGCCTGCAAGCAGTGAAGCAAGTTCAACAAATCATAAAATCTAGACGCAACATTGCGGTAGATGTCGATTTATCGAAATTCTTTGACAGAGTCAATCACGACTTATTGATGCGAAATTTATCACGTCATGTCAAAGATAAACGCTTGCTCAAACTCATTGGCCGTTATTTGAGAGCCGGAATTGATGACAATGGCACGCTAATTCCGAGTTTAGAAGGAGTACCGCAAGGCGGTCCACTTTCACCGTTGTTATCCAACATTATGTTGGATGATTTAGACAAAGAATTGGAGCAACGAGGTCACCAATTTGCCCGTTACGCTGATGATTTTATCATCTTAGTAAAATCAAAACGCGCGGGCGAACGTGTACTTGCCAGTGTCACTCGGTTCCTTGAAACAAAACTCAAATTGCTTGTTAACACGGATAAAAGTCATGTGGTTAAAACCACACAAAGTAAATTCTTAGGGTTTACCTTTAAACGTGGAGCAATCAAATGGCATGACAAAACCCTGCACAAATTTAAGCGACAGGTACGCATTTTAACTAACCGTAATTGGGGCGTGAGCATGCAATATCAGTTGTTTAAATTGAGCCAATATTTAAGGGGATGGATCAACTATTTTGGCATTGCAAACGCATACCAGCAATGTGTTGATTTAGACCACTGGATAAGGCGCAGAGTGAGGATGTGTTACTGGCGGCAATGGCGAAAACCCAGAACTAAAGTGAGAAACCTAATGAAACGGGGTGTGCATGTGCAAGCAGCCGTAGCTTGCGGTATCACAAGTAAAGGGCCTTGGCGCAGCTCGAAAACACCCGGTATTCAACAGGCTTTAAGCTTAAATTATCTGAAAGCTGAGGGACTATATTCACTCAGAGACGGATGGATCAAAGTACGGGTAATCTGTTAGATGAAACGCCCTGTGCGGACCCGCATGCAGGGTGTTGTGGGGGCTGAGGGCTAGATACCCTCGGCTACCCGATTATATGCATAACTACATATTAGGCTCGCAATATTTAAGCCTTGGTTTCGGGTTAAAGTAAACTAAGAAGTCATTGAAGTCATCGCCTAAATACACTCTTAATATCTGCTCTCCACCCCAAGCCTGAAACGTAATGTTCGTAACTTGTTCTTTGTAAATATGAAATACTAATTCTGCCCCCTGAAATAGCTTCACACTTACTGAGTTATTACCAAACGGTGAATGAGTAAATATTAATTTTTCACCAGTGCCATAATCCATTAGGAATGAAAACTGCCCTTCATCATGGTCATATTCACTAGAATAACCAAAGCCTCTTTCAAAAAACTCTAGTTCTTCTGGAAATTCATAAGTCAATTTTAACTCCTGACTTCAAGTGCATATAACGCCCCAATCAGGGGCTGATAATAGCTTGCTAAAATGTGTAGCGAAGCGGAACCGAGCAAGCTATTAGCAGTCCCGTTACTGTATTGGCTTGTTAGCTGTATACCACGCCTTTAAGTCGTTGATTTTAATTACTTCCTTACCATCAACGCTACTAATAACCGAAGGTGTTAAATGGTCAAAATGTTTAATATGCCAGTCTTTAGTTAAAGCCCGTTCATTATTTGAAAGCTTACTAATACTATATATATTGAATGCTTCCCAACCGTCTAATTGAGTATGATGTATTGAAACGATTGAGTCTTCTTTATCAAATAGTTTTACAACATACTCTTGAAAGGGTTTAAATGGTTGACCGCACCATTCACCTATAATTGCATGTGCATCTATGACTTGTTCATCGAATTGTCCATCTAAAACGTTTTCAACATAAAGCTTAACAAACTGTATACCACAAGCATTCGACTGCTCTAACTTGAATGGCTTTAATCTTGGATCTTCTTCGCCATCAAAGTTGCGTTTCACTACTTCTTCAGACAGTACCTTAGTAACCAAAATCAATCTATTGGCTTGGACTTCAAAAATAGAAAATAGACAAAGGAAAATAAATAAAATTGATTTCATATGCCAAACTTCCCTATACAGCTAACGCCCGGTTATGGGGCGGAAAATGCTTGGCTATAATTAGTGAGGAACGAACGCAAGCCAAGCTTTTTTGCGTCCCTGCCATAAACCGCTTGTTATGCCTTTCGAATTCTCTTAATGATTTTAAACAAATCAAATGATGTTCTAACAACACCATATATTAAAACTAACCCAAGTAGCCACCTAAGATAACTTTTGTCTGCATAATAATTACTAAAAACAGAAAAAGTTAAAATAGCCAATGGGAGAAAGTTAAATGTAAGCAATACCAATTCGTCTTTAGCTGTTTTATTTGTAGCAAAGCTCAGCGTCAAAAGATATGCAAAATAAAATAAAACTACAGGAATCAAAATAATAAATATAATAGATGTAATACTCACTAATTGACTCCCATTGGCATAACGCTTAAAACAAAGATTATTTATAGCATTTAGAGAATCGTTTATAAATAACCCTTTGATTTTTCTTGTTGCTTGGCAGTTTGCACATTAGTG